>CATOSM010000001.1 GCA_951812645.1 uncultured Candidatus Nitrosopumilus sp. | reverse complement strand
CGTCGTGAATGTCTGCAGGGCTCATTACGATTGATACCGGCAGGCCGGTACCGTCCACTGCAACATGCAATTCCGTGCCCGTGACTCTTGAACCCGACAAATCCGATCACATTGCCCCCCTTTTGGAGGGAACTGGTGATGAGTCAACCGATGTTTTTTGCAGGTCAATCCTGCCCGACTTATGTGCGGATTTGATTGCACGTCCCAAAGTCTTTTTCCATATGCCAAACTCCTGCCATCCTCTTGGCCTTGGGTTGGCAGCTGAACCAACACCGCATGTCTTTGGCATCTCACTCCACCTGCATCCGGAAACCGGCACGCAGATGATTCCGTTTAAGACCGTTCGGTCGTTGCCTCTTGGACGTCCTGTGGCGGCAGCTTTTGGCAGCAACGGTTCCATCACATCCCATTGTCTGTCATCTCGGTGAATTTCACGTACAGCTTGGAAACCAACAGCTCGTGGATCCAAACGATCATCAAATATCGTCTGAAGGGTTGGTTTTTAAGACAAGTTAATTATATTGAACTTATCCTTAAAACCCTCCAATACATCATGACGCATGCCAGATACACAAACCCGAGACAGTCATCACAGTTCCTTTCGTATCTGACTGCCGTCCTGTGAAGCCCGCACTTGAGCCAGGCAAGGAACCGCTCTACGACAAACCCTGCCTTGCCATGATGTCTTTGATTCCTGTTCTGTGCAACGTTCCTTGAGTTCCTTTTGTATGGAATGCAACAGTCAATCCCATGGGATCTCAGATAGTCTCTGATGCATGCCGCATCGTATCCCTTGTCGGCATACGCTGAGATGATCTGCCGTATCAGATCATCACCTGTAAGTTCTGAGATGTTTTCCAACACATCGATGAATTTCGTACTGTCATGGACATTTGCAGGGCTGGCCCTGATTGAGATTGGCAGTCCTGTCCCGTCTACTGCAACGTGTATTTTTGTGCCCAGGATCTTCCTGAACCCGTCATATCCTGTTTTGTCCCCCCTTTTTGGCGGCAATTGACGATGAATCAATCGATATTTTTTTGCAGGCTGATTTTTCCCTGTCTGTGTGCGGATTTGATCAGTCCTGACAGAATCCTTTTCCATATTCCCTTTTGCTGCAGCTCTGAGAATCTCAGATGCGCGGTGGATTTTGAGCCGTATCTGTCCGGCATGTCTGCCCACCTGCAGCCGGTTGTTAGGACAAACGATATTCAGTTGGTTGTGTTCTGCCATTGCATCCCGGCCTGCCAGTTTTTGCAGGCTTTGGCAGATGTGATGCAACCGTGTTCCATTGAACGTCTGACATCTCTTTGTGAACCATGAAGGATGCATCAGCAGAGCCATTCTTGGATCCCGATTGTCATGAATTATTTACAAAATGATCGGTTTAGGATGAGTTGATTATCATCATGAAACGAGGAAATACAATTGGGGTCAGATTACGTGCAGAAGACCAACATGATTTCAGAGATAGTAAATGAGGAGGAAACTAACCAGTCATCAAAGATTGCAAAGATTGTCCGTGACTGGCTTCGTTTCATGAAATCAAAACAAGAAAGAGGCGGCATTACTCTTGCAGGGGAAATAATCAAGAATTGTTTTAGTGCCAATTCAAAGGAAGAGCTATGCAATATTGCCAAAAAAATGCAAAGTATGTCATAAGATAAATCAAGTGGCAAGAAGAGGATCTTGATTTTGAGGAGACCGCAAAAAGAATAGGAAAGTGGAATATGGAAAATGAGAGACAATTAATCCAAAGAAAAAGAAATGACAGCGTGTTATTTAAGCAGAGACACGACTTGGGTATTGTATGGTCTGTTCATCAATGTGAGATGTATGCAGAAATGTTTAGACTGATTGGGGGAATCAATTGAGCCTAATTCAATCAAGTACAGCAAGAGTTTTTTTAGTTTTGAGGTGATACAACAGACTTCACTATAGATTAAAAAATAATTGTCCACAACGTAACTACAAGATAGTCATATCTCAGGAACATATTTTGTTGGAAATCATCAACTCTACCATAATATTGATTGAAAAATTAATGACTTGGAGATTTTCAATTGAAAGCATATGCTTAAAGAAATAATGTAAACCAAAGTGTTACACTAATGCATAAATTTTCGATAAGAGAATTAGAATTCAAATTCCATCCAAACCACTACTTCCTTTTAAGTTCCATCACACATGAGAGAGCAAAAAATTAATTTCAGAGGAGTACGTGCAAGTCAGTCCCAGAGTTATGCGTTCAAGAATTGAATTCAAGTAGACATGAAAAATTTACGAGAATTCTAAAGATGATTTTCTATAATATTTTAGAGACAAACTAAAGGAAGATTTGAAGAGCAGGTAGTAAAGTCAGATAAAAACAAACTCAGTTGAGATTATAACGTTGTAATTTGTGTAAAAATTATGACATCAGATGATAGAATTGTAATGGAAATTAATGAAAATTTTCTAATTGAAACAAATGAAAAAGTTCTCTTAAGAGAAAAAGAGAGAACTGGCAAAGTAGTCTATATCGAGACTGTTCCTCAAAATCTTGCTCAGGTATTACCTAAAGTAAGCGAGTATGGCAATTCAGGAAACATCGAAGAAGATTTGATTCAAAAAGCAGCTGCCATAATGGCGGCAATTCCTTGGATTCAGGCATTCTTTGATGGCAACAGAAGAACCTCGATCATTGCAGCAGGAACATTTCTGCGTGATAATGGTTTATGAATTAGATATTGGGCCAGAAGAAGAAAATGCAGAACTAAGAAAAATGTTGAGTGAGATCAAGAAACATAGGCGTGACCTAGAGCCAACCATTATGAAGCAGTTGTTTTTATATATCTCAAAAAGGATGAACAAGTATGAGCCCAAAACATGAAAAAATCACAGATGAACTCATCGAGAAGTATTCTAAAATCTTAGATGATCTTGCTACAGACGACTAGTTTCTAAAATCCCACATTTTCATTTCCACACTGAAAGAATCAACACACAACTTATCACAATCAACTCATCTTAAAACCCTGCAATGCATCAAAAATGATGCAATGCTAACCAGCCCGGGATAATTTCCCGCGTTTCTTTCATATCTTATTCTTGTTCTGTGAAACCCGTTTTTCAGCCAGGCAAAGAACCTCTCCACTACGAATCTTGTCCTGTTGTAACTGTCCTTGCCCGCATCATCATCTGCCGTCCTGCTGTTTTTTCTAAAAGGAATGCACGGAATGATGTTTCTTGATCTTGCATAACTGCGGATTGGTTTGAATCGTAATCCCTTGTCTGCATAGACTGAAACTATCTGTTCCATCATGGAATCATCTGCAAAATCCGAAATTGATTCCATCACGTCTATGAATTTCGTACTGTCATGCTCATTTGCAGGGCTCATTACGATTGATACTGGCAGGCCGGTACCGTCTACTGCAACGTGTAATTTCGTGCCTGTGACTCTCTTGAACCGTCAAATCCGATCACGTCGCCCCTTTTTTGGAGGGAATTGACGATGAATCAATCGATATTTTTTCTAAGTTGATTTTTCCTTGCTTGGATGCTGATTTGATTGCACATCTGAGAATCTTTTTCCAAACTCCTTTTTGCTGCGTTTGCGCAATCTTGGATTGACAGTTGAATCATCACCGTATGTTTTTGCATCTCATTCCGCTTGCATCTTGACACCAAAACGCAGATGATTCCATTGGGGACCATCATGCATTGCTACGTGGACGTCCCGCATTGGCTGGTTCTGGAATGTGCGGTTTTTTGGCATCCCGTTGTTTGTTAATTCTTGAAATTGCACAGGGTTGCCCTAAACTGCATTATTCACAGATCCAGTTGATCCCCAAATATTGTCCAAATGGTTAGTTCTAAGACGAGTTGATTATGTGACAATTACAAGCCAACACACGACAGAGTAATTCCTTTTCTCTCGCGGAATTATAGGATTCGATCTCAGATCCGAACCCTCTCTTGATTACAGAAAATATTGTTTCAGTCTTGTTTCTCTGATGGTATGATGATTCATCAAACTGTCTCTTCATCCGTTTTCCATATCTTCCACGTATTCGTACCTATCGTATCAACTATGTTTCTTGTAGGAATCATAGAAATTACATTTTCATCTCCAATCATTTTGTGGATTGTTCAGCATTCCCTTGTCTAATGCCATTGTATTCATAGGAGTCACATCAAGCATTTGTGAGAATGGTTTTGGGAAATGTTTGGTGTCATGTGATGCTGCATGATGTTGTATCACAAACTGCACAAACCAGCTACGATTTCTTATCTGATTCTGCGGACATTTTTGTAAATGCATGCCCGAGATTGCACCTGTATGTTAATATGGTGCAGTATGTCTAGTTTCAAACCCTGTCGTATCTGCTCCTGCAAATATTTTATCTGGCAAAACAATTCCAATGAATCTGCCGATTGCAACATGCAGTAAAATACCGCTTAATCTTTCAGCTGCCTTTTGCAATGCTGTAAAATGCAGAATTGTTTTTAGATTCAATGAAATTGGAATCCCTGTTGCCATGTCCAGCCATTCAACAGACGATTCGTAGCTTTCTGACTCATGCTGTCTAAGGACTGGCAGTATGATGTGCCGATGTACTGAAAATGCATGCTTTGACTTGTGGTGCAAAAACAATGGGACATTCGTTTTTTTAGAATCTGGCACATTGTATTCATCATGCGTTGGTATTTGTATTTCATGGAATGGAAACATGTAACTGTTGATGGATCCTGATGATCAGTTTGATCTGCAATTAGGTAAAATCTTGATGATTTCTAGGAAGCCGCTTATTCTAAACATGTAAAAACAATCTCTGTCTATCTTTTGTATCATGATAAGTCCAGCTAATCCAATGAGAGTATGTATGAGTATTTGTAAAGATTACCGGATCAAAAAGCCTTTTAGAGTTGGCAGATATGAATCAGATCAAGCCCGTTGTCAGACATGTGACGTTTGGCTAGATCATAATGGTTATATCCGCAAAGATGGCTCAAATGCAGTAAAAGATTCTATTGGTTGATTTGTAAATGTTGTAATTTTAGGGTTAGACAAAAACCAAGAACTTCATTTTACAAAGAACAACTAGGTCAGAAAAGGGAGGAATGAAAAGAATTGAATGATGAATCTTTGTTCTGTTATTTGAACAAACTTGACAGGAAAAAATTATGTTAGAGCGAGCATTTAATCCCAAATTAGACTGGAATTCCTCAAAAGATGATTTGATAGAAAACTTTTACAAGCCTGCACTTTCAAACTGTGAAAAATACCAAAGATTATCTGGATACTTTTCATCAACGTCATTTGCAAATGCCGCAAATGAGATTTTCGAATTTATAGAAAACAACGGCAGGATAGAATTGATCACTAGTCCCAATTTATCCCAAATGGATAAGAAAATTTTTGAGCAAAGTGTTCAAGCTAGGGAAAGTATTCTTTCAGGAATTTTTTCTTGAAGATTTGAAAAATGATCCTGATAAATTAAAAATACATTTTGCAAAATTAATGGCATATATGTTAACAAATGAAATTGATGGTGTACCGCAACTTGAAATTAAAATAGCAGTCCCAGACGAAAGCCCTGGATTATATCATCAAAAAATTGGCATTATACACTATAGAAACGGTGAAAAAATTTCTTTTTCAGGCTCAGTAAATGAAACAGATAGTGATTCGAGTAAAAATGTTGAAAATTTCAAAGTATTTTGTAGTTGGAATGATCAGACCCATGCTAATGCTATTGCCAATGATCAAATAACATTCAATGATTTGTGGAATGATAGTGAAGAAAAAGTATCTGTTATCCCATTCCAAAAGATGTAGAAGAACATCTTCTAAGAATTAGACCAAAATCTACTGAAGAATATCAAGAAACTATAAAAAAAGTAGAAGAAATTACACGTAAATCAAAAAATAAAATCCAATTTGAATTATTTCCATATCAAAAAGATGCTAGAGATGCTTGGATTGATAATGATTTTCGAGGAATGTTTGCCATGGCTACAGGTACGGGTAAAACATTTACTTCCTTTGGATGCATTCGTGAAATACAAAAATCAAATGAAAGGTCTGTTACTATAATTGCCTGTCCTCAAAAACATCTTGTTGAGCAATGGAATGCGGAAATTAAGGATTATTCTCATGGGGTAAAAGAGGAGGAAAAATTACAAATCATTCCATCTGTGACTTGTCATAGTGATTATTCAAACTGGAGAAAGCAATTTGAATTAATTCTAAATGATTTTAACATTCCACTTCTAGGAACAAAAATTACATTACAAATCATTTCATAATTTTTACAACTCATGACACACTTGGTTCTGATGATTTTAAAGAAAAAATTCTAAAAATTAAAAACGCAAAAAAAATTTTTGATTGTGGATGAGGTACATAATATAACTACTGAATCATCATTTGACACTTTACTCGAAGATTATGATTTTAGATTAGGATTGAGTGCTACTCCAATAAGACATTATGATCCTGATGGCAGTCAAATAATATCTGATTATTTTAGAGGTGTTGTTTTTACATTGGATTTAGAAGAATCTATTGCAAGAGATATCTTGTGTCCTTATGACTATATTCAATATTATGTCTCATTGAATTCTGAAGAAATGGATGAATATCAAAATTTGACTGCACAAATAGCTAGAAAAATAGGAAATAGGGCTAAATATCCTCAAAAAGAAGATGACAATAATCCTGAATTACGTCGTGCAGATTTAGTGGCAAATGCTGAAAACAAGTATCATGCATTGGGAGAAATTTTAGACACATTGGGAAATCATTTATCTCAAACTCTGATTTACTGTACCAATAATCCTTCATCAATACAACCATTTGATTCTCCAAGACAACTTGAAAGAGTAAAACAGATTCTTTCTGAACGACATATTGTTAGTGATTCTGTAACTTGGGAGGATCCTACAAAAGATCGAATCAGAATTCTGCATAATTTAGCAAATGAACATTTTCATTGTGTAACTGCTGTAAAATGTCTTGATGAAGGAGTGGATATCCCTTCTGTTAAAACGGGGATTTTTATGGCAAGTTCAGGTAATCCAAAACAATACATTCAACGAAGAGGTAGAGTACTAAGAAAAAGTTCAAAAACTGGAAAAACTCATGCAACAATTTATGATATTATAGTTACTCCTCCAATACCCAATCATGATGATGATATATCAAAAAATGAACGTAAATTGATTGCAAGAGAGCTTTTACGACATAAGGAATTTGCGAGAATTGCGAGAAATAAAAACGACGCAATAGATAGAATCCGAGATGCGGCAAGAATATTCAATATTGATTTAGATATATTGGATGATGATTATATAGAAAGTATTACTTAATTTTCTGCTCTTTTAGATTCTACTTCATTTAATATTTCATTTAGAATATTTTCTGCAGAGATAGAACTATCTCTGTTTTTTATTCTATTGTATACTTCATCAAAACCTGCGGATGCATAGTCTTCACAAATTCTAACATATCCTCCATTGCCACTAGATTTTTTAATGATTCCCAAATCTCCCGTTTTTGCAATTGCTAATGCACGCATTAAATCACGCATTTCTTTTTTGAATGCAGACGGAGGTATAGACCCAGAACCTTTGGGTGGAGAAATTGGTGTTTTGTCTTTAGCCCATGCATAAGACATGCAAAAAATAAAGACTGCAGCTATATCATAGCCGTTGAAAGGAGACCAGTTTTGAGTAATTAATTCTGTCATTCTTGTTTTTCGTTCTTTATCACTTGCACCATAATTTACCCAAGGAAATTCTATCTCTACATTAGACAATAGGCACTACCTCCCATCCATCCTTATTTTTGTTATATTCTAATTTGCCAGGAGAAATTGTTGAATTTCCATCAATTCCTTTTTTAATTCTAAAATACTTTACTGGAATTTTTCTCTCTAATAATGTTCCAAATGGAATTACTTCTCGTTCTGGTTCATCTGAATCCAATGGAATTCTTGCAACATATTCTGTATCTGTAGCTAAAAATATGATCTGATCATCAGGAAGATAATCTGGTATTTTGTTTCCAATGTTATATCTTATACTGCCATCTATCTTCCCTAAAGGTGAATCAATCACTAGTGGAAACTTGTATCCAGTAGGTTCTCTAAGCGCTGCCACAAAAGCAAGTGTGAGTATCAAACTTTGTCCTGCAGAAATATCTATAATTTTGTTACCACTGTATTGATCTAATAGTACTACTGTGTAATCAGGATTTATTCTAAATTTGACAAATTCTGCTGAATTGTCTAGTAACTCAGTGAATATCTCCCAAGTTTTTTCTTGAACTCCAATTCTGATTTCTTCTTTTAATTCTTCATAAATATCATTGAGATGTTTTACCATTTTATCCCAAATTTTTATTTCATGATTTATTTTCTTTGCCGCCTCATTTTTAGTGATTGTTTTTTCTAATTGAATTTTCAAATCTCCTAATGTTTTTTGATTGTTTGTAAGAGTTAATTGCTCTCTTACAATTTGTGCCTCAGCGTCTTTGATTAATTCTAGAAGATAATCTTGTTCTTTGATTAATTCTGTTGTTTTGCCATCTCCTGCATTCCCCATCTTTGAACTAATCCCTTTTAATTTCGTGTTCAAATCATCACATTTTGTATCAATTTTACTGAAATTTTCTCGTGGTCTGGCAAATTGTGTTTTTAAAAATGTGTTATAATCATCAATTATTTTATGCCTAAACTCATACCTCATTTTTACTGCAATATCTAATCCTACATCCTCAGAAATAATCTTTCGTGCTTCTTCAACATATGTTCTAGCTTTGTTTGTTTCTTTTCCGTTTTCTACTTTTGATGTCAAATCCGTATTGCAAATACATGTGCCACGTTCTAAAAGATCATTAGTAAATGTCTCTTTTGTTTCATTTGGAAGATCTCCCTTTTTTTGGTGGCTTTCTATTATTTTTAGTGATTTTTCTATAGCTCCTTTCAAAAACAAATATGGACTTTCATTAACTAAACTTGTACGATATGTAGTTTCAGCATCTTTTCTTATGTCTTTTGCATCATCAAACTCCTTGCTGATGTTGTCGTATTCTTCTTTGAGTACCTTGATACTGCCTATGCTTACATTTCCAATTTCACGTGAAATTGCTTTTAATCTATTTTCCATTTTAGAAATGTCGTGTTTTAAATCATTGATTCGTTCTTTTCCTGTTGTATGATATAATTGATCATCTTCTTCGGGATTGTCTTTCCATCTTATTTCATCTGAATACGCATCTTTTCCGTTTACATCTTTTGATTGTTCATACCATTTCAATACCTGGATCTGTTTTGTAATGTGATCTGTATCTTTACCAAGTCCCTTTGATGGAACACTTAATTTTTGCATATGTTCCATAGTTGATTTTAGCAAATGTAATTGAGAAATTTGTTCGATTCCTTGTTCAATTTTTTCAGGTTTATTCCAAAATCCTTCTAAGAATTCCCCATCTAGTAGATAAAAAACAGATAGATCCTCAGGTAAGATTTCTCTCATTTTTGTTTCAGGATCAATTTGAGATGACACGTCATGAAAATCAAAGTCATGATCGCCTTTTTTACTCACTACAAAACTTGATTGCTCAGGTAAAATTTCACATCCTGATGGAACTTTATCATCTGCAAAAGTAGCAATACGCATAACTTTTGTCCCATCAGATAATTCGTCATATTCTAACTCTCCTTTTAGTACTGTTAATACTCGAGAAATTTGATATTGCTCCCTCCCTTTTTGCAATAAAATTTTCACAGACAATCTAGCTGTGTGTCCTTTTTCCACTTCTTTCATGTATTTTAAATTGAATATTGGAACTCCCACGTTCATCTGTTTTTTTCCATGAGGTTCAGTTTTGTAGAAACACCAACTTATTGCATTTAATAAGTTTGATTTCCCTTCACCATTTTTACCAAGTAAAGTTGTAAACCCTTCTTCCCTTGATGAAAAATCAATATACTGTTCACCGTAATACTGTCTGTAATGGTTTAATTCTATAGAGATTAATCTGATATCTTCAGCCATTTTTTTCATTCTCTTTAAATGGGAAATGCTGATCTAAAATTAATTTGAATTCTCTTTTTACTTTAAGATCTTCTATTTGTGCGCCATACGTTAATTCTCTTTCCAATATTTCATAGAGAAATTTTCTTTCTTTTGGATCTTGCATTAATTTATCTATTTTATTTTTAATTTTTTCACTGATAGTTGTATTAGATGTCAGGTTTGCTCTCTTTTTGTGGTCATATATAATGTTTTCATAAACTATTCATAATTTTTTCATTATTTTAAATCTGAATTTTTGCTAAAGATTCTACACATTTACGAATTTCATCAATTACAATCTGAATTTCTTCATCCGTATTGAATCTACTGCATCCGATTCTAATGGATGAATGAGTTTGTTCTTCAGTTAAACCCAATGCTAACAAGACATGGGATGGTTCTACTGCCTGAGTTGTACATGCAGACCCAGCTGAAATTGCTAGTTTTTTTGAGACTGAATTAATTATGGCCTTACTTTCAATTCCATCAAACCTAACATTGAGATTATGCATTAATCTATTTGTTGGATGCCCATTTTGTTTTCCATCATTTTTGGAAAATTCTTTTATCATAGAGTCTGTCCAAATTTTAAATTTAACGTTCTCAGTTTCCATCTCATTATTTGCAATCTCAATTGCTTTTGCAAATCCCACAATTTCTGGAACATTCAATGTACCAGAACGCATTCCTTTCTCTTGCCCTCCTCCATACACAATAGGATCAAGTTTTACTCTTGGCGATATTCCTCGAAGATAAAGTGCACCTATTCCTTTTGGACCATAAATTTTATGAGACGAAAATGACATCAAATCAATATTTAATTTCTTAACATCAATAGGAATATGTCCTACTGCTTGTGCTGCATCAGTATGAAAATATACATTATTTTCATGAGCAATTTTTCCAATCTCTGCGACATTAGCTATAGTTCCGATCTCATTATTTGCAAACATTATTGAAATTAGAACTGTATCGTTTGTTATTGCAGATTTTAATTCTTCAGGATTTACTTGACCAAATTCGTCAACTGGAAGATAAGTTACTTTGTATCCTATTTCTTCTAAATGTCTTGCAGTATCTAGTATTGCCTTATGTTCTGTTTGAGATGTGATGAGGTGTTTTCTTTTGTCTTTATTTCGCTTCATTACTCCAATCAAAGCTAAATTATCTGACTCTGTAGCCCCTGACGTAAATACAATCTCATCCATACTTGCTCCTATTGATTTTGCAATATTTTCACGAGATTGTTGTACTGCAACTGATGCATGATATCCAAAAGAATGATCAAGACTGGATGCATTCCCAAATTTTTCTGTAAAATATGGTCTCATTTCTTCAAATACACGTGGGTCTACAGGCGTGGTCGAATGTGAATCTAGGTAAATTGGATAAGAAATTTCAGGCATTTCGCTCCTCTTTGACTAGTTCATAAAAATTCGACAAATCATTGATTCGGGGGGAAAGTGTTATCACTCCACGATTCAAATGTGCACGTGTCATTTTATGCAAATAGATCTCTGGGTCTAGTTTGTCTTTTTTGAGTCTGTTCAACATCAATGCTAGATAGATTTGTTCGTACTCTTCAAACAAAACTGCAGGTGTCAATTCAGATCCTTCTTGATTGAATTCATCAGGATTTGGAATTGATGGATCATTTAATGACATGCAAAATGCAAATCGAAGTAGAATATTTGGTGTAAGTCCTGTCTTTATTCTCATAATTCCTAAATTTTTCTGTGATCTAGTGCTTGTTACGACTCTACTGAACTTCAATTAGACGCTCTCCTTTTTTATCAAAGAAATATTTCTCATGTCTTATGGTCTTACCATCGGTTGAGTTATACTGGATTACAAATGATTTTGAAATGTATGGTAGCAGTTGTTTGTATCGCTCAAAATTGATTTCGGAATCTGTTGATAATATTATTGTCTGATGTGATGCATTTGGATAAAAATTCTCTACTAGACTACTTCTATGCTCTTCATCTAGTCTTGCAAGAGGAGTGTCTATCATAAATGGTAAAGGTCTGCCAGAGGTTTTTGCTAGTGCGCGAACAATTGCAGTAGAATACATTTGCAGTTCTCCTTTAGATAACATGTCTTTTGTAATTTCATCATCATTTCCTTTGAATAATTTGATCTCAAATGTTTCCTTGTCAATTATTACTTTTTGAATAAAGTCTTTTTTATGAAGTAACATTTCAAGCCCTTCTAAAATGTAATCTTCTAATTGTTTGAGCTTCTTTTCTCTAAGAATCTGAGTATAGTCTTCTAGTGCATCTTGAATTTTTGGAGCCAATTCCAGTCCCGCAAGTCTTCTTTTGTCGGCATTTCTCTTAGTTAGATTTGACCGAATTTTAGAGTTTAGGATCATGATTAGAGATTTTTCTTGAGCTTCCAGTGTTTGTAATGTATCGAGCTCGTTTTCTAATTCGCCTATTTCACGACTAGTTTTAGTCAATTCTGAGAAAATAGGTCCGATTTCATCGTCTTTGGGGGCACTCTCAAGACTAATTTTATTGAGTTCAATGGAGTTCATCAAAATATTGTGTGATTTTGCAAGTGATTTTATTTGCTTTTCAGCATTATTATTAACATTGTCTACCATTGCAATAATTTGCTCCATATCATGTGTTGAAAAATTGTATGATAATTCAAGTATTTGTGATATTGATTCTAGTTTATTTTCAAATATTTCTTGAATATTTTTTGTAAATGCATTTTTTATTTTTGAATCTTTATCAGACATGAATTCTTTTGAATTCAATTTTGCATTTATTTCTTTGAAATTTTTCTCCAAAATCTCTTTTTCATATTTGTCTTGAATTTTTTTCTGATCTAGTAAAATCTGATCTTTTAGTTCCTGCATTTGTTTTGGAATTAGACTAAAAGGTAAAGTGGTGCTACACAATACTCTCATTTGTTTTTCAATGTCTTCAATTTTTGTCTCAAACTTTGCTTTGTTTTCATATATGCTTTCTCGTTTTGTGGCAAAATTTCCACCTAGTTTTTTGAATTGTTCTTCTTGAACATCGAGTTTTTTTTGCAAAGATAAAATTTGTGATTTCAATGATGCTTGTTTATCTAATATTCTTTCCAATTTTATTTCTGACTCTTGTTTCTCTTTACTCTTTATTTCTATTTCATCTAAAATTTTCTTTGTTTCTCCGTCAGAATTTCTCAAAACATTAATTCCGATATCATCAATTAGTTGTCTTATTAAATCAAGACCCAGCAAGGTATCAAATGATGATTTTATGTATTTGTCTTCTTCGCCAGAGTCTCCAATGTTTTGAATTTTTTCTCCATCAAAAAAGAATAATTTTGTAATTCTTTTAGGAAGCATCTGATCAATGAATGTCTGCCATTCTGATTCTTCTAATGAATCTAATTTGGAAAATTTTTCTTCTCCTAGTTTTCTTTTTTTAATTGATAGTGTTTCATCAATACTTCCCTCATTGTTTTGCCATATTCGCATTACTTGGTATTCAAATACTTTTCCTGCATGTGCAAATTGAAATTCTATAATAATTGATGCCTCATCCGCTGCTCTTTTTGTACCTAAAATATGATGTATTGAGCGAGAAATTTTTTGATGATATTGTTTCTGACTGGTTCTAGTCTCAAAGGAATCTTGTCCATATAGACAGAGCATTACAGATTCAAAAAGAGTGGTTTTTCCTGCACCATTAGTTCCTCCAATTAGAATAATGGGTTTGTCTTTAGTAGTTCTAAAATCAAATTCATTTCTATCTCGATACACTCCAAAATTATTTAGCCTAACTTTAGTCAGAAGCATCTATTTTTCTCCTACTTTGATCGTATTTTGTTGCTGGAACAACATCTCTGTCTTCTTTTTCTTTTTGTAGATCACTCATAATTTGTGTCATGTCTTCTCGCCATTCCTTTGAGAGTTCTGTCTTTATTTTACTATAAACTTTAGAGTGTCTTGTTGCACCCTGTGTTTCAAATTCTACATTGAGTAAGTTGCTAACTAGTTTAGTTGGAATGCCATGTTGAGTGCATACTTGTTCTAGGATATTTTGCTCCATTTCTCCAAACCCTCCCATATCTTCTTTTACTGATTCTAATTTCTTTCCAGTAATTTTTTCATAAATTTGATAGGTAGAATTTTGCCAATCTCCTTGTTCCATTCTCCAGATTCTCTGAATCTCATGAATCTCTTCATCTAAAATTAATTTCATGTTGGGATCTGGTCCTTCTCTTTGAATTTTTAATTGACCTTCAAGTAATTTTTGCAAAAATTGCTTTCTAAAGTCCATAGTATATGGGCCTGGTGTGTAGTTGATTAGTGGTGCTTTACATTTAGGATTTTTACATTTTTTAGATGAAGGTTCATTTTCTGTTTCACATTTATTGCATTTAAAATTGCCATGTTGTTTTAATTCAACTCTTCCATGTCTTCTCTTTGATTCTCTAACTTTCCCCCATTGTTCTGGGTCTTGAGTTTTTTTAAGTTCTGCACGTAATTCTACTAGTGTTTCCATCCATTCATCACCTTTTTCAATAAAATTTCCTAAAGTTTTGTCTTTGTCAACCACAGTACATGTCCAGCATCCGAATCTACCATTACCACATGATTGTGTGGTTGTATCCACTACTAGAGGACATTCTGCAGCATTTGCATCTTGGTATAATGCAAGAAGGTCTCTATTTTGTTCTCCCCATGGATTTTTGTTTTGTAAAAGATAATTCCACACATCTTCAGATGTAAAATCTTCTAGTGGAGTATACACATAGGTTTGTGCATGCTGAGAATGACGAGATAGCAGACTATTTTTGATTTTATAGAGGTCCATTACCTGTTTTCTTGCAGTGCTTTCGCTTCTTCTCATTCCTAAAAGAACAATTGCCTCCCCATATTCTGATACTTTTTCTTTGATGAATCTGTCTGCATTGTTGATCTTTAACATCTCAGTACACCAACGAAACTGAGATGTAGGTGCAGAATAACCCAAACCTAGCATTCTCACCCAAAAAGTATCCGATACGGGTGGTCTCAACAGATTTGTAGATATTGGTAGGTGGGATTTTTCAGCAAATTTTTCAATGTTATCTAATGAGCTGAGTATTCTTTCAACAATTTTAGGAGATTCAACCAAGGTATCAGAAGATATGATGTAGATGTTTTTCTGTAGTTTTTCTGTAGAAAGTTCAGATAATGCATGCCATACAATTTGTGCCAAGCAAGTAGAGTCTTTGCCACCACTAAATCCAATTATCCAAGGACGATTGTCACTAAGATAAACAGTTCTGACTTCTTCGTAAATATCCCTTAATTTTTTCTTTTCAAAAATAGATTCACTCAAAGCTTATCCTCTATTTTTTGCCTATCCTCAGAGAGTTCAATCCCACATTTTTGCAAAATTGTATTTGCAGCAAGTTCGATTCCTGCTGCATGTTTTTGCATTTGACCATTAATTATGAGTCTCCCTTCCCAATCTGAAGAATTTCTGGACCAATCTATTTTTTTAAGATTACATAGTTTTTCTTTCCAAGAATCGGGATACTCTTTCATGATTATTTTACCTACGATTCCTAATGCGTTAAGTAAATTGGTATTTGTATGAACAAAGTTATTTCGTAGTTCTCTTGCTGTTACTTTATCTGCAAGTAATAATTGCCACTCGGCAATATTTTTTGAAACTGTTTCCCAAAATTCTTTTACAAGTTTTTCTTCAACATCAGATAGTTTTTTACCTTTACGTAATCCAAGTAGCTTCATTGATGCATCGGCTATTCCATTTAGTGTGAATGCTTTAGTTGAGCTATTAGAAATTGATGTTTTTTCTAGCTCGACTCTTCCTTGAAATATCTCTATAGTGTTTGCTAAATTCACAATGAGTTTGGCAAATTCATCACGATGATCATACAATATGTTAAGTGATTTTGTGGGCTTTATAGCATTTTTATTCAAATCTGAAAACATTTGTTGACTTCGTTTTAATCCATCATCATGGAAAAATACCACTGAAATCATCTCATGTCCTAGTTCTGGTTTTTCTTTTAATGCCTCTTCAATTGCTTTTCTTCTGTGTTGTCCGTCATTTATCAAAAGTCTGGAATTCATATTAACGTAAAGACGTCCAAGTTTTCCTTCTTCACCTAATGATACTGCAGGAGTGAATTTCATCACTCCGTCAACTGATGTGGTTAGTGAAGAAAAGACATAATCTTTAGGATTATTCAAGATGTAATTTTTGATTGCAGGGATGCGAGATTCCCGTAATGTCCTTTGGGCTCTTAGTTCTGGAGGAATGTCGTAATCATTGAATGTGAATAATTTTGGAATCATTTTGAGAGGACACATTGCCACATAAAATTCACGCCTAGCTTGGGTTCCTCGAATTGCGTCAAATCCATATGTCTCGCTTCCAACTGATTGCTCATAAATTCGGGATCTAGACACATCCCTGGTAACGGTGGACAACTTATCCTAAAACCCTCCGATACATCATGGTGCGTGCCAAGCAGACAAATCCAAGACAACCATCACGCTTCCTTTCGTATCTGATTGCAGTCCTTTGAGATCCACACCTGAGCCATGCAAGGAATCGCCCTGCAACAAATCCTGTATTGCCATGATGCCTTTGATTTTTGTTTCGTGCAATGTTCTTCGAGTTCTTCTTGTATGGAATGCAACAGTTAATTCCATGACATCCCGGATAGTTCCTGATGCATTTTGCATCATATCCCTTGTCCGCACATGCTGAGACAATCTGTCGTATCAGATCATCATTTGGAAAATCTGAGATACTTTTTAGCACACCAACGAATTCGGTACTGTCGTGTTGGTTTGCAGGACTGCACACAATTGAGATTGGCAGACCATTGCCATCTACTGCAACGTGAATCCTTGTGCCCAGAACCCTCTTGAATCCTTCATATCCAATTTCATCTCCCCTTTTTTTGGCTGCAATTGATGAGGAATCAATGGATATTTTTTGTAAGTTGATTTTTTCTTGCTTGTGTGCCAATTTAATTAGTTTTGATAGAATTGTTTTCCACATTCCTTTTTGCTGCATCTCTTGGAACCTGAGATATGCAGTGGATTTAGAACCGTACTTGTCTGACATACATGCCCACCTGAAGCCTGTAGTCAAGACAAAGAGTATTCCGTTGATGATATTTCTATCATCGCATCTTGGACGTCCTGTCTTGGCCGGTTTTGGCAGGTATGGCATAATTGTATTCCATTGGGAATCAGCCATTTCTTTGTGAATCATGAGATAGTTTGCTGAATGCCATTTTTAGACCGCATTGTCATGAATAATTTACCAAATGATCTGGTTTAGGATGAGTTGCTAAGATTGATTTGAATTTAGGTAATGATAAATATTTAGATTTGATAAAACAATCTACAAGAAAACCAAACTTTGTAAACAATCTTGGGGAGAGAATTGAGAAACTAGTCATTGTAAATGAAAAGGATTCTATAAAAATTACAACTAGAGAATGTATTGATAAGAGAATATGTAGAGTGATAAATGATATTCTGAAACTTCATGAGTTTCGCTGATTGTCTAGTGACATGGATAGTTGTTGGTTGAAATTAACAAGTATTTAGCACTTCGAGTTTGCAAAAAATTGAATCCGAAGTTTCATCATAAACCATGCGTAAAAGTTTGTTTTTAGGTTTAATTGGGAATATTCTTTCTTGTGATGGAGTATGACCTGAATTAGTTGCTTTTCTTTGAATTATGTGTTGCCAAAAATCATCCATTTGAACATGAGCAGAATAATAAAGTGCCTATGTCTTGTAAGGCACGTTCATCAGATACACTAATTGATATGCTTGTCAACGTTATCTAATAAATCTGAAAAACAATCCCCTTTTATTAGATCTTCTTGCTTTGCAAATTTTTCCTTTAGTTTTTCGACTTCTTCTTTTGATATTAACCTGGTTTGGGATATAATATCATCCATGACACATGTGAAATATATTCAGTTATTAAATCTTTGGTCAATTTTGTTTATACAATCACAGAATGGGTTCTGTAGAAACCATTCATCTTTGACCCAATTGTGATGCATTCTGACTGATTTATGTGCAGATTTGATTGCACGTCCCAAAATCTTTTTCCATATGCCAAACTCCTGCCATCTTCTTAGCCTTAGGTTGGCAGTTGAGTCATCACCGTATGTTTTTGGCATCTCACCCCATCCACATCCGGAACCAGCACGCAGGTGATTCCATTTAAAACCATTCGGTCATTGCTTCTTGGACGTCCTGTGGTGGCAGGTTTTGGTAACAATGGCTCTATCATGTCCCATTGTCTGTCTGTTATTTCAGTGAATTTCACGTGCAGTTTGGAAACTAATGGTTCATGGATCCATATGATCATCAAATATTGTCCAAATGGTTAGTTTTAAGATAAGTTGCACAAAACTCATTGACGTTATGTAAACCGTTTCAGGATATCTGGATGAATACATGATGAAGGAAATTTCAACATCCGGTGCGGGCAAAGGACATAATGCAGGATGCGTCAAGAACTATCCTGGATGCCATGAAATTAATTGTCGCATTTCATACAGGAAGAACTCAAGGAACATCGCACAGAACAGGAATCAAAGGCACCATGGCAAGACAGGATTTGTTGCAGGACGGTTCTTTGCCTGGCTCAAGTGCGGACTTTACGGGACGGCAGTCAGATACGAAGGGAACTGTGACAACTATCTTGGATTTGTGTATCAGGCATGCGTCATGATGTATTGAAGGGTTTTAGGATGAGTTGATAATGAGAACCATCTCTGCAATTTCATCAACCCTGGCAATGGTGGGTTATGATATTGATGCTCAAGCAGGATTCAAAACGGCTGAAGAAAAACTCAAAGATCTCCAAATCCTGTTAACTTGATATCAAGAAGTGCTTCTTTCGTGTTAACATATTGCAGGTCTTGTAGAAAACATCCCCTAATAAGACATTCCAATTTAGTAACTCGACAAGCATTGCATGCAATCAACCTGGACAATATTTCATTGTCCAGAGTGGTACCATTCCTTGATGTCATGTCTCAGGACATCATTCCCTCTGCAACAAAAAGGACTGTCTCAGACTTGTTTCTCTGAGAATACAGCTGTTTTGGAGAGTTCCCTTTCTCCTTTGTGAATTCCACTCGTTCTGCATGTTGGATCGTCTGCATGTCTAGTTGGAATGATTGCAGCCGTACCAATCCTTCTTGCGCCATCGTGACTGTTCCCATCATCAAAGCCCATATCGCCTGACACGATACCTGCCGGAGCAACTGCATCTGTCTTCTACGACAATGGCAGAAGATCAGGATCGTCATGCTGGCATACCATGATGCAACATTGCAGTACAGGTCAGCTGATAATTCATGTCGGCACATACGACTATAGGAAGTTTCTGCGCAATTGGGTTCTTTTTGTGCAATAGTATGATCCTGTCGGCATACACTGAGATGATCTGCCGTATCAAATCATCATCTACAAGTTCTGAGATGTCTTCTGACACATCGATGAATTTTGTACTGCCATGCCCATTTGCAGGACTGGCCATAATTGAGATTGGCAGTCCTGTCCTGTCTACTGCAATGTGAATCTTTGTGCCCAGGATCTTCTTAAACCCGTCATAATCTGTTTTCTTCCCCCTTTTTGGCGGCAACTGATGATGAATCAACTGAAATTTTTTGCAGGTTGATTTTTCCCTGTCTGTGTGCGGATTTGATTGAACTGGATAGAATTCTTTTCCATATTCCCTTTTGCTGCAGTTCTGAGAATCTCAGATGCGCGGTGGATTTTGAACCGTATCTGTCCGGCATGTCTGCCCGCCTGCAACCGGTTGTTAGGACAAACAATATTCCGTTGATTGTGTTTCTGTCATTGCATCCTGGCCTTCCGGTTTTTGCAGGTTTTGGCAGATGTGGTGCAATCGTGTTCCATCGAATGTCTGACATTTCTTTGTGAATCATGAAGTATGCATCGGCAGAACCATTGTCAGATCCCGATTATCACGAATTATTTACAAAATGATCGGTTTTAGGATGAGTCGTAAAACAAAATATTTCACAATACTATACAAAACAAGATCTTCATAAAGTGTTCTTAGATTAATAAAAGAAATGGTTTGGAAATTAGCCATGTTTTGATTTTTTATTCCTTAATTTTTTGAATACAAAAAACCCAACAACAATACCTACAAGACTCAAACTAGAAAAAACGTATAGCAAATTAAGACCGTCACCGGATTCTCTAAAATCACCAGAAGCGGGTTGGCCGGCCAAAAGATGTTGAGAGCCAAAATCAGGATCATCCACACGAAAAAAGCCAGGATTTGGAACGCATTTGTTGTTTTGTAGCATTCCAACTTCGCATACGGTTGCTTTTTTGACAATACACAATCCGTCTTGTTCAAAATAGGGGTCATTGCAAGGAGGAGGGTCAGATACGTGGCAAAGGGCATAGTCAGTTACCAAAAGCGCGTCATAGCATGAAGGAATGGATTCGCTAGAAGGAATCTCTGAGGAGTATGTGTTTGAAATAGCACCGTCTAAAGGAAGAACCCGAAGAATTTTATCGTCGCCTATGGCAGGGGAACCTCGCCCATCCTGATTGCTAGTCAAAATATACAAAAAGCCGTCAGGTCCAGTTTGAACATCCCTCAATCTTCCAAACTCATCTTGAAAGATTTTTTCGTTGGTAATCACAGAGTTGTTTTGCAAATCAAAATCAATCACATGTAGATGATTTCCACGAAGTGTCGCAACAAAATATTTTCCAACCCAGTGAGGGATTTTATCCCCATAGTAAAATTCTGCGCCTGACGGAGCCCATGTGTCTTCCCCACTATGTAAGATAGGATTTTGCATGCCATTCATCGTTTCGTCACCGATAATATTAGGCCAACCATAATTTTTGCCCGCGATGATTTTGTTTATTTCATCATGTGCTACTCCGCGCCATCCTGAGGGGCCATGTTCTGTTGCAATCAAATTTCCTGAACTGTCCCAGTCAATTCCCTGAGGATTTCGATGTCCTATGGAATAGATTGAAGAGCCGTTCCAAGGATTGTCACCAGGGATTGTTCCATCAGAGTTTATCCGTAAAATTTTGCCGCCTAAAGAATTTAGATCCTGGGATAGATCAGGATTGCCAGCTTCCCCTGTTGTAATGTAGAGTTTTCCATCAGGGCCAAATTGGATTCTTCCACCATCGTGAAACGGACCTCCCGGAATGCCGTCAATCAAAACTTTATCTTCAATCAAAAGTCCATCGTTTAATTGATAACGGACTAGCTTGTTGTACGTAGATAAAAATTCGTTGTATGTGTAATACAGATAGACGAAGTTATTCTCTGAGTGGTTTGGATCAACTGCGACGCCAAGCATTCCGCCTTCAATGCCGCCAACACCTAATGACAACAGGGGCTCATGCAACAGTTCCCCATTATCAACGGCTCTCAGATTTCCATTCCTTTCAGTAAACAGAATCATTCCATCAGGAGTCCAATCAATACTCCACGGGATGACTAGACCATCAGCTACAACCTCCACTTTTACTCCTAAATCAGGATATTCTTGAGCAAATACGGGAGAAACAGACGATCCGGAAATTATTAAGACTAAAAGTACGATTTTCATTTTGATTTTTTCTTTAAAACTGAAAATAACGCCTTTGGATAAAATTCAAGAACCCCACGAAGTTCACCATCTCCAACTCTTAAAGCATCAAAGTTGTCACCAAAAGAATCCATTACATCTTGTCTTGATAATTTGCGTGGCATGTCATTATCGGGCATATTTTTTTCATTTACACTCATACGTTTTAAGAATAAAATGCCATTATCATCCAAGATTCGTGTGATTTGTTTTACGTACTGAGGCCTTTGAGAAATGTCAAAAATATGAAATGTTCCTCCATTCAAGATAAAATTAAATTTCTTGTCAGAAAGTTTTGAATTTAAAATATCATCAACGATAAAACTAATTTTGCCAGATAATTCTTTAGCTTTTTCTATTGCATTTTGAGATATATCAGTACCAGTAACATCAAAATCGTATTCTGATAGTTGGAATGCTTGTGTGCCAGGTCCCGTACCCAAATCTAAAAAACTTCCAGAAGCGTGATTGTCGGATTTGAGCTCATCATCAGCGTCATGATCTAAATTTTTTTCATACCAAGGCATCGTTTCAACATCTGTTTCTTCATGGTAACCATCCCAGCCGGGAAAAGATTCTTTGAAATTTTCTGAGTCTTTGTTTTTCACATAATCAGGTTAAAGATCACTGTTCATAAAGAATTCCGTTTGCAAATACTGTCCATAGTAGCGAAAAATTAAGAATAGTATTCCTTAAAGCCCCTATCAGTGGGATGCAGTTCTGTTTTTGGACCAAACATCCCTTGCTTGTGAACTACTTTCAGCATTCCATTTTTTTCTAAATCTTCCAAAATGGAATCTAGTTCTTGATTGCCAAGTCCAGTGTTTTTTTGAAGGCTTTCAAAGGATTTTGAGCCTTGATTTAAAGCACCTAAAACAAGATTGGCATCTGATACAGGTTTTGAAGGTTGCGTTTCAGGACTTTGCCTGTAAGGCTCAAATTTAGACTCAGATTGCTCTTTAGGAGATTGCTGAATGAGACTTTTGCCAATTCCTTTTTTTGCCAAGAGGCGAGGGATAATCCTTGCCAATGGGATAGCTAGGAAAAGGATGATGTATATCCAAGAAAAATTAGGATCGGCCATTGTGGATGCTAAGCAGGGATAGCATAAATTTGTTGAGAAACGCGCCAGGGGATTCAGGCAGAATAGTATAATAATGGAAACGAAATAAAAAGCCCATTGTCAAAGTATCAATCTCCCAGACCAAATGTAAACATGGGTGCAGCAAAAGGGGTTTTAATTGGAATTATTGTCCTTATCATAATCGGAGTTGTAGCAACATCATCAGTAAAGATAGTAGATTCAGGAAACAGAGGGGTTCTATTGCATTGGAATGCAGTGGATCTAACCCAACCACCGCTGGAAGAAGGGTTACATTTTGTGGTACCTTTCCAGGATGAAGTAATAAACATTGAAGTTCGTACTCTGAAATATGCAAACGATGCTAGAAGTGCTTCAAAAGATTTGCAGACAGTCGAAACCACAGTCACAGTGAACTATCATCCAGACAAGGAACAAGTCCATAGGCTCTACAAGAATTTAGGCCTTGATTATGAAAATAGGGTTATTCAGCCAGCTATTGAAGAGACAGTAAAACAAGTGACAGCAAATTACAACGCAGAAGAACTAATCACTAAAAGGCCACAGGTTAAAGCTGATATTGAGGCATCAATCAGAGACAGGTTAAATCAATTTAACGTAGTAACGGAGGTGATTTCAATTACGGATTTCGAATTTTCACCATTGTTTGCTCAAGCAATTGAATCCAAAGTGGAAGCAGAACAAAAGGCACTAAAGGCAGAAAACGATTTGAGAAGAATCGAGGTTGAAGCAAGGCAGAGAGAAGCAAATGCCATCGGTCTTGCAAATGCAAACATTGCAGAAGCAAAAGGTGAGGCCGAAGCAATTGCAATTATCAATCAGGCACTGTCTCAAAATCCAAATTATCTAGAATGGCTTAAAACACAAGCATGGGACGGCAAGCTGCCACTGGTGGTAGGTGAAGGCGGAACACCGTTCATACAGATTCCAGTCCAGCCTTAAGATAAGACAGGTTATTCCTTGTTTCTGGTGTTTTCTCTTATTGCATCATACATTGCAAGAAACTGATCAGGCTCGTTCTGCCTATAGTTTTTCTCAAGGTTTTGAATTTCCTGATGTGTAATCCTTTCGCCCTTGTTCTCATAGTATTCCTTAATTATTTGGAAAGGAGTTTTTTTGATATTATATTTTCGAAGTGAGCGGTTTACGGATCTTTTACAGTACAAGTCATAGATTAGGAATTTGTAAACAAGATATCCAGATAAACCAACCATGGCGACAATCAAAACAGGGATGATTATGATGGATGCCATATAGAACAGCAGGGGTTTTGTTATTTTATTGTTTTTTACAATAGACGCCCACATTTATTAATTAATTTGTAAATGACGTCAAAAAAACCGCTGAAACGGCATAATATGAAATGAAAAAATATTCCAAATATGGTGAGGGCTTCAAATGTCTGGTGCAAGTGAACCCCGTGGGAATGGGATGGATGATGCAATGTCTGAGTTGAATCTCAAGACTAAATTATTTATCGATAAATTAAAAGAAAAAAGCAAGGGCCCGGAATCGATACGTGACGGATAAAAGATCTATTTTTTGCCAACTATCAAATCAACATCATAGTGCAATGTAGCACGCGGGTTGAGATTCAAATTCCAAGGGATAAAAGGATATTGCCCACTGCATTTTAGGCATTCCAAAATCCCTTCTATGATTTCTTTATCCTGTCTGAAAGAAGTTAATTCTAATTTTGAACCACAGTTGACACATTTTAAAAATTCAAGGCTGGATTCCAACATGCTAGTAACAAATCAATAGTTTTTGAATTAATACTTTCTTTGATATAGAAATCAAGATAATCTTAAATGGAGTATTTCCAGATTTTATGCGACTTGGGGGAATTTCAAGAATTTGCAGAGGCACTGTTTGGACAGTTATCAGTCGAACTTGATGAAGAAAAGGAGATAATGGAATTGGCAATTAGGGCCAAGGACGATATTGCAAGCAAAGTGCAATTCAAGGAACTGGATGAAATTGCTAATGAAATATTGCCAGATTTTAGAAGAAAAATAGAAGGATTTACAGGAATTAAGACGCCAGAAAATGTCACGTTAAAATTTCCAGAATTGGAAGAATTAAAAAGGATAAAAGGAAACAAGGTATTTGCGGATAAGGAATCAAAAGAGTTCGTTGCTGAATTATTTCATGCGGTTGCAAGAGAGGATCATACAGAAATTGCAAAACTGATGCAGCAAGATACGGCAAAGTATCTAGTATATTCTACCTATGCGATTCAGTATATTTCAAAAATCACAACCACCTATGGGGATTATCTTGATTCTGAAATCTACTTGAATAAATTCATTTTGTCAAGATATCCGCAGATAATTTTACATAAACAGGGTGAGCCGTATGAATCGAAATTCGAGAATGTGAATTCGGGATATGTGGGGGCTGTGAAGATGACGGTTCTCGAGGAGCTGATTCATTCAACGCAGGGAAATCTTCAGAAGGTAAACAAGGGTGCCGCAACGGAAGTAAATAAGATAAATGAAGAATTGGCAAAAGTAATTCTGTCATTGGATAATGAGGCGGTCAGCAAATTATCAGAGTATTGCCAGTTACAGGCAGTACCAGACGACTTTCCATTTGCAAAAAAGGCCAATTTATTTTTCTTTTTGAATCCGGATCATTTCTTAATTGAGCAGATCGGACCAGATGTGATGACGTTCACACATGTGGAAATAGATCCAAAAATCGGAGAGTCAATTCCAGAGCTATTGGGCATTTACAAAAAATGGCTAGTGCCGATACAGCAGCACCATGCGGCATTTACTGCGATGGAAGGAATGGCAGCTTTTGCAATTGAGAACATATTAGAAAATGATCAAGACTTCCAAAATTACCTTTCGACATTTATGGGAACTGATTTTTCATCTTATCAGGTAAGAAAAAGCATGGGCAGGGATTTCACAAAAACGGTATTTGAAAAATTAGGTAAAGACACATTCAAAAAAATGATAGGGGTGCCCCCAAATACACGGGAACTCAAAGATCCCCAACTATATCTGAAAAAATTGAGCTTGTAGCAGTTGGAAGAGAAGTTTGATCCACTCGTAGGGGAATGGCTTGCATTTGTGAACAATCCAAACTTCAATTTGGTTGAAAAATGCTTAAAATTTGCACAGATTTTAGAGTATCCCGATATTGATGTAGAGGACTATATTCAAAAAATAAACCGTATTGGAAAATCTCTAAAAGAATCAGTCAGTCATGTTAGAAACCCAACATACCTGATTTCGATGTTAAATGAGCATCTATTTGAAAATTTAGGGTATAGTGGAGATGATGATGATTACTATAATCCTAAAAATAATTTTCTAAACGAGGTAATAGATAAAAAAACAGGATTGCCAATTACAATTTCAATTCTGTATGCAGAAATTGCAAAATTCATCGGATTGGATTTGAAAATAGTGGGATTTCCCAGTCATGTATTGGTGAAATACGATGAGGAGGTGATTTTAGATCCATTCTATGATGGACGCCTGCTAGATGCGGATGATTTACAGGATATTCTTGATGCTAATTACGGCGGACAGATAGAATTTCAACCAGAATTTCTAGACGAAGTGAAGCCTGAACAGATTCTTGTCAGGCTGACAAGAAACCTAAAAAATTCCTATGTCCAATCATTTGTCTACGAAAAAGCACTGCGTTGCGTAGACATGGTATTGTCTGTTGAGCCTGAATCGCCTGAGGACATTAGGGACAAAGGGATCATAGAAGACAGGCTGCAGAACAAGGAAACTGCCTTGAAATATCTGAACAGATATTTAGAAATTAATCCAAACGCAGAAGATGTGGACTTTGTTTTGGAATTGATTAGAAGCATAAAGATAAGGAATTAATCAATTATGGATTCAATGTCAGAACCTTTCTTGATCATTGAAATCTCATGACGTGCAATTTTATTTCTTAACGCACCTTTAAGAATATCAACTTCGCTTCTGAGCAATGCAATTTCGTCTTCAAGTTTTGCGACCCGTTCATAGATGGTTTCAGCTTCTGTACTCATAATTAACTATGAAGAAGAAATTGTCTTAAAAAGTTAACTACACATGATTTTATGTCCTTAATAGAAAAAATTGACTAGACATGGATTCCAAGCGCATAGAGTTCAAATTCGCGATACCTTGGCATCGTATTTTTTGCATCTAGGTCTTGTTCGTAGTTGATTACGACAACAAGGGCACCAAATACCCTCATAGCGAATCCATTGGTTGCAGAATTGACATCTTTTCTGACCTGCCTCATATCTTCTGCCATGATATGGGTTTTCTGCCCGGAATTGCCTGCATTTTCCTAAACATGGGGGGGATGTCGCGGATTTTAGGATCGTCATGACTTCAAAAACACTAAAGATCAAGGAGGGAATGGACATGATCGACTATTTTTACATAGTTTGATCGAGGCTCAGTACTAATCAGGAATATCTCACTGGAATTTAACGGAATGCTAATCAGAGTTACTTTTTCAAATTCGCTGATTGCGGATTTTTCACGGCCAATTTTGTAAGCCAAATTAGTATAAAGTTCTCTTTTTTGTAAGGCATAATGAATGGACATGTTTACGTCACTTCCGTCTAAAATTTTATCGACGTTTTCTTTATTTCCACCGGCAATCATTTCGCCTTTGCTGTTTGCCACACCTGCAAATCTGATTTGATCATCAAAATCAAGAGTTTGTTTTGCTATTTGATCATAATCTGACGTCATTTTGTGTCACGGTCACTTTTCTTTTTAAAAAAGATCTCATCATTATCTTGTAACCTGTCAGTATAGTCATCCATACCCAGCAAGAATTCTTCCTCATCAGAGTATGCAGATTCGGCATGTTCGCTAATATCCAAACCAGCGTCTTCAACCTCAGGAGAGACTCTAATTCCTACAAGATGCTTGATTATTTGTAAAATAATCCAAGTTCCACCAAAGCCCATTGCGGCAGCTACGGCCACACCAACGGCCTGAATCCATAATTGATCGGGATTGCCAAACAGTAATCCGTCTACGCCTCCAGGGTTGATTGCGGTGCTTGCAAAGATTCCAATAGATAAGGCACCGACGATGCCAGCAACGCCGTGAACAGAGCTTACGTCAAGTGCGTCATCTATCTTTAATTTTTCTTTGAACAGCACTACGCCAGAGTATGAGATTACGCCGATTGCAATGCCAATTATGAATGCATGTTCGGCACTTACAAATCCAGATGCAGGAGTAATACCGGCCAAACCAGCAATCGCACCGTTGATTGTGGCTACAACAGAGGGCTTTCCAGTTCTAATCCAAGAAAGGCCTGCCCAGATTAAGGCAGATACGGAAGAGGCCATATGGGTCACAATTACAGTATTTCCCGCAACGCCTCCAGATGCAGACAGCGCACTACCGGCATTGAAACCAAACCAACCAAGCCATAACAAGGAGGAACCAAGAACAGCTAATGGGATGCTGTGGGGAATCATGATTGCAGGACCGTAATTTCTTCTTTTACCAAGCACCAGTGCAGCAGCTAGCGCAGCCATACCAACACTGGTATGGATTACAATACCGCCTGCAAAGTCTACAACGCCCAGTTGAGATAGCCAACCTCCACCCCAAACCCAATGGACAAGAGGGTAATAGATCAGCATGGACCACGCAGCAATAAATATGATAAATGAGCTAAACTTCATTCTTTCAGCAATTGTTCCCGTAAGCAACAGGGGAGTGATTGCAGCAAACATCAGTTGGAATTTTACAAACAGGACGCCGGGAATTGTTGGGGCATATTGTTCTAATGGGGCATCAGAAGGAACGCCCTTGAGAAATACCCAATCCATATTTCCAACTAAACCCTCAGTAGTGGGACCAAACGATATACTAAATCCAAATACAAACCACATCACACTCAAAAGGGCCAAACCGAAAAATATCTGCATGAATATTGATGCGGCATTTTTCTTTCGTAAAAGTCCGGATTCAAAGAGACCTAGTGCGGGGATCATTAGTAACACAAGGCTGCCTGCAACAAGCATCCATGCCGTATCTCCAGAATCTAGGACCATTAACGGAAAAAAATAATTTTAAATTAATAACAATGACCTAATTTGATAATCGTTTGATAACCAAATGGTTATCAAAATCAGAAATTATATTTGTATAAATGACAATAGAATAACTGAATGCTCAAAATAGAAGTCATACTAGGAGAAAACGACGTTATGGCAATTAGCGAAGGCTTGAAAAAAATCGGCATTGGAGGATTGACGGTGTCTAAAGTTAGAGGGCGCGGTAAGAAACCAGGACCGGAAATTCATGCTTCAAAAGGAAGTGAGATTTTTGTTCCACAATTCAATGACAAATACAGACTAGAAGCAATAATTTCAGATACAAAGGAAGACGAAGTCATAGGGATTATCAAAGAAAACGGAAGAGTTGGAAAAATCTTTGTTTCTCAAATTTTACGGGCAGTGGATATAGATACGGGGGATGAGGGGGATAGTACAATCTAAAAATGAAGGTCAATTCCATCCGTAAAAGCAAATTGTTTCAGAGAGAAAAGATGCAACCGCTGGGAGTAAAAGACATTCTCAAAATTATCACAATGGCGGGGATTATTACCGTACCTCCAGTTGTTGGCTTGATCGTATGAAAGTATCAAAAATCTTTATTGCAAAATTAGGGTTGGCAGTTGTAGGAATGGCACTTATCGGTTTGTATTTGTTTTTGCCCACGTTATAACAATTAAAAATC
Organism: uncultured Candidatus Nitrosopumilus sp.; assembly: GCA_951812645.1. GTDB lineage: Archaea > Thermoproteota > Nitrososphaeria > Nitrososphaerales > Nitrosopumilaceae > Nitrosopumilus. Next base: position 1,832,274 of record CATOSM010000001.1, on the reverse strand, counting down.
ACCAAAGCTGTTTTCGTAAACAACGGTGGGATTCTTGAGTTGCTTCTCTAAAGAAGGTAAAGATTTCATAATGCAGTAATTTACAAAGTCACTGAAAGATTTTATTCTGTAATCACCCCTAAGTGTATCTTTGTTTTCTTCATAAATTAATTGTAATTTATTCAAAGTGAATTTTTGCAAGGGAACAAATCGGCTTCGTTTGGGCAAATGTTTTGTTCCTGTTTTTTCTTCAAAAGACATTTCAAGATCCTGCTGGCCATCAAGGGTTTCCATATCTACAACCTCCTGCATTTCAGAGACGAATATCTTTCCCCCATGATTTGATGATAAACCAGAATTTTTAGAAATCATTTCAACTACTTTTCTGGCATCTTTATCAGAAACAACCATTTCGATTTTTGCCAAGGGTACTGATTTTAGGCCAGTTGAGCCAGCACGTGAGCCCTGTGATTCATCATAAATGTGACTGTCATCCAGATTGCGTTTATCTACAATAAACGTTCCAACATTGTCCAGATTGGTTTTGATTGTAGGGAAATTCTTTCTCTTGATTACAGCCTCGATTTTCTTCACAGATTGTTTCCAAAAAGGGCGTTATTTATGAGAAACGATCATTGTCAGGAATAAAAACGCGGTCTTTCTCGTCTCTACCCCATTTCATGCATTTCTATGATGTTTGAAGTGTCAGAAGAGTCTTCAATTTCTCCCCCTGATGCCATTGTTCCTTGTCTGATGCAGGTGCAAATCCGGAACCGCTAGGAATGACAGCGCCTTCTGTAGTGGCAGCCTGTGGAATTGCATCATCCGAAAGACAATCGGATTGGTCATCTGTTACATGAACCATTACTCCGGCCATGGCTGCTACGCCAATTGCCATACCTGCATAAATCATTGCATCGGACATTACAAAAAAACGGTTTTTTGATATTGATCAGGCAGGTATGCAGTGCAAGTATTTTATAAAAAAGAGATGGAGATCTAGGCAGAATCTAGATCGTCGCTTGGCGTATTTGTCACCTTGAAGATTTTGACAACATAGTCGCCTTCAAAAAAATGGGTGACTTTGCCTTCATCCACAGATAATACCCTAACTGCTGCGCCAACAAAAGAAGTGTGGTTTTTGCCAGCTTGAGAAAGAACCACGAAATTCTCATCAATTGCAGGGATTTGTGCAGTCGGTGAAATGGAATTGGTGCGATTGAATGCTTGTTGGATTAAAAGATTTGATTCCTGAGTTCCAAGATCATTTTGTAATTCGTCAAATTCTGAAAGAACAGACAGTTCAAAAATGATTGATTTTAATTCGGAAGTGGTGTTTCTTGATACAGATTTTGTAATAATTTCTTGAATTTGAATCTGGTTTTTGATAACAGTGGTTTTGATATTTTCCTCCTCTATACTATAAATCTGAACTGTGACAACCGCCAAAGAAATAATGATCACAAAGGTAATGGCGTGCCAAGTCAAATTTTTCTTATTTTCAAATAACAGTTAGAATCAGATCAGTTTGTTCAGGATTCATAAAGTATCCCATCCATACTTATAATTCGAATTCTTGACGACATTTTTCACACTTGGCTCTTTCTTCACCAGGTGAGCCTAGAATGAAAATTTTGCCAATAGTCTTACAGATAGGACACATTCCAGTAGTGGCATTTTTTGGGCCAGTACGAATAATTTTTTGTGATTTTCTTCGTCCCATGAAAAAACTTCCCAAATGCGTCTATTAAGTTTTAATGGCGCGGGGAGGGGGATTTGAACCCCCGTGTCCTTGCGGACATAGGATTAGCAATCCTACGCCCTACCAGGCTAGGCGACCCCCGCATAAAGAGGCCTAGAAGTCATCTGTAAATAAATTCATTCTTCGGTAAACTGAGCATAATTATCCACGATTTGATCAATTGGAAGTCTTTTTCCGCCTACAATTTTGAGATCCACCGGGCTTTTTTTTATTTGAAATTGTAAGGATGTTATAAGTGTCTTCAAAAAATCCACGAACGCGTTCTGATGTAGCTGTTCCAGCATTTGCCACAGCAAGAGTTCCAAAATTCCAAGCCCAGGGCCTATGCTTATGTCCACACAGCACCACATCTACCTTAGAATCGAAAACAGTTCGCAATACATCGCCTGCATCAACGACCGTGAGTTGATCAGAACCAGTATCGGGTATTATAATCAAATGGTGATGCATTGCAACAATTTTGACTTTGTCTTTGTATTTTTTCATTGTTCTTTCCAACCATAAATTTTGTCGATAGCCCACTTCGCCTTCATTTCTATCGGGTCTAGCAGTTCCAACAGTTACTAAAACAACATCATCATCTAATTCATTTACAGTTTCAAAAGGAAAGAATTTTTTGAATAACAAATAACCAGTGTTTCTATAATCATGGTTTCCGCTAATAGCAATAATTTTTTTGTGTTAAATTGTTCTAAAAGAGATTTACATTTTTCATATTCTTTCATTAATCCCTCATTTGTCAGATCACCTGTAATTGTTATCACATCTGGATTCAATTCATTTACTTTGTCAACCAAGATATCAAATTTGTCTTCTAAAAATTGGGAACCTACATGCAAATCAGAAATTTGGACTATCTGCATTTGGATGTTATTTGTCAAGTTAGGTATCAAATCACCACTATAGAAATTATGCAGATTGCATTTACAAATTCACGGTAGGATTAAATAATAAACTCCCCAAAATCTTGCAGTTTTGAGTAAAAAGGCAACAGTGATGAAAGGGGATGGCATAGGACCGGAAGTAGTAGATTCAATGCTAAGAGTTCTAAAGGAATGTAACCTGCAATCAGAGCTAGTTCTTTGTGATGCAGGCTCGGAACAATGGGATAAAAACGCTCGAAAAGATGCTTCGTACATTCCCGATGCAACTATGAAGAGTTTGGAAGAAACAGACTGCTGTTTTAAGGGTCCGACCACTACGATACCAGTTCCAGGAGCCCCAAGAAGTGTTGCAGTGACATTAAGACAGAGATTTGATCTTTACGCAAACATCAGACCGACTAAAACTTATGATAGATTAACACCTGACAGGAAATTAGATTGTGTGTGCTTTAGGGAAGCAACCGAAGGACTCTATACAGGAGTAGAATCAAAAATTACAGATGATGCAGCAATAGCAATTAGGAAAGTTACAAGGCAAGGAAGTAGAAGATTGGTTGATTCTGCGGTAGATTGGGCAGGCAGATTCAATATGAAAAAAATGGTTGCCATTACAAAGAGAAACATCCTGAAACAAACGGATGGCATATTTTGGGATGAGACACAAAAGGCAGTCGAAGGAACTGGAATCGAACTGTCTGAAGTCTACATAGACAACATGGCACAGCAAATGGTAATTGCGACAGAGCAATTCAACGGCTCAGTTTTGGTTAGTACTAACTTATTCATGGATATCATCTCTGAATTGGCATCGGCCCTTGTGGGTTCAATTGGATTGATTTATTCTGCAAATATCGGAAGGGATTATGCAATGTTTGAGGCAGCACACGGAAGTGCACCGCAATTTACGGGACAAAATAAGGTAAATCCGACTGCAACTGTACTGTCAGGAGCCTGGATGGCAGATTATCTTGGAGAGAAGGAAATCAGAGATGCGATTTTTGCAGCCACTGAAAGAGTGATCAATGAGGGCAAAGCGGTAACGTGGGATATTGGCGGAAATGCATCAACTACACAAATGACAGATGCAATAATCACATATGCCAAAGAAAGTCTAAGAAAATAATTAGAGACCGGTCTCTACAAGAATTAATTCTTCAAAGAACAGCTTCTTTTGTGCAATAATGCGAGTTTTCAGGCCTAATTTTTGTGCATGATCAATCAGTTTTTCATAATTAGACAGAGATGATGTAACAAAAACAAAACGTCCGCCATCAGCCATGTTATTTATGACTGAATCAAATATCTTTTTAGGAATTTCAAATCCTTCTGCACCGCCATCGGTTGCAGTATCAATAATTTCATCGGTTGCAAGATAAGGCAAGTTGCACACAATAAAATCAAACTTTATTTTTAATGCATCTGAACCATTACAGCAAATCAAGTTCTTAGTTTTGTAAGTTTGATTTTTCAATACGTCATAATTGATATCGGTGCCAACTGCAAATGAAAAATTTTCAGATAATAATTTTGTAATATATCCCGAACCACTTCCAATATCTAAAGCAAGTTTGCCTTTTTCGTTTTTAATATTATCTACCATGAAAAAAGTGTCCTCAGAAGGGGGATATTCGTTATTTTTCAAGAATTTGCCTTGCAAGGTTAATTATCTCACCTCCTGAAAGATCATCTACTCGCTTATCCATCACACTTTCTTTATTGAATTGTTTTAAAATATTTTTTACGGTTTTCCTGCGATAGGAGAAAATATCGTTAATGGTTTTAATTAGGTTTTTGGACATGTTGTTTTTCTTGATTAACTTTAAAACGACCGAGTCAATTTTTGGAGGAGGGGAAAAATAATTTTTGCCAACTTTAGATACAACAGAAATCTCAAATGCATAGGTTGCGATAATGCTAACCGCTTTTCTTTGCTTTGAAGATTTTGCAAGCAGCTTATCGGCAAATTCCTTCTGAACCATGATTACGCCATGGGAAAACGAAGTACTTGCAAGCCATTCAATGGCATCCCTACTTTTAGAATAAGGAAGATTTGAGACAAAAATATCAAAGATGTCTTTTTTCTTAAAACCGTCACCAGATTTCAGAGTCAAATTCTCAAAATGAGAGAATTTTGATTTAGCACTTTTGACTAGTGTTTCATCAAGATCTACAGAAATTACCTTGCTTGCATTTTCACATAACAGAGGAGTCAAAATGCCCAACCCAGTTCCAACCTCATATACAACATCTTTTTTTGATATTTTGGCTTCGTGAACGATGGATTTTGCGACAGTGTCAGAGCTGAGGAAGTGCTGTCCTAGACGTTTTCGTTTTATCATCTCTTGACAAAGAGATTCATTCTGCTTTCGCCTGTAATTTCATCTAGAATTCGCTCAGAGATATGCTTTATGGGCTCTTTGAATCCGACACGTTCTTGCAAATCCCGATAGCTTTCAAATTTTTTCTTTTCTCTTTCTTCAAGCATGGTTTTCATGTAGGTTTTTCCAATTCCGGGAATTAATTCCAAGGCATGAATTCTTGGGGTGAGAGGTTGGGCATTATTTAGATATGTAACGAATTTTTCTTCACTAGTGGCAACAATATCCTCCACAACAGAATCCAATTCAGTTTGTGCGGAGGATGAAATTTTTTCGTACTCGATTTTACCCAAAACAGACAGAACTTTTGTCCGCCCTTCTTTGCCAATGTAGATTTTTTCTCCAACCTCAAACGTAGAATTTGGAACCCCAAGAATCTCTAAAAGGGTCAGCCTATCTTCCCCAATTGCAGTAATGATGATTCCATCTCTACCTCGTACCGTGGAAGATTTACCTCTGGAATTAAAATCCAAAACATATGCGTACTCCTCATACTTTCTAGCTGAGGGTTGGGCCCTAGACAAAATAGAACACTCCGAAAAACTTACGAGTGCCCCTTGATTATTTTGAGCATTTTTTCTAGTGTTTCGGCAAGAATTAATTTTTTCCAACCAAATGTGAAGGAACGTAATTCAGCTAGACTTGTAGGTCTAATGTTAACTATTTCAACAGCCTCATCTTCTGTCAATTCACATTCTTTGACGAGCTGTTTTTTCATATCTTTTGCATCCTTTGGTTCAGTTGATACAAATTTTGAGACATAATCATAGGTCCAGCGTTGAATTTGATCCATTTCCTCAGCATCAACTTTACCTAAAATTTCTTTAACTTCTGAAAGAGAAATAGATTGTTTCTTTTTTACTTCTTCCATATCATACACCGAATGGTTTTATGTGATCCAATCTAGTGATTAAGGTTTTCGATTTATCCCCTAATTTCACGTCTAGTGTGATAGCACGCCTACCAACATCTGTGATAACACCCACTTTACCATGGTATCGCCTGTGCGGCAATCCTTTGTGCTGCCTTGGATCAATGATGACAAGAGCTTGTTGGCCTTCCCGGTATTCACGTAACAAAAATGAGACTCCTCTAGGGGCCCTTTTCCTCATTACAGATCTTGATTTGTGCTTAAATCCGTGTGAACGGCCGTGAGATTTCTTAGTTGCCATGAGTGTAAAACCTTGAAAAGCCCTATTTAATATGTGGTTTCAGTGGTTTTTATTTTACAAGATTATCATGGCTTGAGCCTAGCACCTATTTCTTCTTTAGATATTTTGACAGAATTTCATCGGTCATATCTGTCACATCCATCTCTTTTTTACCAGCTAAACTGCGCAATTTTCTGGCATTTCCTTTGGTTAATTGTATTGTGACTTTTTGTTGTAATAACCCTGCCTTTGCTTTTTTGAGTAACTTTAGATGTGCAACTTATCTTAAAACTAACCCTTTGGACAATATTTGATGATCATTTGGATCCATGAACCATTAGTTTCCAAACCGTACATGAAATTCACTGAAATAACAGACAGACAACGGGACATGATAGAACCGTTGTTGCCAAAACCTGCCGCCACAGGACGTCCAAGAGGCAACGACCGAACGGTTTTAAATGGAATCATCTGCTTGCTGGTTTGCGGATGGGGTGGGATACCAAAAACATTCGGTGATGGTTCAACTGCCAATCCAAGGCTAAGAAGATGGCAGGAGTTTGGCACATGGAAAAAGATTTTGGTACGTGCAGTCAAATCCGCACATAAATCGGGCAGGATTAGCCTTGGAAAAATATCAATTGATTCATCGTCAATTCCCTCCAAAAAAGGGCCGATGTGATCGGATTTGACGGGTTCGAGAGACTCACGGGCACAAAATTACATGTTGCAGTAGACGGTACCGGCCTGCCAATGTCAACTGTAATGAGCCCTGCAGACATTCACGACAGTACGAAATTCATTGATGTCATATGCCCTATGCATATGCCCTATAGAGAGCATTCTGCAAATGTCCATGACAGTACGAAATTCATTGATGTGTTAGAGAACATCTCAAAACTTGTAGATGATGATTTGATACGGCAGATCATCTCAGTGTATGCCGACAGGGGATACGATGCGGCATACATCAGAAACTATCTGAGATCCCATGGGATTGACTGTTGCATTCCATACAAAAGGAACTCAAGGAACGTTGCACAAAACAGGAACCAAAGACATCATTGCAAAACAAGATTTGTTGTTGAGAGATTCTTTGCATGGCTCAAATGCGGTTTTCACAGAACAGCAGTCAGATACGAAAGGAACTGACAACTGTCTTGGATTTGTCTACTTGGCATGCATCATGATGTATTGGAGGGTTTTAGGATGAGTTCGCAGATGGAGATACCGGCGATGTTACAGTAATAACATGTGCTGGTTGTGTGGTATCATATTTTATTGTATTAGTTGTAGATGCGATAGAGTCGTTTCCTGTAACATCAGTTGTGTTTATCGTTATGGCGTAGATGGCGCCATCAACTAGATTAGCAAAGCCTGAATCACCTTACAAGGCTGCCTGTGTTATTGTAACTGCACCAGAATTAAGATTATTTCCAGTCATGCTATAACTGTGTGCAGTAGGATCAACAGAGCCGCCAGAACGTACAAATGTAATGATACCTGATGCTATAGCCTCACTGTTAGTCCAGCCGACAGTAAATCCTGATGAGATAGACGAACTAGTAGAAATTAATTCAGATGTTATTGTTGGATCTGGTATCAGCAGGAATTGTGGAGATTTTTAGAATAGTTCCTTTGCTTCCAACTGCCCAGCCGTTGTCTTTATCAATACAGTCTACTGAAAACAGATTATTTGTTAATGCTGTTTGGTTGTACAATCCAGGTATTGCCGCTATCAGTTGTGTATAATATCGTGCCATCAACTCCAACAATTAATCCGTTGTTTAGATCAAAAGATGACATTGAATATAGATTATTTTCGGTGTGACTTGTTTGTTCAAATCAGTTACTGTCGCGATTAGTAGTGGTGAGAATTATGCCGACAGCACCTACTGCCAAGCTATTTGATTCATCAGTAAAAATATACGCCAAACAATCCGTTAGGATTAGTGTTTGTTTTGTAACTTGAACTTCTGCAAATGCTGGTACCTTGATTTGATCTAATCTTTATCACATTATTTGGTAAACTGCAGTTTTTTAGTCCAGTATCGATAAAATAATGCTCTGAATTTTTTATCTACAAAAATACTCAAACCTTTGTAAAATATTCTTCTCTTGAGATATTACAATCGTCTAATATTGCTCCAAGCAAGCCAGCTCGAATTTCTTTTAACGGTACTGTGACATATATCGTTTCATTTGTTAGTGTAACATGACTACCTTTTTGCCGTACTGCCCTAAAACCAAATTTATTACACAATATTTTGATCAGTGATCTTCCTGAAATTGGTGAAAGCTTGCTCAATTTCTTATTGTGTCAATTGCCTTTTCTTTAATTACTGATAAATGCAATTCCACTGCTTTTAGATAATTTGTTTCTGCTTCCTTTTTAGTCTTACCGGAACTGTATACTCCAAGTGCAGAACACATTATAGAATAGGAATTATCATTTTCTTTTATTATTCTAGTTTGGATATCTTTTATCTTAACTGACAACAGTTGCAATGCCTATTCATAATTATTTAATCTTTTTTGCATATATTTGATCAAATAACTAATCAACATGTTTCTTAATGTACTTATTGTATAATATTTTATCTAAACCCCCAAGTTTAATTCTTGCATCGATATAGCAATAATCAATCAGTTCTTGAGAGTTAATTTTTCTTTTATCATTATGAGGTCTCAATGTCAATTAGAAAGTTATCTTTTTGTCTTCCTGGCTATCTATTCTGAATCTAATGTATGCAATATCATCATAATTGTCCTTTTGGACCAGCTTTAATGTAAAAATCTCACCATGCCATTTTGAATATGAATTAGTTAGTATTGTCAACAAGGGAATGGTCTTTAATCTCACTTGATAGCTCCAATGTAATCAAATTTGATATGATCCATTATCGAGTGCATGGCTAATGTCTCATTAGTCGTTTTTGATCTTGAATCTCAATTTGACGTTTTTTCCATTTCGGATGAAGTGATTTAGACCTCAAAATATCATTACAAACACCTATGTAAACTTCCGGCGTTGTGTGCCATCCGCTGTCTTTCCAGCTTATCCCTCATTGGTTTGCTATCCTCTCAAGCTTTCGCTCATACAGACTATCTTTTATCTCATTGTACAGAGTTTCAGAAGAGAGTAAATGCCAGATGATTATTCCCATCTTGTTTGCAACATGACTTACAGCTATTCCGTGCGGATGTTTCTTTCTTGCTCTTTGGTACACTTGTTGCAATCTGTCATCTTTGAATGATGCAACATTTGCTGCTTGTGTCATCATCCAGCTGACTCGTCTGTTTGAATCCTTTTTCATCTTACCATGGTATGTAGTATTTCCGGACTGATGTACGGTTGGACACATTCCCATCCAGGATACAAGTTTCTTTGGAGTTGCAAATCTTTCAATTCCATCAATCTCTAACGATATCAGCAATGCACCAAAAGAGTCAAATCCAGTAATGCTCATTATCCTCTTTGCATCCTCATTGTCCCATGCAAGTTTGTCAATTGTCTTCTCGATTTGCTTTATCTCCTCGTTTAGTTGTCTTGTCTGTCTGATACATTGATGCATGATGTAATCATCATTAACCATTGGGAGTTGCTGTTGTTCTAACCATTGCATGTTTCTTACACCCGTAATGTAGCTGCCAGTTGTTTTCAGATCATACTTGTCAAGCAGATTATTCAGTCTGTTTGCAACCTTGACTCTGTCTTGAACCAGGCTTTCCCTGTGCCTGAGAATCTGCTTCTGGTCTCTTGTTGTCCATGCTGGAACGTGACACTCTGCAACAAGGTCTGCTCGTAATAGATGTGCAAGTGTTCTTGCATCAATTTTATCTGTCTTTACTCTTGCTTCTGCAATTGCCCTAGTCTTTAACGGATTTGCAAGTTTGATTGGTATGTTGTTTTTCTCAAATGATTCAAATGTCTTCATCCACATGTTTCCAGCGGATTCACATACTGCTTGACATTTCTTGTATTTTTGTTTCATGTTCCTTGCAAATGCATTTGCATCATGTAGCGTATTGTCATAGCCAGATTCCTCTAGGATTATTCCTTTTTCATCCATTACGCAGACGAAACATTTCTTCTTTCCGATGTCCATTCCTATACTTTTCACTTTTTCACCTCCTCTTTTTTGATTTGGCTGGAAGCTGCACTCACCTATCAGGGGTCTGCCCCGCTATCACAGTAGCTCGGATTGCTCCAATCAAGGGCAAGGTATTATAGTACCATGCTGTGGAAGGAGTCAGCCAACACTATTACTGTGAGCCGGAAGTTTACATATGTTCAAGGAAAGATGCTTTCAATCCTATCATAGCTCAATTCAAACTTGCAGAAAACGCAATGGATGCATTGCTTGGAATGCTCTTTCAATCCTATCATAGATCAATTCAAACACAGATGGAGTATTCAGACCATTCGAAACAGGAATCTTTCAATCCTATCATAGATCAATTCAAACCTTTTTTCTTGTCATAGTCTGGAACTCTATTTTCTTTCTTTCAATCCTGTCATAGATCAATTCAAACTTTATCCACATTTTCGGTAGCATTTGAAAGATTTGCAGAAGGAAAAGCAAAGTTGAGAGTGATCACAGGGCACAGATTCAGAACAGCTGATCTTAATTTATTCACAAAGCTCTTTTCTGAAAAATATACAAAATCATTTGAAGGTAAATTAATCAAAGATGCTAAAATTCAAAAACTTCAAAGTATTGTAAATAACGGACAAGTTGAACTAAAAATCGCCATCCCTAATTCCGAAAGAATTGCAGACACATTTTCAGAAAGGATTGGAATTTTTAGAGATGATGAAGATCAAACGGTAGCTTTTACAGGAACATCCAAAGAATCATTTTCGTCTCAAACTGGAGATTTTGAATCTGTTGACGTGTTTACATCATGGAATGACAAATCCAGAGTTGAAAGAAAAGTAAAAGATTTTGAAGAGTTGTGGGAAAATAAAACAAAACACATAGAAGTTTATGATTTCATGTATGCAGAAGAAAATAGTCTTTTAAAATATTCGTCAAAATGGATAATGAAAGACTAAAGTTGGAAAGACTCTTCTAATCTAGATTTATTTTCATAAAAGTTCATTTTGTTAATTTTATAATAGATTACTTCGCCACGACGTTCTATCACTGCAATGATAGGTTCTTTTCCCATTTGAGCAATCTCTTCAATTTTTTTCTGCAAATTTCCCATTTTTTCTTGTTGGCCTTCATTGAGACCAAAAATTAAGAATTTTGCGCCTTTTTCTCCATATTGCCCTCTCTCATAAACTCTGAAATCAGAACCAAATCCAAATCCATCTTTAACAACATATCCTCTGTTTCGTAGATCACGATAAATCAAAAATTTGGTGAGAATGTTAGAATCAATCTTTTGACACATACTCATAAAATAATCAAAATCAATTGGTTTTTTGCTCTTTTTTAAAATCAATCTTTTTGTATACAGTAAATAAAGAGTTTCAAATGATTTGAGGAATAATTTTTCTTTTTCAATTTCTCCAAATCCCTTTAGACCTAATTCATGAATCATGTTTTTATCAGAGATACATGTTTGCGATGAGATTAATTCTCCATTCACTAAAGGGGTGTCTTCCATAATGAAGTGAAAATCAAAGGATTTCCATATAAGCATTGGAAGATACGTATGATATCCTGCTAACCGTTAAAATATGGGCATTCTGGCTTGAGATTATCATGCATGGTGTCAATTATAGAGATGGAGCTGGTCAAGTTTTTACTAGGAACTTATCCTAAAACCCTCCAATGCATCATGATGCATGCCAGATACACAAATCCAAGACAGTTGTCACAGTTCCCTTCGCATCTGACTGCCGTCCCGTAAAGTCCGCACCTGGGCCAGGCAAGGAACCGCTCTACGACAAACCTTGTCTTGCCATGATGCTTTTGATTCCTGTTTTGTGCAACGTTCTTCGAGTTCTTTTTGTATGGAATGCAACGGTCAATCCCATGGCATCCCAGATAGTTTCTGATGTATGCCACATCGTATCCCCTGTCGGCATACACTGAGATGATCTGCCGTATCAAATCATCACCTGCAGGTTCTGAGATGTTTTCTAACACACCAATGAATTTCGTACTGTCATGGACATTTGCAGGGCTGGCCCTGATTGAGATTGGCAGTCCTGTCCTGTCTACTGCAACGTGTATTTTTGTGCCTAGGATCTTCTTGAACCCATCATATCCTGTTTTGCCCCCCCTTTTTTGGCGGCAATTGATGATGAATCAATTGATATTTTTTCCAGGCTGGTTTTTCCCTGTCTGTGTGCAGATTTTATCAGTCCTGACAGAATCCTTTTCCACATTCCCTTTTGCTGCAGCTCTGAGAATCTCAGATGCGCGGTGGATTTTGAACCGTATCTGTCCGGCATGTCTGCCCACCTGCAGCCGGCTGTTAGTACAAACAATATTCCGTTGATTGTGTTTCTGTCATTGCATCCGGGTCTTCCGGTTTTTGCAGGTTTTAGCAGATGTGATGCAACCGTGTTCCATTGAATGTCTGACATTTCTTTGTGAATTATGAAGGATGCATCAGCAGGGTCATTCTTGGATCCCGATTGTCATGAATTATTTACAAAATGATCGGTTTTAGGATGAGTTGTATATACTGCACGGCATTCCACCAAATGTCCTGGCAGTGTATCTACAAGTTTTTTGTGAGAGGTCTCACTGCGCAACATATCCAGTTCAAAGACATTCATGCTACAGTTGGGCGCATCATTTGAAGTGATGCACAGGTGCTGCTCTACTGGCATAATTTTTGGATGTGCAAAGCCCGGTCCAATTACTACACCTATCTCCATCCAGCTTATAGTGCCATCATTGCCATATGTTGGCCGCTGGTTCCCATCCATGTATACGTACAGTTTAATCCACGATATTGTAATGTTTTGTTTAACAAAACAAATGCATTTACGCCTAGATTCTATCTTTTTTTCAGATAATTTGCCAGTATGACATCTGCCATCTCTGCAGATTCCATATCCTTTTTCATTGCCAACCTGTGCAGTTTTCTGGCATTTCCTTTGTTCAATAGTATCGTAACACGCTGTTGTAATAATCCTGCCTTTGCTTTTTTGAATAATTTTAGATGAGATGACTTTGGAGATCTGGTCAAAGCCTTGAGGTATTCCTTTCTTAATTTTTGGTCCAGTGGAATTGCCTTTTCTGCAACTTTGATGGCCTTTGTTACATTTGGAACTGCTCTGTACAATTTCACACAATCATCACGTGACAACTCTTTTGGAACAAATTGTTTTAGCTTGTCTGGAACTGCTGCAAACCCAAGATATTTTCTCAAAGTTTGGGATGAAATCCCTAAAGATTTTGCAGCCTTTGATTTTCCTACAGATTCACTCAGAAATACACAAGCTGCAGTCATGTCCTTCGTGTTCATTTTGTTTCTATGTAAATTTTCAACAACTGATGCTGCCTTTGCATCATCCAAGTCATATTTCGTGCTATTAGTTAACAACAATACAGGAATCTTTTTTGCACCTAGTCTTTTCAGGGCTGCCATTCTTCTCTGGCCAGACATTAACAGATAGGAATTCTTGCCATTGCTCTGGACCATTGGAGGATTTTGTAATCCTTCGTTTTTTATCGATTTTGCAAGCTCTGCAATACCTTCTCTGTCTAGTTTTCTTGCTTGGGCATCACGCCACACTGTGATGTGTTTTACTGGAATTTCCCTTAATCTGTAGGATATTGGTGGGTTGTATTTTCGGGCCATATCATCATGAAATGTTTTGTTTTGTTAAAATGGTAAAGTGATAATTTGTTGACAAAGGGGAAAAGTTTAGGCCAATAGTGCATGTATGCTTTACGTTCTAAAATAAATCGACATTCTGCCTTAGACTCTTGCACCTGTTTCTTACTGTAACTTCTGTCACCCCTGAAGCATCTGAAACATTCTTTTTGGTCACATTCTCTCCGGTCTTGATGCATGCCAGGTACAGTGCAGCAGCTGTTATGTCCATCGGATCCTTGCCTGTTGACTCGTTTTTGTCCTGCGCATCCCTGAGCATTGCAATTGCTGTTCTCTTTGTCTTTTCAGTCAGGTTTATCTTGCTTGCAATTCTTGCAATGCACAATACTGGATCAACTACAGGTATCTTGAGTTCCAGTTCACGATGCAACAGCCTGTAGCATCTTGCAATGTCCTTTCTTTTCAGATTGGACAGTATCGCAATATCATTTAGTGTCCTAGGAGTTTCAGTGTCACGACAGGCAGCATATAATGATGCTGCAATCAGTCCAGATATTGAGCGTCCTCTAACTAGTTTCTTCTCCAGTGCTTTTCTGTAAATGTATGCTGCCTTTTCAGACACTGATGCAGAAAGCGACAATTTATCCTTGAGATTATCAAGCTCCATGAGGCCTGCCTGAGATTGCAATCTGCAGAATCTTTTGCCTTGCTTCTGTTATCCCATGTGCGCAATCGCTCAAACGTGTTTTTCATGGTACTAGATAGAGGATTTCCTGATGCGTCTTTATTCACTGCGCCAATGTTTGTGGCAAGTCCCCAGTCATGCATGGCAAGTGACGTTGGGGCACCTGCTCTTGCAGAATCCATACCACTATCTTTTGCAAAGGAGCGCCATTCAGGACCAGAATCCTCTGATACCTCAGACATTACAAATCCACATTTACCGCAGAACCTCTCGCCAGTGGTGCTATCAGTTAGAATGAAGTTTTTTCCACAACGACTGCAAATATCTCTAGTTGATGACAATTTAACACAGCTGATTTGTCAGATGTAAATAATTTCTTTGATTGCATTGGTACAATAAAGAAAAAGGGGAAATTGGCTTGTTATTTAGAATTCTATGGTGGAACCTGCAGGAATCGTGTATTCCTGGCTCTGTGCTTCTCCATGAACGTCATACCAGGATATGTTGAGACTTACCTTGTTTCTTGCAGCTGATTGTACAGTGATGTGACTTGCCTGTTTTAATCGGTCTTGGAGTGGTTTTAGTATCGGGGATTGTGTAACTGTTTCTTGAATTTGTGATTTTTTCATGATTTGGATTCAAAAGTTTTGATTTATTGTACCTTGTAAAAATTAATTTTTGATCGCTTGACACATTTTGACCAAAACAAATGAGCAACTCATCTTAAAACCCTGCAATACATCAAAAATGATGCAATGTTAACCAGTCCGGGATAATTTCCCACGTTTCTTTCACATCTGATTCCTGTTCTGTGAAACCCGTTTTTCAGCTAGGCAAAGAACCGTTCCACTACAAACCTTGTCCTGTTGTAACTGTCCTTGCCCGCATCACCACTTGCCGTCCTGCCGTTTTTTCCAAAAGGAATGCACGGAATGACGTTTCTTGATCTTGCATAACTGCGGATTGGCTTAACCGTATCCCCTGTCTGCATAGACTGAAACTATCTGTTCCATCATGGAATCGTCTGCAAAATCCGAAATTGATTCCATCACGTCTGCAAATTTCGTACTGTCGTGAATGTCTGCAGAGCTCATTACAACTGATACTGGCGAGCCGGTACCGTCTACTGCAGCATGCAATTTCGTGCCCGTGACTCTTGAACCCGTCAAATCCGATCACATCGCCCCCTTTTTGGAGGGAACTGACGATGAATCAATCGATATTTTTTCCAGGTTGATTTTTCCCTGTCTGTGTGCGGATTTGACTGCACGCCCCAAAATCTTTTTCCATATGCCAAACTCCTGCCATCTTCTTGGCCTTAGGTTGGCAGTTGAACCATCGCCGTATGTCTTTGGCATCTCACTCCACCTGCATCCGGAAACCGGCACGCAGACGATTCCATTTAAGACCGTTCGGTCGTTGCTTCTTGGGCGTCCTGTGGCGGCAGGTTTTGGTAGCAACGGCTCTATCATGTCCCACTGTCTGTTATCTCGGTGAATTTCATGTACAGTTTGGAAACTAATGGTTCATGGATCCAAATGATCATCAAATATTGTCCAAAGGGTTAGTTTTAAGATAAGTTGCTAGTTCAGACTTTTGGCAAATATTTGTCAAAAGTCATCATAATTATGTCAAGTCAACATATTTTCATATGTGTGGTTAATTCTTGTATTGACTAAAACAAACATGTTCAAAGAATTTCTTGAATTCATTTATGGCATAATTTCAGGCAACTAGAATATCTTTTTAGGGTGTTGTAAATTCAAAGAAAATATGACACAATGCAGACACAATTTCATATATCGGAAAAACGGTTACTTTTGCAGAAAATGCGGATGTCTTCCTGTTGGAATGATATCAACGTAGATGATACAAACACATTAAAGGAAATTACTTTAGTGGATGAAACTGCTTCAATTATAACGACAAAAAATACACAAAATAACCGCAAATCAGAATTCATAACCAGTGTTGTGCTTGGCTTGTTTGTTTCACTGTCAATAGGACTTGCAACAATACTTTTGCTTGTGCTATACCAAAAATAAAATAAAAATAAAATTACTAATCCTCTTAAGATATTTTGATCAAAACTGTTGATATTTTCAGAAATTCTTTTGTTTAATCATCATGCAGAGATGTCAGAACTGCAATGAGTTAGTTGGTGCAAGGGAACTGTATGAATTTAACAATATGCAAAAAGACGAGGTTTTGCGCAACATAAGAGATATTGAGAGGGTCATAATTTGTCCAATGTGCGGGGAAGAGTACTGTTAGAAAATGTAAAATTTGCTCTTTTATGCAAACTGTCTTCTATAGTATAATGAATTCGACACCATTCAAGGCAAAGTTTCAGAATCACTCCTGCATAGTTACGGTATCACCTGAAATGATAACCTGCAAGGATGAAAAGTCTGGAGAGAAATACTTTGAGGTACAACCTGAGTCAATCTGTCTTTTGAGAATGTCATCATATAATGCGGTTCTTCTGAACTGGAATGATGATTCCCAGATTCTTCACGGCACCATTTCAGCAGAGCATGCAAGAAACATTCATGACTCTATCAAAAATATCTTGGAGAAATAATTTCTTTCTTTTTTTATTTTTAGTTATTGTGCAGGTGGATTTTCAGGAAGATATTCGTTGATCTGTTTTTGTAATTCAATACGTTCTTCTAATGGTGTACCACAGTAAATTGACTTGTTTTTGTGGCCTATCTCATACTCTTTTTCACACATTTTGAGATTTCCGCCAATCCACTGTTATGATTCTGTCTCATAAATTGCTAACTGGTCATCGGTCTTTTTATTTCGTGTTTGTAGTCTTGCCATGACTATCTCTTCTGTAAGAATCTCATCAGTCATTGTACACAAAATATACCATACAGGTTTACAGTCTTGATTTGTTGTTGCAATTACTGGATAACCAAATCGAAATTGTGTTTTTTCATTTTCAACTATAATTCCAGCATCAGTTCCCATCTCTTTGTCAAATTCAATTTGGATACTTCTAGAATGTTTTCTGGCAAACTCAATGTGTTGCTTGTTAAAGGTAACAAATCCATTTCGTTTCTCATCATAGTAGCAGTCATTCCATACATTGCTTGTATCTATATCTGAGGGAATCTTGTAAGATCGTACAATTGGAATCTCTTTGGTGTATTGTATAGTATTTTCGTATCTTCTAATCTTTTCTTGAGACTCGTTAATTTGAGCTAGTATGTCCAGTTTCTTTTTTGCCTTGTCTGGATCATCATCTGCAATCTCATCTATCTTTGGTTCAAGAGATGCAACAATACTTTTTTCAGATTCTATCATAATATCAAAATACTTGATTCTCGTTTCTCTTGCCATATTGATTTCAGATTCAGACAATACAACATGCTGTACAGAACTGTTCTTGTAATGGAATGTCTGGTTAATTTGGTCTACCAATCTCTGTGCATATTCGGCACCAGATTTTACCTTCACGGAATAGTCATATTTTCCGTTTGCCTCGTTCCAGGATACTGTGATCTTGTTTTTGTGTACTGAAAGTGACTCTATCATTGGATGAACCAGATGCAGATAAATTCCCTCCTTTTCATGGATAAAGAAAAACTCCAAGTTTGTAACAAGCAACCATCCATCACCCTTTGGCGTCAGTACCTTTTCAGACACAATAACTGACTCGTTGTCTTTGAGTACATAGCCTGACTCGTGAATTCTGTCGGGGTTTAGCATTACATGCTCTTGTGAAATATTTTGTCGAGTATTATTACTTTGAACCTGTGACTCTTTCTTTTTTCCAAATCCAAACGTTATCTATCTACTCTCCTAGCATCTGTCTTTCTTATAAGGTTCATTTTTTCTGTATCCAATCCTCCAATGCTTCTTCTAATGCTTTAACCATGTTGCCCTTTCGCATTCCCATTTTCTTGTATATTCGATCCCTGAATTTTTTCTCCAATTCATCACTTACAATAAACGTCATCTGTCCCATACGTTTTCTATAATATACAATGATATAAAGTTATATTGTAAACCTCATATAATAAATAATACAAAACATGTCGTGGACTGGTAGTTTAGCATGGCAGAACATTCGTTTGAAACTCGAATGGTCTTGGGTTCAAATCCCAACCAGTCCACATCAAAATAATAAAAAATGGCTAGTCTAGCACTAGGAAAATTCGTTTGAAACTCATTATATGACATATTGTTTATCTTTAAAAAATTTGTGTTCATTTTCAGGCATAAGGATTATTTTCAGAACCATCTCCACTGTTTCTAACCCCTTCAAGCATGTGTCCTGCTGCATTGGGGTTTTGTTTTACTTGATTCATTATTCCATCATTAAATCTTGCCTGCTTGTCTGCAGGTAGATTTCGGAATCCATTACCAAACTGCTCCTGTTGATGCTGTTGTAGAAATTCCTGCTGCGTGTGAGGGTTTGACATTATGTTTTGTCCTGCATCAAAGGAATGAGAATTGTCTGTCATGCTGTTTAGAATACCGCCAGGTGCTGACATCATCCTGCTTGTTGTTTGAGAAATGATTCATGTCTCGTAAGTATGGAATCTTTATTTTGATCTGCAATTTCTTTTGATTTGAGTTTTGGCAAGGCATCATTGAGTTCAATCTTTAAAGAATCTGAATCATCATTTCCGGAAACAATATTTGAAAATTTTGTAAATATGTTAAGTCGTTTAGAAGCTTTAGAGTATTCTTTTCTAAGAGTCTCAGGATATAGTTTTGCCTGTTTTTCATAACTAACTTTTGGCATATGACCTATCACATGATCTGCAACATCTATTCTGCATCCAGAATCAATTAATGTGGATTTTAACAAATCGCGAAGTTCATGAGAATCCATTTTGTATTGTTTTCTGCCATTTATTTTTACGAATTTTTGAATTCCAGCTCTTTTTGCAACACGTGAAAAACTCTCAAATACCCAAGCAACAGTTATTGGCCTTCCAAACTTGTTCACAAAAAGGGGTTTTCCATATTCCATATTTTGTTTTGTCTTTGTTTTTCTATAATCAAGATACCTTTGTAATTCATAAATTGCGTCTCTGTCAAGAAAACCGACATGTTTGAAATCAGTTTTGATGCGCATAAGAGATATCGGTACAGGACATTTTTCAAGATTCCAGGAATTATGATCATCAGATCCAAACCATTTAACAACTTGTTCCCATGCTTCATAGTTGAATCTACCTACAAGTGTTGATACATCTAATCCTCTATGGAATTTACATAAAAACAGTGTCTTTTCAGTTATTGAGGGTTTTCCAGTAGTGAGAAATTCCATAAATTCAGAAAGAGACATGCTTTGTTCATAATCAATTTCATTGTCGTATACTGTTTTTGGATTGAATAGAACCTGTATTGGTTGCTCATTTTTCTCAAAATATGATATTATTGCACTCTTAATCACTACAATATATGATGCTTTTTTCTTTGTATGTATATCATCTAAAAGATATTGTTTTATTATTCGAGTTATGTTTTTTTTGATCTGCAAACGGTTGTTCTAGTATTTCAAATAAATTCTCAATATTTTTAAACTGTTTTTCTTCTGCTTTTTGAACAAATGTATTTTCTAGCGTTCCTTGAAATGTATTGATTGTAAATGCTTTTTTTTGATAACCACTTGTTGAAATTCCATAGATGATATAGATATTGGGATTTTGTACTAACAATATTTTTTGATGTGTTCTTCACTTTGCTTCCACGAATTTGAGATTGCCAATACGATACTGTGTTAAGATTCTTAAACCATTCTGGAATGGATATATCGTCACATCTCTGAAGAATTCCTAAATCACGAGCATGTTTGATTGCTTGAGAAATTGTTGCTTTGGGATATTTTTCATTCTTGTAAATCTGCAGTAACTCTTTTTTATTTTTATCAAAAAGTGATACAGATGATATATTTTCGTTATCTGGTACTAAAAGCAATATGTGTTTGAATCTTGGTGCCAACGTATCACACGCATTAAATAATTTCTTGTATGTGGGACTAACCATACGTAAATATGACAATTCTATTAAATAGATATGGTGAAAACAACTGATTAAAGCCCTATTTTAAGACTTAGAAAGGATATCGAAGATTAGCCAGCAAGATCAGTTCTGAGCTGACCACATGCGGCTGAAATCTCTGCACCCTTTTCAACCCTAACAGTACAGTTTACGCCAGCACGAGACAAAATTTGTTCAAATTCGGACACGTCTGTTTCTGAAGGACGCTTAAAATCACCAGCAGTGGGATTGATTGGGATAAGATTGACATGGGAACCATTGCCTTTGAGTAATTTTGCCAACTCTGTTGCAGTCTCAGGGGAATCATTTACGCCAGCCATCAGTGCATATTCAAAAGTGACACGACGGCCAGTTTTTTTAAAATAATTTCCCCCAGATTCAATTATTTCTTCAACAGAATTTGGAACAGCAGTAGGAACTAATTCTTTTCTCAATTCATTGTTTGGAGCATGAAGAGAAATTGCCAGTCCGATTTGTAGATTTTCCTCAGCAAGTTTTTCAATTCCAGATTTAATTCCAATTGTAGAAATAGTAATGTGTCTTTGACCTAACCCGAACCCTCTGTCATGTGTCAGAATTTTTACAGCCCTAATCATTTCATCATAATTTGCCATTGGTTCACCCATTCCCATGAAAACCAAATTTGTCACATGTTCTCCTCGCTCTTGCAATATTTCTGCAAAATGAATCACCTGAGATACGATATGTTCTGCTTTCAGATTTGTTTCAAAACCCATCTGCCCAGTTGCACAAAATACACATCCCATAGCACAGCCAATTTGGGTAGAAACACAGATTGTAGAACGTGGATGTCCTCCAATTTTAGAAGGATCGTACTGCATTAGAACAGCTTCTACAGCTTTGTTATTATCTAAATTAAGTAACAGTTTTGTCGTATTGCCATCGTCACTTACAACACGGTGAGTTTCTTGCGCAGAGCCAACCGTGTATCCTGCTTCAGCTAATTCTTCTCTCAATTTTTTTGGCAATTGTGGTATATCATTAAGATCTTTTGGGAATTTGTAGTATAACGGAAGCAGAATTTGATCTGCTCTATATCTAGGATAACCCATATCGATTACAAGTTCTTCCATCTCTTCAGGAAGTAATCTGTAAAGATCAGTCATCGAGTTTTTCCTATATTTTGAATTATATTTAATTTAATCAAAATATACGATGAAATTGGGGCTAAACTTTCAGATTGAATTTTTCTAATGAGGATTTTAGATCATCTAGTCCAGTAAATTGAATTGATGAGATCCCACATTGTTGTGCAGATTCCGCATTAGATATCTTATCATCAATAAACAACATTTCAGATTCATCAAAAGAAAGCTGTTTGATGACATGTTGATAAATTCTAGAATCA
The DNA here is from genome assembly GCA_951812645.1 of uncultured Candidatus Nitrosopumilus sp. GTDB lineage: Archaea > Thermoproteota > Nitrososphaeria > Nitrososphaerales > Nitrosopumilaceae > Nitrosopumilus. Next base: position 1,810,290 of record CATOSM010000001.1, on the reverse strand, counting down.
GGTTTTGAATATCCAATTTGATACGACATGAATTTATGCTCAAAATGTTCCAACATATTCCAATCTTCAACAACATCATGGGTTACTTTTTCGATATTGGATATTATTCCAATAGCAGACCCATTGTTTTTGAGTGTAGTGCTAAGATCTTTTATTTTTTGATTTGGTTTAGCATTTTTTCTAAAGTATGTATTCCATAATGGTTCAGAATTATTTTGTAATAAAGAAGAATCAGCATAATCTGCAACAAGTTTCCAAAAATGAGGTTCTTCTATTTTTCCTGAATCAAGTTGATTCAGATATTTATCAAACGCATCAATTATTTTTTGTTCTGAAATCTCAAATCTATCTGAAATTTCTTTGGTAATCCATGACATGTGCCAATCTACCAACACTCCTCCAATATCAAAAAGAACACATTTGATTTGGGCCATGTAAAAAACCCAATCAAAGGAGTATTCAAAGATTACAAAAGAAGAGAAAGAGTAAAGATTACTCTTCTACAGGATCGAGATCATCTGATTCGATTTCTACCGTAGCCTCTACCTCAGGTGTTTCTACCGTAGCCTCTACCTCAGGTGTTTCTACCGTAGCCTCTACCTCAGTATCTTTTGCCTTTTTGGTAGTTGCCTTTTTTGTAGTCTTTCTTTTCTTTTTCTCGACTTCTTCAGGATCAACTATACCTGCTTCGCCAAGAGCAAAGATTACTTCCTCTTCAGGATGATGAGGACTATCTACCATTCTGGCAATTCTTTTCTTACCAGATTTTTTAAAGTAAATTCTGTAGGTACTCGTGTGTGCAACTACATTGCCACCAATTGGACGAGTTGGATCTCCAAAGAAGACATCAGGTGATGCCATAACTTGGTTTGTTGCGATTGCAGCACAGTTGTATGTTTCTGCAATTCTAGACAACAAATGTACAAAGTGATTTAATTTTTGTTGTCTAACAGACAATGTCCCTCTACCAAGATATTCAGCACGGAATAATCCAACTGCAGAATCTGCAACAATGAGTTTAACATTGTTTTCTTCAATTACAGGACCAGCCTCTTCTAAAATCAATACTTGATGTGCACTATTGTATGCACGAGCAACTATGATGTTATCTAAAACTTTTTCAGGATCCATATCATGAGCTTGTGCGATTGCTACAATTCTTTCAGGTCTGAAAGTATTTTCAGTATCAATGTACAAGACAGAGCCTTCAAGACCACCTTCTTCTTTGGTTTTTTGAACCATTACAGACATTGTATGGGCAAATTGTGTTTTGCCACAACCGAATTCTCCATAAACTTCGGTCAGAGCTTGAGTCTCAATGCCACCATCAAATAGAGTGTCTAAACAATTAGTACCAGTGGTAATTTTACCAATACTTTGTCTGTACTTGTAAATCTCACTTGCACTAACAAAATCTTTGGCAATTAATCCACCCTCAACTAAATGTTGACGGGCTTTATTGACAATTTTTTCAGCAGTATCCTTTTCCATTCCAGTAATTTCTGCAATTTCAACAGGACCTCTAACGATGAGGTCCATGACGTTGTGGACACCTGCATCGGATAATTTTCTTGTAGTTACAGGGCCTACGCCCTCTAAACTATCTAATCTTAAATCTTCTACCATACCGTATAGTACGGTAGTAGTACTTTATAAGGTTATTGTTTAAGGGTTCCGTCAAACCTACGGTTGACAATTCAGGCGTAAAGAATCGATTGATAGAAATTTTGGGCTGTGCCATACCCTTTTTTCCAATATAGATAGGACAGCCTAATTATTTCATATAATTTAGATTTTTACCAAATTCTTGTCAATTTTTAATTATTTTTTCTTATTTCGGATCAATAAATTATCAAAATTTAAATATAGAATCAGTCAGATTTTAGCGTGAATAAGCAACTAAATTCTCAAGGTATAATAAAACTTGTGTTTACACAAGAGCAAATCGAAGAACAGAAGCAATTCACACAAGACCTAGAACAAAGCAATATTGAAACCACTTTCGAGGGATCATTCCTTGAAGGTAAAGAGTTATTGAAAGGAACACACGAACTTGTGGAAAGTATCATTCACTAAAAAGTTCTTCATCCAATTTATGAATCTGGAAAGTGATGCAAGAAAATTTGTAATGGAGTATGTAGATTACATACTTCATAATGCAAACATTACGGAAGAATTTGAATATGATATCATTGATGAATACGATAATAGTGTAGAAACCATGCAAATACCTGTGAACTACAAAGTTGTAGCAGATGATGAAAAAGTGTACATTATTTCAGTCAACACTCAAGGTCTGGAACAACATAAAAAACACAAGCAGTTTTAATTCTCTTTACTCGGATTCTGAATCAGCGTAATCCATTTGTTATCTCCCTTAACATCAATTCCACAAGCTTGAGCTGGTGTATTGCCATCAAAAGCTGAATGTGGTCTAATGTAATTATGAAACAACTGATAACCAGTTAATGCAACATACAACTCATCCTAAAACCGATCATTTTGTAAATAACTCGTGATAATCGGGATCCAAGAATTACTCTGCTGATGCATCCTTCATGATTCACAAAGAAATGCCAGGCATTCAATGGAACGGTTCTATCACATCTGCCAAAGCATGCCAAAACTGGCAGGCCAGGATGCAATGACAGAAACACAATCAACGGAATTTTGTGTCCTAGCAACCGGTTGCAGGGGGCAGACATGCCGGACAGATACGGTTCAAAATCCACTGCATATCTGAGATTCTCAGGACTGCGGCAAAAAGGATGAATCAACTGAAAAAAAATTTTGCAGGCAAATCCGTCCCTCCCTGTGTGCGGATTTGATTGGTTATGACGGAATCCTTTTCCATATTCATCAGTTGCTGGCAAAAAGGGGGGGGCTATGATGCGGCATATATCGGATACCTGCAGATGTCACGGAATCAGATGCTGCATTCCCTGCAAGAATTCCAGATTCGCTGTGCCAGGGAAGTACAAAACTGGTACAGCAAGGCAGGGTTTGCCGTTGAGAGGTTTCCTTGCCTGGCTCAGGTACTGGTTGAGAAGAACTGTAGCAGGGTATGAAAAGAAATGTGGGAATCATCCGGGATGAGTCCTGCCTGACATGCATCATGATGTATTGAAGAGTATTGGGATGGGTCGGTTATGTTTTTCCCAAGCGAGTCCGTGACATACCATATTGCGGCATCCGCAGACATCATGGTAAAGGGGAAAATATGGCTGCCGTACCTTGGGGCCATGCGGTCCGATTCCTAGCTGCAGCTTGCAGAATAGGTTACGGATTCCGTGATGGTGGTCTCGGCGCCCGTTGCAACGCGGCTAAGGTCAAGCACAAAGCCGACCTGTGCGGAACCGGAGGATCCCGAGGTTGGAAGCGTGTTTGGTCCGATAAAGTCGGTATCATCAAAGTTGACGCCGTTCGGATCAGCGGTGATGGGGGCATAGGATGTCGCATCGCCGACATTGGTGCCGACCCTGGATACGGCATTGGAAAGGGGAGTTTTGTCAGGCTTTAGCCATCCGGTAGAGGTAAACTTTATTGACCCAATATCCTGGTTGCCGGCATTCTTGATCTGGTTTTGGGCAATAGGGGACGTGGCGCCGTATTTTGCGCCTGCAAAGTCAATGATGTAGGTTCCAAGGGATATGGAGCACACCGGTGACACGTCAAGGTCCGCAGTTGACTTTTGTACCGTCCCTGTTTTATCTACAAGCACCTGGAGTTCCGGATCGTTATAGTATGGATTGTAATGTATATCGCCGGACAATATTGCCGTAAAGTCAGGCGCTGCTGTCCCGTAATAGTTGTGCGTTGCAACAAGGACATAGTCTGCAACGGCGTTGATGATGTGTTTTTCGCGCAGGTCAACAAACGTGTTCTTTGTCACATTTGCAGTGGGCTTGCCCGAATATGAAGAGGTGTCAGGCTCGAATGTTGTCGCATGGCAGTCCCCATCACATAGAATTACACCGTTTCTGCTGTCTCTGATAACATTATTCTCTACCAGAGTATCAAGTGAGGATGAAAGGCTGATTGCGCCCTTTAGATTGTCTGCAATTAAGGCGCCGCCTCTGTGTTTTGAATCGGCAAAGGTTGCATTGGTTATGGTGTTGCCGGATATCGTATTGTTGACACTGTCGATTTTCGCAATCTGGATTCCGTTCTTTGGCACGTCAGAGATTGTGTTGCCTGAGATTGTCAGGCCTGTCACCCTGCCCAGGTTTATTCCGGACCAGGTTGTCTTGTCAATCGTGTTTCCTGATATTTCAGAGTTGGCAAGCCAGTTAAAGTATATCGCAGTCATGTCATGCTGTGAGGCCTTGTCGCCGTTTGCAAACAGCGGCTTTTTACCATCAGGTGCATTGTACCCGATATGCTCAAAGGTATTGCCAATTATGTCAACCGATAGCGGATTGCCAGAACTGCCAACGCCTGTTATGCCCTGTCTGTGCGTATTGTTGACGTAGTTGTTCTCAACAACAATGTCGGATCTGGCCGGATCGACAAATATTCCATGCGATCTCGCATCTACAATCTCGATTCCCTGAACCTTTACATTGTCTGCGTTTATCCGGATTCCGGTGCCGTTAAAGATCACGTCATCCTGGGCATGGTCGCCATTTGTAGACTTTAGTGTGATAGGTTTGTTTAGTACAATGTAATCATTCACACTGTCAAGATATCTGCCATCGGCGATGACTATGACATCGCCTCGATTTGCGGCCGTAAATGCCGTACGAGGATTCTTGAATGTCGTGCCGTCATTGCATCTGCCATCATCATCGTCATCCTGACATGATGCATCCACATTGACTGTGGCTGCATATGCGGAAGGAACCGCAACCAGCATGGCAAGTGCCGCAACCATAAACATCGTATATTGTAAGGTGTTCAATTTTCTCATGGAATACATGTGATCAGTGGGGTTAATAAACCGTTGGTTCTGTAGGGGCCGTTTGTTTTTTGTCCAGCTGCGGTGCATTCCGGCCTGATCTGTCCGGGATGCGGGCTTTGTCCCCGGTATGAAATCGTCTTGCATTCGGTTTTGAGACGAGTTGATTGTTTAATTGGACTAGAAAAACTGTTAAAAAAAGAGAACAGCAAAAAAAGAAAAAATTTGGGGAACATTCCGCAATTCTATCTAGTGGTGATCGAAGGTATGCTAAATCTTGCGAATTATACTATGAAAAAAGAAATGATGCAATTCATGACGAGAATATTCGCAACTCATCTTAAAACCCTGCAGTACATCAAAAATGACGCGATGCTAACCAGCCCGGGATAGTTTCCCGCGTTTCTCTCACATCTGATTCCTGCTCTGTGAAACCCGTTTTTCAGCCGGGCAAGGAACCGCTCCGCTACAAACCTTGTCCTGTCGTAACTGTCCTTGCCCGCATCACCACCTGCCGTCCTGCCGTTTTTTCCAAAGGGAATGCACGGGATGACGTCTCTTGATCTTGCATAGCTGCGGATTGGCTTTGAACCGTATCCCCTGTCTGCATGGGCTGAAACCATCTGTTCCGTCATGGAATCGTCTGCAAAATCCGAAACTGGTTCCATCACGTCTGCAAATTTCGTACCGTCGTGAATGCCTGCAGGGCTCATTACGATTGATACCGGCAGTCCTGTCCCGTCTACCGCAGCGTGCAATTTCGTGCCCGTGACTCTCTTGAACCCGTCAAATCCGATCACGTCGCCCCCTTTTTGGAGGGAACTGACGATGAATGAACTAAAATTTTTTGCAGGCTGATTTTTCCCTGTCTGTGTGCGGATTTTATCAGTCCTGACAGAATCCTTTTCCATATTCCCTTTTGCTGCAGCTCTGAGAATCTCAGATGTGCGGTGGATTTTGAACCGTATCTGTCCGGCATGTCTGCCCACCTGCATCCTGTTGTTAGGACAGACAAAATTCCGTTGATTGTGTTTCTGTCATTGCATCCCGGCCTTCCGGTTTTTGCAGGTTTTGGCAGATGTGATAGAACCGTTCCATTGAATGCCTGGCATTTCTTTGTGAATCATGAAGGATGCATCAGCAGGGTCATTCTTGGATCCCGATTATCACGAGTTATTTACAAAATGATCGGTTTTAGGATGAGTTGAGAGATATGGAAGATGTATGGATAATAAATCGGGAGTATTGGAGAAATGAAAAGAAAACTCCTACAAGACTACCATCTGAAATCATTAAAAAGATTCTACAACATACAAGCAAGCCTGATGATCTAGTGCTAGATCCTTTTTTGGGTTCAGGTCAAGTTGCTGTAGTTAGTAAAGAAATGGGCAGAAACTCTCGGATTTGAAATGATTAAAGAGTATTTTGATTTTGCCAAAGAAAGGCTAGATAATACAAAAATCCAAAAACCATTAGAGGATTAGTTTCATATCCCGATCTTTGACAGGTAGAAGAGTTTGACCAGACACCCGCTAAGTTGACAGAACCTGTTTAAGGGATTGATCGTAAAATAGCAAAATATTCCAAAAGTGACTATCGTCTCTTTCTTCTTTGTCCAGGTTTGTTTTGACCTGGAAATCTGCCTAAGACAAATCTCTTCTTAAAATTGCTCTTATTTCCGACACTGGAACTAGTACCTACAATCTTTCTGCCTTCAACTTTGGGGGTTTGCCCTCGTACCTTACCTGCTTTGGTAAGTGAACCGTGTGTTGCCATGATTAGAATGAAGAATTAGCGAATTTATGTATTTGGATGACTACCAATATTTGGCCTTTACAGTCTCTATGACCTTTTCATGTTCCTTACTCTTTCTACGTGCATATTTCTCCATAGCGCCCAATGGCACACCGCCAAGGGATCTGGCAATTGCATTGAAGAAATATCTTTGGGGACCTTTTGCACCAGTTTTGGTCATGAATTTTTGAATGCCGTATTTGAAATTGTGTTGCCAAGTCTTGTAAAGGACACCCAGTTGTGCAGGAGTCATCTCATTTCCAATATGGAAGAAATCAGATTTTTCCAATAGTCCAATAGGGACAAAGGTCAATGCAGTAGATGTGAACATTGAATCAGGCTGTTCGCGTTCTAATTCACTCAGTAACCGAATTGTTTCCCAAGAATCTTCGGGAGTCTCATCGTTATCAAGACCCATGATTAATGTGAATGCGGGAATCCAATAATCCTGATTCAGAGTCTTTACACCCTCTTTTACAACCCAGTGCCATTCAGATGGATCATAGGGTGCAAGTTTTCTATCTGCATACTTGCCAATCAATCTAAGACTGCCGGTTTCAAACCCAGCCTGGATGCCAATCATGTTATCAGGACCTGCTTTCATGATTCTAGACAGATTAGGAATTAGTTTCTCATCTGCAATGGCGCCTGCCAATGTACCGTGTGTTGGATTTGTATGCTCAACGCCGGTGGACATTATAGCAGTGAACAATTCTTCCAGAGCTTCTCTGTTTGGTTCCATGCCTTTTGCGGTTCTAGGATCCATGCCATAAACGAAAATATCATCACTGTGAATCCATGCAGATTTTGAACCGCCTTTCTTTATGTTGACTTCAATTTCTTTCTTCACTTTTTCCGGGGAATAATATCTCAAAGATCTTAACGTTACATCGCAGAATTTGCATCCCCTACCACAACCGCGCATTACCTCTACCATTCCATGCATGCTTGGCTCGACAATGTCAGGAATCTCTTCCAATTCTGGCCTATCCCAGAAATTGACAAATCTTCCGTGCAGTTTTTTGCCGTTTCTTTCAAACTCTTTAATGTTAACTTTAAAGTCACTCCTTTTTCTGAACGGATCCATATTTTCAAAATCACCATTAATCAGATAGTTAAAGAAGCGTCCTGCATGTCCATCAATCTCGGGGGCAATACCACCAAGCTCGCCTTCTAAAATTGCATAAATTCCAAATTCTTCAATTTTTTCTGGATCATAGTTGTATTGCCATGTTCCAGATGCACCGGAAATTACTTTGGCCTTACTTCCAGTTCTCGCTTTAGCATCTTTGATTCTACGATGCAGTTCAGCGTTGTAAAATTCATCATAGGATGTCTGTTTTCTCCCATAAGTAAACGTCATGGTGACTGGACCCATTCCAAGCGGATCCATCTCATAAGTTCCAACAACTTCAGTCTCAGGACCAATGAATTTTTCAATAAAGTTTGGATGAGCTACAACGACGTCTTTTCTACTAAAACCATCACGCAGTAAGCCAGCCTCTAGTTTTCTTAATCCATATGGGGCATATTTTGCCACACCGTCAGTATCGGGAGACCAATTACAAATGAAATCAAATAGAACTTTTGGAGTTACCTGATTTTTGAGAATTTTGTACCAAAAACTGCTTTTGTCTCGATTAGGGTCAAGTGCAGGCGCACATCCGAAAAATGTTGCAAGGGATAACCCCCTATAAGGCGACATCAGAGTTCTATCAGCCGTTAAGACTATCTTGGGAGTACCCATATCCTTCACAAAAATAATTTTCTGATTTATTTTAAACCTTGCTAGTCAAACTTGATAATTTTCTAAAATTCCAGCCTTGTTTCGGTGTAAATGGCCAAATTCCTTATTTGTAGACAGACGCTCCCCATCAAAGACAGTTCCATCCCTACAAGCCAAATCCTCACCCACACAACAGCTTCCACAGATTCCAACTCCACATTTCATCGTTCTCTCAAGACTAGCTTGAACGAAGATGCTTCTAGAGTGTGCAGACTGCACGGTTTTGTACATCATAGCTTCAGGACCGCAGACATACACGCCATCATATCTAGTTTCATCAACTAATTTTTCAACTAAATCAGTGACAAATCCTTTTTCACCATGGCTACCATCATCGGTTGAGACAATTACACGGTGAGGATTGTTTTTCAATAGATCATTTGCCAGGTCTTCAAAGAATACCTCGTTCTTTGTTTTGGCACCCATCAGTACAGTTACATCGTCTGTAGGTTTTACAGTAGTAAGCAATCGCATCATAGGAACAAGACCAGTTCCACCACCAACCAGTAATAATTTTCCTTCTTTTACATCAAATGAATTTCCATATGGACCTCTAATGCCTATTTGTCCGCCAACTGGGACATTAAACAAACCAGTTGATGATGGCCCGTGCTTTCTTACAGTGAATGCAGCTTTTCCAGTTTCTTTTGAAATCATTACACTCATTGGTAATTCATTAACACCGGGAATCCAAACCATTGCAAATTGACCCGGAAGGGCATTAGGCATCACATCATCAGAGAAAACCAAGGTTCTAACAGTAGGTGTTTCATCCATTACTTTTTCAATTGTAACAATTGTAGGATGATTAAGATCTCTTTGCAAGACCCGCCATCTCCCGTATTGTAGAATGACCTTTTTTCTCCATGTATTGCAAAATTCCTTGATTGATTTGATCAAATACGCCAACCCAATTATCACCTATCGCACTGCCAAGTTGAACGGCAGAAGCACCTGCCAAGAAAAACTCGACTGCATCCTCCCAAGTAGAAATCCCACCACATCCGATAATTGGGATATCATGTTGTGAAGAAATTTCATAAACACATCTCAATGCGATTGGTTTTATCGGAGTACCAGATAATCCTCCAAATTTATTACTAAGAATAGGTCGTTGTAGATTCACATCTATTGCCATTGCACGGACAGTGTTAATAGCAGTAATTGCATCAATGCCTGAATCAATCGCAGTCTTTACGGTATTAAGATAACTGCTAGTTCCAAGGCCGACTTTGGCGATTACAGGTACGTTTGTAGTGTTTTTGACAGTGGAGACGATTGCTTTGACTAATCCAGGATCATCGCCAACTTCCAAACCAACCTTGGCAACATGTGGACAGGATAAATTCAATTCGTATGCTTTGACCTTACAATTTTCAAATTCTTTAAGCATAGTTTCAAAATCTTCAGGTACAGAACCCACTAAGCTTACTACGATTGGGACATTTTGATTTGGTTCAATCGTTTTAGCAAAATTTGCAGCGCCTGGATTTGAAAGCCCTACTGCGTTAATCCATCCCCCGCCCTTTACACTAAAGATGGTCGGATTCGGATACCCTTCCCAGGGAGCAGTGCTAAGGGATTTTGTAACAACTGCACCTGCACCAGATCTATGTAATCTACTAAACACGTCTAATGATATGCCTAAAATTCCAGATGCCAACATGACAGGCTTGTCCAATTGAATTTTGCCTATGGAAGTTGCAATACTGGGTTCCACTTTGATTGATTATCTTAGTTTCGAATATAACAGTTGGTTCTAGATTCTGGTACCTTTTTTAAAGGTGACTTGAGATCAACTAGTCATGTATTCTGTAGTTTTGACAGAGTTAGGAATATCAATTTTTAATGATGAAAGATTGGATAAAGCATTCTCATTCTCAAATCCAGTAAAAGAATACCTTTTAGTAAAAAACAAGGAATCAAAATTAAACGAAGTGGTAGATTATTTAGCATCAATTCAAAGAGGGGTTTCTGTTAGTGATGAATCACTGCTTGCAGTTTTAAAAAAACATTCGATTGATTGCCACCTAATGGAAGAATCGGAATTAGATAGAATTCAGGCAAACAGGCCGCAGATAATAGTAGATTCAGGCTTTGCATCAAGCCCACAGGATACACTTGGAAAACTAAGGGAATTTGCTTTAGGGTTATCATCTTCAAAAGTTGCCGAAGTATCAGAGAGTCCAGATCTTCACATTATTCAGGCAATTAATTCATTGGATGAAATTGATAAAATTGCAAACGGACTAAGTTCAAGACTTAGGGAATGGTACGGATTACATTTTCCAGAATTAGATAACATGATTGATAGCATTAGCGGATATGCCCAAATAGTAATGGCAGGAAAACGAGAGTCGTTAACTAAAGAAATTTTTGAAAAGGCAGGATTTCCAGAATCCAAAGTTGAAATGCTGTCACTAATTTCATCAAAAAGTCGAGGGGGAGACATTTCAGATGTAAATCTGACAATTGTACAGTCAATTGCAAAGCAGGTTTTAGACTTTCATGAATTACGTAAAAAACTTGAGGGGCATGTTGAAACAGAAATGCAAGAGATTGCACCAAATCTTTCAGCAATACTTGGAACAGCAGTGGGTGCAAGAATTCTTGGAAGAGCAGGAAGTCTCAAAAAGATGGCATCGCTTCCAGCTAGTACGATACAAGTTCTAGGTGCTGAAAAAGCATTATTTAGATCATTGAAAACAGGCTCTCAGCCGCCAAAACACGGATTATTATTCCAACATGCAATGGTGCATGCAGCTCCAAGATGGCAAAGAGGGAAAATTGCTCGTGCAATAGCAGCAAAAGCAGTAATCGCTGCAAGAGTTGATGTTTACGGAGAGGGACTAAACCAAACTTTACTTGAAAAGCTTAATGTCAGAGTTGATGAAATAGGCAGGAAATATGAAAATCCTGCTGAAAAAGACACCAGACCACCTCGATCATTTAGAAGAGAAGGTGGGTTTGGAGGTAATCCAAGACGAGGGGATGACCGCAGAAGAGAAGGTAGCTATAGAGACAATCCAAGACGAGGAGGAAATAATTCAAATAAAAAGAGAAACAGGTTTGGAAGAAGATAGCCAAGCATTTTTTTGGATAAAGTCAGAAGGACAACAAAAACTCGCTACAGAAAACATGGTTCCGGGAAATCAGGTGTATAAAGAAAGATTAATTATTAAAAAAGGAATTGAATTCAGGTTATGGGATCCGTTTAGAAGTAAATTAGCGGCAGCAATAATGAATGAGCTTGATTATTTTCCTTTTGAAAATAAAAGTCAAATTTTGTATTTAGGTGCATCAACTGGAACTACAGTGAGTCATATTTCAGATATTGTAGGGCATGATGGAATAGTTTTTGGTGTAGAGCATGCAAGTAGAGTTGCAAGGGATTTCTTGGACAGAGTTGCAGCACATAGAAAAAATGTCATTCCGATTTTACAAGACGCAAGAAAGCCAAAAGAGTACTTTTCAGTATTTGGAAAAGTAGATGTAGTCTATGTAGATATTGCACAACCTGATCAAACACAGATTGCAGTGGATAATTGTGAAACGTTTCTAAAAAAAGGAGGATATTTCTTTCTAGTTATCAAAACCAGAAGCATAGATGTCACAAAAGCGCCTAAAAGAATTGTTGAAGAAGAGGTGGAGAAATTAAAGCCAGGATTTCAAGTACTGCAAACCATAGATCTTCATCCTTATGACAAGGATCATGCAATGGTAATTGCAAAATTCAAAAATTAGTTATTATCAATTATTTTTTGAACAGGTTTCCAACTTTTACGCACAAAATTAGGCATTATTTTGTTTTTTTTATAATATTTTGTAACAAATTTTACGGTTACAGAATCGGAGGTATATCCACTGCCCAAATTATGATCTTTTCTTAGTTTTGCAATGGTTCTGTCTCGAGCAACTTTAGCAAGAATGGATGCAGCAGATACTACAACAAATTTACTGTCTGCACGATGATATGATTTGATTTTATGATTATCAGATAGTTTAGATATTTCTTTTCCAAATCTGGTAGGATTCACATCGCAAGAATCAACATATGAAACATCAGGGTTTAGTTTTGAGACAACTTTTGCCATGTATTTTGCTTCCAAACCATTTAGGCAGTGCTTCTTAACACTGGCATCAATTGAACGGGGAGAAATTTTTGCAATATAATAATTGTCTACAGTTGAAATAATTTTGTTGTATAATTCTTCGCGTGATTTGGGGGTTAATTTTTTTGAATCTTTTACGCCTAAAGCGCTTAGTTTTTTTATGTTTTTTCTCTCCAAAGATATTCCAGCGATTACTAGTGGACCTAGCATAGGACCACGTCCAGCATCGTCAATTCCACAAATTTGCACGAATTGTGTCTTAAAACACAAGTATTAAACCGTTATACGTTTAGAAAAACTGAAAGCCAATTGGAATTTTCAGATGAGATTTTTCAAGAGATATTGGAAGGAAAAACAAAACTGCTAGTTCCCAAAAAATCAATGACAGATAAAGTTCCTCCAAAGAAACCAGCATTTTTTAATCCAAAGGCAAAGATAAATAGAGATTTTTCAATAATTGCATATTCAGCATTTCTCAATAAATTTGAAGGGCCAAAAATTTTCTTAGAAGGACTTTCGGGTATTGGTGCCAGAGGATTACGAGTTGCAAAGGAGTTAGAGGTAGAAAAGATCATAATCAATGATCTAAACCCATCTGCTTTGAAGATGGCAGAATATTCTGCAAATCTTAATGAAATAAAAAATGTGGAATTTTCTGAAAAAGAGGTATGCGGATTTTTTAGTGATTTTTCAAAAAAAGGACAACGAGGCTCGATTGTGGATATAGACCCGTTTGGCTCCCCTGCAGCATTTTTTGACTGTGGAATTAGGGCAACTATGCATGGTGGAATATTATCGACTGCGGCCACAGATCTACAAGTTCTAAATGGCCTCTTTCAAGGAGCCTGTAAAAGAAAGTATGGAGGAATTCCGGTAAGAACTGAATATGGAAATGAAATTGCGGTTAGGCTGATTCTAGGTTCACTAAGAACAGTATCTGCAAGATTAGGAGTGGGGATTATTCCAATGTTTGTTGAAAGTGAAATGCATTACTACAGAACATATGTTAAAGTTAGGAATAGGCCAGACCAAGAAGAAAATCTTGGTTATATTTTACATTGTAAAAATTGTGGCCATAGAAAAATTACATTAGAACACGAGCAAACATGCGAACTATGCAAATCCAAAATAAACATAGGCGGACCGTTATGGATAGGAAAAATATTCGACAGAGGATTTGTTCAAGATATGATAAACGAAAACCCAAGATTAGAGACAGACAAGGTTTGTGAAAAAACACTTTACAAATGTCTAGAGGAATCAGAAATGCCTGGAACGTATTTTACATTAGATGAAATTGCATCCATAACGAAATCATCACCTCCAAAATTAGAAAAAGCGATTACTAGTTTACGAGAGAATGATTTTTTAGCTAGTATCACAGTGTTTAATCCAACAGGATTTAAAACAAATGCCAACATTAATGAAATAATTAAAATTTTTCAGGCTATCCAGTGAATCCCATACAAACAAGATACAGTTCACTGCTTTGTTTTCTACTGGCATCAGGTTTGGTGAGATTGATTCTGGCAAATTTTTTCTTGATATAATCTCTAAACTCCATAGAAAATTCACCGTCAAATACTTTGAAAGCAGCATTTCCTTTATGTGCTAGAACCTTATCCATGATTTTACTGCAATCATAGTTTAACGAAATCTGCTTGGCATGATCAATAGACCAATTTCCACTTACTTGAGGAGAAAGATCACAAATTACAGCATTGACTTTACGCCCGAAATGAGATAGTACTTCATCAACTATGTGCTCATCTTCAATATTTTCTCGAATGATATGTACGCCGGGAATTTCTTCGACATAAGATAAATCAATTCCCATGACTTTGCCTTGATTTCCGACTAATTTTAGAGCCATCTGAGACCAGCCACCAGGTGCACATCCAAGATCCAATACATTAAAACCAGGTCCAATTAGACGGTATGATTTATTCAATTCTTGTAGTTTGAATGCAGCTCTGCTACGAAACCCTTGTTCGTGTGCCAATCTGCGATAATGGTCTTTACGTGCATCAGCTAATTTCATTTGGCCTTCACAGGTTTTTTCAATTCAGCAATTACCCAATCTTCAATGAATTGACAGTTTGTAGGACTAATCTCCCCTTCAAGAGAACATTTCTGCTCTACAGGACAAACTAAACATGGGGCATTTTCAATTGATTGTGTACTGATTGGTGTTTTCTTTAAAATCAATTTGTATGTCCAACGATTATTTTCAAGAAGCTTTTCTCTTGTAATAGTACCCATTCTTTCAAGCTTTAATGCTAAACGAGAGCCAATTTGATTTGTGAGTTTGAGTTTTTTCCATAATTCTCCTTGAAACATTCCAGCAGATTCTTTTTCAGATAAAATATCACAGACTTTGTTTGTCAATCTCTCCATGTCAACTTTTTCAATTTGGAAATTTTCAATTTCTTCATCAGAAAGTTGTTCTTCTAATTCTTCCTCAAGAGTAAGTTCTTCTATTCTTTTAGCTTCTTCCAATTCTTTTTTAGTTAATTTCTTTGGTTTTGGAGGCTTTGCTTCTGCTTTCTTTGCCGGTTTTGCTTCTGCCTTCTTTGCTGTTTTCTTTGCGGGTTTTGCTTCTGCCTTCTTTGCTGTTTTCTTTGCGGGTTTTGCTTCTGCCTTCTTGGTAGAATCTAATTCCTTCTTTTTCTTTTTTAGTTTATCAAGATCAGCCTTAATTTTTTCCGCTTCTTCAATTAGGGTATCTTTTTTCTTTGCCATCAAATCACCATTCTTTTTAAATTTAATTTCTTATTTATGAACAAGATTTCATTCCTATTTAACAGTAAATGTTCCTTTTGTAGAGATAGTCTTTAGCTGTTTTGAGATCATTTGAGCTTCAATATCATATGAACCAGGTGTATCGACTATCTCTGAAAATTCACCCCCGACAGGAATGATAGCATTGCCAGATTCAAAGCACTGTTCTAAGAATCCGCCTTGTGTAATTACAGTATTCCTTCCAGATAAATAAACTGTAACATAAAGATCACCACAATCAAACGATGAATCGTTTACTTGGATTTGAATTTCAACGGGTTCGGTGGTTAGATATTGTTTAGATAATCCAATAATTTCAATTGGAGAATTATGTGAACCAACTTCTATTGAATGAGACATTGGCCACATGTTTAATTCTCGATCAGGTTGTTGAAGAATTCCAGCCAATACGGCAGAACCGACAACTATAGAGAAAATTACAGGTAAAACAAATACAATAAAAACTCGCCTAGTAGCCATTTTGTTTTAGAATCCCTAATTCCCTTATATCTATTTAGCAAAGCTGGAAAGGTTAAGATCATTTTGACGAATGAGTTAAATCGTAGCCAACTAAATATCGCTAGATGCGGCTTAGAAAATTCAGAGCAAGGGCATATCGTTGCATTCATGATTCTGGTGAAATAACAGTTGGTGATTTAGCAGCATTTATTGGAAGAAATGAGAGTGGAAAAACTACAATTCTTCAAGCTTTGACATTACTAAATAGAGACGAACAAGTTTCAGAGTTAGATCTGTGTGATGAAATGAATGAAGAGCTAAAAGATGAGATTAGATTGGCAGAAGGGGTTTTTGATCTAAATCAGCATGAAATTAGTGTAATTAAAGAAAAATTTCCAGGACTGCCAGAAATTAAAAAAATAAAATTATTTAAAACAAATCAAAACCCCAATGTTCAATACGAGTTTGAAGACATAAAGCTTGGCGAAGAAGAAAGTAAGGGGCTCAATTCATGGGAAAATTTTTCAAGACAGATATTTGGATTTTTAGACACTATTCCAAATCATCTAAGAATACAAATAGATACGAAATTCTTTGAGGAAGACGTTCCCAAAAATCAAGAAACTTTTGACAGAGGGATGGCAGAATTTAGCAATCAATTTCATTTAATAGCAATACAAGAACCAAAAGTAATAGAAGAATGGGAGAAAATTTATGAAAGTCCCGAAAATCAATTTTCAAATCTTCTAAGCGGCGAAAGTGAAAAATCTGCATTACAAAATTTTATTGCATCAGAGTTACATCCCAGATTTGTGTATTTTTCAGATTACAAAAAAATCTATGGCAATATAAATCTCAACGAGTATCTAAGAGAAGAAAGAGGCGAAAGGCCAGATTCGATAGAATTTGTTGAAGAGTTTGACAAGGCTGAGACAGTAAGAAATCTGTTCTATTTAGCGGAATTAGACATGAAAGAACTGGACGAAGTTAAAGAAAGTCCGTCAAAGTGTATCAAACTTCTCAATGCCGCAAGCACCAGATTAACAAAAAAATTAAACCCAGCATGGAAGGGGGATCCTATTCATGTTGATTTGAGATACAATCCCGGAAACATAATGAGTGTGGTAATTTCAGATGTGCATAAAGATGGAACCATTACAAACACAGGACTGCTAAACAGAAGAGCTGAGGGTTTCAAATGGACGTTTTCATTTATTGTAAACTTTGCAGCTGAAACACAAAGATCCGAACTAAAAGAAGCAATATTACTTTTAGATGAACCTGCAAGAAATTTACATCCAACTCAACAGATGGGAATTTCAGATTTGTTGAAAAATCTAGCAGGATCAAATCAAGTATTGTATGCAACGCATTCACCATTTATGATATTTGATTATACACCGGGTAACTTGCTGGTTGTGGAATTAGATAAAAGAAAACATCTTAGCAGAATATTTTATGATTATTGGAATGCAGACGATAAAACACTAACGCCGATTTTGTATGGGTTATGCAGGGGGCAGGTAGAGTCTATTGTAGATAGAGAAATAGGAACAAATTCCAGACCGATAATCATTGTAGAGACAATGTCAGATTCGATGTACCTTAATGCATTTGATAAATTCTTGCAGGATCCAAACATCTCGATGAATCCGCTAAACGTTATTGCGGCATATAACAAAAATTCAGTTTTACCTTTAGCGATATTTTACAGAAATCACGGCTATAGAACATTTGTCTTGTTGGATAACTCTGAAGAATCAAAGCAAATTTCAGCGCAATTAGTCTCAAATGAATTCTCATCAATTCAAACCATCTTTTTTGAAAGAGAAGGAAAGAAATTACAATCAATTGAAGATTACATTGCACTTGAAGATTATTTGTATCCAGTAAATCAGACATACGAAATAAAGCTAAGACGGGAGGGATTCTCAAATCTCACACCGCAAGAGGTCACTGAAAAGGAAGGAAGGGGGACTTTGGAAAAATTAAGAAGAATCTGGCAGGAACACATGGATGATGATTGGGAAGAATTTGATAATGAGGAAATTACAAGATACATTTGTGAGAAAATCACCCTGGAGGAAGCCGATTTTCTATCAGATAAGACTAAGGATCAATTTAGATCATTATACAGACTAATCGCTGAACGAATCAGACAATATCAAAATACGGCCACGAAATCAGATTTAGATAAATTTCAGAAAAAAAAGGCTTGAGATTAAAGAAGTTTGCTCATGAAAAGCACTAAATCAAGAAATACAAATCAAGGAAGATCTTTAAGTGGGAGATATGAAATTTAATTATATGAATAGATCCTCTGCAGGAGGAATTTTCCTTGGAATTGTAATGCTATTGTCAGTCACACTAGTTATGTTGCCGCCAAGTGTTTATGCTGATGAAATTTCAGTCACCAGCATTGCATTAGAGGAAACATCATTGTTAGAATTAACAAATGATTCAACAGAGGAAGTTAACACGTTAAGAATATGGCTTGGAACTGATTTTAATTTTAAATCATTTAAGACACAAGAGGGGTGGACGGGTGAAAAGAATTCAGAGGGTGTTATAATTTTCACATCTGCTGAATCGATCAAACCAGGGGAATCAGTAAAATTTGGAGTTAAAACAGATAAACCAAATTCAGGAATCAATTGGAAAGCATTGGATGGTAAAAATACGCAAGTCGATACAGGAATATCAGTTGCAGAAGAATTACCTCCCGTAGAAAATAATCCAGCGTCAAACAATCCAGATCCTGCTGAAAGTAATGGCAATGTGGGAAATGCGGGAGAAAGCATGTCATCAGAATCAACATTTAGAATAGTTCCAAAAGAACCAAAGATAGGTTCAACAATTAGAGTTACAGGAGATAAATTCGGCCCATCGCAGGAATTTGATTTTTACATAGATACACAAAAACTTGGTAGTTTTCAAACAGATCAAAATGGTCATTTTATGACCACAATGAAGATTCCAGATAATCAAAATGCAAGTAGAGTAGATTTCAAAGTCAAAGATGCGGAAGGTAATGAAAAGAAAAAAAGTATTAGAATTGAAGAAGGAGACACTAGAATTTCGGTAGATGCAAACATTCCACTTACAGTTAAGGGAGTTCCAAACATTATTCACAGAGGAGACTTTTTGGAGCCATTTGGAACAGGAGAGCCTAACAGTGCGATAACTGCAGAAATTAATTCTCCAAATGGAGAAGTGATCAATTCAAGGACAGCTGAAGTTGACAGTCAAGGGAATTGGAAAGTGGAAGAACCAATAAGCGTAGCACTGGATGCACCGTTTGGAAAGTATAGTGCGACTATTTCAGATGGAAGAGAAAACATAGTGATTGATTGGACAATAGAATCAGATAAGAAAATCATCATCACCCCAACCAATTTAAAAGTCAATCCAGGAGAAATAATGAAGTTTAATGGCACTGCTTTACCAAACATGCCAATCGAATTAGTGCTGGAAGATCCCCTAGGTAAAGAAATTACTTCAGATATTGTTCAAGTGGACAGTTCAGGTTTTGTGAGTTTTGAATATCCAACTGAACAAAGCACGCCAGAAGGAACATACACGCTAGTTGCAAGCCAAGAAAAAGACACAGAATTTATCTATGCAGGCATTGGCCAATTACCAACAATTCCAGCTAATTTAGAATTTGATAAACTAAACTACAAAGCTAGTGAATCTGCAATTATTACATTGTCAGGAAAAGCCTCAGAAATCATAAGTCTCTTAATCATTGATCCTTCAGACAAGCCAAAAGGAGAAGCAGTCTCAATCACACTACAGCCAGATGGAAGGGGGACACATACTGTGGATTTGGAAGGATTTGGTTCTGGTGTATATACAGCTGTTATTAGTAAAGGAAGTGCACAAAGTACGGAAATTTTCACAGTAGGTCTTCAGACAGGGTCGGGTGAAATAGACATCAATACAACAAAAGTGGAATATAATTCAGGGGATTCCATATTAATTTTAGGAGAAACTAAAAGTAGTAATGTTCTGATAACATTAACAATGACAGATCCGGAAGGGAATGTGATCAAGACAAAAGAAACATTTTCAGATAAAAATAAAAAGATTTCAGAGAGTTCATTTAGAATTCCATCAGACGGCAAATCTGGGGTTTGGACGATAAATGCAAAGAGCGGTTCAAACTTTGATGAAGTAGAAATTGATGTGGTAACGTCATTAGAGGAAGGAATGGTTGTATCAGTAATAGACGGAGGCAACATTCCAGGAACGGGGGATACAATAATAATCAAGGTATTTGGGGCACAGCAAAATGTAGAAATTGAAATTATTTCAGCAGAAGGTGAGACCATAGATATGCTTGAGGGTGTTATTACAAGTGATGGCATAATTGATCAAATATGGCCCATCCCAAGTGAAACACCACCAGGAACATATACAGTCAAAGTAACAAACCCAACTGATTCAGCAGAAACAACTTATGAAATACAATAAGTTCAAACAATTTTATTTCACCTAAACTACGTTAATTTATGAATTTAAAAGACAAGATAGCAGATTATCCAAATTTTCCTAAAAAAGGGATTTTGTTTAGGGACTTTAGTCCAATTTTAAAAGATCCGTCTGCATCAGATTATGTTGCAGATGAATTTTCAAAACATTTTCATCCAAAAGACATTGATGTATTTGCAGGAATAGAATCAAGGGGATTCATCATAGCGTCAATTTTGGCTTCAAGATACAATAAGGGAATGATAATGATTAGAAAAGCTGGGAAATTACCTGGAAAAACTACAAAACTATCATACACCATAGAATATGGAAAAGACGCCATAGAAATACAAAAAGACGCTATCAAAGAAGGGGAAAAGGTGCTCATTTGCGACGATTTGCTTGCAACAGGCGGAACGGCAAAGGCATCCGCAAAACTAATTGAAAAAATAGGTGGAAAGATAGCAGGGTTCGCATTCATCATAGAATTAGTGGATCTAAATGGAATCAAAGGAATAAGCAAATACGACTGTAAATCATTGGTGAAATATTAATGGAAAAAGATGTAGAAATTGGAATTTTTGGTGGAACCGGAATTTATGATTCAGGCTTGCTTGAAAATGCACAAGAAGTGGGCATTGATACACCGTATGGAAAGCCATCAGACACAATGACAGTCGGAATATTCAAAGGGCGAAAAATCGCCTTTCTTCCAAGACATGGAAAAAGACACACCATACCCCCGCACAAAATTAATTTTAAGGCAAATATTTGGGCATTCAAAGAATTAGGAGTTACAAGAATCATAGCGCCGTCAGCTGTGGGAAGTTTGAAGGAAGAATTAGCTCCGGGGCATTTTGCATTACCGACACAGTTCATGGATTTTACAAAATCCAGAGACGGTTCGTTTTCTGAGGGGGGCAGGGTCATACACATCTCAGTAGCTGATCCCTTTTGTCCTGAATTACAATCATCGATTCTTCAAGTAACAGATAATCAAGACCTGAACATCCACAAAGATTGCACATACGTCTGCATAGAAGGTCCACGATTTTCAACTAAAGCAGAGTCAAAATTCTACAGAACCACGGGTGCAGACATTATTGGCATGACACTAGTCCCAGAATGTCAGCTGGCCAGAGAAGCACAGATGTGTTATGCGTCAATTTCTACAGTAACTGATTATGATGTATGGGCAGACAAACCAGTTACGGCAAAAGAAGTTCTTGAAACATTATCAAAGAATGTGGAAAAGACAAAAAAAGTGCTGACAGAATTAATTGACAAAATTCCCAAAACACGAAGTTGCTCGTGTTCAAGGGCATTAGAAGAGGCAGAGTTTTAATCATCTACGAATGACTCTTTTTTGAGTCCTTCTGGAAGAGTCAGATCACCCTGTAGCAGATTCTTTTGAAGCGAGTCTATCACCTCGTCAACGTCATAGCCTAATTTTTCCAATTCTTTCTCGGTAGCTTGTGAAAGCCTTGCACCGATGTTTTGTCCCCCTATCCTACCAAAAGCAATAGCAGTGAAACGGAATTCATTGCTATCGATTATAAAATTACCAGTGATTTTTGCAGCCATTTGGCTTCCACGGACATTATTGATGTGAACTTTAAGATCCATTTCAGAGATCAGATTTCTACTGCCTTGTTAACATTGTCATCGACTAGAAAGCTCCAATGTTGATCATCCTCAATTTTGAAATCACTGACCTTCAGAGGAATTACTCTTTCATCTACGCATTCGTGTTTGATCTCTCCATTTTCTTTTAATTTTACTAGTCTCCATTTGTATTTCCCCTGTTGCAACTTACATACTGAAACCCCCCACTTTGCATCGGGATCAATTTTTGGCATCCCTACCAAATCTGCAAGTTCTTCAATTCCGAGTTGTTTTTCTTCACAGAATTTTTTCTTGCAAACACCGCATCTCCAAACATCAACGGAACCTATTGTCCTTTCATCCATGTTGATGTTTATCACACCAAAATAGACAGGCTGGTGCTTGCAGGTTTCAGTGCCAATACTCAACGTTGTTCACCAAGATTTAGCATTATTTAGTTCTTGCATCATCATAGAGTTTCTCCAGATTCACTCCAATGTTATCAACGACTTTGTTTCGTTTGAATTCAACATTTTCCCGCTCACACATCTTCCTGTACATGTTAACAGCAGTAAATCTGGGATGCATTGCTTCAAACTCAGTCGGAGTTATATCGATAAAGGCTCCCAGATTCATCAGATCTTTAGATGCATTTTCTGCCTCATCTACAGGTATCTGTAATTTTTTGGAGATTTCGTCAGGGGACATTTTACCAGAGCATGTTACCAACAAAAAGACCCTAGCTTGGATAGAATCTAAATGGATTTCGGATATTAGATCCTGCTCAATCTTTGAATAGGACATTATTTTTAAACCAAATCACAATAGCATAAAACATGATCTATACAGTTATTTTTTGACCAGTATCTTTTTAGAGATTTTCAAAGAAAAACCCATTGCAATAAAATGAACGACTGCGCCCAAAATAGCAGCATGGATCAGATTATCCAAGATTTTCCAAGTGGCAGCAAATGATACAATTGAAGGAACTGTAATGATGATTGCGATAATGGTTCCCCGCAATGCAAGACCTGAAATTGAAGGTTTGGATTGCTTGCCATCAGACAACAGGGAAAATTTCTAAAGTGGTAATAAAAACCAAAGATACTTTATATTTGGTAGAGATTAATTTTTACTGTTTGGCTAGTTATAAAGGGGCATATTCAAATGAGCAGTCACTGAATTTTGTCATTCCAATAATCGTTATTTTGTTTTTAGGGATAATTTACATAATGACACAAAGAGCAGATTCGGGTTTTGTGAGTTTTATTCTAATTGGCGCAGCTGCAATTACAATGTTCTATTGGGTCAAGGTTTTAAAGAAAATGGCAAAGGATCAAAAGCCAGCATATACGCAAGCAAGGGAACAAGAAACTAAAAACTGGGTATATGATTTGATCAAGGGGGAGCAAGAATTCGTTTTTGTTGCCGAGGTGCCAGGTCCAGAAGATAAGATTGCGGTCAGACTGGTAGACGGCATTTTGTACATTCGTGGAACGGGGGGATTTTCAAAAGAAGTTCCAATAGAGGGTGCCAATGAAATGCAGATATTTGATTTCAAATATAGGAATGGCGTACTAACGCTAAGGATAAAATAACTAAAGGCTTTTTGCCAATTCTAATTTTTGTGGCAGATATTTGTCAGTAATGTTTGTTAGGCCATATTTTGAAAATGCCTCTAGTTCTGCCTTTCTTTTTAATCGTAAAAACACGTCAAGTTCTTTTTTCCAGATACCGTCCTCATATCTAGGATCTTTTTGAAGATCATAACATCTCTTGATGTCGGATTCAGTCATAGGAATGGTCGGAAGTTTATATTTTTCAATGTCAGTGGCCCATACACCTACCCACTTTGCGTCAGGCACCGTTAATTCTCTAAGATGTGCGGCATTAGCCGAGCCGGATTTTATAACCATTGCAATGTGTTCTCCGTACACATCGCCATCAGTAAGAACGATAACAGGCAATCCCATTTCGTCATGTAGTCGCTTTAACAAAGTTCGCGTTGAACGTGGTGCCTGTCCACCAGTGTTGATAATTATGGATTTGAATTTTTTGTCAACTTGTTCTTCGACAAATCTTGTAAAAAGACCACCTTTTTCAATTGCAATAACAATTTCCGCGCTGGTATCAACCAATTCAGCGGTAGTAAGACTGGGACCAATGGAATAGCCATCAGGGTGATTTGATAGATTCATAGTTTTTCCTTCATATCCAGGTATAGTATATTCGATATTCAAATCACCGAAAATTGAACTTCTTTCCTCAGGAAATATATGGAAATCCTCTCTGGGTCTTGCGGTGACAGCCTCCAAGTCAACAATAATGTTGTCAGATTCAGATTGGTCGTCAAATTCTATAGCGAATGCTTGTGAAGAATAATACACGTCTCTTAACGTGGAGGATTTCTTTTCATGAGTCAGTCTGTTTGCAAAAAATGCAAGCCACATTAGTTGTGTAAACGACCTTAATTGTGCAGAATTCCTTGAGCTGCGAACGCCTGCATTAGTCCCCAGAATGTATTGCCGGAGTTTTTTATCGTAAACTATGTTGCCTACAGACCTGCTAGGAATAGAGAATTTCGGGAATTGTCCGTTGTTTAGATCGTCGTAAATGGTCGCACCGTGGCTTTTTAGCATTTCAAGAATACTTTTTTGCTTTTCTTCGGCCTTTTTGCTACGTTCTTTGATTTTCTTTTCTTCTTTCCTACTTGTTTTCAACTTCTTTCTCCCCTTCTAGCGGTTTTTTAGATTCAGCTGCATGTTCATCTAATATCTTCTGATAATTAGGTTCCTTTTTCTTTCCAGCAAGCTCTGTACAAAATTCTGCGATTAATGGGAGATATTTTGCGTACAGATTTGCCCTCTTTTTTGCCATGTCAGCCTGTCCTCTTTTTGACATGTATGCTGCCAATTTCCGAGATAGGAACTGCAATCCTAATCTCAATTCACGTTCTATTTCCTGCCTGTCGGCAACGTTTTCTTTGCCTGCTGTCTTGTACGGGATTCTTGTAGAGCAGATGTGGGAGACGATGATGAACGGGGGATCCCCTTTTACCTTGTACCTGCCCCAATCAGTATCGTTGACTACTTTCAAAACTACGTCGCTTCCTTCGTCATACAGCAGAGGAATTCTGTTTGCATAGCGGTAAACATGGGGCCCTCCTGATTTGATGTCACCGCCATAAGCAATACCCATTTCAATAATAAATGGAAATCCGGAATAGGCCGAGGCCGGACGCTGAACTACGGCAGTAAAGTCAGGGCTGAAGAACTTCTTGATTCCTTTTTCCAAAGGACACTCACCCAAAGGAGCCAGACAGCTGGAATCAGGGGCCATAAAGTCATCAAATTTCTGAAGAGAGTCACTCAGGTGAACTAATTCCTGATTTGTCAACGTACCCATTCGTTTCTCTGGTTTGAATTTTGCAAACTCTGCAAATTTGACTGCAGTGGTAGGCCCCACACGCTGAAAGCGCTTAGTCAAAAATGTAGTCAGCGGTTCGCCTTGAACTGTATTTGTTAATTGCTTATAGTATTGACTTTCAGGATCCATGTCGACTGACTTAGATTGCGAATCGCCAAAATCCCAATAGGTCAGTGTTCTGTTAGGCACGTCAAGATCTTCAATTCTAATTTTATTTAGTTTTTCAAAATCCATTTTTAGAAAAGACATTAGAGCGATTACAACCCTAACCGGACGTGAAAGGGTTTTCCATTTTCTCTTTGCTTTATCCATTATGGCTGCAAAGCTAAGGTTTTTCTTTGACAGGCCCAAATCTTTTCTGACTTTTTCAATCATTGCATCGTCAATGGCTGGGATTTCAAATTGGGATTCGACAATCATTCTTCTAATCCGTTCAACGTCAATACCGTGAGGGTGGGGTCGGATTATTGTTGGCGGCGGCGGGATTTCTTTTACAAATCTAGGATGACTGAATTTTTGCCCCTTAGGATCATCAAAAGTAATCGAAGCGTATGGCGTAATCAAGGACGTTTCATAGACATAATCACGTATTTTGTTGCCTGCTTTAGAATAATCCCCCTCCAAACAGATACTTACAGACAAACCCTTTTTTGAAACTTGCTTAGTTGTATGCTTGACAATCACAGGTTTATTTTTTTGAATATCCAGCAATATTTCAAATTGATTCTGAATCTCACCATCTGAAGAACTTTTGACTGCAACTGGTTTGTTAGTTGTGATTTGTCCATAAAGAATTGCCATTGTGGCACCAAGTCCAAACATTCCTCTTGCCTGTTTTAATCCAAATTTGGAACCATACAAGACGGTTCCAAAAGCCAATGGAATGTGTTCAGCGTCAATTCCAGGTCCGTTGTCCTTTACAGTTAGAACATAGGGCTTGGGATCGGGTTTTTCGGGCTCTACTGCCTTAATTGTCAGATGTACGTCCGGAAGAATGCCTTTTTGATCACATGCATCCAAGGCATTTTCAACAAATTCTCTTACGGCAGTATACAGTGATCTTGTCGGATTACTAAATCCAGCCAAATCACGATTACTGTAAAAGAACTCACTTGGAGAAATCTGATTGAATTTTTCTTTAATAGACGACATCTTGATCTTCCCATAATTTCATTTTTTCTTGCTTTTCTTTTCTGTTGGCAGCTTCTAATTTATTATAAACTGGACCATGATTGCTTCCGCTTGAAATTGAAGAAATTGCATCGACTGCTAAACGTAACCTGCTTGAATCGCCAATAATTGAAACGGTTTTTCCATAAACCGAGATATGGGTACCGCTAAGATTTTCCATATTACGTCTTGCCCTACCACCCTCTCCAATGATCCTCCCTTTTATCCTTTCAACATTGGCGTTGGACTTTCCTGCAAATTCTCGAAGATCCATAACGTGTAACGCGCTTTCTCCTTTTAACAGGGTCATTGCATTCTCAGGTGAAAAACCCCTACCGATTGCAGTAACAATTTCAATTGCTTTAAAGGGCTGGATCTTTTCAACGTCTCCAGTAGATTTTATAAAAACTTCCCCGGTATCGCCGTCAATATCCAAGCTAACATGACAGGCAGTTTCAATTTTTGATTTCACATTGCCTGATTTTCCAATCAATACCGCAATTCGATCATTTGGGATTCGAATCAATTTTTCAAAGCTCATTTGACAATGTCCCCAAAAATTTTGCCTGGATCTTCAACAGGAATTCCCCTTTTGTCGAAGAACCTTCGAATGTTATTGATATCCCGCTTAAGGAATTCTTGGGCATTTGGATGTCTGAGATCAACTCCAGAACCTAGATCAAAAACCACCAAACCATTTTCAGTTTTAAAAATATTGTATTCTGAAAAATCACCATGAACCAATTTTGCTTTTTTGTAAAGGTCTTCAATGATAGCGATAGCTTGAGAATAGTCATTTTTGTCTACTTGAGAACATAGTAAGGATTTGGCCGGGGCGCCATCACTGCCAACAAATTCCATGGCCAGAACGTTATTTGCCACGTGTAAAGGCCTAGGAACAGGTATTCCAGCATCATGGCACTGGGTCAGATTTCGAAATTCCTTTTTTGCCCAAAGATAAACCAGATTTTTTGTGCCTTTTTTGACGTGAGAGAACCTGGGATCACCTAAAATGTAAGGCTCGCGTTTTTTAAAATTGGAAGTGCTGACCAGATAGATTTTCAATGCGACGTTTGAATCGTTTTCATCAACTCCCCAGAAGAGGACTGATTCTTTTCCCGCACTGACACTGCCATTAACATACGCAATGATATGATCTTTAATCATTTTGTATAATGTCATCACAGTAGGCTTGTCTAAAACTTCATTGACGACTTTGCCCTTTTTGAAACCATCTTCCAATTCAACTCGTTTGCGTTTAGAATTTAATCGGTTGTCAATTTTAGATTCCAATTTTTTACCAAGTATGTCAGTCAATGAATAGAGATTCTCCCACTAGATAAAAGATATTGCTATTACAAACGGAAAATTTTTGCGAAGATAAAAGCGATTGGAGAGATTTTACATGTTAAATATTATTAAGAACGGAATGTCAGAGACTGTCTTAACAGCATTTTCAGATCCAATTCCAAGTTTTAGAGACAAAGAGACTGTTTCTTTTCCTGCCATGTTTATGATTGAAGAGTTTTTTAGCAGTAGTTCAGCTTCGTCTTTTTCAACAAATCTTTCACAATAACAGCCTTCAGTAATGTTCATAGTTAACTCTCCTTCGGTGATTTTTTTCCCCACCAAATCAGCATCACAGATATTTAGCATGGATTGGTCTTGATAGTTAGCAGATCGTATTGCAAATTGCATTACGCATATTTACCTTTCAAAGTAGATTTTGCGCCGCATGCTTCACAAATCAAAAAAGATATTCTATTTTCTTTGAGGATTTTTGTATCGGGACTTTTACATGTCGGACATTCAAGATAGTCTTTTACGTAAATTTGAAATAATCTCGTAAAATCATCAGGTGCTCTTCTTCCGACAAACATTGCTTTATCCCCGAGCCTTTCTGCAGGAACGGCAAATTCCTTTGAAAGGTATTGCAGTACTTTGTCAGGATCTCTGCGTAAAACTTTTGGGAATTCTGAGAAATTTCGTAAAAATGTCTTCTGTCCTTCCCACATTACATCTACGATAGGAAGTTCAAACCTAGTTTGGGATTCCTTGTCTGCATCGCCTAGCTTGTCCTGAATACGTTTTAGCAAGTTTTCGTAATCTGCTTTGGTCACTGAAAAATAGTGTATGGTAGACCCTATATGGGTTTTGAAAAAGAGAAATCGTGTGGAACCTTGTTTGAGGCTATTCCATCTTTCCTATGCGGAAGACGTTAGTACCACATGTTGGGCATGTGCCTTTTACTGCAGGACGCCCGTTTTTCAGTGTGGTCTCTTTGGGATCTTTGATATCCCTTTTTGCTCTGCATTTTACGCAATATGCTTGAACCATTATGAAATTTGTCAAACTTGGTGGTATTTAGGCAGAGGCTGTGAAAATTATTTCACTATAGACTAGACGTGCGTAAATTTTTTTTAGGCATCAAAAAAGGAATTTTGTTAATATCCAAAGGGAATAAGGGGAAAATGGAAGGATATGAGTTAAATGGCATATCAAGATATGTTTTTTCAATATTTGTTTAAGAGATATGAGTTTGAACGATTATTATCAATTATAAACTCCTTTAGGGGTAAAATTACAAAATGGCGTCAAAAAAAGGAATTACGATTACAGCAATCATTTTGGCTGCAATCACAGGTGCAAGTTTTTTGTCATGGGTTATTCCTGAGGATGTGGAAACGACTTTTGTCGTGTCGGATTATGAAAATTATTTGGATGGGGTAAAAAATATCCACGAAGTACTAGAGGAATCGATTGAAATTGAATATAACAGGCTACAAACAGGGGAAATTTCACCACAGGACTATACTGCAGTAACAGAAGTTACGTCGGATCAAGTTACCGCACAGATTAGTGAGTTTATAACATCCAAGCCATCAGAAGAGTGGCAAACAAGCTACATCAAATACATGGAAGCTTTGAAATCATTTAATTCGTACATCACAGAGACCAAAGTTTTAGCCAGTATGATTGAAAACGGAAATACTGAGGAGGAGATGAGTGAAACCTTGGCAAAAATAGGCAGATTAAAGTCAGAATCAACAGAATTTGTCAAAGCATCTGATGAATCAAGGCCGGGCTAGCCTCAAAACCGAATTTTACTATTCATAGTAGTTGGAAATCGTTAAAAAGCAATTCTGTAAAAGAGATCAGAATGTCTCAACGAACAGGTAAAGTCGAAAAAGACGTGAATGCATCTACTGCCAACAGATTGCTAGTGATTTGTATCGATAGGGATGATGATGTAGGAGATAAGGCGGGAATTATCACGCCTGTGATCGGGAGGGATGAATGTATTGAGGCGGCTCAAAGACTGGCATTGGAAGATCCAGAAGATGCAGATTCAAATTCTATTTTTGCTGCAATTAAAACATATGAGGATTTAATCAGCAAGGGATACGATGCAGAGGTTGTAACAGTGGCAGGAGTTAAAGATAGGGGGGTACAGGCAGATGAAAAAATCCTTTCAGAAACAAGAAAAGTATTGGAAAAATTTTCTGCAAATGGCGCAGTCATTGTATCTGATGGCGAGGATGATGAAAGCGTAATTCCGGTAATTCAAAACGTACTTCCAGTTGTTTCAGTTCAACGTGTCGTAATGAAGGTCAGTAGGAGTGTAGAATATTCTTATGCAGTTTTTGGCAAATATCTTAAAATGCTTGCATATGATTCAAAATATTCAAAATTCTTTTTGGGCGTTCCCGGAATTCTTTTGCTGATTGGAGGTGTGGCTACAGTGTTTGGTTACACCGCAGAAATATTTGCAGTGTTGGTAAGTATTCTTGGCGGCGCATTTTTAATCAGAGCTTTTGATATTGACAGAGCATGGTCGAGTTGGTCAAAACCAACTCCGATGGGTTTTATCAGAATGTTTACAATGGTTGCAGGCGTTTTACTAATTCTTTCATCAGTGCCAGCTGGTATTAGTGCTGTTGATTCGCAATTAATTCAAACAGATACTCAGTTCATTTCCATCATTGCAGACAAGGTGATTGTGGGACAGTTTGTATCCGGGGTCTTGCCAATTTTATGGATTGGAATGGGCTCGATATTTGCAGGCACGTTACTAAGTAATTGGATAGGAGGGATTCCAAGGCAGATCAGTGACATTCTAAGAATAATTGTGTTAGGGGCACTGTACCCAACAATATTGCAGTTTACCAATATTATGATATATGACGAGCCTTCACTTACTTTGATTCCGCCACTTTTGGGGGGATTGGCAGCAACCCTGATTTCAGCAACAATTCTATTTAAAAAATATAGAAAGCACAAGGAGCAGGAAATGATTTCAGATTGAGTTTATTTTCTGAAAAACACTGATATCTTCTATTAAACATCAATCAGATGGTGAGTAGGTATCAGTAGGATCAAGGATATAGTTTTTCAGCTATCTGGCCTCTACAAGATGTATGGGAAGAGGTTAGAAAGCGAAATTCAACACGGCGATATTCCAAATCATGTTGCTTTAATTTTAGACGGAAACAGAAGGTGGGCCAAAAGACACCTATCAATGCCAAAAAAGGGGCATTGGAAAGGGGCCGATGCGGTAGAAAACCTTCTTGACTGGTGTGAAGAATTCGATATCAAAATTGTTACATTGTATGCACTTTCAGCAGAAAATCTCGATAGAGACGATAAAGAATTAGAGCACCTTTATGAATTAATACAAATACGGTTGGAGAAGCTATTCAATGATCCTAGAATCCATAGAAGTAAGATGAGAGTAAAGGGGATTGGAAGAATAGAATTATTGCCCGAATCAATCAAGGAGGTTTTAAATAGATTAGACGGTGCGACAAGAGACTATGACAGTCATTTTTTGAACATTGCACTTGCGTATGGAGGGCAAAACGAATTAGTAGACGCGGTAAAAAAAATAGGAGGGAAGATAAAGGAGGGGTCTCTAAATGTGGAGGATATTAACAAAAAAGAGATCGAATCAAACCTGTACACATCCCATTTGCCACAATCATCGCCAGACATGGTATTGCGAACGTCGGGAGAAAAAAGACTGAGCGGGTTTTTAATGTGGCAGAGTGCGTATAGTGAACTGGTATTTATGGATATTTTTTGGCCAGAGTTTAGAAAAATAGATTTAATGAGGGCAATTAGGACATACCAAGAAAGGAAGAGACGGTTAGGGAAATGATTGAAGAGACATCTGCGGGAATTGTGTTGTTTAGAAAAGAAGAGTCTGGAAACGTATTCTTGCTATTGCACTATCCTTCGGGACACTGGGATTTTGTAAAGGGTAAAATGGAAAAGGATGAGACAGTTCATGAGACGGCAATTAGAGAGACAAAGGAAGAAACGGGAATTACAGACGTTTCACTTGTAGAGGGTTTTGAAGAATGGATAGAATATGATTTTCAATGTCAAGGGGAATTGGTCCATAAAAAGGTGGTATTTTTCTTGGCTGAAACAAAAACTAGGGATGTGCAAATTTCTCATGAACATCTAGATTTTACATGGATGGATTATAACGCAGCAATGGAAAAGACCACATTTGATAATGCCAGAACAGTTCTGACAAAAGCACAGTCACTACTTTCCTAAACTCTGGGATTGTAACTCCTTTGCGGTTTCTACAGGGTTTTTAGAATTTAGGATTGTTCTGCCCACAATCAGATAATTGGTTCCAGAAGAAATTACTTTGTTTGCACTGCCGCCCTGAGTGCCGACACCGGGTGAAAAGATACTGATGTTTTTTCCTGCTTTTTTAGAACAGAATTTAATGACTTTGGGAAACGTTGCACCGACTACGATTCCGTCAACTTTTGCAGCAAGGGCCCAATCCAAAAATAATCGGTACAGTTGCTGTTTTTTGCCCGTCTTGATTTCCATATCATATGATAGTTTAGCCTCAGGTGCACTCATGTGACACAATGTGATCACGCCTTTCCCGTTTTTATGGGCAGATTTAGCCAGATTTTTTAAGCTGTCAAGACCCATGATCGGATTTGCAATGACTGCATCAAATCCCAAATCCCATAGATGTCCAGCAGTCACCCTGTTTGTATTTCCTATATCATTAAGTTTGATGTCAGCTATAGTTTGTAATCCATATCTGTGGGCAGTTTTGTTAATTTTCATGATTTCTTTGGCGCCCAATGGAAGAAGTAGATGAAAGTTGAGTTTGATTCCACATAGAAGCGGATGTAATTGCTTTATGTTTTGCATGGTTTTTGATTCGAGGTTTTTAACAGATGAATCATAGTCGTTGGCAAGTATCACCCTGCCATTGGTTTTTGAGATCTGAGAGAGTCTAGTTTTGAAGGTGGCCATAATCTATCAGAGGATGGGTGTCTTTTAATTTTATTACTTTGATATAGGAATAACCGTGTTCGGAGGGATTTTCTACAAATGTTGGGGGGGTGGCATTTACAGTGGAGAATTTCAAGAATGGTTTTTGCGGATCTGAGTCCAGTACGACATGGCAGAAATAAGACGTGCCTTCGTCACTAAAATTCATGAAAACTCCAATCAGCCATTTGTCATTATGGGGAAACAGGAACAAGGGAAATGGGATTTCTTCGATTCCCCAAGTAAGTTTTGCAAGGCTAGACATATCCTCTAATTGTATGGGCTGATACCTGTCCAGAGTGCCGTTCCCGGGCTGTAGTGTTTTAGGAAGGGACTTTATTCTGACAATTGGAGAGTAGAGTTTGCTGGCATCAGACGTAGTATCGACAATTTCAGATTCTTCTTTTCCGCCTTTTAATCCATAGCAAAGATAGTGACCGTTGTTTTCCATATCAGTATAGTATACAATTGGTTTTTCCTTTAAAACATCCATCTGTACGGAAAGGATTTTTTTTCCGCCATAGTCATGTAAAAATGAAACGCGCGGGGCACGCTCCAATGCACAAACGAGCCTGGTAAATTCTAAGGCAGAGTGAACTTGGATGTAGCGTGGTAATTTGTCAGTAGTTTGTAGCTTGTCCACAGGGATCAGCTGTTGGTTGTCAAATTAAACCTATCCAAAAAAAGGAGCCTAGATTCTTCTATCAATTACATCGTTTACGTCTGGACCAGTCCCAATAATTGTAACAGGCGTGTTTAATTCTTTTTCAATGTTTGTAACGAATGCCTTTGCATCCTCAGACAGTTCATCGTAAAAAGTTTTTCCTGCACAATCAGTAAAGAGTGCGTCTAATTTTGTTATTGAAATTTGTGTTGCACCGTTAAGCATGATTGCACGCCTAGCCAAATCAAAATCAAAACCAGCGGCCCGTCTTTGACGACCAGTCACAGTACCAAACTCAGACCAGCCTTTTTTTTCTGCATCTTCAAGAGATAATTCCCTATCAAGAGGCCCAGTTCCAACACGCGTGACGTACGATTTGAAAACGACAATCACTTCATCGACTTTGGTCGGTCCAAGGCCGACATCGGCACAAATACCAGAGGCAGTTACATCCTTTGAGGTGACAAAGGGGTATGTGCCATGCCAAAGAGAAAGAAAGGTACCCTGGGTACCCTCAACCAAGACATTCTCATTTGCATCCAGTGCGGAATTGATTTCTAAAGGAACGTCTGCGATCAGGGGAGATAGGGAGTCAAAATCTTTTGCAAGTTTTAGGACTCTCATGGCACGGTCAGAATTGGCAGGGCCAGTACCAGAACCAGTACTGCCTATTTTTTCTTTTAGTTCACCCTTTGAATCCCTATTAAGATGGGTTTCTTCAATCACTCCACAGTGTTTATCGATAAATGAGCGTCCGGTTACATCAAGATCTTGAATTTCCTTATTGAGAACGTCAGGGTTGATGACGACTCCGGGACCAATCATCACTTTTGCATCTTTGTTCAAAAATCCGCTAGGAAGCATTCTAACTTTGTACACTTTGTCACCGTCTCTAATTGTATGACCAGCGTTCGGACCAGCACCGCCGCGTACGATTATTTTTGGATTGTCTTTAATTGCAAGGTATGAGATGATTTTCCCCTTACCCTCATCCCCGAAAAACCCGCCAACAACCACAGTCGATGCCATGATGTTAGACCTCTGTCTCGTTTATTTAAGCTAGAGTGCCGTCTATGATTTTATATTCGGCATCAACTGGCTTGGATCGATGGCAGGTGAAAACTTTGCAGGAAACATGATAATCAATCTAGCAAATCTGCCGGATTTTCTAAGAAATCCAATTTTGAAAAAAAGAATGGTGGAATTCTTTTCACTGCCAGAATCTGAAAAGACAGAGGTTGTCAATAATGCACTGGAGGCAGGCCCTGCAATTCCGTTTCCCAATTTTGCAAGACTTTTCAAAACATGGCTTGAAATATTAACAACATTGTCTGAAGAACAGCGGGAGGGGCTGTTTTCGGCATACATCAAGGAGGTTGCGCGGTCACCGCAGAAATTGATCACGTTTCATGTAGATGGGATTTTAGAGATGTTTTTAGCGTTAGAAAGTAATGAGAGAGACATTCTTGCAAATACAGTCAAAAAAATAATCGATAATTTGGATGATGGTTCAAAAAGGCGAGTTATGATGGTTGTGCCAGAAAACGCGAAAAAACATCTGAGGCTTTAGGCGTTTGTAGGCTCGTCAGGTCTTCTATTATCCTCATTGGCATAGTCAATCACTTCTCCTTCTGGAGACAGTACGCCTACAAAGATTTTTTCGTGTTTTTTCAGCAGCTTGCGATGATCCAGCATCGACATGTCAAGTTTCATCTCGTTCATGACCATGATTTGGTATTCTTTCCATTCGGCCCAACACTTGTTACATGTGGGGTATTTTGCAGCTACCGCACCAAGTTCTTCGCTGTCAGGAATGGGATTCTTACATTTTGAGCAAGTGCGACTCATGAAAAGCAGGAGCAATGAACTCCTTTTATCTTTTTTTGAATGTAAAGCAATAATAATTAACGTGGGGATACGTGAGCATGAGAATAAAATGCCCAAAATGCAAAGAAGACGCGGAATTGGCAATGGATTATTCAGGGGTAAAGTGCGGTTCTTGTGACTTGGATATGAGTTATGGGGAATATGTGAAGTTTGTCGCCCACAACGAACCAAAATATTCGGATATTTTAGGGGATTATGCAGGCAGTACGGAAGGCCACACCCCTGGCTCATTGGATGAATGGGATTGACAAAACGGCGTAATCTTTCATCAGGTTAAAATAGTTAGTTAGGCATGGTTCTATTCGTCATTGGAATTTCTTTTAGAAAATATTCTCAACCTGATAGGGTTTTTGGTAGGACTTGTGATAGGGGTAATGTCATACGTCGGATTTAGGAATACTGGCAGTCCAACATTGTTTAGGCTGACAATTGCGTTTTCGTCAATCAGTTTAGGGTTTTTTGTCATATGGTCAGGATACATGATGGAAGACTTTGTGACAAAAGCGGGAAGTGTTGAAAGGTGGATTCAGACATTGGGAATCGCGATTCAGACGGTGGGATATTTCTTTATTGCGTTTTCACACAGCATAAAATCATTTTTTCCAAAATCAAGCTACTTTAGATCGGTTGGAGCAGTGCCACTGTTTCTAGTCTCATCTGTTCAGTTGGAACATATTTTCCGATCGGTCTCATTTGTTTTGCTGGCATACGGGGCAATCGAAACAATACTATCATATTTTGAAAACAGAAACAAGGGTGCAATTTCAGTGGCTGCGGGGTTGGGACTGTTGGCACTGGGTGAATTTGTAGGATGGTACTCGTTTGTATTCCCGGGATCAATCCTATATTCAGCATCAATGATTATCAAGATTGGCGGATTGGTGGCATTGTTCATTCCAGTAAGCAGGGTGCCTTTAACCAAGATAAAGTTCGATGAAGGGCTGGAATAATCAAGGCTCAGGCTCAAAAACCGGTGCAAGTAAAAAGTTGTCAAATTCTTTTATCTTTTTAGTATATTGCAAAATATCAGCCCCCTCTCATAGAAATTATGATAGCTACCAATAGAAGAGATGGCCGAATATAGGACGCATATGAAAATTATCGGGGACATCCTAGCTACTACAAGGGATGATTTGCAAGACGAGGATGGGGCATCAGTCACCTATCTAATCAGAAAGGCAAACATTTCACATTCCAGAATTTCGACAATTTTGAAAACTCTGGTCGCGCAGGGACTATTGGAAAAAGTAGACAGCAACGGTTCAAACAAGTATAAAATTAGTCAGCCAGGAAGAGAATTCTTACAGGCATATTATACATTTACAAATTTTGCAGACAGCTTTGGATTAAGTATCTAGTCAGATTCGTCCAAATCATCATCAAAATCATCCTCAAAATCATTATCCCCATGATCCATAGCAGACATACTTTTAAAACAAAGATGCGAACCGTTAAAAACTTATTCGGATGAAAATGGCAATTAAAGAAAGAGACTGGTACGACGCGTTGAAGATAGGCTGCAACAAGGAAGGCATTGAAAGGGCTTCCAAAATAATTAAAGATGGGGGGATTGCAATTTTTCCAACAGATACGGTTTATGGGATGGGATGTGATCCATATGACAAAAAGGCCGTAGAAAGAATCTATAAGATAAAATCCAGAGACAGGACAAGGCCGCTTCCAGTTTTAACATATTCGATAGAAACGGCAGAGAGGATAGTTCAGCTTGATCAGTTCACTAGAAGAATTGTTGAAAAGTTTTGGCCAGGTCCGTTAACGTTAGTCTTAAAAGTCACAGATGACAGAATAAAAGAATCGCTATGTTTGGAAGATAAAATCGCCATCAGGGTTCCAGATCACAGGTGCACGTTGGAATTGTTAAAAAGGCGTAATTTTCTTGTAGGTACCAGCGCAAACACTTCAGGAAATACATCACATACGGATCCGTCAAGATGCCTGGGGGATTTGGAGGATTATGACGTGTTTGTGGACGGGGGTGTGATAGCAAGCAAGGGGGAATCCACGATAATAGAGACGGAAGGCGAGGAGATCAGAATGATCCGGGAAGGCTCTTTGGCTAAAACGGAAATTTTACAGTCATGAACCTTATCATTACGTGCCCCAGACATTTAGAGCCTGAAACAGGAGATGAGATAAAGGATATTTTAGAAGAGCTGGGAGACTCCGAGGCCGGGGTCACAATTACAAACATGTCGGGGATTTTGACTGCCGAAACAAGGCTTGATCCAGTAGAGGTCGTAAGAAAGGTCAAAGAGAGGCTACTTGATGAGCCGTGGAGTGTCAGATATTGCAAGCGGATTATTCCCATACAGCAAGTCATTGAATCAAAAATTGATGAAATAGAGAAGAGTGTCGCAGGGTTGTCCAGTCAAATTTTAGAAAAGGAAACATACAGGATATCAATTGAAAAAAGAAATTCGGATTTATCAAGCAAGGAGATGGTTACAAGGATAGCAGATAAAATAAAGAACAGGGTATCCCTGGAATTTCCAGACAGGATTCTGTTAATTGAGATTTTAGGCGGCAAAACAGGGATATCCGTTCTTAAAAGATCAGATATCCTAAGTACCGAAAAGACTCGACGGAGCATGTCAGAGTAGCACTGCGGCTTTTTCAATCAAAATATCGGCCAACGGGTTTTTTGAATTGATTGCATTTGTATGGTTTTTTGTTATTTTGAAATGCCTTTTCAGAAACGCCTCATGGTTTTTAGAAAATACGGTTGCAGAAACCGGCAGCAGTTCGGCATACAGTAAATTTAGATCTTTCTTGCTTCCCATTGCGATGATATTAAAATTGATTTTGGATCTTATTCCAACGCTTTTAATAGCATCGGAAATCTGGGCAGTTAAAGCAAATCGCATTAAAATATCAATCTCAAGTTTGTTTGAAAGTAAGGCATTGTTGTCTTTGGATTCAATTGACAGGGAGATGATTCTCTCAAAGTGATAGTCATTTAAAATGAAGTTACTGGACACAGCTTGAAGCAAAAGTTTAGGGTGTTTTTCTCTTAGGTCGTCAATGAATTTTGCGCTAATGGACTTTTGGCCCTTTATCTCCATTACCTGTACTGTTCTTTTAGAAAATTCAAAAGTGTGTTTTTTTGGTAATCCGCCATGAATGACAGGAATAATGCTTACGATGTCATTATCTTTTATTTCAGTAGATCTTCCATCCATTGCAGAAGAGTCAACGCCGTTAATTGCAGTTAAGACATTCTCAGTGTCTAGTTTAGGGGTATCTGCAGGTTTTAATTCCAAGAGTAAAGCGAATAACTCTTGAATCGACATGCTGGATTGATCAATTTTTAAAATCTCCACAGGGAATGATTTCTTTGCACCGCCGACAAATTTTACAGTAAACATATCCATCTAGCCTAAAATGAAGAAACAATATTTAATTTGTCATTCAGCTTTTTCTTCAGTCTCGGAAGATTCTTCCTTAGGAGTTGCCCCATCGGCAGTCTCGGCAACGTTGGCAGTCTCGGCAACGTTGGCAGTCTCGGCAACGTTGGCAGTCTCGGCAACGTTGGCAGTCTCGGCAGTTTCAGTTGCTTCTTCAGCCAATCCTACTTTGGATGGCGCCTCAATTTGTTGCTCGGATTTTGACGCTTCGATTCTTGCCTGTTTGGCTTTTTCTTCACGAATTTCTTTTTTGATAAATTTGGTAATATATCCGGCAATTTCATTTTTCAATCCTTTAAAACGAACGATAGAGATTTGATCTAACGCTTTTTTGTTATCAGCAAAGTCTTCGCCAAATTTAGATTTATGATCCCCTAGAACTTTATATGAGAGTCGCTTTATTCTATCCACTGGTCGTCTAAATGAATGGGGTATTTTATACCTATACAGTGCTAAATATCTGTCAAATCACATACTCTGACATAGATTACTAATTAAGCACAGTTTTAAAATAAATTACTGGGTTTGTTTATGAACAAGATCACTGTTTATACTGTTATCTGGGCAGTAATTAACTTGGTCAGTTTTGGCCATCATGATTGGCAGGATATTTTCTGTATGAAACAAGAGTTAATGCGGTACGCAAGGGCAAAATAAAATAACCGTTTGGAAAAAACGATTGGTTGATGCGCATCTAGATCTTAAGGAAACCACATGTGGCACATTTCTAGGAAAACATGCAAAGAAAAATCCAAGTGGAACATCAGAGTTAGCAAGGAAAAACATAGGTTGATTAGGCCAATTAAATACGGACTAACACAGATGTATGATATGACTTTTCATATGTCATCTTAGGCATACACACATTCTAAATGACACTCTTATCAAACCCTTCTTCATATGAATAATATTGTTCTTCCAATAAAGGTATGCCCTCAACGTTACATAGAGACACATTTTTAGAAATATTGATTGTAAACTTTGATATCAGGCTGCTCCAAATCTTTGTGTTGATCTTTTTTTCGACATGTCCGTGCTTAAAGTTTGCAGCAAACTCATTGTATTTCTCCCATACATATCTCCCTGAGATACTTGGTTCTTTGCACTGAATAGCCCCCAACTCTTGTTCAGTAAACTCTTTACGGGGAATCAAAACATCAACCATTACAGATACAGAATCATCCTGATCAATTACATCTATTTTGTTTAACTCTTCAAAATCCATGTGTCTTATTCCATTTTTAATATGTGTAGATTTTCGTATCATATTACCGCTACGATCCTTTATTTGTTGAAGTACTTTGCTGTAAAAACTATTAAAATCCCTTTTTTTAAAAAAACTGCTAACGGAACTTTCATCAAATTCAGACATCGTCGTCATCCATCTGTACGAACCCCCATAAACCGTATCTGCTGATGCCTTATCCTGTTCCTTCAAATGAGTAACAATCAGTTTGGATGATTCCTTTTCTGGGTTGGAATTTCTGTTGATACGCCCTGCAATTTGTTCAACAGAGTCAAATATCGCAAAATCCCTAATACCAAGGTCACAATCAATATCCATACCTGCCTCAACACTCTGGGTAGAAACCAGAATTGTTTTTGAATCAGTTTTTAATTTGTCAATGATCTCTTGTCTTCTATGCGACAGAATCGTAGAGTTTAAAAGACATACATCAAATCCCATCTTTTGGATAATTTCGTCAGATTTTATCATTTTATACAACTCCAAAGAGGCCCTGACGGTGTTAACCACAACCAAAATTTTCTCAAGTTTTTGGTCAGGACTTGTGTTTGAGAGTTCTGTTTTTAGAGTCGATTGTAATTCTGTCAAGCTTGTAATATCAGGCCTGTATGTAATTGACACCCTATTCTTAAATTTATCATGTTCAAAGTAATCGTCAGGATTTTCAATTAGATTCAAGGCAAAGTCTGACTTTGTACCGTCAGACAGCGCATCTAGTTTGGGCAAAGTTGCGCTCATAATGACAAAATAGATGTTGAGGTATTTTGAGGCAAATCTTATGACATCATTGAATAACTCCCATTTTTTGTCACTAAGACTTTGGATCTCATCTAAAACGACAATAGAGTTTGCCAGATTGACAAGACGATAGTTTACAGACTTGCTTGATTTTATAAACGTGTTAAAGAAATTGACGTTGCTCATTACGACAAAAGGATGGTTAAAAAACTCGTTGTCTAACACGTATTGCAATTGTTCTTCTTTGTCGTTAGATTTGACATTCCATTTGGATGAAGAGTATATTGGAGATAGATCATCAGACAATCCCAGTGTATCTTGTACTACAGAATAGTTCTGCTCAATAAGTGAGATAAAGGGAAATACGTAGAATACCCTATTAATATCTGGCTTTGATTGCAGCAAAGTAATAACGAGTTGAAGGGAAATGTTTGTCTTGCCTCCGCCAGTAGGGACGTTTAGATAGAACACTCTGTTCTCAGAATTGGATATATGCTTTTTTAGCCTGTCATTTGACTCTACAAGGATTCTTGTTCTTAATTTGTCTAAATCATTAATTTCAGAAAGATTTGATTTTTTGACTGTGTTATAATTTAAATTCTGGAGTTTTTTGTTGAAAGAATGGTTAAAGAAACTATTCTTGCATCTCTCAATTAGTTCTTTGTTTAGTGTTGAGATTTTATCCATGTATGTTAATCCCTGCATGTGTTCAACAGTCGCATAATAATCACTTGTGACAAGCAAAGAGTAAACCATTTTGTAGAGATAAAACAATGCCTCTTGCTTTTCATCAGTATCAAATATTTTTCTAATATCTCTGCTTTGCTCATTTTTAAAATTATATTTATTACACCAATTATCAACAGGTGGGAGAGGATGGCAGTCATTAAACAGTTGGTTGGAAATCTTATCCAAGTCACCTAATTGTTTTGCAATATTATTCTCATTGTCCATCATCTTTCCATACAGAAAATCAATATCCTTCAGCGGTGTATGATGACGATCTATTGTTTGCGACAATAAAAAGAACAAGTCATTATCTTCCCATTTATCAAAAAACAAGTTATCAAACAATATCTTACCGTAAAAGGAGTGATTGGAGTCTAGATTATCAGCTGTTATTTCTAGATTATTTTTCATTTTTTCTTTTTGAAAAACAGGGTTGACTTTGCCAAGATCATGGTAATAGACAATGTGGCGAATCAACTCAATGGTGTCATGTATGGGCATTTCAAGAACAGACAGTAAAGTATTCAGGTTTTTATCCAGATGTAGTTTTTCAATCAATAAATCGCAATATCGGAGCGTATTTTCAGAATGCGTAATCAGAGTCTCTGGCGGTTTACCGTTTGATGTGTGTGCAAAGATTCTATCAATGTAACAGGGTTTCAGAATCTCATCGTATTTTTTCATAATTCCATCAAAAAAGGTAAACTACATCACTATCAACTTTGACTAGTTTGCCAGATTTCAAATCCATCATAGATTTGTCAACCTCTTTTGCCATGTATATTGTCTGAAGATTATAGTGCATGCTCTTGGTATAACCAATTGGATATCTTTCAACAAACTTGAACCCTGTTGGAAGGCCAACAACAGCATGTGAGGTATCTCTAAAAGATCTCTTGTGGTCAGTGTTTGTTATTTGATCAGAATTGTCTTTTGTTGTTAGAAATGCAGATGATGTGCTTTTGGCATCATCTGTTTTGGTAACATTGTCAAATGTTTGTACATTATCAAAAGATGCAATAAACTCATTTTTTCCCAGATACGGCATGAAAACAGGGTTTTTTGATATTAGCCGGTTTGCAAGCTCATCTATCAAAGAACCAGAGCCTTGATCATGGACATATATCCTGTATCTGGGCCTTAGCAGTATTTGTTCATCTATTAGGACACTATCATGTTTTTCAGTGTAAAAGTAACTATTGCGGCTGTTGTATGTGTTTATTATTTTGTTAAAT
The DNA here is from genome assembly GCA_951812645.1 of uncultured Candidatus Nitrosopumilus sp. Lineage (GTDB taxonomy): Archaea > Thermoproteota > Nitrososphaeria > Nitrososphaerales > Nitrosopumilaceae > Nitrosopumilus. The sequence goes on along the minus strand of CATOSM010000001.1, from coordinate 1,767,551 downwards.
GGGAAACTGCCTATTGGTGTTATTCCAATTAGAAAATCTTTGTTTAGCTTATAATACTCGGGAAAAATTTCTTGTTTTGCATCGTTGTCTTTTGTCATGGATTTTGTTTCATACTGCTTGTTTATCCCATCCATTCCCAAGATGGCGCCAAGCATGCCAAGTATCCCAGGCTTGGGTGGAAGATTATATGTCAGGCCTATCTTGTTGACATCAGGTTTTTTAAAAAACCCAAAATCAGAGTATACCTCAAAGGAAACAAGATTTGCCAGAGCAGAATCACATCTTTTGCTTATTTACTTTTGATTTCATCTAGTGTGACTATGTGTCTTTTTTTGATTGGGAATTTATCAATACCTACCAGCTCTGTATTGTCGTCATCATAGTATATCTCTACAGATGAAATCAGTTTTGTATAATTTTTATCAAATGCATCAAACAGTTCCTTCAAATCAATTACCGTTTTATTTTCATTTTTGCTTATTTTGACATGGTCTTTCATCATGGGCAAGATATGTGACTCAACCAAGCCGTTATTTTCAGTGGAATTCATCTCAACAAACAAGAGCAGTTCAGAATCAGAGCCTATCTTTGAGGCAGATAACGTATTACTGACGCCGTGGCACATGGCCTTTTTAAACAACTCTACATCAGATTCTTGCAATAATAGATTGCTTGTGTTACTATCACCAGGAGGTAAAACACCAGATAGGTTGTTAGGATTTATTACAAAGTCATATGTGTAATGAGCCTCCATTGTCTTTGTCTCATTACCCAGAGTTTGTTGTTTGGAATCAGGCTTGGCAGAATTTGCGTATGGTGAAAGTATTTGGGAGTTGAAAAATAAATTATCATCAAATTTGTTAATACCATAAGAGATTTGAGTCGTACCAGTAAGTGAAATATTACTATTTTTTACAGAAAATGTAGCCCCAAACAATCTAACATCTAGAGCAGACAATAATTGTTTAATAGTTTCTTTTTTTGCGTCAGAGTGTTCACTGCCAAAAACCTCTTTATAATTTTGTTCCAAGGAACATGGGCTCAAATCTTCTTTCTTGTACCGTCTCCAGACAAAAACTGTTTCACCCTGATGATTTAGATAATTTCGTATACAGTACTTTAATGCCTTGTCAGTAGCATAAATGGTTCCGTTATTGTCAGGTAACCTGCGTGGCAGTCCAGAAAAATCACTGTTAAAGGAACTGTTGCTGGCTTTAACAATTAAAAGCCCCTGTGCAAATTTTTTAAAAAGTTTTTCAGCCATTTCTTTTATGCAGTACCTTTTTCTTTGTGGTAAATAACATTATCGTCATCACATGCACCTGCGTAAAAATATATTTTTAAGTCTATAAAGGATAGATGAGGAGAATATAAAAAAATAGGTGTTACAAGTTTTTTAAAACGTCTGTTATCAAGACTGATGTCATGTCTGTACTGCTCAAAGAGTTGCTCAATTGTCTTTTTTACTAAATCAGTTGTAGACTTGTTTGTAAAGGGCTCCAAAAGACCGAATTTTTTATCATTTGTTTTTGACAAGCTGATCAAATAAAACGCAATTTGCCCTGCAAAATACGCCCATACTTTATCACTAACAATATCAAAGTTTTCGTCCTTATTGGAGAGGAATTTTTCTTTTACCTCCTTTATATTGTTTAAAAAATCATCCTCAGAGTTTGCATTTTTCAATAACAATGACTGATTATAGAACAAATTAAAAGTTTCTAAATTAGGTTTTGTATCAGTTCTGATTGATTTTTCTATTCTAAATAAAGCAAGTGTTTGCAGATCCTGACTGGTAAGATTGTTTTGGTTTCTATATACAAAGTCAAAGATCTTCTGCCTAAGAGAGAAAATCAATGTTTTCTCCTGATTATCCATGCCTTTAAGTGATTTATCAAAATATGGAATTTGTTTCTTGCCAACAAGTACAGATGCAATTTTAGATTCTAAGCCATGCCTAGTAATTGGATATGGTTGTTTGCCAGAATACTCAGTAAAGGTCCCCACATTCCAGTCATATCCTGTAATATAATCAAAGAAAAAGTAATCATTAGATATCACAACAAGATAAAAATCAAAGAGATTTTTTTCAGAGCGCTCAACTAGCTGCTCGAACATCAGGCTAAACTTGTTTTGGTCCTCCTCTAAATTGTCAGACAAAAACTGTATCTCGTCATATTGCTTATCTGGGTCTACAAATAGTGGGAAGATTTTCATCTTATGGTCACAAAGGATTTTTTTAAATTCAGATGACTTTTTTCCACAGTCAGTACAGGTGTAAGCAGGTATGCCCTTTTTTTCATGCATAGTTTTATGCTTTAAGAAGATTTTAGAGTCATCATAGGCTGTAAAAAAGGGAGGTGAATATACATCTACATTTTCCTTACTGCATACAAAACATGTACCACCTTTAACAGTCAGATTTTCATTTCCAACTGAGATTTTTTGTTTAATATAATCAGATGCTATTTTATGCCAACGTTCAAACGTATCCTTGTCAACACATATCAAAACATAAAAACCCAAATAATCATACTTGTTTTCAGTTTTTTTAACTAAGGCAGATTCGGCACTACGGTAAATAGCCTGAAAGGTGTCATTTAATTGATCAGGATTATTTTGAAATTTTGTTTTTTCTATTTTCTTTGCCAAATCTGCAAGATTCTTTTTAGATAATTTGAATACAAAAAAAGTATATGTAAGCAATCCCTTAGTACTACCTAGGGCTTTGTTGGACTCTGGTTTTGTTGCTGCTGGTAAATACTCTTTCATATCTCTGATTATTTTCCCATAATGTTTGTTGCCTTTTACCCAAGCTTTGACTTTATCCTCATTATCCAACACATCAATCCTGTCATATACAGGCAGACCGTTTTCTTTCTTTGTGTTAATTATGATTAATTTTTCAGCTGACTTGCCAGAAGATCTGCTGCCAGAAGATTTTTCATTGTATTTGTCAACAAATGCAGTTATTTCCCGGAGCATCTATACCCGTGCAAGTCCACAAGAATTTAAATCATACATCATCTTAAGGTATGTCTTTAATGATGGGATTTACAAAGCCAAAGCCAAGGGAGTTACGCTCCCCCAGACCGCAGTCAAGGACAAATTTTTGGAGTGCATGCGGGACATCTGGTGAGAATTTTAGTTTCCACAATGTGCCAATTATCGTAAACTTTGCCCCTTTCTGCTCAATTTTGGTAGAGACTTGCTTTTTGAACTCATATCTTTCAAAGACCTGCTTATTGACAGACTTGCCTGCAAACTCCAAGTATTTTTTTTCGATGTTTGATTCTATGTTATCAATGAACAAATCCACGGGATGATCACACCTCCAAAAAACGGATTTGTATGGTGCGGTGTTGTTTGTTTTTCCGTAATATTTTTCAATGGGAATTCGGGTAATAATTGGCGATTCGGTGATCAGTTCAAGTGGGTATTGTAGGTTCTTTTCAGGTATTTTTATAACCTTGACAATTTTAAACAAACTTCCAAGTGAAATTAGGATGTGTTCGTTGATAAATGGCATAATCCTTTCATATACTTGTTCGATCAGTCCTTTGTCTGGAGAGGAAACCATCAAATGGAAATAATCAGAATTTTTTGTCTTGAAGATATTTGAAAAACAAAAAAACTTGTAGCCTTGTTCGTCGTGGAGTTTATCATACTTGCTGTTTTTCAAAAAGGAGTAGACAAAACCCTGCACCTTTCTATGATACTCAAAATTTACCTCGTAATTTTGCAGAGATTTCATCGTTATCAGTATTCGCATATGCACTTCATCTCCATTAGGTATCAATTAAATTACGTTTTAAATTATGTTATCTGTACTGCTGCGAGATGCCCCAATGACATTTTTTTCCAACCATTTGGGGTTATTTACAGTGAAAACCAATACGGAGTCCTTTGCAATATCTATCAGTCCATTTATCTTTGATTTTAACTCTGCAAGATCTGAAACGGACATCTGGCCTTCAAACACAGAGTTTTGAACCCAGTTGAGATACTGTTTTATTGTTATGCGTACAGCGTCAATTCGCTCAACTCCGATATCGTATGTGATTATAACATACATTATTTTTGCCTAAACCCAGCATAGTGAACATCCTCTACGATATGCTTTACAATCTTGTGGCACTCCAGCCTCAAAAGCCTTCTGTAACTGATATTTTTTTTCAACGATGCCACATAAACGGTGCTGTCTAGTTTTTGATCATACTCTTTTACAAAAATTTTTCTTCCTTTTTCATTTAAATAACAGCCGTTTAATGAATCGTCAAACCCTGCATGGTCTAACATTTTACCATTTACTACCTTAAAGATTGTCTTATCAACTATGATGGGCTTGAATACTTCGGCGACATCCAAAGACAGGGAGAACCTCCTGTATCCTGGCTCATGCAAGAAGCTGACTGTAGGATCCAACTGCGAGTGATATATCTCAGTTAGCACATTGCCATACATCATACTGTTTCCAAAAGATATCAGTGAGTTGAGCATATTTTCTGGCGGCATCTTTGTTCTCTTTTCCATCCTAAAGCTAGACCTTAAAAAAACGTCAAAGGATTCATAGTACAGACTTCTGCAATTCCCTTCAACCCCCATTAATTCGTCAATTTTCTTACATTTTGGTATGTGCTGCTGCAGGGCTTGTATTTTATCAATGAACTTTTCAACATTTTTTTTCTTTGATTTGTAATAGCGTAAATTTGCAAGCATGTTATGGGTTGCGGCCAGTACGAACTCCGAGGCCAGATGCATCCTCTTTTGTTGATCCAAATAATGTTGTACCTGCTTTACTGTAACCAGGCCTGAGAGCATCTTTTCGCGTGGATAGTAGCTTCCAGCATAGTTTCCGTAATAGTTGTAAAAATGTATTGCAATGCCCTTTGTATTTAAAAATACGATCAATGCAGAGTTAAAATCACATTGGCCAAACACATGCAGGGCACGTATATTCATTACAGGTATTGATTTTTTTTCATCATCTTTTGATATTATTTGGATTGTGTTTTGAGTGCGCTTTATTCTTCCGCCCTGGAAGATATAGTAATCATTCATGACCAGCAATATTCAGCATATGCGCACTTGTCACATATTGGCGTATATTCTGGTTTTTGTGGTTTTTCAGCAGATGTCAATGTCTGTATGCTTTTAATGGTATGTTCTAAAAACTCTTGTTTTTGTGGCGTAAGAACTACCTTGACTGACTTTTTTAGTTTTGGGTAATCAAGGAGTCCAGTTGTAGTGATACCCAATCTCTTCAGATAATAGATATAGTACAGTAGCTGGTACTGATGCGCCTCATGAATCTTGTCTGATTTTTTTACCTCATGAATAACCCCATCTTTAATATGATCGATTGAAATATTTCCTATCCTTATCTCTTTTTTATTTCTCTTAAAAGATTCTTTATGAATTAGCTTACCAATCTTTACCAGATCAGAGCTTGCCTCAAAGGTAATGTCATGGCAATATAACCAAAGTTTTCGTTTGCAAATAAAATAGTAATTTAACTGAGTTCCTGTAATGTTTAATTGCTCTCTCATGTATAAAAATTTTTAAGAGTTAGAATTTAATAAGTTATGTATTAGTTGCTTTGTGATTTCTTTTCTTGTATTATATATAAAATACACCATCATAGATAGACAAATAAAACCAGTCATTTAGATTCTTTTTACGCATGGATTTTGCGGGGTTTGAATCGAACTATTGTAGGATTGAAATAAAAATGGTTTTTCCGTGTGAACTGGCCGCATCGGGGTTTGAATCGAACTATTGTAGGATTGAAATAAAGATCGGCCTCTCGACGATGATCCTGCTCGAGGAGTTTGAATCGAACTATTGTAGGATTGAAATCGCGGAGCGCTGGATCTCCTTGACGTCCTCCTCGTAGTTTGAATCGAACTATTGTAGGATTGAAATCGATGACTGCTCCCGCATACATCGCGAGCTCTGCATGTTTGAATCGAACTATTGTAGGATTGAAATTCATAATTAGCCCAAAAGGGGCAGGTAAATCGACTGGTTTGAATCGAACTATTGTAGGATTGAAATTTTTCAGCGTAACGTTCCCCCTGAATCGGGTCGTACCTGTTTGAATCGAACTATTGTAGGATTGAAATCGTGATGGCTTGAAGCGGTGTGTCATGGTTCGCATCTGGTTTGAATCGAACTATTGTAGGATTGAAATTATCTCACGTCCGTGGACGTCACGTTCTTGCCCCGCAATTCGTTTGAATCGAACTATTGTAGGATTGAAATCGACCAACCAGATCGTGCAAAACATGATCAAGACCTGTTTGAATCGAACTATTGTAGGATTGAAATTGCACCTTTCGCGGGTTATGCCCCTGTCCAATAATGTTTGAATCGAACTATTGTAGGATTGAAATCACTCTCCTTTATCGTTTCTTTGTACGAGAATTTCGTGTTTGAATCGAACTATTGTAGGATTGAAATTGCATTGCTCAACGATATCGACCATCCCGGCTATTACACGTTTGAATCGAACTATTGTAGGATTGAAATTTATTTTGCCTGCTGCCATGTCCCGCTTGAATCGAGTTTGAATCGAACTATTGTAGGATTGAAATGGAGCTTATCAAGTACTCAAGGTCGTCATGGACGGTGTTTGAATCGAACTATTGTAGGATTGAAATACATCAGCCAGGCCTCCGAACCGTTGTTAGTGTTCTTGTTTGAATCGAACTATTGTAGGATTGAAATGCCCAACCCCGGCGACACGCTGGAATACAACAACGGTTTGAATCGAACTATTGTAGGATTGAAATTGCGTAAATATGCATGATATTTGCCCTCGATAATCGTTTGAATCGAACTATTGTAGGATTGAAATACGACAACGGCGACGTGGAGATATCGTACCGTGCAATGTTTGAATCGAACTATTGTAGGATTGAAATGCAGTTGAGCGGGGCGAATATTACAGGTACGTGCTCGTGTTTGAATCGAACTATTGTAGGATTGAAATACCACGGGGGTCCCGCCGTCGTCCTCGACACTCTCGTTTGAATCGAACTATTGTAGGATTGAAATCCTCAAGAAGGCGCACTCGCTCAGCTTTGTGCTTGGTTTGAATCGAACTATTGTAGGATTGAAATAATACGACGGCTATCATCTCCGCACCGACGGCATGGTTTGAATCGAACTATTGTAGGATTGAAATTTGCTCAAACGATACAAGCCTTGCAACGTCGGATTGTTTGAATCGAACTATTGTAGGATTGAAATCTTCTCCATCTGACGTAGCAGGTAGTTCATCCTCCATAGTTTGAATCGAACTATTGTAGGATTGAAATCTCCTCATTCTGTTTCGTCGCACTGTGCATATAACGGTTTGAATCGAACTATTGTAGGATTGAAATCACGATATGGGACATAGACGACGTCTCGGGAACGCTGTTTGAATCGAACTATTGTAGGATTGAAATGTTATCTCCATCGTCGCGCCGTCGTCGTTGACTATCGTTTGAATCGAACTATTGTAGGATTGAAATCGGGATTCCCGCCGCCGACGTCTCGCAGGATCTGGTTTGAATCGAACTATTGTAGGATTGAAATTACGATCCGTTTACGTTTGATTCGGTCGGCAGCAAGGGTTTGAATCGAACTATTGTAGGATTGAAATTGTGTCCCAAACATGATGTCTTTTCCTATCGATTTTCTAGTTTGAATCGAACTATTGTAGGATTGAAATCTCACGCAGCATTGAGCGTGCCTCATCCCGCGTCACGTTTGAATCGAACTATTGTAGGATTGAAATGTGACTACAGTAGTGTCGGACAGGAGCTCCCGGCACGTTTGAATCGAACTATTGTAGGATTGAAATGTCGTTCCATGTTGCCTGCGGGTCTGTTGGCTGCAGGGTTTGAATCGAACTATTGTAGGATTGAAATAAAGGGGGGGGTAAATCGACCGCAGTTGCACTTGCGTTTGAATCGAACTATTGTAGGATTGAAATCATTTTTTTCGTTTATGACGATGGTGGCGGGTACCGCCAGTTTGAATCGAACTATTGTAGGATTGAAATTCATCAGTTGGTGTCGGCGTCGGTGTCGGCGTCGGGTTTGAATCGAACTATTGTAGGATTGAAATTACTTGCCACCACGACCTTTTACGTTATTGAAGACGTTTGAATCGAACTATTGTAGGATTGAAATGAAGCAGGGGTACCGTTTCCCGAATCCGGGGGGCCTGTTTGAATCGAACTATTGTAGGATTGAAATGATTATCCTTTTCCCGCGCACGACCTCCAGATAGACGGTTTGAATCGAACTATTGTAGGATTGAAATGGTCGACTTTGGTGTGAGCGTAAGCCAGTATGCGAAGTTTGAATCGAACTATTGTAGGATTGAAATTCATTATCAGCCCGAAAGGGGGGGGTAAATCGACCGGTTTGAATCGAACTATTGTAGGATTGAAATTAACTCTCTATGAGGTGTCTCATGACGTTACCTCCGTTTGAATCGAACTATTGTAGGATTGAAATCTCGGCTGTTGGGACGACCCGGGAACCTTAAATGACGTTTGAATCGAACTATTGTAGGATTGAAATTCCTCGGATCGACCAGATCCAATGATATCTGATCAAGTTTGAATCGAACTATTGTAGGATTGAAATGATGGCTCTACTGACTAACCAATGATCATTATGATCGTTTGAATCGAACTATTGTAGGATTGAAATTCGATGTAGTTGTTGGTGGCCTTTGCAGCTCCCGCGTTTGAATCGAACTATTGTAGGATTGAAATAAAGTTCTTCGATAGAGGCTTCCTCTTCATGCATTGTTTGAATCGAACTATTGTAGGATTGAAATGCAGTTGAAAAGGGCGAATATTACAGGTACGTACTGGTTTGAATCGAACTATTGTAGGATTGAAATTCACGTGTTCGTTGATCCCGACAGGAACGTTCTGCCGGTTTGAATCGAACTATTGTAGGATTGAAATAGCTGTCTATCGATGGTGCTGCCTTTGCGATTGACAAGTTTGAATCGAACTATTGTAGGATTGAAATCGGTCAGCATGTACGTCGCGTATCGCACGTATGCCGGTTTGAATCGAACTATTGTAGGATTGAAATAGCGTTGATGTCGGACTTGTGCTTCAGTTTCAGTTTGTTTGAATCGAACTATTGTAGGATTGAAATAGCTCACGAACAACCTGATAAACTATCCCGGCCTTCGTTTGAATCGAACTATTGTAGGATTGAAATTCAACTCCCGCCGGCTCGGCAACTGCATACTTGACGTTTGAATCGAACTATTGTAGGATTGAAATCTCTCTCCTCAGCGTATCGTCCCATTTCTTCTAGGTAGTTTGAATCGAACTATTGTAGGATTGAAATGAAGGTGTCAGGTACGTCACGATACATTACGACCCAGTTTGAATCGAACTATTGTAGGATTGAAATGAGCCTCTATTGACTCAGCAATGATCATTACATCATGTTTGAATCGAACTATTGTAGGATTGAAATTATTAGGAGGATGTGAATGGAAGACGTTGTGAGTGTGGTTTGAATCGAACTATTGTAGGATTGAAATCGCTCAAGCTCGGCATCGCGATAATAGACTGATCGCCTTGTTTGAATCGAACTATTGTAGGATTGAAATTGACAGGATATCCGAACTGAGGATGATCAGGAAAAGTTTGAATCGAACTATTGTAGGATTGAAATGCCGACACGCAAAGGGCGGAGCAGGCAAGGAGGACGGCACGTTTGAATCGAACTATTGTAGGATTGAAATTCGTTTATTATCCAAAGCTGCGTGTCGGTCGCAACGGTTTGAATCGAACTATTGTAGGATTGAAATGGAACACAATCAGGCCGATTGAGACGATTCCGAACAGTTTGAATCGAACTATTGTAGGATTGAAATGTGGTACGAGCCGTTTGCCCGCGAGTACCTTGGCATGTTTGAATCGAACTATTGTAGGATTGAAATACGCATCCCCCTCGTCAAGGTCGTCCACGTCTTCCGTGTTTGAATCGAACTATTGTAGGATTGAAATTGCAGCATTTGAAAGTTGCAGCAGGATCCGTCAATAGTTTGAATCGAACTATTGTAGGATTGAAATTCCGTCAGATTCCATTCCGTCGCGTCCTCTGTCATTGGTTTGAATCGAACTATTGTAGGATTGAAATTTTTTCATGATACAGGGAAACATTCCTGTTTTGGAGTTTGAATCGAACTATTGTAGGATTGAAATTGTGAACAGAAAGACGTGCGGCGGCGAGTGCAGCATGTTTGAATCGAACTATTGTAGGATTGAAATATGTCTAGAATAGTGGAGTATCTCGAAGAAAAAACCGAGTTTGAATCGAACTATTGTAGGATTGAAATGATTATGTACTTGTATGACTTCACTTCCCTATGTACGTTTGAATCGAACTATTGTAGGATTGAAATAATATCCGCCTGGATTGCCCGCTGTACGTTGGTTTTGTTTGAATCGAACTATTGTAGGATTGAAATTTGTCCCGTCGTCGCTTGCGACGTCGGAGGTCTGCCATGTTTGAATCGAACTATTGTAGGATTGAAATTCTGTCCCTTTCTGATCATCTCTTCAGCTTTTGGATGTTTGAATCGAACTATTGTAGGATTGAAATGAAACGTCAGGCCCGAATAGGACGAGCGGTTGAGCGGTTTGAATCGAACTATTGTAGGATTGAAATGCAAGCACGTCCTCCCGGATGCCTGTACAATCAGTGGTTTGAATCGAACTATTGTAGGATTGAAATAGGAAAGCCAACGGAGATACGCAGCCCGTTCCTAGGTTTGAATCGAACTATTGTAGGATTGAAATATGACGTCTTCGGCCACGCCGGATCCGTCGTGGTACGTTTGAATCGAACTATTGTAGGATTGAAATCAATAAACTGACACTTATATACCCCCTAAAAAGTGATTAGTTTGAATCGAACTATTGTAGGATTGAAATTTTAGAAGCGCATCGTCATCGGCAGACGACATGGCAAGGTTTGAATCGAACTATTGTAGGATTGAAATCGTTTCTCAGGTCAGAATCTGAAAGGTCCGCGTCCGTGTTTGAATCGAACTATTGTAGGATTGAAATTCCGCACCGTGAGGGCAACGACGACGATATCATACGGTTTGAATCGAACTATTGTAGGATTGAAATATTTTCCGTAACAAACGACACAAAAAACAGACGGACGTTTGAATCGAACTATTGTAGGATTGAAATGCGTGATTGTGAGAATAGAATCCGATTCCAGTCTCGTTTGAATCGAACTATTGTAGGATTGAAATCGGAGCGGTCTATCTCAACCATGCCGTCATCACGGGTTTGAATCGAACTATTGTAGGATTGAAATAGATACCCGGAATGCCGGATAAATGCAGCAATGAAGTTTGAATCGAACTATTGTAGGATTGAAATTCGTGTATGCATCTATTATTTCACTGTGCGGGCCAAAACCGTAATAAGTTTGAATCGAACTATTGTAGGATTGAAATACATCACACTCGATGTCGACCTGCCGAGGGGTCGATGTTTGAATCGAACTATTGTAGGATTGAAATTCAATGGGCCGGATATGCACGATACGAGCAGAACCGGTTTGAATCGAACTATTGTAGGATTGAAATATCGCTGATTAAGAGGTTAAGGAGTTTCAGTGCGAAAGTTTGAATCGAACTATTGTAGGATTGAAATTACAGCCCCAGTATTTCCTAGACTGATTTCTTCCGAGTTTGAATCGAACTATTGTAGGATTGAAATACCGCAACTCATACCTCCTTTCCGATTACGCAGTACCAGGTTTGAATCGAACTATTGTAGGATTGAAATGGTATGTGCGACTCTATGCAACCGTCGAATCTTACGCGAGTTTGAATCGAACTATTGTAGGATTGAAATCTGATTTTGACATCCGCATGATGCTAACACCTTGGAATTCTGATCAGGTTTCAATCTTTATTGTAATAGAAATGTCATTTTGACAACATCAATGGAGATTGGATAGATATGACATTACCGTTTCAATCTTTATTGTAATAGAAATGTCATTTTGACAACATCAATGGAGATTGGATAGATATGACATTACCGTTTCAATCTTTATTGTAATAGAAATGTCATTTTGACTCATATATGACGATCTCAAGAAGGAAAAGAATGCACTGGTTTCAATCTTTATTGTAATAGAAATGTCATTTTGACAAATGCAGGGAAGTTGACAGCAAGTATCTGCCTGTTGGTTTCAATCTTTATTGTAATAGAAATGTCATTTTGACTGGTGAGGGAGGAGGCTGCTGCAGCAGCAGCAGCGCGTTTCAATCTTTATTGTAATAGAAATGTCATTTTGACGAGATATCAGACGCCTAACTTTTTCAAAATACGGTTGTTTCAATCTTTATTGTAATAGAAATGTCATTTTGACGTGACAGACAGCGGGTCGTACGGGACTGTGTCACGAGTTTCAATCTTTATTGTAATAGAAATGTCATTTTGACAACCACGCAGGAACCGGATACGGCGCGGAGATATATGCGGGTTTCAATCTTTATTGTAATAGAAATGTCATTTTGACCTATATTCAGGGCACGATGCCTTTCCCGGAGGGATGTTTCAATCTTTATTGTAATAGAAATGTCATTTTGACAGGTCCGAAATTCGGGATCGTCGATCTGTCGGTCAACGGGTTTCAATCTTTATTGTAATAGAAATGTCATTTTGACCGGCCAATGTCGCTCTCCATCAGCACGTACCCGTTCTTCTGCGTCGGGTCGATGCTGAGAAAGTCGGACAGCTCGACGTACAGTCCGAGAACGTTCTGGTTTCAATCTTTATTGTAATAGAAATGTCATTTTGACCAAGACCTCGGATTTTTAAAGTTGGGGGAAATCGGGTTTCAATCTTTATTGTAATAGAAATGTCATTTTGACCGTGTCTGTTTTTATTTTTTGGGTGTCGTCATCGAGTTTCAATCTTTATTGTAATAGAAATGTCATTTTGACAAATAGAGATCGCCCCTGTCGCGCTGTATCCTCTGTTGTTTCAATCTTTATTGTAATAGAAATGTCATTTTGACAATCGGCGGAGCCGTGGCTAAGTTATTTGGCAAGGAAGTTTCAATCTTTATTGTAATAGAAATGTCATTTTGACCTTGCCAGCAGGCAGTTTTGCCTTGGGCAGATTTCTCTCGTTTCAATCTTTATTGTAATAGAAATGTCATTTTGACTTACCAAGATTTTCGAGACGTCAAGGACGATTCTTGGAAGTTTCAATCTTTATTGTAATAGAAATGTCATTTTGACGCTACAAGGAGACAATCAAGGAATCAGCCGATTCTGGTTTCAATCTTTATTGTAATAGAAATGTCATTTTGACTTAATCATGATACACATAATAGCATTTCCGTCATGAGTTTCAATCTTTATTGTAATAGAAATGTCATTTTGACTCAGGATGCATCGTGAGAATGTCGGGGGCGTGAGATGTTTCAATCTTTATTGTAATAGAAATGTCATTTTGACTAGTTTCCGATGATCCAGCCAGACCGGACATTAAGTTTCAATCTTTATTGTAATAGAAATGTCATTTTGACCGTGATCGGTTCCAGTACGGCGATTTGCATCGAACGGTTTCAATCTTTATTGTAATAGAAATGTCATTTTGACCGCTCACACCAAAGTCGACCTGCAGCGTCCAGCGGGTTTCAATCTTTATTGTAATAGAAATGTCATTTTGACACCGGTTGGGATGCTATAATCATGACACGTCTTGAGTTTCAATCTTTATTGTAATAGAAATGTCATTTTGACCGGGCTGATAGTGTTCCTGATTCAGTTTTTGAACAACGGTTTCAATCTTTATTGTAATAGAAATGTCATTTTGACTTTGCACCTGCGGTCGTGATGACCGAGGACGAGGCAGTTTCAATCTTTATTGTAATAGAAATGTCATTTTGACTCATACGTGGCAAACGCATGGAAGAATGGGAACATGTTTCAATCTTTATTGTAATAGAAATGTCATTTTGACAATATGTGTCTACACCAAACGAGCAGGAAAGACGTAGTTTCAATCTTTATTGTAATAGAAATGTCATTTTGACGACGAAATCCGTAACGGGTGCGGAGACGGAAATCAGTTTCAATCTTTATTGTAATAGAAATGTCATTTTGACTCATAGAAGCCCCCGTCGCACATATCCGATGCCCAGTTTCAATCTTTATTGTAATAGAAATGTCATTTTGACCAGCAGCGCCACGACATGGGCCTTCCGGTCTGGCCCCGTTTCAATCTTTATTGTAATAGAAATGTCATTTTGACTTTCTTAATCTCAGATATTCGCGGATTGCGGAATTGTTTCAATCTTTATTGTAATAGAAATGTCATTTTGACTATATGGGGTAACAACGCATAGTATAACATGACACAGTTTCAATCTTTATTGTAATAGAAATGTCATTTTGACGGCAAAAAGAAACGAGGACTATGACGACGCGAAAAGTTTCAATCTTTATTGTAATAGAAATGTCATTTTGACTCAAAGGAATCCAACAGGCACTGAAAAAGCCATACATGTTTCAATCTTTATTGTAATAGAAATGTCATTTTGACAAAGAGACAGCAGAAGACGTGCAGTACCGCGTGCTCACGGTTTCAATCTTTATTGTAATAGAAATGTCATTTTGACGGACAACAGGACGATTGCCAACCTGCAGATACAGCGGTTTCAATCTTTATTGTAATAGAAATGTCATTTTGACTTTTTGTAATTGTGCTGATAAGTCAAATCGGTACCGAAGTTTCAATCTTTATTGTAATAGAAATGTCATTTTGACCAAAAACAGTCTGCACTAAAACTACCATCGTGTTTTTTCAGTTTCAATCTTTATTGTAATAGAAATGTCATTTTGACTATAATACGCGTATGGGCGGGGATAATCACCTGTTGTGTTTCAATCTTTATTGTAATAGAAATGTCATTTTGACAAGCGGAATATATGCAACCGATCTCGAGGAAGGCAGTTTCAATCTTTATTGTAATAGAAATGTCATTTTGACATGTCAGAGGGAGTTGGGGTGAGTATGATAGTATGTTTCAATCTTTATTGTAATAGAAATGTCATTTTGACTACGTGATTACGTCATGGTGATGCGACAGGACCTCGTTTCAATCTTTATTGTAATAGAAATGTCATTTTGACGCAGAATAAGAAGCTCGCAGATGATATCAACTTCAGTTTCAATCTTTATTGTAATAGAAATGTCATTTTGACCTATCGGGATTGTGTATAGAGCTTGAGAGTTGAAGTGTTTCAATCTTTATTGTAATAGAAATGTCATTTTGACTATTTCTTCTGCGGATGTTAAACAGCCAGTAGAACGTTTCAATCTTTATTGTAATAGAAATGTCATTTTGACTTATGTCTTCCCCACCTTTTTTTTCCATTAACCCATGTTTCAATCTTTATTGTAATAGAAATGTCATTTTGACTGGAAAAGATAAGGTCGGCTTATGACGCAATTGAAAGTTTCAATCTTTATTGTAATAGAAATGTCATTTTGACCGTGCCGTTGCGGAGCTGGAATCATGAAACGCAGGTACGTGTTTCAATCTTTATTGTAATAGAAATGTCATTTTGACTCGTCTGCCACGAGTGTGGAAGACAAACGAACATAGGTTTCAATCTTTATTGTAATAGAAATGTCATTTTGACCACAGAAGAGAATGACATAACAGTTGCAACGAGATCATGTTTCAATCTTTATTGTAATAGAAATGTCATTTTGACTAGACGCGAAATAAAGTATCGCGGGAAGACACAAAGTTTCAATCTTTATTGTAATAGAAATGTCATTTTGACTACCGCGACCCCTAGGCCGACACGTCCGACGTCATCATGTTTCAATCTTTATTGTAATAGAAATGTCATTTTGACTCTATTTTAGCTCAAAGGTCTTCGACGGATACTGCAGGTTTCAATCTTTATTGTAATAGAAATGTCATTTTGACGATGTATTCCCTCTGGGCATCGCTCTCATATTTTCCGTTTCAATCTTTATTGTAATAGAAATGTCATTTTGACCCAACATAACTCCCTCTGACACTTTTTTTGAGTCCCCATCGTTTCAATCTTTATTGTAATAGAAATGTCATTTTGACTCCGAAAACATGAAGGTAATATTACGGGAGATCGAGTTTCAATCTTTATTGTAATAGAAATGTCATTTTGACGCACACAGTAAAAGCAGGGACAACACTGACCAAGAGTTTCAATCTTTATTGTAATAGAAATGTCATTTTGACCCGAAGGCGGGTGTGCAGAGTCAATCATGTATTACGAGTTTCAATCTTTATTGTAATAGAAATGTCATTTTGACTTCGTCATTGTTGTATCAGGGCGCCGCCGGCATCTGTTTCAATCTTTATTGTAATAGAAATGTCATTTTGACTCGATACACCACACGCGTCCCGGAAGAAAAAGGACGGGTTTCAATCTTTATTGTAATAGAAATGTCATTTTGACATCGCGTATGTTACCGCTAAAAGTCCAGTATACATGTTTCAATCTTTATTGTAATAGAAATGTCATTTTGACCCGAAAACGGAAAATGGAGAATTTTGCTCAACGGGTTTCAATCTTTATTGTAATAGAAATGTCATTTTGACAATCTTCGGGGAACGTTCATTTTTCATCTTCTGCTAGTTTCAATCTTTATTGTAATAGAAATGTCATTTTGACTCAGAAAAGAATAGAGGAGATACATCAGGTGTCTGGTTTCAATCTTTATTGTAATAGAAATGTCATTTTGACTCTGATAGTAATTGGCAACCCTTCGCTGGCCCTCAGTTTCAATCTTTATTGTAATAGAAATGTCATTTTGACTGACAAGGAATTTGGTTTTAACGGCGTCGACATGGGTTTCAATCTTTATTGTAATAGAAATGTCATTTTGACTATCTGATATTCCGACTCTGTGTGTTTGTTCATAAGTTTCAATCTTTATTGTAATAGAAATGTCATTTTGACTTGGGATGGCAGATGTACTTGATGATTTTTTGTGGGAGTTTCAATCTTTATTGTAATAGAAATGTCATTTTGACAGCACGTATCATTACATGAACATATGAAACAGGGAGTTTCAATCTTTATTGTAATAGAAATGTCATTTTGACCGCACGAAGGAGACAGCAAACGCGTGCAGGACACACGTTTCAATCTTTATTGTAATAGAAATGTCATTTTGACACTGCCCAGTCGTTCTTGAAAAGATCAACCTGCTCCAGCGTTTCAATCTTTATTGTAATAGAAATGTCATTTTGACCCAAGAAATTCCCAAACTGGAAATCGTTGGGATGGGTTTCAATCTTTATTGTAATAGAAATGTCATTTTGACCTGAAAACATGAGGACGATACTGAAGGAGATTGACAGGTTTCAATCTTTATTGTAATAGAAATGTCATTTTGACATGACAGATGCTTATCTCAGTGAGGCAACCGAGTTGTTCGTTTCAATCTTTATTGTAATAGAAATGTCATTTTGACAGCGATTTTACATAACTTTTAGGAATAATATTACCATAAAATATCTTTATGTTAGCATTTTTTGATGGGGCGATTACATTATTATTTACTATATAAGGATCCCACAGAACATATATTCCTGTAACAGCAGTGGACACACCTGTTATCATATGTTGCATTAGGTATCACACCGCTGCTTAAAATGTCTTTTAACTCATAAAGTTTGGATAAGGCAAAACTCAAAAGTTTTTCATTGATCGGAACTATCTTGTGTGTCTTAGCATCCTTTGTAAAAACTACAATGCATTTTGTTGCTTTAACATTATAGTTTTCTTCTGCCAATACTGCAAGAAGCCCTATCTGGACACGTAGTGTATCACCAACATGGTGCCAGCTAGTGTGTTTTGTCTCAAGCAGTGCAAATTTGTTGTCCTCTAAAAAGAACCCTTGATCTAACTTTCCAACATACCCATGTATTTTAGAATACAGTTTTGTCTCAGATATTTTTTTTGTGGTTTTTCCCACATGTGATGGAATGTACTGAATGTTTGTTTTTTCATATTTTTTGTGGACTTTTTTCCCCGCATCGACTGTTCCTCGTTTTTGTTCAAACTGTTCAAGACCCAAAACACCACCAAAATAGGCAAACCTAGGACAAAAGCAGTACTCCACAACATCAGTTACAGTTATCATCTAGAAGACCAGTCCTTGCGTATTATTGTTTACAAACCCTTGATCAAAATCCTTGCCGATAATTTTGATTTTGCCAAAACATGCACTGCAATTCATTACCAAATAAAAAGAGTCAGAATTATCATCTATGGCAGTCTTTAGTTTCTCAAGCATGTCTTTTTTTAGCTGGTTTTGAAGCTTGCCGCAAAATACGCTTTTTTGTATCCTAACAAGTCCCGCATCCTTTAGTATCCGTATCACAGATTGTCGTATAGAGTCGTCCTGAATGTCATATATGGCATAGTAAAGTTGTCCATCCAACTATGTCCTGTTTTCTAGCAGGTTTTTTATCATGTAACTGCAAAAATCCCATGATTCTTGTTCTATTTTTTTAACATAATCTTGCCTGTAATTATTAATTATGTGGCGTCTGGCATCCACATCAAGCGAGACTGAAGAGTCGTCATTGTACGTAAACCATGAATCTTTTGCCTGTTTTTTTGTAAAAAGTGATACTGCCAGCTTGTCCATGTATGGCCTCAATGGCTCAATTAGATCAAAAGAGAGGGTGGGTTTTGCATACGAATCACTATGGTAAAACCCAGCATTGGGATCAAGGCCAGATAATATGATCATCTTCTCAACTGAGGCATACCCCAATCCATAGGTATAGTTTAGTACAGAATTAAACGCATCTATTGCAGGATACTGGCTGCGCTTTGTGAACTGCCATTTGGTTGGCAAAAAACTAGACACACATCCAAAGTACTGGCTAGCAACAGATCCTTCATAACCTAGAAAGCTAGGCTTCCATGGCACATCAGAGTATTGTGTTTTTTTGATTTTCTCAATTATGCTTTGCAATGACATAATGGTGTTTGAAATATCAAAGGATGTTGTGCTTTTGGTACGATTATGTGCAAGTTCTTTTAGCAGTTGCATCTGCCTTTTTGTTTTTTGCAGCAGTAATTTTTTGCAAAAGTCAAAAGATAATGCAGTATCGTCATTGAGATATTGGGTTCTTCGTATTTGTGTTGCCTTACCTGGCGTACTTGACCACAACCTCGCAACAGGCTTTCCTCCAAAATTACAAATCACAAGCTGTATCTGCTTTTCAAGACACAGTCTGATTGCCTGAGTTGTTATCACAGAGTTTGATGTGATCATTATACAGTCTACCTTCTCCGCAGGTATTTCATTCCTTGTCTTGTCCTTGCTTATAACTACAAACACTTCATGATCTCGTTTTAGTACGCTGCCATGAGAGGATATCTCTATTAGCATCATTCTATTCTTTTGATTATGATTCTGGGTATTGGTAACACTGTGACGTTCAAGGCCTCATTTGAAGATTTTATCCGCAGTACAAATTTTATTTTTCCAAACGGCAGATTGCTCTTTGCAATGTATTGGACAGTATTTGTCAACTCCTTTAACGTACAGTCTATCTCAGCTCTAACTATTTTTGATCTGTTTGGGTACTGTCTTTTAAAATCTTTTGAAAATGAAATAAGGTTTTTGGGCGCTGTCATTTACCGTGTTGATTCATGTAGAGCCCTTATAGCAGTTTCTACGTCATGGTAGGAACAAGCTATCTCTATTTTTTCACCGTCATCAAAGACAATGTCTTCAACTTTCATGTTATATTATACATTATAGTTCAATATAAACTATTTTTTCACCGTCATCAAAGACAATGTCTTCAACTTCAGAATCACCTGATCACTCAGTTATTTACAGTTATACTATTTTCAACTCATCCTAAAACCGATCATTTTGTAAACAATTCATGACAATCGGGATCCAAGAATGACCCTGCTGATACATCCTTCATGATTCACAAAGAAATGCCAGACATTCGATGGAACACGATTGCATCGCATCTGCCAAAGCCTGCAAAAACTGGCAGGCCAGGATGCAATGACAGAAACACAGTCAACGGAATATTGTTTGTCCTAACAACCGGCTGCAGGCGGGCAGACATGCCGGACAGATACGGTTCAAAATCCACCGCGCATCTGGGATTCTCAGAGCTGCAGCAAAAGGGAATATGTAAAAGGATTCCATCAGGACTGATAAAATCCGCACACAGACAGGGAAAAACCAGCCTGGAAAAAATATCGATTGATTCATCGTCAGTTGCCGCCAAAAAAGGGGGGACAAAACAGGATATGACGGGTTCAGGAAGATCCTGGGCACAAAAATACACGCTACAGTAGACAGGACAGGACTGCCAATCCCAATCAGGGCCAGCCCTGCAAATGTCCATGACAGTACGAAATTCATCGATGTGTCAGAAGGCATCCCAGGACCTGCAGGTGATGGTTTGATACGGCAGATCATCTGTGTATGCCGACAGGGGATACGATGCGGCATACATCAGAAGCTATCTGGGATGCCATGGGATTGACCGTTGCATTCCATACAAAAGGAACTCAAGGAACGTTGCACGAAACAGGAATCAAAGACATCATGGCAAGACGAGGTTTGTCGTGGAACGGTTCCTTGCCTGGCCCAGGTGCGGACTTTACGGGACGGCAGTCAGATGCGAAGGGAACCGTGACAGCTGTCTCGGGTTTGCGTATCTGGCATGGCGTCATGATGTATTGGAGGGTTTTAGGATAAGTTCTCCATGTCTAAAGTGTGCAGACAGCAATCTTTGCTTGCGGCACAGAAAGCCAGAACAATAAATTGGCGAAAAGCTTGAGGGTGTGCCAGAGAATTTGTTAAAGTAAACATTCCTTGTTTTTTTGGAACACATAGCATATCATTACAGTTTCAATCCTTTTTATGATGGATAATTGTTAAATACATACAATCCAATTATGATGTGGAAGGCTCAAAATGATTCGTTCATTTTCTCAAATGAAGAGAATCAAATGTCACGGCTCTCATCATTACCTTCCACCTCATAGTATAAACTTGAACAAAAAGTATCAATAGACGGCACAGAACTGCAAAAATACTCATCATTATTTTTAATTTCATAGTAAATCACAGGGTTGGCTCGTATTTATTCATTTTGTCTCATAGCATATCATTACATAATTTTTCTATTTATCCATATCTGGATCATGATAAATACGAGAGCTGATTACCAAAACCATGTTAGCAAATGATCTTTACCGCATAAACAAAAACAGCACAACAGTAATCACAAAAAATATATCCCCAATCAAAAAAATATTTGTCACTGACTCTGATATTGTAGTTGAGGATGATCTTTTTGAGCCAGTATTTTCTACTGATAAATCAGTGGCACTACTACAAAACTGGTTTTCAATGCTGTTAAACAATACAAGTTATGATGTCATGGGTCTAGCTGATATTACAGTACAATCAAGCCAGCGTTCTCCCTATGTCCGCATATATGGTTACTTGGAGAAGACAAGACTAAAACAAGATCAATACACGTACAAGATAATTTTGTCTATTGGCAAAGATAAGAACATTTCAAGGGCTGTGTATGATATTGGCACTGACAAACTAACTTTTGATGATGAGTCAGATGTGCCAATAAAAATCAACAAGGATGACTATTTTGATGAAAAACATCAAAACCTGTATGACTTGTATCTGTCACACAAAATATTAACTGATAAATCTGTTCTCACAAATAACACTTTTAAAAAAATAGTTAAAAAATTTATCAATTTCATACGATCACGGCCATTGCCTGAACTTGGAGCAGTTGTTAACAAAAAAACTGCATTTTCATTATACATACTGCCTACAAAAGACAAAATAGCTAAAAAAACAGTACAAGATAATATGGGCCCTGTTTTTGATGACGCGTTTGGCAATAACGCCACACATTACCCTGACACTACAACACAAACTGCAAAGTTTCTTTCATATGATGATGAGGCATTTACGATAAACTGCACAAACAAAGAATCGTTTTATGAGAACTTGGGCATTGGGAATAATTCGCTTACAAAGATAGAGCTTCCAACAAACAACATCATGCGCATTGGTATATTTGAATGGATATTTCTTAAAATTCAAGACTTTGCTAAAACGTTTGAAAAACAAAACAAGGGGTTTCTATACCAGGTCTACTCTAACTACAAATCCCTTGATGCAGATGCCAGCATTGAGAAAAGATCCATTATGAAAATCATATGTCTTGCCAGGAATCAAAACAAAATAGAGATAATGATTGATGAAAATCTTACAATGCAAAGACAAGAGGAAATATTTGCAAATCTGCGACATGACATACCGTATAACGCATTTGAGATAATGATTCCAAAGTCAAAGAGTAAAAAAACAATATGGCGCGAGTACATTACCGTAATACGTGCCTTTATCACAAATACTAAAATCAAAAAGCAATATTTTGTAGACTTTTTTTCAAGTTGCATAAAAAATGAGATACACGAGTGGTTTGATAAAAACAGCTCTGATCCAAAGTATTTTTTCTCAAGATCTGAATTTCTAATAAGGTTTTTATGTGAACATGATACCGCCGATATGATGGATGAGAATGAAAACTATGCTCATAACATTGGCCAGATGTCTAGATACTATATAGAGTATAGAAGAAAGACCAAGACTACAAACAACTCTCTTCTTGAGATTTTAAAATATTCAAAATATGATCAAAACAGTCTGAGAAACGTACTAACAAAGATTTCTGCAGGCATTGCACACTCTAATTCAAACAATGATCATAATCATGATATGGAAGGTCTGGAGAAACAAATACAAAGCATAATTCCAACAAACGAGATAGAAGATGACAAACAATCAAAAGACTATGCATATTTTTTCTACAAGGGCTATTTTACAGGAGGATTAAAACTTGATAAAGACTGAAATTTTGTTTTATTATGACTCTAGGCAAAACCCTAATGGGGACCCTGGCTTTGACAATCAACCTAGGAAAATGCCTGACGATACGATACTTGTAACTGATGTCCGTGTAAAGAGAACTATGAGGGATTATGCAAAGGGTAAGGGCATGGTACTGTTTGCAGATTTTGCAGATGACGGGCTTCCAACATCTGCTGATAAACGTGCCATCGAGATTGCAAATACAAAATCAAAAGACCCAGACTATATTGAAGCCATGCTAAAAAATACGTTTGATGTGCCGTTATTTGGGGCGCTAGTTACCATACGCTCAAAAGATGAAAAGGGAGGCTCTCAGAAACTTACAGGTCCTATGCAGTTTGCAATTGGCAGAAGCGTAAACAAGGTCAACATCATAAATCCCTCCATCACATCTCGTTTTGTAGGTGATGACAAAAAGGGTAGACATACAACAATTGGTAGTTTTTACGCAGTAGAGTATGCATTGATTAAAACGTCTGCCAGTATCAATCCTGAAAATCTTGTAAGGTACAATGATGACAAAGAGATATCGGATAATTTTACAAAATGCAAAAATATGGTACCTGACTGCTTGTGGCACGGCACTACAGAGCTTGTGTCTAGATCAAAGTTTCCACAAAAAAGCATACTGTACATTGAGGTAAACTACAAAGACAGGCTATACAACGACATTTCTGATCTAGTTGATGAGAATGCTGATCTTAAAGAATATGCCAATGGCTTAGGGGAAAAGCCATTTATTTTTGAAAAATTTGTAAAAGCAATCAATGACAGGAAAAAACACATCGACAGTATCAAGATAAGGTGCATCTCCTCCCTTGATGACGATGTAAACAAACTGATATCTTCCCTACCTGGATCTGTTGAGAAGATAGATTGATGCAGGCCGTCTCTTTTGATATCTCCGGAGCATTTGCGGCTTTTAGGGATCCGTCTGTTACCACCAACCAAACAGTATACTATATCCCATCAAAGAGTGCAGTTGTAGGCATTCTTGGTGCCATACTTGGCGTAAAAAGGGACAATATGTTGGGGGATTTGTACAGCGATGATTTTTTGGATTTGTACGCCAATACAAAGATAGGCATCAAGGTTAACACTTTATATCTAAACAAAATAACACTATTTACAAATCACAGATCACTTAAGGAGGTGAAAACAAAACCCGTAAAAAAAGAACTACTTGAGAATCCAGCATATACAATTTATGTATTAAACGAGAAAAGACATGATGATCTGCAAAAACGACTAGGTGCAAATGATTTTGTTTATACGCCCTATCTTGGCCACGCATACTGTCCTGCAGTGATCAAAAACCCCAAAGTTCATGATGCCGCATTAAACAAAAAAAGAAAAAACAAGACTGGATGTGTGATACTTGACGAGTCAGAACCATTCAGTGCAGATTTTGAATTTACATGTGATGTAAATGATGGGAGCACAGTTATGGTTGAGCGACATCTGCATCATTATTTTGTAGGTACCTCACTAGAGAAAAAGGTAATGCGCCATTGGATCCCAGTCAAATCCATATGTGAAGTAACTGATGATGCCTCTGACAGAAAGATATCTAATTTTTATGATATTGATGGGGAGGCTGTCTGTCTTTACTGAATTTTTATCCCACTATCCAAACGACAGTCACAACAAAACACTATCTGACCATTTGACATATGTTGCAGAAAGGACAAGACAAATAATACACGAGACAGAGTTTCAAGATGGTGAGGATATAGGTTATTTTACAGGGTTATTGCATGATATTGGAAAGTTAAATCCCTACTACCAGGAACTCTTTGCAAGTAATAAAGGCTCTAATAAAGAAAAAAGTGCAGAACTGGAAAAAAAATACCCAAGGGCGCATGCGCCATACTCTGCTTGGCTTGCAAAGCAGATGTTATCAGAGTCTGTGAAAAAATCCAGCCTTGCAGAAATCCTGATTCTAATTTACAAGCATCATGGCAAGCTGACAAACTCACTTGGCAAATTCAATATAACAGATATGCATACACAAAACCGCATCCGAGAAAACCTACAAGTCTTTGCTGCAAAAAACATGACCCTTTCGGGTTTTAAGAACCTTGACTGGGATATACCTGATGAGTTTTTCTCCCAGAGCATAAACTACAACGTGGATCTGAAGCCAAAACACGAGCATGATTTTTTAAGATCTGGTCTTTTATTTTCTGCACTACTGCAAGCTGACATGCAGAGCTTTGAGAGAAAGAACTTTACAAGGATTCCAATTAGTATAGATACGTCAGATCTTGCAAGCAAGCAAAATGATCTTACAAGGTATAGGGATATGTTTCAGCAGAGTGTCCTTGAAAATTACCGTGATGACATGCCAGTGTCTGTGATAAATGCCCCAACTGGAATTGGCAAGACAAAGGTGTTTTTAGACATAATATCAAAGTATTGCAAAAAATATGACCGTGTATTTTATTTCTCACCGCTACTTGCCTTAACTGAGGACTTTGAGTCAAAGATAAAAAAACATCACGTCATTGATAATTTAGAACACGTTCTAAAATACACGCATATACATTCAAAGACACTGGAGGACGAAAAGACATATGAGAATACTACTAACAACAAGTGGAACTTTGACTATGAGTCATTTAACAAAAGTTTTGTTATAACAACAACCCAGCGCTTGCTGATGACTTTGTATTCTCCTACCAACAGTGACAAGCTAAAGCTTGCATCATTTAGAAACTCCGTATTGGTTATAGACGAGGTTCAAACAATACCTAAGGTAATACTGCCACATTTAGCTGAGCAACTAAAGATGATATCTCAATTTATGGGCGCAAGGGTCATGCTTCTTAGCGCTACCATCCCACATGAACTAAAAGACATACCAAAAATTGACGTTCCATATGACACCATAATAAAACCATACATCCAAAAAACATCAAAAAAGATCTCCTTTGTACCAAGCCTTGATGCAACTAAGATAAATGATGATGATTTCCTACTCATGGTAAATACAAGAAAAAAGGCACTTTCACATTGGATGCAGTTAAAACACAAGGGTGTGACGTACATGTCATCAGGCATAACAAAAAAAGACAAACTATCGCGGTTAGAAAACTTGGCAGGTAAAAACAAGCATGTGATATCAACGCAGGTAATAGAGGCAGGAGTAGATGTTAGCTTTTCAAAAATATACCGGGAACTTGCACCGCTTGATAACATAATTCAGGTATTGGGAAGGCTTGAGAGGGAGAAATCTGACTCTGATGCAGAACTGACAGTTTTTGAGACTGACTCTCAGCATGTGCCATATAGCCGCCTTGAGTATGAGATGACAAAAAAATATCTCAACGACATAAAAAATTCTGTGGACTTGTATGACATGCTGGATGATTACTATGCCATGATAAGCAAAAGAAATATGGCAAACAATGATGGCTCTAAGGCATTATTTTACTATGCAAACGCTCTAGAGTTCACAGATGTATGGGATTATGTCAAAAAAGAATGTTTCGCTGATCACAATGATACAGTAATAATACCTGAGCCATCACAATGGGATGAGACAAAACATAAACTGCTAAACAACAAAAAAAGAGACGAAACAGTGTCGCTAATGACTGCATCTCTGCCTATACGACCATACAAGATACAGAATTTTTTCGATGATGAATTGTATGAGAAAAACATACTGTTGCCAAAAAGAGATATGTTAGATGATATTTATGATTCTAACATAGGACTGGATAAATGGATAAAACTGTAGATGTGTGCTATGCCATACTT
Organism: uncultured Candidatus Nitrosopumilus sp.; assembly: GCA_951812645.1. Lineage (GTDB taxonomy): Archaea > Thermoproteota > Nitrososphaeria > Nitrososphaerales > Nitrosopumilaceae > Nitrosopumilus. The sequence continues at coordinate 1,740,742 of CATOSM010000001.1, read as the reverse complement.
GAGCTAGATGATACACTAAACATCAGTGCTACAAGACTGCGTGGATACCTTGGATATATCTTTGCTGACCAGCCAGAATTTCATCATCATATGGAAAATTCATATCACTATCCATTAGTGCAGTATAAAAAAATAATACCTGGTAGATATCTTGTCATGGGTTTTGACAAATATGCTCGTGTTTTATCTGAAAAAATAAAAAACGTGGAAAAGATTGTGACACAAAACCACCAGGCAGATGTGAGGACAATTGAAATATCTACAAAAAAATTTACACCTAAAAACACACGTGCAATATTCTACAAATTTCATTCTCCCTGGATAGCATTAAACCAGAAAAACTATACAAAATATAAAACACTGCGGCATAAAAAATCATTTTTACAGGACATACTTATAGGAAATATTTTATCAGCTTACAAAGGACTTGATATACGAGTTGATTTTCCAATTATTGTTGATATTATAAAATATACTCAGACTAACACAATTGCACATGAGAATAACTTTATTGGTTTTTGGTGCAATTTTAGGACAAACATATCTCTGATACCTTTTATGGGTATTGGTAAAAGTGTCTCAAAGGGATTTGGAATCATATCTAAGACAGACAAAAAATAACACACAAGCCAAGATTACTTGCCACAAAAAATCAGATATAGCGACACAATATCCATGCAATATATATAAAAAATATATAAACAATTCATCCTAGAACCCTTCAATACATCATGATGCATGCCAGATACACAAATCCGAGACAGTCATCACAATTCCCTTCGTATATGACTGCCGTCCCGTGAAGCCCGCACTTGAGTCACGCAAGGAAACGTTCTACGACAAACCTTGTCTTGCCATGATGCTTTTGGTTCCTGTTTTGTGCAACGTTCCTTGAGTTCCTTTTGTATGGAATGCAACGGTCAATCCCATGGCATCCCAGATAGTTTCTGATGTATGCCGCATCGTATCCCTTGTCGGCATACGCTGAGATGATCTGCCGTATCAAACCATCACCTGCAGGTCCTGGGATGCCTTCTGACACATCGATGAATTTCGTACTGTCATGGACATTTGCAGGGCTGGCCCTGATTGAGATTGGCAGTCCTGTCTACTGCAACGTGCATTTTTGTGCCCAGGATCTTCCTGAACCCGTCATATCCTGTTTTGTCCCCCCTTTTTTGGCGGCAACTGACGATGAATCAATCGATATTTTTTGCAGGCTGATTTTTCCCTGTCTGTGTGCGGATTTTATCAGTCCTGACAGAATCCTTTTCCATATTCCCTTTTGCTGCAGTCCTGAGAATCCCAGATGCGCGGTGGATTTTGAACCGTATCTGTCCGGCATGTCTGCCCGCCTGCAGCCGGTTGTTAGGACAAACAATATTCCGTTGACTGTGTTTCTGTCATTGCATACTGGCCTGCCAGTTTTTGCAGGCTTTGCTAATTGTGATGCAACCGTGTTCCATTGAATGTCTGGCATTTCTTTGTGAATCATGAAGGATGCATCAGCAGGGTCATTCTTGGATCCCGATTGTCATGAATTATCTACAAAATGATCGGTTTTAGGATGAGTTGAGGGCGCGTGCAGCAATAACACTGCCACGGGATCCTGCTCTTTGGGCATACTCTGTCGTAAAATTGCTCTTCGGCGTGTAGTTTGTTAATGTATTCCAGGATAGCCAAACTGGTCTCAAGATACGTGAAAATCCCTCAACAGCATAACGTTTTATCCCCATATTCCAAGAAATGAGTTTGAATTCTTTTCCAACAGGGATGCCATATCATCAAACGGCCTGCCTAGGATTTTTGAGGCACAAAAAATCACGCTGGGAATAAAACTAATCTGTCCGGATTTCATTTCAAAACACCGGGAAAATCTTACAGGGCCGTCGGTCTCGACAAGAATTTTGGATTGATCAGCCTTTGACAGTAAGGTTTGCTTGTCGTTTGCATATATCGTCACGGGCCCAAAGGATACAAAAAATCCCATATCCGTGGCTTTTTGAAGCTGCTTTTTACTTCCATCAAACCAGTGCAGCAGCGCGTGTTTTGTATCATATGAAGTCATGGTTTCAAATACGTCATCAAGGCTGTTTCGCGAATGGATGGATACGGGTTTGTTGAATTTTTCTGCAAGTGCCAATAACGTTTCAAACATACGGCTCTGTTTTTTTCCATCTTCACTTTGATTGGCATATGTGGCATCCAATCCAATTTCCCCAATTCCGGAAATATGACCATGGTTTTCTTCAATTAGTTTGGAAATGTTTTCAGGGCTTTGATCTGCGCGTTCCGGATGAACCCCAATAAAGGGTAGAACTAGATCACTCTTTTTAGACAATTCCAAAGTCCGTAATGAGCTATTGCAATCCACCGATACGCAGCACGCCTTAATTTTCAAACATTCCATTTGGCGTAGCAAGAATTCCATGTCAGAAGCGTATTCAGGATCAGACAGATGTATATGTGAATCAAAACACCAAGCCATTCCTTTATCAATTGTTGGAATAGTCTGTATAAATCGATTCCTTGGTGATATTTTTTCACTCGTTATCTTTTTTCGGAAAAAATCAAAACAAAATTCATGAAATCGTCCGAATTGGGATTGTCTGCCATGTATAGGATTCTAAAGAAGGCGGGTGCCGAAAGGGTAAGTGATGAGTCAGCAGAGGAATTACGAAGGGTCATTGAAGATATTGCAGACGGCATTGCCAAAAGTGCGGTGGATATGTCTTCTCATGCAAGTAGAAAAACGGTAAAAGGTGAAGATGTGAAATTGGCCTCAAAACGGTTTACCAAATTCTAATCTAAAGAGTTTAATTGTTCATTTTGTGTTTTTTAAAGCGGTACTCTGGCAGAACGGTTATGCGTGAGCCTGCAAAGCTTATACAAGGGGGTTCGACTCCCTCGGGTACCTTTACTGTTACCACCATCTACGACCTAAAACAAATAATGTCATTATACAAGGGGGTTCGACTCCCTCGGGTACCTTTACCCTACCATGACTTGGCCTTCCATCCAAGGATGAAGGGTGCAAAAATAGTCGTATGTGCCTGATTCTTTGAATTCAAAAGCAAATGATTCAGACGGATCTAAATGTCCACTGTCAAAGAGATCAGTCGGCTCATCATAGAGTCCTGAAGTGACACTGTGAAATGCAGAGTCTTCATTGACCCAAATAACCTGTTTTCCAGATTCAACGGTGACAGTCGACGGGATATAACATCTGTCAAGTTCTTCACAGCCAGGACGGGAAGCTTTTGCAGGCATGATCACGTCACCCTTAACGGGCATTTCAGACTCTTCGGAATTTTGTTCAGGGGCAGAACCTGAAAATGCAAATCCAGCTACTGTGAGTGCAGCTATTATGATTCCAGTGGCAATTATTTTTTGGCAAACCATTCACATCCTTCCGAGAGTTATTACATAATTACCAAATTCTCTAAATATATAACATGTCAAAAGGCACAGTTGTCTCAGAATGGAAATGGATTGCTCGAATACATACCAGGTTCACACTCGCTACTGGCCCAAAAGAATTCCAGTCCCCCCCTGGAAGGCTTTGCAGAAAATATCCAAGAAAGCATTCATGAGTATGCAGAAGATTCCAAGAGCGATGTGGAAAAGGGGAATAATTTTCTGCAATGGATCCTGACAAGGGTTTTTGAGGCCACGGAGGATGATGCTGCAGATGCGATCATAGACGGGGCAAACGATCTAGGCATAGATGCCTATCTTCCAGTGGATTTTTCGGACAATACAATCAGGCTATTTCAGTCAAAATATGGGACATCGCATTCGCTTGAAGCGATTGCAAAATTCAAAGAGGATGCAAAGCGACTGCTTGCAAAGGACGTAGTGGAAATGAGGCCTGAATTGGCACAGCTTGTTACAAAAATCAAAGAAAAAAATTTGAAGATAAAGTGCTGTTACGTGACGGATCAAAGCGTAGACTATAATGACGACATGGTGGAAATCATAGATGAAAGAGTCATAATTCAGAAATTATGGGACAGAATAAAAAAACCGGCCGCTGGAAAAAAATCGTCAATAAAATTGGAAAGAATGCTCAGACATGAAAATACCATTTTGGGAATTTTGAAACTGCGCGAACTTACGGAATTTGTGAGTAAAAACAGGGATTATGTTTTTGAATCAAACATCAGACAGTGGATGCAGTTCAAAACGACAGTCAACAAAGGGTTAAGGGAGACGCTGCAGACCAATCCAGGGAAGTTTTTCTTTTACAATAACGGAATAACAATCGTGGTAAGCGGTTTTGCGGAATTGGGTGACAATATGATAGAACTTTATGCCCCACAAATTGTCAACGGGGCACAAACGTCAAATTCGATTTTAGACCATTCAAAGAGAACAAAAAACATGGACGGTTCTATGACAGTTACGATTATCAAGGCAGACGATGAACAGGAACAGAACAACATTACAAAGTATAGGAATTCCCAGAATTCAGTCAGGGGAAAAGATCTAGTGTCACTGATGGATTTTCACAAATCGGTTAAATCCCAATTGAAAAATTGTGGTTATTTTTATGAGATCCAGGCGGGTTCTTTTGATACGAAATCAAAATCAAAACAATGCGAATACGAGGGGGATTCAACATACAACAATTATCTTCCAGGCAATCACAAAAAAGTGATTGTTGCAAAGGATGCAATACAGTCCTTGGTTGCAGGGATAGAGCAGAGGCCTACAGAGGCTTACAGTTCACCAGCCCAGTTTCTTCCAAGGGGCAGTAAGTATGACGATGTCTTTAATGACAATCTGAAGGATGATTATAGAATTTTGCTATATCCGTATCTTGTTAAAGAATTTGCAAAAAAATCATTGAAATATGGAAAGCAGGGGGGGCATAAGACGAAAAGATATGCAACGCTATTCTTTGTCGCAGTATATTTCAGAATACTTCATAAGAAAATCCTCGGATCCAAGGGGGACTTTAAGGGGGACATAAGGAAGTTAGAACCCATTTTCCGCAGTGTCAAACTTAATTCCAGAATTTTAAAGGTTACCGATGTCATAGTGACTAAATTTCTAGAAGATACCGTAGTGGATGACGAAATTGAACTGGCAAATACGAAGCATAATTTCTTCTCACAGCATGTTTGGAACGATTCAATGTTGCGGGTGATAGATAAAAAAATCAGACACGAGGAGGAAGAGATTGCGGCATTAAAAAAACTCACAGGTAATTTATTCTGATTTTGAAAGGTAGCAGTCCGGCCAAGCAAAAGTCTTGCAGGAGGTTTACATTGGCCAGACTTTCTACCCAAATTCAATACAAACCAGTAATATTTAACATGGCTTTTCCAAGCAGGGCTTGTTCCAGAACGTTTTTTATACCAAGTAAGAGGAGCAAGACCACTTTGGGCAAAAAAGAAAAATGCGCTGTGTGTAGTGAAACGGTAGGGTTTCGTTTTAAGGCGATGGAGGAATGGGGCATAGAGGGTACGCTGTGCGGCAAATGTTATTCAAAAAAAGTTGATGAGCATTATCCGGGGGATCATATCAGGGTAAACAAAGGTTTGGGCTAACTCCGACCTGTTTTTGAAGGCTTGTTTTTACTAAGGCAGTTCCAAACAAGAGGATCGTCCTTCATGTGTTTTTCCTCTAAAAATTTAATGTCCGTAATGGTTTTTTTCTTTTTTAACAGATTGACTTGAAAACTAGAGAATTTTTTACAGTCACATGTGTTGAATAGGCAAACGTCGCCATCACCCTCATCATGATCTTGTGCCTCATGGGTACAAGCGCACACTGCATCCTTTTTTGCGTCATCGAGGGATTTTTTTGCATATACGCCCAATCTGAGATAAGCCTCGCCGCCATGCCCTTTTTTGAATCGCTCATAATTTTCAGATTTTGGCAGTTCCTTAAAGAAAGAGAGATTCGTGTCAGGCTTTTTTGAGTCTGAACCCATGATGAACCAATATTTATCATCAATCTCCAGGAATCGAATTTTGATCGAGGGATCGACCCAGGGATAAACTGTGTCATGCCACAATGATGCGGCCTCTTTTCTGTCAGTAAATAACGGGACAACGTTCATTCGTAGATCATAATATCGGTATGCAACACCTACAAAGTCATCAAACCAGGGCATTGGTGATTGGGAAGGCATTGGAAAAAATCAGGCCGGAGCTTATTTATCTGATCTGAATTGGCGGTAATACCCTTATATGATAGCTTCAGGCCTAATTACGTATGGCCTATAGAACCAGTATGCAAATCGTCGCAGATCTGCTTGATGCTGCCCAGCAGTCCGGTCAGGAGGGGATTAAAACAACAGCACTGCTTACAAAGGCAAACCTATCACACTCAAGATTGTCAAAGTTCCTAGAAAATTTGACGGGTGCGGGTTTAATCAACAAGATAGAATTTGACGGCAGGAATACCTTTGTAATTACCTCAAAAGGCAGGCAATACTTGGATTCTTATGTCAATTTCTCAGGCATTGCAGAATCATTTGGATTAGAACTTTAAAAAGTTATTTTCTAGATCTTCGCCTTCTTTTCTCGTTGGCTTGCCTGCGTTCTGTCCTTTCCTTAAAGGAGCTATAAAGGACGATTATGATTATTCCTGCAATTGCAGCCCACATCAGTGTAAAGAAGGGAGGATCTCTGAGTTTGCCAGTAGACGGTTCAAAGAACGCAATCGGAATAGTCACAACCATGAAAATCAAGATTACAAGCAGGTATTTGTCCACTAAGGGACTGTTTTACAAAACCATATATCTTTTTGATTTAAGGAAATCATTGGAATAAGATGGCAAAAGTACTGGAAATCGCGGGATTGGGACTGGTTGCCATAATGACTTTGGGTTTTGTAGGGGTATTCGTGCCATATGGAATAAAAAATGGAACGTCTGAATTGTTCTGGGGTTGTGCAGGTGCAACACTTTTGATAATTGTCTATAGAAAAATGAAGAACAAGAAAGAGGAAGTGAACAGGTAATTTTTTTAGAAATTGTCAGGGGTTAATCAACAGACAGTCAACCGACAGATCTATAAAGGACGATTCCAGGTAGACTGTGAGGGGAGTACTTGGCAGAACAGACAAAACAATGGTGGGAAGGTTTAGGAAAAGAGCTGGAAACAGACATCGAAACCTTTGATGAGCCGTCCTAGTCATCATCTCAATATTTTTAAAAAACTAACAAAGCCTTGAGCGGGATACGAGCCCGCGACCTAACGCTTACGAGGCGTTCGCTCTACCAGGCTGAGCTACCAAGGCACGTTTGGATAAGTCCATCAGAGTTAATAAAAAGCCTTTCCGAAATGGACTGGATGAAAAAAACAATTTCAGGAATCAGAGGGATATTTGGGGAGGATCTTAATCTAAGAGATGTATTGGAATTTTGCAACAATTTTTCATCGTTAGTAGAATCAAAAAAATGCGTGATTGGCAAAGATACTAGGCCGTCAGGCCAAATGCTAAAAGATACTGCCAGTGCCGCGTTAATGAAAAACGGCATAGATGTTTTCAATTTAGAAACGGCTCCCACGCCAGTGGTTTTTAGAGAAGCCAGGAATTACGGTGCAGGGATAATGATTTCGTCATCACACAATCCATTGGAATGGAACGGAATGAAATTCGTTATTAACGGAAGGGGAATCAATGAGAAAGAGCTTCCCCGAATCATAGAACGCCAAGAAATACCAAAAAGAGGAATTGGAACGCAGATCGATTTGTCAACATCGTACATTGATGATGCAAAAAAGATCATAGGGGATGTGGAAAATAGTCCCGAGATCGTGGTAGATATAGGCGGAGGGGCAGCCAAAGGTTTTGCCTCAGAGTTATTAAGAAGAGTCGGATGCAATGTCACAGTCATCAACGAAGATGTTTCTGCATCCACGAGAGGGCCAGACCCGACGTCAGATAGCTTGTCAGGATTGATAGCTACAACAGGCAAGAAGGATATCGGATTTGCATTTGATCTGGACGGAGATCGATTGGTTGTGGTCAGAAACGGAGAAAGGCAAACACCAGATGTGACATTGGGGTTGGGGGTTGCAAGATCGTTAGAATTGGGCTGCAAAAAATTTGTGCTAAGCATAGACACGAGTGTTTCTGTTGAAAAATTCATCAGGGAGAAGGGGGGATCTGTACAAAGATCCAAAGTGGGGGAAGCAAACGTAATGGATCTCATGTTAAAAGATAACGCGCAGGCTGGGGGCGAAGGAAGCAGCGGGGGCTTCATTTTACCGGAGTTCAATTATTGCAGGGAAGGGTTGCTTACAAGTGGATTGATTGCATCGATGTTAGGCACTGCGCAATTTACAGAAATCCTAAGCTATATGCAAGGTTACAATCAAATAAGAGATAAAACTAGAATCGATTCGGATTTTCATGATAAAGTCATCGAGGAAGTCAAATACAAACTTTCCAAAGAGTATTCCGAAGTGATTACGCTGGATGGAATCAAAGGGATCATTGACGAGGATAGTTGGGTTCTGGTTAGAAAATCAAATACGGAGGACATGATTAGGGTTTCAGCCGAATCGGACAATAAAGAAAAATGTAAGAAGATTGTAAAGGATACGTTGGAACTGGTGAGCCAAAGCTATGAGAAAATTAGATGAGACTGGAATAATTGGAATTTTTCAAAAGGGATTTGGCAGGTCAAATTTTAATTCCGAGGATGTGGAAATTTTTAATTTCAAAGGAACGAAAATTGTTGCAAAAACAGACACGATGGTCCAAAGTACGGACATCCCATCTAAGATGAGGCTGTCGGATGCGGCACGGAAAAGTATCGTGGCATGCGTGAGTGACTTTGCTGCAAAAGGAATCAAGCCAAAATACGGAATGATTTCGGTAAATCTTCCAAAGACGATTTCACGCCCGGAAATTGATGAGATTGTTTCAGGATTCAAAAAAGCTTCTAAGGAATTCGGTATTTCGATATTGGGAGGAGATACAAACGGGGGCAAGGAGATTGCCTTCAACGTATGCCTATTTGGAATTGCCGACAGCATGGTAAGCAGAAAAAATGCAAAGAAAGGGGATTTGATCCTTGTTACAGGCCCATTTGGATATACGCCTGCAGGACTGAGCATGCTTCTAGACAAGAAGAAAGGGAAAGGGCCTTTTGTAAACAAGGCATTAAAATCAATAACCAAGCCAAAGCCCCCAATAGATTTTGGGGTAAAAAGTAAAAAGTATTTTTCATCGTCAATGGATTCAAGCGACGGGTTATCTGCCACATTAAATGAGATGTCAAAACAGAGCGGAAAAAAATTCGTTGTCAACAAGATTCCAGTTCTAAAGGATCTAGAGGACTTTGTAAAATGCCATAGATTGAATTTGGAAAGTCTGGTTTTTCACGGTGGCGAAGAATATGAGTTTGTATTTACCATATCGCCAAAGCATAAAAAAATCATAGAAAAAAATGCAAGGTTGTTGAAAACGCCCATCATGGAAATTGGTCACGTTACCTCAGGCAAAGGGGTTCATGTTGAAAAGAAGGAGGGTTTGATTCGTTTGAAGGGTTTGGGTTGGAAGCATTTTGGATAACTATTCACCGTGGGAGAAATCCCGTTCAACGTTATTTGCAATGCTAAAAACAGATTCGGCGGGAAGCACGTTAACGCATTCAGTAATCCATAATTGGTCAAGATACATCAAGCGTTGAAAATCGTCATTGGGAAGTTCGTCCGGATGGGAATCAGGATAGATTGCATGGATTGCATATCCCTCATTGGCAATTTCTTGGCAGTTTTGCTCCTGAGGAGATAAGCCCGAATCATTGAGAGGCGTTAAAAAATGAGTTGCCACGGAAGCCATCAAGGCAGTCGCAATCGCTATTCCAATTGCCAATGGCAGGATTGATGTCATTTGATGCAACCAAGCAAAGGCAGTATATGAATAGTCGTTGATTTGGAGCCAGGTATCCAAAGCAGGGCAAGATTGAAAAATCAATGTATTTTAAACCCCTTAAGGCCTGAGTAGACATTGTCAGAAGTCGAAGCTGAGATAAAAGCGGAAGGGACGGAATCTACAGTTGAAGAGACCAAGGCTGAATCAGAAGCTGCTGTGGAATCAAAATCCCAACCAGAGACAAAAAAAGAAGGCCCGGAAAAATGGGGAATTGCTCATATTTACAGCAGCTATAACAATACAATTATCCACATGACTGATCTTACTGGCGGAGAAACAGTGTCAATTAGTTCTGGTGGAATTCATGTCAATGCAGACAGATACGAATCGTCACCCTTTGCTGCCATGAAGGCTGCAAATGCGGTTGTCGAATCTGCAAGAACCAAGGGATTCACGGGATTTCACATCAGGGTTCGCGCAGTCGGCGGGGTTGGTTCCAGAGTGCCCGGTCCAGGTGCACAAGCCGCAATTAGGGCGTTAGCAAGAGGCGGGTTCAAAATTGGACGAATAGACGATGTAACGCCAATTCCTCATGACACCACCAGAAAGAAGGGCGGAAAAAGAGGAAGAAGGGTCTAGTCGGAAATTTTTGTTTTGACTTCACAGCCTTTGGAGGCAAAATAATCCGTCATAAATTCTGCAAATTTTTCCGTATGATCATTTCCCCGATATCTTTCTATCATGTCAGAAAACTTTTCCCCTATGCCGGTTTGTAAGTTTGGTTTAAAAGCCACTTTGAAAAATGTCCATCCAAATTTTGATGAGGGCTCACCTAGGGCATATCCGTTGTATCCGCCTACCAAGCTCTCCATATGGGACAGTGCTTTTTTTATGGATAGCAGATCATCGGAATAGTTTTTTGTTCCAATTTCCAAAACAATGTTCATGACTCATCACCGTCATTTGGCGACTGGTTGCTGAGTTTGTCAGTTAGGGATACAAATCTTCCGTCTTGTTCAACGTTGATTTTTGTCTCCATTCTGACATTTAGGCCAACTGATCTGAACAGTGTCAATAGTTTTCCACCATCAAGACTTTCATTAATTTCTCCGGTTTTGGTCATTTCAGATAATTTTTCTATGATCATTCTGGTCTCCGTAGGAAATTGAGACTCTGCGTTTTCCAATACTTCCAATCCCCTAAAACCAAGTGTTTTGACAAGCGAATCACGGGGATTCTCCAAAGCAGTCTCCTTGGCAGATTCCGGAGACGGTTCAGTTTCTTGTTTGCTGGAAATATTTTTCTGCATTTCAGCTAGCCGCTTAGCCTTTAATCGTTCTAGTTCGGAATCTTCTTCGCTCAACCTTTTATCACACCAATAGGCACCAATTTTGCAACTTTTGTGGCAATTCCCAGATTATGAGATACGTTAACCACAGAATCAACGTCCTTGTATGCTTGAGGGGTCTCTTCCACAATCCCATTTCTAGTCAAGGCTTTGACAAAAACGCCCTTCTCATCAAGGGATTTTTTTACGTCGTCTTCAGCATAGTTTCTTCTAGCCTTAGATCTGGACATGGTTCTGCCTGCACCGTGGGCAGTGGAACCAAAACTCAAATCCATGGAATTGGGCTGACCAAGCAGTATCCAGCTTGCAGTGCCCATAGAGCCGGGTACCAGAACGGGCTGGCCTAGATCCCTATATTTTAAGGGAGTTTCATCCCTATTTGCAGGAAATGCCCTAGTGGCACCCTTTCTATGTACGACCAAACTACGATCTTGGCCATCAACTTTGTGTTTTTCCACTTTGGCAATATTATGAGCAACATCATAAACTAATCCCATGTCAAGATCAGATTCAGATTGGTTAAACACGCGTTGAAACGAGTTTCTAGTCCAATGAGTCAGCATCTGTCTGTTACTCCAAGCAAAATTCAGTGCAGAGAACATAGCTTTTCTATAAGATTCCCCTTCTTCAGAATTATTTGGAACGCACGCAAGTTCCCTGTCAGGCAGATTGATGCCATACTTTTCCATTGCTTGCTCTGAAACCCTAAGATAGTCACTGCATACTTGATGACCAAACCCCCTAGAACCGCAATGAATCAGAATTGTAATTGTTCCCTCCTCTATCCCCATTCGTTTTGCTGCTTCTTCATCATGTATCCCCGCAACCTTTTGCACTTCAAGAAAATGATTTCCAGAACCCAGGCTTCCAAGTTGTGGTGCACCTCTTTTTCTTGCCTTGTCAGAAACTTTGTCTGGATCAGCATTTTGTATTTGGCCATTTTCTTCACACACGTCAGAATCATCAGACGAGCCGTAACCATTGTCGATTGCCCAGTTTACGCCTCTGACCAAGACTTCATCAAGTTCTGAATGAGTCAGCTTGACCGCACCCTTGGAACCGACACCGGAAGGAATAGAGCTGAAAAGATCAGTGACAAGCTCTTTTAATCTTGAGCGGACTGTTTGCTCAGATAGGTTTGAACGAAGCAGTCTAACGCCGCAGTTAATATCGTAACCGACGCCGCCAGGGCTGATCATTCCTTCTTCTGCATCCATGGCAGCAACGCCGCCAACTGGAAATCCGTAGCCTTCGTGACCGTCAGGCAATACCACACTGTGGCCCACAATTCCCGGAATTGAAGCAACATTTCGTGCCTGCACTATAGTTCTGTCAGACAGCATTTTTTGAACCAGTGGTTCATCGGCGTAAATTCTCACAGGCACCTTCATTCCAAGACTAGAATCGGCGTCAATCTGGTATTGATTTTCGCCAATCTTTCTTGGATTTACAGAGGACATGAGTATGGGTGGAGATTTCTTTCAATCCAATTTAAATCATCAGCAGATTTGTAAAATAATTTTAAATTAATCGGTGATAATTCCAGTGTATGTTAGATGAGGCAGTAATCACACGAAAAGCAAATCAGCTACTTGCAGAATTGATATAAAATCCGGATTGGGCAATTGATGAAAAAATTTCAAACAAGGATATTTCAAAGCCCTAGAGTGGGTTTTGCAGGATGCCGGAATCATAGAAAAACGATTGATTGGAATCGGACATAAAGCTAGTGAAATCACTTATCTATGATTAGGTAATTTTACATGTATGGCAAGAGGAAAAATTTCTGAAAAAGAGAGAGAAAGACAGGAGAAAGAACACAAGGTTAGAGCAGGCGCATCCCGTGCTGCAAGGCGAAGTGGAAAACCTCTCAAAAAGGAAGGCAAGGTCAGCAAAGCTAGGGCAAAAACAAGAGAAGCCAGATCTTCAAAGAAAATTGCCGCCATAAAAAAGAGAACAAGAAGTTAGATTTATGTACAAAGTATGAAGAATGCAGCCATTGGCGATTTTACCTATCGATAATGGCCGTTATGGGACCAGGGAGATGTTGGAAATTTTCAGTGAACAGAGGAAAGTCGATTATCAGCTAGAGATTGAGGGGGCAGCTGCAGTTTCCCAAAGTGAGACAGGCATGATTTCAAAAAGCGCGGGCAAGGAGATATTCAAGGCCGCAATGTATGGGAAGATCACTGCAAAAAGAATTAAGCAGTTGGAAGCAAAAAGTGATCATGATACTGCCGCTCTGGTTGAATCGCTAAGTGAGAAATGTTCCAAAAATGCAAGGCCGTGGATTCACTACGGTCTTACTAGCAATGATTTAGTTGACACAAGCAATTCAATGCAAATGAGGGATGCCTTGCAGGTTATTGAGCCAAAAGTGGCAAGGATGGCATCGATGCTTGCAAAAAAGGCCGTAAAGCACGCAAAGGTTCCAGCGGTAGGAAGAACACACGGACAGCATGCCAGCATAATTTCGTTCGGATTAAAATTTGCAAACTGGGCTGCGGAAATGGCAAAACATGTGGAAAGGATTGAGGAGATTAAGAAAAGAATCTTGATCTGTAAGACGTTAGGGGTTGTAGGTACCGGTTCCCTGATGGGTGCAAAGTCACTTGAGGTACAAAGACGAGCTGCAAGACGGCTGAGGTTATTTCCGGCAGAGGTTGCAACACAGGTAGTCCCAAGAGAAAGATATGCCGAGTATGTGTTTGAATTGGCGCTGATTGGGGCCACGCTGGAGAAAATTGCAACTGAAGTTAGAAATTTGCAAAGAACCGAGATAGGGGAGGTCGCAGAACAGTTCAAAAAAGGGCAGATGGGAAGCAGTGCAGTTCCTGTGAAAAGAAATCCGATCAAAAGTGAGAGGGTCTCATCGTTGTCAAGATTAGTCAGGAGCCAAGTCGCACTGGCTTTTGAGAACATTCCACTATGGCATGAACGGGATCTTTCAAATTCAGCCAACGAAAGATTCCTGATTCCAACGGTATCGATTCTGGTGGATGAGATGCTAGAAGCCATGACTGGAATAGTTTCAAACTTGATGGTAGATGAGAAGAGAATTGCAGACAACCTGTACGTTACAAAGGGACAGATCTTTGCAGAGTTTGTCTTGGAGGCGTTGATCAAAAAAGGAATACCGAGGTTTGTCGCATACAGGGACGTTCAAAGGGTGGCATTTGAAGCAAGCGACAAAGGAATGCCTTACAAAGACGCGATAAAAAAAGACAGGGCGTTCACTTCGAAATTGACAGACAGGGAAATAGATGCAATATTCTCGCCAGAAAAGCATCTTGGCGCATCACCTGCAATCATCAGCAATGTAGAAAAGTCAGTCAGGAAAACAGTCAGCAAGCTTGCCTAGTTTTCATCAAAGCCTTGTGAATTTTAGAGCCGTATTGCAGGGCCTTTTTTCTCTTTGTACAGGAAATTTCTGGAACACCTACTTCACCGGCCAGTTTTCTAACGATATGCTTGCGATACAGATCTTCAGAGTCGTGAATTTTTTGGGAAATGGGGATAGTTTTAGCATATTCGATGAACTCTGGTGAGAGCAGCGGCTGCAGGATTCTAACATTGAATTCGGATGCGACTAGGTTTACAGCCTTCATCATCTTTAACTCGTTGTCTAATTTGGCAAGCATGACTTTGTTGATTTTAGACTCGCCCCCGGAAAACGCTTCCCTATATGCGTTGTAGCCACAAAATAATTCGTCTATTCCGTTTGCGGTAATCACGGTATCAAGATCCAGACTGTTTGCCAACTTGGAAACATAATGAAAGGCGATGCAGTTTTCATTCCAAGACGGGTTATCAGTTTCTATCATTTCGTTAATCTTTGAGGAAAGTCTAGGAAACATTTCTGAATCAATTTCCAAGATATGATGGGAGTATTTCAGATGCTCGTTTACCTGCTTTGCAAACAAGACATCATGGGATTCAGGAAACCCGACTGTCAGCAATGCAACGTCATAACTCATGTCTGAGCAGATTTTGGCAATCAGCGTACTGTCAACGCCGCCAGAAAACGCAATGCCAATCTTCTTTTGATCAACAGTCTCTGAAATAGAATTCTGTATGTTCTCAAGCAATTCTTGGCTTAATTCGTCCATTACCTATCACGGAAGGATTCCAAAGGGTAATGAATCAATCTTTTAATTTGGCGTTGTTTTTAAGATATCATGATGCGGCTATCGCAAACAGACATAGACGGGCAGCTGGAGAATCTATCGGGATGGAGTGTTGTTAATGAAAAACTTCGCAAAGAATTCCAATTCGAGAGCTTTAGCCAGGCATTCGGTTTTATGGCCAGAGCGGCCATGGAGATTGAAAAAATGGACCATCACCCAGAATGGCTTAACGCATACAACAAAATCACCATAGAATTGACTACCCATGATGCGGGAGGCATTACGAAAAATGATATCGATTTGGCTAAAATTCTAAATTCCCTAGAATGATAACTTGGAAGGGTTTTAGGCACGATCGTTGCAGAATCTATATTATATCCATAGCCAGTTGACTTCACATGGCCTCAGGTCCAACGGTTCTGGATTCAGATTTTAGATATATCGATAAGAAGGGCAACCTGCTCAAGACCAGAACCGAGTTAACAGTAGCACAGATGCTCTCGTTTTTGGAACAGGAATATGAATACAGTCACAAAATTACGTTAAAAAACGGAAATAAGGTGGAGGTTGATTTTAAAACAGAAAAGGGATTGGTTGAAGTGATTGATAATGACGGGGATATTGAAAAATACAAACAGATCAGAGAGGATTTTCCCCAAGACAGGATAATGGCAATCGGACATGCAAAGTATGTCGCACAGATCAAAGAGCTGCAGGACATTGTATTTTATGACAAGACCCCACAGACGGGCTCCATATTTTTAGAGGATGCGTCATTTTCATTTGACTATGCGCATATTCTGCCATTGGTTGAAAAATGTTCGATATTACACGGACATACGTCATCAGTAATGGTAGAGCTGGTGGGACAGATGAAGGACAATCTTCTTTTGGATTTTGGAGAGGCCAAAAAGATCATCAAGGGAGTGGTGAATGTTTTTGACCACAAATTTTTCATCAATGGAAAATATTTACAGAGAGAAGACGGTTCTCATTATCAAATACGATTTGAAGGTCCCAAAGGCATGTTTGAACTGCAAGTTCCTAAAGATACAACATATCTGTTGGAAGGGGAGGCAACCGTTGAGAATCTGTCAAGTGAGATTATCAAGCTGCTGGCACCAAAAATGCCATCAAATGTAGAAGCGGTCGGAGTCTATATCTATGAAGGTTACAACAAGGGATCTCACATTATTTCAAATATCGAAAGATGATTGGAAAATGGAACCTAAAATATCAGAAAAAGCATGGAATCCAGAACTGGAAAAAAAGATTCTCCAACAATGGCAAGAGGAAGAAACCTATGAATTTACGCCACAAGAGGACAATTATACGATAGATACTCCACCGCCATATCCGTCAGGTAGGCCCTGGCATATTGGTGCAGCTGCACATTATTCGCAGATTGATATGATTGCACGCACTGCAAGAATGGCAGGCAAGAATGTCTATTTTCCAATAGGAATAGATCGAAACGGACTTCCAGTCGAGCTGTACACAGAGAAGAAACACAAAATCAGAATGAGGGAGACAGAAAGGGGCGAGTTTCTAAACCTGTGCAGGGACGCACTGGATGATTTGGAGGCAGAGATGCTCCTCATTATGAAGAGTTTGGGTCTCAGTGGCGACTTTAAGAATTACTATAGAACAGACTCGGAGGAATATAGAGAATTAACCCAATCGACATTCATCAGGCTGTGGAAGAAAGGTCAAGTGTATCTAGCAAACAGACCTAACAACTACGATTGGGTGTCAGGTACGACGATTGCAGATGCAGAGATTGCCTATCAGGATTTGGCAGCAAAACTGGTGTATATGAAATTCAAAGTAAAGGATGCAGATGAAGAAATAACCATTGCAAGTACGAGACCAGAGTTACTTTGTGCATGTAAAACCATCATCGTGAACCCTAAGGATGGTAGGTATTCACAGCACGTTGGAAAGAAGATAATTGTCCCAATTACAAATGCAGAGGTGGAGTTAAGAACACACCACTCTGCCCAACAGGAATTCGGTTCCGGGGCGGTAATGGTATGCAGCTATGGTGATCAAAACGACGTTGCATTATTTAGAGAATTGGGGTTGGAAGAAACAGTTGCAATCGGGTTAGACGGCAGAATGACAGAGGTTGCTGGGGAATATGCAGGATTAAAACCAAAACAGGCTAGAGCAAGGATCATGGGGGATTTGGAATCCAAAGGATTTTTAGAAAAAACCGAAGATATCATTCACCGAACGCCAGTCTCTGAGAGAAGCAAGACTCCAATAGAGATTATTCCAATGGAGGAATATTACCTAAAGCAGAAAGAGGCGGTAGGGAAAGTCAAGACGTTGGCCCAGGAAATTGCTTTTCATCCATCAATGCACAAGCAAATTCTGATGAACTGGCTGGAATCCATCAACATAGACTGGCCAATTTCAAGAAGAAGGTACTATGGTACGGAAATTCCAATTTGGCATTGCAAGAACTGCTCCGAACCCCACGTTCCTGAACCTGGAAAATACTATAGGCCATGGGAAGAAAAGTGTCCCATCAGCAATTGTACGAGATGTGGTTCTGCAGAATTTGTGGGCGAGGAACGGACGTTTGATACGTGGATGGATTCTAGCGTATCGCCGCTTTTCATTTGCAAGTTTGACAGGGATGATGAATTTTTCAAAAAAGCTTATCCTGCCTCAATCAGACCGCAGGCAAAAGATATTGTCAGAACCTGGTTGTACTATACTCTGCTGAGATGTGAGCAGCTGACGGGAGAAAAGCCGTGGTCAGAAGCTTGGGTTATGGGATATGGTTTGGATGAAAAGGGAATGAAGATGAGTAAAAGCAAAGGAAACGCAATAGATCCTCTGCCGGTAATCGAAAAGTCAGGCGCAGACGCTTTTAGGTTTTGGAGTGCAAGTGAGATTAATCACGGCCATGACTTTAGATGCAGTGAGCAAAAAATCGAATCGACAAAAAAATTCCTCAGCAAATTATGGAACGTGTCAAGGTTTTTGTCTAGCTTTCCAGTCATTGAGTCAGGGAGACTGTCAGCATCGGATCAGTGGATTTTATCTGAATTGGATAAGCTGGTAAAAGAGTGTAAAAAGGGATATGAGGATTATAACTTTTTCATTCCAGCAATAGCAATCAGGGAGTTTACATGGAATGTGTTTGCAGCACACTATATTGAAATGGTAAAAGCACGGGCATATGGAATTGGTTTTTCGGATGAAGAAAGGGATGGCGCAGTATTTGCCCTGCACAAAACGTTATCGACAATATTGAAGCTGCTAGCTCCTATTGCCCCGTTTATCACAGAACATCTTTGGCAGACGCTCTATTCTGATGATTCGATCCACAAGGAAAGACAGGCAAAAACTGAATCACCTGAAGACCTTACACAGTTTACAAAAGAGATTACAGAGTTTAATTCCAAAGTGTGGAATGAAAAAAAGGCAAAGGGATTATCGTTGAAAGACTCGATATCAATTCCAATTCCTGAAAATCTTACATTATTTAAAAAAGATTTTCAATCAATGCATAATTTATCGGAATAAGTATAACGAAATATTTAGCTATCAATATTTTCAGCACATGTATTGAATCTAGAAGACCCGGACATATTCAACTCGTCTTAAAACCAACCCTTTGGACAATATTTGATGATCATTTGGATCCATGAACCGTTAGTTTCCAAACTGTACATGAAATTCACCGGGATAACAGACAATGGGACATGATGGAACCGTTGCTACCAAAACCTGCCGCCACAGGACGCCCAAGAAGCAACGACCGAACGGTTTTAAATGGAATCATCTGCGTGTCAGTTTCCGGATGCGGATGGAGTGAGATGCCAAAAACATGCGGTGATGACTCAACTGCCAACCCAAGGCCAAGAAGATGGCAGGAGTTTGGCATATGGAAAAAGATTTTGGGACGTGCAATCAAATCCGCACATAAATAGGGCAGGATTGACCTGCAAAAAATATCAATTGATTCATCATCGATTCCCTCCAAAAAAGGGGCGATGTGATCGGATTTGACGAGTTCAAGAGTCACGGGCACGAAATTACATGTTGCAGTGGACGGTACCGGCTTGCCAATATCGATTGTAACGAGCCCTGCAGACATTCACGACAGTACGAAATTCATAGATGTGATGGAATCAACTTCGGATTTCGCAGATGGTTCCATGATGGAATAGTTTCAGTCTATGCAGACAGGGGATACGATTCAAAGTCAATTCGTAATCATGTAAGATCAAGAAACGTCATTCCGTGCATTCCTTTTAGAAAAAACGGCAGGACGGCAAGTGATGATGCAGGCAAGGGCAGCTACAACAGGACAGGATTCGTAGCGGAACGGTTCTTTGCCTGGCTGAAAAACGGGTTTCACAGAGCAAGACATGAAAGAAACGCGGGAAGTTATCCCGGGCTGGTTAGCATTGCGTCATTTTTGACGTATTGCAGGGTTTTAAGATGAGTTGTGAATATTGGAAATAACAAAGCTTGCCAAATTCCAATAATCATAACTATGATTATTGTGAGGTTTATGCGTGGAAAAAATATTGTAGAATATTGGGAAGTTGTTGGAAAAACGTTGTAAAAATAGTTGCCATGCATGGTTAAAGGTTGCAACAGAAACTCCATGCGTGGAGTTATTTTTGCCATATGTAGAGTTTTATTATTTTTGTGCGTGGAATTCCAAGCCCCATTGGAAAGTTTACAATAATTGTTGTGAAATATTACAATTTTTTCCATTCATGGGGTTTTTCTACAAAAAATAGTTAGAAATTAAAATATTGACAAGAATTTTGCTTTTTGAATGATTCCAATTTATCATTGTTGAAATAATTTTTAGAATCTAACATCAGAAGTATTCATTAAATATGCTACAGTGATGATTGTTTTATGAATCCTGAAGATATAGCGCGTAAGGACATTGATAAAATGCTTACAGATTCAGGTTGGGTTATTCAGGACTATGATACTAGAAATCTCAATGAATCCCTTGGTGTCGCAGTAAGGGAATATCCTCTAAGCAAGGACAATGTAGATTATGCCCTTTTTGTTAATTCACAACCTGTTGGGGCAGTAGAGGCAAAAAAATATGGCCATACGCTAAGTGGGGTGGTTGCACAATCTGAAAAATATCTTGATGGCCTGCATGAGAAATTCGCTCATTCCCCATTGCGACCGCCTTTCTCATATGAAACGACTGGAATTGAGACCAAATTTGCAGACAGGCGTGATCCCAACCATCGCTCACGCTACGTGTTTTCATTTCATAGGCCAGAATTATTGCAAGAATGGCTAAAAGAAGACACAACACTAAGGGCAAGACTAGGACAGATTCCTAAATTAAATTATGAAGGACTGTGGGATTGCCAGACAGAAGCAATCACAAATTTGGAGGATTCGTTTTCACAGAACAAACCTCGTGCATTAATACAAATGGCAACAGGTTCAGGCAAAACATTTACTGCCGTAACTGCGATTTACAGGCTAATCAAGTTTGCAAAGGCAAAAAAGATCCTGTTTCTAGTTGACAGATCCAATTTAGGAAGACAGGCATTGCGTGAATTTCAGCAATACCAAACACCTGATGACGGTAGAAAGTTTACCGATCTGTATAATGTACAACTATTACAATCACACACAATTGATCCTGTGCCAAAAGTAGTGATATCTACAATTCAAAGAATGTTTTCGGTTTTAAAAGGCAACAAAGACTATGAGGATGAAAATGACGAGTTTTCATCATTTGAAGATCCACTAGATGGAACGCCAGTTGAAGTGCAATATAATGAAAATATGCCAATTGGAGAGTTTGACTTTATAGTAATTGACGAGTGCCATCGCTCTATTTACAACAAATGGAAACAAGTGTTGGATTACTTTGATTCATTTTTGATAGGACTGACTGCTACTCCGTCAAACGATACCATAGGATTTTTTCACAACAATCAGGTAATGAGATACACCCATGAACGTGCAGTAGTTGACGATGTTAATGTTGGATATCATGTGTATAAAATCAAAACCAAAATCACCAAAGAAGGAAGCACTGTTGATGCGGGACAATACGTTGAGAAAAGAGATAGACTTACACGCCAAGAAGAACAAGAGCAGTTAGATGATGATCTAATTTATGCCTCAAATGAACTTGACAGATCTGTAATATCCAAAGACAGAATCAGACTCATAATTCGAACATACAAAGAACGGCTATCGGAAATTTTTCCAAACCGTACCAATGTTCCAAAAACACTAATCTTTGCAAAAGATGATTCTCATGCAGAAGACGTTACAGAAATTGTAAGAGAGGAGTTCGGATTGGGAAACGAGTTTTGTAAAAAAATTACATACCGCACCAAAGAAAAACCAGAAGATCTTATCTCAAGTTTTAGAAACTCACCAATGCCACGTATTGCAGTAACTGTAGATATGATTGCAACGGGCACTGACATTCGACCACTGGAATGCATTATATTCATGAGGGATGTAAAAAGCAAAAATTATTTTGATCAAATGAAGGGAAGGGGAACTAGAAAAATCAAAGATGACGATTTGATTTCAGTCACTCCGGATGCCAAAGCTAAAACACATTTTGTTATAATTGATGCAGTTGGTGTGTGTGAGCATGCAATGAGTGATACTCATTCCTTGTCTAAAAGACCAAATGTCTTATTTAAGTCACTATTAGACAAGGCTACAGACAAAAATGCAGACATTGATGATGTGGAGAGTCTGGTGTACAGATTATCTAGATTAAACAGAAAATTATCTCAGGATGACAAAGATGAAATTGCAAGTGCAAATGACGGTAAAACTTTGGTAGACATTCAAAGAACATTGCTTGATGGTGTAAATCCTGATAAGAAGTTAGAAAAAGCAAAAGAGCAATTCAAAACTGAAACTCCAACTGATCAACAACTAAGTACAGTCTCAAAGCAAATGATTGATGATGCCTGCAGGGTATTTGATTCGGCAAAGTTGCGTAAAACCATACTTGATATTAAATCCAAGAATGAGCAAATCATCGATGATGTATCTGTTGACGAATTACTGGAGGCGGGGTTTTCGGATAAAGTTCAAAATATTGATAAAAAAACAATAGAGAAATGGTCTGAATTTGTAGAAAACAATAGGGATCAAATTACTGCACTTGATATCATTTATTCAAAACCTTACAGAATGCGGGAGATTACGTTTTCTGATATCAAGGATCTGACAAACTCTATACGGAATCCTCCGTACAATCTTACATCTGAAATGGTCTGGAATGCGTATTCTAGACTGGACAAGTCAAAGGTAAAGAAAAATCCAGTCAGGATGTTGACTGATTTGATATCTCTAGTCAGATATTCTACAGGCAAAGAGGAATCATTACTGCCGTTTTCCGATGTTGTAGACACTAAATTTGAAAAATGGCTAATGCAACAGGAATCGTCAGGAAGAATGTTTACGCCTGAACAAAAGGAATGGCTGTTTGAAATTAAAAAAGGAATTGCAAGTTCGATTTCAATCAGAATGGATGATCTAGATGAGATTCCATTTAATCAAAAGGGGGGCAGAGTAAAGTTTTACGAATTATTCGGAGACGACTATGAGAAAATTCTAGAGGAATTACATGAGGTTTTGGTTAGTTCATGAATCAACCAATTTTGCAATGTACTTTACCCTCAAGTTGGTGTACTATTCAATTAAATGATTTTATCAAAATCTCAGCAAGGATTGGATGGAGAGGGTTAAAAAAGAGTGAGTATACGTCAGAGGGGGCCTTATTATTAGCTGTAAAAGATATTTTACATGATGGAAAAATAAACTATGATGTTTTAGATCACCTTTCTGATTTTCGCTATAACGAATCGCCTGAAATAAAAATTAAAAAAAATGATATTTTAATTACAAAGGACGGAACCATCGGAAAAATTGGATTTGTTGATACTATTCCACAAAAAACAACTGTAAATTCATCAATACTTGTAGTTAGGCCCTCAAAAGTAATCATTCCAAGATATTTGTATTATTATTTTAAAACATCACTTTTTCAAAAAATCGTCAGAGACAAAATCAAAGGTACTGCAGTACCACACTTGTTTCAACATGACATCAAAAGATTTGAAATTTATATCTCTCCACTAAACGAGCAAAAAAGAATCGTCACAAAGATTGAATCAATCTTCTCCCAGATTGACGCATGTAGGGAAAAACTGGACAAAATCAGGGTATTGTCAAGACAGCACAGGCAATCTGTTCTAAAACACGCATTTGAGGGCAAGCTTGTTCCGCAGGATCCAAATGACGAACCAGCTGAGATACTGTTAAAGAAAATCCATGGGGATTCAGGGGAATTGGTTTTTGATGATGGGAGTCTTCCAAACGGGTGGATTAAGACAAAACTGCAAAATATTTGCACCGTAATTTTAGGACAGTCGCCACCCTCATCAACATACAATTTATCAAGAAATGGAATTCCATTCTTTCAAGGCAAATCTGATTTTGGGGATTTGTATCCAAAAACAAGAATGTATTGTTCTGATCCAAAGAAAATAGCTGAAAAAGATGATTTGTTATTATCAGTTCGTGCACCGGTTGGCTCGACAAATTTAAGCTTGGAACAATGTTGTATAGGTAGGGGATTAGCTGCAATTAGACCACTTGAACAGAATATGAATGTCAAATGGATCATTCATTTTTTTAGACATGTTGAGAATCATTTGGAAAATCTGGGAACAGGAACAACATTCAAAGCAATTTCAGGTAAGCAAATAAAAGAATTAGAAATAATTATTCCTCCGTTAAACGAGCAAAAAAGAATCGTCACAAAGGTTGAATCAATCTTTGGCAGGATTGACGCAATTGAAAAGCAAGTTGATGATTCGCTAACCAGGCTTGATCAACTGAAAAAGAGCGTTCTCAAGAAAGCCTTTGAGGGCAAGCTTGTTCCGCAGGATCCAAACGATGAACCAGCATCTGTTTTACTGGAAAAAATCAAGCAAGAGAAACTAACAAACAGAAAAAGCAATCCAGCCAATAAATTCAGATAAAATAGTCTTTATTTCCAAAAATGTCTTTTTGTTGATTTTCCCAGCATTCATTTTAACTAGTTTTTTCTCTACGCTAAAAATCCGATTTATTTTTGTTCTGCTATCTACAATGAAACTTTCTTCCTCCATGCTACGTCATCTTTTTTATTATTCCATAATTTCTCAAGTGATGGCTCGGAATATCTTGGGAGATCCTGAAAGTTATCTTCAACGTGCCTTTCGACATTTGCTGCCTTTTGAATCAGAATTTTCTTGTCTTTTGTAGTAACTACAAGCCTGTCATCTTTTTTTATTCCCAAAGATTCTTGAATTTCTCTTGGTATTGCAATCTGTCCTTTTTCTGACACATTTATGGTTTTTAGCATTGTATTCATATAAAATTAAGAAGTTTTTTACTCATAATATTTACATATGTAATTTTAACAAGTTTTCAAGATATCTTGAATTTCTTCAAATCAGAAAATTAAATATTTTGTTCACATTTAATAATGTATCACAATCCAACGAATTATGGCAATACCCACATTTGAAGAAATAATGTTACCGCTTTTAGAAGTAATCAAAGACAGAAAGGAATACCCTGCAAACGAAATAAGAAAGGCAGTTTCTAATTATCTGGATCTGACAGATAAAGAGAAAAACCAAATGTTGCCTAGTGGAAGAGAGACTTATATTACTAATAGAGTCAGTTGGGCAAAAACATATATGAAAAATGCAGGTCTTGTAGAACAAACAGGAAAAGCATCTGTCAGAATTACTGAGAGAGGTCTTGACGTGCTAAATGAAAACCCATCAAGGATTGACAGGGATTATCTCAAGAGATTTCCAGAATTTGTAGAATGGAGAACAAAATCAGAATCAAAACAAAAAGAAACTAAACAAATATCGATTACAAATCAAACCCCAGAGGAAATGATTGAACAGGGATATAAGATGATGCAAGAGGCCCTGTATTCAGATCTTCTCGACAAGGTAAAATCAATATCATCTCAAGGTTTTGAGTTGCTGATTTTGGAACTTTGTAAGAAGATGAGTTACGGTGATTGGGCAAGCCACACCGGAAGAACAGGTGATCATGGAATAGATGGAATAATCAAAGAGGACAAATTAGGTCTAGGAGAAATATATCTTCAAGCCAAAAAATGGGAAAACCAAGTATCATCAAAAGACATAAGGGATTTTGCAGGCTCTTTACAAGCAACAAAAACCAAAAAAGGGATCTTTATCACAACTTCTGATTTCTCATCTGACGGGAGAGATTGGATAAAGAATCTAAATGACACGGTAATTATTCTGATTCATGGTGAACAACTTGCAGAATTAATGGTAGAATTTGACGTTGGAGTATCTACAGCTAATGAAATAAAGATAAAGAAAATTGATCAAGACTACTTTGAACAATTTTTGTAATATTTTAGGATGAATTTCACTTATGGGGACCTAGTGTTTTGTATCATAGTTTTTCATTTATTATAATTATTATGTTTGATATTTCAGGGATCAATGTTTCTTTATAAAATTCCAATAATTTGATATTGGATTAAATTTCCAGTTGGGGTATAACTTTCTTAAATTCTGCAAACAATTCATCTAATGTAGGTGTAAAATAAACTCCATCAAGACCATTTTTGTGACCCATGAGTTTTTCGGCAATATTGTAATTCATGTTATTTTCTAGTTTCAAAACAGTGTTGAATCGTTTTCTAAACCCGTGATTTATCTGAATGTTATAACGGGTATCTTGTTTGTATCTGATCACCCTGCTTTTTTGTAGTGATCTATAAATTATCGATCTAACACTATTCCATTTAAGCTGTTTTTGAATTGCGCCATCAACTCCAAATATGGGAGTTTCATCGCAAAACTTTTCTCCTTTCTGTTTGCGTAAATCGTGATATGTTGCAAGAATTTCGGTTGCCTGTGGAGTAAGAAATGAATAGTACTCATCAATGTCTCCAGCATAAAGTAAGATTGCACTACAACCCTTAGGCATTTTTTTCATATGTTTCATTGACAGCAGATGATCAAAAACCCCGACTCTTGCTCCAGTTGATGCAAGAAAGTGAATCAATGCTTTGTTCCTAATGCTACTTTCTGCATTTAACACATCATGAATTTCACTAGTAGTGTATGCCCTTAGAGTTTGGGTTTTTTGTTTTTGTGGAAATAGTTTGTATGTTTTGTTCCAGTTAAGAGGAATCTCATTCATTATACAAAAATGTTTGATTCCTTGGAATTTTGACGGTACTGAATTAGGATTTATTGTTTGTTTTAGATGTATCGCATAATCCTCTAATTTTTGTTGTAGTTCTGATGTACCGTAAAGTAATAATGCATCAGCAGAGCTTACCTTCATATAATTCAAGAATTGCTTTAGATGCGAATTATAATTTCTTGCTGTGTATTTTGATTTTATCGATTCGGCAAATAATGCAATACATCTTATATTTTTCAATAAGCAATCATACACAAATTCCTATTTTTTTGCATATGTTTTGTAAATTAGATTATTTCACACAAATATGTAATCCTGAATCAAATTAATTATTTTTATTCTAATAAAAATCGCATCAATTCTGCCAAAGATTGATTCAATCTTTGTGACGATTTGTTGTTGTTCAAGAATTGAAAGAAATGGAATATTTTGCATGTAAATATCATCTCTTCTTAATGAAGGAATTGTTGTAGATGAATCTAATCTTACAAAATCTAAATGGTTGAATAGATAGAACAAAAATTTGACATTAAAGTCTTGAGTTTCATTTAGAAAATATGTTGTATCAATAGGCCAAAATGGCTGTTCAACAAGTATGACATTTCCCACATTTCCTTTTCTACCTATTATTAGTGAAGACTTTTCTACTAATGCCTTATTGTGATAACCGTTGATTCCTGCAGAACCAAATACTGGAATGCTGCCTTTTTTTCTATCTTTTTTTGATAAACCTTTCCCATATTCTAAAGTTAAAAAATCTCCCAATTGAACATAAGTATATTTTTTATTTTCGAATATATCCCTTAACATAGATTGTCTGTCTTGTTTCAACAATACCTTGATTTTGTCCAGTTTTTCCCTACATGCGTCAATCTGGGAGAAGATTGATTCAACCTTTGTGACGATTCTTTTTTGCTCGTTTAGCGGAGGAAGAGGGATTTGAAATTGTGACATGATATCAAATTTTATCCGTGGATGTTGAACCCCTGTAGAATTTCTATTTGCAAATCTTACAAATTTGGATTGTGATAAAAGAAATGCAATATATTTACTAGATCTATATGGATTTTGAGGAAATACAAGGATATCAGTAGAACATACTCCATCAAATAATGGAACACATATTTTATTAAGATATGGTCTTAGCCTCCCGTATAATATATCGCCTTTATTGAAAATTGTTTTTGTACTTTTTGTATCGATAGAATTTCCTTTTTCTAAAATTCGTCCATTGTTAGATTCTATATGTTCTAACCCTAAAAATATTCTATTATCCGAATTCTGTGGATTAAATTTTTCTTTTGAAGGTTCAATAATTTGATCAAGCGCTATCTTTATCCACCCATTGGGAAGATTCTCATCATCAAAAACTAATTCCTCTGAATGTGATTCACTCATTTTTTTCTACGGTCTTATTCTTGTTCCAAATCTGAATCTGTCCACCATAAATCTCATCATTATACGCCATTGGTGGAATTTGGGAACGGAATCCCTTCTGCTGGAACTAAATGTCTTTGCAGGTAACGGCGCTTCATGCTCCTTGCTATCTGGCATTTTTATTGTGACAGCCACGATCTTTGGCTTTTCCTCAGACATTGTGATACTTTGATCCCGCTTTACAAATAAACCATTTGATAGCAAAAAGAAAAACAGTAATTAAAACAGTAAAAATACCGATAAAAGATGTCAAATGAGGCGCCAGTCATAGTCCAAAAATTATGGAATTTCTGCAACGTGCTTAGGGATGACGGCGTATCATATGGGGATTATGTCCAGCAGTTAACCAATCTGCTGTTTCTAAAAATGGCAGACGAGCAAACAAAACCGCCATTCAAGAAAAAATCAATGATTCCAAAAGGATATGATTGGCAGACTTTGACTGATAAAACTGGCGATGACCTGGAAACCCATTACAGACACGTATTGGAAAATTTGTCCAAAGAAAAAGAGCTGTTAGGGACAATCTTTAGAAAATCCCAAAACAAGATACAGGATCCTGCAAAGCTGGAGCGGCTAATCAAGCTAATTGATGGGGATTCAAAAGATGAAATTCTTTGGAATGGGATGAACATTGATGTCAAAGGTGAAATTTATGAGGGATTGCTGGAAAAAAATGCCGAAGATGTGAAAAGTGGTGCAGGCCAATACTTTACACCGCGTGCACTAATTGACGCAATAGTTGACGTTATGCAGCCAAAACCAAAGGAAACAATCGGTGATCCTGCATGCGGTACCGGCGGATTTTTCCTCTCTGCACACAAATACATTGCAGATAACTTTAGTCTGGATCCTGATCAGAAAAAATTTCTAAAAACCAAGACCTTCAAGGGATGGGACATAGTAACTGAGGTAGTAAGACTTTGTGCAATGAGTATGTACCTGCACGGAATTGGGGAAAAGGCAAGTCAGATTGTATCGGGGGATTCACTGGTCTCTGATTCCGGGGACAGATTTGACGTGGTAATGACCAATCCGCCGTTTGGTAAAAAGTCAAGTACCATAATATTTTCTGAGTCAGGCAAGGCAGAGCGTGAGACCCTGTCTTATGAGAGAGATGATTTCTGGGCAACCACGTCAAACAAACAACTAAATTTTCTCCAACATGTAAAGACAATACTCAAGGCAAATGGCAGATGTGCCATCGTGCTTCCGGATAACGTTCTATTTGAGGGCGGAGCAGGCGAGACAGTAAGAAAGAAGATGCTGGAAAATACAGACTGCCATACTCTGCTAAGGCTTCCGACTGGAATATTTTATGCAGGAGGAGTAAAGGCAAACGTGTTGTTCTTTGATAAAAAACCTGCAAGAACGGACGGTAAGGCATGGACAGACAGACTGTGGATCTATGACTTTAGAACAAACCAACACTTTACACTCAAAGAGAACCAACTGTCAAGAGATAATCTGGATGACTTTGTGAAATGCTACAACGCAAAGAACACTCTAAAAAGAAAAGAATCAAAGAACTTTAAATCCTTCCCGTATGACGAACTTGTAAAAAGAGACAAGGTTTCCTTGGATGTCTTCTGGCTAAAAGACGATTCTATTGAAGACGTTGATAATTTACCTCCGCCCGAAGAGATATCCAAAGAGATCAAAAAGAATCTTGACTCTGCACTTGACTCGGTAAAATCCCTGATCAAAAGTCTTGGAAAGAATTGACTGTGTAAAATTGTCATGATCTGACATCGTTTATTCTGATATTCTAAACAAAAGACTGTTATGATCAAACATGCTCGACTTTTAGTCTACATCCACTATTAATGTTCAGATGGAAGATAATCTTACAAAATCTGAGGAAAAACCAGTTGGTTTTCTCTTAGGCCGTCACAAACAGAGATTGCCTGCTGGCAAACTGTTAGTCAAAGGGACTCAAAATCAAAAAGATTGACAATTATTCTTACAAGGTAAAATCACAAAGTTCAGATAACCGGTATGAAGTAATATCAAAGGAGTCAGGGTTTGCATGTTCTTGTCCTGATACAAAATTTAGAAAATCAACTTGCAAACATAAAATTGCACTAGAGATTAGTCTGGAAATTAGAAAGAGAATAGGACAGATAAAGATAACACAAGTAACAATCAATCCAGTAGGGATTGAAGGTCGCAAGTTCTGTGAATCTCAAGACATCATCAAGAAGGGATTGCGAAAAGACAAGAGGTGATACATTCAAATTTTTCAATGCAACGACTGTGAAAGGAAATTCCCAACAGATGTAGGATTTGAGAGAATGAGGGCAACACCTCAAGCAACTACATCCAGTATGAATTTGTATTTTAATGGAGAACCACTAAGACACGTTGCAGGTTCCATGAAGTTGCTTGGTGTAGAGATAACACATCAGACAGCCCATGACTGGATAAAGAGATGCATCGGACTGATGGAATCCCATCTCGAATCCATAATCCCTCAAGTCTCAGAGAAATAGCATCGTGATGAGGTTTATCTGAAAATCAAGGGTGATAGAAAATGCCTCTATGCGATGCTAGATGGTTCCTCAAGATTTTGGATTGCCTCACAGGTTGCAAATGCAAAGCATGCCGAAGATGTGAGATCACTATTCATAAAAAGTCAGGAAAGAGCTGGAAAAAAGCCTAAAACACTACTTTCAGATGGATCTAGAAACTTCATAGATGCACACGAAAGAATGGCACTCAAGATACAAGGAAGAACAGGTACAACACATACGCCATATTCACTTCAAAAACGACAAAAACACGAACAAAATGGAATACCTCAATGGGGAAATTAGAGACAGAGAAAAGGTCATGAGATCATTGAAAAGAATGGATTCTCCAATAATCAGGGGTATGCAGGTTCATCATAATTTTCAACTCATCCTAAAACCGATCATTTTGTAAACAATTCATTATAATCTGGATCCAAGAATTACTCTGCTGATGCATCCTTCATGATTCACAAAGAAATGCCAGGCATTCAATGGAACGGTTCTATCACATCTGCCAAAGCATGCCAAAACTGGCAGGCCAGGATGCAATGACAGAAACACAATCAACGGAATTTTGTTTGTCCTAACAGCCGGTTGCAGGGGGCAGACATGCCGGACAGATACGGTTCAAAATCCACTGCATATCTGAGATTCTCAGGACTGCGGCAAAAAGGATGAATCAACTGAAAATTTTTTGCAGGCAAATCCGTCCCTCCCTGTGTGCGGATTTGATTGGTTATGACGGAATCCTTTTCCATATTCATCAGTTGCTGGCAAAAAGGGGGGGGTTATGATCCGGTATACATCAGAAACTATCCGAGAGGTCATAAAATTAATTGCTGCATTCCCTACAGGAAAAATTCCAGATTCGCTGTGCCAGGGAAGTACAAAACTGGTACAGCAAGGCAGGGTTTGCCGTTGAGAGGTTTCCTTGCCTGGCTCAGGTACTGGTTGAGAAGAACTGTAGCAGGGTATGAAAAGAAATGTGGGAATCATCCGGGATGAGTCCTGCCTGACATGCATCATGATGTATTGAAGAGTATTGGGATGGGTCGGTTATGTTTTTCCCAAGCGAGTCCGTGACATACCATATTGCGGCATCCGCAGACATCATGGTAAAGGGGAAAATATGGCTGCCGTACCTTGGGGCCATGCGGTCCGATTCCTAGCTGCAGCTTGCAGAATAGGTTACGGATTCCGTGATGGTGGTCTCGGCGCCCGTTGCAACGCGGCTAAGGTCAAGCACAAAGCCGACCGATGCAGAACCGGAGGATCCCGAGGTTGGAAGCGTGTTTGGTCCGATAAAGTCGGTATCATCAAAGTTGACGCCGTTCGGATCAGCGGTGATGGGGGCATAGGATGTCGCATCGCCGACATTGGTGCCGACCCTGGATACGGCATTGGAAAGGGGAGTTTTGTCAGGCTTTAGCCATCCGGTAGAGGTAAACTTTATTGACCCAATATCCTGGTTGCCGGCATTCTTGATTTGGTTTTGGACAATAGGAGACGTGGCGCCGTATTTTGCGCCTGCAAAGTCAATGATGTAGGTTCCAAGGGATATGGAGCACACCGGTGACACGTCAAGGTCCGCAGTTGACTTTTGTACCGTCCCTGTTTTATCTACAAGCACCTGGAGTTCCGGATCGTTATAGTATGGATTGTAATGTATATCGCCGGACAATATTGCCGTAAAGTCAGGCGCTGCTGTCCCGTAATAGTTGTGCGTTGCAACAAGGACATAGTCTGCAACGGCGTTGATGATGTGTTTTTCGCGCAGGTCAACAAACGTGTTCTTTGTCACATTTGCAGTGGGCTTGCCCGAATAGGAGTTACCATCAAGCTGCTTGAATGTTGTCGCATGGCAGTCCCCATCACATAGAATTACACCGTTTCTGCTGTCTCTGATAACATTATTCTCTACCAGAGTATCAAGTGAGGATGAAAGGCTGATTGCGCCCTTTAGATTGTCTGCAATTAAGGCGCCGCCTCTGTGTTTTGAATCGGCAAAGGTTGCATTGGTTATGGTGTTGCCGGATATCGTATTGTTGACACTTTCCTTGTGTGCAATCTGTATTCCGTTCTTTGGCACGTCAGTGATTGTGTTGTCTGAGATTGTCAGGCCTGTCACCCTGCCCAGGTTTATTCCGGACCAGGTTGTCTTGTCAATCGTGTTTCCTGATATTTCAGAGTTGGCAAGCCACGTAAAGATTATCGCAGTCATGTCATGCTGTGAGGCCTTGTCGCCGTTTGCAAACAGCGGCTTTTTACCATCAGGTGCATTGTACCCGATATGCTCAAAGGTATTGCCAGTTATGTTAACCGATAGCGGATTACCAGAACTGCCAACGCCTGTTATGCCCTGTCTGTGCGTATTGTTGACGTAGTTGTTCTCAACAACAATGTTGGATCTGGTCGGATCGACAAATATTCCATGCGATCTCGCATCTACAATCTCGATTCCCTGAACCTTTACATTGTCTGCGTTTATCCGGATTCCGGTGCCGTTAAAGATCACGTCATCCTGGGCATGGTCGCCATTTGTAGACTTTAGTGTGATAGGTTTGTTTAGTACAATGTAATCATTCACACTGTCAAGATATCTGCCATCGGCGATGACTATGACATCGCCTCGATTTGCGGCCGT
The DNA here is from genome assembly GCA_951812645.1 of uncultured Candidatus Nitrosopumilus sp. Classification (GTDB taxonomy): domain Archaea; phylum Thermoproteota; class Nitrososphaeria; order Nitrososphaerales; family Nitrosopumilaceae; genus Nitrosopumilus. The sequence continues at coordinate 1,707,580 of CATOSM010000001.1, read as the reverse complement.
AAATGCCGCACGAGGATTCTTGAATGTCGTTCCGTCATTGCATGTGCCATCGTTATCGTCATCCTGACATGATGCATCCACATTGACCGTAGCTGCATATGCGGAAGGAACCGCAACCAGCATGGCCAGTGCGGCAACCATAAATATCGTATATTGTAAGGCGGTGAATTTTCTCATGGTATACCTGTGATCAGAGGGGTTAATAAACTGTCGGTTCTGCAGAGGCCGTTTGTTTTTGATTCAACTGCGCTGCATTTTACCCTGATCTGTCCGGGATGCGGGTTTTGCCCCCGGGTATGAAATCGTCTTGCATTAGGTTTTGAGACGAGTTGATTATTTAATTGGACTAGAAAAAATACTTTTGAAAAAAAGAGAACAGCAAAAAAAGAAAAAATTTGGAGAACATTCCGCAATTCTATCTAGTGGTGATCGAAGGTATACTAAATCTTACGAATTATACTATGAAAAAAGAAATGATGTAATTCATGACGAGAATATTCGAATTTATGAAGAAGTCGATACATTACAAATCAATCTTAGAAGCCTCTTTTAGACATGATCGAAAATTCGGATAAATTTCAAAATATTGAATCCTACTATAAAGAAAAATACAGTCAACTCATCCTAAAACCCTGCAATACATCAAAAATGACGCAATGCTAACGAGCCCGAGATAATTTCCTGCGTTTCTCTCACATCTGATTCTTGTTCTGTGAAACCCGTTTTTCAGCCAGGCAAAGAACCTCTCCACTACAAACCTTGTCCGTTGTAACTGTCCTTGCCTGCATCATCATCTGCCGTCCTGCTGTTTTTTCTAAAAGGAATGCATGGAATGATGTTTCTTGATCTTACATAACTGCGGACTGACTTTGAATCGCATCCCCTGTCTGCATAGACTGAAACTATTTGTTCCATCATGGAATCATCCACGAAATCTGAAATTGATTCCATCACGTCTGCAAATTTCGTACTGTCGTGAATGTCTGCAGGGCTAATTACAGTTGATATTGGCAAGCCGGTACCATCCACTGCAACATATGATTTCGTGCCTGTGATTCTCTTAAAACCGTCAAATCCGATCACACCACCCCTTTTTTAGAGGGAACTGATGATGAACCAATTGAAATTTTTTGCAGGTCAATCCTGCCTGATTTACGTGCGGATTTGATTGCACGTCCCAAAATCTTTTTTCATATCTCAAACTCCTGCCATCTTCTTGGCATTGGATTGGCAGTTGAGTCATCACCGCATGTTTTTGGCATCTCACTCCATCTGCATCCGGAAACCAGCACGCAGATGATTCCATTTAAAACCGTTCGGTCGTTGCTTCTTGGGCGTCCTGTGGCGGCAGGTTTTGGCAACAACGGTTCCATCATGTCCCATTGTTTGTCTGTTATCTCAGTGAATTTCATATATAGTTTGGAAATTAACAGTTCATGGATCCAAATGATCATCAAATATTGTCTAAAGGGTTAGTTTTAAGATGAGTTGAGTATAGGTTTATGATTTTTTCATTCATCATAACCAAGTTGCTTAGGAGAAATTATTTTACGTCATTTATATCAAATAATTTCCAGACATTTTATTTATTTTTCTAGATATGTATGGTTCCATTCTTTACACGTGGGTCTGATAAATGACATCATAGCTATATCCCTAACACATTGTGCTCTCGCCAAAATTTCAACCACAAAACATGGGAATGGAAAACACTGCATCCACTAGTCAAGTCCAGAAAAATCCTTCCATTTTTTCTTGTGCATTTTTTCAGTCATTTGCAGTAGTGCAGAAAACTCTCTGTTTCTGCTACCTCCCAAACTCCAGAGGTCTGGTCTATTGTCTTTTGTCTCAAATCTCTCCTTTTGTTTTGTCAGACCATTCCACCAGTCTGAAAAACATGCCATTCCTACTGCCTCAGGGGATGCAGTTAGCCTGTATTGCGTCCCATATCCGTGCCTTCCCTTTGATGCAGTCTGAGATACTGCAATGCCTGTGTTTTTCAGCTCCACCAACAATTCTGAGACGCGACGGTACGTCAATTTCTTTGAATCCTTTGCAATAATCATCTCATACTGTTTGTACAGTGATGATGTGGAATGCCAGACCTCACCTGACAAAAAAGTAATTCTTGCAAGTGCAGATGCTGCAAGCTTGAACTGGTATGACGCAGCAGAGAGAATCATTTCCAGTCTGTCTTTTTGGAGCTGGTCCGATGCATAGTCAACATGGCTTTTGCCAAGTTTCTCAGAGTTTTTGCTTGCAATCTCGGCTGCTGCCCTAAGCAGGTCAACTGCACGTCTTGCATCCCCATGCTCGGATGAGCTCATGTCAGCACAGTACTCTATTACTGCAGGGTCAATCTTCTCAGAAAAGGCATCCTTTGCCCTGTCTCGAAGTATTGCAACGACATTCTTTTTGGCATATGCCTCAAAGAATACTTCTGATGAGCCAATCCTTGAGCGAACGCGGTCATCCAAATCAAATTCTGTCATTATATTGTTTGATATTCCAACCATACACATCATTAATCTCTTCTCACGTAATTTCTCTTCCAACACTACAAGCTTGTATACAAAATCAGAAGGCTTGCCACGTTTATCCAAAAATAATGCATCAAGCTCATCTAACACCAATACAAACAAGCTCTTTTTTGATTGCTCCAATGATTTCTCTATTGCATCGCCGATCTTTTCAACTGCCAGATTTATCCCCTGAGCATTTTTCAAATTTGATTCTCCCAGTCCTGCAAGAACAAGGTTCGCACAACCGAACACTGTCTTTGCCTTTCGGAGATTAACAAAACAGTATTTAATATCTGAAAGATTCTGGCACACAAATCTCACTATAGTAGATTTCCCGCATCCACTCCTGCCATAAACTGACACAAACGGAACAACCAGTCCCTGTTTATATCCCAGAAACAGCCTCACCAGATCCCTTGCCTTGTCGTTTCTGCCAATAATTTTGGATACGCCAAAGGTATCAAGTGCTGACTTGTTTGAGAAAATCGAGCCCTCCTGCTCAATTTCAGATACTATTTTTCGCAGTTCCCTCTTGTTCAATTAATAGTTCCACTAGAAGCACATATAATAATATATTCAGTCTGCCAAAAGACAGTAAAGCAAAATTAAAAGAACTCTAGCTTGCCCGGCTTACCAGATTTAGAAAATACTTGTGTATGGATACATCCTGTGTCAGTTCAGGATGAAAGGATGTTCCAACAACATTTCCCCTTTTTACTGCAACAACTTTTTCATTAAATTTTGAGAGTATCTCGACATCAGAGCCAACATCAGATACGGATGGTGCCCGGATAAAGACTCCATTGAATTTTGAAATTCCAGCTAAATCCAGAGAGATGTCAGCCTCAAAAGACTCCCGCTGACGCCCAAAGGAATTTCGCTCTAATTTAACATCAAGCACATCCAAAAGTGGTTGGTTGGTTTTTCCGACAACTCTGTCATCAGCTGTTTTGGATAACATTATCATGCCAGCACAAATTCCAAGTACCGGCATTCCGTTTGCTATTTTTTCCTTTAGGACTTTCAATGTCCCGTTTGCCAAAGAAAGATGTCCAATGGTGGTGCTCTCACCACCTGGAATGATCAGACCGTCCAATGAGGAAATTTCTTCGGGCGTCTTTACCTCTACTGCCTCAGCATCAATTCCAAGGTTACTGATTGCAGTTTCTAAAGATAAAATATTTTCATGTACATCGCCCTGTACTGCCAATACACCAATAGTGAGACTCATGCGGATCCTCCACGATCTTGCATTCGCAATTCCAGCGTACCTACATCTAGTCCCAGCATGGACTGCCTCTCATCAATCATATTCTGGGCTTCCTTTACCTTTTCTGATTCATTCCAAAAAGTTGTAGCCAAAACTATTGCCCTGGCCCTCTCTTTTGCATCATCGGAGCTAAAAATTCCCGAACCAACAAAGACTCCATCACAGCCAAGAGACATAAGATATGCTGCATCCGCAGGTGTCGCAATTCCACCAGCAGCGAAATTTACAACGGGTAATCTGCCCAGCTTTGCGGTCTGCTCAACAATATCATACGATACCTTGAATTCTCTTGCCATTCTGACCAAATCCTGGTTATCTCCAGAATCATAAATTGACTTGATTGTTCTTAATTCGTCGTTTACTTTTTTGATATGCCTGATGGCCTCTGCGACATTTCCTGTTCCAGGCTCTCCTTTTGTTCTAATCATTGATGCGCCTTCTTCGATTCTTCGTAATGCTTCAGCTAAAGATCGTGCGCCGTTTACTACGGGGGTGGTAAAATCCCATTTCCAGATGTGACGAAGCTCATCAGCAGGAGTTAAGACTTCAGATTCGTCAAGTTCAGGAAGATCCTGGGCACAAAGATTCACGCTGCGGTAGACAGGACAGGACTGCCAATCCCAATCAGGTCCAGCCCTGCAAATGTCCATGACAGTACGAAATTCATTGATGTACTAGAGAACATCCCAGAACCTGCAGATGACGGTTTGATACGGCAGATCGTCTGTGTATGCCGACAGGGGATAAGATGCGGCATACATCAGAGACTATCTGGGATCCCATGGGATTGACTGTTGCATTCCATACAAAAAGAACCCAAGGAACGTTGCACAAAACAGGAACCAAAAAAATTATGGCAAGACAAGGTTTGTCGTAGAGCGGTTCCTTGCCTGGCCCAGGTGCGGACTTCACAGGACGGCAGTCAGATACGAAAGGAACTGTGATGACTGTCTTGGATTTGTGTATCTGGCATGCGTCATGATGCATTGTAGGGCTTTAGGATAAGTTCCAAGTAAAACAATGTTATCGTAACAACACATTCAGAATTATGGGACGCTCCAAACTACAGTTATGCAAGTTTTGTGATTCTGGAAAAATAATCAAGAAAGGAATCAAGAAAAACAAGTCAGGTAACTTACAGATATTCAAGTGCAAGGACTGCAAGAAAAGATTTACTGCAAATTTCGGATTTGAAAACAGGCAGTTTGATGATAGTGCCATTACAGGAGCTTTGGAGATGTATTTTTCAGGGATGAGTATAAGGGATATCCCGAGACAGTACAAAAGGATGGGAATCAAGATTAATCATTCAACAATTTACAGATGGGTATCGGATTATTCCAAATTAGGATCTGAATATGTAGATAAGACAGTTCCTAGGGTTGGAGACTGGATAAGAGCAGATGAGGCATTTATCAGAGTTTCAGGCAAGATGAATTACCTGTTTAGCACTATGGATGATGAGACCAGATTCTGGTTGATTGGTGAGATGGCAGATACAAAGTTTCAGCATCAGGCAGACAAGCTATTGGTATCAACTGTCAACATGACACAAAAGACACCTAGGGCATTTATCACAGATGGACTTCCAGTTTATGCAAAATCTGCAAAAAGAGTATTTGGTAAGGATACATACCATTCTTTCAATGTCGGAATAAACAGCAAAAGAGCAAGTGGAAAAATCCATCCTACAAACAACATGATGGAAAGATTGAACGGTGAGATAAGAGACAGAGAGAAAGTATTCAGAGGTCTCAAAAAGAAAGATACCCCATTGATTACAGGATTGAAGCTATGGTATAATTTCTCAAAAGAGCATGGCGGATTAGGTGGAGATGTCACGCCTTCTGAAGCTGCACTAATCAAGGTTGATGGTGACAACAAGTGGAAAACGATAATTCAAAACGCCTCACTGAACAGGGATTATGAGTAGGTCTCTAATTTGCAACAGAACCGCATTTAGGACAAATTTTAGGCTGCGATATTTTCTCTATCTTGTTTTCTGTGTTTATGCTGTCCTGTCATAATATACAAGCTCGAATGTGTTTGCAATGTTTGCCATCTAACTTTCTCAATCTAAAATGAAAATCAGAGCACTCACAAGTCCATACATCAACTTTAGGCAATTTCCTAACATTGTATGATTTTTCTGTTCTTTGTGATTCTACATAATAATGATTCTTTGAAATTTTTCTAATGGAATTAGTCTTTGAGAAAATCTGTATTGGCTTTTGGTTTCTGTTCATATTACCTATTTTATTACCTATAGTTATAAAGGTAATGTTATAGGTAACAGGTAACTATAATAGACAATGCCTTATTTAATTACCTATGGGAGAAAAGACATCGATTAACAAAGCTACCACTACCTCTATGAGCTTGAGGACAACAATACCTCAAAGCATCATAACTCATTTTGATCTAAAAGAAAAGGATCAGTTGGAATGGGAGATAAAAGCTGAGAAAAGTAATCTGATAATCAATGTCAAGCCGGTAAAAAAGTGATCGGCTGATGGCACAAGTTACAAATACTGAATTTCTGTACAAATCACAATTGCAAAAAATGGAATGGACGTTTGCAAATGTTAGCACCAAAAAATATACCCATGCCTTGCATTTGTACCCTGCACGTATGCATCCGGAAATTGCAAAACAGATCATTGAAAAATATTCCAAAGATAAAACCGATGTTGTTCTTGACCCGTTTATGGGTTCAGGTGGCGTCCTGCTTGAAGCAATGATGCACGGAAACCAATCTATTGGAATTGACATAAACCCCTTTGCCACGTTGCTTTCAAACGTAAAGACAACACCGATACACAAAGACTTGAATCCGATACTGACAGGAATACTTTCAAACTCATCCAGAGATTATCTTAACAAAGAATATCATTTGGAATGTCTTCCAAACAAACTAGATGTTGAAAATTGGTACAAACCAGATACAATAAAAATACTTTCCATTCTAAAACATAATGTCTTTGAGATTCGTGATGAGGATGTAAGGGATTTTTTCAAAATATGTTTCTCTTTGACAGTTAGAAAATCAAGCTATCAACGTAATGGTGCTTGGAAAATTCATAGAATTTCAGATTCAGACAAAATAGAATTTAACCCACAGCCAATGGATATGTTCAAACAAATTGCAGAAAACAACATAACTAAAATGACTGGGATGGTTAATGCGATGCCTAAAGGCAAAGCCCACATACTGTTGGGAGATTCGAGAGACATTACAGGTAATCTTGAAAAAATTAACAACAACATACTACAGGACAAAAAAGTTCATCTTGTGGTAACCTCACCACCTTATGGTGATCATGGAACCACCGTAGCTTATGGTCAATTCTCAAAGCATTCCAGCCTTTGGTTAGAGTTACCCAAAGAAAAGGCATTAACCGTTGATTCTGTTGGCTTGGGTGGTCAGTACAAAACAGGCGGGGATTTAGGTTCTGTAATGCTAAACACGACACTAGACAAGGTTAGGAAAAATGACATTGAACTTACAAAAAACAAAAAACCATGCAGAACAGAGGCAGTATATTCATTCTTTTATGATTTAGACAAGTGCTTGAATGAAATATCTCAGAATCTAGTTCCTAAGAAAAGTTATTGCTGTTTTGTTGTGGCAAACAGAACAGTAAGACGCGTAGTCATACCAACTGACCTGATTACCATTGAATTAGGGATGAAATATGGGTTCAATGTAGATAAGATAATTCATAGAAACATACCAAACAAATCAATGCCCTCAAAGAATGCACCTGAGAACGTCACAAAAAAGACAGGTAAAACTATGACCAGGGAAAGTATTATTATTATGAAATATTGAGCTGATTTGTGAAAGGATACGACGAGCTTCTTGTAGATCTAAAAAAAGTCAGTGAATCAGGATTTGTAACAACCCATAGAAGTAACAATACTGGTATTGGTAAGACATTAGAGGATTTGTTGGGTATTGAGGAAAATAATATTCCAGGTCCTAACGGACATTTTACAGAATTAAAATCAGCAAGAAAAGGTTCACCAAGTATGCTTACACTGTTCACAAAAGCACCAATGCCTGAAAAAATAAATGTGAAATTATTGGAAAGGTTTGGTCATAAATCTGATAATGGCAGAAAAAAGTTACACACTACATTTGATGCAGTTTCAAGAAATATGCTTTATGGCAATGATGGTTTTATGATAACTGTAAATGATTCCAGAATAGAGATTGATCATTGTGATTATGGTGATATGGAAACACCATACTGGGAAAAACAAGAATTGGAAATTGCATTTAATCGCAAGTACCCACAAAATCTTTTGTATGTCAAAGCTGATTCTAAAGGTAGTGGTAAAGACGAGGAATTTCATTATAATGAGGCATGGTTGATGAATGGATTTGATTTTGATAATTTTATTAAATTACTAAAAAAGGGTAAAATTCTAGTAGACATAAGAATCGGTCAATATCCCAATGGCAGACCTCACGATCATGGAACTGCATTTAGAGTATTTCCAGACAATCTTGACTTGTGTTTCTCAAACAGAGAAAAGGTGATTGGATAATAGTTGTTAATTTTACAAAGAATTTGTCTGCCAGTGAATCCAAATACAAGTATGTAGGGTTGCCAAAGACAATTAGAGAAGAATTTCCAGAAAAAGATGTAACATTCAAAGTAAGATTCAAAGGAAAAACATACGATATGAAAGTGAATAACAAGGATTGCATAATGCTGACCCAATTATATGAGAAACATCAGTTCAGAGAAAATGATGAATTAAAAATTACTCAAGGCAAGAAGGGACTTTTTGAATTTACAGTTAATGAATAAATCACCCTAACTTAACACCCATCACCCTAATTGAACATTAGATTGAAAATCGAGAAATGACACGAAGATTGAACAGTGTATGAGAAACTGCCCAGTTTTGACCAAAGTATTGTTCTTCTACAAAAGATCTCATTAAATTTTTATATGATGAAATTAAATATGTGAAATCTAGATGATTGAATGGAACCTGACGATTCGATAAACAAAACATTTGAACACATTAAAGAAGAATTAATGCTTCCACAAATCATTAATTCATTAAAAACTAATTTTGATTTGGCACAAAGTTCACATGATTCGATTCATGAATTTATTTTATTCACTGGCATGCTGATTCCACGTAAATCCAATTATTCCTTCAAACAAAATATGGTTTTTTTTCTTTATTGTGAAGAAATTTTTTTCTTAGCTCATAGATCTTCTTTAGATGCTTTATCAGCTCATTACAATGCAGCGTTCATTAACTTACGATCAATTCTTGAGCTTTTAATTCAGGGAACCTTTCTTGACTGTTTGTCTCATAAACAATACAGAACAAATCATTACACATGGTCCAAAGATAAGAGAAATAAAAAAATAAAATGTTTTCTTGATGAGAAAATCAAAGAAAATCCGCAATTAGAAGAAAAATTAGAAAAAGAACCTATTTCTCTTCTTGATGAATTAGGGAATTTTATTCCAATACAAAATAATATGCCTACCTTTTCTTTTATGTTGGAGAAATTATTACATTGGGATTTACTCCAAGGAATAGAAAATCCATTCATTCGGATTAGAAAACTATACGGTAAATTATCACGTGATGTACATGTTTATCCTGGCAATATTGATGTGGGACGATTAGTACTACATGATAAAGAATACAAACCATTTACTGATAAAAAAATTTTAAAAAATCATTTGGATGAATATTTGGAAACTCTTAGAATAATTATGGATATTAGTTTAGTTGTTGTATCTAATCTTCTGATATCTAATCTAGATGACCCTGATGTATGTAATAATGTAAAACAACGGATATCTACTAAAAATTTCCAAAAATTAGGTCTAAATTTTTCTAAAAATCACCTGAGATATCTTTCAGGTCAAAATGATGTCTAAAACTTCAGAGGTCTGTGCTTATACTGAGCATAGGATAGAACTCCTTATCCATGCCAGTAAAAAGGATCGATCATGGCTGATGTAAGTTTAGTTACAACATTATTTGTATTGTTAATTATCGTTTGTACAGTTCATGGATTGTATTTGCAGCAAGTTGGTACTTTTTAGGAGACGAAACATTGCCAGCAGATTGGCAAAAGAGTTTGGAATATGTTAGAATTATTACATTGTTTAAAGGAATTGGTACTGCTACTGCATGTGTTGCAATTATCAAGTTTATATAATTCGGTTAAGCATAGACCCAACTTGTAGGCCTAGCTGGTAGATGTGAAAATTTTCTTTAAGATTGCTAATTTTCAAAATAACCTAAATGTTAATTACTATTCATGATAATAGTTCTACATCATTTTGAAATCATATGTTGTGATTAAAGGTTTTAAGGAAAGTAAGTTTTTCAATCTAAGGGGAAAAATTAAGGAAAGATCTAACTGGAAAGACATGGATGCTCAACCCGGTACAAAACAATCTTTACAAATTGATACTCCAGATGGTAAAATAACTATCACATATTACAATAATGGTAAGTTGATGATACAAGGAAGTCCTAACAATCCAGAATTTGAATGACTATCTGCTGAAGTTAAGGAATACTCTTCTAATCGCAAAGAAGGAAAAATGTACATACATTACTGATTCTCTAGCATATTGTGGAGAATCCACTTTAATCGTAAATGATGAATCTTACCATTTAATGAATCCAAAAGATGAAATCAGTGTAACTGAAAAAACAAGTAAAAAATGGAGAGTTTTTTTAGATTCAAAATTTAATTTTCAGTTTATTGTTAATTTGTCAGGAACTCCCCATATGGGAAATAATTACGACAGTGATATAATTTACAAATACAATATAATGGATGCAATGACTGGGGAAAAATCTGGAAATTTTGTAATTAAAAAAATTAGTTATGTTCAAAAAGATACTGCAATTAACGAACGAGAAAAATTTGAAATCATTTACAATAATCATTTACAATAATCATTTACAATAATCATAAAAATAACCAAAAAGAATATTCTAAATTAAAATCAATTATAATTTTAGTTACCCAAAAAATTACTAGTGCTGAAACCTTCAACTTATCCTAAAACCCTCCAATACATCATGACGCATGCCAGATACACAAACCCGAGATAGTTGTCACAGTTCCTTTCGTATCTGACTGCCGTCCTGTGAAGTCCGCACTTGAGCCAGGCAAGGAACCGCTCTACGACAAACCTTGTCTTGCCATAATGTCTTTGGTTCCTGTTTTGTGCAACGTTCCTTGAGTTCTTTTTGTATGGAATGCAACAGTCAATCCCATGGGATCTCAGATAGTCTCTGATGTATGCCGCATCGTATCCCCTGTCGGCATACACTGAGATGATCTGCCGTATCAAACCATCATCTACAAGTTCTGAGATGTTTTCCAACACATCGATGAATTTTGTACTGTCATGGACATTTGCAGGGCTGGACCTGATTGGGATTGGCAGTCCTGTCCTGTCTACTGCAACGTGTATTTTTGTGCCTAGGATCTTCTTGAACCCGTCATATCCTATTTTGTCCCCCCTTTTTTGGCGGCAATTGATGATGAATCAATCGATATTTTTTCCAGGTTGATTTTTCCCTGTCTGTGTGCGGATTTGATCAGTCCTGACAGAATCCTTTTCCATATTCCCTTTTGCTGCAGCTCTGAGAATCTCAGATGCGCGGTGGATTTTGAGCCGTATCTGTCCGGCATGTCTGCCCACCTGCAGCCGGTTGTTAGGACAAACAAAATTCCGTTGATTGTGTTTCTGTCATTGCATCTTGGCCTTCCGGTTTTTGCAGGCTTTGGCAGATGTGATGCAACCGTGTTCCATCGAGTGTCTGACATTTCTTTGTGAATCATGAAAGATACATCGGCAGGGTCATTCTTGGATCCCGATTGTCATGAATTATTTACAAAATGATCGGTTTTAGGATGAGTTGCTTATCTTTAAAATTAAAAGACTTATAAAAAAAGAAAATCTTTCGCTTGATCAGAAAATTCTGGTTGTGACGTCTAGTCCTAAACATGCAGAAAATTTTTCAATTCAAAAATCCGTTGATAATAAATCCAATAAAGTTGAATGGATGATTTCAGTTTCTATGCTCACTGAAGGTTGGGATGTGAAAAATGTTTTTCAAATTGTTCCTCATAAAGAAAGAGCTTTCAATTCAAAATTATCAATTTCACAAGTGTTAGACGTGGGTTGAGAGCACTTTCTGAATATGAACATGATCAACCTGTGGTAACTGTGTACAATCATGCTAAATGGAGTTCCGCAATAAAAGAACTGGTTTTTGAAGTAATGGCATTTGAAAAAAGAATTCAGAGTTATCAAATTCAAAAAGAAAAAGATTATAGCTTTATTTTAGATCAAATTGATTATGAAAAAGTAGAAAAATCAAAAAAACTGTCTCAAAAATCAAAGCCAATTTCTACTATGTTGCCACAATTAAGCACTCAGCAAAAGATAACTACAATGGATACAACATATCATAAATTTAAGGAAAACAGTGACGTTATTGTAAGTACTAAGATTGAAAGCGATATATATACGGTTGATGAACTTGTTAATGACGTTAAATCAAAATTAGCACTTTTTGATGAAGAAGAGGGGACAGATTATCTCAAAAAATTCTACAACTCATCCTAAAACCGATCATTTTGTAAACAATTCATTATAATCTGGATCCAAGAATTACTCTGCTGATGCATCCTTCATGATTCACAAAGAAATGCCAGGCATTCAATGGAACGGTTCTATCACATCTGCCAAAGCATGCCAAAACTGGCAGGCCAGGATGCAATGACAGAAACACAATCAACGGAATTTTGTTTGTCCTAACAGCCGGTTGCAGGGGGCAGACATGCCGGACAGATACGGTTCAAAATCCACTGCATATCTGAGATTCTCAGGACTGCGGCAAAAAGGATGAATCAACTGAAAATTTTTTGCAGGCAAATCCGTCCCTCCCTGTGTGCGGATTTGATTGGTTATGACGGAATCCTTTTCCATATTCATCAGTTGCTGGCAAAAAGGGGGGGGTTATGATCCGGTATACATCAGAAACTATCCGAGAGGTCATAAAATTAATTGCTGCATTCCCTACAGGAAAAATTCCAGATTCGCTGTGCCAGGGAAGTACAAAACTGGTACAGCAAGGCAGGGTTTGCCGTTGAGAGGTTTCCTTGCCTGGCTCAGGTACTGGTTGAGAAGAACTGTAGCAGGGTATGAAAAGAAATGTGGGAATCATCCGGGATGAGTCCTGCCTGACATGCATCATGATGTATTGAAGAGTATTGGGATGGGTCGGTTATGTTTTTCCCAAGCGAGTCCGTGACATACCATATTGCGGCATCCGCAGACATCATGGTAAAGGGGAAAATATGGCTGCCGTACCTTGGGGCCATGCGGTCCGATTCCTAGCTGCAGCTTGCAGAATAGGTTACGGATTCCGTGATGGTGGTCTCGGCGCCCGTTGCAACGCGGCTAAGGTCAAGCACAAAGCCGACCGATGCAGAACCGGAGGATCCCGAGGTTGGAAGCGTGTTTGGTCCGATAAAGTCGGTATCATCAAAGTTGACGCCGTTCGGATCAGCGGTGATGGGGGCATAGGATGTCGCATCGCCGACATTGGTGCCGACCCTGGATACGGCATTGGAAAGGGGAGTTTTGTCAGGCTTTAGCCATCCGGTAGAGGTAAACTTTATTGACCCAATATCCTGGTTGCCGGCATTCTTGATTTGGTTTTGGACAATAGGAGACGTGGCGCCGTATTTTGCGCCTGCAAAGTCAATGATGTAGGTTCCAAGGGATATGGAGCACACCGGTGACACGTCAAGGTCCGCAGTTGACTTTTGTACCGTCCCTGTTTTATCTACAAGCACCTGGAGTTCCGGATCGTTATAGTATGGATTGTAATGTATATCGCCGGACAATATTGCCGTAAAGTCAGGCGCTGCTGTCCCGTAATAGTTGTGCGTTGCAACAAGGACATAGTCTGCAACGGCGTTGATGATGTGTTTTTCGCGCAGGTCAACAAACGTGTTCTTTGTCACATTTGCAGTGGGCTTGCCCGAATAGGAGTTACCATCAAGCTGCTTGAATGTTGTCGCATGGCAGTCCCCATCACATAGAATTACACCGTTTCTGCTGTCTCTGATAACATTATTCTCTACCAGAGTATCAAGTGAGGATGAAAGGCTGATTGCGCCCTTTAGATTGTCTGCAATTAAGGCGCCGCCTCTGTGTTTTGAATCGGCAAAGGTTGCATTGGTTATGGTGTTGCCGGATATCGTATTGTTGACACTTTCCTTGTGTGCAATCTGTATTCCGTTCTTTGGCACGTCAGTGATTGTGTTGTCTGAGATTGTCAGGCCTGTCACCCTGCCCAGGTTTATTCCGGACCAGGTTGTCTTGTCAATCGTGTTTCCTGATATTTCAGAGTTGGCAAGCCACGTAAAGATTATCGCAGTCATGTCATGCTGTGAGGCCTTGTCGCCGTTTGCAAACAGCGGCTTTTTACCATCAGGTGCATTGTACCCGATATGCTCAAAGGTATTGCCAGTTATGTTAACCGATAGCGGATTACCAGAACTGCCAACGCCTGTTATGCCCTGTCTGTGCGTATTGTTGACGTAGTTGTTCTCAACAACAATGTTGGATCTGGTCGGATCGACAAATATTCCATGCGATCTCGCATCTACAATCTCGATTCCCTGAACCTTTACATTGTCTGCGTTTATCCGGATTCCGGTGCCGTTAAAGATCACGTCATCCTGGGCATGGTCGCCATTTGTAGACTTTAGTGTGATAGGTTTGTTTAGTACAATGTAATCATTCACACTGTCAAGATATCTGCCATCGGCGATGACTATGACATCGCCTCGATTTGCGGCCGTAAATGCCGCACGAGGATTCTTGAATGTCGTTCCGTCATTGCATGTGCCATCGTTATCGTCATCCTGACATGATGCATCCACATTGACCGTAGCTGCATATGCGGAAGGAACCGCAACCAGCATGGCCAGTGCGGCAACCATAAATATCGTATATTGTAAGGCGGTGAATTTTCTCATGGTATACCTGTGATCAGAGGGGTTAATAAACTGTCGGTTCTGCAGAGGCCGTTTGTTTTTGATTCAACTGCGCTGCATTTTACCCTGATCTGTCCGGGATGCGGGTTTTGCCCCCGGGTATGAAATCGTCTTGCATTAGGTTTTGAGACGAGTTGATTATTTAATTGGACTAGAAAAAATACTTTTGAAAAAAAGAGAACAGCAAAAAAAGAAAAAATTTGGAGAACATTCCGCAATTCTATCTAGTGGTGATCGAAGGTATACTAAATCTTACGAATTATACTATGAAAAAAGAAATGATGTAATTCATGACGAGAATATTCGAATTTATGAAGAAGTCGATACATTACAAATCAATCTTAGAAGCCTCTTTTAGACATGATCGAAAATTCGGATAAATTTCAAAATATTGAATCCTACTATAAAGAAAAATACAGTCAACTCATCCTAAAACCCTGCAATACATCAAAAATGACGCAATGCTAACGAGCCCGAGATAATTTCCTGCGTTTCTCTCACATCTGATTCTTGTTCTGTGAAACCCGTTTTTCAGCCAGGCAAAGAACCTCTCCACTACAAACCTTGTCCGTTGTAACTGTCCTTGCCTGCATCATCATCTGCCGTCCTGCTGTTTTTTCTAAAAGGAATGCATGGAATGATGTTTCTTGATCTTACATAACTGCGGACTGACTTTGAATCGCATCCCCTGTCTGCATAGACTGAAACTATTTGTTCCATCATGGAATCATCCACGAAATCTGAAATTGATTCCATCACGTCTGCAAATTTCGTACTGTCGTGAATGTCTGCAGGGCTAATTACAGTTGATATTGGCAAGCCGGTACCATCCACTGCAACATATGATTTCGTGCCTGTGATTCTCTTAAAACCGTCAAATCCGATCACACCACCCCTTTTTTAGAGGGAACTGATGATGAACCAATTGAAATTTTTTGCAGGTCAATCCTGCCTGATTTACGTGCGGATTTGATTGCACGTCCCAAAATCTTTTTTCATATCTCAAACTCCTGCCATCTTCTTGGCATTGGATTGGCAGTTGAGTCATCACCGCATGTTTTTGGCATCTCACTCCATCTGCATCCGGAAACCAGCACGCAGATGATTCCATTTAAAACCGTTCGGTCGTTGCTTCTTGGGCGTCCTGTGGCGGCAGGTTTTGGCAACAACGGTTCCATCATGTCCCATTGTTTGTCTGTTATCTCAGTGAATTTCATATATAGTTTGGAAATTAACAGTTCATGGATCCAAATGATCATCAAATATTGTCTAAAGGGTTAGTTTTAAGATGAGTTGAGTATAGGTTTATGATTTTTTCATTCATCATAACCAAGTTGCTTAGGAGAAATTATTTTACGTCATTTATATCAAATAATTTCCAGACATTTTATTTATTTTTCTAGATATGTATGGTTCCATTCTTTACACGTGGGTCTGATAAATGACATCATAGCTATATCCCTAACACATTGTGCTCTCGCCAAAATTTCAACCACAAAACATGGGAATGGAAAACACTGCATCCACTAGTCAAGTCCAGAAAAATCCTTCCATTTTTTCTTGTGCATTTTTTCAGTCATTTGCAGTAGTGCAGAAAACTCTCTGTTTCTGCTACCTCCCAAACTCCAGAGGTCTGGTCTATTGTCTTTTGTCTCAAATCTCTCCTTTTGTTTTGTCAGACCATTCCACCAGTCTGAAAAACATGCCATTCCTACTGCCTCAGGGGATGCAGTTAGCCTGTATTGCGTCCCATATCCGTGCCTTCCCTTTGATGCAGTCTGAGATACTGCAATGCCTGTGTTTTTCAGCTCCACCAACAATTCTGAGACGCGACGGTACGTCAATTTCTTTGAATCCTTTGCAATAATCATCTCATACTGTTTGTACAGTGATGATGTGGAATGCCAGACCTCACCTGACAAAAAAGTAATTCTTGCAAGTGCAGATGCTGCAAGCTTGAACTGGTATGACGCAGCAGAGAGAATCATTTCCAGTCTGTCTTTTTGGAGCTGGTCCGATGCATAGTCAACATGGCTTTTGCCAAGTTTCTCAGAGTTTTTGCTTGCAATCTCGGCTGCTGCCCTAAGCAGGTCAACTGCACGTCTTGCATCCCCATGCTCGGATGAGCTCATGTCAGCACAGTACTCTATTACTGCAGGGTCAATCTTCTCAGAAAAGGCATCCTTTGCCCTGTCTCGAAGTATTGCAACGACATTCTTTTTGGCATATGCCTCAAAGAATACTTCTGATGAGCCAATCCTTGAGCGAACGCGGTCATCCAAATCAAATTCTGTCATTATATTGTTTGATATTCCAACCATACACATCATTAATCTCTTCTCACGTAATTTCTCTTCCAACACTACAAGCTTGTATACAAAATCAGAAGGCTTGCCACGTTTATCCAAAAATAATGCATCAAGCTCATCTAACACCAATACAAACAAGCTCTTTTTTGATTGCTCCAATGATTTCTCTATTGCATCGCCGATCTTTTCAACTGCCAGATTTATCCCCTGAGCATTTTTCAAATTTGATTCTCCCAGTCCTGCAAGAACAAGGTTCGCACAACCGAACACTGTCTTTGCCTTTCGGAGATTAACAAAACAGTATTTAATATCTGAAAGATTCTGGCACACAAATCTCACTATAGTAGATTTCCCGCATCCACTCCTGCCATAAACTGACACAAACGGAACAACCAGTCCCTGTTTATATCCCAGAAACAGCCTCACCAGATCCCTTGCCTTGTCGTTTCTGCCAATAATTTTGGATACGCCAAAGGTATCAAGTGCTGACTTGTTTGAGAAAATCGAGCCCTCCTGCTCAATTTCAGATACTATTTTTCGCAGTTCCCTCTTGTTCAATTAATAGTTCCACTAGAAGCACATATAATAATATATTCAGTCTGCCAAAAGACAGTAAAGCAAAATTAAAAGAACTCTAGCTTGCCCGGCTTACCAGATTTAGAAAATACTTGTGTATGGATACATCCTGTGTCAGTTCAGGATGAAAGGATGTTCCAACAACATTTCCCCTTTTTACTGCAACAACTTTTTCATTAAATTTTGAGAGTATCTCGACATCAGAGCCAACATCAGATACGGATGGTGCCCGGATAAAGACTCCATTGAATTTTGAAATTCCAGCTAAATCCAGAGAGATGTCAGCCTCAAAAGACTCCCGCTGACGCCCAAAGGAATTTCGCTCTAATTTAACATCAAGCACATCCAAAAGTGGTTGGTTGGTTTTTCCGACAACTCTGTCATCAGCTGTTTTGGATAACATTATCATGCCAGCACAAATTCCAAGTACCGGCATTCCGTTTGCTATTTTTTCCTTTAGGACTTTCAATGTCCCGTTTGCCAAAGAAAGATGTCCAATGGTGGTGCTCTCACCACCTGGAATGATCAGACCGTCCAATGAGGAAATTTCTTCGGGCGTCTTTACCTCTACTGCCTCAGCATCAATTCCAAGGTTACTGATTGCAGTTTCTAAAGATAAAATATTTTCATGTACATCGCCCTGTACTGCCAATACACCAATAGTGAGACTCATGCGGATCCTCCACGATCTTGCATTCGCAATTCCAGCGTACCTACATCTAGTCCCAGCATGGACTGCCTCTCATCAATCATATTCTGGGCTTCCTTTACCTTTTCTGATTCATTCCAAAAAGTTGTAGCCAAAACTATTGCCCTGGCCCTCTCTTTTGCATCATCGGAGCTAAAAATTCCCGAACCAACAAAGACTCCATCACAGCCAAGAGACATAAGATATGCTGCATCCGCAGGTGTCGCAATTCCACCAGCAGCGAAATTTACAACGGGTAATCTGCCCAGCTTTGCGGTCTGCTCAACAATATCATACGATACCTTGAATTCTCTTGCCATTCTGACCAAATCCTGGTTATCTCCAGAATCATAAATTGACTTGATTGTTCTTAATTCGTCGTTTACTTTTTTGATATGCCTGATGGCCTCTGCGACATTTCCTGTTCCAGGCTCTCCTTTTGTTCTAATCATTGATGCGCCTTCTTCGATTCTTCGTAATGCTTCAGCTAAAGATCGTGCGCCGTTTACTACGGGGGTGGTAAAATCCCATTTCCAGATGTGACGAAGCTCATCAGCAGGAGTTAAGACTTCAGATTCGTCAATCATGTCAACGTCAGTCTCTTGTAAAACCAATGCCTCATTGACATGGCCGATTCTACATTTGGCCATAACGGGAATTGTTACGGAGTCCATAATTTCCTCTATAATTCTAATACTTGCAGTACGTGCAACACCACCAGCTTTTCTGACTTCAGACGGAAGCTTGTCCAATACCATAACAGAGACAGCTCCAGCTTCTTCGGCGATTCGAGCCTGCTCTACGGTTGTCACATCCATGACAACTCCATTTTTTAACATATGGGCAAAGCCGCGCTTGACAGTAGATGAGCCACGCAAGGTATCAACGGAATTGATTTTGTCAGAGATTATTCCTCGGGCATCTTGTCGTTCACCAGATAGCGGAAGCACGTCCTGATTTTTCCTAAAGACTATTTGTATCTATTCACTAAATTCAGACATGACTTGATCAAGCTCGGATTCCACCATGGTGATTATCGGAGGAATGAAACCGTCTGTAACATTCTGTTCAGGCCAGTGTATTTGATTAACTCGTCCATTGAGTACTACTTTGACATTTGATTTTTGATATTCAGTAGCATTGTCCATTATTGTGAATGATTCAGAGGGAATGGCAATGAAGCCGGTTTCTTTAATCAGCGCTTTAATTTTATTTAGTTTTAGCTCGTCTAATTGTGAACGGACGTCGGGTTCGAGATAGCCATTCTCAGTTACAGAGTATTTTAATTCGCCATCATTTTTGATATACAAAATTTCGGTTTTTTGTGCGGCGGTTCTTTCTGTGACACCGTAAGAAATTTTCTTCAATTGGTGTTTGGTGTATTCAATTTCAAGGTTATCAGTATGGTTTGCAGCAGATGTTGGAATCTCATTTTTTAACAATAAGGGAGTGACTAGCAAGACAGCTGCAATGACTGGAATTGCACCCAATACCATGTAAGCTGTCTTTACCATAATCGATTAACAAATACGAAATGATTATTATTGCAAATAAATCTTGGTTAAAAATAACTTAAAATTCAAGTCCGTTTCATTCTTGTTTGTGGGGTCGTAGCCTAGCCTGGTAGGGCGACAGTGTCTACGAAAAAGATCACCGCTAAGGGCTCCAAAGGTTAACTAAGCTAAACTGACTCACGGATGATGTAAGTTTGGAGCTGTAGTGACCCGTAGGTCGCCGGTTCGATTCCGGTCGGCCCCACGTACTAATCGGGTTCATATGATTTTTGCCAAATTTTAAAAAAAGGGATCTAAAATTTTGAATTATTAAAAAATTAGAAATCGTCTTTACGAAACCTATCATCTTTTATAAAAAAAGCTTCTATTACACCGTCAAGATTTTTAGATTTGAGCACTTCCCATTTTTTCTTTCTTGCATATGTTTTAGTCGAACAATTGGCATTTCCTACAACAAAAGCATCATTAGTTACTTCAAACATAGGAATATCAATTTCTCCATCCCCAATAGAAACAGTCCTTAATCCATCTGGTACAGTGTTTGTTTTAAGGAATTCAACTATTGCTTTTCCTTTATTGTAAGGCTTTGCCACTACATGAAATTTACCATGTCCCTCGATCAAATTAATTGGAAGTTTGTGCGTGTTAATACAATTTTGTAATGTTTTAAATTTGTATTTTGCCTTGATTGAAATAGTGGAAATTTTTTGAGCGGTGGAAGCAATTTGTTCTATATTTTTATAGGCACCATTATTTACATTCATTAATTTATTTAATGCATTAAGACATTTTGGGATTTTAGATAGTGGAAGATTTTGATAAGGATCTAAAATTAAGGCTCCGCCAAATTCAGAAATTCCGTATACTTTATCTTTGTTAATTTTTGTCACAATTATTTTTAAGTCAGATGTAGGTCTACCAGAATTTAATACAATATTGTGTCCTAAATCTTGCATTGCATGAAACACATCAACAGTTCTTGAATCTAGGAATTCGTTATTTCCGTCATTTATTGTATTGTCAATATCAATAAAGAAATTATAATTTTTGATGTCATGAGCTTGCGTACTATAATTATTCTTGGTTTTATTCTTGGTTTTATTCTTGGTTTTATTCTTGGTTTTATTCTTGGTTTTATTCTTGGTTTTATTCTTGGTTTTATTCTTGGTTTTATTCTTGGTTTTATTAGGGAGTATAGGAGGTTTAATTGGGATTAATGTGACTTTTATTGCACCAGTTTTCATTAATGTGTTTTTTAATGATTCAAGTTTCTCATAATCATCAATGTAAACATCGTCATGATTAAGAATGATATTGTTTTTAACTTGACTGAAAAAAGTAAATTCTTTTAATTTTTGTAGTTTTTTTAGTACTTTGCTGTTATTTTTTGTTTTTAATATTATTTGCATTAAATATGAATAAATCCATTAGGGAATAAATATGAATAAAATCAGAAAACAACCATATCTGCAAGGCGTTTTTGATCTTTTCGTTTGTCTGAAGACAGTTGCTTTCGGATTAACTCGATCTCATTATCATCTGCAATAATTGTGCTTGATATGCAAAATGGAGGTTCGGCAGGATCCAAAACAACGTTCGTAGTATACGCTTGAGTGGTTTGATTTAGCCCAAAAACGTCATTTTTCAGGTCTAAGCAGTTTTTATGATTAGGGTCTCCGCACCGATAAAGCGCCAGGCGTTTTTTCTTAATCATGGGGATTTTCCTGAAATTTGTCATATAAATCATTAATCTATTTTTTGAACTGGTAAGTTAACGGGACATTGCTACAATTCTTCTTCGTGGTAAGTATCGAGGCTTTTAGTAGCGTTTTGAATTATGATTTTCCACTTGTTATCCCCTTGTATCTTGATTCCTGATCTATCTGCCGGTGTATCTCCATCTAATCCCTGATGAGGTCTTATGAAATTGTGGTGAATCTGCATACCTTTGATTATTGAGGAATCATCTTTTTTGATTCCTCTTACCACCTTTTCTCTTACTCTCAAAGTGTTTGAGTTAAAAGACTCCATTTGGTTATTGTTCATATCCCCTGACAGGTGAATGTGTCTATTATGCTCAGTTTCCTTATGCAGAAAGTTTTTGGCTTTGTATTGCTCCTTCCAAGCATGATGAAAGTTTGCAGCTCCGTCAGAGATTAGTGTTTTTGGAATTTTTTTTGCTTTCTTTTTAGCTTCTGTAAACATTGGTGATACATCATCATTTCCTTTGTGTTCTGATACCATTTGAGAGAGCCAAAATCTAGTCTCTGAATCAAGCATAGCAAAGAGATATTTTTTATCACCCTTGATTTTAAGATAAAGTTCATCTGTTCGCCATTGCTCCCCTACATGTGGTGTTATCTTGTCAAGATATTTTTCCATTAGTGAGACGTATTTTTTAATCCAGTTTTGAACGGTAATATGAGATACCTTGACACCAATAAGAACCAAGGATTGTTTTACCTTCCTTGATGATTCACCGTTAAAGTATAGATTCATAGCCATTGTGATTTGATCAGGTGTTGCCCGCATTCCCTCAAATCCTAGATTAATTGAGAATTTGCGTGTGCAGTCCTTACAACAGAATACTTGGATGTTGTCACTCTTGTTTTTTCGTATGCCACGTTTTACAATATTTGATGATTTACAGTATTTGCAACAGTCAATTACCACTTCTGAAATTACAACATCATCTTTTACTTTTTGATGAAAGTTTAATGAAATTTCAACTGCATGAATATGCTTACAGCAAGTCTTTCTAAAAAATCTGTCTTCACAAGAACAAGACCAGCCAGATTCCAAAGCGATAACATCATGTTGTTTGTTTCTGCTTTGGGAATTTACCTTGTAATGAGTTTTATCTATTCGGATAATCTGGTTCTGTTTTTCTGCTATTTGTTTTCCTCTAATTTGTCTTTGATTCATACTATAGGTAAATTAGTTTACATATATAAATTATAGGTAAATAATTAGGTCAATCATAATTATAGGCAAATTAATATAATATGCAATTTATTTACCTATATGGCTAGATTAGAAAATAGTGAAACGATTTTAACGCTTGCAGTATCAAACAGCCAATCCCTAAGAACTACAGTACCAATACATATAGCCAAAAAACTAGGGTTAGAAAAAGGCGATCATGTTGAATGGGATATTGACAAAGTAAACAGTCAATGGATAGCAAAGATAATCAAAAAGAAATGATCGATCCAATGATTAAAAACGTAAAAAGAACAAAAATGGGGGTTACATTAATGAAACAATGTTTTGATGTTGGAAAACAACACAAGGTACCGCTAAAAATTATTCCATATGTCGGGTGCAAGTCAGGATTTGCACATATCTTTGATTCCTTGATTCCTGACAATTGTGGTAAAAAAATCTATGATGTTTTTGGCGGTGGCGGTGGATTCACGTTTTATGCATGTGACAGGTTTGGCTCAAAAAATATCGTGTATAATGATCATAACCCCGTAATTGTTAATTTTATGAAATCTCTAAAGAAAAGCCCTGATGAACTGTTTGAACAGTATCAAAAACATTACAAAAAATCAAGTTCTGATTACTATCTTGATGTAAGAGACAGGGATTTGGAAGACGGCGTGGTCGGAGCTGGTAGATTTTTCTATCTTGCAAAAAATGCATTTTCAGGAAAGATCAGATTCAATTCAAAAAACAGGTTCAACTGTCCTATGAGAAAAAATACAAAATGCCCCCAGATAAAAAAAGACACAGTACAGTTTCTAAGCAACACAATAAAACATCTAAAAATAACAAACAAGGATTTTAAAAACTATGATGATGTTAAGGATGGATTTGTGTATCTTGACCCTCCATACATGAATAACACTAACGGTCATTATAATGCAATAGTGGACTTGACAGATTTTGTGGATTTCTTAAAAAGTACACAAAAACATAACAAGATAATGATTTCAGAACAAAATCACCCGGATTATCTAATGTTATCATCAATGTACAAAGTGTTCAAAATCACATTGAACAGATCCATGCAATACTTTACTCAAAAAGACAAGAGCATGGAAATAGTAGCCATAAACTATGATCCACCAAAAGCAAATCTGATGAATTATGTCTGAGACTGCCAAGAGTGGTTTTATAGCAGAAGATCAAGTGGTACACCATCTTAACAACTGGAATAGTAGTGAGTTTGCAATGCAATGGCTGTCAGTAATTGGATATTCTAAGATAAAGTCGGTTAAGGCAAAAACCACACGTTCAATGGGGATAAACTCAAAGGCAGATGTTTTGGTAGAAGTGAACGGAGATAAAAGCATAGGAATATCCATAAAAAAATTCACTGCAAGTTTTAACCAGATAGATAAGAGGAAAGTAGACAACTATCAAAAGATGTGGAATGTTCCGAAGGATGTGATTATAATCTTGAAAAAATATTGTGGACAGGAAGGATTCAGACCAATGGATAAAAATCCAACCCCAAAAGTAAAGGATCAAAGACGTTATTTTCTTACAGAATTAACATCAAATGAGCAGAAAAAAATTATAGGTTTCTTTGACAAGAACAAATCTATGATAATTCATGATGTGTTAAAAGGAAATAAGGAACCAAAAGCAGATTATGTGCTTGTGGTCAAAAAGAACGAGTCAAAAATAACTGAATCTGCAATTAACAGTATTGAAAATGTAATGAGTCATTATGATGGATTGACAGAAATTACAAAACGAGGAAATTTGAAGTTGGGTAAAATAACTGTTCAAAGAAAAGGTGGTAATGGTGGAGGGGTTACAGCACAAATGCTACAGTTCAAGTTTTCACCTAAGGAGATTTTACAACTATGAAAAAACGAAAGACGATAATGTATGCAATAGAAGAAATTTTTGAATCCAGCGAAAAAAAGAATCTGAAAGAGATTTATGAATATGTGGTTGAGTGCGGATTTGAGGATAAAGGAGACATTACAAAACACACGATAAGAGGGATAGTTTACAAGCTAGTAAAAACAGGAAAAATAACGCATGTTTCTAAGGGTGTTTATATAAAATCCAGCGGTATGGATTCATCAGCTCCCGAGCCTTTTCACTAGAAAACAGCTCTCGTTAAGTTACCAGTTCCTTTGTAATCAATGGCAAAAATACCTACAAGGAGATAAAAAATGAACATTCCTCGAAGATTGCATAAAGCCTAAAAGCCTCGATACTTACCACGAAGAAGAATTGTAGCAATGCCCCGTTAACTTACCAGTTCCCTATTTTTAATTGAATTTAAGATTTCTTCATAAATTATTTCAATAAAAGGTGAAATTCTCGTTTTCATATGGCTCCGATTACCTCGCCGGTTCGATTCCGGTCGGCCCCACGTTAAAAAATTTCATTTGTTTCTCAGTACATTAAGGGCAGATCCAGCCTTGAACCACTCAATTTGGGATTGATTGTAAGAGTGATTTAGCAAAATCTCGTCTTTGTTTCCATCAGCATGTGAAATCATGCATCTGACTTGCTTGCCCGGAGAAAGCCCATTTAGATCAACCAGACTGAGTCTATCATCTTCAAGAATTTTTTCATAATCATCCGGATTGCCAAATGTCAAAGCTAGGATGCCTTGTTTTTTCAAATTTGTTTCATGAATTCTGGCTAAACTTTTTGTGATTACTGCGGCACAGCCTAAAAAGCGGGGAGTCATAGCTGCGTGTTCCCTGCTGCTGCCTTCGCCGTAATTACTGTCGCCAACGATAATCCACCCCATACTTTTTTCTTTGTATTGCCTTGCAATAGTTGAAAATCCTTCTTGCTGATCGTTTAGACCGTTCTTACCTCTGCCGACCTCGTCACTAAACGCGTTAACTGCCCCCATCAGCATGTTATCGCTTAGATTGTCCAAGTGACCGCGCAGAGAAAGCCATGCGCCTGCAGGGGAAATGTGATCTGTGGTGCATTTGCCTTTGGCTTTTACCAGGACTGGCAGGTTTTCAAAATCATTGCCGTCCCATTTTGAAAAGGGTTCCAGGCGCTGTAGTCTTTTGCTGTTAGGATCAATGATGACTTCAACATCGTCAGAACTGTCAGGAGGGGCAACAAATATTCCTTCAGGCCTCACAAAGCCTTCTTCAGGAACTTCTGGTGCGGGTTTGGGCGGATCAAGCTTGAATTTTGTTCCATCAGACGCAGTCAAATCGTCAGTCATGGGATTAAAAGAGAGTTTTCCGCCTAATGCCAAGGCAATAACCATTTCGGGGCTGCCAATAAAGTTCAGGGTAGAGCGTCTTCCATCATTTCTTCCAGGGAAGTTTCTGTTAAACGTCGTAACAATGGTATTTTGTTGATCACTTTCTAGTTCAGGTCTATTCCATTGGCCAATGCAGGGACCGCATGCGTTAGCTAAAACTGTGGCGCCAATGTCCTTAAGCGAACCCATTTGGCCATCTCTTTCAATGGTGCCGCGAATTTGTTCGGAACCGGGGGTAACCAACAGAGGGATTTTTGCCTTGATTCCTTTGGCTCTTGCCTGGTCAGCCAGGCTTGCTGCACGGGACATGTCTTCGTAAGACGAATTTGTGCAACTGCCAATCAGTGCGACAGAAATTGGATCAGTGTAGTCTTTTGCCTTGACATCATCGGATAATTCCGTGATGGTTCTTGCTAAATCAGGAGTATGTGGGCCAACAATGTGCGGTTCTAATGTCAAAAGATCAATTTCAATTACCTTGTCAAAGAATTTTTCCGGATTTGATTCAACTTCAGGATCTGCAACAAGGGATTCCTTATTTTGATTTGCCAATTCGGCGATATCGGCTCTGTTAGTATACTTGAGATATGTTTCCATTCTTTCATCATATGGGAAGATAGAGCACGTTGCCCCGATTTCAGCACCCATGTTGGTAATGGTGGCCTTGCCTGTACAACTGATGGACTTTGTTCCAGATCCAAAATATTCTACGATTGCATTTGTGCCTCCGGATACAGTTAGCTCATCGGCGACTTTCAATACGATGTCTTTGGGTGCAGTCCATCCGTTTAGCTCCCCAGTTAGTTTCACGCCAATTCGTTTGGGATAAAGTAATTCCCAAGGCAGGCCGGCCATTGTTTCGGCAGCGTCTAATCCACCAACGCCAATAGCGACCATTCCAAGACCCCCGGCATTTGGAGTATGAGAGTCGGTGCCTATCATCAGCCCGCCTGGAAATGCATAGTTTTCAAGAACGACTTGATGGATGATTCCAGCGCCGGGTTTCCAAAAACCACATCCGTATTTTGCAGATGCCGATTGTAAAAATTTGAAAACTTCGCTATTTTCGTCAAGTGAAACTTTCATGTCGACATCACCCTGAACCTCTGCTCGAATTAGATGATCACAATGTACGGTTGTGGGCAATGATGCCTGTTTCAGTCCTGCCTGCATAAATTGCAGCATGACCATTTGTCCGGTTACATCTTGTAATGCAACCCTATCAGGCTTTAGGAAAACATAATCCCTTCCTCCAGTGAAAACAGCATCATCAGCATTGCCAAGATGGCCAGACAGGATTTTTTCAGCCAGTGTTAGTGGTCTGCCGACCGCATTTCGATATGTTGCAATATTTTGCCTTAATTTCAAATAAACGTCAGAGACAAGTTCTGCAGTAGTGTCTGTATCCACAATATGCAACAGATTAGTCCCGAATTTAATATTTGCAATTAAGGAATTTGAAAAAAGGTTTCAACAGGCAATGCCGATTCTTAACAATTATAAGCCAAAAGCAGCTTTTTAATACAGTGTTGGGAAGTAGCAAATTTTTCAAGTGGAGGTATGGTTATGGTCAATAAGGGATTTCCAAAATTCGGGATGTCTCAAGCAGGCGCATTTGTTGCAGCCCTTAAAAATTACAATCTGCCGGACTTCATTTTGGTTTTAGTTGCAAAGGAATGCAAGTCTGAACTTCTTGAAAGGGGGCGAATAGATGACAGATTGCAAAGTATGAACGATGAAGCCTTGGAATTATTGCACAAAGTTTTTGTCGGCTGCGAAGAAGACGCTGCAGGAAAATATGCACAGTATCGATTCTTTGCATATGTGTCAAGCATGTATCACAAATGCGAAGTGATAGTCAGCGATACTATTCCAGGGGCATCAGGTAAAAATCACAAAATTCCCGTTGCAGTAAAAAACAACGGCATGTACATAGCGGTTGCACATAACAAAGCAACTGGGAATCCGGTAAATAAGAAAGAAACAACCAGATTTTACGACATGGTTGACGACATCAAAAAAGGAGACCACGGAACCATGTTGACTGATGGAATTTACGGTTCTTCGGTAGGATTTAGAGGAGACGCTCTTGTAGAACTTGAAACACTGAGTAAATCAAGGAATGATGATCCTGAAAACAGATTAGATTTCAAAACGGCAAATTTTGAAAATAACATTTATTCAGTTACAAAATGTTAGCTGTGAAGGAATTATTCTAAATCAAATTGCGAGGTATCCATTGTTAAAAACATAGGCTTGCCATCTGTTTTTTGGAAATCCTCACCATATTGCTCAAACTCTAATTGTTCAAAAAGATGTTTTGTCCACACGTCATGTACTTCTTGAATGAATTTTTTGCGTCCGCGCAGTCTTAGCATTTCATGAAGTATCTCATGAGATACCGTAGTGCAGTTTTTTTCTGCAAGAAATAAAGTGTCGTTAGGCTCCTTTGGAGATTGCCACAGAATCATTCCAAGATTTTCGGCATGATATCCTTCACAAGTACAATCAGTCCACCAGGGTCTAAAATGAGTCAGATAGAAATGATAGGTGTCCTTTCCCCGTTGCTGATGATCACGAACTAGTGTGTGCGTGTCAGGACGCTGTAGGATGCTTCTCGGAGTGGTAATCATTTCATCGCACTGAATTTCATAGTCTTTTCCAAATTTTTCTTTTAGCCAAATCTGAAAAAATTTGCTCATTTTTTTAACATATTCAAACTCAAATTGTCGTTTTTGACGATCTGCCTCGGGCACTACAAAAATAAAGTGTATAATCATAATAAGAAAAAAGGGTGTTTATGTTTGGCCTTCAATACCCATCAGGGTTAGAGTTGAACGAATCTTTTCAATTTTTCTGATTTTCCAGGTAATTGTTTCTCTGAGTTTTTCAACAGTGTCAGATTCGATCTTGGCCAAAATATCGTATGCGCCAAAAGTCCCATGAACTTCCTTAACACCTTCCAAGCCCTTTAGTTGCTGAATAATAGCCTCTTCAGAACCCAATTCACAGTTTATTAAAACATAAGCTGTTGCCATACAGAAATTAAACAGGTCGACTATATCAATAAACCGCCGATTTTAGCTACCGTTTGTAGGCTTTTTTAGCAGATACAGATAAAATGTCCACTATTTTAAAGCCAGAAACCAGGCAAGATTTGAGCAAAAAATACAAACAAAGATGCCTGCAACCCAGAAAAACCTTGCAATAGCAGTCAAAAATTTTGATAAATTTTCCCAAGAAAGGTGTCACAGTACTGGCGATCAGATCATAGCAGAATATCTAAGGGCTGAAGAAGGCCAGGTTTATGATTCCATGCAGGGCCGGATGAATTGGAATGGCAGCAGAGGAACATCTGCAGACACCATGCCGATGTGGCTTTCATGTTTGAAAAAATGCATCAGATACGGAGGCATAAAGATAAACACAGAAGATGCACGGGAATATCCTGACTTTCCAGATAGGGTAAGAGAAAAAAGATATCCATTAGTAAGAGATGAGATAAGAAAGATGTTACAATTAGCATGCTTCGTTGTGTTGTGTTTTTGATCAAGTATTGTTTTCTGGAAAAATTACTATGTCTGTTAATGTGTTAATGTTTTTTGTAAACTTTATTTTGTCAACTTGTTCTCGTGATCGTCTACGAATTTTTCTTTGCTTATGTTGGCATACAACAATACGGCAAACATAGTCTTAATCCTCATTTTTTTGTTTCCTGCCGGTAACAACGTTTTCCTTTCTTAGGGTTACATGACTCCTTTTTCTCTGCATTATGATAAATCCGTTGTTTTGAAGATATCCTATCATTTGATTGCCAGACATTGTTGGAAATTTTGACATTATTGCTCTATTACAAGCATGTTAAAATCTGTTGGATTTCCACTCTCTTCAGCTGCAAGATCTACTGCTTCTTTCATGTTTTCCATAATTTCCCCAAACTTGTCACCTTCTGAGACTGCATGCAGTTCATCGCATCTTCCAACAAATCCTCCTTCTTCAAGATCTTTGGTTATAACAATTGCGTATGTCTTTTTTTGTAGAGCTGTACTCATATTATCATTTGTCTCAAAAATATTAAAAACATCACTAATCTTGCATGTGTGCTTGCTAGCAACAACAAATTATGAATTGCATCAACTACCGACGAATTGATGCAATTGAAAAGCAGGAAGCCTAGTTAGTGAATCATTAAGATCAACTGAAAAAAGTGTTAACAAGAAAGTCTTTGAAGGCAATCTTGTTCCGCAGGATCCAAATGATGAACCGCATCAATTCTTTTAGAGAAAATCAAACAGGAAAAGATTGTTCAAGACAAAGAATAATTTCCATATTCAACTCATCTTAAAACCCTGCAACACTTCAAAAATGACGCAATGCTAACCGACCCGGGATAATTTCCCGCGTTTCTTTCACATCTGATTCTTGTTCTGTGAAACCCGTTTTTCAGCCAGGCAAAGAACCGTTCCACTACGAATTCTGTCCTGTTGTAACTGTCCTTCCCTGCATCATCTGCCGTCCTGCTGTTTTTTCTAAAAGGAATGCACGGAATGACGTTTCTTGATTTTACATAATTGTGAATTGGTTTTGAATCGTATCCCCTGTCTGCATAAGCTGAAACCATTTGTTCCATCATGGAATCATTTGCGAAATCTGAAATTGATTCCATCACACCTGCAAATTTTGTACTGTTGTGAATGTCTGCAGGGCTCATTACAATCGATACTGGCAGGCCGGTACCATCCACTGCAACATGTAATTTCGTGCCTGTAATTCTCTTGAACCCGTCAAATCCGATCACGTCGCCCCTTTTTTAGGGGGAACTGACGATGAATCAATTGATATTTTTTGCAGGTTGATTTTTCCCTGTCTGTGTGCGGATTTGATTGCACGCCCCAAAATCTTTTTCCATATGCCAAACTCCTGTCATCCTCTTAACATTAGGTTGGCAGCTGAGTCATTACCGCATGTTTTTGGCATCTCACTCCATCCGCATCCGGAAACCGGCACGGAGATGATTCCATTTGAAACCGCTCGGTCGTTGCTTCTTGGGCGTCCTGTGGCGGCAGGTTTTGGCAACAACTGTTCCATCATGTCCAGTTGTCTGTCTGTCATCCCGGCGAATTTCATGTACAGTTTGGAAACTAACAGCTTATGGATCCAAATGATCATCAAATATCGTCCAAAGGGTTAGTTTTAAGATGAGTTGGACATATCAAAACGCAACGGATGATAAAAAAAGGGATGTAAAGGTTCCCTGCTAACTGCAGGAACCTGCAAATGATATTGTTTCGCGTATCTGACTGTCCGGTCCGGTTGCCTTGCCTGTCAGGTCAATGGTGAACTGCAAATCCAGCTTTTCATCGGTGTCCGGTGCCGGAAGGTTGGCATTCATGTCGATTCCGTCAGGGTTGGTGCTTAGCAAGTCCAAAAAGTTGCCGACAAGTATGTCAGCCACCGTAGTCTTTGCCCCAGCTACCGGATTGTCTTTCTCATCAAGCCATCCGCCTGTCTGTATCTTTACCCCAGTAAGTACTATGTCACCGGTGTTGAGCACAGCATTGTTCTCTGCGGAGGATTCTGTTCCCCATGCGGCGTCATCAAAGTACAGGTTGTACCTTTCAAGGCCTATTGAGCAGATGTCGGTCCGCTGTACGTCAGCAAGTGACTGCTGTTTGGCAGGTCCCATTGCGCGAAGCTCACCTCCAACATAATCGGCATAGTACGGCGAGTACTGTACCAGACCGCTTATGGCGGCGGCAAAGTCAGGCGAATCCCCGTAATAGTTGTGCGTTGCAACCATCACACCCAATGCCATATTGATAATATCAAAACCGTTTACATTGTCAAAGGTATTACGGGTAAACGTGTTTGTGCTGTTAGTCTTTGCTGTTTTATCAATTATATGACCAGGATGTTTGGCATTACCCAGTTCATTTGGGGATACCCCACATATTCCCGTACAGTAGACAATTCCGTTATTGCCGCCAGAGACGGTGTTGTTGCTAACAGTAACATGAGAGGCATCCTTGGCCCATAACACAATGGCTCCCTCAGTGGTATCTTCTGGAACCCCATTAAGGTACCGTAATGCATTGTTTGCATTACGTATGTCATTGTCAAGAATCTGTATCTGATCCACATCTGATTTAACATTAATTGCAGGTGCAGGAACATTTGAGATTTTGTTGTTCTCCACCAGAATATTTTCAGCACCAGACAAGATTATTCCAGAAAATGTCGTAGTATCAATGATGTTGCCGGTAATTTTGGAATCCTGGAGGCCGCCTAGGTTTGATTTACTAGTCGAGAAATACATTGCAGTATGCAGTTTTTTGGCCTTTTGAGTTACATTCAATCCGGGCTCATAAAATGTTCCAATGTTCTCAAACACGTTATCTGTAACAGCCAAGTTTTGTATCAGAGTGTCAGCTGCATTGGCCGTATTTATTCCGCCCCCCCTAGTGTCTGCTAGCGTGTTGTTGTGTATTGTTACATCAGATGCAGTTTTGCCAATGGTTATTGCATAGACTGACGTAGTATTCTTAAACGTGATACCCTTTATGGTAACATCATTAGAATATACATAAAGCCTGGATGCTCCATCAAGGACTACCCTTTCATTTGCAGCAGGCTCTATTGTCAGTGCTTTGTTAACATTTATTCTACCTTCATCATAAGTTCCAGCTGAGATTGATATGGTATCATTTGGATCTGCGGCTCCAATTGCAGACTTTATGGTACGGTATGTGGCAGGATCATCACAAACTGGTGTGTTAGGATCAGCATCATCACATAATGGATCCACATTAAATGTGGCTGCATATGCGGAAGGAACCGCAATCAGAATGGTCAGTGCCGCAATCATAAATATTGCATATTGTGAAGTCGTTAATTTTGTCATTGATACCCTCTGATCATGGTTCCTAATAAACTAAAAGTAGGGGATTGGGCTTTTGCGGGAAAATTAGATTTTTGGCAAAAATCATTAAATAATATATCTGTCCATAGACGTACATGGAACAGACAAGTATTGCGGTTTCAAAAAAATCAAAAGAAGAATGGGAGAAATTCAAGAATTATCCTGCCGAATCAATGGAGAGTATGATCAACAGAATATTAAAATCCAAGGCTGAAGAAGACGCCGAATTATTGACAAAAGAAGATTTGGCAGAAATTAAACAATCTCTTTTAGAAATTGAGCAAGGGAATTTTTACACCATGGATCAGCTAAAAAAAGAGTTTGGCCTATAGCATGGTTTGGACTGTACTGTTTTCTCCCAAAGCAAAAAAAGATCTTCAGGGACTGCCTTTTGAAATTAAACAAAAAACTATTTTGAAACTTGAAGAAATGATTCTAGAAAATCCGTATGTTTGTTTGGATAGGATGGCAAACTCTCCATTTTACAAGTTTCGTGTTGGGCCGTATCGTGGAATTGTAACTATCGTAAATGATAAACTCATCATACATGTATTCAAGATAGAGCACCGCTCCCAGGTCTACAAAAAATGATTTTTACATGTATGCTAAACAGATGAACAACTCATCCTAAAACCGATCATTTTGTAAATAATTCATGACAATCGGGATCTAAGAATGACCCTGCCGATGTATCTTTCATGATTCACAAAGAAATGTCAGACACTCAATGGAACACGGTTGCATCACATCTGCCAAAGCCTGCAAAAACCGGAAGGCCAGGATGCAATGACAGAAACACAATCAACGGAATTTTGTTTGTCCTAACAACCGGCTGCAGGCGGGCAGACATGCCGGACAGATACGGCTCAAAATCCACCGCGCATCTGAGATTCTCAGAGCTGCAGCAAAAGGGAATTGGAAAAGGATTCGGTCAGGACTGATCAAATCCGCACACAGACAGGGAAAAATCAACCTGGAAAAAATATCGATTGGTTCATCGTCAGTTGCCGCCAAAAAAGGGGGGACAAAACAGGATATGATGGGTTCAGGAAGATCCTGGGCACAAAGATTCACGCTGCAGTAGACGGGACAGGACTGCCAATCCCAATCAGGGCCAGCCCTGCAAATGTCCATGACAGTACGAAATTCATTGATGTGCAACTTATCTTAAAACTAACCCTTTGGACGATATTTGATGATCATTTGGATCCATGAACCATTGATTTCCAAACCGTACATGAAATTCACCGAGATAACAGACAGACAACGGGACAAGATGGAACCGTTGCTACCAAAACCTGCCGCCACAGGACGTCCAAGAAGCAATGACCGAACGGTTTTAAATGGAATCATCTGCGTGTAGGTTTCCGGATGCGGATGGAGTGAGATGCCAAAAACATGCGGTGATGACTCAGCTGCCAACCTAAGGCCAAGAAGATGGCAGGAGTTTGGCATATGGAAAAAGATTTTGGGACGTGCAATCAAATCAGCACACAAATCGGGCAGGATTGACCTGCAAAAAATATCAATTGGTTCATCATCAGTTCCCTCTAAAAAAGGGGATACAAAACAGGATATGACGGGTTCAAGAGAGTCACAGGCACGAAATTACATGTTGCAGCAGATGGTACCGGCTTGCCAATATCAGTTATAATGAGTCCTGCAGACATTCACGACAGTACGAAATTCGTAGATGTGATGGAATCAATTTCGGATTTTGTGGATGATTCCATGATGGAACAAATGGTTTCAGCTTATGCAGACAGGGGATACGATTCAAAGCCAATTCGCAGTTATGTAAAATCAAGAAACGTCATTCCGTGCATTCCCTTTGGAAAAAACGGCAGGACGGCAAGTGATGATGCGGGCAAGGACAGTTACAACAGGACAGGATTCGTAGTGGAGAGGTTCTTTGCCTGGCTGAAAAACGGGTTTCACAGAACAAGATATGAAAGAAACGCGGGAAATTATCTCGGGCTGGTTAGCATTGCGTCATTTTTGATGTATTGCAGGGTTTTAAGATGAGTTGATGATACAAAACATCTCAGAACCTGCAGATGATGGTTTGATACGGCAGGTCATCTCAGCGTATGCCGACAGGGGATACGATGCGGCATACATCAAAAGCTATCTGGGATGCCATGGGATGGACTGTCGCATTCCATACAAAAAGAACTCAAAGAACGTTGCACAAAACAGGAACCAAAGACATCATGGCAAGACAAGGCTTGTCGTAGAACGGTTCCTTGCCTGGCTCAAGTGAGGGCTTCACGGGACGGCAGTCAGATACGAAGGGAACTGTGATGACTGTCTTGGATTTGTGTATCTGGCATGCGTCATGATGTATTGGAGGGTTTTAGGATAAGTTCTAAGCATCAGTGTCACTTGGTTTTATAAAAACTCTGGATGAGAAGATAAAAAATGACTTTTGACTTTTTAATACAAAGCATCATCAGTATCGATAAAAAAATTGAGATAGTTAAAGATAATCTTAGTTTGGATTTAAAATCATACGACTACACACAAGAAGAAAGGTTAAACTTGATTAAAAAATATCAAGAACGAATACACAAGTTAGAAGATAAGAAAAAGTGCATATCTGAATTACTTGAAAATGATGTTGGTGATAAAATTAAATAATAAATTATCCATTTGACTATAAATAAAGAAGAAAAATTATGCAAAAAAGTTTTAGATCAAACAGTATCTTTAGTAGATAATTTTAAAGAAAAATTAGCTTCCATTAATATGACCAATATCCGTAAAATCAAAGGCAAATCAGTGATGCATCGCTTGCAACAGAGTTGTACTAGCAATCAGTACTGGACCAGTAAGTATTGGCCTAGTGAGTTAATTTTATACAGTACTGCTTTCTGATGCCTGTAATGACTATGAAAAACATATCATTGACGCTTTTGTTTGCAGCTGTGCTGCTAATACCAGCTAATGCTTTAGCAAATAGTGTTGATGATTTTCAAATACCGACAACTACAAACACTGACAACAAGCTAGAACCGGACTGGCAAGATACACCAAACCCGATGGCTCAAAACATTGAGACAAATGAGACACAACTAGCAAGGGCACACTCTGATCTTACACAAATAATGATGGATCAAAATCAATCATTGTTACTTGATTACACTGGCCCAGACATACCATTTACTATGGTGTATATCGACGATGATACGCTAGTAGTAGGGTTGGATCCAGTTATGGCATACCCAGAACTGCAAATAGAGCCTGAGCTTATCCAGCACATATTAGGTATTAGCATTCCAGTTGAGATACAATATGTTACATTTGAAGCCCAGTCACACAGTTCTGAAGATAGGACAAAATCCTGGCAAGACAGATATGCAAATTCCTGTCAGCCAGTAAAACCTGGTTATCAAAAAGTGTGTGAAGTGTACAAAAGTACAATGCAACGTCTACACATACCAATACCTGAAGATGCAAGTACACCTACACCAGTTGTAACTGCACCTACGGTACCTACAGTTACAAACCCCTGCGATGAAAATAAACGCAGCACAGCCTGCTATTATTATGGCTTATACCAGGATAGATGTACTGATGGTAAAACGTACAAACGATGTAGCACATACAGTACACTACTCAAAAACTTTGGTTATCCAGTACCATCAACTACCACACAAGCTATACCAAAGCCTGTGGTGTTGCCAAGCTATGAACTACAAAACATAGAGACTGAACTAACCAATAATGCCATAACTGTATCATGGGACAAGCCAACTGATTATAATGTAAGATACTACAAAATTTACGTATCAGAAAATGGTGGTTATGCTTCATACAAAACAAGAGTTGGGGCAACTGACACATCATATACAGTATCTGATGTAAAGGAAGGATGATCCAATATTGGATAAAACATTGTATGTGACACAAAAAGGTGGGATCGATGAGATGAATATAGGTACTAAATTGAATATTGCAGGTATCTTTAATGATGGTGAAGGTGGACTACAATACAAAAATGCTACAGTTATCATGGATGGTTATACATTAGTTGAACAAGCTATTGCAAATTATCCTAGTCAAAATGGTGATAGTGGAGCTCCCATCTACTATAATTTAGATGATGATAATGTTCAATTAGTAGGTATACATGTTGGAAAAGGTTGTAACATAACACATGTAGATGATAGATCGTTTGCAGTGCCTGGATGTAATGCACAAAATAAAAATGCCATCTACAAAGTGTTTAGTCCTTGGGAAAACGTAGAAGAATCATTAGGTATAGATTAAATACCTCTACCTCTATTTTTTGTTATGAAAAAAAAATCATTATTATTATTGTTACATCTTTAGCATTTCCTTTTATTTATAATATGATAACATATGGAGCTCCCTTTTGCATCAGTGTTCCACATATGTTAGATAAAGAAACTTACTCTACACTAGACATGGGAACTACCATATTAACTTGGAATCCATTACTGTACCAAGATTTTCATTTATGCTAGATCCGAAAAGATTTTATCCTAACATCGTTTTAATAATCAACTCATCCTAAAACCGATCATTTTGTAAATAATTCATGACAATCGGGATCCAAGAATGACCCTGCTGACGTATCTTTCATAATTCACAAAGAAATGTCAGACACTCAATGGAACACGGTTGCATCACATCTCCCAAAGCCTGCAAAAACCGGAAGGCCAAGATGCAATGACAGAAACACAATCAACGGAATATTGTTTGTCCTAACAACAGGATGCAGGTGGGCAGACATGCCGGACAGATACGGTTCAAAATCCACCGCACATCTGAGATTCTCAGAGCTGCAGCAAAAGGGAATATGGAAAAGGATTCTGTCAGGACTGATAAAATCCGCACACAGACAGGGAAAAACCAGCCTACAAAAAATATCGGTTGATTCATCGTCAATTGCCGCCAAAAAAAGGGGGACAAAACAGGATATGACGGGTTCAAGAAGATCCTGGGCACAAAGATTCACGCTGCAGTAGACGGGACAGGACTGCCAATCCCAATCAGGGCCAGCCCTGCAAATGTCCATGACAGTACGAAATTTATTGATGTGTTAGAGAACATCTCAGAACCTGCAGGTGATGGTTTGATACGGCAGATCATCTCAGTGTATGCCGACAGGGGATACGATGCGGCATACATCAGAGACTATCTGGGATCCCATGGGATTGACTGTTGCATTCCATACAAAAGGAACTCAAGGAACGTTGCACAAAACAGGAATCAAAAGCATCATGGCAAGACAGGGTTTGTCGTAGAGCGGTTCCTTGCCTGGCTCAGGTGCGGGCTTCACGGGACGGCAGTCAGATACGAAAGGAACTGTGACAACTGTCTCGGGTTTGTGTATCTGGCATGCGTCATGATGTATTGGAGGGTTTTAGGATAAGTTCTGTATCTCCAGGTATGGGACCAGATATTGTGATTAACGCCTCTCTTGTATGGCCCATTCTTTCATCAGATACGCTAACTCTAAATGAATCAGATACAGGAGGATTTACAGGTCTGTATATCAACTGTGAAGTATGGCCATCACTTGTTGCAATTGGCGATGCAATGTTGACATGGTTTAATCTTCCAGAAGTTGGATATGACACCAATCTGAATTCTAGGTAATCCTTGTCAGTGTCTACTCCTGAAAGTGTTATGGTTCTAGGTGAGTTTGTATTAATGTTGATAATCTGGTCTGCAATTGATGGTACTTGGTTTCTAACTGCTATATGATTACAGTCTGATGCATCAATTGATGTTACAACCCCTGCAACAAATGAATTGTCTGTACATTCACGTATTTTGTATCCTTCATTTTGGATCTTGGTAATAGATGCAGCAGAAGCTGGTAAATCCATCCATGAGCCTCCAGTGTTTTTAATTTTAAGATTTGTAAACTTGCTAAGTGGTATTGATGAATATTCATCAGGGCCAGAAATAGTTCCCTCTATACCAAAATCAGCGAAATAATTATTATCAGGATTCATATTGATTCTGGCCGTAGCAAACTCATTTGTTAGATCTGGAGTATCAATAAAAAACTCCATCTGGTTTGTTCCAACCTTTTCTATTTTAACATAAACGTTATCCCCAGGATCTACTCTTCCATTTGGAACTAGAATTTCTGTGTATTTTGGCTCACTATTTATAATATTATTGTAAGCATAGTATGTGCTTAACAAACTAACACATTCTCTAGGTAAATCAAATGTTTTTAGAGATCCTTTTGTAACACCAGCTTCACCCCATTCACCTGTAGTATCCGAATTCAACCAACCAGTAGACACTGCAATATCTACAAGACATGAATCTCTATCAACATATAGATCTGGAGCTTGTAAATCATATTCTATTCCTGTAATGTGATATTGATTAAATTGTTCTAATGCATAGCAATGTGGAGCGTCACATCCTAAAATTGCGTAAGAGTCTGTAACATATCCTACTGCAATTAATGCAAAAATTATTGCAATAAATTTCACGGTCCAAGACTGTCAAGAACTGGTCTTAGTTCTTCTAATGTATGATAACTTGAAATTACAACAACTGATGTGTGTGAGTCAGGATAATATCCAACTATTGCTCTATAATGGTTAGAGTCTGATTGAGCTCCATGAGCAATCATAGGCTCTCCGTCTCTGGTCCAATCAAGGAATCTACCCTCATAACCGGATTGACCCTCAAAAAATTCCTTAAAATGCTCTTCCCGATCTACAACCTCACCCATTTGAGCAGTAGTACGCTCTACCGATATTTTATATCCATTCCAAGAATCATATCCCCAGGCCATTGTGGTATGTTCAGTCACTACAAAGTCATTTGGAACAAAATATATTTTGAGATAAGCATTACCTGTATCCGGATAGTGTTGGTTATCAACAAACAGTAATTTATATCCATCTAAAACATAAGTTGGCAGCCAATCTTCAGGGTAGAATCCAACTCCTTCCTGTATAGAATATATTTCATGAGAATCTGCAGGAACTCTCATTGTACCTAAACTATCAACAGGGTATCTCTCCAATTGATCATCTATATGACTAGATACAAGCCAAGGAGCAGGTGATCTTTGTACACCTCTATGTGGCTCCCTACCATCATCGACAAACGGCACATCAGAGCCTAAGGCAAATTCTAAAATTTTAATATCATTTTTCAGGTCATCATCAGGATTTGATGCTTCATAATCTGCATCATCTATTTCAGGAGTATCATCCGGAATTGCCAAGGTTAAGGGGGATGTGACTATTACCAATTCCCATCCTCTCTCCATTAAAGCTGATGCAGTTGTATATTTGATACACATTGTCTTGCCATCGTTTCTCTGATATAGAGACAAACCATCATGACCATTTCACAAAAAACATCCTAACGGTTTCTCAGCGGCAGGGCATTCTCTTTGCAATTCTTGGATTCCCTGCACCGATTGCACGGTTGTAGCAAACTGCCAACTGATACACAGGTCATTACAAACGATTTGACGCTGTCCAGTCCCTTTGCAGGCAGTACCCTGATGTCAAAAATATCTTTGGGATACTTGAAGGGGGTTCGATTGGGGCTTTTCTACCTGCATGCAGCTCTTGGCCAATTACGTAACTAAGACTCTGCGAGTTTTATCCTCTCTGGCGGTTCCCATCGTACCAACGATATCGCCAGTTGGCAGAGCTTGGAATCGCCTGCAGATGGTTCTTCTATTTGGAATCTGAGTCAATCTGCAAACCCTGGACAATCCATCACCAGTGCCTTCAGTCAAAAGAAAACAATGCAGCGTGTTGTTACCTGGAACTCATCGATGACTTTGATGAGCGGCCGTACCATCGGAATTGCAGGGTGCACGTACGGTCTACCCGGCCTGAATACCTCCCCATACAAAGACGGCATTCCCGTCATACAAAACGCCAGCAAGAAGTGATTCGCATCTTATGTCGCCGGGGATTTTTACATTCATGTTGCAATGAAATAACGCTGTAAGGATCCCTGGCTTTTTCCGTTTGAATAATTTGGGAATTGACCCAAAAATCAGAATTAATCATGCCCAGTCTCAGATGTTTACAAAAGTTAAGAGAACGAAATGAAAAAGAGGTTTTAGATAGTGAAGAATGTCATAACGTAATGCGTTGGTTCGGTGAACGTGAATTTTATCTTGCACAGGAACGGTGTGAGGGGATAAATGAAATCAAGAATGCGTGTAATAATAAAGAAAAGGGTGACCCGTACAGAATATTTGTTCTTTGGAATGATGCCACCCCCAATCAAGAAATGAGTGATTCGTATTTTGAGAACGGATAGCAGTTTCAAAATTCATCAAAATCAACCGAAATAAGACACGGATAAGAATCCAACCGCGTTTAAGACAGAGCCTAACTGATAGATGAGTTGGGCTGGCAAAAAGACGAATCATCTTACAGGCAAAGATTCTGGCAAAAAATCAGTTCTTGGGAAAAAATAATCTTGCTGTCAGCATGCCAATCACTCATATTTCTATGACGACATGGAATATTTTTATAGATAATACTGTTACTAGTAGAAACTGTTTGGTAAGAAAAAAGACATTGGGTAAAACAAAACCCGAAAACTATTCTATCTTGCCTGAAATGCCCGATATCTTTTCAGATTCACTTTCAATCATTCCGACAATGTATGCAACGCCAAGCTTGTCCAAATAAAGCACTGCCATGCTTTTTCCATCATCTGAAAGCAGATTGCGTTTTACAAGCTTTTGTGCAACTGACTTGAATCCTTTCTTTACCCTGAATTCTGATGAAATTTTTTTCCAGTTTATCATTTTTGCAAATTTCTCTATGGACACATATTTTTTCATCCCGATAATCCCCTTGTTGTATGCCTGCAGAATTATTGCAATCTCATAGTCGTCCATGCTGCATAACCATGCCGCAGATATCGTATAACCATGCCGCAAATATTATATAATTATATTGTACAATTATACAATATGCCTAGAACTGATTTGACTAGCGCCACTCTACAAATAATGAAAACCCTCCAAAACGGAGAGCCATATACGCTAAACAAGATAAGCGAAGAGACGGAGCTGAATTTTAGGACTGTACAAAAGGCATTGAAGCTGATAGAGGCATGCCAGGAACACCTAGAATCAAAAAAGATCAGCATAACCCACGAGAACCACACAGTACGCATTCAGATGAAATCAAAGAGCGGAATAACATCAATGCCGACTGGCATACAAAAAATGCTGATTCGCACATCTTACTATCCGACTCCTGGCAGAAACGAAGAGCTGCTTGTGTATCTGTTACAAAACAATGCAACAAAAAGTACATCCGCAATACAGGCGGATTCAAGCAAACTATTAGATGAATTGGTTGCAGCAGAGCACGTAATCAAAAAAGGAAGAAAGTATTACTTGTCTGAGATGGGCACAATCACCGCAAAAGGTGCAGTGTCTCTTTATCCAGAACTAGTACAATAGGCTCTGAAAAAATTTCGTCTTTATACCGGCCCTGATTGTAGGTCTGTTATGCGCCAAAAACAGATTCTGTGTAGTTGCACTCATGCAAGAAGAAGATCAGCATGACACACTTTCCATTACATCAGAAAAATCTTGAACAGGATTTTCTGTTGGACGTACAGAAAAATAGTAAGGTTGTCTTAAATCCAACTCCGGAGATTCTGGATATATCTGAGATCGAAATCCTTCATGACTAGCATATGATCAAGCCGCCGTACATTGGGGCCATGCGGTAGGATCTCTAGCTGCAGCTTGCAGAATACGTTACGGATTCCGTGATGGTGGTCTCGGCACCCGTTGCAACGCTGCCAAGGTCAAGCACAAAGCCGACCTGTGCGGAACCAGAGGATCCCGAGGCTGGAAGCGCGTTTGATCCGGTAAAGTTGCGATTGTCAAAGTTGACGCCGTTCGGATCAGCGGTGATGGGGGCATAGGATGTCGCATCGCCGACATTGGTGCCGACCCTTGATACGGCATTGGAAAGGGGAGTTTTGTCAGGCTTTAGCCATCCGGTAGAGGTAAACTTTATTGACCCAATATCCTGGTTGCCGGCATTTTTGATTTGGTTTTGGACAATAGGAGACGTGGCGCCGTATTTTGCGCCTGCAAAGTCAATGATGTAGGTTCCAAGGGATATGGAGCACACCGGTGACACGTCAAGGTCCGCAGTTGACTTTTGTACCGTCCCTGTTTTATCTACGAGCACCTGGAGTTCCGGATCGTTATAGTATGGATTGTAATGTATATCGCCGGATAATATTGCCGTAAAGTCAGGCTCTGCTTCTCCGTAATAGTTGTGCGTTGCAACAAGGACATAGTCTGAAACGGCATTGATAATATCAAATCCTCGGACATTGTCAAACGTGTTCTTTGTTATCTTGGCAGTAGGCTTGCCCGAATATGAAGAGGTGTCAGGCTCGAATGTTGTCGCATGGCAGTCCCCATCACATAGAATTACACCGTGTCTGCTGTCTCTGATAACATTATTCTCTACCACAGTATCAAGCGAGGATGAAAGGCTGATTGCGCCCTTTAGATTGTCTGCAATTAAGGCGCCGCCTCTATGCTTTGAATCGGCAAAGGTTGCATTGGTTATGGTGTTGCCGGATATCGTATTGTTGACACTTTCCCTGTATGCGATCTGTATTCCGTTCTTTGGCACGTCAGAGATTGTGTTGCCTGAGATTGTCAGGCCTGTCACCCTGCCCAGGTTTATTCCGGACCATGTTGTCTTGTCAATGGTGTTTCCGGATATTTCAGAGTCGGCAAGCCAGTCAAAGTATATGGCAGTCATGTCATGCCGTGAGGCCTTGTCGCCGTTTGCAAACAGCGGCTTTTTGTCATCAGGTGCATTGTACCCTATATGCTCAAAGGTGTTTCCAGTTACGCTGACTTTGATTGTGTTGCCAGAACTGCCAGCGCCTGTTATGCCCTGTCTTTGGGTATTGTTGACGTAGTTGTTCTCAACGGCAATGTCGGACCTTGGACCGCTGACATGTATTCCATGCACTGGCGCGTCCACGATCTCCATTCCCTGAATCCTTACATTATTTGCGGTAATTTGGATTCCGGTGCCGCTAAAAATTACGTCATCCTGGGCATGGTTGCCATTAGTAGACTTTAGGGTAAGACTCTTGCCAATGGCATAGT
The DNA here is from genome assembly GCA_951812645.1 of uncultured Candidatus Nitrosopumilus sp. Classification (GTDB taxonomy): domain Archaea; phylum Thermoproteota; class Nitrososphaeria; order Nitrososphaerales; family Nitrosopumilaceae; genus Nitrosopumilus. The sequence continues at coordinate 1,663,345 of CATOSM010000001.1, read as the reverse complement.
AATCAGATCCCGGCTTGAGATAGGTGCCATCGGCGATGACTATAACGTCGCCTGAGGTTGCGTTTGTAATTGCGGCATCGGGATTCTTGAATGTCGTGCCGTCATTGCATGTGCCATCATCATTGTCATCCGGACATGATGCATCCACATTGACCGTAGCAGCATATGCGGAAGGAACCGCAACCAGCATGGCCAGTGCGGCAACCATAAATATCGTATATTGTAAGGCGGTGAATTTTCTCATGGAATACCTGTGATCAGAGGGGTTAATAAACTGTCGGTTCTGTAGGGGCCGTTTGTTTTTGATCCAGCTGGGTGCATTCCGGCCTGATCTGTCCGGGATGCGGGTTTTGTCCCCGGTATGAAATCGTTTCACATCAGGATGTGCCGTACCATGCTCGTCTGATAATGATTCCACGCTGCACGCATTGTGAATCTGTCGGTTCTTGAAATTTCACGAGAATGTATTGTGTTTGGCGATGAACAGACCCCAGACGATCATCGGAAACTGGCCGAATGGTCGGTTTTCGGATCAGTTCGTATTATCACGCTCATATCGGAGCAAGGCATACTTCGATTGAAGCACTCAAGAAAAGTTTTGCATCCCATGATAAGGGTAATGTTGAAAAGTCAATTAAAAGACTTGTGAAAAATAATCTAGTTTTACATCATCCTACAAGTTACGGAAAACAATATTCGTTAAATCCAACCAAAATAAAGAACATCAAAAAAATGATTGGATTATAAACAAATGCATTTCCTTTTTGATTGAAAAGTATTGGGTGATCTCAATTAGTAAGAAAATTCTCATGCATGGATCGGGGGTTCGAGTCCCATCCATACCATTTGGATATAATTGAATACAAAAAAAGATTATTGACTTGGTTGCATCTGAATTACATTGTAATCATTATGTTAAAAAAGAGTTTGCATATTAGGTTCCAAGTTGTTGTAACAAATAGTCTACCATTTTTTATTATCAAGACGGATTGTCTCTTCCTGCATCTTCATTACTTCTAAATTCATTTAACATGTGTCCTGCAGCATTAGGATTATTATTTACCCGAGTCAGCAATCCTTTATTGAATCTCATTTGTTTGTCTAATGGGATATTCTGGAAGTTGTCACCAAATTTGTCTTGCTGATAATGATTCAGGAATTGTTGCTTAGCGGCATGATCATTCAAAATTGCTTGTCCGCTATCAAATGATGACCTGCTGCACCCATCGTTCCAGCCTTTGCCAAAGTCTTGAATTTGTCCATTGTTGAGGTGGTCGGTGCCATCCAGGTACTCAAACCATTTGTGGAATCAGATGACCAACTCATCTTAAAACCCTGCAATGCATCAAAAATGACGCAATGTTAGCCAGCCCGGGACAGTTTCCCGCGTTTCTTTCACATCCTGTTCTGTGAAACCCGTTTTTCAGCCAGGCAAAGAACCTCTCCACTACGAATCCTGTCCTGTCGTAACCGTCCTTGCCTGCATCATCTGCCGTCCTGACGTTTTTTCCAAAGGGAATGCACGGAATGACGTCTCTTGACCTTGCATGACTGCGGATTGGCTTTGAACCGTATCCCCTGTCTGCATAGACTGAAACCATCTGTTCTGTCATGGAATCGTCTGCAAAATCAGAAACTGGTTCCATCACGTCTGCAAATTTCGTACCGTCGTGAATGTCTGCAGGGCTCATTACGATTGATACCGGCAGGCCGGTACCGTCCACTGCAACATGCAATTCCGTGCCCGTGACTCTCTTGAACCCGTCAAATCCGATCACATTGCCCCCTTTTTGGAGGGAACTGGTGATGAGTCAACCGATGTTTTTTGCAGGTCAATCCTGCCCGACTTATGTGCGGATTTGATTGCACGTCCCAAAGTCTTTTTCCATATGCCAAACTCCTGCCATCCTCTTGGCCTTGGGTTGGCAGCTGAACCATCACCGAATGTCTTTGGCATCTCACTCCACCTGCATCCGGAAACCGGCACGCAGATGATTCCGTTTAAGACCGTTCGGTCATTGCCTCTTGGACGTCCTGTGGCGGCAGCTTTTGGCAGCAGCGGTTCCATCACATCCCATTGTCTGTCATCTCGGTGAATTTCACGTACAGCTTGGAAACCAACAGCTCGTGGATCCAAACGATCATCAAATATCGTCTGAAGGGTTGGTTTTAAGACAAGTTGAGTGTATTGAAGAGTGAAAAACTTGTAAGCACATCTGATGATCTGCCTGAGACTTGAAACGTATGCGGTTCTGGTAGATTCCGGTGATCTGTATAATAAAACATGAAGGTGATTATGCACCTATTGCCCCCAACATATACTTGAAAAACAGATCAAGCAAGTTGCAATCCCCATTGCTGTAGGATCCTTGAAATTTGAGAAGAATTACAATTGATCGGAATAGTATGTTTTGGTTCAGTATCACAGTCGTGAGTTTGTGTTTTCAACAGTCGTCTCATGCGCATTAGATCCTCAAGTATGGGATCGATCAGTTCCATTAACAGTTATGTGAGATCATTTGATCCTAGGAAAAACGGAAATGCTATTCATTCCATGATGAATTACTTGAAAACAACAAAACAAGAATTTTGAAAAAAAGCAAAAAATGCTATTCCTCCATATTCAGGATTCAAAGGGGGAGCTGCATTAGTGACTGAAGATAATCATGTGTTTACTGGGTGTAATTTTGAAAATGCATCTATGGGATTAACAACATGTGCAGAAAGAGCTGGCTTTGTTCAAAGTTCCATCTATGGGAAAACGCAGATTCAAATCAATTGCATCGTCAGGAAACAGTGCAGTTTTTCCTTGTGGCCCGTGTAGACAATTTTTAGCCGAATTTAATGAAAATATGACAGTTTACGCTGAAAATGATAAAAAAATTACAAAATAATAGGACCTAATTCCGCATGTTTTTACGATGGATCAGATGAGATGATTCACCTGAATTGGGATATTTTATCCACTGACACGTCTAGTTTTTCAGCTATCTTTCGTGCTATTTTTTCACGTATTGCAAGATCATTGGGACCAAATACATAGAATTGGATTACAGAGTCTTTTGCAGAAATGGGGGATGCCCCCTGAAGAGCAAATACCTGGTTATTTTTTAAAAATAAGATTTCTCCTTTGAATAGTTTTATGCTAATCTCAGATTTATGAAAAATTATTTCATGTGGTTGTAGTCCTAAATCTTTGGCAATTTCATTTGAAATGCTGATAAGATTTCCTTTATCCATTAATTTTAAATCATTTCCAATATTTGCATTTCCATCTAGATCATGGAGAGTAAATTCACATGCACGTTTTAATAATTTACGATTTTTAATATTGACTAAAATTTCTTTAGAGATTTTACTTTTATCATTATTTATGATTAAATCATAAATAGAGTTATCGTCTAATGATAAATAAAAGTCCAGAAATTTTTCATTGGTAGAATCTTTTTTCAGGACTAGTAGATCTTTATCAATAACTTTCTCCTGTTCTATTGCAATATCTAATGCCTGTAAAAACATTTGATCTGCAGATAATCGTGCATGATGCTCATAAACTTGTGCATGCATGAGATATCTACCCAGTCTGTAATTTTCTAATGCGTCTTTTCCTTTAATGTCGATACATATTCTAGATTGTTTGTCAGGCGTTTTCCTTATAGTGTGTAGAATTCGGTCCAAGTCAAATTGGCCATAAGCCACACCGATATGATAAGAATCTCTTCTCAGATAATCTAATTTATCTGCGTCTAAACCACTGGTTACAATATCTGATAACAGGGTGGTTTTAGAATCTGAAAGCAATGCAATTTTTTCAGGATTAAGAAGTCTGGCGATAATATCCTTTTTTGAATCAAGGATTGAGCCTAATTCTTTATCCTCATTAATTATAATGGATGTAATTAGCTCGTGGGGTTTCGATATAGTGGGATTGATTTTTTGCAATACGTGTTCAAAAAGATGTGAAAAAGGACCATGTCCCACATCATGTAAGAGTGCAGATATTCTAACATTTTCTCTTTCTTCGTCAGTTAAATCTAGTTCATAGCACATTTTGTTTGCAATATGTAAACAGCCCAGTGAATGCTCTAATCTAGTATGAATTGCGCTTGGATAGACAACAAAAGCATGAGATAGTTGTTTGATTGAATGTAATCTTCGAAATACGCTGGTATCTACAAGTTTGGTTTCAATTTTTGAAAGATCAATAAATCCATAAAGTGGATCTCGGACGGATTTTTGTCTAAAGTAATCCTTAGGATACGCTGACAAGATTTAGTTTTTGTAATAATGAGATGCCTTTTTCCACATCATCTTTTGAAATATTCCAATCAAAGTTTGCAGCTGCACGACTAACATCATCTATTGTGTATTGTCCCGTTCTACATTCTTCTGTATTTACTAATACATAATGGGCTTTAGCTGCATAAGAAACAGGGTTTGCTTTTAATTCACAAAAGTCTTTACATGTTGTTACAATATCCGTAATCTTTTTGAATTCATCAGGGTATTGTTCAGATACGATCTTTGCATATTCTTTACCTTTTGTAGTAAGTTCGTATGTATAACTTTCATAGAACCCAGAGTGTCTTATTTCGTTCAAATATGAGAATGCAGACATTTCTTCTAGAGCTACTGCCACTTCTCCACTAAATGGACCATAGAAATGATGGGCATACGGCCTAACCTTCACGCCCTTAATCATAATTGAATTAAAGTAAACTAATTTTTGCATTGTAGTACGATTAGATATTACATCCTCATTACTATGAATGGTTAATGCAATAACATCGTAGACATTCATTTTCGTAATCCCTTAGGCTCCTTGTGAACCTTTGATTGATTCGGATTTAACATCTAAGGAGTGCTGATTATTGATCCAGATGTGACGGAATATTGACATCTTCAAAGTGATTAAGATTAATTTGATGGGTAGAATAAAAGACGCTCTATTTTTATGTTTATTGTATTTTCTTAATTTTTTAGAAAACAGTGATGACATGACGCTTTTTCTTAAACGTAAAAGAGACCGTTTAAATCTATTGTCAGGATTTAGATCAAAAAGTTGATCGCCAGAAAAATTCAAAAATCTAAATTAATTTTCTAATTTGTTTTTTTGTTCATTAATTTTATTTTTAAGATCTTCTTTCATAGTTGAGATCATCAACTAATCCTAAAGCCGATCATTTTGTAAATAATTCATGACAATCGGGATCCAAGAATGACCCTGCTGATGTATCTTTCGTGATTCACAAAGAAATGTCAGACACTCAATGGGACACAGTTGCATCACATCTGCCAAAGCCTGCAAAAACTGGCAGGCCAGGATGCAATGACAGAAACACAGTCAACGGAATATTGTTTGTCCTAACAACCGGCTGCAGGCGAGCAGACATGCCGGACAGATACGGTTCAAAATCCACCGCGCATCTGAGATTCTCAGAGCTGCAGCAAAAGGGAATATGGAAAAGGATTCTATCAGGACTGATAAAATCCGCACACAGACAGGGAAAAACCAGCCTGGAAAAAATATCGATTGATTCATCGTCAGTTGCCGCCAAAAAAGGGGGGACAAAACGGGATATGACGGGTTCAAGAGGATCCTGGGCACAAAAATACACGTTGCAGTAGACGGGACAGGACTGCCAATCCCAATCAGGGCCAGCCCTGCAAATATCCATGACAGTACGAAATTCATTGATGTGCTAGAGAACATCTCAGAACCTGCAGGTGATGGTTTGATACGGGAGATCATCTCAGTGTATGCCGACAGGGGATACGATGCGGCATGCATCAGAGACTATCTGGGATGCCATGGGATTGACCGTTGCATTCCATACAAAAGGAACCCAAAGAACGTTGCACAAAACAGGAACCAAAAAAATTATGGCAAGACAGGGTTTGTCATAGAGCGGTTCCTTGCCTGGCTCAGGTGCGGACTTTACGGGACGGCAGTCAGATACGAAGGGAACTGTGACAACTGTCTTGGATTTGTGTATCTGGCATGCGTCATGATGTATTGGAGGGTTTTAGGATAAGTTCTATGAATATGTCTTTAACTGTATAAGGATTGTCGTCTTATTTTATTAATTTTAGTTTTAACATCTCAACATGATAAGAAAAATTACATACTGGGTAGGGTAATCAAAATTTGCAAAAAGACCCCGGAGTTTACAGGACCTCAAAACTGCGTTTATGGCCTTTGTGCATAGTTGCGCACCTCAAGCGGCCCTACGGAATCCGGAAACACGCACACGGGACTGTCCCTTAGGTTTATCATCAGCACGCGGGAGTCTCTGCATATCACATCGCCTGAAGAAACGCCCATGGCTGCCTGCCCTAGTGGTGGCAGCAGTACATCAGATGTACCCTTCCCGGATGCCCCGGTTCCCTCATAGGTGACAAACGTCCTTTTGCCGGTACAGGAATCCATGCTTATTGACTCGCTTACAATGGCAGAGTCCCTGCCAGACATTGATATTACCTTGATACCAAGATAGTCCTCTCCCTGTTTGATTGGTGCGGTAAATTTCTTAAAGCCTGGAATTTTATCCTCGGACAGTGCTGCCTGCTGCACACCACCCTGTGATGTTCTGACGGTTACTGACAATGCATTAACATCGGGTCCTGCAATTACAGTTACGATGCCTGCCTTGCAATCCCAGGATACCTCCTTAAGGTATACCATATCGGCAGTACTGACAGGGTTGTTGTTTATTGAACCCCCGCCTCCTCTGCCAGAGCTGCCTCCGCCTCCAGAGCTGCCTCCGCCTCCAGAGCTGCCTCCGCCTCCAGAGCTGCCTCCGCCTCCAGAGCTGCCTCCGCCTCCAGAGCTGCCTCCGCCTCCAGAGCTGCCTCCTGCAATGTTTGACTCTAATGTTGCAGTGTTTTTCTGTGTCACATTTGCATTGTTTGTATATGTCACATTTGCATTGTTTGTCTGTGTCTGAGATTCTTGGGCATCTACATCATCAGTCAATCCTACAGAGACAAGTATAAGGACAGATAACAAAACCATTGCAAAACAGTTGATTTTGTAAATAATCATAAAGCCATCACACCAAAAGTATTGTTTCTAAGAGACAGGCTCCTGTCTTTTGTAGGAGGAGATTTTCCAGATGGCAACAAGAGGAAGGCCTGCATATATTGCACCGTTTAGTCCAATGACCAAGGCGCCCAGCGATATGACTGAGGCATCATCGTCTGCATGCTCCATTACGGACAGGGTGGAGAGCATCGGAGTGATGAACAGTTTTACTGCCTCCTTGAACACAGGTGATTGGCGCTGCATATCTGCAATGCCAGGCGAGAAGGAATAGTATACCTCATTGAATGCGCCCATAAAGGATGCGCCGGATGCCGTCTGCATCAGCTGGCTGTCCCGTATCTCACGCAGCAACTGGACCTGCGGTGCAAGCTCCGTGCCGTATGCTGCAGTAGCTATGAGGCATCCGCCGCCACCATTGGAGTCCTGCGGATTTTCCAGCACCTTGCAGATGCCATTTACAAGCTCCGTGCCGGGACCGCATTGAGAGTCATCTGTTTCTGATGCCGAAAGGGAGAGGCCGCCTAACCTCTGTGGCTCCGGTATCGGTTCTGGTGTTGGCTCTGGCTCTATGATTTGTGGTGGTGCATCCTCTCCGTTTTGGACTATGATGTAAAAAGTATGATATACCCCGACTGCGGCAGACGATGCGGCACCTTCCGCGTCCCTTTGTGCCTCAAAGGCCATGATATCTACAGGATACCTGCCGTTGTACTGGGGGGCATTAATGTCAAAGAATATCTCAAATGTTGCGCCAGGATCAATTACTGCCTTTTCAGAATCCAAAGTGACAAACTCTGCACCCTCCTTTAACAGCTTAAAGTCGACATTTACTGGTTTCTCAAATGTAGAGGTAACAACCCAAGAGTATCTGGCAGAATCGTTTGCATCAATGGTTATCTCTTTTTGTAGGGATGTGATAATGTATCCGACATTGGCATATGCTATTGGGATGACCAAAAGGGCAAGGCTAAGAATCAAAAGGAGGGGCAATCTAAATCGGGTCAACTATATGATTCCTCCAGACCATATGATCTCCATATCTTTTGACCGGCACTGGGCTGATTGCCACCGATATTACCGCATTGAGGATTGGTACAATGTGCATATGCAAATCCAAGAATGGTGCCAGAAAAGACAGCCAAATCGGCTGCAGGGAAAACATTGTTTGTCACTCTAATTTGCATTGCATTATTTTGATATCATATGCTAATAAATGTATTCGGGGCTTGTAGAAATGATCCACACTAGGGCACAAACAGCACACATCTGGCGAGAGTTTCAAGGAATCGGCAAGTATCTGCAGCAAGGCAGGACTTGCTGTCAGGCGGTCTTTCCTTAGCCTGGCTCAGGTTAGAAAAACGCAGGACACCAAAAAGAGCTGTGGGGATTATCCAAGATTGGCATGTGCCATGACATATCAAAACGCAACGGGTGACAAAAAATGTTGTGGAGGCCCTGCTAACTGCAGGAACCTGCAAATGATATTGTTTCGCGTATCTGACTGTCCGGTCCGGTTGCCTTGCCTGTCAGGTCAATGGTGAACTGCAAATCCAGCTTTTCATCGGTGTCCGGTGCCGGAAGGTTGGCATTCATGTCGATTCCGTCAGGGTTGGTGCTTAGCAAGTCCAAAAAGTTGCCGACAAGTATGTCAGCCACCGTAGTCTTTGCCCCAGCTACCGGATTGTCTTTCTCATCAAGCCATCCGCCTGTCTGTATCTTTACCCCAGTAAGTACTATGTCACCGGTGTTGAGCACAGCATTTGCCTCTGCGGAGGATTCTGTTCCCCATGCGGCGTCATCAAAGTACAGGTTGTACCTTTCAAGGCCTATTGAGCAGATGTCGGTCCGCTGTACGTCAGCAAGTGACTGCTGTTTGGCAGGTCCCATTGCGCGAAGCTCACCTCCAACATAATCGGCATAGTACGGCGAGTACTGTACCAGACCGCTTATGGCGGCGGCAAAGTCAGGCGAATCCCCGTAATAGTTGTGCGTCGCAACCATCACACCCAATGCCATATTGATAATATCAAAACCGTTTACATTGTCAAAGGTATTACGGGTAAACGTGTTTGTGCTGTTAGTCTTTGCTGTTTTATCAATTATATGACCAGGATGTTTGGCATTACCCAGTTCATTTGGGGATACCCCACATATTCCCGTACAGTAGACAATTCCGTTATTGCCGCCAGAGACGGTGTTGTTGCTAACGGTAACATGAATGATATCAGGCTTTGCCCATAAGTTAATAGCTCCTTCAGTGGTATCTTCTGGAACCCCATTAAGGTACCGTAATGCATTGTTTGCATTACGTATGTAATTGTCAAGAATCTGTATGTGCTGGGAATTAGTTTCAACTCCAATTGCACCGGCAGGAAGATTTGATATTGTGTTGTTCTGCACCAGGATGTTTTGACTGCCGGCCAAGGTTATTCCGGCAAATGTCGTAGTGTCAATGGTATTGCCGGTAATCTTGGAATTCTGCAGCCCGCCTATGGCTGACTTGCTAGCGTCAAGATATATTGCGGTCCTCAAATTTTTGGCCTTTCTATCAGTATCCCAATAATCAAGATAAAATGCTCCAATGTTCTTAAACACGTTATCTGTTATAGACAGGTCTCGTATCAGGGTGTCAGCCGTATTGGTGATTTCCACCCCATGGTCCAGAGTGTCTGCAAACGTGTTGTTGTGTATTGTTACGCCGGATGGGGTCTTGTAGAGATTTATTACCCCATGAAATGCATTGTTGTCCTCAAAGATGATATCCTTTATGGTAACATCTGATGATGTTACGTTAATCCAAGATTTTCCATTCAGTACCACCCTGGCATTTGTGGCCTGATCGGACTATTGTCAATGTTTTGTCAACAAGTATGGAACCCTCATCATAACTTCCAGCTGAGATGGATATGGTATCACCATCAGCTGCTGCTGTAATTGCAGACTGTATGGTAGGGTATGCAATGCCGTTATCACAGGCTGATGTGGTATCATCAGTATCTCGGCATGATCCATCCACATTGACTGTGGCCGCATATGCGGAAGGAACCGCAACCAGCACGGCCAGTGCCGCAATCATAAATATTGCATATTGTGAAGCCGTTAATTTTGTCATTGATGCCATCTGCTCATGGTTCTAAATAAACTAATTCATAAAAGGTTCCGTCAAGGCTACGGTTTGGTGTTTCAGGCAGTACCGTACAAATTACCCTACAGATTTCTACTCCACATATGAATTTATGATGTTAACCTTATTTTTCAAAAATAGTTTCTGGAAAAGATATTTTTAAAAAACGACAGTTGGTTAAATTCCAACTCAAAACAATAATACTAACAAAATTAATAATAATATTTTCTATTTTTAAACATGCAACCAACAATCAATAGAGAAGAAAAAATGCGAAGTATCTTGGAAACAGCACAAAAATTGAAAAATGGTACAATGAAGCCAGCTAAAGTGTATGGCAGTATTGACGAGTTTGCAAGCAAACTAAAAACAAGGTGATTCCAAAATGTGGAAAAACATTGTCGCAGAACAGTCAAACGATGATTTTCTCAATGATTTATCTTCCGAAACTTTTCAAGAAATTGTAGATCATTTTGAGGAAGTAATCAGAGTTTTTGGCAATTTACACTCTTCAGTTTATTGTACGAGTGAAATTTTTTCAGTAGGTTCATTATTGAGCTGTACATCTAATCATTATTTTTAATCAAACATCAAGCAGATTATTTTTTTATTGCAGAACATCATACTTGTGTACAAGATACAAAATGGGATCCAATTAAAAAAAGAAAGTTACAGAAATCGCCATATCAATAAGCCGATCACTGTTAGTTCTGAGACATCTTTATGATAGCATCCCATATTGGTTTTGGAACAGGCATTACAGATAATCTCGAAATTCGTACAAGTTCCCAATCTTTGAATTTTTTCTCTTTTTTCATTTCATCAAGAGTCACAGGACGCTTCAATGTTTTTTTATATTTAACATCTACGACAATAAATCTCTTAACATCTTCTTTTGGATTGGGATATGGTTTTGAGGTTACTTGCATGACACCTACAGCCTGTCTTTCATCACCAGTGTGATAAAAAAATACAAGATCCCCTGATTTCATCTCCCTCATATGTTTTAGTGCTAAATTATTATGAACGCCATCCCAGACAGTTGTTTTATCTTTCTTTAGTTGTTCAAAGTTATATCCTCTAGGACCACTGGGTTCTTGCTTTGCTAACCAATAATTCACCATTTCATTTTTTGGTATCATTAACACTGTTTAATGGTTTTTGTAAATGTTCCCCGGTTCTGACTCGCACAAAATCATCGGCACATAGCCATACGCCTCCTCGCGTTCTGAAACCGGGGTTGCCCATAATGTAGCACGCCTGGGTGAATTAGAAATCACTGGTATCGTTACGATCTACTCATCCTAATCCGTCTGCATGCCTGCTCTTGGGCGAATAACGATAATCATACTCATACTAAAAAGCATTGAAAAGTATTTTCAGAAAAAATAATTTGTCTTGGATTAGATTTCGACATCAAATGTCATCATCATGGAACTCAACAGTGAGGCTCTTTTTTTCATAGGAATTATTTCTTTAATTTTAGGTTCATTGATAATACTCTTTGATTATCCACAGATTCAATCTCTTGACAAAGTTGAATCAGGGCAAGAATGTGGATATTTGGAAATTTCAGACGTTCATGAAAGATTGAAAATCGAAATCACTGTTGGGGGGTTTGATTGCAGTAGGGATTGTTTTGTTTGTTATCTCATTTCTAAAGAGATTTGAGAATAGATTCAGACAATGAAATTTCAAATCCCGCTGCAGGCACTCGAATTTTGTAATTTTCAATAATTTTTGAATCAATTTTTCCAATAGTTCCGATTGGCTCGTTATTTACAATAATGGATGCACAGTGGCCGTCTTCAAATGTAGAATTGGTTGCAGTTTTTGTTTCAATTTTAATTCCAAATCCAACATTCAAGGCAGATTGAATGATGGATTTTATTTCGGTGAAATTTGCATCTTTATGGGCACTGATGCCAGAAAAATTAATTTTTTCAGATATAGGGTTGTCTTGCGTGAAAACGGTTCCAGTCTCATACATTTTTTGAGGATAAGATTCATGAATGTTTCTAGAAAGATTTTCTAGCAATCCCGGAAGGATAGAATCACGCAAAATGGTATGCTCTTGACTCTTTGAATCAAGTACAGAGATAATCTTTTTGGAGTCTCTGTCGGTCATGCCATACAATACACGCTTACTAGTTAAACTGGAATTGAGTGCCTCTAGAAATCCCAAACCTATCATAGTTTGATCTAATGATTTGAGCTTTGATGAGACAGGATTCGTTTTGCCTATTGTTTGAGAGGGTGGTGCGGTAGGTTCAAGGTTTTGAATGCCATAACCTAAAGCAACTTCTTCAACTAAATCCATGGGACCAAAAATATCAAATCTATATGCAGGAATTGTACAGATAACATTGGCTCCTTTAGATGACGCATCTAATCTTGATTTTTTTAAAGATGAAATTATTTTAGAGGGTGTAAGATTCAGGCCTAAAATTTGATTTATCAGTGAGGGTGAAACGGTCATTTTTCTTGGAGATAGTTTAGGTGAAGAGTTTTTTGCGCCTGTAATTCTTACAGCCTCTAGGCTAAATCCTGCACTCTGTAAAATGGTCGCTACGACTGCAAGCATGTCTTCTACATCTTCCTTGTTGATACCAGTGACTTCGACGAAGAGACTTTTTGTTTTTGTGGTAACAGCAGTAATAGCGGCATTGACGATTGGAGGAAAAGATACGGTATTTTCATCATTGTCAAAAATCAGAGGCATTTGGGAGGATTGTCTCAGTAAAGGGCCATAGTCTTTACCGACGCCGGTTTCTGAAAGTATCTCTGAAACAGTCATGTCGTTTTCAGAGTTTAGAGGAGTGAATTTGTGGCTTTTTTTAGCCGTGGTGTAGACTAATGGAAAGGTGATTTTGTCCAAATCATGTATTCCAATTGACGATTTTTTTCTTTTTCGTCCAATCCCAAAATGAAGATCCTCTTGCATTGTCATTAGTTGCTTGATTGCCTTATCGTCAATTTTTCCATTTTTTGCAACAATTCCAGTTACAAAAGGTCTGACTTTGGATACAGTCGATTTGACATTGATAGAATACCTGTTTGGTTTTTTTACACCAAGTTTAACAGTGCCGGTTTTGATTCCAAGCAATCCCTGCAATCCTAATGCAACTCCAAAATCAGTGGAATAGTCAGGTCGATTTGGACTGTATTCTATCCTGACTTGATCACCGTCTTCAGATTCTATGTCCAATCCAAGGAAAGGCAGAGAATCAGAAATTTGCTTTTTTGATACCTTGCCAATTAGCTTTTGGAGTCGTTTGTAAGATAGTTCAACTACTGGCATTTTGTAGTACTCCTTAGCCATCCAAGATCATTGCTGTAGAATTCTCTTACATCGTCTAGATCATATTTTAGCATGGCAATTCTTTCAATGCCTCCACCCCAAGCTAAAACAGGTTGAGTAATTCCAAGCGGTTTTGTCACCTCGGGTCTAAAAACTCCCATTCCAAACAATTCAATCCATTTCCCTAATTTTTCATTGTAAACCATGGTTTGAAGTGACGGTTCTGTATATGGGAAAAATGTAGGCCAAAATTTTATTTTTGTAATCCCAATTCGCTTGTAAAATTCTCGTTGAATGCCCATCAAATTTCTCAAAGAGGCACCTTTTCCGACAACGACTCCTTCAACCTGATTAAACTCAGCCAGATGCTTGTAGCTGACTTTCTCATTTCTAAACACGCGACCCAAAGAGAAGATTCTTGCCTCATCAGGTTTGTTTTCAGCCAGATGCTTGATAGTCACGCAGGTGGTATGAGTTCTAAGGACCATTTTTCTTGCTTCGTTTATATCCCACTGGTATCTCCAATTCTTTTTGTGGGATTCGGATACTTTTTTGATTTGTTCGGCAGTGCCAATTTTTTTGGCGTTTATTTTATCCAGATAAAATGTGTCTTGTAATTCTCTTGCAGGATGGTCTTGTGGAGTAAACAGCGAGTCAAAATTCCAAAAACTCGACTGAGTCATATCTCCAAATATTTCAGAAAAACCAAGTGTGACAAAAATTTCACGAATTTCATCGATGGTGTCTTTTAGGGGATGAGTCCGTGCAACAAAAACTTCTGGAACTTCAGCTTCAACGTCGATTCGGCCAGTCGAATCTGAAATTTGGATTGATTTTGCGTTGTTAGATAAGGAGATTTCTTTTGTTTTAACAGTATCCTCAACGATAAAATCAGGTCTTTTCAAAAGTGCAGTCAAATCAGTATTGTCGATTTTGTCTTTGGGTAATTTACCACTGCCAATTAATTTGAGAGTTTTTTCTCCTGGGAGTTCTGCAGGGGCGGTTTTAAGTGAAATTTCATCAGACAAAGCCTCTACCCAATTATTTTTTCTGGCCAAACCCATTGAAGGCCCAAACACGAATCCCAATTCCCTTTGTAATACAGATAGTTTTTGAGGTCCGTTTTTCAGTAAATCTAACAATCTTCTTTCAGGCAATCCCTTTTCAAATGACTCCATGCCGTTTTTGCCTAAACTGATTGCACTTGATTTTGACTCGACAACAATCGCCAAACCTTTTAGTCTCAGCCATTCAATCCCTCGTCTGACTTGATCCGGGGAAAGTTGTGTGGATTTTTCCAATGCTTCAGGATTCTGTTTTTGATTGCCTCTTAGTGATGAGATAATTTTTTTTTCAATTTCATGAAAAACTTGCGACAATAGCAAAGAATCCGAAAAAGACTTTTTAAACCTTAACCTAAGTCAAGATGAATGTCAGCTGATGACTTTATCGTAACCCCCTGGCATGTTGAGGGGGATGTTGACTATGACAAACTAATCAAGCGATTTGGGACTGAAAAAATCTCCACAGAATTGCTAGAAAGAATCAAGAAAATCACAGGCGAGGACCATTTTATGCTCAGAAGAGGCATTTTTTTCTCCCATAGGGAGATGACTAGAATACTTGATGAGTATGAAAAGGGAAACAGATTCTTTCTGTATACTGGCAGAGGCCCATCAGGACATACCCATATTGGACATTTGGTGCCATGGGTGTTTGCAAAATGGTTACAAGAAAAATTTGATGTCAACATGTATTTTCAACTTACAGATGACGAGAAGTTTTATTCAAAACCAAATCTTACTTTGGAAGAAACAAAAGAGTTTGCATATGAAAATGCATTAGATCTTATTGCGTTAGGATTTAATCCTGAAAAAACAAAAATAATTATCAATACTAGAAATATTCAAACGCTTTATCCAATTGCAGCTCAAGTAGCAAAGAAAATTAATTTTTCAAATACAAAAGCAGCATTTGGTTTTACGAACGAAACAAATCTTGGAATGATCTTTTACACATCGTTGCAATCAGCCCCATGCTTTATTGAAGACAAACCAGTGTTGATTCCATTAGGTGTTGATCAAGATCCTCATTTTAGATTGACAAGAGACATTGCACCAAAAATTGGAAGGCAGAAACCGGCACTGATTCATAACATCATGATTCCCAGTTTGGAAGGGCCTGGAGGAAAGATGTCCGCATCTATTGAAAAAGGAACAATATACACTACAGATTCTCCAAGCGTAGTAAAAAAGAAGATAAACAGATATGCATTTTCAGGAGGGCAGACAGATATCGAACAGCATAGAAAACTTGGAGGCAATCCAGACGTGGATGTATCATATCAATATCTACGAATATTCTTTGAGCCAGATGATGATAAGCTCAAAGCAATTTATGAGGATTATAAGTCTGGAAAACTACTCTCGGGTGAATTAAAGGCAATTTTGATTGGAAAAATAAATGAATTTCTTGCAGTTCATCAGGAAAATAGAGAAAAGGCAAAAGAAAAGATTGAACGATTTCTTTTTGAGAATAAATGAGGATCAGCATAGCCTGTGAAGACAAATACGAAGCTCAAAAACTAGCCAGTCTTATTTTTGTAAAAGATGGAAAGGAGACATGCATTACCGGGATTCTAAACGTTGTACAGAATGAATTGGTGATTTCGCTAAAAGACAGATCAGCCCACAGCATATTGCTCGAAAATCAAGAGGAAGTTGAAAGATTTGCAGATTTTATACAGTCAGTTTTAGATAAAGAGCATGCATTAATCTCAACTGGGATTATTGGACGGATTGTAGAAATAGTCAAAGAATAACTCTATGGGCCTAAGAAAGCATATGCAGTCACAATTCCAACGATAAGAATTAGGGAGCCGCCCAACGCCTTGAAATCACTATACATGAGTTCATTTTAAAATAATTATAATTAAAGTGTTAACAAACTCCCAAAGATGATTCTAACGGTTATCTGGGAAAATATTTGCTCTTTTTTGGCTTTGATCTTTCTTCAGTCCGTTTTACTGCAGGTTCCCTAATTTGATTGCAATTTAGGCAGAAAACCCTCAATTCTTTCCTAGCAAGATCTGGTGATGAGATGTATTTTCCCCAGGATGCCGCATCTCCACCACGTCCAGAATTATCAGAAGTTACATCTTCAGATATTGGGCTTATTCCCAAAGCCCTTTCATCTTTAAAGCCGCAATTAGAGCAAATCTTTCCGCCCAATATTTCATATAATTTTTCCTTGATGGTTTCAAAAAATTTGTCCGACCCGCCTGAAAAGAAGCCTGCCTGTTTTCTTAGAAACTTATCATCTCTGGATTTTCTAGGTCTGGAATTACCTCTACTAGATTCTCGTCCAGAGGATGATCTAGAATATCGTGAACCCCTACCTCCAGAGCGCCTGTCATCACGTGAGTCTTCTGGCTTGTTTTGTCTAAAGCAATCACTACAGTAAATGGGTTTGTTGGTTCTTGGAACAAACGGAACAGTGCAATCGATACCGCAATCAGAACAGGTTACAGCTGTAGATTCATCCCTACCTCCAGAGCGCCTGTCATCACGTGAATTTCTAAATGAGCGATATGGTTTATTGTCCCGTATAGAATCTCTTCCATCTGTTTTTCCATCCGAATACCTTGATTTGTAGAATTCCATTATTAAAAAAAATTAGATCTAATGGATATAGATACCTAGAGCTTGAGTTTGTGCCCAGAATTAAAAAATCGCATTAAACCAGAGATTTATCCATTTCAGTGGACATTATTTCTTGTACCTTAAGGAAATAGAGTTTTGTAGAATACGGCATGTCGTCTAAATTGTTATCAACTGCAATCATAAAATATCGCACAGCCCGCTTTGAAATATCTAAATTAAATTTCATCTGAAGTACAGGATCTTGATTGACCCTAATTTTATCCTGTAGCCAAGGAGGGGCCATTTCGATTGTTTCTTTGATAATTTTGTCATACCAATATGAAAGATTTTGAGGATGCAACCCCTGCTTGAGATTGGATACGTCAGTATCAATTTTTTTCATCATATGATTGATAATTGCCATCAGGCTCAGTCAGAGAATTTTGTTTTATTCCAATTACTCAAAGTTCGATAAGCTACTTGTCAACTGATAGCATGTTTCCATCAATATCAATTTCTGAATTTTTGATTCTGGTCGTAGATATTCTTGTGCCATCTTTTGCCAGAAACATTGGAACCATAACAACTTGAACAGGAGGCAGATTCTTTTTTGCCCTTGATTCATTGAGAGCAATTCCTTGAGAACTTGTTTCGTCACTGACAACCAAGGCCTCTACCCCTTTTTCTAAGACAGCAGGGCCAAAATCATTTTCAAGTTTACTAATTTCAAAAGCGGAACCAGGAAAGTTTTTTGAAATAGCAGATAGTAAATTCGCAAAGCGTTGGTTGTACTTGTGAGTAGGGATTTTACCTTTTTTTGATGCAAATTCGTCACTGGCAAGTCCTATGATTACTTTATCAGAAATTTCAAAGGCACTTGACAATAATGTTAAATGACCCTTATGGATTATGTCAAAAGTTCCACCCGTTGCCACAAGAGAAAATTTAGACATGATATTGAATGGCACTCTTTGAAAATAAATCTACTAGCCTTTGAGACGGTATTTGCGATGAAATTTTGCCTTGGTTGTTATAATTTCATGAATCCCTCCTTGATTAAGAATTGGATGCCCTGAACGAATGAATCATCGTCAATTTGTCCATCGGCCCACCAGCCGGCATTGTTCCTTACCCAATCAGGGATTTGGTTATTTTGGGAAACGGAATTTTGTTCGGTAATTGGGATCTTCATGAATCCCTCCTTGATTAAGAATTGGATGCCCTGAACGAATGAATCATCGTCAATTTGTCCATCGGCCCACCAGCCGGCATTGTTCCTTACCCAATCAGGGATTTGGTTATCTTCAGAAACGGAAACGGTAGAAGCCACTTCAAATGAAATAATTGCAACGGTGGATTTTGAATTTCCATATTGGGCCTTAACTGTAAATTTCCCAGTATCAAATTTTTCATTTAACAGGACATTGTGAGAGAATGTACCATCTGTGGCAACGGGTGTTTTTTTAGTCGAAACCAAGTCATTTCCAGCTCCAAAAATCGAGATTCGAAGGCTCCTTTCTTCATCATACCTGCTTACACTGCCGGAGAATGTTACAGATTCCCCCAGTGAGTAGGATGGGTTGTCAGTGGCAATATCTACAGTATAATTATTAGAACTACTTTGTTCGGGAGGTCCGCCATAGCCTAAAACGGATTGTCCAGAAGATAAGAGCGCCATGGAAATTAATGAAACGGCAAAAAACTCGGTCGGTGTCATGGTAAGATAGAATATTCTTTCTGATTTAAACGATGAGAAAACTAGGAAATGGTACAGATAGCACTATTTTACAGTTATCAAAGTGTACGGGCCTTGTTCGGCAATTGGTATGTCATTTCTATCCCAGACAAATGTTTCAATGAAAAAGAATCCAGGCTGTTTTGGAGTCCAATCAATGGTTTGGGTTTCTACGCCGTTTCCAATAAATCTGCCATCGAATTTACCAACGTACTCAACAGTGGGTGTGCCATCACGATGATCAGGGGATTTTTTTATTTGAACATAGTAAGTGAATGCCGTTTCGGCAGATGGGGAATCGGTTGCAAATTCTATCGATGTTTCACTTTCAATATTAAAAACAGACCCAACAGTCAGTTCGGATGAGGGATTTCCGTCAGAGTCTTTTACTGAGACATTGGAAATTGTTACCTTTTTGGTTGGTATTTCAGATGCAGGAATTTTAACATCTACAAAGTCAGAGTAGAAAATATCAGATTCAGCAAAAAGCCAGAAACCTACCGCTTGCGAGTCAATTATCTCATCAAATACAAAATTGACACCGGTATTCAAATCCACATCGCCTAATTCAATGGTAGAAACACTAAGAATTCTTGGAGGCTCAAAATTATCATAAAACGCCAAGTATACAGTGGTATCAGTGACCGGGGCACCGCCATTTTGTAGAACTCCTGAAAATTGTAGTGTGGAGGATGAAAGGATTTCACTAGAATATACCAGAATCTCTTTTTGTTTTTTTTCTGAAGGATCAAAACCTAAGAGAGAAACAGATGCTTCGGAAATAGCAGAATTGCCAGTTTCTGAACGAATGGAAAACGGAGATTGTCCATTTGGGGGAATAACTTCAAGAACGGTACTGCCAGACGTTACTTCTAATGGGGCATCTCCAAATTCATCAAAAAAGCTAGCCTGAATTTGCACATTGGTTACAGCCGTAAGAGGATCCCTGTTTTCTACAAGCCCTACTGCAACAGTAAAGCCTTCAGAATCTTTGTAGACATGAATGTTTTCTTTATCAAGACTTACAATTAGTGTGGGAGTATTGTCGGTGGTTTCTGCAGCAAGGGCCTGAGAGAATGGGACCAGGAGTAATATCAAAAAGACACAGGGGAACATCTTCATCATGATTTTTCTTATGATAACAGGGATTAATTTCAGGTAGTATATCAAATAGTGAACAAGAAAGGTAACAACCTTAAACCTAGTTTACACCGGACAATAGAATAAAAAGAAACTAAAAATAGATGTAAGTTTTATTTTCTCTTTGCGGTAATTGCTAACCAGTAAATTAAACCTGGAGCTAAACCAACAATGAGTGGAATCCATACAGGCCATCCATCGACTACACTTGCCATAAATGAAAACCAACACTTATCCTATTTAAATCCATCCTGGAGTCCGAATATCAGCATTGATCGGGGGATTAGAAAGTGGACCGGACGGAATTTGAATCCGTGACCCCCCGCGTGCAAGGCGGGTATACTACCAGGCTATACTACCGGCCCACAAGGAGAATGGATAAAGTGTGGATTTTAATTGTTGTCTTCTTGGCAAGGGTTTTATTTGAAAACAAGATCTTTTCAATATGGTACTTTTAGAATCACGAATCAAATTAAAGGCAGGAGACATTGCCCCAGATTTCAGATTGATGGGAATTGATGGCAAGATGCATTCGATGGAGGACTATAGCAGCTACAAGGGAATTTTGGTAATTTTCATGTGTAACCATTGTCCATATGTCAAAGCAAAAGTTGATGCACTCAATGAACTCTATGAAAAATGTGGAAAAGATATTGCAATGATTGGGATTAACAGTAACGACTCGACTGATTACCCAGAAGATAGTTTTGATGCAATGAAACAGACCGCTAAAGAAAAAGGATTCAGATTTGATTATTTGGTAGATGAGACGCAAGGGATTGCAAAGAAATATGGTGCAGTGTGTACCCCAGACCCTTTCTTGTTTAACGCACAAAAAAAACTAGTTTTTCACGGCAAGATAGACAATGCCATGAAACCAGATGATGAGGCAACTGAAAAAACAATGATTCTCAATATGGAAAAATTGATTGCTGGGGAAAAAATTGAAAAAGATTTTGACCCGTCAATTGGCTGTTCAATAAAGTGGAAAGAAAATTAAACGAGAGTTTCCTCCAAGTAGACAATAAACGGGGGTTAAAATACAAACAGCTGAGACTCGGGCATGACCATTACACAAAAAACATCTTAACGGTTTCTCAGCGGCAGGGCATTCTCTTTGCAATTCTTGGATTCCCTGCACCGATTGCATGGTTGTAGCAAACTGCCAAATGATACACAAGTCATTACAAACGATTTGACGTTGTGCAGTCTCTCTGCAGGCAGTACCCTGATGTCAAAAGCGTCTCTGAGACACTCAAGAAGGGGGTTCGATTGAGGCCTTTCCATCCGCATACAGCTCTTGGCCAATTACGGAACTTTAAGACTGCAAGTTTTATCCTCTCTGGTGGTTCCCATCGTACCAACGATATCGCCAGTTGGCAGAACTTGGAATCGCCTGCCAGTGGTTCTTTGGTTTGGAATTTGAGTCAATCTGCAAACCCTGGGCAATCCATCACCAGTGCCTTCAGTCAAAAGAAAACAATGCAATGTGTTGTTACCTGGAATTCACATCGATGAGTTTATGATGAGCAGCCGTACCATCAGAATTGTAGGGTGCACGTACGGTCTACCCGGCCTGAATACCTCCCCATCCAAAGACGGCATTCCCGTCAAATACAAAACGCCAACAGGAAGTGATTCGCATCTTATGTCTCCGAGGATTTTTACATTCATGTTGCAATGAAATAACGCTGTAAGGATCCCTGGCTTTTTCCGTTTGAATAATTTGGGAATTGACCCAAAAATTAGAACCAGTTGTGCCCAAGTCTCATTTATTTTATTTTTTGATAATTACTCCAGTTTACAGAACACAAACAATTATGGTCGCTTTACACTGAAAATCACATGTTTGAAGAATCTGGAAATGGCAGCCAAAATTTACAATAAGACCCGGAGTTTACAGGACCTCAAAACTACGTTTATGGCCTTTGTGCATGGTTGTGCACTTCAAGCTGGGGTACGGTTACAAACTCGCTTGCCTCCTGGAGAATGACAACGGTGGTATCGATGGAATCAGTAAGCGAGAAGTTTGTGACAGTTCATGTATGCGTCTGGGTGGTGCCGGCATCAACTGTTATGTTTTTCCCAAGTCCGTAATGTACCCTATTGCGGCATCCGCAGGCATCATGGCAAAAAGGAAAAACATACTGCCGCTGCGGCAATGCTGCCGTACCTTGGGGCCATGCGGTCGGATTCCTAGCTGCAGGTTGCAGAATAGGTTACGGATTCCGTGATGGTGACATCGGCGCCCGTTGCAACGCGACTAAGGTCAAGCACAAAGCCGACCAGTGCAGGATCAGGGGATCCTGAGGCTGGAAGCGTGTTTGGTCCGATAAAGTCGGTATGATCAAAGGTGATGCCGTCCGTACCAGCGTTGATAGTGCTATAGGATGCCGAACTGGTGACATCGGTGCCGACCCTGGATACGGCATCAGAAAGGGCAGTGCCGTCAGGCTTTTGCCATGGATCCCACGCTGCACGCATTGTGAATCTGTCGTTCTTGAAATTTCATGAGAATGTATTGTGTTTGGCGATGAACAGATCCCAGACGGTCATCGGAAACTGCCCGAATGGTCGGTTTTGGGATCAGTTCCATAAAATAATTAGAAGGATTTAGGCATAAATTAGCAGTATGTTCCAGTATGGAACAGATGAATTTTATATGTAGAACATGTATTATGTTCTATATAGGAGCAGAATTATGATCGACATATTCAAAAATAAACATGTAGAAAGCCATGATCATATGAATAGTTCATCAAACCGTACGTGTAAAGGTAAATGCATCAAATACAAAGCAAAGAAACCAACTAACGGAAGTAGATATGCTAGCGGTCAAGTTAGATGCCAAATATGTGAAATCTATATGATTCCACAAGGTGCTAAAGATAATCGTTTTTGCAAATGTTGTAATTATAGAGTTAGAACTAAACCACGAAATAGTTTGATGAAAGAAAGATATAAAGAAAAAATTAGTGAACAGCAAAAATCAAATATCAAACAAGAAGATAACGATGAAGATTGGCGGTTAGAAGAGTCCACAAAAGAAAATATTAAACAAAATTTAGGAAATCATAAAAAACAAACACCAATTTATGAAGAGGTAGATGAGTCGATAAAAACATATTATGAATTCAAAGAATTCTTAGATTCGATTATGAAATTAAAATCAAATTATCAGTTAGTAATGTTAAAGGAATTGCTAGAGTACGGATCATTACATAAAGGAGAAATATCTGAATCTCTAGCTTATTTTAACAACAAAGATTCTACAAACATTGATGTTGTAAAATCATTTTTTAATGTTCCAATTTACGATATACTTCTAAAACATGGGGTGATCATAGTGAAGGATGTAAAAAAATCACAAATTCCACGTTACGCATTGAATGTGAAACTGACAGATAACGAGAAATTATCAATGCTAGATGATGTTACGAATCGACTTGTAAAATACAATCAAGAGCAAAACATACCAGATAATGAATTTCCTAATGCAAACAATATGAATAATATATTATGGGATAATTCCCAAAATGAGTTTAAAATTAATCATAAGCAAAATGGTACAGAGAATGAATCATGAAAATTGACGTTAGAAGACGGGTGTTCACATTAAATTCAAAATGTCTCAAGTGTGGATCTACAAATAATCTCCAAATTGATCATGTCTATCCAAAATCTAAAGGAGGATCAGATATTCTAGGAAATCTTCAAGTTCTTTGTTCCAAATGCAATATAAAAAAAGGCAAAAGTTCCAATCAGATTTTTCTCAATCTAAGGAGGGAAAATCACGGTAGATGAGAGACAAAACATGTCTTATTTAGATAAAAAGCAAAAAGAGGATCTTCAAAGATTAAAGCAGATTCAAAGTATAAAATCAGAGATTTTTTTAGATAGAGTTCTTGAGAAACAAGACAGGTTGAGATACTTCTATCTTAATGAAATTCAATTAGAACGTATTGAGATTGATCAGAAAATCGTTGTTCGTGAAAAAGATTCAAACTTGTTAAAACGATTGGACCCACAAATAAACGCAGAAGGGCTCATTGAACCTTTGACAGTAGAGGATTTAGGAAATAATCAGTTTCTTTTACTTGCAGGTCAGCATCGTTATCATGTTTTGCGTGAATTGGGAATTGAGAAGGCACCTGCAAAAATTTACTTGGAATTAGAACCAGATGAGCGATTAACTTTAGGATACATGTCAAATGAAGCTAGAAAAGATCCACCAGCAGGTAGGAGGTACGGTTCTTTAAATGATCAATTCATTGAAATTAAGAAGGAATTAGAAAAGGAATTAAAAAGAGAGCCATCAGAAAATGAAATCATTTATCATATGTGTATGGCAAAAAATTTGAAAAATAAAGAAAAGTTACAGAAATTAAAAACCAAAGAAATTCTAGTTGCAATATTACTTGATAGTATCAAATACAACTTGGATTCACTTGTAAATCAATACAAATTCATTTCAGATGCACAGGTTCCTAAAACTAAGATTGTGAATTTGGTTGAAAAATTCCAACAAAAACAAATGAAATTAGAAATTCCGTTACTAACATCTAAAAATGCATTTTATGGCTTAACTCATTTAATTAGAACAATTCCAATCACAAATGATGAAATGAAACAAGATATAGATTATAGGCATTTAGAGCTACAGAATGTTACTACATTTTTAGAATTATTAATTACATCATACATTAAACCTTGGATGGAATCTGGAGATTCTGTCAACATTGATGCATCAATGAATCTTTGTAAAAGACATATTTTTGAAACACTATGCAAATTGATTGCGAATAGATTACGTGACAGAGATTTTGACATTACATCAAAAGATGGAAAGAAAGCTCCATTGTACACAAATAAGAAAATACCATGGAAGCAATTGTTTGAAGATCTAGAGTTATTCTTTAATCCAGACTTTCTAAATAATCCAATTATTTCTCAAGAACGAAGTTTGAGTCATCTTTGGGATAGATGCGAATATTATGTAATCACCAGGCCTGGGAGGCTGCCTAACTTTTGAGTGGGGGGGATCCATTGCCTGTAGACAGGTTACACAATTTAGAAAATCTTCTAGATATGTACGAGTACAGCGAAACAGACATTCTAGTTAATGAGGCAATTGCAAATGCTGTTGATGCATTCAGAGATCATTCCATTACAAATGGTAAGATCACCATTTCACTTGTTAAAAAAGGTAAAGATACAGGCTATCTTTTATTTCACAACAATGCACCACCGATGACAGAAACTCAGTTTTATGGAAAAGATGGGTATCACAAAGTATCTTTTTCTTCAAAACAAAAAGGCCAAGGAATAGGATTTGCAGGAGTAGGTGCAAAGTTATTCCTAGTTTCTAAACAAGGTGGAGAAATAATCACAGTTACAGGCAAAGGAAAAGATGAGTTCATGGCATCCAAAATGTATCGAACTGAGAAAGATGTTGAATTCAAAACAACAGAAAAGTATCCACTAAAAGAAATTTTAGATATTCCAAGTTATTCTCACACATATGGAACAACATACAGTGTACAACTTACAGCACATGCATATCAAGAATTAAAAGAAAAATTACCTGCAATTATTCAATTTTGGTGGAATTATGCACTCATCACAAAACAAATTGATATTACAATAGATGGTAAGCCACTATCCCCATGGTTACCAAAAGGAGACAGATTCAAAAAGATATTTACTTGGAAAAAACAAAAAATTCCAGCAATATGTTTTATCTCAAAAGAGAAAATTCCTGAAATGCGAAGACATATCGTATACACTGTTTTTGGAAAACGAATTTACAATAAAGAATTAGATCTTGCAATTAGAATCAAAGGGGATTTTTCAAATCGGGTTTTTTGTATTGTTGATTTGTCAGTACTTGCAGATCAACTAACATCAAATAAAGAAAATTTCAAAAAAGGTATCCATACAAACGATTGTAGATCCAAGGTTGAAGATGGTTTTTGGAAATTCTTAGAGGAACAAAAATTACTGAATGTGGAATTTCAACAGGACGTTCAAGTTGTAACTAATGAACTCACACAAAGACTGGATCAATTGCTCAATACGAAAGATTTCAAAGATCTAAATCCATTCCTCACATCTAGAAAAAGTACACTGACACTAGATGAAGACGGTGACACGGTTGTAGGGGAAGAGCCAGGCAAGGGACCTGGAGATGGAACTGGATCAGGAGAGGAGGATGGAAGTGATAGAAGCATAGATGATGGAACTAGTTTGATTGAGGATGAAGATGCAGATAGAACAGCCTCCAAAAAGGAGAAAAAATCTAAAGGGCTAAAGCTTGTTTTTACCAAACAATTACAGACGCATAATGAGGAAGCAAGCGTTCAAACAAATGTAGGGGCAATAGTAATCGACGAATTACATCCAATGTACCTACGCACTATGGATAGTAAAAAAATCCAAAACTATAACCTGATGAGAATAGTGATTGAGGCATTAATCAGACACAAAAATGAAGAAGTTGAATGGGATGCAAAAGAAACAATGATTCGGTTCAGGGATTTCTTACATGCTGTCTGGGGATTGGAATGAAGAGAATTCCTGTAAAAATTATTGAATTTCCTGACGGTGAAAATATGATTCGGGAAGTGATGATTGATCTAATAGACACCATGGAATTAGAAGGGGATCCTGGAACAAAAATCACAGATTTTAGAGACAGATATTTTGAGCTAGTAAAAAAAGCACAAAGATTATTCTATGGTACATCGGAAAAAGGGAAAAAATACCAATACTTGCCTAGTTCTCTGTACTGGAATTTAGGGGAATTGCTTAGAAAATTCAATAAAGCAATAGAAAATGAATTTGAGATTACTAATTACACGGAGGCGATTTCTAGAGATTTTGGATTGAGTAAAGACTACATTTATGATTTATTGACTGTTGTGAAATTTTTCAAAAAAAATGAAATTTTTGATTCAGTTCCTTTTTCATATTACAGGGCATTAAAAAGAAAGAGAGCAGATTTAGAAAAATTGGGATTGTTTGAACAAGAAATTAAGCGACTAAACAAAATGGGAAAAGAAAACAAGCTTCCCGGAAGAGAAAAATACAAAGTTGAATTAATAGACAGTATAAAAAAATCAATTTTATCTAACAGTCAAACATCAAATTCAAGACAGGATAGAGAATTAATGGAAAAATAATGGAAAGAGTTTGAGAAATAGTGTTCATAATGAATAAAAAAATGCCAAAAAAGAAAACTAATAATTGGAGTTCTGCCAATACGAGAAGGAGAAACGTGGGCATATGGCAGACAAAAAACGTGGCACGTTTTCTAAACGAAAGAAAAACGCTCTATTTAACGAAAATTTATATCTTCATTTAAGAAGACATGCTAAAAAAGAAGTTATTCCAATTTTAAAAGAAATCAGAACACGTAAAAAAAATGATAAAGTTAGAATTGCTCTTTCTAATCATTTAATTGTTAAAGCAGTATCCATGTTTGAAATTTTTCTTTTAAATCAGGCTTGTAGAAAATCCAGACAGTTATTCTCACAAATTCAAACCAATGCAACCATATCTGATCAAGTAATTTCTTCATTCAGTTTCATGAATTTGGATGATGTGAATACTGTTTTTTCTGTATTGTTGGGCGTAGATGATTATTTGTAAGAAATAAGGAATGAGTCTGTTCTATATGCTGACAGTTATTCTTATGAAGATGCTCACATAAAATACACCAATCCGTTTCACAAAAATTGGAATATTTTTTTAAAAATATTTGATATTAGGCATGACATTGTCCACAATAACAAACAATATGTTTCTGATTATTCTGAAATAAGGAATTTGTTGGTACCATCAATCAATTTCTTATGTGTAGCATTATTGTAGCAGATCAAAACTGAATCTTCTATCTCAAAAACCAAATTCTAAAAATCAACTATATTTAATTATCAATAATTCCTAAAACACGTCATGAGTGAAGAATTTGCCAGTCACCTTGCGGATACAAAATTAAACTTAAATGAGTCAAACCTAGAGTTTGTCCGTGGGCTCGTAGCTCAGCTTGGCTGGAGCGTTCGACTGATAATCGAAAGGTCATGAGTTCGAATCTCATCGGGCCCATTTCTCATCACTTTGGATTTTGGGATACGGTTTGAGACCATTGTAAAATATCTCCGATTTTCTCAGATGTCAAGTCAGAAAGAATTCTAGATTTTTTGGACACTTTGCCACAAAGTACTAGTTTCATTCGTCTTCCAAATTTTTCTTTGATTGGGTTTATAGAATCTGCAAAAAAGTTTAGGCCCTCATCAGTCTGAGCGAAAACGGCTATGACCAAAATGCCGGGTTTTTGTTTCCAGATTTTTCCTACTAGTTTTTGAAAATCAAGATCAAAGAGGACATTAATTGCAGAGGACATATCTCCCAAATGAGACACCCTCCAGCCATCTGAATGATATGCCGATGATGCTGCCTCAGAAGACAACCTACTTTTAGTGTCAGACGCAATAACAACGACATTCTTTTTTGGATCAGAGACAACCGGAATCTGGTTAAAGATTTGAAGAGAGTTTGAAATGGTATTCAGTAAAAGATTTTGTTCTGAAGTTCCGATTTTACCATCATCATATAATTTATGCACATGCGCAACGGATGGAAAAATCACTTCCAGTATCAAGCGATTTACAGCTCCTCCGGAATGCAGGCAGTTCCGAATTAGCGAAAATACCTGATCTGACGTACCCTTTGTAAGATAGTCAAGGTATTGCGGGGCGACCCTGAAATAATCATCTGGAAAGTTAAATGACTCCTGTCCAGGTTCCAAAAACCATAAAGTAACGTTTCCAATATTTTTTTGCCTGAGTAACCCTTCTGCTGCAAAAATTTTAAGATACTTGGACATAGTAACTCTATTGATGCCAATTTTTTCAGAAATCTCAACTCCTGACATTCCTGAAACATCATCCCCCAAAATGGAAATTAATTTTTCACGCATCCCTTCAGTTGAATATCCTTTTCCCATAGTGCTCTTGGATTATAGTGTTCTATAAAGACTGATTTTCACTCCGACAGACGAGGCATAATTTTAGAATGGTGCTGTTTCATGAGCGGGACATTTTATTCGTGTTTTAAGTCGGGACATGGCCAAATCAATTAAAAATAAAAAGAGTCTCGGAAATCCATACACCGTGATTTGACTCTTAGGATTCCTTTTCCCATGTTTCTAAGACCGAATAGGTTTTCTACTTTTTTCACTGTTAGCATCTTTGCCGCAATTAGGGCAAGTGGCAGAATCAAATTTTACCATGATCATAATTGCGGTTTATTCATCTAAACGCTGCAGGATTGTTAACCCGACTTTGTCCTTTAGCCAATCCCTTCTGCAACCATGGGCATTATCATCACTTGGAGATGAAAACCGCTTGATGAAAAAAGGGGGAAATATTTTTGGAGATGTATGAAACATGACATCCTTCCATGCTGTATCGTGTTTTTTGAAAAAGAGTGGCAATCAATTAGAAAAGATAACAAGGAATAATGGTAAAACAATGTCCAGGTTAACCCACAACCAGGAAATTATCTTATGTCCTGATTGTTTGATAAAAAACTGAGTGATTGCAAGCGCCACATAAAAAATATGAAAATATGAGAAAAGCTGAACATTAGGATCAAGCTAGATTATGAAATCGATCCAGATTGGTTTTATTCTGGTTTAGCCTCAATTTTTTGTTGATTAGTGGCAGTTTTGCCAAGTTTGAAGAAACCGATGATATCAAAAGAAAGATCAACGGATATACGTTTGAACATGCTTTGCTATTGAGAAATTGGTAAGATATTTTTTGTAGAATGATTATGCCCAAGTCTCACAGATAAGGTTAAATCCATATTACATGAGATGGCATCTATAGTATGTCAGCAATTCACAGACCTACGGATGCCCGTATCGTTTCATTTCCAATTATGAAGGAAATTGATGCAGAAGTTAGCAAAATTGCATTTACTCTTTCTACGGATGTCGAAACCCAATACGTGGTATTGTTAGAGCAAGATGAATCTGGAAGAATAATCGCTACTTGTCCAGAATTACAAGGTGTGGTGGCAGATGGTGCTGATGAAAAAGAAGCCCTAGAGAATGTTAGAGGTGCCATTGATGCAACATTAGAAGACATGAATGATGAAAAAGAGTTTAACATAGTAAGTTACTATCTCTAAAAAGTGTCAGATAAACTTCCAGTTTTAAAACCATCTGAACTAATAAAGTATCTACAATCAAAGGGATTTGAACCACGGCCTAGAAAAAGGAAGGGGAAGTCACACAGTTTTTAGAAATGCAGAAGGAAGAAGAACTGCTGTCCCTTCTCATGGCGGAAATAATGAAATTGGAATGGGACTATTGCGTTCTATTTTAGCTCAAGTTGGGATAGAAGAATTTAAACGGGATTGGAATGGTTAAAAATAACAAATGATTCCCGAGGAAGAGATTCAAGAAAATGTCAAAGGAATGGGTTATGTTACTGCCAAACCACTAAAAGTCGAACCAAGTTATTATAAAATTGTAGATGGAACGGTAATCAAAGCAATGGTGAACATACACTATCTTTTACCAGATCCAAAATCCCCACAGGGCTATTCTATCAATTCAAGTAATACAATTAGCGCATACGTTCCAATGGAAAAAAGAAACCCTGTGGGATTCCAACCTTATGATCCATCTCAATTAAAAGAGGGAATCATCGAGGAAGATATTGAAACTGAGGCATTACGAGAGAATTTCAGCGTGTATGAACTGAGTAACGATATGATTCTCAGTGTGAAAACCGTGGTTGGTCAAATTAACAAAACAAAATTTTACACGCAGGAAGGAGAGCCTGTTTACATTGTGAATACAAACCCAATAATTAAAGTCAAAAAAAGAAATTCTTAAACAGGCAATATTTTGCAGGTTCCGACCGAAAACACGAATAAAATGTCCCACTAACGCACCGGCACCTTTAGAATAAAACATTATATACTTGGGTACTTTATTGTACGGTAAGGAAAAGTAAATTGCCAAAAGCTGGATTCAAGTCAATCACTGTTTCGGAAACTGTTTATGATAAATTCCATGAAGTCTATCAAAAGAGCAAAGACGACCTAACAATGAAGGGGGTCAACAGTTTTGCCGGCTATGTGACTTACATGTTAGAGGAGATGATGCAAAAGGACAAGACCTTTGCAAGATATGCTCCAAAGATTGAAAAGATTTCAATCGATGATGATCGTGTTATTCTTAAAGACAATATCAAAAATAGAATCGCAGAAGTTGCCATTCAAAAAGGGGAATTGTTTTGCCAGCTCTGTGATGAAAAAGATTGTGTACATGTCGGTTTTGTTTTCTCATTACCGGATGTCTACGAAGTCCTAAACGCTAGAGGAATTAAAAATCCAAGATAGGTGGAGGAGGTGGGATTTGAACCCACGAACTCCTGAGAGACAGGATCACCCATTATTTGATCTTAAGTCCTGCATGTCCAAAAGCACAAAGTGCTTACTTTGGCCAGGCTTGATTACTCCTCCAAAAGGATAAAAATCTGAGTGAAATTTAACAGTTTAGAGTAAATTCTCCCAAGAATGAAGAATTATAAGGATTTTCTACAGGGTGAATTTGTGCTTCGGTAGCTCAGTCCGGTAGAGCGTTACATTGGTAATGTAAAGGTCACGGGTTCAGATCCCGTTCGAAGCTCCCTATCCTTTAATTTCAAAAGATTCTCAGAATTTTGACAGATTTACGAAATTTGTATTTAAGCTATTCTGAGACTGGGAAAGTTATAGTTCTAGATCAAATTATTTTATCTAAAGCACAGTTAATGATTTTTGCAATAGCAAGCATTGAGACAAATTTACAGACAAATTGCGACTACGCCAAAACCATTTGTAAAATGGGCCGGAGGCAAACGCCAACTAATTCCCATTCTGAATGAGAATCTCCCAAAATCCTTTGGCACGTATTTTGAGCCATTCTTGGGGGGGGGAGCACTGTTGTTTCACATCCTCACTGAGAGAAATGCTCAAAAATGCAGCATCTCAGATTTGAATACAGATTTAGTTTTAACATATACCACGATTCGAAATAGAATAGATGAACTAATTTCGTCCCTAAAAAGTCATGAAAGGAATTATCAAAAAGACTCAAAAACATACTATTATTCAGTCAGAGAATCCAATCCTAGAAGCGAAATTGAGAAAACATCCAGATTGCTCTTTCTGAACAGGACCTGTTTCAATGGATTATACAGAGTTAACAGTAAAGGAAAATTCAACGTTCCCCTAGGCAGTTATACGAACCCAAATATCGTAAATGAAGAGAATTTACGCTCAGTAAGTGCTATTCTGCAATCAAGTAGGGTTGCCATAAAATGCAGGGATTTTGAATCGGTCCTACTAGATGCCAAAAAAGGGGATCTAGTGTATTTTGATCCTCCGTATCAGCCAGTCAGTGAAACCGCTAACTTCACAGGTTATACAAATAAGAGCTTCATATATAATGATCTGAATAGATTGACTGAGATTTGTATGAAGTTAGATTCTAAAGGATGCAAGGTTCTGTTATCAAATTCGGATTCAAAAGAGGTTGCAGAAATATTCCCAAAGAAATCCTGGAAAATAAACAAAATTCAGGTAAATCGTTGTATCAATTCAAACTCCAAAAAACGTACTGGACACTTTGAATTGTTAATCAAAAATTATTAGAAAGGCTCAAAAAATATTTCTTAAATTTTCTTTGCCAAAAAATTTTGCAGAGAATACTCTAAGAACAGATAATAAAATGAAAAGGTTGGGTTTTTAGTCCCACTTTGACCAAGCGGCCATCCATCGGTATGTCCAAGTGTTCAGTTTACAACCCAAGGCTGCAAATGTACATGCCAATACTGCGCCTGCACCTGCACCGAGAGCAACTGGGCTGTTATAGAACTTGCCTACTTGCGGCTCGATTGGTGTCATATATGGTGGCAGTGTTGGTCTTGGATACTTGAATGCCGTTTCTAGTGGGTCTGCAACTGTTATCAGGTTTACCATGTTGAACAATGGTAATGACATTCCTACTAGTACGCCGCCGAACAGTATCAAGGAGTGCTTGTTCTTCTTTGTTGCCCAGTAAACCAAGTCCAACAGCATTGCTGATGGCAGCCAAACTGGAGTTACAATGAAGTCATACGGATATCCGAGTGCAAACCATGCACCTTTTGCTATCCATGTGTATACTGTCATAATCAGAGCGTAGTACGTTGCTGTGCCTGGAACGCCTGTAAATGTTAGGTAGTATGTTGCACCTACAATGAGCATCAACGTTTGCGATATTGAGAATACCGTGTACGAAGTCCAAGCCCAGTCAGTGTAGAAGATGTAGTCTCCTGCATTAATTGTTAACAGTGTTGAGTTAACTGCAACCACTACTATGAACAAGTAGTGTGTACATCGTCTTAACCAGACCATACGAAGTTGAAGAAGCGGTCAGTATATAAAATTTTAGAGTGTGATGAAGATCGTCTTTTCTAAACTAGAAAGGAAAATGAAAAAGAAGTGTCTGAAGGGTTGTACCTTCTAGTTACCAACGAATAGTGATATGAAGATGGTACCTGCTGTAACTGCGCCAATACTGCCTGCTACGATACCATTACTGTTCTTGTTGGAACCCTCTTCCATGACTTTAACACAGAAGATGTAACCTATTGCCTCGATGATTGTAAGTACGATGAATGCAAAGTGACCACTTGGTGTTGGATATGCCCAAGGATAATAGAAGTATCCTGCTGCAGTACCAGCAAAAGTTGCTAACCATGCTGCCCAGAATGAAATTGTAATCATACCGGTCATGTTTTCAACGCGTCTACCAATCATTCGTTCTACGTCAGCGCTAGATGATCCACCGCCACCGCCGGAACCGAATCCTTTAGGAAGAGTCATTATGGAATTATTCTAATTCAGAATCCTTTTAAGTCTTTCTTAAACCGGGGACCAAGTACGATCTACGGCTTGATAAAAATAAAAAATGTGCTAATGCACTTTTTCTAAGGGATTGCTCTGCTGTACAATTTGCCTTCCAAGGCCATCTTGTACATCTCTGCAACGTATGGATTCTCTCCTGGAGTTTCTGCACCAAGTTCTACGAGTCGAGCATATACTCTAACTACATATGCCAGTGCGCCCATGAAAGCCACTACGACTCCCATGTTAAACATCCAGTGATTTGGAACTGCAAAGATTTCTTCCACAAACCAGAAATGCCACATCTCATTGACACCGATTGTAAACATGGTTGCAAGGTAACCAAGAATGGTCATCTTCAATCCAGTGTTCATTGAATTGTTTGGGCCTCTAAGAACTGGGATTTTTCTATCATAGATTGCCGCTGCTCCCCATCCAAGTGGTAATGTGATGAAGTGGGAATACAGCCACCAGTGAGCCGGTGTGAAAGCACTGTCTCTGATAGAGGTTTGATGCAAAGAACCATCAACGAAGTTATCAACTTCGACTGATGCTGCAGTAGAACCCATAGCAATAACGATGAGCCAGATTTTCTTTAGTCTCTGGATCTCAACTTCTTTTGGGATTAATGCGGGCATCTGTGCCATGTATAACATGGTGTGAATTCTGAATATAAAGTAAGAGTTTCAGAAGTTGACTATTTTTTCCAATATATTGCTATTAATTTAGAAAAAGTTATGAATATTATATGTTTTTAAATTTAAAAGATAGTAATTTGGTTCATTTTTTTGTCATTTTAGATGTTATACATCAATGATTGACAATAAATTGGACATCGATCCCCGCTGTCAAGGTAAAACATATAACGATGTGAATTGTTTTCAGAATTTAGGAATAACTATGGTCGAAAAAAGAATTTTCGTATTTGGACTTGCTGTAGTACTAGCACTAGGAACATTAGGTTTCAACTGGGTTGAATCCATAATTCCAACTGCAGATGCTCACGGTGTCCAAGCACAACTCCAGAGTCGTTTCATCAGAATCGAAGATGAGACTTTCAACAGACAGTCTCTACAAACTGGTGAAACCTTGACACTTCAAGGAACTCTAGTTAGTTTAGTAGAAAGAGACCTTAGAGGATGGTTATCCATTTTCTCAGAATCAACCAATGCAGGTAACAGATGGGAGATGTTGGCAAGAGACCCACCAGGAAACGTCTTTGACATTCCAGGTAACTCGGTAGTCGATTACTCACTATCGGCCAAAGCACTTGAGGCAGGCGTATACCACGTACACACCCAGCTCAATGTGGCAAAAGTTGGTCCAGGACTTGGTCCAGGTCAGACAGTAGTCGTTGAAGGTGAGCCAATTATCAAACCAATCCCATATACTAACATCGCATATCAGTCAATCATTATCGGTGTAGGATATGTCATTACGTTTGCAACGCGACCCTGGCAAGTAATCTAAACAAACCCACTTTTCCTTTTCATTTATTAGATTCCCCTTACGTTTGGCGTAATTCCACAAGCCAAGTTTTATCTTCTAGAGACGTACAATGAAAATATGCTAAGTTTCAAAATAACAAAATTGGATATTTTTCAAAGTTATTTTTTTGGAGAGG
Organism: uncultured Candidatus Nitrosopumilus sp.; assembly: GCA_951812645.1. GTDB lineage: Archaea > Thermoproteota > Nitrososphaeria > Nitrososphaerales > Nitrosopumilaceae > Nitrosopumilus. The sequence continues at coordinate 1,627,785 of CATOSM010000001.1, read as the reverse complement.
CTGAATTTCGTTCTGACAAATACAAAGTCAATATTCAAAATCAAAGAAGAGGTAAAGTCTTGAAGTTGCCTTTTGAGATAAAACCAAAAACTGAAAGAATTGTCGTCAGAGTGTCAGGGGCCGAAGAATTGTTTATCGAAGATTATCTGCCATACAAGGGAGAATCAGAATGGCTAGAAATTGACTCTGATGAAATAACCTATTTTCTAGCAGATCATCAAGACCGATGCGATACGATTGAAATCATGTACGAATAAGAGAAAGGACTTTAAGGAATCTGATTAAAGGCATCACGATGAAATATCCTGGAATGGGGGATCCTTACAAGAAGAAGAAAACCCTCAAATTTCTGGCAATTACTGCAGTTATTGCAATTACCGTAGGGGTTACCAGTAGCGTACTTCAAGGACAGTTCAGCCAAAATGATCCGCTCAAGGTGTGTATCAATGATAGAGATACACCATACAAAATGACAGTTTCCTTAGAGCTAATTATTGACGGTCTTCAAACTCCAATTCCTGCCCATGTCAACGCAGGATTAGATGATGAAGGATGTAAGAGAACCATGTATACGTTGACAGATGATGGTACAATTCATGTTGAATGGGAAGAAGAATATGATTGGCAGATTGGGCACTTTTTGTGGATGTGGGACTTTCCTCTAAGAGATATGGATCAGGATAAATCGACATTTTATGTAAACGATAAAGAATCATCCCAGTTCATCAATACTCCACTACAAGATGGATACCACTACAAGGGGGTATTCACCACAAAGGATTATGACTCATCTAAAGATTCAGACTTCCTTCCAGAATTAGAACCAGAAAGTTAGTTTCTGCAGACTCTAAAAAATAAGACTAAAGACAGTACAGTTTTCAAAGATATCAAAAATAATGAAAAGATGAAAGCGGTAAGTTTACCAGTATTTACCGTTGTCTGGAATAAGACCGATACCTTCTCTTTCAAAGTGTCTGTCTAATTCATCAACCCATCTCTCACGGTTGTCTTTGTAAGCCCAGCCGTGTACACGCAACCAGAATGAGATAATTCCGAGAAGGAATATTGTGAACATAATGGTTCCGAAGATGTAAATCATTACATCGTAAAATAGTGGGTCGTAGTTTGGTCCTAGTTGTCCTGTAATTGATGAGAGGATGCTTAGGAAAGTACCTACGATAGGAATCATAATAATTTGGCTCTGTTTCTGCGATATATACATTTCCTTTATTGGTTCTGTGTAATCCTCGAGACCCATCAGACTGAATTTTCCTTGTAAAGACCGGCGTTCTCGATAATTGTTTTCCACCTATTCTTACCGTCAACCTTGATTGATGCTTCCTCGCTTGGGGTTCTTCCATTTGGGGCTCCATGCTTTTTTGTGAAATTATAGCATGCTTTCATTCCGTCAATGATTGAGATATCAATTTTCTTTAATCCTCTGAATACTTTTTCTCGGTCTCTGATTTCACCATCGAGTCGTTCCATCTTGTTGTTATCACGATCTCTTTTGCCTGTAATGTGAATGTGCCTGATATGATTTGTCTTCTTTCCAAATACATTCTTTGGGGATTTCATGTATTTACCCTAATCCATACCTCGTCTGCCCTTACCATCATTCTATCTTTGGTTCTTGTTACAATCTCGTGTAGATACTTGCTGACCAGATTGGAATATTTTGCTACCCAATTATAGAGTCTTGAATGATGCCTCAATACATAACATCTCATAGTGATTTGAAATGTCTCTTACACCCATTCCTGAATAGTACATCTGCAAGGCCTCCTGCAATCGTGGCATAATCAAACTGCTTTTTCTCAAATCCAAAGTTTGCTGGGAATCTTTTCTTGCAGTCCAGACACTTGTAGATTTGTACTGTACGTTTCTTGTTCTTTCTGGTTCCCTTTGTGGTTATCCTGCCTGAATCACAATACTTGTAGAGTTTGAGGTTGGATCTCTCCACAGTTCTAAACGTGTTGTTCTTGTAGCGCCTGTTTTTCATGATTACATTCAATATGATCTTGATGTGCTTGCAGTCTGCCTTTCTGCATAGATGATCCTTGCACTCACATCTTAGATCGTTTTCAGTCTTGGTTACGACATATGATGAATCCGGATTGGTTTGTGATCGTACTCGGAATTTGTTTGATTCAAACTGAGAAGCATAGCCGGTTATTGCAATCATTTGTTTTGCCTTCTCCTTTCTTTGATTCATGTACTAATATTATCCTTAAGGTTATATTAGAATTATTTTTACCTTAAGGTTAATATGGATAGAATGAATTTAGCCGTTATTGACAAGATGGAAAAAAGACGAGACGGAATTTACAGTGAGTTTGAATCTTGATGAATCAAGAGGCGCAATATGCATAGTTCCGAAACCCATAGTGGAAAAGTTGGGAAACCCTGAAAAAATAAAATTTGTAATTTCTAAAAAAAATATTGTCATTACAAACTGAATACCCACATCATAACAATTTCGTTAAATTTCAAATTGTGAAAATAATCTAGATCGATAGAGGCGTGGCTGGTAAAGTACATATACATAATTTGTCATGACAATAACATGGCAACAATATTGAAAGCATCCAAAGGGTTCGGAAAATATCAAAAGGGAGAAGACATCATAGCATGCACATATCCAAATGCTGACAAGGCAGTTGAGGCGCTCTTGAAGTCACTCAAAGATTGACCTGGAAGATATCCCTTTCTCGGCTTTTTAAAGAACAGATATCACAAATCAAAGAGTCTGACACAATAATAAATTATAAAAAAGTCGCACAGAATATCAATATAACCGTAAGGAATCTGGAGAAAATGGAAAAGACAGGAATAGATATTGAAACGACTCGCATCAAGTCAAAAGTTACAGCTACGCCGTATGTTGTAGTCTATAGAGTTGTTAACAGTCCTCAGCAAAAACTAATTGCAAAAAGAATTTTTAAATGCAAATAGTTTCTTTTATTGTTTTTTAGTATTTTTAAAAAACATTCATTTCAGGTCTCGAAGATTACAGAGCCCCTTTATTATTCCAAAGTACGAGATCAGTATTCAGAAAGAATGAATCTAACAAATTCAGTTTACACTAAGAATGGATAATAAAATAAGAGAAAAGTGAGGTTTTTTATCCTCTTCCCATTGCTGCGTATTTGCCTGATCTTCCTCTAATGAAGAAGGCTCCTGCAATACCACCGAACACCGCACCTGCTATAACGGCTGCGCCAACTACACCACTGGCATCAAGATATGGAGTTCCTGAACCAGAAGATGGATTTGCTTCAGCTGCTGCGATTCTTCTTGCTTGAATCTCAAGTGCTTCCTCTAATGTGTATGATCCGGTTTGACCTTCGCTACCTACATTACCCATGTATTGTGCGAATGCTACTGCTGAACTTGCAGACATTCCGATAGTGAAGACAGCGATTAAGGATGCTGTTAATACTATTGTTGTATTCATACCGTTTACCTGCTCGTTTTGGGGCCAGAGACTTATTTAACTTTTATTCCGACCTTCAATTTTTGGGATAATGTACGAGATTAGCATAAGTAACGTTTAATTCTGCTCCATAATGAGCCAAATCATGGGACGGATGCACACACACAGACATGGAAAATCACATTCCATTAGACCAGCTACACTTCGTGCACCCTCATGGATTACACAGAGTCCTGCAGAAATTGAAGAATTGGTAATAAAGTATTCTAAAGACGGTTTGACTCCTAGCCAAATCGGAATTAAATTAAGAGATCAGCATTCCATTCCTCTAATCAAACCAATTACCAAAAAAAGCATGGGTCAAATTTTAGAGGAAAAAGATTTGAAATCTGAAATGCCTGAAGACCTTGAAAATATTGTTAGAAAAGCAGTAGGTCTTCAAAAGCACCTCAAGGCAAACAAAGGAGACAATAGAAACGTGAGATCTTTGGAATTAATTGAGGCCAAAGTTCACAGACTGTCAGTCTACTACAAAAGAATTGGAAGGATTTCTAAAACGTGGAAGTATAAATCCGTGGTTGCTCAACTAGAGTAATGACAAAATCACTTGATGAATCACTCTCATTTTTCAAAGACAGAGTTTTGGATTGTATCAGATCAAAAAAATCAATCTCAGTTACAACGCATATTGACTGTGATGGGCTAACATCAGGAAGCATAATCGCTAAAGCTCTAATCAGAGCAGGGGCCAATTGCACAGTCAGAGCATCAAAAGAATTTAGCAAAAATGTTCTTGAATCATTCAAAACGGATTCCAGGGATTTTCACATTGTGACAGATCTTGGAGGAGGTTTTGCAAACGAGTTGGATAAAACGCTGGGGGATAATTGGATGGTTTTAGATCATCACCAAGTTCCAGATGCCGAATCAGATAACCAAAATGTCATAAATTCGTGGAAATATGGCATTGATGGGGGAGTCGACATATGTGCTGGAGGAATGGCATATCTTGCATCTGTGGCACTTGATGAGAGAAATACCGACTTGTCTGCAATTGCAGTAGTTTCAGCATTAGGGGATAGGCAGGATCAGGGAGAAAGAAAATCATTTACTGGCAAGAATTTTGAAATCGCCAATACTGCCAAAGAATTGGGTCTTGTAGATGTAGACCTGGATTTACTGCTTGTAGGCAGAGAAACAAGGCCATTGGCAGATGCCCTGGCATTTACATCACAGCCGTTTATTGAAGGACTGACCTGGAATAGAGACACGTGTCTTTCTCTACTAAATTCGTCTGGAATCAGTCTCAAAGAAGAAGGGAGATGGAGGGTTCCAGCAGAACTAGGTGAGGATGAAAAAAGGCAAGTTATTGAATCAATTACAAAATTTGCCTCTGGAAAAAACGCCACTGAACTAATGTCGGAATTAATCGGACATACATACACATTTCCAAGAGAGGATAGCAGGAGTTTCCTAAGGGACGGAAGAGAGTTTTCAACCATGCTAAACTCGTGTGGAAGAATCGATAGATCGGGAGTCGGGATGGCAGTATGCATGGGAGATAGAAACAGGATTCTCAGAGAGGCCGAAGCCATTCTTACAGACTATAGAAAGATGATTAGAGAATACATGAACGTTTTATCAAATGAGAGGTGGAGAATGGCAGAAAGTGAAACGTGCATTATGGTAAATGGAGAAGGCATAGTCCCTGAAACAATGACAGGTACAATTTCATCACTAATTGCAGGATCACCGAAAAATTCAGGCAAAATAGTAATCTTGAGAGCCAAGGCCGAAGAGAACACCATCAAGTTTTCATCAAGAAAGTCATTTGGATGCAAGTCAAATATCAATCTCAGCGAAGTGATGAGAACGGGAGCCGAAAAATTTGACGGCGTTGGTGGCGGGCATGATGCTGCTGCGGGAGCAAAAATAACTAAAGACAAATTGGATGACTTTCTCAAATATTTGGAAGTAAATGTCGTTAACGTGTCAGGTGCAGGTAATACTCGATAACATATCAAGGGAAAAAGCCGAGGCTGTCAAAAAGGCACTGGAACCAGATAATGTGGATTTTCCAGAGGGATTGGGTCTTTGTGTTGAGAATGTTGATAGCAAACTGGTTTTTAATTTTGAAAGTAAAAAGAATATGAAACAGCTGACCAATACTGTTGATGAGGTAATGGAACATATCCAGGTTGCACTGAAGGTGATAGAGCGATGTTAGATCCGAAGTTAATCAAAGAAAAACCACAGACTATTCGAGATATGCTCAAAGCGAGAGCCGTAGATTTTGACTTGGATGCGTTAATCGAATCTGATCAAAAGAGACGTGAATTCATAATTAAAACAGGCGAATTACGAAGAAAGAAAAACAAAGTGGCATCAGATGTCGCTCAAAAAAAAAAGGCGGGGGAAGATGCATCGCCGATCCTGTCAGAAATGAGAGATGTATCAGCTGAACTTGCAAAATTAGAATCAGAGCAGGAGGCAGTTGAAAGCACATATTCAAAATTAGCATTAACAATTCCAAATTTGGTTCATGGCTCGGTTCCCGTAGGAACGGATGAAAGTGCAAACAAAGAAATCAGAAGATGGGGGGATGTTCCAAGCTTTGATTTCAAAGTAAACGACCATATCGACATTTCAGAAAATTTGGATTTGGTGGACTTGGAAAGAGCGGCCAAAGTAGCAGGAGCCAGATTCTATTACTTGAAAAATGATCTGGTGAGGCTAAATCAGGCACTGATTCACTATGGGCTGGATTTTCTTGCAAAAAAAGGATACTCTCTTGTTCAGCCCCCATACATGATTAACCGGGAATCCATGGAGGGGGCAGTTATTGCAGATGATTTTGAAGAGGTCATCTACAAGGTTGAAGGAGAGGATCTCTACATGATTGGAACGTCCGAACATGCAATGGCCGCAATGAGAGCAAGAGAGATTCTAGAAGGAAAGGAATTACCTTTAAGATATGCGGGTATAAGCCCGTGTTTTAGAAAAGAGGCAGGGGCACATGGAAGAGATCAAAAAGGAATTTTTAGAGTTCATCAATTTGATAAAATTGAACAGTTTGCATTTTCAAGACCCGAAGACTCTTGGAAGGAACATGAAAAAATGTTGACGGTGGCTGAAGAATTTTATCGGAATTTAGAAATTCCTCACAGGGTAATGCTACTGTCAACTGGAGACATGGGGAAAATTTCAGCTAAAACGTATGATATTGAAGCCTGGATGGCAGGTCAAAATGCATACAGAGAGATTGTTTCATGCTCAAATTGTCTGGAATATCAAGCAAGGCGATTAAAAATTAGATTTAGGGATAAAACAAACGAGGATACGCGATACGTGCATACTCTAAACAGTACTCTGATAGCCACAAGTAGGATCCTAGTATCGGTCATGGAGAATTTCCAAACCAAAGATGGCCATATCAAAATCCCCAGTGTTTTACAGAGTTACATGGGAAATCAGAAAGAGATCTAGCGACATACCCTTATATTTTGGCTTCAAAGGTCGTTAATGATTGGCGCGTAGAAAAGGTCGGGTAAAGGACAAGTGGCGAGAAAAACGCTGGGTTACAGTATATGCGCCAGATTCATTTAACAATGTTCCGATTGCATACGTACCGATCACGGATGACGAAAATGCGGCAGACCGAGTTTTAGAAGTCACATTATATGATATCCTAAAGGGAGATCCTTCGCAACACCAATACAAAATCTATTTCCAAATTAATAGAGTAGATGGAGAAAGAGCTGAGACGATTTTCAAACGATACGAATATTCAAAAGAATTTTTGCGCAGTCTGGTAAGAAGGGGTTCATCAAAAATCAATTTCATTGTTGACATTAAAACAAAAGACGGCTATGTTTTTAGGGTTAAATTACTTGCCCTAACACACAGACAGTTAAACACGTCAAGACAGCACGCCCTTAGATTGATTGCCAGAGACGTCATCAACAAAACAATCCCAGAAATGACAATTGATCAGTTTGTCCAAGCGACTTGTTACAGTAAAATCAATTCAGACATCATGGCCGCATTCAAAAAAGTCATCAAAGTAAGACATGTGGGTCTGGAAAAAGTCAAACTTATCAGAACCGCAGATAAGGAAACAAAGCTGTTAGAAGCATAACCATCAAGGGCTATTCTTTGCAATCATGACATACAGGATTGAAATTTCAATTGATGTAATTATTCATGCAACGGAGGATATTTCAAAAATTTTTCAATCTTTTGAAGGTGTTTTAGGACTAAGAGAGGAGGATTTTGCAATCGACGAAATGGAAGGGCATTATGAGAATCCCATAATCATGCTAAGAGCAAATATTGTAAAAAAACAGGCTCAAAACCTAATGAAAAGAATTTTAGAGTTGTTACCAAAAGAGCAAATCAATGGATTGATTGACGAAATAGAAGAAAGAACAGCAAATTCAAGATTCCATATGAGAATGGACAAGCAGGAATTAATCAAAGAAAATCCAAGGGTTCAAGAAAAAGGTGCGATAAAACTAAAAATACATGCACCGATTTACAACAAGAAAGATACGATCAAAACATTTACGGAAATTTTCCAGATTGCCGACTAGGTTAAATAAGAATAAAAGAACTCTACAGTTTGGGAATGAGGAAATAACAGCCGCTCCAGTCTGAGCGAAAGCTTTGAAGACGCCGCGACGAACCGACCCCCTTATCAATTAGTAGTCCAAGCACTGATTCGGCAGATTATTTCATGGCATTATTTTAAATACTGATAGACAAACCTCAATATCGTGGCAGATTACGATGTTATAATCGCAGGCGGAGGCCTTGCCGGTACCATTACAGCACAAGCTATTGCCCATTATTCAAATCAAAGTTTAAAAATTTTAGTTGTTGACAGAAATACTGAATTTTTGCCAGGTAGAAAATCACTGGCAGGATGGGTATGTGGAGATGCATGCTCTAAAGAGGCAGTCGATTTCATGTCAGAAAGAATCAAGGTGGAATGGACTAGACCGGAAATTGAGCATGATGTAAAAGGAGTAATGGCATTCTCCCCGGATTTGGAAACTGCGATTCCGTTTGATGGTGCAGGATTCATGTTAAATCGTCAAAGACTGCCTGAGATTCAAAATGAAAGATGTAAAAAAATGGGAATTGAATTTGAATATGAGATTAATCTGACAGGTTTGATTTACGAGGGGCGGCAGGCCGTTGGAATACAAGGGGTAGATAACAAGACAAAACAGCCATTCAAAAAAACATCAAAAATTGTAATTGATGCCATGGGAGTCACATCTATGCTAAGAAACGGCCTTCAAAACTCTACCAAAGTTGAAAAAAGAATTGACAGAAGGGATTTGGAATCAACCGGACGTTACATCATGCATTTTGAAAAAGGAGAAAGCAATCCAACGGACTTTGATCCAGATTATTGCATTATTCATTTAGATCAAGATATTGCACCGGGTGGATATGGTTGGGTATTTCCAAAGGGAGACACCAAAGTCAACATGGGTTTAGGTGTAGAAAAATCCCTCCTGGACAGAAGAAACAGGAGATTGGGCAGGAAGGATAACGTTGAATCACTGATGAAAGAATACCTCCATAGAAATACTGCGGTTAAAAATGCAAGACTGTCTGAAGAGCCACAGGATATCAATAACAATTCAGGGGTGTTCCAGGTTTCTGTCAGAAGGCAGAATGATTGCATGGTATCTGGAGGATACATGATGGTTGGGGATTCTGCATGGATGCCAAAGCCAATTGATGCAGGCGGAATAGGGCCAGCACTGATTGCAGGAACCGTTTTAGGAAGTAATGTAGCCCAAGCTTTAGAGGCAAATGACGTTTCAGAAGCAGGATTATGGCAATACAATTTGGATTTCATCAAAGAGTACGGATACAAGACGGCTGGATTGGAATTATTTAGACGGCTGGTTCAGCAAATGACAAATGAGCAGATTAGCTACGGCATGAAACATTTCTTAGGCAATCTAGATGTTGAATCGATCAGCAAAGGCGAACATCCGGATTTTTCAGGATTAGGAAAAATAGGAATGATAATCAGGGGTGCAATGAACAAGACAGTTGCAGATGGACTAAGATACACGTCAAAAGAAAATCAGTGGTTAGTAGAACACTACAATAATTATCCAAAAGATCCATCGGGATTTGACGATTGGAATAAGACCTTACATCAAAGAATGGACGAGTCATTTGCCAAAGTAGAGGCGTTTGGATCTTAGATCTAATATTAAATATCGTTTAAATCATTGAAAACGTACTTTGGAAGAGGTACAATATCTGGATTGGAATAACTCGATTGAAATTCTAAACAGGGCATATGATGCGGGTCTTTTTGTGCTCATAATAGGCCCGAAAGGAACAGGCAAGACATCCCTAGTGAGGGATTTTGCCAAAAGCAAGAACGTCAGTCTAGAATCAATTAATTTCAGCCTAAGAACTAGAGAGAGCCACTTGATTGGTACTAAAACACTGACAGATGGAACGGTTAGTTTTGACGAAGGCCTTTTGATCAAATCAATGAAAAGTGGGGATATGCTTTATCTGGATGAAATCAATTCAGCCGAAGCAGATGTTTTGCTTAGATTAGACGAAGCATTGGATGACAGGCGCCAGATTGCATTAAAAGAATCGGCAGGCGAGGTGATCAAAGCAAGAGATGGTTGGTTTGTGGTTTCCACAATTAATCCGTTAACACACAGTGGGACTAAAGAGTTACCACCACAGCTGCTAAGCAGATTTCCAGTACGGGTCAGATTGGAATATCCTCCTGAAGAGATGGAATTAGAGATTGTGAAGAAATATGTATCAGGAAATTACGAATCTGAAATGGCACAGGCAATCAAACTGGCAAATACGCTAAGACGGGCAGCTGCAGTTGAAGAATTGTTTTATTCTCCAAGTTTAAGGGAAACTATTGCTTTTGCTAAATTATTAGGCAAAGGAATGTCACCGAAAGAGGTTGCAGTTATTGTTTTTGGAAATGTTTATGCACAATGGGGAGATATAGAATATCAAAAAGTAAGCGACATCATAACCTCTATGTTTGGGAACTAAATGCAAGCAGTCCAACTTCAAAGTGATTCATTGGGTGAAATAGCGACTTTTCTTGTCAGAAGATGGGCTGAAAAAGACAGCGTAATAGTAGAAATTTCAGACAAAACAGAAACGAAAACCCACCTAAAAGAGAACAGGGTATCTCTAACTCCATTGGAAAAACGAATTGGGAACGACTTTCAAAAATACCGTCAATTTAGAACCTCGTTATGGTATGAGGGAATGAGAATAAGATATTCTAAAAAAGTTCTCAGTAACGACCATGCGTTTGGGTTTATTCTGAATACAATGGAAACCCAAAGGATTGAACGGTTGGGTAGAAGGATTTGGAGAGGAATGGATGCAGAGATTATTTTTAATTATACCTACATGCTTGTTGCAAGGCCACAACTGCACACGGTTTATGGAAAAGCAAGGACGGTAGAGGCGTTTTACCAGTATTTTATGTTTGGCGTATTAAAAGGGGAAATCCAAGCAAGTAGTTTTACAAAGGTAAAACAGGCAGCAGAATTTGCAAAAAAAATTGTCAAACAGGCAATTGAGGAAAGACAGGATACAGAATGGATTGAAAAAAATGTTAGTCAAATAATAAAGATGCTGGATATTGATTCCCTTTTGACAATTCCAATATCACTTCCATTCATGAAAGCGGGAATGGCGTTGTCAGAAGAGGAATTGTTAAAAGTACTAAGAGTGATTTCGGAAAATAAGGAAGGGGATTTGGGAAAAATTGATCCAGCGTCAGTGATTCAAGGTGAAGGGGTATATGATGAATACAGGGTGCTGTTAGATGAAGATAAAAAAACAGAGAACAAAGGATTGGCGACTGAAGCGATAGGAGTTCAAGTTCCAGCAGATAGAAACATCGATGAAACTACAATCTATGACATGGGCCTTATTAACGGGTTAAAAACGAAATTTAAGGAATGGAAAACAGGTTGGAAGGAACGACATCTAGTCTCAGGCGATGAATTCGATGAGGAAAGTTACATTCAGGGGCATGAACCGTTTTTTACAGACATTAGAAAATCAATTAAGACAAAGATTGTGATATTATTAGATCATTCATCTAGCATTGCATCAGATGCAATTGAATACAAAAAGGCAACGCTGGCATTGTGTGAAGTGCTGTCATTTCTTAAAGTCAAGTTTGCAGTATATGCATTTAGTACAGAAAATAGATCAATGGTTTGCTGGTCAATTAAACCAGAAAATGTGAAATGGAATAGCACAACTGCAAAGAGATTGGCAAAAATCGTTGCCAATGGATCCACACCACTGGCCGAGGTTTATGACAAAATGTTTCCAATTTTGCAATCAAAAAGACCAGATATTTTTTTGACATTGACTGACGGGGAACCGTCAGATCCTGATGCGGTCAGAAGCATGGGCAAATCATTCAAAGGGTTGGGAATCAGCATGGTGGCTCTGGGATTAGGCCCAAGTACGGTGAGGGCAACTGCAATAGCAAATAATTTGAGACGCCTGGGATATGAAAAAACTATGGCAGTCAGCAGGTTAAACGATATTCCAAATAAGGTCATCAGGATTTTAGAGGTATGAAATGAAAACCGGTTTACATCGTGCTATATCAGATATTTTATATGAGCAGAAAAAATGACTGCATCTAGAGAAAATATGTCTGAAGATAATTGTGATAAGGCATTATTGGAAAAATTTGAACATGGGATTTGGAACAAGATTCCACACCTGGAAGATAACAGGGTGGTAAACGCAACGCCGTTAGTTGACCTTACCGCAGATCTCAAAGAGTGTGCCAAAAATCTCTACAAGCTTGACATATCAGGTTTGGATTTGAAAGTATATGGAAAATTTGATGCCAACCTGCTAACTGGTTCAATCAAAGTTAGACCTGCGATTCACATTATGCACGATGCAATTAAAACAGGCAAGTTGAAAAGTAATCAGACAATCATAGAAGCAACATCAGGCAACTTTGGAATTGCCTTGGGCCAAATGTCAAAGTTGGGACTGACTGTGATTTCTCTTGTTTCAAGAAGACTGCAGGAAGGGGTCTTCAAAGAATTAAGAGATGAGAATATTCGAATAGTGGATTTGGATATGGATATTTGTCCGGCACCGGGAATGAAAGATGGTGATGCTGATGCACTAAAAGCAAAGGCAACTGCAGGAAATGTTCGGTCTCAACTAGCTCAACTTGATTTTGATCCTGCAATTTTTGACAGTTCCATTACTGAAATTGAGGAACTGCTAGCAGCACAGGACATTATTAATTTAGCAAAACTGTTGGCAAAAATTTACGGATGTTTTTGTCCAGAGCAATACGACAATGAACTAAACATTAACGCACACCAGGCAGTTACAGCAGTGGAAATTGAGCAGCAGTTGCAAGAAAAAAATGATTCGTTAGAAGATTATAGAATAATGTGTACTTTTGGAACTGGCGGCACATCGGGAGGATTAGGCAGATACATGAATGAAAAATATGGCAAAAAGGCAATACACGTGGTATTTCCACCTGCAGGCCAGGACGTAGCAGGAATTAGAACAAAGGCAAAAGCAGACGGATTGAAGTTGTATAATCCAGACGCATATGCAGCAGAACATGAGGTGGATTTTGGCCAGGCAAGACATTTACTCAAATTCCTTGTAGACAGGGGCCACGATATTGGCGAAAGTACGGCACTGGCACTATACTCAGTATTGGAGATGCTCAGTGGTGGAGATAGGGGTAAGTTTATAGTCGTAGTGGCCGATGGCATAGAGAAGTATAGGAAGAATCTCAAGGCCATGTCAAACAATCAGCGCATTCAAGTCTCATTGGATGAGGCATCATCAGGTGTCCAAGAATATGACAAAGTGATATGGGTTCATACATCGTATACTCCAAAAGAAGAGGGCGTTGAAATGATTGCTAGATCTCTAGGAGTAGACAAAGAAAAGATTGCAATACCAAAAGCTAGTACAATCAATGAATTGTTATCAACACGGCAGGTTCCAGAAGAACTCAATAAAGATCTGGATGGCTCTAAGGGTAAATCACTGTTGATTTGCATGGCAGGAAACACATCACTTATGACTGCACAGGTACTTGCAAGTAAAGGGATAAAAACTGAGAGTTTGAATGGCGGAATAACAAATCTGCCCGAAGGTCAAGGCAAGAACCCAGGTCAATACATCAAGGCAGCTACAGAATAAATCTTGAAGTGTCTTTCAGTTTCACAACCATTTGCCGATTTGATTATTTCTGGAAAAAAGACCGTCGAGTTAAGGAGTTGGAGTACTGACTTCCGTGGAGATTTTTTGATTCATGCACCATTAAAAATAAGAGGCGATGATGCTAAAAGACTAAAAATGCAGAAAAAATTTGTCACGGGTGCAGTCGTTGGTAAAGCCCAGCTATATGGTGTTAAAAAATATGATTCGCTAAAAGAAATTAGATCAGATAAAAAATGTCATTTCTCAATTAAAAGATTTCAAAACAAAACATTTGGATTTTTATTAAAAAATGCAAAACCGTTTAGAATTCCAATTCCGTGTAAAGGCCAATTAGGATTATTTGATATGGAGATTCCAAAAGCCAAAATCAAAAACAAGGAGATAGTGTCAGATATCATTGATGAGGAATATCGATATCAGTGGGTTGGACATCACTAGAAAAATTAAAAATTCTCAAAAAATTTGACATTCTGTTAAATTATTGACGGATTTCGTACAAATTTCCCAGATGTTCATTTCGAGGGATGGTGTGTTAAGTTAGAAGGATTGAAAATGTTTAATCCGTTTTTTATAAGTTGAATCCTTTATTCTAGTTATTTCTTCATTTTTCTTGAGTGGATATATGCTGCTTCTAATCCTATGTTTCAATTTTCCTTCTGATAATGTAAATTTACGATTTTGAGAAAGAATTTCATATAATTCATCTAATGCTAATTCTTTTTTTCTTCAAAAATTTGACGTATGATATCTAATGCTAAAGCCATATTCAACTCATCCTAAAACCGATCATTTTGTAAATAATTCATGACAATCGGGATCCAAGAATGACCCTGCTGACGTATCTTTCATGATTCACAAAGAAATGTCAGACATTCAATGGAACACAGTTGCAACACATCTGCCAAAGCCTGCCAAAACAGGAAGGCCAGGATGCAATGACAGAAACACAATCAACGTAATATTGTTTGTCCTAACAACCGGATGCAGGCGGGCAGATGCGGTTCAAAATCCACCGCGCATCTGAGATTCTCAGAGCTGCAGCAAAAGGGAACATGGAAAAGGATTCTATCAGGACTGATAAAATCCGCACACAGACAGGAAAAGATTTGCCTGGAAAAAATTTCAGTTGATTCATCATCAGTTGCCGCCAAAAAAAGGGGGGACAAAACAGGATATGACGGGTTCAGGAAGATCCTGGGCACAAAGATTCACGTTGCAGCAGACAGGACAGGACTGCCAATCTCAATTAGGGCCAGCCCTGCAAATGTCCATGACAGTACGAAATTCATTGATGTGTTAGAGAACATCTCAGAACTTGTAGGTGATGATTTGATACGGGAGATCATCTCAGCGTATGCCGACAGGGGATACGATGCGGCATGCATCAGAAGCTATCTGGGATCCCATGGGATTGACTGTTGCATTCCATACAAAAGGAACTCAAGGAACGTTGCACAAAACAGGAGCCAAAAACATTATGGCAAGAAGGGTTTGTCGTAGAGCGGTTCCTTGCCTGGCTCAAGTGCGGGCTTCACGGGACGGCAGTCAGATACGAAGGGAACTGTGACAACTGTCTCGGGTTTGTGTATCTGGCATGCGTCATGATGTATTGGAGGGTTTTAGGATAAGTTCAATTTGGTTTGACGCTAACTTTATTTAACCTGAATATTTAGGCTATACATGAACAACTCCGCTGAAGATATCACAGAGTCCATTGTTGAAACATCATGGGAAGACAAGGATACTGATTTGGTGGTACAATACAAAATGGACAAGAAGCTAAACCTAGAATCTGTAGATGAGTTGTCTCAATAAACTATAATACACAATGTCTTACCCCGACCCTAATACTAGATTCATAAGAAAATATTCTCCTAGGTTTGATGTAAAACACGGACTCTTAAAATCCAAAACTGACAGGGATCTGGTCTATCATCACACAATACAAATTGCAAACCATCCGTCCCCAAACAATATAGGTGGTTGTGCAACGTGTCCTGATGACAAATTTAAAAAACTAAAATTTACTTCGGGTTGGATGCTTATCTATGAAGTAAGAGAAAACATAGTTGAGTTTGTCAACTTTTACAAAGAATAAAATATTAGTCATTTTTTGAGATTTATTGAAATTACAACATTCAACTCATCTTAAAACTAACCCCTTGGACAATATTTGGGGATCATTTGGATCCATGAGCTGTTAGTTTCCAAACTGTACATGAAATTCACCGAGATAACAGACAGACAGCGGGACATGATGGAACCGCTGCTGCCAAAACCTGCCGCCACAGGACGCCCAAGAAGCAATGACCGAACGGTTTTAAATGGAATCACCTGCGTGCTGGTTTCCGGATGCAGGTGGAGTGAGATGCCAAAAACATGCGGTGATGGTTCAGCTGCCAATCCAAGGCCAAGAGGATGGCAGGAGTTTGGCACATGGAAAAAGATTTTGGGGCGTGCAATCAAATCCGCACACAGACAGGGAAAAATCAACCTGCAAAAAATATCGATTGATTCATCAGTTCCCTCCAAAAAAGGGGCGATGTGATCGGATTTGACGGATTCAAGAGAGTCACGGGCACGAAATTACACGTTGCAACAGACGGTACCGGCCTGCCAGTATCAATTGTAATGAGCCCTGCAGACATTCACGACAGTACGAAATTCGTAGACGTGATGGAATCAATTTCGGATTTTGCAGACGATTCCATGATGGAACAGATAGTTTCAGTCTATGCAGACAGGGGATACGATTCAAAACCAATCCGCAGTTATGCAAGATCAAGAAACGTCATTCCGTGCATTCCCTTTAGAAAAAACAGCAGGACGGCAGATGATGATGCAGGCAGGGACAGTTACAACAGGACAGGATTCGTAGTGGAACGGTTCTTTGCCTGGCTGAAAAACGGGTTTCACAGAACAGGAATCAGATGTGAAAGAAACGCGGGAAATTATCCCGGGCTGGTTAGCATTGCGCCATTTTTGACGTATTGCAGGGTTTTAAGATGAGTTGAATGTTCATGTAAAAACAGAGCTTTCATTGGTGGTGGTAATGATTATGGGAGATATGGTGCAAAGGATATAAAAAAATAAAATTTTTGGATTCAATCCCTCTAACTCAACATTCCATCCATCGAAATTAACATCGTGGGAATTTGTACGAAATCCGTCAAAAATTTAACATAATGAAATTTGACTGGTATATATAAAGGGGATATATAAAGTCCCTCGTCATGCCTCAAACTAAGCCTATTGTCAGCGTAGAGAATGTTGTCGCATCAGCATCGGTGGATCAAAAAATAGATCTTATAGAAATCACTGAAAAATTTCCAGATACAGAATATCATCCTGAACAATTTCCAGGACTTGTGTTCAGATTGACAAACCCAAGAACTGCAACGCTAGTTTTTAGAACAGGTAAGATGGTGTGTACAGGGGCAAAATCCGAAGAGATGGCAATAAAGGCCGTCAACACAGTTGTTCAAAAATTAAGAAAGGGGAAAATCAAGATAAAAAAAGATGCAGTAATTACAGTCCAGAACATAGTCGCAGCAATCAATCTGGGTGGAAAAATCCATTTGGAAAAAGCAGCAAGAACTTTACCTAGAAGCATGTATGAACCAGAACAATTTCCAGGATTAATTCACAGGATGCTAGATCCAAAAACCGTGATATTGTTATTTGCATCAGGCAAGCTAGTGTGTACAGGGGCAAAGAGAGAATCAGATGTTTATCGTTCTGTTCATAATTTGCATGCGTTATTAGAAGAAAAAACACTAATGATTTATGATCAACAGTTTTGGAAATGACTAAAGACACCTATGGGGATCAAAAGGTCAAATTGACTCCCGAAACGGGGTTTGATCTAGTTGGAATAGACTATTTTGCAGAGCCTGGAAATCAGTTGTACTTGATAGAGCATTTTGAAATGTATCAAGATGCTTTGAATGCAAAAAAGGATAGAAAAAATCAGGATGAATATTTTGTGCTTTACAAGGGCACTGGAAATGAGTGTTTTTCCAGATAGGACATAAAGTCAGAAATGGATGTACTGAATTTTACAAGCTCCCTTATCATTCAGTTAAGAATTCAAAAAATATCGGCCAATGAAACAAGTGATTTGGTTGATACACCATATGAAAAAAAGAATCCTCCACAATCTGAACAAATTTCCAGACAGATTACGCGTAAAAGTGCAAAGGCAAAATATCAGATTTTTGATGAATCTGAATTTGCACGGGGAAGAGAAATCTTGGGAGGCCTCATTGTTCATGGGATGGTGGCCTCAGGAGGGACAGATGTCGATTGGCTCATCGAACATAAAGGCAGTTTCATAATTTTAGAGTTCAGGGGATTTCATAATGATAAAATCAGCATGGCAAAAGGGCAGATGATAGCATATGAGAACCTACATGAGAAATTAAACTTGGCAGCAAAATGCTACACGTAGGATGTGATGATGTTGATTTTTCAAATCCAGATTCAGCGGTTTGGATTTTTGAGATGAAACGATGGAAGGATGGTGCAATACCAAAAAGCACTAACAGGCATTTATGGAGATGGCACAGGTAAACAAAACAGATTCGCTGTTTACCGTTAATGCATGAGCGAGATAAGCGTGGAAAAACTACGAGATTTGGTTGATTCGCATTGGAAGGAATTTGAACGGATTACGCAGTAAATGAAAATGTATCAGATTTTGTTTCTTTACCGTTGTCTGCTTCAATAGTATACGTTCCAGAGTTTACCCATCCAGGACCTCCTGCAATGGCTAGAGTGGAATATTTTCCACCGTTCTTGATTGAAACCTGCTCAGACCATACGAGCTCATCATTTTGGTTTTTTATTGACAGGTTAACAGTCCCAGTCGTATCAGATACGCCATTAATTGAAATCAGATCTTTATGATCATATGATGCCAGATCAGTCTGAACATAGAACGATTCTGTAATTACAGGGGCATTGTCAGATACGTTGTTAGATACAGTGCCAATACTGACGCCACTAAATGATGCTGCAGCCGCAATGATGACTACCAAAGCTAAACCACCGATGCCTAAGAGAATTTTTTTGGTTTTTGGCTTTGAATGTGATATTTTTGGGGCGGATGTTTGAAATGATTGCATCTGAACACTAGGTTGTATTTCAGGAATAATTACATCAGGAGCAGAAGATGTTTTTGGTGTAGGAGTTGGAGTGAACTCGGGTTTCCTTCCCAGATGCTTTTCAGCTAATTTTTTAACATAATTTCTTTCATAGTTACTAATTACCTCATCATTTTCACATGCTCTACAAATTTGTTTGAGGATTCGATCGTCGCCAAAATCCTTATCCAAAAGGGCTTTCACATCATCCAACAGTGGATCATTCATGTGTATTTTCTCGCTAATTGATTATTTATGAATATATGTCAGATAGTTACTTTGTACAGATTTTTTGGGCCTGGATTATGACTGTCCTAATGTAATCTTTGGCAGTGGAATCAGTAACTCCCATTTGTTTTGCCCTCCGATACAGCTCGCTTTCTTTAGGATTTAGCAAATAGCATTTCAAGAGATAGTTTAACCTGTGAGATCTCTTTTCATCACTCTTCATGATATTGTTTTTTTAGGATGCTAAAAAGGTCAGAGGATAATGACATTACCAATCCTGTTCAATAGTATCATAAAAATTGCATAAAAACATATGATCGTTTTTAAATAATACGAAAAAATGAATGCAAATGAAACGAGTTGAGGCAACTGTTCAAGCAACCAAAATTGGTGCAGTCACTGATGCAATTAGTGAAATTGTAGGCGGATTCACCATTCTGGAAGGAAAGGGTAGGGGTTCTGGGGCCAGACAAGAAATGAGATCTGGAAGAGGGACTGGTACCATTACTGCAGAATACAATGAAGTTGCAACAGTAAGTACAATTGTGGATGATTCAGATGTAGAAAAAATTTCTACTGCAATTACAGATGCAGCCTATACTGGAAAAGGCGGGGATGGGATTATCGTCGTATCCAGTGTAGAGAGTGTTCTGAATATCGCATCTAAGAAGAGTGGTTCTGAAGCCCTCTAATCATTTTCTTTTATTGGGGATGTACGAAATCAAGTTAGTTGAAATCAGACTGCTGGGAGGGTGACAGCCTCCTCTCAGGAACGGTATCTCTTTGGGAGACATGTGTTTTGAAGGGATTGTTCAGCATTACAATCTGAATATAAAAGCAAAGGGTTTTGAAGGTGCTATTCTTGGCCTTCAATTCCCATCAATGTCAGTGTTGATCTAATTTTTGGAATTTTTCTTATTTTCCATGTAATTGTCTCCCGCAGTGCCTCCACCTGACTCGATTCCACTTTAGCCAAGATATCATATGCGCCAAAGGTACCATGTACTTCAACAACACCTTCAATTGACTTGAGTTCTGAAATTACGGATTCTTCAGAGCCTAACTCACAGTTTATCAGGACATAAGCTGCGGCCATTATGATCCAATTCCCATTTTCACATTTAAGATAGACTTTTCAAATATATAAGAATAATCTCATCAGGATGGGAATTTAGCGTAAAAAACATTCATATGATAAACAGATGTAAGGTAACCATAGGTCGTTTCTAATATTTTTAAGATGAAACATATGCACCTTTCATAATTTTTTCCAGTTCTTCAATGTTTTTTGAGAATGTGATTTTTGAACGCAATTTTGAACCGCCTTTCACACCTTTGGTAAACCTCATGGCCTGACCCTTGATATTTGCAAATTTAATTTTGTATCCGTTTGTAAGATGCAAATAATCAAAAAAGGAATCTAATCTGTCTTTGAAAGAATATTCTCTGTAAGAACCAGTTTTCAAATAATCGTTGATCTGTTCAAATAGGAAAGGATTGCCCATCGCACCCCTGCCCGCCATTACATAATCACAATTAGTATTGTCAATCATGGTTTTAGCATCCTCAGGCGTAGTAATGTCACCGTTTCCAACAATCGGAATGCTAGAAATTTCTTTTAACTCCTTGATTAGGTCCCAATCAGCACTGCCAGAATATCCCTGACTGACAGTCCTTGGATGGAGTGTTATCATTTGTATTCCCTCATCCTCAGCAATTTCGGCAATATCTCTAAAAAGAAATTTGCTTGCATCGGTTACGCCTGAACGGATCTTGAGAGTTACTGGTTTTTTTACGGCATTGACAAGAGTGCTAAAGATTTGTTGGGTTAGATTAAATTCTTGCAATAGTGCACCACCTGCCATTTGTTGTGTAATATGCGGTGCAGGACATCCCATGTTATAATCAATAATGTCAAAATAGGGCTCTACAATCTTGGCTGCCTTTTCTAGAGCAGGCAGATTTGAGCCAAATAACTGAATTGAAAGTGGACGTTCCTCATCAGAATATTCAATAAATTCCTGAATAGTCTTCATCTTTTCTTTGAGTTGGTTTTCTTTTGCGATGATACTGTAAATGCTTGTAAATTCTGTAACAACCAAACCAGCACCCATTTTTTTACATTGCAATCGAAGTGCAGGATCACTTACTCCAGCCATCGGGGCTAAGAAAGCCCTACTAGAGAACTTTGGCAGCATGCTCAGATAAAGGCGAATCGAATATGTTTGTCATTCAAAAATTGATGCAGTTTAGTTGTCAGGACAGCCGTCATGGTCATTGTCACCGTCATAATCCTCAGGGTCTAGAGGACACAGGTCTTCATCGTTGATAATATCATCTAAATCATCATCATGTACAAACCTTTGTTGTTCTGGGGCAGTGTCAGGACAGCCGTCATGGTCATTGTATTTGTTCCAGGTTTCTGGGTTTGTTGGACACGAATCAACATCATCATAATAGCCGTCAGCATCTGAATCAATTCTAGTTGGAGTGGTTGATTCTGCAGCTAGTGCGTCAGGACAGCCGTCCCAATCAAGGTATCCGTTAAAGTTCTCTTGTTCATCAATACATGCGTCCTTTCTATCACCTATTCCATCGCCGTCAGAATCAGCAAAACTATAGGATGGAATGGAAGAGCCTGCAGAATCAGGGCAGCCGTCTTCATCCTGATAGAAATTATAGGTTTCAGGTCGTAATGGGCATGCATCAGAGACATCCACAACACCGTCCTGATCAGAATCCAGAGTAAGGGCAAATTTATCAGGGCAGCCGTCGGTGTCTTGGAATCCATTAAATGTTTCATCTTGTCCAGGACATTGATCCAAATGATCTGGAATGCCATCGCCGTCAGAATCAGCGGCCAGTTTGTTATCATAAACAAGATCAGGGCAGCCGTCTTCATCCTGATATCTGTTGTAAGTTTCTCTGGCAGTTGGACATTCATCTAGGTTATCTGTAATTCCGTCATAATCAGCATCCCCAAAGGAATCATATGCTAAGGTATCAGGGCAGCCGTCTTCATCTTGGAACTGGTTGTAACGCTCTCCTATTGTCGGACACTGATCCAAATGATCTGTAATTCCGTCATAGTCAATATCAGGTAAAGCAGAATTCGAAAATCCTGGAATGTCAGGACAGCCGTCGGTGTCTAAGAAATCATTATAATTTTCAGGTTCATCAATGCATGCGTCCCATCTGTCCTGGATGCCATCGCCGTCGGTGTCTGGGAAAATATAAGATAAGGCTACAGAACCGGATGCATCAGGACAGCCGTCGCCGTCTTTGAAAAAGTTGTAAGTTTCAGGCTCTGTTGGACATGCATCATTAATATTTAAAATTCCGTCGCCGTCAGAATCCAATCTTGAATCATTGCTGTCAGGACAGCCGTCATCATCTTGGAAACCGTTGGAGGTTTCTGGTTGGTTTGGACATAGATCTAGGTTATCAAGAATGCCGTCGGTGTCAGAATCAGCAGCTAGCCTGTTGTTTACTAGTGAATCAGGACAGCCGTCGGTGTCAAGGTATTGATTGTAAGTTTCAGGGGAATAAGGACATGTATCGAATTGGTTTGGAATGCCGTCGCCGTCAGAATCACCAGAATGTGTAAACTCTATCTCATCAGGGCAGCCGTCATCATCCTGGAATTTGTTGAAATTTTCACGTTCAAACGGACATGCGTCAACCGAGTCTAAAATACTGTCATAGTCTGAATCAATCAAACCAGTTGAATCAACGCCAGGAATGTCCTGGCAGCCGTCCCAATCTAGAAAACCGTTAAAGTTCTCTGGCTCGTCAACACATGAATCCCATCTGTCCTCTATTCCGTCACCGTCGGTGTCTGGGAAAGAATATGTAGAACCAATTGAATCTACAACGTCGGGACAACCGTCAGTGTCTTGGAATTTATTGTAGGTTTCAGGTTCTGTTGGACATGCATCTGACGTGTCAGAGATGCCGTCTCTATCAGTGTCCTTTAGTGTAAAAGCATCATCAGGGCAGCCGTCTTTGTCATCTATACCGTTGAAAGTTTCTGGTTGTGTAGGACAGGAATCCATAAAGTCCGGATAGCCGTCACCGTCGGTGTCTGCAATATTTTTTGCATTGCCAGGTGGCAAGTCAGGGCAGCCGTCATCATCCTGGAACTGGTTGTAGGTCTCTTTTACAGTTGGACAATCATCAAGATGGTCTTGAATTCCGTCATAATCTGCATCATACCATGGAACAAAGTCAGCTGGACAGCCATCGATATTATTACCATATTGCGGATCATGGTCTTCCAAAAGATGAGGACACAAGTCCACACTGTTTGGAACGCCGTCACCGTCGGTGTCAATATTCTCATTTGCAAATGCGCCATTTGGCACCATGCCAATTGTGGATGCAAGTAAAAGTAAGAGACCCAAAAGGTATTGTTTTTTCATTTCTATGACTCAGATATTATCAAGTATTTATTAAGTCTCACCTTAAAGAGGTACTTTGCAGTTATGATATGTGATCAGGGATCAGGACAGCCGTCTGTATCTCTGTCACCGTCATAGTCTTCAGGGTCTAGAGGACACAGGTCTTCATCGTTGATAATATCATCTAAATCATCATCATGGACAAACCTTTGTTGTTCTGGGGCAGTGTCAGGGCAGCCGTCATGGTCATTGTATTTGTTCCAGGTTTCGGGGTTTGTTGGGCATGAATCAACTGCATCGGGATAACCGTCACCGTCAGAATCAGCATATGCAGGAATAGTTGATTCGGCACCTGGAATGTCAGGGCAGCCGTCATGGTCTAGGTAACCATTAAAGTTCTCAGGCTCGTCAATACATGAATCCCATCTGTCCTCAATTCCGTCACCGTCGGTGTCTGGGAATGTGTATCGTGGCACATCCGTGGCAGTTGTGTCAGGACAGCCGTCATGGTCTAGGTATTGATTGTAAGTTTCAGGTTCTAATGGACATGCATCTAAAATGTCAATAATGCCATCACTGTCAGAATCCAGAGTGGAATCATTGCTGTCAGGACAGCCGTCCTCATCTAGATAACCGTTGTAAGTTTCTGGTTGTGTAGGACATAGGTCAGTCATATCTGGAAGATCGTCACCGTCTGCATCAGAAGTGAGTTTGTTATCTGCAATGAAATCAGGGCAGCCGTCATGGTCCAGGTATTGATTGTAAGTCTCCTTAGCAGTCGGACACAAATCTACATCATCATATATTCCATCACCGTCGTGATCTCCAACTGCCTGGTAATCTATGCTGTCAGGACAACCGTCTTCATCTTGGAATTTGTTGTATCTTTCAGCTAAAGTTGGACACTGATCTGAATGATCTGGAATTCCGTCATAATCTGCATCAATGGGATCACCGCCAGCTGTTCCTTCTACATCAGGGCAGCCGTCATGGTCTAGGTAACCATTAAAGTTCTCAGGCTCGTCAATACATGAATCCCATCTGTCCTCAATTCCGTCACCGTCGGTGTCTGGGAATGTGTATCGTGGCACATCCGTGGCAGTTGTGTCAGGACAGCCGTCATGGTCTAGGTATTGATTGTAAGTTTCAGGTTCTAATGGACATGCATCTAAAATGTCAATAATGCCATCACTGTCAGAATCCAGAGTGGAATCATTGCTGTCAGGACAGCCGTCCTCATCTAGATAACCGTTGTAAACTTCAGGTTGTGTAGGACACAAGTCCAGATTATCAATTATTCCATCACCGTCGGTGTCAAATGCAAATTTGTTGTCTGCAACATAATCAGGACAGCCATCTAAATCTAGAAATTTGTTATAAGTTTCAGGACTAAATGGACAAGAATCATCGGTATCGGGGATTCCGTCACCGTCTGCATCACCGGTAATTATTAAACGTAAAACATCAGGACAGCCGTCATGGTCTTCAAATTTATTATAATTTTCACGATCTAGTGGACAGTCATCGACATCATCGGGAATTCCATCGTAATCTGCGTCAGGAGCTTCTCCCAAAGTAACACCTGGAATGTCTGGACAGCCGTCATGGTCTAGGTAACCATTAAAGTTCTCAGGCTCGTCAACACATGCATCCCATCTGTCCTCAATTCCGTCACCGTCGGTGTCTGGGAATGTGTATCGTGGCACATCCGTGGCAGTTGTGTCAGGACAGCCGTCATGGTCTAAGTACCTATTGTAAGTTTCAGGTTCTAATGGACATGCATCTGATGTGTCAGAGATACCATCTTGATCTATATCTCGAATATTCATGTAATCATCAGGGCAGCCGTCTTTGTCATCTATACCGTTGAAAGTTTCTGGTTGTGTAGGACAGGAATCCATAAAGTCCGGATAGCCGTCACCGTCGGTGTCTGCAATATTTTTTGCATTGCCAGGTGGCAAGTCAGGGCAGCCGTCATCATCCTGGAACTGGTTGTAGGTCTCTTTTACAGTTGGACAATCATCAAGATGGTCTTGAATTCCGTCATAATCTGCATCATACCATGGAACAAAGTCAGCTGGACAGCCATCGATATTATTACCATATTGCGGATCATGGTCTTCCAAAAGATGAGGACACAAGTCCACACTGTTTGGAACGCCGTCACCGTCGGTGTCAATATTCTCATTTGCAAATGCGCCATTTGGCACCATGCCAATTGTGGATGCAAGTAAAAGTAAGAGACCCAAAAGGTATTGTTTTTTCATTTCTAGATACACCTAAAGATCAGGGCATCCATCTGTATCTCTGTCACCGTCATAATCCTCAGGTTCTAGAGGACACATGTCATTTTCATTGATAATATCATCTAAATCAGCATCATGTTTGTATCTAGATTGTTCCGGTGCAATATCAGGGCAGCCGTCATGGTCATTGTATTTGTTCCAAGACTCTTTTTCATTTGGACACAAATCAATATCATCATTTAGGCCATCCTCATCTGCATCATAAACAACAGTTCCAGTCGGTAAGACATCAGGACAGCCGTCATAATCAACATATTTGTTCCAAGTTTCACTTTGTTCTGGACACATATCCATTACATCTGGAACGCCGTCACCGTCAGAGTCTGGTTGTAAGTTATCACTATCTGGACATCCGTCTTCATCCTGGAATCCATTGTAGACTTCAGCGACTAGAGGGCAATCGTCAACTGCATCATTGATGCCATCATTGTCAGAGTCTACTACGGATGATTCGGATACAGAATCAGGGCAGCCGTCATCATCTTGATATTTGTTGTAAACTTCTTTGCCAGTTGGACATGCATCTATTCCATCTGGAATTCCGTCCATATCTCTATCATGCTTAATGATATATTCGTCAGGGCAGCCGTCTCTATCCAAAATACCGTTGTAGGTTTCTGGTTGGTTTGGACAATGATCATTGTAATCATTAATTCCATCGCCATCAGAATCAGCAGTTGCCCTATTATCACCTACAAAGTCGGGGCAGCCGTCTAGATCCTGATATCTATTGTAAGTTTCAGGAACTAACGGACATTCGTCTAAATCATCAGCTATTCCATCAAAGTCTGTATCCAAACTGGTAACAAAGTCAGGGTAATCAGGGCAGCCGTCATCATCCTGGAAGCCATTGTATCTTTCTCTGTCAAGAGGACATTGATCATCAGGATCTAAAATGCCATCAAAGTCCGAATCAGATTCAGTTGGATCATCGGGGCAGCCGTCATGATCTTGATATCGATTCCATGTCTCAGAAGTTGTAGGACATTCATCTAGGGAATCCCTAATTCCGTCACCGTCAGAATCCAAAATAGCAGTGTCAGGGCAGCCGTCTGTGTCAAGATAACCGTTAACGGTTTCTTTAGCAAGAGGGCAATTATCATTCAAATCAGAAATTCCGTCACCGTCGTGATCTTGGCCACCTAGTCCATCTCCACTGTCAGGACAGCCGTCATAATCTGCAACACCGTTGTAAGTTTCTTTAGCAGTTGGACATTCATCTAAACCATCTGGAATACCGTCAAAGTCCCCATCAGAGACATCATTAGTATCAGGGCAGCCGTCTCTATCAAATACACCGTTGTAAGTTTCCGGTTGGCTTGGACACAGGTCTGAAAAGTCATCAATTCCGTCACCGTCTGAATCAGGAACATCTCTGCTAGAACCTACATAATCAGGGCAGCCGTCATCATCCTGGAACCTATTGTAAGTTTCTTTTACTTCAGGGCATTGATCAATGCTATTAGGAATACCGTCAAGGTCAGAGTCAGTATCAGTTAAATAAGGAGGAATGTCAGGGCAGCCGTCATCATCCTGGAAGCCATTGTATCTTTCCGGATCTAATGGACATGCATCATCAACATCCATAATTCTATCGCCATCTGAATCATCTAGTGTACCATCAAAAGAGGGCAGTGCATCGGGACAGCCGTCATAATCTGCAAATCTATTGAAAGTCTCAGGATCGTCAATACAGATATCAAATTGATCAGCAATTCCATCACCATCTCTGTCATCAAAAGAAGTATCTAATGAAACATCGGGGCAGCCGTCTGTGTCCCTATAACCATTGTAGGTTTCTGGTTCAGTTGGACACAAATCAATTTTGTCTTGAATGCCGTCATTATCAGCATCTACAAAACTAAAGTCATTGACAGAATCAGGACAGCCGTCATCATCCTGGAACCTATTGTAAGTTTCGGCACTTAGTGGGCATTGATCAATGTAATCTGAAACGCCGTCTAAATCCCTGTCACCAGAACCAAAAGAATCAGGACAGCCGTCTCTATCCAAAATACCGTTGTAGGTTTCTGGTTGGTTTGGACAGTTATCAACTAAATCAATAAATCCATCGCCGTCAGTATCTGGTGCGCCACCTTCTCCACTTCCAGGAAGCGTATCAGGACAGCCGTCATCATCCTGGAACTGGTTGTAATGCTCCTTGAGGTTTGGACATTGATCAATATGATCCTCTATTCCGTCATAATCCTCGTCATACCATGGAACAAAATTAGATGGACAGCCATCTACGGTTCCTTCATAATCTTCTTGTAGATTAGGACACGCGTCCATAGAATCATCAACGCCGTCTTTATCCAAGTCATCAACGGCAAAAGCAGGGTTAATTGGCATGCTAGTCAAAGTAGCCACAAGCAAAAATAGGAATGATACAGAGTGTATTTTTTTCAAAGCCTAAAAATACGTCGGGGATCCAGTTATTAAACCTCACTCTAGAATTGACTAGAAATATCAATGGTTTTGGGAAAAGTTTCCATGTTGGACAAAAAACTCGATCAATTTAAGTAAACCAAAATAAGATCCGAACTCATGAGTTGCTCTGGAGAAACGGTTGAGGAGGAAGAGCAACTAATTCAGATCAAGCCCGCAATATCGGCACAGTTGAAAAAAGCAAAGTATGGCGTGGCCGATCATTCAACTGTGGGACTCTGTCATTGGACAAAAAAATCATTCAAGCATGAAGGGAGCTGCTACAAACACAAGTTTTATGGAATTTCGACTCATAGATGTATGGAATTTTCTCCTGCTGGAATGTATTGTGAAAACAGGTGTGTTTATTGTTGGAGACCAATGGAATTTTATGATTCAATGCAAATGCAACCAGAACAAGTTGCAGAACCAGAGCAGATCTTAACAAAGTTAATGGGTGAAAGAAAAAAATTGATCAACGGGTTTTATGGAGATTCAAGAAATGATAAGGAACGATTGGACGAATCATTACTTCCTGCACATTATGCGATTTCACTTTCAGGAGAGCCAACAATGTATCCCAAGCTTCCAGAGTTGATCAAATATCTAAAAACACTTGAGGCAACAAAATCAATTTTTCTTGTAACGAATGGACAAGAGCCCGACATGATTCAAAAATTACAAGATGAGGATGCATTGCCAACGCAATTGTATCTGTCAACAAATGCTGCAGATTATGAATCATTTATGAGGATTAACAAACCAAAATATGACGATTCGTGGGAAAGGTGGAATAAAACGTTAGGCATGCTAAAGAATCTGGATACAAGAACAGTGTTGAGAATTACTTTGATCAGGGACTATAATGATCAAAAAGAATCAATTCCGGCCTTTGCAGAGGTGTTTAGAAAAGCAAGCCCGCATTTTATTGAAATTAAATCCTACATGCATATCGGTCGCTCAACAAACAGATTGGAGCGTGCAAACATGTTAGAGATGGAAGAAGTAAAAGGATTCAGCGGGGAAATTGCAAAACAGAGTAAGATATTTTCAATGATGGATGAGAGTATTGTTTCAAGAATTTCAATATTACAAAACAACCAGCGATTCATCGATCGCTTTATTCCTACTTATGCAGATACCATTTAGAAAATTCTTTCAATGCCTTGTATCTATGAGACAATTTGTTTTTGTTGTTTAGTTCAGCAAATGTCTTGGTAACATTGTCTGGAATGAAGATGGGATCATATCCCCAACCTTTTCCTTTTTGTATTTCTGATATTTTACCGCTTGATTTTCCCTCAAATGATTGCAAAGTGGCATCATCGCAAAAAGTTATGACGGATACGAATTTTGCACCTCTGCTCTTTTTTAATAAATTCAAAATTCCTTTATTTCCAATCGTTTTAAAAACATACGATGAGTAAGGACCTGGAAAACCGTCAAGAGAGTTAATGAAAAGACCGCCATCCTCAATTACAATGGGTCTTTTAAATTTGGAAAAAGCATCTTGTGCCTTCACCACTGCAATGTCACGGAGGGAATCTGATTGAATTTCCTCTAAATTGGATTTTAAAAAACCAAGGTCTATTCCAAAAGAATCCAAAATACTTTTGGCTTCTTGATATTTGTGATTGTTTGAGGATACAAAGAACAGATCAAACGACTTGCGCATATCTGCCACGGCTCTCAATCTCTAAAACCAGTTTGGTTATTTTGTCATAATGCGCAAGTCCAACTATAGATCTGTAGCCAATTAGGAAGTTTTTCCACGAGGGTAGCATGATTTTTGCATGCGCACTGTTAAGAATTTCTTTGATTAATCTCAAATCTACCGCATGGTCCTCAGGTTTAATGGATGTCTGCGACAGGCCAAAATCAATAACATGTACGGCATTTCTAAACAAAATGAAGTTTGAGGTTGTCAAATCACCATGCATAACTCCATTCTTGTGCAAAGTACCAACCAGCTTTCCAATATCCTCAGATAGCCCAATAATTTTTGAATCAGACAGATCATGTACGGATTTTCCGGGAATTTCTTGCATGAGAATGGATGCTTTGTTTAAATTTACAAAATAAACAAGAGGCGCTGGAACTCCAAATGATTTTACAAAAGACAACATTTGAGATTCCTTGATTGTTCTCTGCTTACGAATTTTTGAATCCAATGAAAAATTTCTGTATGGTTTAGTCTTTCTGATTTTTAATATAGCGTTGGAACTTTGCCATCTTGTTTGATAAAGGTCTGCCTCGGCACCCTTTTTGAGTAATTTCATTAACATTATATCTGCAGGAATTCAATAAAAGTCAATCATGGATAGGGGAGAAAAGAGAATCAAGCAGGAAGATTGCAGTGAAGATAGACTAGGTGCGGGCATTCTAACATTAACAAGCAAGAGAATCGCATTTGACAAAACCAATGCCAGGATAATGGATTTTTCTAAACGTTTTGGAGAGACGGTTTTGGATATTTCACTAGATAGAATAACAAAAATATGGAAAGAGGGATTGCTAATGAAAAAGGTATGCTTTACGGCAGAGGCAGATGACGGAGAGCAGACTTTCAAATTTGGGGTGTTTAACACGAAAAGTTGGATGAAAGTTATTGAGCAGGCCAAAAGTGAAAATCAGTAATCAACTTTGACAGAATCCAATCTCCAAGACTGGGTAACAAACGTATCTTTTAACGCGGCACCGGGCTTTATTTGAGATTCCAACAGACCAGTCCAGCATATTTGACTCCCGCAATCTCCAGCATACCGTGATGGAACTACAAAAAAATTACAATCATGTCGTTTGCACACATCTTTTAACATTGCAGATAACCGTTTGTTAGCTGCAACGCCGCCGACTATCATCAGTTCTTTTTTTCTTGTAAATGACAAGGCACGTTCCACAGCCTCACTGATCATGGCAAATGCGGTTTCTTGAAGAGAGTAGCAGGCATCAACTTTGCTCTTTGCAGCTGCTGATTTAGTTGCAGATAGCAGCCCGGAAAAAGATACGTCGTTTCCCTTTACAGAATAGGGCAAAGTGACATAGTTGGAAGAAGTGCCTGCTAGTTCTTCAATATTTTTTCCGCACGGAGACGCAAATCCGATTGATCGTCCAAATTGATCAAGCAGTTGGCCCAAAGTAATATCCAATGTTTCACCAAATACCCTCCATTGTTTGTTTAGAAATGCCAACAGCATCGTGTGTCCGCCGGAAACCAAAAGTACTAGGGGATTGGTTGCGCCTGTAAGTAATTTTCCCAGTTCAATGTGGCCAATTGCATGGTTTACTGGATATACTGGAATTTTGTAAAAGGAAGACAGGGATCTGGCAACCACTGCGCCCACACGTAAGCAGGGACCTAAACCAGGGCCTGCAGCATATGAGACGATATCCAAATCCTTAATCGTCACATCTGCTTCTTGCAGGCACTCAGATAACACAGCAGGACTGTTCTCAACGTGATGGCGAGATGCCTCACGAGGATGAATTCCTTCTCCCTGATCAGGACGATAGATTTTCCTAACATCTGAAAGGATTTTTCCCCTTTTTCCAGTTTTTTTGATAATAGCGCATGAGAATGTATGAGCGGTGCTTTCTATTCCCAGACCAATCATATCATCCACGGCTCAGGGTAGAAACAATTTTGATAACGTCGCCATTTTTTAATTTTTGATCTCCACTGATTCTCTGCTTAGTTTTACAGTCTATTGCATGCAAGAATCCTTTTGCAATATCTGCGTGAACTAGACTGGCTAAATCTTTGGCAGTGGAATCTTGGGGGATTAATTTGGCATCGGGTAAGATGATGCCGTCTTTGTCAGCAAGCTTATTTTCATCTTCTACTGGATATACGGCAATGAGGTTGAGTGAGTCAAAAACAGCAGTATTAAGAATTTGTTGGATTCCAGTTGAGGGTATTTTTGAAAAAACGGATTTCACCATGTCAAGGGCTTTTTGCTGTGCAGTTGGAATTTCTTTTCCTTCAACAACGGTGAATCCTTTACCGCCAGGAGAATAGCTTACAATTCCAGCCTTTGATGCCTTTCGTAAAAGTAATTCAGTTTCCGCACTACATGGAATTGCATTGTCGGTAATTTTTTTGAGTATGCTAAGATCTTTACAGAGATCTGCCTTGTTAGCGGCAATAATCATGGGTTTTGTGCCTTTTCTTAATTCCTTGACAAAATTCTCGATATCATCATCATTCCATTCTTTGGGGTTTTTGGCCATAAATCCTAATTTCTGAAGAATTTCTTGAACCTGAAAATCCCTTATTCCTAATCCAGAAAATCGTTTTGCAATTCCATCTGTCAGTTTTGCTCTTTTTTGATCTATTTCTCTGGTGATTTTATCCCATTCTCTTTTTAAGATATCTGCAAACCATTGATCAAATTCGTCTTGAACGAATGCGACATCCTCTAACGGATCATGGGTTCCAACTGCGACTGATTGCCCCTGTAGATCAGTTGTTCCTGCGATATCAACAACATGGATTAAAACTTCAGCCTGCCTTGCGTCATCAAGGAATTGGTTTCCCAACCCCTTGCCTTCATGAGCCCCTGGAACTAATCCTGCAACATCAATTAGTTTTACAGGAATAAAACGGATGCCATTGACACATAACTCGTTTTCATGCTTGATCTCAAAATGTTTGCATGCACAGTCTGCCTGAACATATGCTACTCCGATATTAGGCTCAATGGTTGTAAATGGAAAATTTCCAGATGCGACAGTGGTTTGGGTTGCAGCTGAAAAGAAGGTGGACTTGCCAACGTTTGCCTTTCCCAGTAAACCAATTTGCAATACTGTCAAAAATCCAATTCTACTTATTAGTATTGCAGAAATCGTTTAATCCAGCAAGTCATGCTCTGGTATTATGTCCATAGTGATTACTGGAAATCCAGGAGTCGGAAAGCATGCAATTACACGTGAAATTGCTAATAAAATGAATTTAGCGGTAATTGACATTAGTGAGGTTGCCAAAGACTCAGGATTGCTGGAGAAGGGTGACGAGACCAATGATGTGGACACAAACAAACTTGAAAGTATACTTGAAGATAAGATTTCGGATAAAAGCATCGTTGTAGGTCATTTGGCAACATATGTTCTGAAAAAAAGCCAGGTGAGGGTTGTGGTTGTGTTAAGAAGGAGCCCGTATGACTTGATAAAAGTCTATCAAGATAGGAGATATTCTGAGAGAAAGAGTAAAGAAAATGCAGGCAGTGAAATTCTAGGAATCGTTGTAAGTGATGCAATATGTAAATTTCAAGAAAAAATATTTCAGATAAATGTCAGCGGGAGGTCAATTTCAGAAACAGTAGAATGCGTGAGTAAAATAATCACTGACAATATAGGAAATGAGGAAGTGGATTGGTTGGAATTGGTAGAAAAAAATGACGATTTGGGAAGATTTTTTGCTGATTGATTAAATAGCGCCTTTGATTTTATCTGATTACTTGTTTGAAATATCAAAGACTGACCTGGCTGGGAGAATCGGTACGCTTTATACCAATCATGGGAAAATTGAGACGCCGGCATATGTGCCAGTTATTCATCCAGTGAAACAGACGATTCCATCTAAGAAAATCCGAGAGATGGGTTTTGACTTGGTAATTACCAATGCATACATTACAAAAAATAACTATGGTGATCAAGCGGTAAAAAAGGGAATTCACAAGATAATTGGTTTTGATGGGGGAATCATGACGGATTCTGGCGGATATCAGGTTTTAGAATATGGGGATGTCGATGTGTTACCGCCAGATATGGCAGATTTTGAAAAAGGCATTCTAACTGATTTTGCAATTCCACTTGACAGACCGACTGGATATGGAATGCCGATTGAAAAGGCAGAGGCATATGTCAAGCATACTCTGGATGTTTCCAAACAGACGCTTGATGATGGTGCAGACAATGGTCAGATTTGGATGGGTCCGATTCAAGGAGGAGAACACTTTGATCTTGTTGGGAAATCTGCAAAGAGTTTAGTCAGAATGGGATTTCGGATGTTGGCATTAGGAAGTCCAGTTGAATTTATGGAATCATACGAGTATAGGTTATTGGCCCAGATGATTGTTGCTGCAAAAAAACAAATGCCGCATTCAATTCCGCTGCATCTTTTTGGTGCAGGTCACCCTCTAACTATTCCATTTGCAGTGGCGTTAGGATGTGACACGTTTGATTCGGCATCTTACATGCTATACGCTAAGCAATTAAGATACATTACAGATGACGGAACTCGCCATTTGTCAGATATTTCCGTATTTCCATGCAATTGTGAGATATGTTCAAAACATACTCCAGATGAATTGCGTCAATTAGATGCTACTGAAAAAATCAACGAACTGGCAATCCATAACTTGCATGCAATAAAGCTTGAAGTTGATAAAGTAAAGCAAGCAATTCACGAAGGAAGGCTGTGGGAATACGTAATTAAAAAAGCACGGGCACATCCAAAACTATTTGAAATGGTTGAGGTTATGACTGAAAATCGTGAATTCTTGGGCTTGGGCACTCCAAAATTTAAAGAAAAGGCCATTTTCCTATTTGATAAAGAAGATCAATACAGGCCAGAGGTTCAGATGTTCCATAAGACAGTTAGAAAATTCAAATCAAAGAAGACGAAATTGATCATAGTGAAGGAATCAAGTTCAAAGCCAGGATATCTATCCCGTCAATATGTTGGATTAAAAAAGAAACTCGGGGATTTTACATCGTTTCAAGTGTGCCAATACAATCCAGTGCTGGGATTAATTCCAATTGAGATTTCGGATATTTTTCCAGCTGCACATCATGAAACTGCCAGAATAGGTTTTGAGCCAAAAGAATTTCCGGTATTTGAAGAAACATGGAATGCCTTTTTTTCAAATAACAGATTTTCAGAAATACATTACGATAAAGAGGATGAATTTCTAAAATATTTTGTAAAAAGTTTGCCCAAAATGATCAAGAGAAAGTCCTCCAATAATTAAAAATAAGAAAAAAGAATGTGCTAAAAGATGCTGCTTATAGTGCAGCGTCTTCTGCCCAACCTTTGATGAAGACACCGTTTTTGTGAAGAGGTACTGGTTGTCCAGCAGTGTAATTCATTGGTCTCATCCAAAAGATTGATTTTGTTGGGCATACGCCGATGCATGCACCATCAGAAATACATCTTTCTGGGTAAAAGACAAATGCCTTACCTCTCTTCCAGCCTTCAACAGGTTTTACCCTAAGGACATCCGGACCAAGAGTTGTACAGATTTCTACACACAGTGCACATCCGATACATCTTTGTTCGTCAATGTCTGGAAGTATTGCTATTGGCATTACAATGATTAGATTGCCTGGTACCTATTTAAACCATGATCAAAATTCATAACCCTGTTATGAAAATGATCGATGACAGATACATGCGCAGAATCCATATTCAAAAAAATTAAAAAACAAAAAGATAACGTGTCGTGCACGTTTATTTTCTCATTGCGTCTATTTGACCAGAAGTAACCCAGTCAAGCAGTTCTGCTGAAGAAGGATTAAGGTCTGCTTTCTGATTCATCAGATTGTTAACCCAAATCCAGTTAATTTGGTTTAGGAGCGGTTTGTTTGCTTCGTCACCAGCACGTGTTTTAGCGACGACGGCTTGATCTTGTTGTCCTAACCATTCTTGGAAGCTTCTTCCCATGAGGATCGAATCTTAGCTTACACTAATTAAAGCTTTTGTAGATCCCATGACAGGCACAATGATCGGATCGCCTCTACAAAGGTTTTAACGTAGATTAAGATTCATTTTAATTCTTGAATGTTAAAGTTTTGGGTGCTGCCAACGAAGTTGGCAGATCGGGCTTTTTGGTTGACTGCGATGGAACCAAGCTGCTATTGGATTATGGGGTAATGTTTGGACGAAGGGGAACACCACCACAATATCCGCTCCATGTAAAACCGAAAGATCTGGATGGGATTATCATCACTCATGCCCACTTGGATCATTCAGGTAATGTCCCATCGTTGTTTGTGAGTGGGAATACCGATGTTTATGCAACACCCCCAACATTTGATTTGTCAAAATTATTAATTGAAGATATGCTCAAAATAGAAAAAAATTCTCATCCGTTTGATTTGCCTGAAGTGAATAACATGATGAGAAATGCCAAAGAGGTAGGGTTCGGACAGAAAACCACCAAGGGAAATGCGACTTTTGAGTTAAGGGAATCAGGCCACGTTATTGGTGGAAGTACGGTACTGGTAGAATCAGGGAAAAAACGCCTTTTCTATACAGGGGATATTAAAACAAACGGTTCTCGAATGCTTCGAGAGATGGATTTGGATGTGGGGGAGATTGATTTGTTAATCACTGAGAGTACTTATGCAAAAACAGAACAAAAACCAAGAAAAGAGTCAGAAGAAGAACTGGTGGAATTTGCAAGTGAGGTCATGGATAGAAAGGGGATACTGTTTATTCCATCATTCTCTGTTGAACGCTCTCAGGAAATTGCATGTATTTTAAGGAATTCAAATTTTAAACATAAAATCATAATGGACGGAATGGCACTGAAGGTAAATGAGATAATGTTCAAACACCCAGAATATCTAAGGGACCCGAAAATGTTTTCTGAAGCAATCAAAAGTGCAACGGCAGTAAGAGAGCATGCAGAAAGAAGACGTGCGATGGGAGAGCCTTGCGTAGTTATTTCTCCAGCAGGGATGTTAGTAGGCGGGAACGCAGTATATTATTTACAGCAATTGTCTTTTGATAGTAAAAACGGCATAGCTCTAGTATCGTACCAAGGCGAAGGCACGCCGGGGAAAAAACTGCTAGATACAGGAATGGTGTCAACCAGAGGCAAGGATCTTAATGTTACAGCAGAAGTAAGACAGTTTCAATTTTCGGGACATGCAGACAGAAAAGAGTTGTTTGACATGATCAGGCAAATCAAGGGAAATCCAAAGGTATGCACGGTTCATGGGGATGCCGAATCATGTGAAATGTTTGCCAGAGAAATACATGAAAAATTTGGTTTGGAGACATTTTCACCGGCAGTTAATGATGAAATAACTGTCTGAGATGGAAAAAAGCTGCTTCATAGACGTTGAAAATTCCATCAATAGCGGTCAAGTGTTTCTTTGGAAAAAAAACAAAGAAAACTGGTATGGAATTGACGGGCAGGATGTTTTAAAAGTATCCAAATCAGGAAGGATCAAGTCATATAACAATACCAAAACAGACTTTTTCCGAAAAAGAGACGATATTGATAGAATAATCAAATCAATTTCAAAAGATAGCACCACAAGAAAGGCTGTTAAACGGTATTTGGGTTTGCGAATTATCGAGCAGGATCCGTTTCAATGCCTAATTTCGTTTATTGTGTCATCGAATTCCAATATTCAAAAAATAAAAAACAGTTTGGAGAATATTTCTAGGAAGTTTGGAAACAGGGTAGAATTTGAAAATAAAGAATTTTTTTTGTTTCCAAAACCAGAAAGACTTGCAAAAGCAGCAATCAGTGAGATTAAAAGTTGCGGAGTGGGCTATCGTGCCAAATTCATTAAAGATGCTGCAAGCACAGTAATGCTAAAAAAAATTGATTTAGAGAATCTAAAAAAATCAAATTATCAGGACGTAAAACGAGAGATTTGCCAGATTTCAGGCATAGGGAACAAGGTGGCTGATTGCGTTATGCTATTTTCATTAGACAAGTTAGAATCGTTTCCATTAGACAGATGGATGATTAGGATTTTAGAAAGATATTATTCAGGCAGATTCGAGCTTGAGACTAAAACTGTCACAGAAAAACAATATGAGGTTCTTCATGAAAAAATTGTAAAACATTTCGGTCCATATGCGGGATATGCGCAGCAGTTTCTTTTCAAGATGGAAAGGGAAAACTATCAGAAAAAGTGGCTGTAAACCCTTAAAATGGTAATTGGTTGCTAGGTTTTTGGGCCTATAGCTCAGCATGGATAGAGTGTTGGACTTCTAATCCAATGGTCAAGGGATCGAAGCCCTTTGGGCCCACTGCTTAGACGGGTTTATGTAATTATATGAATAGGTATTGCCGAATCAATTATTTTTAATTTTATTACAAGTTATAGAGTTTAAAGTTGTGTAGAACTTATCCTAAAACCCTCCAATACATCATGACGCATGCCAGATACACAAATCCAAAATAGTTGTCAGTTCCCTTCGTATCTGACTGCCGTCCCGTAAAGTCCGCACTTGAGCCAGGCAAGGAACCGCTCTACGACAAACCCTGCCTTGCCATAATGTCTTTGATTCCTGTTTTGTGCAACGTTCCTTGGGTTCCTTTTGTATGGAATGCAACAGTCAATCCCATGGCAT
The DNA here is from genome assembly GCA_951812645.1 of uncultured Candidatus Nitrosopumilus sp. Lineage (GTDB taxonomy): Archaea > Thermoproteota > Nitrososphaeria > Nitrososphaerales > Nitrosopumilaceae > Nitrosopumilus. Next base: position 1,589,257 of record CATOSM010000001.1, on the reverse strand, counting down.
CCCAGATAGTCTCTGATGTATGCCGCATCGTATCCCCTGTCGGCATACGCTGAGATGATCTCCCGTATCAAATCATCACCTGCAGGTTCTGGGATGTTTTCCAACACATCAATGAATTTCGTACTGTCATGGACATTTGCAGGGCTGGCCCTGATTGAGATTGGCAGTCCTGTCCCGTCTACTGCAACGTGTATTTTTGTGCCCAGGATCCTCTTGAACCCGTCATATCCTGTTTTGTCCCCCCTTTTTTGGCGGCAATTGACGATGAATCAATTGATATTTTTTGCAGGCTGGTTTTTCCCTGTCTGTGTGCGGATTTTATCAGTCCTGATAGAATCCTTTTCCATATTCCCTTTTGCTGCAGCTCTGAGAATCTCAGATGTGCGGTGGATTTTGAACCGTATCTGTCCGGCATGTCTGCCCGCCTGCATCCTGTTGTTAGGACAGACAATATTCCGTTGATTGTGTTTCTGTCATTGCATCTTGGCCTTCCGGTTTTTGCAGGTTTTGGCAGATGTGATAGAACTGTTCCATTGAATGTCTGACATTTCTTTGTGAATCACGAAGGATGCATCAGCAGGGTCATTCTTGGATCCCGATTGTCATGAATTATTTACAAAATGATCGGTTTTAGGATAAGTTGTTTAAGGAATTTACCAAACTCATTCCTGAAAAGTATAGTTTTCATTCCAGAAACCAGAGTTATCTTAGAATATCAAAGAATCATGCTACAGATATCATAAATGCTCTCCTGAATTACGGGTATACGGTACTTGCAGGGGAAATTAGCAAGTTTGTGTGTGGAATTAGTCATGGATTCTGGTTTAATTCAGAGGTTTTTGGAAGTTTTGGAGAGAAAATTTCAATCAGAAAGAGAGTTTGTGTTCAAACAGGGTAGAAAGATGAAAAATGGAATGTCAATGTGTCAAGAAATTACAATTATTAAAATTTCAATTCAAGAATTAATTAATAAATTTTAATTTTACTTGTTGAATTACATATTTTTTGATAATTCCAACTAAATGTATCATCAAAATTAATACTGCAAACGAAACAATCGCTGCAATCTCAATGTGACCTTTGGGTTCTAATTCAATAGTACCTGTGAATAAAATTATCATAATAATCACCCATGAAATTAGAGCAAGAATAATTTTAAAATTATTTTTGTTTTTAATTTTCAATATATTACACCTTAAGTTTCTCTTTAAAATCAAATAATGTTTCAAACAAACCTCTATTGAATTCTATAGTGTTTATTTTCTTCTTCATTAAACCCTCATCATACACTACATTTGCAAACATAGAAAATTTTTCTTTATCTTTCAGAATTATATATGGAATATTAGCTTCAAGACCAAATATTTGACTATGTCGATGTAGCCTTTCAAATTTCTCTTGAATTTTCTGATTCTTTTGAGTCACTTGTTTATCATATTCAAAATCATAATGTTCAAAAACCTGATTCAAATCTAGATAAGATGCAGTTGTTGCAATTGAAGTTGCAGTTTTTACTCCCTTAACATATTCTTCTTTTTTTTCCTTAGTTAATCTCTGAATAATTGATTCTAATTCAGGGTGTGTTCGAGTTTCAAGATATTCCTCAATTGCCTTTCTGGCAACTGCGGACCAATTAACTTCTTCAAGTTGATCCATTTTTTTATTTAATTCGTTTGGGATTGCAATAGTTACATTTTTAGCCATATACAGTTTTCTGTATATTCTGTGTTAAATATAAAGCTTACACAGGATTCTGTATTATAAGTGTAAAATTAGGCATAAAACAATAGTACAATGTATAATTTTTACAGAATTTAATTAAAATTTTATTCATAAATTCTTAACAAATGGCACAATCCTTAAAACGAGATGGGTAAATCATTATTGTGGTAGGCAAGGTCTTCATTTCACATAGAGAAATTGGGGGAGGAACATATGGCAAGTCTGTGCAAGAAAAATTTCAAAGTCCAGAAATCAAAATGAATGCATTTCTATCAAATGATGATATAACCCCAAGTGATGATGTTGTTAAAAAAATCATAACCAATATTGTTGATTCTGATTTATTAATTTGTGTAATTACATCCGGATATGTTTGCAGACCTTGGTTAGAATGGGAACATGATTTTTGCAAAACTAGAAAGATACGGACCTTTTACGTAGTTTTTCCAGATGCCAGATTTGTATTAAATCAAATACGTTATCTTGACGTAAACAATTATCAAATTAATCTTGATGAATTTAACAAAGATGAATTAATAGGAAAAGTTTCTGTAGGTTATTTTCAAAAAGAAGCAGAAATTTATCAAGAGATAAAAAATAAAAATTCAATCAATATCACCTGTCAAACAAATAAATCATCTTATTATCGTGGAGAAGAAGTTTCAATATCTGGTAATGTATTGTTTTCTCCTTCTGAACGAATTGCAGAAAACTCAAAAGTTTATCTTCATATTCCGAATTTGGTTTTAAGTGATCCTCCAGAGAGTGTATTATACTTTGATGATCTTGAAATAAATTCTAATGGGGAATTTAATAAAAATTTTATTGTTCCAAACAAAAATGTTAATGAACAAACACAAACATGGTATTTAGAAATTATAATTGAAGAAAAATCTAAATTATTAGATCTAGAGATCTATTCTGATAATTCATCAACTACAACAGAAGATGACCCAACAAACGGTATTGATTCACAAGATTCTGGGAATAATGACGTGAATAATGGGGCTCTTTTAATTGATTCAATTAACGAACAAATCAAGACAATTAGCAATGGAGTTTTGCAAAGTATTTCCAGAAAAATAGATGATAAAGAAATTCGGAGAACTGCCGAAATCAAAAAGATTACTTCACAATTGATTAATCATGATCGTGTTGTTATTACAGGTGACAAAGGTTCTGGAAAAAGTGTAATTTTATGTCAATTATATGAGGATTTAGTTCAAGCAGAAAAATTTACATTATTTGTTAGATGTGATGATTTTCTAAATATTGATTCAATTAGTGATTTGGACAATCTTCTGAATTTGGACATATTGTTAACAAAAATTTTAGAAAAGTGGCCTGTAGTGCCTAAATTATACATAATTTTTGACTCTTTAGATGCAATTAGTAGAAATGCAAAAGCAATGGGGTTGTTCAAACAATTCTTAAAACTACTATGGGGTACAAATAAAGTTAAAACAATATGTTCAGTACGTTCGTATGATTATGAATATTCTTCACAAATTTCAACAACTGATTGGGGAAAATCAATACCATTAAACGAATTATATGATGAAGAATTAGAACAAACGTTAACTCAATTAGGAAATCCTGCAATTCCTACTAACTTAAAAAAGATCTTGACAAATCCTTTGCGTCTAAAACTACTTTCGCTCATTATACAAAAAAATCAAAATATAGATTTTACAAAAATTACAAATGAAATTGAATTATACAACAAGCATTGGAATGAATACGTTGACAAACAAGATAAGTCATTTGAAATAACAAATACATTATTTGATATTGCAAACGAGATGGTTCTTGAACAAAAGATTATAATTTCTAAAACAAATTTACAATCTTCAGCACATTTAGATGAAATTGCAAGTAGAAATATAATTGATTTAAAAGATTCTAAAATACAATTTTTCCACCATGCATATCTAGATTATGTTGTATCCAAGTTAATTTTGGAAAAATTTGATTCAATGATTGACTATATTAAGAAAAATGAATATAATGTATTTTTGAGACCAACCATTCTTTTTACTTTTTCACTATTATATGCACAAAATATGAAGAAATACCTTGAAAATATTTCAGAAATATGTTTGTCTGAGCTAAAGTATTATTGGAAAATTTCAGCAATGAAATCCTTATCTGAAATTTGGGCATTTGGAGATAATGATTTAACATCTTTAGGGGAAATTTTAACAAAAGATCTAGCATTGCAAAGACATTTTCTTGCAGAAGTATCTAAGGAAAAGAATTCTTTTTGGTTTGATAATTGGTCAGATAATTTTTTGAAAAAATGGTATGAAGAAAAGAATGGTAATGGTCAATATTTAGTTGAATACATAAAATCTTTAGAAAATTTTTCCACACTTCATACAAAAATGCTACCTCTCATAAAATCTATGATAAAGAAAGATGAACATCCATTAATCAAAAAACGAGCAATAGAATCTACATCTAATATAATTACGAATGATAAACCTGCATGGTATCTTGAATTATCAAAAGATTCAGAAGCACAAGTTAGGAGTGGGACAATCTCTTGCTTACCAGCCTTAATTGAAACTGAACCAACAATATCTTCTGAAATTTTCTTTAATGTGTATACCTTTGAAGAAAAATCTGACGAGAATACTGAAATGATGTCTTATGGAACTCTGGGACTAACTAGTACAAAAAGACAAGACAATCAACATGTAAAATGGGAATGTGGTCAAATCTTTGCAGAACTATTTAATAAAAATAAGATCTTTTTGTTAAAGTCAGTAATTTCAATATTTGAAAAGAGGAATAAAGAATATCTCGAGATTTCTGAAGATCCTATCATAGAAGATTTTAGCTATATTTGGTATGGAAACTCGGGGTTTTCTAAACTACATGATGAAAATGAATTTGTTTCATTAATTGAAAATTATACTTTAGAATGTGATAAAGACGAAATTCTAGAATTTATGCCAATTCTACAAAGTACTAGACTAGCATTATTTCATAAAATTTTACTTAACATGTTATTACGATATCCAAAAGATTTTCAAGAACAAATCTATACGGAAATATCCCTTGTAGCCGCAATAAAAACATCTTCCTTAGAAATACCTGTACGAACCTCAATCAAAAAAATATGTATGTCGTTAAACCAAACTCAAATTGATGTTTTGTTGAAAAATATTTCAACATTGGAATTTAAGAAGAAAGATTTTACTGATGAGCAATATGATAGGATGTTAAATGAAATAAAAGCAAAATATTTGTCAGAATTTGATTCATCATTACTTTCAGAAGAACATAAAACATTATTGTCAAAGTACACTAAACAATTATTGACTCCAGAACCTCCCGCTGATATCTCAGTAACTATGGAAGAATCTGCACCCAGACCACCAAAGGAAAAACCTGAAAAAATCATCGAAAAAAATATTGAACAAGAAATTTCATTTAATGAAAAGATCGAACTCTTAGATTCAATTGTTGAATATTTAGGAAGAAAAACTGAAGAATTAGATGAAGGAAAATTAAACCAAATTAAAGAATATTTATTACAAAACAAAAACTCTACCGATCCTAAAGAAGATTCCGTTGATGAAGATGCTACTTTTATCATGAGACAGCAAACAATAAGAGGATTAATCGCACGAGGATTAATACGATTATTTTATCATACTAAAGAACAATCGTTGAAGAATTCAATTATTGAATTATCTAAGGATCCTGTCAATATTGTTCGTGGAGAAGTAGGCCAAGAATTACAATACTTGTTTTTTACAGATTATGATTTAACATTAGAAATAGCATTACGTTATAGTCTAGAAACAGATAATCGAGTTTTATTTTATTTGAGCAACATACTTCGATACACAGTTAACAAAAATGCAGATGACACAGTAACAATCATCAAGAATATTTTAACAATTTCAGGAACTAAAAACTATCGATACATCCAAAATTTAGAATATGTGTTATTAGATTTGGCATTGAAAAAACAAAATGCAAAAAGTAAAGCACTACTAGATGAAATTATAAAAAGCAATGAACAATATGCAACTGAAATTAGGCGCAACATCCCTTTTGTATTAAAAGAGCATTATTTGCATGATTTAGAAACACAAGATTATTCATTAGAGGTATTTCTTACCTTGTCCAGAGATAAAGATCATAAAGTACGCGAAGCTTCATCATTTTTCTTACTTCATTCTATTGAAAAAAGTAGTGAATCTAACTTACCTCAATTGATAGAAAAAATATCTCCACATTTAGATATTATATCTAAAGAAGTAGAACAAAGACCCTGGCAACCAAAAATAATTGAAAATCTTGTTCATTTCTTAGAAGATTTTTGGGATTACCTTCCAGAAAAAACCCTGGATTATTTAGAAAAAATCTCAAGTGTTGAAGATTATTCCCCATACCAACCAATTTTTGCAAGAGGTACAATCAAAATGTTAAATGGAATTTTTCAAATCCCTTCATTAAGTAAAGAAAATAGAAATAGGAGTTTGACTATTTTAGATACTTTTGCTATGGCAGGATGGCCTGAAGCATTAACTTTGCTTAGTGTAATGGAACGTCCTGATTAATAATGATCTATTAGATTTATCTGAATGGGAAATGAATCACACATTTCTTTATCATTTACAACTCATCCTAAAACCGATCATTTTGTAAATAATTCATGACAATCGGGATCTAAGAATGACCCTGCTGACGTATCTTTCATGATTCACAAAGAAATGTCAGACGTTCAATGGAACGGTTCTATCACATCTGCCAAAGCCTGCAAAAACAGGAAGGCCAGGATGCAATGACAGAAACACAATCAACGGAATATTGTCTGTCCTAACAACCGGCTGCAGGCGGGCAGACATGCCGGACAGATACGGTTCAAAATCCACCGCGCATCTGAGATTCTCAGAACTGCAGCAAAAGGGAACATGGAAAAGGATTCTATCAGAACTGATAAAATCTGTACACAGACAGGAAAAAATCAGCCTGCAAAAAATATCGATTGATTCATCGTCAATTCCCTCCAAAAAAGGGGCGACGTGATCGGATTTGACGGATTCAAGAGTCACGGGCACGAAATTACACGTTGCAACAGATGGTACCGGCTTGCCAGTATCAATTGTAATGAGCCCTGCAAATGAGCATGACAGTACAAAATTCGTAGATGTGATGGAATCAATTTCGGATTTTGTAGATGATTCCATGATGGAACAGATAGTTTCAGTCTATGCAGACAAGGGATACGATTCAAAACCAATCCGCAGTTATGCAAAATCAAGAAACATCATTTCGCGCATTCCTTTTAGAAAAAACAGAAGGACGACAGATGATGCAGGCAAGGACAGTTACAGCAGGACAAGGTTTGCAGTGGAACGGTTCTTTGCCTGGCTAAAAAACGGGTTTCACAGAACAAGACATGAAAGAAACGCGGGAAACTATCTCGGGCTGGTTAACATTGCGTCATTTTTGATGTATTGCAAGGTTTTAAGATGAGTTGATAATCAAAAACCGGAAGATTTTATTGAATCAGATTCCTAATTTTTATCCTATGGCGATAATCTATGGAGATAATCTATGGAGTCGCAGATGGTGAAAGAAATCTTCCTCTCCAATAAACATCGGTTAACATGTATCTCTGATAAAAATCACAACTTGATCTAACAGTATCATTGATTTGTGAACATTTTCGAAAATATGTTAATCTTGCATCATTGGATGCCAATTTCTGAATTGTTTGTAATTCTTTGATTTTCATATCACAAAAAGTTGTTCCTAATTCAAAATTTTCTTGAATCTCAAGCATATTCATATTGATTTTCAATTCATTTGTTTTCTAAAAGAATTTTATGCAATATTGAAAGATATTTTTTTACACATGGGTGCAGTAAAAAACCGCCTAACTGTATCCTACTGCACACTGTGCTCCTAACAAAATTTGAACCGGGATACTGAGAAATCTATAGAGGTTTGACTCTGACCGGACTAGGTTAGCATTTTGTCTCTAGAAAAGTTCCATTTTTCTAAAAGTTTACGTCTTGGCAGAATTAGGAAGGAAAGTAAGAAGACCTTTGATGTTTTTAAAAACTGTTTTTGGACTAGGTAAATCGTCTACAATCAATCTCCCTAAATCTTTCTCCCAATATTCTCCCAATCCATTCAAGCGTGTAGAATCAAAGATTTTTGCTGGATTGTAATCAATATTGCTAATTTTACATTTTTCTACAACCATTTTTCCTATTTTTGAAGAATCTAGAGATTTATCAGTTGTAAACATCTTCCATACATCATAATAATCTCTGACTTTACTACGTTGCATCATACTACGAATTTTTTCTGCAATTACCTCATTCAGAGAATATCCGTTAATAGAAAAATCAGATAGATCTGGATAAGCAACTGTAACCGTTTGTGGAATTATCCTATCAATCATTCTTTCAACTCTTGAAGCATCAACCTTGATTTTATTTTTCATGCCAATAGGCCCAGTAAAATGAATATTCCCAAACATGGCCAAACCACTATCTGGGACATTTATTTCTCCTTCATATTGAATTCCACTCTCATCTTCTAAAATTTCATAGATGCTATCAAAGCCAGAAATAATCTTATCAGGATCAGTATTAGGCATGACAGTAAAATCAAGATCTTCTGAAAATCTCCAAATACCTGGAAAGAAAATTTTTCTTATTGAGGTTCCCCCTTTGAGAATTAAATCATTTCTAACTGGAGAATTTTTGTGATATATTCCATATAGAAGCCATTCTAATGCATAATCTTTGTCAATTACACCTGCAGGTTTTGAATATGTTTTTGCCAATATGCGAATTTGTTCATTAGTTAGAATATCACATCACCTATGTTGCAGATTTTATCTCTGAAAATGATTCCAGTGGAACATTAACAAATAATTTCCATTTCAAATTAGATTTTTTGTGTTTAATAGAATAAGGATCCAACCAAGAACGACCAGAACCTATTGAATTCTTCATTTGATTATAGAGTAAAGGAGATACATGTAATTCAAGCATATCAATCAGGAATCCAAGTCTTTTAATCACAGTACTGTTATTCATTTTCTTTGCATAATCAACCATGTTTTCAAAAGAAATTTCTTCTTTTGCATTCCATAAACATTTGGCAACTTCTGCAATTCCACCACAGTATTCTGGATGATCTAAAGAATCTACAATCGTTTTATTTTTATCAGATATGATGATTTTTTGATTTCCGATAAAATGATTTTTTGTGCCAAAAAATTTTCTTTTGTTTATTGTTACAAATTGATAATCAACTCCGTGAACTTTGTTTTTTTTGATCCTAGCAGTTGTTGCTACAAAAATTGTAAATGAAGTTTGTTCAGTATATCCGTAGTGATTTAATGCCGTCCAATATGCAATATAATATGGGTTTTGGCGAGCAAGATTTGCTGCCATAACAAATTCATGTTCGGTATATTCTGATTTCATACCAGCACTCAAAGGAGCAATAAGATATTGTCCTTTTGTAATTTGAATAAGCCATTTTTTCTTACGTAATCTATCTGCGATTACTTTGGCATACTCATATGATGCCCCCCAAGTTTTTGAGATATCTTTCAAATCAATGGTGGTTTTACCTTTGTTTGACAAAGTAGTCAGAAGATGAGTTTCTTTTTTTGATATACCTGTACGTATGTTTTGTGTCAATTTAGTAACATTAACATGTTACTATATCTATACAAAATATACGTAAATACTTTATGAATAACTCCTGCTTGGTCAACATCATCAAGGGATGCAAAATATAGAGAATAAAACAGAGCCAAATAAAGTAACTCATTCAACATCGATCGGACAGGGTAGCAGATTGCCTTTATTTTTGTTCCAAAATGCCGTCATTTTACTTCAATTTTGATTTGAATGCCATACTTCTGTTCATATTTTCTAGCTTCATCCGTCATGACATGGTCCCTATCCAATGATTTACTTCTCTACTGATGTTTTTTAGAAATTCTCTCCAACTCATCTTAAAACCCTGCAATACATCAAAAATGACGCAATGCTAACCAGCCCGGGATAATTTCCCGCGTTTCTTTCACATCTTGTTCTGTGAAACCCGTTTTTCAGCCAGGCAAAGAACCGTTCCACTACAAACCTTGTCCTGTTGTAACTGTCCTTGTCCGTATCATCATCTGCCGTCCTGCCGTTTTTTCTAAAGGGAATGCACGGAATGACGTTTCTTGATTTTACATAACTGCGGATTGGCTTTGAACCGTATCCCCATGGGGAACTCGTCTGAAAGTATTGAAAAATCCATTGTTGCAACAACATGGGAAGATAAAGATACCGAACATTTGGTACAGTACGAAATCCACAAGAAGCATCTTCATCTTAAAGATATTGATGAGCTAGATCTTTAGCCTCAAAATTGGATTTACCTAATCCCGGTACTAGATGGAAGCGTCATTATGCGACTGGTTTTACGTTAAATTTGACGTAATGAAACAGAAAGATGAAAAGCGAGTTATCTATCAGCGTACAATAGATGTATCTAATCATCAAAATCCCAAGCCTCTTGCATTATGTACTTGCCTTCTATCTTCCACTTCCTGTACAATCCAGAAACATATTTCATCGTGGTATTGGAGTAGAGTGTCGGCGTTGTTGTTTTGTACTTGTTTAGCTCAGATGAAGGCAGTTTTTTGTCCTCAACCCCCCACCAATTAAAAATTACATAATTTTTCTGATGTGAATTGTCGATCAAAATATACTATTACTGCTTAAAGTTTATATTCAAGTATAATTTTTGATCAACGATGACCAAGGATGAGCTTCTAAACGCAAAAAATAGTCTGCTTGACGGGCTACAAGATGGGAGTATCAAGACTGTAGAATTTTCGACTCACCAAGATTACTTGAAAAATATCTATGGCAAGTAATCGGAGAAAAGAAATTGCCCGACAAATTCACAGAACGATACTCTCCTATTTTTACTAAACTGCATCCGTTATTTCAAAGCAATCTTAATGACATGGTTAGTAATTTCAGACAAATTAATTTGGCCATTCTTGGTATTGATGGAAGTTTTATCACAAACGATGTAATTCAAATCACGTTAACTGAATCTGTTATTTTTCAAATTGTTTTGGGCCAACAAAACATCGTGTTTGATCTTTATGAAGTTGGAAATCCTGACTAAAAAGTCACATTACGCTAGCTGTTCTCTTTGCAAATCAAAATCATCTTCGCGATAGAGCTCGTCCTGACCTTTTTTGGTTTTGTGCTGGCAGGCTTTGATATTGTGAATCTGGCAATAGGTCAGATGATTGCACCGCTCAACTATTACGGCTCTCCCGCATCACCATTGGTACAAAATGCAACTGACCCTGCCATTTACGGTAATGTCATCTTTGGACTCGGTATACAGATGCTGCAATGACAACCATTGCAAATACGGGCAATCAGGAACATCAAGAGCATTTGCAGACGCCACATCTTCAGTATGAAATTTGCTTGACTTGTGTAATTTTTGTAACCAGATAATCATATTTCCAGATTTAACAAATTTTATTTTACTTGTTGATTAAAAAATTGTTTTAGATATTTTATGCTTTCAATTTGCATTCATTGTGAATATTATTAGCACTAAAAAATATGCAATTATTAACAACCCAATTGAAACTAACCTAATCAACTCATCTTAAAACTAACCCTTCAGACGATATTTGATGATCATTTGGATCCATGAGCTGTTAGTTTCCAAGCTGTCCATGAAATTCGCCGAGATAACAGACAGACAATGGGACATTTTTTTCTGCAAAAGATCGTACAGAAATTGTCTATGCTAAAATTTGCTCATCTTTAGAATTAGATTTATTCACAAATCTTTTGAGCTGGAGAGATTCCCTTGCTATTTGAGAATTATACGCAGAAACAACTTCTTGCTTTTGCTCTTTTCTCCACGCTTCTTTCATCACAGGCTTGGCACGCATTTTTGATTCCTGTTTTCTCCAATTTCTTTTTGTGTATTTCTTCTTCCATTCTGCATTGAGATATTTAGACATGTCTTTGACATCCTTTAGGTTCTTGCTGAATTCCTTTGAGTCAATCTGCCATAGGACATACGCTTCATCAAAACTCTCATTTTTTCTTCTGATGATGCTATAATTGCTACTGCATCATTGTAAAACAATTCACGCCTTTGTGGATTGCTTAAAGAATCAGGTACAAACACCTTACGGACAGCTTTGGACAATACTTTAAAGGATTCAGTTTTTACTGTAGAAACCAAAACCCCAGAACAATTATTATTTTCTTTGAATAAACTAAATAATTGAATAGATTGATCATGGAATTCATGTTTTATAGTAAGATCTAACTCTTGGATATTTTGAATTGCACTAGCTGCTACAACAACATTTGTGTCAACAACTATCTTCGTGGTCATTATCTGTATAACTTATATGATGATCTGGTTGTATGGATAATTCATTCATGAGAGAAGTGAAACATATTTTCAAGTTATCAGTATCCAAAGAGTTTCTATCTATTTCAATGGACTCAATCAAGTTTCTATTTGCTGCAGCATCTTGTAAAATCTTAGTTTGATTAAGAATTTTATCAATTGATTCTGCAGAAATGTTTTGATGTTCTAACAAACCAAGTGTTTTATCAAAATGTGGTAAAAGTACAAGAGTATCAAGAGATACAACAGGGCTGTCATTCATTTTTTTAGCGTTTTTAAATCTATCATACATTTTGCCTAAAATTAATTCCACGTTGCGTGCAGCTTGATAGAAGTAAAATCCATCATTGCTAGTATATTCCAACCATCGTGTTTTGATTGTGTTAATATGTTCTCTAAATTCACATATGTTATCAAGAAAACCTAAATCAACTTCCCCCGTTTCTTCCATTTTGTTTAAAGCAAAATTCATTTCTTTTAACAACTGATTATTCATTGGATCAGTAACACATTCCTTCTACATTATATTGGTTATTGTACGATATAACGTAGACTGCACCTGTCACATTCAAAATAGCCTACCAGTCAGAATATGCCAGATCCAAAGCTGTTGCCATGAGATAAAGTTGATCAAATTGTTATTTGCTCTACAAAGTTAAGAATAGCAGATCCTCTGAAAATAAATCATGCAAGTATGATTCAGTCAGATATGTTGTGGAGAGGTTCTTTGGCTGGTTGAAGAATGGGTTTCACAGAACAAGAACCAGATGCGAAAAGAAATGTGGCAAGTATCTTGGATTTGTTTACCTTGCGTCATTTTTGATGTATTGGGGGGTTTTGAGATGAGTTGACTATTGCCCACTAATCTATCATGCCATTTAGTTCTGTAATATGGTACCATAATGTGCAATTGCCGCATCGATCATGCCTCTTGCATGCTTTACAGTCAAGCCCGTATATTGATGGCAAAATAGAATTAAAGCAGCACTGTCATTACTTATCCTAGCGGTACATGTTTTTACAAATTATACCATCAAAATCACAAAAATAAAAAAACAAACGATCATACAAATATGCCCACCCTATCTTAACTGCATATGGGAGGAATTGTAACCTGTCCTTGTTACAAGGTTACACAGGATCTTACAGAACATCATGACAAGCAACTAGGCAAAAAAGTCATGTCATGCCAGGACTGCCATGACATACCAGAAGAGTACATAAAATTTTGCGCTAAAATAATCACATAAAACAATTGAGAACAAAGTGGAAATAATCAAATGATATTAAGCTAATATTTCAATAATGAAATATGGAAATGATCCTAATGGTAGGGATCTCTGGTAGCGGCAAGACAACTTAACTTCCAATGCATTTCCCAAACATGTACACATATCACTTGATACCATAAAGCAAATGCCAAAAAAAGCAGCGCTTAACATTCAAGTTAGGTATGACGGTGCAGAAAGACTAGACGGGGGTAGAAGAATAGAGCATGTCATGGTATGTGACGCATTACATCACAACAAAAACATTGTAGTTGATGATACCAATTTAACAAGAAAAGTACGTCAAAGGCACATCCGCCTTGCAGCAAGGTATGAAGCTACAGTCAATGTGATATTTTTTAGTAATACGCAAAAGGCGTTACAACAAAACAGTTTACGCAAACAAGACAAGCTGGTAGATGCAGTGCTGCTATCCCAGTCAACACAGCTGGAGCCACCAAAAATAGATGAGGGAATTAATTACATACAGGTGATAAAATAAATTAAGATCGTAAACATGATCATAGATAAGTACTAAGAACACCCAAATGCTTCATTGAATGGTTCTGATAAAGAACACTGCAGATGTTTTCAAACACAACAAAGTGATATTGAAAAATGTAAAGGTGGCTTGGAAGATTTGGGTTTTCGTCTACCGATAGCACAGGAGAATCATGGTCAGGTTTTTGGTTTGACTCTTAAGTTAGAGGAGTTGTTACAACTTCACTTCAAAGTAATGCCTGATGGGTTAATTGAAAGTGAAATTGAACCTCCAGCATCTTATCCTATTGCACACTTGGATCATGTAAATTGTTTTGCTGCACATCAAGCAACTCGTAATTTATTAAATGATTTAGGCATACATTATAAAACCAATACGCCTGTCCCTATAACTTGTATTAGACCAAAAACCAAAAAACCAGATAATCCAATACATGTTAATACAATTATTCTAGGCACTTTGATAGCGTTTGGAGTAGTAGGTGTTCTAGTAAATGGATGGCATAAATCCAAAAAAAACTGATAAAATAATACTGCAAAAATGATTAGATTACTTACACATGTCGTTATGGGGATCCAAAAAACATAATTAGATCATACCAATCACTAACTATTCATACGTGATAATTGTTGACAAGCGAGGAAAAAACACAACTAACCAAGCTTGAACATAACCTAAAACGTTATCAAACAAAACTACTACAGGCAACAAAGAAAAACCGCTCAGTCCAGTACAAAAAGACCTATGATAAGCACAATTTTAATCTTACCACACTAGCGCAGTTTAACCAGACCGCATGCGACAAGATATTCAAAAAGGCCGTAAAGGGGAGCACTTCATCTATACTACTATTGTCAAACTCAACTACAGGTGATGATGCAGATACTGTAAGGCGCAAGCTAAAGACACTATCTTACAACATAAAACAGATTGAAGATGAGACAGGACGGCAGGTATGCTATCTTGGGTTTCCATTTTTGTATGGCCATGCAAATGATGACTTTTTTGTAAGGGGCCCTCTGATACTATTTCCCTTATCCTTGTCCCAAAACGCGCAAGTAAACAAGGGCTGGACGCTAAACCTTTCTGACTCTAAACCAATAATTAACGGTGCGCTACTTTCTGCAATAAAGAAAAATGCAGAGCTTGACATTGCAGATGGCATTGAGGAGACTTTTGACACGCTAATCGATGACATGACACAATATGATCAGTCAGATCTTGCAGATGGGTTTTTCAAAAGAGTTACCCAGTGGCTGCAGGACATACTGCCACTTGAGACTAATCTGAATGACTTTGAACTAACTGCAATACCTGAAATGGGCAGGCCTGATATTGAAGATCTAGAAAAACAAAAGTTTCATCTCAAAAACCATATGGTAATTGGCAACTTTCCACAAGCTGACAATGAAATATACAAGGATTACAGCAAACTACTAGATGCGTCATCCCTTGATACAGGCCCGCTAGGCGTATTGTTTGATATTTATGAAGACACAGAAGCAGATGATGCTTCCATACCCTCCCTTGATGATGTTGCAGATGAGCAAATAAACACCGTGCTAGAGTCTGACTCTACTCAAGATATGGTGATATTAGAGTCAAAGCAGTCATCAATGGTAGTGGTACGCGGGCCACCTGGTACTGGAAAATCCCAGGTTATTACAAATTTAATGTGCGATGCACTTGTCAACTCCAAAAAGGTTTTACTTGTATGCCAAAAGAGGGCGGCACTTGATGTAGTGTATGACAGACTTGGCACTGTGGGCCTTGACAAGTTTACAGTATTGCTTGACAAGGAAAGCCAAGACAAGCAAAAGATATACAAAAAACTATGCAATACCATAGAGGACAACACCATATACGATGTCGGCATTACGTCAATTGAGGATGTATCAAGGCAGATAGACGACAAGATAAAGTTTCTTACAAGATGGCAACGTGTACTGCATCAGCCATACTTTGGAAAAATAACTATACGGCAGCTTTACTCCATGGCAGAGCCAGAATACACATCAAAGATTGACATCTCTGACCTGGTACCAGAAGATTACAACAAACTAAACGATTACCTGGAGACATTCTCAGAAATTGAGATACTCTTCAAGCAGTTTGTACTGGATGAGCATACATGGCATGGCAGGCGGAGCTTTGACACACTTGGAATCAAAGACAAATCCAATATCATGCACACAATTGATTATATCCTATTGTACATGCAAAGTGCAATAATAACACAAAGCAAGGAACAGCAAGACGAGCTGGTAAAAAGTCTTGACACATACGTAAATGATCCCGGATGGTTTAGGCTGCGACAAAAAAAGGCAGCAAAGGCAATACACAACATCTTGGATGTGGATAAAATCACAGTACAATACGTGCAAGACAAAACCGAACCTGCAACAAAGGGCGTGTCATTTTGGACGGAATTGCTACATCTTGCAACTTTTTTTAAAGAAAATCACCAAAGTGAGATTTATGATCTGCACAAGGCACCAGATCAACTAAAGATAAAACTGCAAAAATTAAAAGGCGGCCTGATTGACTTTGACTCCTTACAGTCATACGATGCAAAAATATCAGAAAACCCTGACATTTTAAAACTGCTACTCTTATGCAAAGACAAACTAAATCCAGATGAAGCATGGTCTGATGTAATAAGACAGGAGGTATACCTGTACTGGATTCATACAATAGAGTCAGAAAATACAATACTCAAGGGCGATGCCACCATACAGTACAACAAAAACAGAGACGCCCTGTCTGCCCTATTAGATGAGAAAAAAGATATTGTTGCAAAGAGCATACAGGCAAAGATTGCAGGGTCTGCAAATATTGATGAAATATATGGCCGAGCAAAGATTCCTGAAAAACAAAACTGGAAGGATTTTAGTGCTGAGTTAAAAAAGAAGAGACGCGTAAAACCCGTCAGGCAATTATTTGGAAAGTACTCAAAACAATTCCTAAAGATTGCACCATGCTGGCTTGCATCCCCTGAATCAGTATCCAAGATCTTTCCATTGCAACGTGACTTGTTTGATTTAGTCATTATAGATGAGGCAAGCCAGCTTGCAGTGGAGCGGGTACTACCCGTACTGTATAGGGCAAAGCATGTGTTAGTTGCAGGAGACGACAAGCAGCTGCAGCCATTTGACATGTTCCAGGTAAAAGACGAGGACATTCCATATGAGGAAGACGATAATGTACTAGAAGAAAAGAGCCTGCTTGATATGGCACTAGTCCGGCACCATCCGATGCAGCTTGCATGGCACTACCGCTCAAAGTATCAGGATTTGATAAATTTTTCAAACCATGCATTTTATGACGGCAAACTGCAGGTGGCACCAAACGTAATATCTGACCCACAGCATCCTCCAATCCGTTGGGTGCAATGTAGTGGCATATGGCAGAAGAGACAAAACCACCAAGAAGCCCAAGCTGTCCTAGAAGAAATTTATGACACACTAAAAAATACTGCACCTGACTATCAATCAATTGGTGTCATCACGTTTAATGACGAGCAAAGGGATCTGATTCATACCCTATATGACAAAAAAATAGATGAGGACATTGACTTTGCACGACATGTGACTGCTGCGACAGTAAACAAGGGACGGGACGAGCAGCCATTTTTTAGAAACATTGAAAATGTTCAGGGTGATGAGCGCGATGTCATAATATTTTCAGTAGGATATGCACCTGATGTTGATGGCAAGTTTGTAAACAGGTTTGGTCCTCTAAGTGTTGCAGGCGGTGAGAACAGGCTAAATGTCGCAGTAACTAGGGCCCGTACTGAGATGGTTATAGTGTGCTCGATAAACCCACAAGACATCAAAGATACCAGCAAAAACCTTGGACCGTTGCGGTTACGGCAGTTTCTTGAATATGCAAAGGCCACAAGCCAGTCAGACAAAGACAAGGTAAATGATGTTATTGGTGAAATAAACTCTGAGCATCTTGTAGATGATGATAAATCACTGCACTTTGACTCTGACTTTGAAAGACAGGTGCACACTGCACTAGAAAAGAGAAATTATACGGTTCATACATCGCATGGTGTATCAGGATACAAGATAGACTTGGTGGTGGTTCATCCTGCCAACCCCCACTTGTACATCTTGGGTATAGAGTGTGATGGTGCAACTTATCATTCTAGTCCAAGTGCCAAGGAGCGCGATGTGAGACGACAAAAGTTTTTGGAATCCAAAGGATGGACACTTGTCCGAGTATGGAGTAGGGACTGGTGGAGAAATCCAGATAGGGAAATTGATAAGGTGATATCCAAAATAACCAGTCTTTGTGATTGTACAACTACAATCGAGTCTTAAATAAAGTATCATGCAATTGATACTTTTGTTGATAAAAATTTCCTGATCACTGGTAACTCAAATGGTTAATTGCTGTAATCATTGAGCGAATCAGGCAAACTATACTTTGGTGACAACCTAGAGATCCTTTGAAAACACATCAAAGACGAATCAGTTGACCTTATTTATCTGAATCCTCCGTTTAACCCAAAGGCAAACTATGGTATAATTTTTAGATGCAACTCATCCTAAAACCGATCATTTTGTAAATAATTCATGACAATCGGGATCTAAGAATGACTCTGATACATCTTTCATGATTCACAAAGAAATGTCAGACATTCAATGGAACACGGTTGCAACACATCTGCCAAAGCCTGCAAAAACTGGCAGGCCAGGATGCAATGACAGAAACACAGTCAACGGAATATTGTTTGTCCTAACAACCGGATGCAGGTGGGCAGACATGCCGGACAGATACGGTTCAAAATCCACTGCGCATCTGAGATTCTCAGAGCTGCAACAAAAGGGAATATGGAAAGGGATTCTATCAGGACTGATCAAATCCGCACACAGACAGGGAAAAATCAGCCTGCAAAAAATATCGATTGATTCATCGTCAATTGCCGCCAAAAAAGGGGGGACAAAACAGGATATGACGGGTTCAAGAAGATCCTAGGCACAAAAATACACGTTGCAGTAGACAGGACAGGACTGCCAATCTCAATCAGGGCCAGCCCTGCAAATGTCCATGACAGTACGAAATTCATTGATGTGTTAGAGAACATCTCAGAACCTGCAGGTGATGATTTGATACGGCAGATCATCTCAGCGTATGCCGACAAGGGATACGATGCGGCATACATCAGAGACTGAGATCCCATGGGATTGACCGTTGCATTTCATACAAAAGGAACCCAAAGAACGTTGCACAAAACAGGAATCAAAGACATCATGGCAAGACAGGGTTTGTCGTAGAACGGTTCCTTGCCTGGCTCAAGTGCGGGCTTCACAGGACGGCAGTCAGATACGAAAGGAACTGTGATGACTGTCTCGGGTTTGTGTATCTGGCATGCGTCATGATGTATTGGAGGGTTTTAGGATAAGTTGCTTGTATTTTTTGATGTAATAAGGGCGGAATCTTTGCATGGGACACATGGTCTCCAATGCAGGATTTTTTTGATCAGATTGATCGTATCTGTGATTGACTTGAACAGTTTGTCGTCATGAGTTAATCTTTTAAGCATCAAAACCTATATTTTCTTATCAATAAGCGTGTGATAAGACGAATGTCCATAAAGAAATATAGGCGAACACTCAGACAGGGAGTCAAGAGTGCTATCAGAGCTAAGCTATAAAAATAAAAACATCTTCACTTTGGATGATATCAAAAAACTGGTAGACAGGCCAAAAAACTTTCTTGATCAGCTTGCCCGTAAAAAATGGATACTGAGAATCAGAAGAGAGGTATACCTTATTGCTCCCCTTGAAGCTGGAGAAGGGGGAGCAGACAGCTACACTGTGCACAGCTTTGTTTTGGGATCTCTTTTGACAAGACCGTATTATATCGGGTATTGGAGCGCACTTGATCATTACGGGTTTACAGAACAGACACCGCCATATGTTTATGTTGTAACACCAAAGCCAAGAAACTCTCGAAAAATTCTAAACACGGAATTCAAGTTTGTCACAATCACGCCAAAAAAAATGTTTGACGTAGAATCCACAACAGTAGAAAACAACCACGTGAACATATCATCTGCAGAAAAAACATTTGTTGATTGCCTTGATCATCCAGAACATGCAGGGGGGATTGAGGAAGTTGCCAAGGCACTCTACTTCTCCAAGGATGAGCTGAAATTAAAAAAACTGGCAAGGCTTGCAATAAAAATTGGAAACAACACAGTGATCAAAAGACTTGGGTATCTCTCGGAGATTTTTGATTTGAATGAATGCCTAGAGATCCTCTCAATTGCAACGATAAAAAAAGGATATTCCACACTTGACACTCTGTCTCCAAAAAAGGGCAAGATAAAAGAAAAATGGTCACTGATCATTAACGCAGCAATCGATCCTGAGGGGTGGAGACAGTAGTGATTGCATCCCAAGAACTAAGAAGGAAGGCACGGGAAATGCGGGTTGGCTTGGACATGGTTGAAAAAGACTATGTCCTTGGATGGATGCTCTTTGGAATTGCCTCTGGCTCGGTTGCAGACAAACTTGTTTTCCAGGGAGGCACGGCACTTTCAAAAGTTTACTTTCCAGATCAGTGGAGACTGTCCGAAGATCTTGATTTTACCGCAATTAATGACCAGGACTGGAGTGCATTTGTCACTCCTCTCTCAAGTGAGGTGCCGTCAATTCTGCAAAAGTCAGGCGGGATTACGGTAAATCTAAGAACCACCCCTCACACAAACCAGGGATACCCTCAGAGCAAGTTCAAGTACATGGGACCAACAGGACAGGCTACAGTGAAGATAGAGATCACAAGAGAGGAAGAAATTGGGGAAACTGTAACAATGCAGGTACCTCGACACTATGACTATCCCAGATTTTCAGTCAAGGTGTATTCACTTGAGACGATACTTGCAGAAAAGCTTCGCTCAATTATTCAGCGTGGAAAAGTCAGAGATTATTATGATGCATGGAGGCTTCTCAAGGAGAACAAAGTTCAGGGAAACATAAGAGATCTTTTCTTGAAAAAATGTGAGACCAAGAATGTGATATTTACTGGCTTAGACCAGTTCTTTCCTGAAAACACTGAAGATACTCTGGAAAAGCATCTGCACAGTTTGACTAGGTTGACCAATGATCCGATAGAGATTGGGAGAATGTTGTCTGAAATCAGAGAGCAAGTACCAAATGTGATTGAGTGATACATCAGACAATGACTTTTTTGGTTGTCAGTCGAGGCATCCGTGTCATGATATTGTGACCGGATATGGAAGGCAATTTCATGAAATAATCGCTCAGACAGTCAGTCTGCTTTTACTGTTGGCTATGACGTTCAAATGTTACTTGTGGAATGTCTCAAACAACGGGGATTATTTTCCACCTTAGTTGGGACATTTGAGTTGATATTGTGATTATTAGGCGTGATGCTCTCAACTAGTATTTTTTGTATTATTAGATGTGAAAATTAAATATAATGATCTGATGAATATAGTACTGTAAGATAAATTCTCATCTAACCTGGAATTTTTTTCCCGGTTAGTTGAGAAAATTAGGTATGTTTTGTTTTGCATCACAAATTGACAAGGGGATTCTCATTCAATTTGCTGCAGGATCTACCCAAATCTCTACATCAAATTTACCTGCTTTATGAATAACATCATGAATAGAACCTTTGTATCCAAAATTTGTTTTCAACCAGTTTTTGGCTCTTTTGTTTTTAATTAGTCATGATTTACTCAAATTCATAATATTTAGGATGATGGGTTTTTTCTCAGATTTGTGTACTTAAAAATCCTGTTTTAGAAATAGATTTTGAGTTAAATCTTAAAAGGTTTGAGCCTTTTTTGGGATGAAAAAGATCAGAGTGAAACGTTATTTTTCTTATCACCAGTAAACCACTTGCTTTTGTCAGGTAAATCATGTAGGGCTAAACCTGCACTAAATGCAGCTAGACCGGGATTTCCCGTAGATAACCCACCAACAACTCCAGCCAATCCCCATTCACCATGATGTGACTTGATTGTACTTTCCCATTTTTGTTTAGTTTCTGAAGGTAACTTGTCATATGCAACGCATGCAAGTACTCCAGCTGCTAACCATCCTAACCAGTGCTTACGTAATGTGCATCTTTATGACATAAATCTAATTGTGATCAATTAGATTGGTCCTAAAGTTTGCGATCAATTCACTATTTTAGAAGCCAACCATTTTTGATAGAAATTCCAAATTGACTGAGTATTTCATCTGCAAACAAAATGAAATCACTATCAAATGTCAATAATTCTACAATTCCTCCTTGAGCCAATTTTGCTGTAGTTGCTAAAATCTTCAGATCTGGTCCATTGGGAGGGCCCTTATCTACTGTGGTTTTTTTAATTTCTGCCCATCTTTTCTTTTTTTCATTTTTTGTAGAATCACTCCAAATGGTTGCATACATATTTTTGACATCAGAGAGAAGAGACAGATCATCTGGATGTATTTGATTCTGAGTTAATTTGTTAAAATTTGAAAAAGATAGATGAACTAATTTCTGTACAGTTGATGCCTGAAATGAATGTCTGGATCCTATTTTTGATAATTCATCCCAAATTTTTCCTGTAGTTTCTTGATTTACGGTTTCTAGGACATAAATGGAGTTTTCTGGAATTTTTGGTGCTAGATATCTATTTACAGGCTCAGAATTCTTTAATTTTATTGGAATTGTTTTGTCCGATTTTGTTACGCTATGATTAATTGAATAGTAAAGACAGGCGTTTGTATCAAGTACTGTTAAGATGGAAGTTCTATTGCTTCCAGTGCTTTGGATAGACGTAATGCTTCATCCTCATTTAGAATTTCATCTAATGGTTGTGACATAGGATCTTGAACGATATTTCTATTTTCACAGTATTGAATAAGATAGTTGTATAGATCATGAATTTCTAAAAATTGTGGACGTAAGGAATCTGAATCAGTGGGAGGAATTACATCTTTTGCTAAATCCTTGCATCGTTGAATAATTTCTTTTGATAAATTAAAAATAACTCCCTTTTGTACGGTATCTTCTGTTTGTGATTTTGAGAGAATTTTGTCAATCATTTCCAAGATACCTAGAACGAAAGTAGTTTGTCTATTTCCAAATTTCATATAGATATGATTTATTGGAGGTATTACTTTCATTAGTTCTTCTTTTACTTGTAATTCAAGTTGTTTGGAATCATCTTTTTTTAGGGCAAATTTTTCATACACTTCTTCAAGTAATTCACATAATGGTTTTTCATTTAGTTCTTTTATTTTGTTAACCATTGTTTGAATAGTATCTGGTTTTATTTTTTGTTTCAATTCTGATAAAATATTTTTTCCCTGTTCAGTTATGTAATAAGAATAGTAATGTCTACTAGATGCATAATACGATGGAGAAATTGTTTGAGTTATTAATGAGGGATAACATGCAGTATCCAAATCAAGTCCATCAGAATAAGGGCCATAATGATGCTTTATGAAATCATATTCATCAAGTTTCGATTCATATTGTGCAAGAAATGCAATTTTTTGAAATTTTGTTTTTGAATGTAAGTCGCCTGTAGTTTCTAGAATTAGCAATGGTAGCCATAATCTTTCAGGAACTTCTTCCGGCATGTA
The DNA here is from genome assembly GCA_951812645.1 of uncultured Candidatus Nitrosopumilus sp. Taxonomy (GTDB): domain Archaea; phylum Thermoproteota; class Nitrososphaeria; order Nitrososphaerales; family Nitrosopumilaceae; genus Nitrosopumilus. The sequence goes on along the minus strand of CATOSM010000001.1, from coordinate 1,565,717 downwards.
GAAAAATAGGAGATCACATACTATAATACCTTAGTGATTATTCGTCCACTAATAGGTAAAAAATTCAATTAAGGTCATGTCATAATTACCAAAATTATTCAGAATTTGATATTTGAGAATGAATTTAGGTTCAGATCTTTGGAGACTAGAATCATTCTTAGGAAAAGAACATGTTTGATTTCACTTCACTGGAATTCAGCCATCCATTTTAGGGATAAAAATAGACTTGATAGGTGTAAAAATTAAATTCCAAAATCATGATTCAAACTATGTTCAGTGATTTCAGGATAATAACAAGCAATTCCATACTCAGAATTAGCTATCCAACTCATCTTAAAACCCTGCAATACGTCAAAAATGGCGCAATGCTAACCAGCCCGGGATAATTTCCCGCGTTTCTTTCACATCTGATTCCTGTTCTGTGAAACCCGTTTTTCAGCCAGGCAAAGAACCGTTCCGCTACGAATCCTGTCCTGCTGTAACTGTCCTTGCCTGCATCATCATCTGCCGTCCTGCCGTTTTTTCTAAAAGAAATGCACGGAATGACGTTTCTTGATCTTACATAACTGCGGATTGGTTTTGAATCGTATCCCCTGTCTGCATAGACTGAAACTATCTGTTCCATCATGGAATCATCTGCAAAATCCGAAATTGATTCCATCACGTCTACGAATTTCGTACTGTCATGCTCATTTGCAGGGCTCATTACGATTGATACTGGCAGGCCGGTACCGTCTACTGCAACATGCAATTTCGTGCCTGTGACTCTCTTGAACCCTTCAAATCCGATCACGTCGCCCCTTTTTTGGCGGCAATTGACGATGAATCAATCGATATTTTTTGCAGGCTGATTTTTCCCTGCCTGTGTGCGGATTTGATTGCACGCCCCAAAATCTTTTTCCATATGCCAAACTCCTGCCATCTTCTTGGCCTTAGGTTGGCAGTTGAGTCATCGCCGTATGTCTTTGGCATCTCACTCCACCTGCATCCGGAAACCAGCACGCAGATGATTCCATTTAAAACCATCCGGTCATTGCTTCTTGGGCGTCCTGTGGCGGCAGGTTTTGGCAGCAGCGGCTCTATCATGTCCCATTGTCTGTCTGTTATTTCAGTGAATTTCATGTACAGTTTGGAAACTAATGGTTCATAGATCCAAATGATCATCAAATATTGTCCAAGGGGTTAGTTTTAAGACGAGTTGCATATTGCAGATAGCAGAACTAGAACAAAGGCTCTCAGAGATTTACAAGTCCTGGGAGTAGCTCCTTTTTTTCTTGATGAAAAGTTATATCCGTATTGTTACAATAAGAGGCCGTTGGCGTCGCATAGCCTGGCTATTGCGTGAGTCTGAAAAACTCATCTTCGAGTAACCTCCGATTCGTGGGTTCAAATCCCACCGCCAAGGGGTTTAATGGTATGATGATCCTTGATATTTTTAAAAGTTGTTAAAGAAAAAAATTATGGCTCCCCTACTGGTCATTGCTCCATCGGTGGTACAGTAAAATGAGGAGTTGCAAAAAACAGCAGGTACTCTTCTATTCCCCTACTGGTCATTGCTCCATCGGTGGTACAGTAAAGGAGTCATCAGTTAGTACAGTTTCAGGCATATTACCATTGATCATATCTAAATATAACCATAATACGATATACAACTCATCCTAAAACCGATCATTTTGTAAACAATTCATGATAACCGGGATCTGACAATGACCCTGCTGATGCATCCTTCATGATTCACAAAGAAATGTCAGACATCCAATGGAACGCAGTTCTATCACATCTGCCAAAGCCTGCAAAAACCGGAAGGCCAGGATGCAATGACAGAAACACAGTCAACGGAATGTTGTTTGTCCTAACAACCGGCTGCAGGTGGGCAGACATGCCGGACAGATGCGGTTCAAAATCCACCGCGCATCTGAGATTCTCAGAACTGCAGCAAAAGGGAACATGGAAAAGGATTCTATTCAGTTCAATCAAATCCGCACACAGACAGGGAAAGATTTGCCTGCAAAAAATATCGATTGATTCATAATCAGCTGCCGCCAAAAAAGGGGGGACAAACAGGATATGACGGGTTCAGGAGGATCCTGGGCACAAAGATTCACGTTGCAGCAGACGGGACAGGACTGCCAATCCCAATTAGGGCCAGCCCTGCAAATGTCCATGACAGTACGAAATTCATCGATGTGTCAGAAGACATCTCAGAACCTGCAGGTGACGGTTTGATACGGCAGATCATCTCAGCGTATGCCGACAGGGGATACGATGTGGCATGCATCAGAGACTATCTGGGATGGCATGGGATTGACTGTTGCATTCCATACAAAAGGAACTCAAGGAACGTTGCACAAAACAGGAATCAAAAGCATTATGGCAAGACAAGGTTTGTCGTAGAGCGGTTCTTTGCCTGGCTCAAGTGCGGACTTTACGGGACGGCAGCCAGATACGAAAGGAACTGTGACAACTATCTTGGATTTGTGTATCTGGCATGCATCATGATGCATTGGAGGGTTTTAGGATAAGTTCCACGTATTAAGCACTCATTGTTTTTGAGAAAAACACAGGTAGTTGAGTTTTGGAGGGGTAGTGATTTTCTATTTTCAACATATTTGATAAATTCATCTTTGTTTATCCCTAACGCTACAAAACGATCTTTTGTCTTTCTTGAGAATTTGTTTGAGGACCAGAGGATAGAAATCGTTTAGAGCAATCGCCAGTCTTTCTACATTGCCATATTGGGAGCAATTTGATTCTTTGGTTTGACATCAATAGGTGAGGCTTCAGATTCCATTTTATCTATATTGACGCCAATGCCTGCCATATCATCCAAATAATCAGGATATGAAATGTCAATTTTGTGGGCCTCTTTAATTACGGAGCATCCACTACGAATACCAATTAAAGACAATGCCATTGCAACTCTGTGGTCAGTAACTCCTTGATCACCCTTTGCACTGAATACATATTCTTTTTCAGGCAAATCAATTTGATGTACAGTCATTTCATCAGATTTAGATTCTACCTTAACGCCATATTTTGTCAGTTCACGCTCAATTACTGCAACCCTGTCAGTTTCCTTGGAACGAATTTGTGGCATATTGTATAATCTCATTTTTCCTTTAGCATACAATCCTAACACAGATAATACCGGGAATAAATCAGGAGCGTCAATCAAATCAACTTCAATCCCATGTAAATCAAACGGACCTTTTACAATCAAATCATTTCCATCTTCTTCAATTACTGCACCCATTTGTCTGAGAATATCTACAATTCTTTTATCTCCTTGTTGATCATTCGGATTTAATCCCCTTACTCTAATGTCAGAACTGACTAAACATGCAGCTGCCAAAGGAAATGCCGCCTGCGAATAGTCTCCAGGAATTTCATATTCATCAGGTTTTGTGTAATTTTGTTGTGATTTTATTTTGTATGTCAACAAATCCGAAGAGGATTCTATATCCAAACCAAATTTACGCAATACTTCCAAAGTCATTCTCACATAAGGTTTGGAAACAACAGTGTCTTTTACCTTAATTTCAACATCATTTTTTGCAAAATTACCAATCAATAGTAATGATGTAAGATACTGAGAACTTTCTTTACAAGAAATTTCTACTTTGCCACCAGTAATAGAACCGGTTGCATTGACAAATATTGGCGCATATTCGGCAACTTTGCCACTAGGATCATTTCTTACAATACCGGTAACATCAGCACCCAAATCCCTTAAAGCGTCAAGTAATGGTTTTGTAGGTCTGTTTTGTAATGAAGAATCACCGGTTATGATCACTCTGCCAGTTGCCAAGCTAGCCAGGGCTACTGCAATTCGCATAGCAGTTCCAGAATTTCCAACATCAATTGGGTCTACTGTATGAGGATACCCTTTTACTCCTTTAACCTTAATATTTTTTCCATCCCATTCAACAAAAGCACCCAGTTGTCTGCATGCTCTAATCATAGCGGCATTTGCATCAGAATTTGAAGGGTTTTGAATCAGTGTACTACTACCGTAAAGGGATGCAGCTGCAATTGCCCTATGAGTATAAGACTTGGAACCTGGAGCAGTTATTTCTCCTTTCAAATTTGTAGATTTTTTAATTAAAGCGTTCATTATTCTCACAATTGATGATTTTCCAGGTTCAAGAAAGAGCTCAAATTCTTTTCCAATTTTGATGAAATAATATCGGACAAAATGGAATTTTTAATCAAATATCGACAATTACACACAAACAGCCCGGCCATGTTTAGTTTTACTATTATTCTATATATATGCTATAACTATTATCAACTTATCCTAAAACCACAAAACAGTCGTATGTCCGCCATATTCTGAAACATCTCTAGCCACTCAAAGTCAGATGCAAATCTTGGTTTTAGGACAGGTTCAAGGTATGAAAACGATGAAGAGAGATTAACCATTGGCAAAGCTTCTGATCTTCGTATGCGAGTGAGACAGGGATTGGTCAAAGGTAAAGTTCCACATTCTACAGGAGAACGAATGAAAGGAGAAAAATTGGATTTCTCTAAGATTGTTGTAAGATGGGCTACTACTAACAGACCATCTGCAATAGAAGAGGAATTACATAAAAGATATATCAAAAAATTTGGTTCACTACCAAGATATGTCATGAGAACATAATATCCCTAACTGAACACTCACAAACAAATCTCTATCACTCTAAATGAACAAGATTAGTGAAATCTATCTAAGAATCAACAGTGTCCGGAAAACATATCTCCATTAATTTATTTGAATCTCCATACATCTGAGAGAAATTACTTTACGATTACTCAGAACTTACATAAATCATGCAAATACAAAAAGCATCATAGGATTTACAGAAAAATGATCAATCTTTAGTTACTTTTGCTACTCAAGTGTGCTATATTGAAAATATTCCATTTTACAATTATGATCTAGAAAATGATGCAGGTGCATTTAGTCAGTTCATCAGACCTGAAATTGTTCCATGTTCTCGGTTCTGTTTAGTTCATGGGACATTTTCTTCGTGTTTTCCATCGGGACATAAGATTTGGTTTGATTAACCACTTACAATCATTGGTGGGACATGTAATTCTTCTCGCCCTACACTAAATTTTATCTTGGAAATACTTTCTTTTTCATATTTTCCTTTCCCATCAGCCACAAGTATGTTAATTCCACCTTTTGCTTCTTTGGTATTTATGACAGCAAGTTCAAAATCAATGGTTGATTTTATCTCATAATCCTCAGGGATTCCATTTTGTACTCCCTCAATTACTGCTTTTACATAATTTGTTAATTCTTGTTGATTTATTGTCATATTACAAATTACAAGAACTGATAAAAATACATTTCAAACTCTTTAATATTTGAAATTTTTCAAGAAGGTATGGAAGACAAAGTTGCTAGAAGTGCTTTAATACATTTATTGGCTAGTTTAGAAAGTGAAGGAAGTTTATCACCAAAAAGAGTTCAGGAAGTTATTGAAAAATTAAACGAGCAATAAGATTACAGTAACACTGTGGATGTAAATTTCATAGGGGTATGAAGTAATATTACTTCTTTACATGCCTATCCGAATGAATTTTTTTAAAATTCATTACTTTTTGCGGTTCATTAAATGTGATCTCATATTTGTCAAAAAGTCCTTTACGACCTATGAGGATATTTTTTTCTAATTCAATACCCACTGGATCTTTTTCTGAAACCATGACATCTACTGTATCTATGCCTATTCTTTTTCCCTTGTATACAATTTCTAAATACATTTCCGTTTTGTATGTGGTGAACTTTCCACCTGCCCCTATGGATTCTTTCTTTGATTCCTCTTTCAGTTCAAGTTTCAAGATTTCTGCGATGGTTCTTGGAATAAAACAAACATCAGCTCCAGAATCGACAAGTCCATAAGTTCTAAATTCAGGATTTGTTTTTGGATCATATCTTTCTGCATGATTCCTAAAAACAACTTCTATGCGTGGTCTTTGTCTTGAAACCTCGACCCCATTTTCATCTTTGAATGAATCTACCTTGTACTTGTAATGTGGTTTTTCTTCAAAGCGATCTCCTCGAACCAATAAACATCAAAGAAAAAACTAAAGGATTAAAGTTTCTTCTTTATCTGTTTTTTCGGAAATATATTCAAACAAGGGGGTTCTTCCATTTGATTTTTCTATAGCTTCTTTGTATACGGTAGATAAATCACCACCTTTAGCAATTACCTCAGAGTCTAAGATGGCAACCCATTTTCCTTTATATTGCTCTTTTTCCATTGACATTAAAAATTGACTTTCGGTACTACTCATTGTATCTTATCACTTCCTAATGTTCTATTATAACATTTTCAGAATTTAAAGATGATGAATCTTACCCTATGTGAGATTCTTTTTAAATAATAATTTTTAAGTTATAATGTCGTGTTTTCCTTTACGCCATGATGTGAAATTATTATTTTCTGAATTAACCCATTCATTTACTTCACTTTCTCTCAAGTTTATTCGGAGTCTAATATCCATGCCTAAAACTAATGGGATTGTCCCTACTCCCATCCATGACAGTCCTATTAGTGCAAAATTTGAAACATTTGAGAGATGATTGCTTTCATCTTGTTTGATATCACCGAAGGATTTCAGATCTGCAACTACATCTGTTTTATTTAAGATAATCAATTTTCCAGTATAATCAACCAAATATGGTTTTAGAACAAGTTTTTCTTCTATTGGCCAATCCCAATTCCCTTCTCGGTATAACGTATTTTCTTGAAAATGCATATTGATTAATCTTCGATCAGATTTACCCTTATCTTGAATTTCTTGAATTGACATGCTATCGAATTCATTAAAATCAATACTTTCAGACCCGATCATAAAATCCATTGATTTTATGAGTTTGGCATTGTTTGTTTCGATTTTAATTATCAACTCATCCTAAAACCGATCATTTTGTAAATAATTCATGACAATCGGGATCTAAGAATGACCCTACTGATGTATCTTTCATGATTCACAAAGAAATGTCAGACATTCAATGGAAGACGGTTGCATCACATCTGCCAAAGCCTGCAAAAACTGGCAGACCAAGATGCAATGACAGAAATGCAATCAACGGAATATTGTTTGTCCTAACAACCGGATGCAGGTGGGCAGACATGCCAGACAGATACGGCTCAAAATCCACCGCGCATATGAGATTCTCAGGACTGCAGCAAAAGGGAATATGGAAAAGGATTCTATCAGGACTGATAAAATCCGCACACAGACAGGGAAAAATCAGCCTGCAAAAAATCTCAGTTGATTCCTCATCAGTTGCCGCCAAAAAACGGGGGACAAAACAGGATATGACGGGTTCAGGAAGATCCTGGACACAAAGATTCACGCTGCAGCAAACAGGACAGGACTGCCAATCCCAATTAGGGCCAGCCCTGCAAATGTCCATGACAGTACGAAATTCATTGATGTGCTAGAGAACATCTCAGAACTTGTAGATGATGATTTGATACGGCAGATCGTCTCAGTGTATGCCGACAAGGGATACGATGCGGCATACATCAGAGACTATCTGAGATCCCATGGGATTGACTGTTGCATTCCATACAAAAGGAACTCAAGGAACGTTGCACAAAACAGGAACCAAAAAAATTATGGCAAGACAAGGTTTGTCGTAGAGCGGTTCTTTGCCTGGCTCAAGTGCGGGCTTCACAGGACGGCAGTCAGATACGAAAGGAACTGTGACAACTATCTTGGATTTGTGTATCTGGCATGCGTCATGATGTATTGGAGGGTTTTAGGATAAGTTCTATATATTGAATTTTTTTATCAACTCCAAAAGCATATTCTGATCTGAATTGTAATGTCCCATTCATCTGAATTACTTCTTTATCCTTTAATGGAACATTGAATTTTAAATCAAGAATGTTGCAATCATATTTTGAATAACATTTATCATCCAAATATGTTGTTCATGCAGAAACCAAAAATGGAATTCCAAGGATGACAATAATCCCTAATCCTAAAAGTATCAAGAATTTTGAATATGGTTGATATTTTTCAAGTTTAGTATGTGTTTTCACCTTTTTTTGAATGGGTTAATTCAATTAAAAACATTGGTAAGAAAATCATAATAAAAGCAATTTGAAATAAAATGATTCTATATTCTTGGAGGTAAATCCTCAAAATAATCATAGTAATTATCAAACATCCTAAAAAAATAGAAATTTCTTGAATTGATTTGTTGTCACTCATCTATCTATCTGCTACTAGTCCTCCTCTTGATGGTTCTGGATTTGAAATCCATGCCCCGCCTGAAAACAGGCAGAATTGTGTCCCGCAGATGACACAGAACCATGTTCTCTAATAATCCCTTACTCTATCAACGAAAATCACGTTTTAGAGGTAGTTGAACTATTCTCTCAACAAAAAGTTCCAATTTCTCAGGTAATCTCTATGGTTTTACCAGAATCTATCTTGGACTAGATCTTTTCAACTTTTTATAATTGGCAATAGAGTTTGTAATAAATTTTATCACCCTATTACTTGAGAACATATCAACTGGTTTTGAAAATATCTCAAATGTAATCAAAGACAATACATAAACGCCTCGTATAACAGTAAAAAAAACTACTATTATGTGAGGCGTTATTTTCTGATGACAGTCTAATTCTGCATTCATAGTGTCACAACTGACAGTAAAAATAAACTACTATTGTTTGTGACACTCTACAAATGACATTTGAATGTCGCAACTAATAGGGAGAATAATCCCCGATTGTTTGAGACATGATTTTTTGAGAATATTGTTCATCCTTTCTAATTCCTCAACTAAGGTGGAAAATAATCCCCGTTGTCTGAGCGATTATTTCATGAAATTGCCTTCCATATCAGGTCACAATATCATGACACGGATGCCTCGACTGACAACCAAAAAAGTCATTGTCTGATGCATTCGCTCAATCACATTTGCAACTCATCTTAAAACCCTCCAATACATCAAAAATGACGCAATGCTAACCAGCCCGAGATAATTTCCCGCGTTTCTTTCACATCTGATTCCTGTTCTGTGAAACCCGTTTTTCAGCCAGGCAAAGAACCGTTCCACTACGAATCCTGTCCTGCCGTAACTGTCCTTGCCTGCATCATCATCTGCCGTCCTGCCGTTTTTTCTAAAGGGAATGCACGGAATGACGTTTCTTGATCTTGCATAACTGCGGATTGGCTTTGAACCGTATCCCCTGTCTGCACAAGCTGAAACTATCTGTTCCATCATGGAATCATCTGCAAAATCCGAAATTGATTCCATCACGTCTGCAAATTTCGTACTGTCGTGAATGTCTGCAGGGCCCATTACAACTGATACTGGCAGGCCGGTACCATCCACTGCAACGTGTAATTTCGTGCCTGTGATTCTCTTGAATCCGTCAAATCCGATCACGTCGCCCCTTTTTTGGAGGGAACTGACGATGAATCAATCGATATTTTTTGCAGGCTGATTTTTCCCTGTCTGTGTGCGGATTTGATTGCACGTCCCAAAATCTTTTTCCATGTGCCAAACTCCTGCCATCTTCTTGGCCTTGGATTGGCAGCTGAACCATCACCGCATGTTTTTGGCATCTCACTCCACCTGCAGCCGGTTGTTAGGACAAACAAAATTCCGTTGGTTGTGTTTCTGTCATTGCATCCTGGCCTGCCAGTTGTTGCAGGTTTTGGCAGATGTGATAGAACTGTTCCATTGAATGTCTGGCATTTCTTTGTGAATCATGAAGGATGCATCAACAGGGTCATTGTCAGATCCCGATTGTCATGAATTATTTACAAAATGATCGGTTTTAGGATGAGTTAAAAATTACACAACTTTAAACTCTATAACTTGTAATAAAATTAAAAATAATTGATTCAGCAATACCTATTCATATAATTACAGAAACCCGTTTAAACAGTGGGCCCAAAGGTCCCCATTTACTCCAGTATATGAAACCTCCTGTTTTTGTTGACATTTTCAAGGCTTCAACCCAGTTACGTTGCCATATTTTATAACGTTTTAGTGAATTCTTGCTCTATTGACATCAATAATCCGTTTTATCTTGTAAGACTATCTATTTTAGAAATGCCTCTACCAGAGATAAATAAAACCCTAAAGAGAATATTGTTTGCAAACTAAATTTAATATCATTATGTTGCGATAGTATTTGCAATATAATGAAATCAAAAACTCCCTTGGAAGCCAGGGGCACAACTGATGACTTTGTTCCATTTTACAAAAGTCTTGATTCAGACAGCAAACTGTTCAAGTCAATCACAGATACGATCAATCTAATCAAAAAGGATCCTGCACTGGGAGACCATGTGTCACATGCAAAGATTCCGTCTTACTATATCAAAAAATACAAAATTAAGACACTCTTTAGAATAGAATTGGTTGATTATTGGCGATTGATGTATTCCATTCAGACCTTTGATGATATCAGCATTGGAATTCTTGTACTTGAGGCATTGAACCATGGGAACTACAACAAAAGGTTTGGTTACAAGAGCTGATTATACCTATTATTGAACAAACATGATAGATACAAATTTGTTATATACTAGATTGTACTATTGTTAATTATGAGTAATGTTATGGAAAAAGGCCATGACCCACGTTTGGCCAGCATTGAGATGGTAGAAGACATTTTAAAAAAACATCACGACTTTGCATCAAAAAGTGCCTTGCAGAGAGCACTGCCCAGAACCATACAGACCCAGACATTTAACAGAATTTTGAATTATCTGGAAAAATCAAACAAAATAATATTTACCAAGGATCGTGCAGTTGTTTGGATATTTTCCTCCGATGCAAAACTCAAGAAAGTATGGCAAGAGTCAACCCCATTGTGATTATTTTTGAATAAAACCCAAAATTTTGAGATTGATACTTCAGACATTTATCTTCAGAACAAGTCATGATCTCATTTATAATTACATTTAGTGCGTTAGTATAGGTTATCTTGTATTGTATGTTTGGCAAATTATTTATTCTTGGAAACAATGCAAAAAAACTAACAAAAATATTGTTGAATAATGCTATTGATAGAACAAGTTTAATTTCAACTTTGAAGAAATTTATAAAATGACAAATACCGTTTATATCATTGGAGCAGGATTCTCAAAAGGAATTAATTTACCAACCTCAAAAGATTTTTGTATCTGTTGCTGTTAATCTGTGATTCTATCTCTTAGAGATTTAGATTATAAATGGAATTGAATGTATGAGTGTAGAACTAAGATTTTGAATTCCTTAATGCTAGTTAATTTCACTTCTTACAAATCTAGGTTTTACTACTAAGCCTTTCTTTTTCTTAAGATTTTCTTTTACTATTTTCTTCACTTGTTTAGAACGTTTAAGTTGTTGGAAATAATCTTTAGTTTCTAACACTTCATCAGATTTCCATTTAGCGTGAAGTTTTCTATTTCCACGTACACGGTTAGAAATTAAATTATCCGTTATTACATACCCATACATGCAAGCATATTTTGTTAAAAGATAGACGGTCTTTTGAAATTTTTGAGGCCTATGTGTAATATCTAATGGTCCGAGCAATTCTGTACCCCATAATTTCCCATGTGCAGCAATCCAATTTCTCCACTTGCTAATTACATCACGTTTATTTTTTAATCCACGTAAACATGGACTCATGGATTCATTAATCTTGTTAACAATTACGTTGTCATCAGGTAATTGGTCTAAAATTTCATAAAAACTGTAAAGATTGACTACTAATGATTGAAATAAAATCTCTGACTCAAAGGAAATTTCATTAATTCGCCTTAATGCTTCAGGTCTAATTCTTGATCTATTTGTTTTAGGATTAACAACTATGTTGCTTGGTTCTAATCTAATTGAATTAATTTCACGGCCTAATCTATCGATTGTTTCATCAATAATTGTTAATCTATAAACTGTCAATCCCATTTTTGCAATTACATCATCTAATGTAGCAGGGCCTGGTTTTTGTTTTACCATTCTAAATCAATAGTTATTCTCCTTATTCTATTTTCCATTCAGAATGCTTAATGAAATTCTAGAAAATGTACATCACAAATGTATTATGACATTCATAATATTCTTATTCTGTTTCATCATGATATTGTTTAGGCAGTTTGTAAATAGGGCTTTTCCAATGCAAAAAGAATAGACTGCCTAATTTTGAATTTCCTATATTTCTCTGCAGGAGTTACATGACTGTTATATTCTGGATATTTTTTCATACCATATCCTGAAATAATCATTGTTCTCACTATGGTGTCTAGATCACCCCACTCCTCACTCCCTCTTATCGCCAAAATTTGTTCTCGAGTTTCTTTTGGTACACCTTGAAAATGTCCATCCTTCATCATCTCTTTTGTCATTCTGATTGCATCAGGAATTTCAGCCATCCTAATCATCTTTGTTTTAATTCCAATTGCATTCATGGCCTCAATTGAAACGCTAAAAGTAATGTCTTTTCCCTGTTCTCTTTCAAGGATAGTTTCAGTCCGAATGATTTTTTCTATCATATCCTGTGTAAATTTAACTTCGGGATGAGATAAATCCGTTATATTGATAATTTCACATATTCCTGATTTCATAGTAGCAATAACATTAAACATCATAATTGGTTTTCCTTCATATGTTTGATTTTCATCGGTTGATAACGCAGCCACATTTTCTCCTTCTTTTCCTTTCTCCTTAGCTAACGACATTGCCATCATCATCGCTTTTATCATAGGATGAGGAAACCATTGTTCATCTTCTTGCTTTGTAGTTACTTTCAGATATTCAAGCATAGTTTTACGAAATACACCGAATGACAAAAACTCAAATGATTTTTCCTCAATGAACTGCTTCATCACTTTGAATCCTTTATCAAATCTAATTTGATCTACCTTACTTTGTATGGTAAAAGGAAGATTATTGCTTTCCCAGTTTTCAGGAGATCTGAGTTCTTCATATGAGGAATATGGTAATTTTTTTAGTAGTTGTTCAGTTTCCCGCAATCTGTTAATGTATCTTTCAATTCCCATTTTTAACAAATTAAGATTAGTTTGTGCTTCTGCATAAACAAAAAAGGCCAATGCCTCTTGCATTTCTGTAGACAATTCGTCAAAAATAATCCATTTACCACGAAGTTTGTCCCAATCAGAATAGAAACATCCCTCCCTAAGTTCTTGAAAATGGGAATGTATGCCAGATTTGTTTTGTAAATTCTTTATGATGCTTTCCACACTAACATCTCTATTTTGTTGGCCTGTTTTTGAAACTTCATCCCTTGCTTTTGCAATATCTTCCTCAGAAGATTTTTTTAGATCTTCTATTGCGTCTTCCATTACATGAGTGAGTTTGTGTTTGTGATTAGTCAGATCCTTCCAATCATCAACCGTGATAACCTGATTGCGCCGAAATTTTGTTAGCAGTTCCAGTCCTTTCATGGATTCCTCCATAGAAATCGTGGCTATTGGAATGGAAGATAGATAATTCTTTTCATCAAAAAGTGATTTGGAAGTTTCAAAGAATTTTTTGGCATTATGTAAGCATGAATAAAACCCAGGAAGTAAATCCCATTTTCAATTAACACTTTTGACTTTGTACTCTTCTTATAATCTAGATTCTCTTCTTTGTTTGTCATATGTTATGATTATCTATAATTTTATTTAATTAGTTAGTGTTTTTACTGAATGAACATAAGCAGATTTCTATGATGCTCACGCAGAATGACTTCATATGTTATTACAAGTAAATCTCATTTTCATTTTTTCAAAGAAAATAATGATCATTCTTAAATTGGTAATAATATAATGGTGTAAAGTTGTCAACTAATGAATTCAGATTACCTTCAGAAAATTTTATTGAAAGTGTGAAGCAAGGTCTAGAAAATGAAGTTTCCAAGGCTGAAAATTCTGTTGAAAAAGGAAGATTATTTCTAAAATGGATACTAACCGAAGTCTTTCACGCAACTGAAGATGATGCTGAAAATGGAATCTTAGACGGCCCAAATGATAAAGGAATAGATGCCATTTTAGAAATTCGTGGCTCTGAAATGAACTTTTTCAGGATTTTTCAGACAAAATTTGGAAAATCTCACAGTATGGATGACTTGCAGGCCTTTAAATCAAAAATAGAACCATTTCTTAAAACAAATCCCAATGAACTTTCTGTAGGGTCGTATCCGAGATGCACTAATAGACATACAAAGAAAAGACTGGGAATGGGAAATTATCTATGTTACAGATCAAAAGGTCACATATGAGGATTCAGAAAATTTTCGTGTTTTTGGTCTGGACCAAATTATTCAAAAATTGTGGAATGAAATTACGGAACCATGTGATGACAAAAATGAAACAATAACTTTAGAAACATCTTTAGAATTTGATAAAACTCTTATCGGCGTAATCTCTCTGTCTGAATTAGGTCATTTAGTGAATAGAAGCAACAAATACATCTTTGAATCCAATATTAGAAAATTCTTGCCTGTTAAAACTAAGGTGAATAAGCAATTAAGGAAATCTTTGTTGGATGAACCTGAAGAGGTCTTTTATTACAATAATGGCATAACCATCGTAGTAAAGGATTTTCAATTGTTAGAAGATGCAAAAATTAGATTAGTTGCACCACAAATTGTTAATGGTGCTCAGACATCTACAACAATATCTGATGTTGTAAGAGGTGATCCAAACATTCATGGAAATATTCAGATTACGATTATCAAAGAAGATGGAAGAACCACAAGAAATAACATTACAAAATATAGAAACTCACAAAATGCTGTAAAAGGAAGGGATCTAATATCTCTGGAAAGATTCCATAACATAATCGCCGGACAATTGTCTACAAAACTTGGCTACTATTATGAACAACAGGCAGGTGCCTGGATTGCCAAATCTAAACAAGAAAAAGAACATTTTCGTGGCGATGAGACTCTAAACAAATATCTTGTTGATAAAAAGGACAAGGTAATTCCTGCCAATGATGCTATTCAATCTATGGCTGCTGCAATAGAACAAAATCCTGCAAAGCCGTATGGTAGCATAAGCAAATACATGCCCGGTGGCTCTGAATACACTAGGATTTTCTCAGAAGGTGAAATTGAAGATGATTACCGGTTACTCCTGTACCCATATTTAGTGAAAACTTACTGTGAAAAGAAATTCCATTATGGAAGTAAAAAGGCTAACATGGATGAAAAAAAATATGCGAGATTGCTCTTTGTTACTACTTATTTTCAAGCGCTGACTGATTACGTTCTGAATAAAAAGATTGAATTGAAGAAAGAACCAAAAATACTAGATCCTTATTTTGAAAACTTTGAAGTCAATGAAAAATTATTGAAGTTGTCTGATGAAATATTGAATCAATTCTTCGATCAGACTGTTCACATACGACAGGATGAAGAAGGACGAGATATTATGACATTGCATAATTTCTTTGCAAGCCATGTCTGGAATCTAGAATCCAAGAGAATTCTAAAAAATATAATGAAACGTAAAAAAGACAGGTTTAAAGAAATCAAAACCATGTTTGAATCTGCTTAATCTTTCTCAATTGAAACATTCTTCAATATCTTGGTATGACATATCCAAATCATCTAAAATTCTAGAGTATTCTGTTTTGTATTTTATGAGAAATCTGTCTGTATATTGTTGAACATTTGATTCTTCCAGAAATTTTCTCAATAGTTTCGTGTCCAAATTCTTTAATGAAATTATTATTGCAATGTCATGGTAATCCTTCCAAATTTTAGACGGAATGGCACCATCTCCTGTTTTATCAAATTTTGAAGTTCGCTCCAGCGATGCTATCACCTTCAAAAGTATTAACAGCTCACGCTTGGGAACATATAATGAAAGTCCTTCTATTTCTTTTAATTCCTGATACTGCAGAACTTTTTCCCAATGGAATTTTATTCCAAATCCTTCTTCGTCTTCTTTTGAGAATTCACCAATAAACACATCAACAATAATCTCTTTTGTCCTTCCTTTGTCCTCTACCTCTTTTACGTAATACTTGGGATTGAAATATTTGTCTTTTTTTACATCATAACCATTAGCCGGAAAATATTCTTGTAATAGCATTTCATTGTGATCCTTGTCTGTTGGCATTACAACGTCAATGTCTTTGGATCCCAATGCTTGCTTGTATGCGTAAACTGCCCACCCTCCAATGATTATGGGATATATTCCCTTTTTCTCATTCATCCATTTTAGAAATCTTCTCAATTCCTCAAAACTTACATCCGTAAATTCTGTATCATAATCGTCATAACTCATGGATGCCATATCCGTGGAATTAGTCTTTCACCCAAATATGCCATGTTGTTGCAATAGAGATCCATGATTGTTCTAATTGGGGATGTTATGCGAATGTCATTTTCCACTCTTGAGTCATCAGGATATTTGTACCAGTATAGATGAACCTTTACTTCTCCTTCTGATGCCTTAACTTCTTCGAGTAACGTTGGATTCTCTACATATGCATGCAATTCAGGATCTCTTGAGTAATCATCGTAGAACCTCAGTGCACTTGTTAAACACATTATTGCACCGTTTTTGCTGAGATGCTTCATTGTAAAATCTGGGTTGGGTCCTATGGTGAAAGTACCTATTTTTTCATCCTGCATGTCCCTAAAGCGATTATAGAAAGTTAGTAATGCCTGTCTGGATGGAATCTGGTAAATTGCCTTTCCTTTTGGGTCTATTGTTTTTTTAACGAATTTGTAATTTTCCAGCCATCTTACAAAATTGCTAATTCTTGCCCCATGCTTGATGCCAGTATCCCTAGACATCTGCCTTTGGGTAAATGCAGGATTTTCCAACATGTATCGCAATTGCATGTTCTCTTCTTTTGTTTTAAACTCCGTCATCTCTGATCAACTCCTAGTCAGATCAGGGATCCTACTGTAATAAGATCTTTGATCTTACTGTACCTTGATCATAGATGTGGAAAATCGAGGTCTAGCACAACGCAAAAGGGTGGTTTTGGGTTAGAATTTGGTCCGTTTTTGCGAAAAATTAAATTTTAAATAAAAAGCAAGATGGTATTGCGAAAAATTGAAGAAAAAGTATTGTCCATATTCCATGATTCTTCAAATAGGCCAAAAGTAACCCCCGACACGAAACTGCAATTGAAGTAATGTTGGTGCAGCACTATACCCCAAGACAGATACAAAACTCGTTAAACAAATTGGAAAAAATTGGAAAACTATGTTCTGTAAAATATCCGATTGAAAAGGTTGGCATTTCAAAATTTTATTTTTTAAACGAATTTGACGATAAAGAATTCCGGCAAAAAATCCACAAAAAAGTAACTAGTTATGCATCTTGGATTGAAAAGTATGCCTCAAAAAAAGTCACAGATATGCTTGGTACTCATCTGCATGATCTGGTAAAAACAGAATTACGTGCTCAAAATTTTGAAATGTTGAGAGACAGGGACGCTAGAGAGTTTAATGGCAAATCATGGACCATTTCCAAACACAGTTTAGATATTATAGCACGTCACAAATGGAAAAATCTTACAATCGGCGTGGAAGTAAAAAATACCCTATCTCTTACACCCATCACAGAAATTGCAATAAAAACTAGAATGTGTGTTCATCTGGGAATAGTTCCAGTTTTTGCAGGCAGATGGATGGAGGCCCATAGAAAATTCATCGAAGAAAATAATGGTTTTTTATGGCAGTTTAAACACCAACTTTATCCGCGAGGACAGGAAGATTTTGTAAATACAATTAGGAAGCGATTTAAGTTTCCTATGTCTGTAAGTGGAGAAATCCCTGCTACTGCAAGAAAAGAATTTAGCAATTTTATAAATACAATCAATTAGCAGAAATATTATTCTGTTAGTTTCTCTTGAATAAGATATGAATGATCTCACTGAACTGCTAAATCATACTTACAATTTATGTGAGAATGAAAATTTTGAGGATGCACTAGAATATTTTGATGCAGTATTGAAAAAAGATCCCTTTAACGTTAATGTGTTGATTGACAAGGGTGTTACTTTGGGATATCTAGAAAAATTTGAACAGGCAATTCCATGCTATGATAAAGCATTGAAACTAGACTCCCATAGTTATAATGCTTGGCTAAACAAGGGAATAGCATACCATGCAATGGAGGATTGTCTAAATGCAATTTTTTGCTATGATGAATCTTTAAAGATTGAACCTAGTTCTGTATCTTCTTTACTCAATAAAGGACTTGTTTTAGGTGAATTAGGTATGTATGATGATGCTATATGGCATTTTGATAAAGTACTGCAATTTGAAAATCAAAACAAAATTGCCTTGATTAATAAAAAAACTGCTGTTACATTAAAAAATTCTGTCTAGTAAAATTATTTTTTTGACGCGTTACTTAATCAATTTTTACATTTGATATGGAATATTGATTTCTATATTCAAATCATGATCAAGTTCGATAAGCCCATCCAAACAAAGTCTGGTATGGATATAGACAAGATTTGGAATGAATTACAACAATCTTGGATAAACTATAAAAAAGCCAAATTCGATCGTGATCATAAGAATGCATATGAACAAGCATTACAAATTAGAAAATTACAAAATGATATTGGACTAAAACAAGCACAGTTCCCTGAACTAGAAGAATCTCATGTTAGTCAATGAATGAAATGTTCTGCCATTATAAAATTAAATAAATATTAATTTTTTTATAAAATTATGTTTGAACCATGTGCTGCATGTACGCATGAATGTATTGATCATTTTCAAAGCCAAGATGGTAGAGGTCATGGTATAGGATGTCAGGTCACACATACGGACTGTCCAAATTTTGTAAGGTTCGTACGTGAAGACTAATTTTTTAATTCAAACAACCGACAGATCTATAAACCATCTTAGATCTGCAAAACCAGAAAGATGCAAAAAAATATTGAATGGTTGCAAGGCCTAAAGGAATTGGAAACTGATATTGAGTTGTTGAATTAGGTTTCTGTTAATCTATATTCTATATTTTTACTTAGATTCAAATCATATTTGATCCCCTCATAATATGTTCAAATTATACTAATGGAAATCTATCATGTAAAAAATTAAAATCTCTTCTCACTTTTCCTCAATCAACTAAAACTATTTTGTTTGCAGAGACAAATTATATGAGATAATGTCAAATTCATATCTATTGTAACCTTGATCTTTTTAAATGAAATCTTCAATCATTGTATATTTTTCCATACACTTTCATCAATTGCTTCACAATAGTAAAACCATTTCTTGGAGATACTTCTGTTTGAATAAAGTGCAAATCCACTTCTGAATCAAATAATCTTTCCACACAAATTACTTTTTTCTTGATTTGTTTTGGTTTCTCAATGTGAGCAACATTTTTCATAAAATCCTCATAGCCTGAAGGAGAAACTATGACCAAAGATCCTTTGTCCATTAGAAAATCTTTAAAGATTTGACTCATGCTATCTCGAAAAGAAAACCCTATAACAATACATGAATCTAATTCAAAGAGTCTTTTTCTAAATTCAGATATCAATGTCTTGAAAGGTTCTGCCTTTTCTTCTAATTTAGGAGACAATGTGGGAAATATCAATACGTTTTCAGTAAATTTTGAATCAAGGGAAATTGATTCTTCGTTCGTTTTAACTATTCCATGAATAACGTGATGTTTCCAATTAAGTGAACCGTGTAATTTGTAATATCTTATGTTGTTTCTAGCAGGATTTCTGTTTTCCTTGTCAGAAAAGTCTCCTTCCCAAATACTGAAATTTCTATCTGAGGGATTACGTACAAATCCGTCAATCAATCTGAATTCTTCATAGTGCTCTTCACACAATTCTTCAATTGCATTATCATAATTTGTTGTAAATACTGCCAGTGTTCCTAAACGAGTAAGATAATTCATGATTTCATAATGGACATCTTGAAGTATTTCTGAGTCATTCTTTTTCCAATGATACTCATCAAAGATTTTCTTTACCAATACTTTCTCAATTGAATTAATTTTCTTAGAAAATTCCGAGAATCGATTATTAAGCAAATTAAACGTTAGTTTGTTATTTTCTTGCATCTTTTTCAAGTATTTTCCGCCATTGCTTTCAGAAAAATTTTTGATGTCCTTTATTGCTTGTAGAACATATTCAATATCTTTGAATTCATACATTTGAAGAAATGATTGTAATATTTCTTCGTCTTGTGATCCGGGAGAATAATTAACCATGTTCTCTTTGAATTGTTTTGTAGTTGGTTTATTGACACAAACAGACGCTCCTGCACCTAAAAACAATCCAAATTTCCAAAGTTTTTTTGGTTTCCAAATATTTTCTTCCATGATATCAACCAATTAATCAAAATATTATATTTTTAACATTACCTTATATCTCATATTTAAAATATAATTTATTTTGTAAAGACTGATTTCTAAAATTAATTTGAAATTATGTAGTTATATTACTATAACCTATGCAATATCAATACAAATATCATAATTAGAATATGAAAGGAGATACTTGTAATCGCATATGTGATCCGAAAAGAGATGCTAGATTTTCATGGTCTAGACGTGGATCAAATTATTGTAAACATTGTGATGTATTAGTTGTAATAGAAACTACAAAATGTCCTTGTTGTAAAAAATTACTTGGTCAACGTAAACGAGATTATGTAAAAACGCCTGATAGACATTAAAATTAATGATTTAAAGTCTACTTGTATTCTAAACTCATTGATTCTTTATTCCACGTGGATATGATTTTTACTTCTTTAACTATAACCCCATGCATGTTGTGCTGGGGATATAGTCAAGGAGAGAGAAAGTACACCCACGTGGAAATCAAAAAATGAACTTATGATAAATAAATAAAGAAAAAAATATTTTTTGTACACTATTTATTGTAAAACATTTTCAAACCAATTTCTTAAGGGAATTTGTTTCTAATTTTTATAATTGTCTTAGAATATTGTAAATATGGTACAATCTATTAAGATTTACAAATATCCTCATGGGGTAGATGAGTCTGAAATAATAGAAAAAATAAACAGTAAAAATAAGATCGATCTTATAAGAACAAAAGTAGTTCGAAGACAAGGAGTAAATTTAGAGTCGTTAGAAATTAAAGCAGATGAAAATGGTTTTGGGGTATCAAGTACTGCACGTTTATGGGTGAGATGTAAAGATAACAAATTTTCAGATAAAACACATTTAGAGCCTTCAGACATCTCTTTTACAATATCAAAAGGAAAAAAAATTTTACTAGTTCACGGTTCTTCAAAAAGAGACATTATAGTAAGAATGATTTCAGCAATTATTCATGATTCACAGGAGGGATATTTTTTACCATTTGATATTCCAAAAGAAAAAATAATTAAATTACAAAATAAATTACTTGGATTTCATAAAAAAAATTGTGTAGAAGATCCAAGATTTGATACCACTTCGAATCGTTATAAAAATAGAAGCAGGCAAGGGTTTGAGCGTAGTCCAACGGAATGTGCAACTGAAGATGCAGAATATAAAAAAATTTTAGAAAAGTCAGATAATACATATCCGATTATGAGGTTAATTCAATGCAGAGGATTACTAGATGACGAAGCCATGGATTTCAAACCACTTGAAATCAATGAACGTGGTGAATTAAGATTTTATCAAAATATTCCATCTGAATCATGGGATGATTTTTTCTTTAATGTATGTCAGCCGATTTTAGGAGTTACGATCATGAATTGATTGAAAATCTTTATACCGTTATCACATGGGCAAATATTGTGGGAACAGTAGATTGGATAATCACTGAGCTAACAACAAATTTCTGGAGTGTATTGAGTATTGTAGCTACTGCACTTGTAGGTGTTCTGGTTTATGCTTTAGATAAAAAGAGAAGGAAACGTGAAGAGGAACATGCTAGAAAAACAGTTGTAGAAAATCTGAATGAAGGAAGTAAACTCTTTGCAAAATTAACAAAAACTGCAAGAAGACCAGCTTCGGAAGAAATGGAATCCGAAGTTATATCTGAAATTGACTATTTTTTCCAAGAAAATCATGAAAAAATTAGAGACATAATACGTTTCACAAGAATTTATCTTAATGAATGGAAAAATCTTCCAGCTAAAGACAAAGCACGGGTAGAATTGTCATTAAAGGATCTATATTGGCTTCTTACTGACTATTATCCTATGCATAAACCAGATTTAATTAAACATGGCAGTGCAATAGAAAATAGAGCCACATTATCTGAAAAAAATGAGGAAGTTCTTCAAATTTTGCAACAGATAAAGAGTAAATAATTTTTGAATTTTATCTCAAAATTTAGATACTATTAAACAAATTAGTTCATCGGGTATTTTTCATCGTAAAGGATCAAATTATGAAAAAGTATCTCAAAAATACAACTTAGAACAAATTTCAAATAGTAAATTTTTCAAGGAATTGATTGAAAAATTAACGTATTCATTCAAAAACACCCCTTATCAAATCAGTTAATTTAGTTTTTTCAAGATCTAGAATACTAGATGCTAGCACAATTTTACCCACCAAAAGGGGCATTCCTTTTTTATTAATAATCAATAAACATATCAAATTTTGATGCCAGTGATTTTAATTCATCAATGACAAAAAGGGCTTTACTTTCAGAACCTGGAAGATCATTGTTTGTAAATTCATTAATTCGTATCTGAATAGTTTTATAAATTTCAGAATTATACACATTTGAATCAGAATATACATTTCCATCAGATTTTGCAAAATCAATTTTTAGTAATTCAGATAAAAATAAAATATTCGTAAACCTCCAAAGAAATGTTGAGTAATGACCCAAATTGTTCTTTGTCATATCATGTTTTAAAAAATGTTGATTTAATGTCATGTTTGTATTACCAATTTGGTCATAATACAAAATAAATTGTTTAACAAAATTTAGACTACCCAACATTTTTGGAATTAAAAGATCATCTTTAGTTGAAATATTCTTATTATTTTTTATTTCTGTTTTAAAGATTTTAAAAATTTTATAATTGTGCTCAGTTAATCTTTTTTGCATTCTAACTGAAACAGGTTTTAATTGTCGTATGTGATCATAATATACTGCAAGTTTACTTGTTTCTTCTAAAGCAATAATTGTCAAAAATATTGCTAGATTGTATTTTTCTTTATTATGTTGATTTGTTGCTTCTTCAAGTAAAGAAAATACGTGATTTTTGCATCCTTCAGAAATTCGTTTAAGATTATCTGTAGGTATTGGAATTTTATTCTCAATTATTTCATCTTTAATAGAATCATCTGTTGCTTTAAGAAAATTTTCTAAGATTTTTGGATTCTGTTTATCATTTTCTAATTCTAATTTGTATGTTTCAACACCCTTTTTGAAATCTCGATAATATTCTCTAAGGTGGAAATTCAAATGCTTTGTTTTATATTCAATCCCAATTCTAAAATCTAATGCGTTTTTAGTTAACCAAATTCCATGAGACATCCTTGGTGCAAATTCATGTACTAATTTGCTTCGTACATCTTTGTAAATATCGAAATTTTCGTTTAATTTAACATATTTTTCACCTAAATATGGAAGAAATGCTTCAAAGTTTGATTTTGAAGCGCCAATTTCTTTTTTTAATTTACCTGTGACTAAACCGCCCATTACTTCAGTATAAGTTACAAGTGCTAATGCGCAAAGATGATGTGCTTTACCTTTTTCAAGCAAAATTTCAATCCCATCATTCATCATTGGAACTTGATAATAGAAAAATGGATCCCAAAGATTTCTAAATTTCGGTTTATCACAAACATCACAACTATTACCGTTTTTTAGATCCTGTTCGCAATCTAAACAATGCAAGGAATCTGTTAATTGTGATTCTAATTTAGCATAACATCTATGACATTCTCCCATGATTTAGATGAGTTTGTATTGAATTAAGATTTTTCTCTTTTTTTAACTTGTTGGATAATTGTTCCAAAAAATGTCTATTTTAATTCACGACATTTTATCCGACAGTAGTCATGATTCAAATACAAATCTATTGAATTTTTAAAAGAATTTTTTCATAAATTTTAGGGGTTTTACCTTCAGACAAATTTTTCTGGATATGCCATAATGTGGATTTATTGATTCCTAGCTGCTTTCTCTCGTTAGGGGTCATATTCAAAATCTTCTCTCTTAATTCAAGATTATCATTTCTAATCAGTTTCATTTTAGGAATAACAAAATCAAACTCTCTCTTCTTACCTACTATGAAATTAGACAACTGTTGTAAATTATCTTGCAAGATAACTTGATATGAATAATTCTTTCCATTCTTGTAATTGTATCTGGCATTAAAGTTTGAATTAATTTTTTCAATTAACAACTTTGCAACGTCTTCACCTAGTCTAGTGTGATAATTCTCTGTAATTATAAAATCGGATTTCTTGATCTTCTTTTCTTCAAGTAATTGAATTACAGAAATGTCGATGAGCCATCTAAACAACTCCTGAACGTCATAGACTAGTGGAGTTCTGCTCTGATTAATCTCATGCAAGAATCCAATGGAATAATCTAACCCCACTGAATTAATCCCTCTTCTAATTTCTGATTCAAGTATAGCATAACCATAATTCAGCAAGGCGTTTATTTCATCTGATGCATTATAGTTTCTAGAGTTTGTCTTGTTCTTTCTTCCTGTAAAATTAAACTCCGGATACAATTCATTGAAAATTGCAATTAGATTCTCATGGTAGATTTTTGCTATTCTTCCTTCATAGGTCATCAGTTGTTTTATTGATTTTGAAATGTTCTGACTCTCATTATTTTTCATTGTATCCAACAAGAACAAATCTTCTTTTTCTGCTAATTTTCTGATTTTGACAAAATCTACAGACTCGTAGAATTTAGATAATTTCTCCAACAAATTTAGGGAATGCTCAACCTTGGTTTGTCCTATATTCAGAGCAATTTCAAATCTATTGGTAGAATCAAGGTACTTTTGGTACTGTTTTACGCGTAATTTACCTGATTTTGGCTGCTCAGGCATGACATTTGCCAACAACTGGCCGTTCCAGTTCAGCAATGTCAGGTTGATGTTGTGCTTTGAGAGCCATCTCATCGCCTCAAACGTGATGTTGCCAGTATGGCCATCAATGATTATTCCGTCATGGTTAATCGTGTGGGGATAAAATTCCAGCCTTGTATCTTTTAGTCTGTTAGTTATGATCAATTTTCTCTTATCCACATTGATTGAAGTTCCAAAACCCGTAATCAATAATGGATTCAAAGTACATCTTTTGTTACTTGATGATACAAGAACTTTGTGCATGATTTATTTGATTTTGCAATTTTAATTTACTGAGAATTTTTGTTTTGATTTTCAAATGCTTGATTAAATTTAGTTACAAATTCAAACATGCCATAACTTTCCCACAATTTACACAACTTCCATAATGTTTTTTCAGGAACGAATAGAAATAATCTCAAAGAAGGCATTGATTTTAGAAATATCAATATTGCCTCGGAAATAACTGCCATGCTTGGTGATTTTTGAATTGGAGTTTTCTTTTTAGAGTATTTTTGTTTCTTTTTTTCATCCTTGTACGTTTTTGTGATTTGTTTTTGGGTTTGTTTTGTTTTTGTTGATAGTTTTCTTTCAAACGCAAACTCTTTCATCATTGGAATGAATTGTTCATTCCACACCATGTTGAAGTTTTGCTGTTCATCATTGATTTATTTTAAATCATTTTCAGGAGAAAATTTTTCTTGTGATTCTTGATTAGTTTGTTTTGTATTGGTTCTATACAAAATGATTGCAGCAGTTAGTAATCCAATCTTGTTTGCAATTGTTTCAAGCGCATCTATATTATGAATGCGGTTTGGTTGATCATGAATGGTTCGTAATATTTCATCTGAAACTACCTTGAAAAATTCCCTGTTTTGCAGCATTTCTATCAATACCTGTTTCTCATCAGGATCAAGAGATTCCTGCCAATCACGAATGTGGGTAGAATCCATGGTGTTGATTAGTTTTGTAAGATTTGGATAATACTTTTCATTTTTTTCAACAATGTACTTTGTCTTTAGAAGTTGGTTCAATGATGGATAGAGCGTCTTGCTGTTTGGTGGCTTGCCTTTGGTATCCTGTACTATCTGTCCCAATCTGTACCCAGAAGGGTCTTTTTCCAGAAATGAGGCTAGAAAATACTCCGATGTGAGTCCTTTTCGAAGCAAATCAATGTCATTTGAGGTCATTTCTGAATAAATCTAGTATTTGTTGTGGAGTATATGTCTTGAATTTGCCCAAGACACATACTTTGTGATATGTCTTGGATCGCTCTACTATAGTAATGAGAAAGAAAATCACACAATTTGCTGTTGTTTGCATTAACTGCCAATATTGTTGGACATACACCAAGGGAATACCAAATTATAGAATCAGGCGTCCCAAATGTCATTCTGCACAGAATGACTTGAACCGAAAGGTTTTCGGTAAATGGAGGCCCTCGCTATGACGGCCCTACCGTTGTACAGAAGACCCTGGAGGAAACTAACTCCTAGGCAAAAGATGTTGCGCGAAAAATCACTTGCAGTGATTAGTAAGTTGCGTAACAGCAAAACAAAGACGCTGCCACAAGCAGCAAACGACAACAACATTACTGTAAAGAACGTAATCAAACACACAAACGGTTTCAAAAAAGTAAATGGAAAACCAGTTGTAAAAAGATGGGACAGAATCAGAAGAGTGATGAGAATCAACACTGACAAAAAGGAAAAGAGTGTTGAGATTAGAGATTCAAGGACTGCATCAGTTGTTGGACGATACCACAATGCAGTGAAACAATTCCTAAACACTGGAGACAAATCCAAACTCTCAAAGTTCAGAAACAAGAAAGTAAAAGACAGCAAAGGAAAGATACACAAACTAGAGACAAACCCTGATGAGATAATCAGAATCAATCAAAGAATTGAAGAACCAGAATACTACGAGGTGTATAATACAAAATGACTGATTCTGAAACCACTCTAGTAAATAAAACTGTCAGTTTGCAAACCTTGATGGGATTTTGTATTGGCAAACTCAGAGACGATACACTAGATACAATCGATGAGATTGAAGGGTGGATAAATGAGATTGTAACAAAACCCAAAAACAAATCAATGCAGGAAAAGAAGAACAGATGCGAGATTTGTAACTCTAAAGAGGAATCATACAATTTAGAATTGCATCACATTGCAGGAAGAAAACACGATTACAGAACCATTACGGTAGACAAGAAATGCCACTATGAGTTGAGTGAATTACAAAAGACCTGGGATGCTCGTTGGTTGCAAAAGGACCAGCCAGAAAATGTCCGTCTCGGGTTCTTGCTAATGGGGATTCATGATGTTTTGATGCTCAAGGGCAAAAAGACCGGATACAGTGCATATGGGGAATTGGCAAAGAAATTGCGCCAGAGAATCTACCAGACGTTGAATATGGAGAAGGGAGATTACGCATGAAAATGGGCAAAATAGGCGCGATCAATTCACCCCAGCCGGGGCCAATCAGTCTCAGATGTTACACAGGGAACTACAAGCCTATCCAACATCATTCCCATAATGAGAATGTCAACAACGGAATGATGTTGACCCCATCCACAGAGACAACATCCGACCAACAGCAATCCTTGACCTTTGGCTCCTGTGGAATCTGGATTAAT
Source organism: uncultured Candidatus Nitrosopumilus sp. (assembly GCA_951812645.1). GTDB lineage: Archaea > Thermoproteota > Nitrososphaeria > Nitrososphaerales > Nitrosopumilaceae > Nitrosopumilus. The sequence continues at coordinate 1,538,099 of CATOSM010000001.1, read as the reverse complement.
GACTCATTGTACAAGATTGTTTTATTCCATGACGAGAATCTAAACCCAAAAAAAATCGAATTGATAAGACAGATTGCCGAGAAAATACAGCAACAGAAAAACTGCATCGTCCTAGTGATGGCAAAGACCGAATTTGTTACAAAGGTATTTTATCCGTATATCTATGAGGCAAGGGCAAAGTGTGTAGGTTTTGACTTGCCATATGAGTTGTCAAGACTTGCAACATCGTGGGGAACCGCAAGAAAGATTCAAGATGCGTTCTCGATAAAACTAGTTGATGGTATTCCACGTCTCCCTGCAATCAAGATAAAGAGCATAAACAGTGATGCAGCATTCATACAGTTTGCAACTCCGCTAAGAACCAAGAGTGAAAAGAAAAACATTCCAACTCACAAGGTGTATAGGGGATACTTTCTTGATTTGAAAACTTTGGGATATGCAATGAGCAATGAATCATTTGATGGAATTGATAAGGTTGCCAAGACATTTGGTGTTGCTTCCAATTTCAAAAACAAGAAAGGAATCACAGAAGATGCAATCAGAAACAATATGGAGAAATCATTAACCGTACACAGACTCTATTGTAACATTATTTCTGTGTTGGAAAATAAATTCTTGGTAAAACCAAATAACGCAAACAAGTTGTATTCACCTGCATCTATCAGTAAACTCTACTTGGAGAAACTAAACATAAAGCCATTATTGGAGAACAATCCAGAGTTTCCAAAAGAGATTCTAGGAAACTTGATGAGTGCATACTATGGCGGAAGAGTCGAAACTCGAATCAGAAAGACTCCCGTTCCAGCAACCTACCTTGATTGTACCTCCACCTATCCAACCTTGTTTTCATTGATGGGAATGTATTCATTTTTGATAGCAGAAAAAATAGAAACCTCCGATACCACACAGCAAACCCAGAAGTTCCTTGATGGGATAATGTTGCAGGACATTTCTCAAAAAGATACGTGGAAGCAACTTGCCACGATATGCAAGGTAGTGCCAGACGGCTCCATGATTGTGCCTGTCCGTTGTTCATATGGCTCCAAAAAGACCCAGAACATAGGCGTAAACTACCTCAAAAGCACAGATGGGACAAGCTTGTGGTACACGCTATCGGATTTGATAGCCTCAAAGTTGCTTACTGGCCATACTCCAACAATTCAGAAAGCAATTACGTTTCATCCCGTAGGAATACAGCAAAATATTCCTGATGAAAAAATAGATGTTTTTCAAGGAGTTGCAGTAAATCCTAGAGAAGAGAATTTCATCAGACAACTAATTGAGAAGAGACTAAAGATGAAACAATTTCTAGATTCTGAAATACATACCACAATACAGAACACCATCAAGATAATTGCAAACACTGCATCCTATGGTATTCACATTCAGGTAAACTCTGAATCTGAAAAGCAAAACGAACCAGTAACTGTTTACGGAATTGATGAGCCATTTTCTGCAAACCCAAATGTTCTAGCAAGAAAGGAAGTTCCTGCAAAGCATTTCAATCCGATACTTGGAGTGTTCCTGCCTGCAGCAGCGAGATTGGTTTTGGCAGCAGCGGAAAGTTTGGTTACATCACACAGAGACGGATACGTTGCTTACATGGATACTGATTCCATCATGGTGTCACCAAAACATGCAACAGAGATTCAGGAATTTTTCCAGAAACTAAACCCATACGAAAACAATGTGCAGATTATGAAGATTGAAAAATCAGATGACGGGAAACTATTGGAGAATGTCTTATTTTTTGGAATTTCATCCAAGAGATACACCTTGTTTGAACATGATAACATAGAAAATAGATTTGATATTCACAAATTCACATCTCATGGTTTTGGATATTTGTTGGATGTTGATGAAAAGAGATGGTGGCATGACATACTTGCAATGCATTACTCTCCTGAAAGAAAACAAGAGATACTTGACAAGTATGATAATCAATATGCTGTATCCAAGATGAGTATCACTACACCAAACGTCTTGAAGAGATTCTCCAAACTACGACCATTCAACAAGATATTGGTTGGTGCAGGATGCAAAGCAGATGATAATGGCAATGTGGTAATTCCTACCTTGCCATATCTTGATGCAAAGAGCAGAGAATACATCCAGTATATCGGATTTACAGATTATACAACTGGAGAAAAATATTCTGACTCTGATGCATCTCTCTACTGGAAACCATTGAGCGAAATGTTGGAGGGCTATGTAGGCCACAAGGAGACAAAGTCAGGCGGAGATACAGGATTGTTGCCCAGATTACGCATGAAAATAGACAGGAATCTGATAAAATATGTCGGAAAGGAAGTCGCAAACCTTGATGCATCTAATGTTCTAGGCATTTCTGAAGACTCGGATAGTTGCACTGTCTATGACAACCTAGAAGAGAAGATACTGAACATCAGACCCAAAGATTCCCACAAGTTTGGAATATCCAGAAGCAACCTAATCTCATTGCAGAAGAGGATTAGATGCAAAACAGATGGAGTGTTGAAACTCCACAAAAAGACAATCGAGAAAATCATTACTGGCAGCATCATGTCCAGGGGAGGTGATGTAATATGATGATGTATGAAAACAAAGTTGTTGCAATTGCAGCTGAAAGTTATGATGACTCTGAAAATATCTTAGCTGGAAAAAAACCTCGCAGCAGAGAAAGGGGACCTGACAAGAAACCTAGGACCTATCGTGCAAACAGCATGAAGAATTTTGTACAGTTTAAGGAAAGGCCTGAAGAGTTTGCAAAATATCTCAAAGATGTGAAAGGAGTGAACATTGCTGGAAACTCTGGAATTGTGAAGACCTTCTTGATTTTTTGTGTAGCGACGATTGCAATCTTTGGAGGATTGTGGTTGTACAACCATTACAAAAATGAAAGAAAGGACAGCATCGAAAACAGGTACTGATGTTGGAAAGGCAGTCTGAACGACTGCTTTTCTGATATTTTTTATCAATTCGGTGGTGTGAACTATCAATTCGGTAAATGAAATATCAATTCGGAGACATCAAGTTTTCAATTCGGTATCAATTCGGTGAGATAATTTATCAATTCGGTAAAATGTTCCGAAACTTTCCGATAGTTTGATCTATGATGCCTATCAATTCGGTGATTTTGTCGAAACTATCGAAAAATCCTCTGATCGTGCAGGTTGTTTTGCAAGTATACAGCACAAATTTGTGCTATCTCTCAAGAGTAATGGGGAGAAGTACTTATGAATCTCACATATTTTATCCAAAGCAATTGAAGTTCTTGGTTTTTTTAGTAATTGCCGGTGTTACAGGATCTTTTGCATTAATTCCAGAGTCTGAGGCAATATTTTGGATGGATGTTGATTCTCTTCCAGAAAATGAAAGGAAACTTCTTGATGGCGGATATTACATAGAACGTTACTCTTTGTCGCCGTTTGGAGAAAAGCACTTTTTCTTCAAGACTGAAAAGTCTCCTCATCTGAGTGAGACAACCTTTGGAAGTTGCACTATGACCGTCACTTTTCTGCCCAAAGAAAATATCCCTATGCCAATCAGCATGAAGTTTCCAAATGATTTGTTCTGGCCTGGAATGTATGACAATAGCACGTTTTATTCGATAAAAAACGAGTTTCATCAAACCACGGATGAGCATGGAAATACCATAATCAAAAATCCAGTCATGGGATGGGAAAGAATTGAACCGGTCAGAGACTCTGAGTTCATTACATTTGATTTTGAGCTAAAAGGCGAAGTGAGCCATTTTCTGGTAAACATAACTTATCATCCACAAAATCTTGACGATCCTCCTGCCAAAACATGTCCTCATGTATTGCCTCCGATGGAATCTGATTACTATGACGTCATCACTCCAAAAGATTCTCAAAAGTTAATTGCAGAGATGTGGGGGTATCCTCCTGATACTTACATCTGTCCAAACAATCTGGTTGGGGCAATAAAGGCAGCTGACGACACAGAAGCATGCGTGAAACCCGAATCCAAAATTAAGTTAATGGAACGCGGATGGGCAAAGAATTTCTCTAAATGAAAAATAGGCTTTTGGCAATTGATAAAATTATCAAAGAATCAAGCATTCAAGATTACTGTAATTGTGAAACTAGTTCTTTGACTCTTTGCTCTACCTGATTACGAATTTCCCTTACCTCTTTGATTGATTTTCCCTTGGGATCTTGTATTTGCCAATCTGTTACATCCCTTAGAAACAATGCAGGACATGCCTCCTCATCCATGCATCCCATGTTGACTGCAATTTTAGCCTCATCTATCATTTGCTGTGAGATGCTTTGTGGAGAGTTTTTTTCAATGTCAATTCCAATCTCTTTCATTGCTTGTATGACAATCAGATTTACTTTTTCAGCAGGTTTTGTCCCCGCACTGATTGGCTCAAATCCTGATGGTAGGTATTTTCTAAAAAATGCTTCTGCCATCTGACTTCGCCCCGCATTTTCAACACAAACAAAAAGAACTTTTTTCATTATTTCTCATAGCATTAGGATTGCTTTACCGCCTTGATTACCAGACTGGTGATCTTTCTATTGTCAATTTTCTCTCCTTGCATGTAATTTCGCTCTTCTAATACCTCGATTTTCTCAAATCCAGCTTCTCTCATACATGTGAGATAATTTTCTTTTGTCAAGGCGCCATCAATGCATTCACACCATTGGTCTGAATTTGCTTGTCCTAGAGGCAATTCCACATCTGTAATCAAATCAGATATCACCATCCTTCCATTGTTCTTTAGAATTCGAAACACTTCCTTGAATGCGTTTGTTTTGTTTGTTGTCAGATTAATGACGCAATTACTAATAACGGCATCAACAGAATTGTGATTTAACGGAATGTTTTCTTCAATGTCTCCCTTTTTGAATTCAACATTGGAATAATTTCCCTTTGCAGCATTTTCTCTTGCTTTTTCTAACATTTGGTCTGTCATGTCAATTCCTATTGCCTTTCCTGAATCCAGCACTTTTCTTGCGGCCAAGAAAATATCAATTCCAGCTCCTGAACCCAGATCAACGACAATCTCCCCTTCCTTTAGATCCGCATGATTAATTGGAGCGCCACAGCCAACCCCCAAAATTGCCTCTTGGGGAATCGATTCAAGATCCTTTTGATCATAACCAATCAATTTGGTCGCATCAGCTGGAGAATCTCCAGTTTTGCACTCTCCGGGCATGCAACAACAATCATCGTTTCCAGACATTACTATCTTGGAATATCTTTTTTTGATGTCTTCTTTGATTGAATTTTCCATGTCATGGTTTACTATGTAAACTATTAAAGTTGTCAAGTACAAACCATTACAGTTAGTGTCATTATGGAAACTAAAGGAAAAAAACTACCAGTTATTCAAAACAGGTGTGAGTTTACTGGTTATGATGCATCCCAACTCTTGAAAGAGACGGCCAAAATCAGAGATTTAATTACAAAAAGGGCAACACTTGAGATTTTGTTTCCACTGTGTTGCACAACAGACCCTGTAAGGCACAAACAGTTTAAAGAATTCCTCAAGGGAATCAGCAGCAAGACGTTGGCTACAAGACTGTCTGAGCTAGTTTCTGAAGGAATATTAGAAAGGCAGACATTTGCAGAGGTTCCTCCTCGTGTGGAGTACAAACTGACTCAAAAAGGACAGGAATTAATTGAATCAGTTACGGGTTTACTTGAATGGATGAGAAGGTGGTCAAAGAAGAAGTAAATTGTTACACTATGACTCTTCTTTCATTCTCATTGACATTGTAAAATTAAAAAAAGAATAAGTGTTAATTGACAAAAACATCTTTTTCAGATTTTTATTTTTTGCACCAACAGTTTGGACTGCATTGGAACTTTGGATTCTTAGCCATGCTACATCCTTCCTTTGGAATTCTTCCCGTTATTGCAATCTAGATAAATAGGCGTAGATGACTCTCGAACAATCTGTTTTATGATATCTGCCATCTCTTTTGACAATAACATTCTTGAAAATGAAACATTATTCTGCTCAAGGAAGATTGTGGCATCCATGATCAGAGTATTCTATAATTCAATAAAACAGAATTGCAATGATTCTACATAATGAATTGAGTTTTTGGAATCTATATAGAACAGATTCATGATATGCGTTTTACATGTGGTGACCATGAATGAAAAAATAAAATACAAACATCCCAACGAAGAAACCTTGATTCTGTCAGACTTTATGTACAAATTGCAATCAAAGTCAGATGAATAATTAACTTGGATTATTTTTTTATTAAATTTGACATAATCACTTGTGGGGATGATTCAGAAGACTCAAAAAACTAAGATTTTTGGCTATCCGAAAATTCCTGAAAGATACTTTCTTGTCAGTTCTTCCTTTGGACTGTCAAACATTTGTCTGACATCGCCAGACTCTATCACCTTTCCAAGATACATGAATACGACATGATCTGCCACTCGTTTTGCCTGCTCCAAGTTATGTGTAACCATGATTACCGTCATGTCCTTTTTTAATTCCCTGATGGCATCTTCGACCATCACAGTAGAAACAGGATCCAATGCGGAAGTCGGTTCATCCATTAGCAGTACGTCAGGTTTGACTGCAAGCGCACGTGCAATGCATAACCTTTGTTGCTGGCCGCCAGAAAGGTCCGTTGCAGGCATGTTCAGCCTGTCTTTTATCTCATCCCACAGATACGCCATCTTGAGGGATCTTTCTGCAATTTTATTCAGGCTGTGCTTGTCTTTCAATCCGTTCAGCTTCAGTCCTGCCACCACATTGTCAAAAATGGACATGGTCGGAAACGGATTTGGTTTTTGAAATACCATGCCTATTTTTTGCCTATGATGATACGGATCAAATGAATCAGAATACAGGTTTACACTGTCAAAAAACACCTTCCCTGAGACTTTTGCACTCTTGTTGATATCATGCATTCTGTTCAGCAATCTTAGCAAGACAGTCTTTCCGCATCCTGATGGTCCCATTATGGCAGTGACATTATTTTCTTTGAAATTGAGTGACACGTCTGATAGGATTTTTTTACTGCCAAATGAGATTGACAAAGAATCCGTTCTGACTTTGTCAGGCTTGTTGAATTCATGTTTGTATATCTGTTCTTCTGGATAAAATGCCGAAGTGGTTTCCTCTCTTTTTAACATCCGACTAATTGAGGACCTGATTTTTCTTTATTCTTTATCTATACTCTTTTCGATTTCTATATAGTGAATTGATGAAAAAATAGTTCTAACATTTCATTGTAAATTATTGTCTTGCATCTTTTATTGCATTTTTAATTATTACACAGTGGAATGCACGTAATCTTCTCCTGTGGATGTACAATTCAGGATCATGACGGAGTACTAGTCAAATCATGTGAATCCCACAGGGAAGGAAATTTTACTAAATAAAAAAATTACACATGGATCTTTTGATTCAACTGTGCACTGGTACATAGGTAAAATGTACCAAACATGTTATGAAGTAATTATTCGTATTCACAAATGAAGATGCAACACGACAAGAAGTCTGTTTCTCTTGAAAGTCCCTCAAGTCATCTTGAGGATCATTTCTCCCGACAGAGATATCATGCTTGCAAAATTATACGTCCTATGCATGACACAACGCTTGCATCTTCATTTCTTTTCTTTTAGTGTAATGTCGTAAAAAAAGCACAATCAGTTATTTTTTTTAAAAAAATCATGATATCTGTCTTGTAGCTAGGTGTGAATGGTGGTAATTCTCAACACATTCCCGCAAAATTTAACTTTGAATGAATCATTATTGGTAAAAACAAGCGTACAAAAATTTTTGCAGGAATTATGTCAGTCGTTCTGTATTCTGCATCTTTCCTTCTTTACTAGGACATGACTTTCCTTCCTTGCCTTCTCCATCCCTGTATTCTCCACCTTCACCATCAGGCATGGCATCAGAGGTTTGAGCTGTTGCCGTATCCATAGGTGATGCAATTGCAAACACTGCAGCCAAAGCAATTGCCATGGCAAAAGTCATCATTGTTTTATTCATTCCAAGTAACTAGGCAGTCTTAAAATTTAAGGTTTGTTCATCACTTGTCCCAAATCACTATTATCTTATGACTGCAAGTTATCTTGTTAATGGCTGAAACTGTAATCCGACAGACAATACTTCATGACGTTGCGCACTTTGGCGTACGTATCACCATCGGTCTGATCTTCATTATGCATTCTCTTGGAAAGTTTGGCCCCGGATTTGCTGAAAACCTTCCAAACATGGGATTGCCTGCTGAAATGCAGTTTCCAATAGCATTGGCAGAATTTGTTCCTGGAGTGTTGTTGATCATAGGGGGATTGACAAGACTTTCAGCATCGTTGCTGTCAATTGTGATGCTTGGTGCCATATTCATGGTAAAGGGAGCACAAAGCCTTACAGGAAAAGGAGGTGTGGAGCTTGACTTGCTGCTTTTGGCAGGATGTCTGGTGATAATTGTGATTGGCCCTGGAAGAATATCAATTTCATATATTCTCAAAAAGGCTCCAAGATTTTTGCAATAGTAAATTCAATTTATTATTGTCTCTATCCAAGATTGAATGAATAAATCTTCAACTTATTCCGTATAAGCATGATTCCCATACATGAAAACTAGTTTGGGGAAATGTGTCTCCGCATTAAATATACAGTTTAAGCAGTAGATGCATGGCAAATTTTCAGAGAATCAAAGATGAGCTAGAAAAAAGCGGCGAACTAATGCTGAAGCTAGGTTCTGGAGAGAAATTGGAGCTTCACAAGCACAACGTCTCCTTTGATGATTCCACATAGGAAATCAAGGTCAATGCAGCCTCTGAGACGTACTGGATTTCAGCAGACTCTGTCGCATACTACTGGATTCACAGAGAAGGGGTAGAGAAGGAATAACCTCATCTTCTTTTTTTTATTCAGATAACAAAATTGGAGATAAAAAATCATGAAGAAAATCTATCTGGGCTTGATTGCATTCGTATCTTTTGTTGTTGTCGTATTTGTCAACAGCTATATTCCTCCCAGCTATGACATGATCGAGCAAGAGCAACAAGAAATAATGCCAATTGATTTTGAGAAAAGACTGAAAACACTTAACGAGAATTTGAAGCCGTGCATGGATGAGGATAATCCACGACTTGTTGCAGAATGTGAATATCCAATTAAAAATGAGATTAAGGAATTAGAATTCAAGCAAAAATCCCAAACATTTGTCGTAGGGCCAATCACATACTACTATGCAGGAGGAGAAGTTGAAGTCTCTGATCATGGGATGGCAGTCTTTAACCTGGAGATGCTGGCAGAAAACACCGGCTCATCGGATATAGTCGTGCTTCATTGTTCAGGAGCAGTATCGTGCAATTATCATGTCTGGGACAGTGAAACAAAATACATTTTCTCTTCAAATAATTTTGCAGCTGGTAACATTGGAATCAATCCCAGTCAGACAAAACCTCTCAACATCATATTTGGACCAGGACAGGGGTATGGAAACTATGTTGACTTTGAGTATGATCCTTCAAGAGAATATTCTCTTTTGATTGATGAACCATTTGGAAGTGTAGATATTCCACTTGAACTAACTACTAGACCATAAATTGAAGAATATTTCTCATTTCCTCCAAATTGATTTCCACGTGGTTGCGGTAATTTCGATATAATTTCTACTAACTCAGATTATTCTCAAAAAATTTCAATGTTTTTTGCCATGCATCCTTTGACTCATCAGGTGCATATCTGTCACCAGAGGGATTAGCAAATGCATGATTTACATCAGGATAAATGTAAATGTCGTTTTCAATCCCAACTTCATCCAGAGAAGATTCAAACTCATTTACTGTTTCTGGTGGAATTCCATTGTCAAGCTCTGCAAATATTCCTAGTACGGGCCAGTCAATCTTGGATAGTTCTTCAGTGTCTGTCACTAATTGACCATAATAGATTACAGTTGCATCCATGTCTTCATTGTTTAGTGCGAGATTAAGTGATTGTGCCCCTCCAAAGCACCAGCCAATGGAACCCAGACTGGATGGAGAATGATTTTCTTCAATATATGACACTGCAGTATTCATGTTTTCTGTCCATTGGGATTGCTCAAAGGAGCTTCTCAACTGTCTAGCCTCATCAGCCGTTGTTCCAACCTGTCCTTCATACAGGTCTACTGCCAACACAACATAGCCATGAGATGCCAATTTTTCAGCCATCTGCTTAATGTTGTCAGTTAGACCCCACCACTCATGAATCATTACAATTGCAGGATATTGTCCATCTGCAGTAGGCTTTGCCAGATATCCATTAGAACTTCCAAAGTATGAAACGTTTGTTGTCTCTATTTCCAAATCTCCTGTTGCAAATATTATGGAATTGTTGTTTTCATTTTTTCAGTCTGGTAATACATGAATTGCCCATCCTCTTTCAATCAGTTTCCCAACAGAAGTTGGTTTGATGCATGCTGGATTTCCATCTGAGAATCTCAGCACTAACTCTAGTCCTTCAGTACATGTGACATTGGTAGGATTTGTTCCGCTCTTAATCTGTTTTAATGGAGGTGGAAAGTATGCCAAGTTTTGTTTTGGAACAGATGTGGTTTTTGCTGACTCTTCTTTGTTTTGTGATACATCTGCAAGCATCACCCCAATCTTGTTGTTGTTATAGTTTGGAAACCATATGCTTCCTTTGTCATCTGAATGAATGAACTTGATGTGAGTTTCAGGTGATGGCATATCATATTCCTCAATTGTTTGTGTGCTTTGATCTAGTTTTCCCATCTTGTAAATGCCAGTCATACTAAACCACACATTGTCATAAGGATCTACCCAAATTGCATATGGGCCAGAAGATTCAGAACTAGTATCATATTCAATAAACTCGCTTGTATTTGGATCAAAACTTGCTATCTTTCCTGCATTGTATTGAGTAATCCATAAAATGCCATTACTGTCAATCGCGATTCTTCGTGGGCCGCTGTCTTCAGTTGGCGGGGCATGTTCTGTAACCTCGCCTGTTACCGCATCAACTCTTCCTATGTGATGCCCTCTAAGTTCAGCAAACCATGCATTGCCTGCATCATCAGATATTATTCCATAAGGGTTTGCAGATGGTGTGAGTGTTTTGAATTCCTCAATGTCTCCGGTTGTAATATCCATCTTCCCAATCTGGGATGCCCTCTGTTCTGTAAACCACAGTGTATTTTGATCTGCAAAGATTGGAGTGTGCGGCCCTGAATTGGGGGTAGGAGTTGGGAATTCAGTTATAGTTTCAGTCTGGATATCCATCTTTCCAATCTGTCCTGCACCGACTTCGGTAAACCATACATTTCCTGATTCATCTGTTACAAGACCATGAGGACGCGAAGAAGGTGTCGGGATTGGAAACTCTTTGAACTCTTCGGTATCGGGATTGAACATGCCAATCTTGTTTGCGTTGATCTCAGTAAACCATATCATGCCATTTGTACCAACAACAACATCGTGCGGTGCAGAATCAGGAGTCGGAATACCCCATTCTTTTATTGTGATTGAATCAGATTCTTCTGCATGAATAGTAGAAACACTGGCAAAAATAGATACAATTGCAACCAAAAATAACGCTAGATTCAACTGCATATTGTTACCTTCAGTGTATTTGATTTATCTATTATTGTGTCAGACATGCAAATATTCAAGGGTAGTTCAAGGAAAAAACAAACAGCATACGTTTTATCATCAAGACCTGTCAGTCTTCATCCCCTTGATTATTGACTTTCTTTCTAATACCAGAATGGCAATTACTAGTGCCACAAATGCTATTTGAAACACCTCAGTTAAGATTCCGTTGTCGCTGATTCTGCCACCCCTTCCTGTAATGAAATTATCAGGAATTCTGGTAATTACCCAAATTAGAATAAAGATTATTGTTCCTCCAAGACCTACACTATACCATACAGGTCCCCATTTTCTTGCCATTGGAACTGCCCAAAAAATCTGTGCGGCACCTCCAACAAGAAATAGGATCTGTGTGTTGATCCTGCTTGAATCATATCCTAAAACTACATGAATGATTCCTGCAATTGCAGTAGTTGCGGCTGCCGCATAAAATAGAATGTCGATTTTATTCATATTGCATCAATAAAAAAATGGGTCATGCGTTATCTCCGGATGTTCTGGTAGACTGTGACTTCTTTTCTTTGTCACCACATGAACCCCCTTCTTTTGTTATTGGTTCTGTAAGTGCTACACCGTTGCCTGCATCAAGAACATAGATTGTCTTTGTCTTGGAATCTGATTCTGCATCATAACTGTAACTTACAAGCTTCCATACAAGATAGTACTTGCCACCATCATTTACTGCTTGGCCAAGCTTTGCCTTGTGGATGTCCTCATATCCTGCAGCTACTTCGTGCAGTGGCATTACCTGCTCCTTGAGCTTTGCCTTGTCTGAATCTTCGGTAATCTCAATTGTTCCTTCTGAATCTCCTATTGGCATTACACGATATTTTTTGTATGATTTGTCACCACCATCACCAGAAGAATCTGCCATGGCAGGAGTGACTGAGCCAAGAACCATCACCACTGTCAAAAAAGACAACAGAAGCGTTGGGATTAACACTTTGGTCATGATGTAAAATAGTAGATATGAGATTTAAGGTTGGTGAATGTTCTCTATGGATGTAACATATCTTTACGGAGTTTTTTTACAAAAAATGTCTGATGTGTAAATAAAATTATTGACGTTGAGCAGGATCTTATATGAATGGAATCTGATGATGAAATCTAGTTTCCAGAAATTAAATCCCATATGAATCCAGAAAATTCTCTGAACATGGTTGTCAATTACATAAAATCTGGATAACTGCAAAAGAAAATTTCAATTGTACCAGTGTTAGAGATTTAGTTTTTTGAAATTATAAAAAACAACCAAAACCTTATTTCACGACTAGATCATTATACGGGTTTTATTAAGGGCGGAATAACATCACTACTCCAACATGGATGAATTAAAAGTAAAAAAAGATTTTACAGATATTTACACGCAAGATTCCCCATATGAATACCTAAAGGAAATGGATAGGTTGGAATATGACATACCAGATTCCACAAAACCGTTGTACAACTCCATCATAGAACAACTTGAAGGCACGTTGTCCAGACCCATCAATGTTTTAGATTTGGGAAGTTCATACGGTATCAACTCGTCATTGATAAAACATGATTTAACAATGTCAGAATTGAGTGATTTCTTTTTAAACGGATCTGAACCTACAAAAAAAGAAACCAAACAATTCTACGAGAAATGCAATAGTAATGATAACATGAATTTCTATCAAATAGATATTTTAAAAGAGGCTCTAACATTCTCCGAAGAGATGAATCTGTGCATCAATCGGCACTAGCGGAAAAATCACCACACCGTCAATTATTGCAACTGCCAGCAACACCAGGAATCGTACTGTGTTTTCCTCCAGCCTGATTCTCTGCATCTTTCCTGACTGCAAGGAACCGCCTACGGCATATGACAGTCCTACAGTGGTTACAAGAAGCTGGAATGCGTATTGCTTCAAGTGCAAATGATGCAATAGCACCTGCTGCCATGCACACAAATAACCTGTTTGTTATTCTAGGAAATTTTGAACGTGATAGCATTTCTATTGCAAATATGATTACAACTGATGGGGTAATTACAACATCTCTAAATGACGCATAAGGAATTATACCTAATGAAGGAAGTAACAACAAGCTTGCTGATGCCCCACAGAATAATTGCAATTATTGTTAATCCCAGTTCCACACTAGTTTCCCTTTGAATGATTTCTGACACACTATACTACAAGAATCAAAGTATTTAAAATCCAAAGTTCGAAGTATAGTAGTGACTTTGCATAATCATAGTAATGCAGTTTGTTTGTGCCCACTTGATGGAATAATTGAAAAGATAGGTAAGAAATGGACTTTATTATTGGTGAATGAAATAGAAAATCATGGTTCACTCAGGTATAATGATCTACTTGAGGAACTAAAGGGAATTAGTCCATCAACTCTGGCGTCAATGCTAAAAGAACTTCAAGAAGAAGACATTATCTCAAGGGAGCCATTCAATGAGATTCCTCCATGAATAGAATATACTCTAACAAAACGAGGAAAAGAACTACGTATTGCAATAATTCCTTTACTGAAGTGGGCAACCAAGAAAGGTAATTTCAAAATGCATTGTAATTGCAGCTTACTCAAATAGTAACTGCTTATTGTTAAATTAGAAGATGTGTTCTGATTCATGATTGATCTTCAAATCAATATAGATTTAGAGAATATTGACTGCACATTAAAGCATAGTTATTTGAAAATTAGAATATTGATTTTTTACTAGGAAAAAAATATGATTACTTTTTTACGTCTGTATTTTTTAAGAGATATTCGTTACACCATTAAGACTCCATAAGTTTAATCTACAATTTGAGTCTCGAAATTGAATAAATTTGATGGATTTCAAAACACTATTGTGGGATTTTAATTCAGTTACGCCTAATGAAGTAGTAGTTTTAGTATACAATTAGTACAAACCTACAAAAATGAAGCTTTTCATTGAATTCAAAAAATCACTTTAGAATTTGTGTCAATTATATTTCTTAATTTTACTTGTCATGTTCTATGGCAAGAAATGCATGAGAAAGAGGAATATTTTTTAGAATTTTTCGATTAATAGTGCTTTCAGAGGAGATTGAATTAATAAGATTTTTTTCGCACATCAGATGCATTTTTACTTTCTACATGTTTTAATCGTTGAAGTTCATCTAAAGTATTTTTCACCTTGTCTGTATAATTTGACGAATCAGAAGAAATCTGAGGAATAAATTTAGAAATTAATTGAATTAACAAGATATCTTCAATATGATCTGATTTTGAATAATGTCCAACGCTGGAACCTAACAGTGTAGATGTAAAACTTCCATAAGTAGAATTATGTTGAGAGGTCAAGGAAAAATCTTTTGTAAGTAAAGTTGCAAGAGAAGAATCAATATCTCTTAGGATATCATTAATTGTGGGTGATGGGGAATTTGTATAATTTTGAATTTTTTGTGTAGTAAGTGTATCAAAACTTGTGAAAATCTCGGATACAGTTTCTTTGTCTATAGAATTTAATAAACCAGCTACATCAAAAACTTGTTTTGGAACATGTACTGTGTTTTGTTGGACTCCAATAGAGTTTATTGCCAGTGTGCTTATTTTATCACCAATTAATGCTCCACGAGATAAAACAGATACAGTATGATCAATTTGAACAGAAAATATATCAGTTTTCTGAGAGACTTTTTTAGGAATTTTTAGATTCATATCAGAAGCAAAGTCAATTTTTACACCAGTAGAACCACCCAAACAGGATTTAAATTCAACATTGTAAGAAACAAGATTTTCCACTGGCAAAGGATTTCTAGGATTGATTTTTTTTATCAATAATTCAGGAAAAGAGTTTCCAATTTCATTCATTACTTTATCAATTTCATTTTTAGTTTGATCAGTCATAAGATCAATATCGACACTTAATCGTTTCGCACCTATGTGAAATGGAACACACATTCCACCACGAACAACGCAATTGAGTTGTTGGCTAATTTGATATTGTAATTCAAAATCCATGATAAATCGTTCCAAATTTGATGGAATTGCAAAACCATTATTTTCGGCAGTTTTCAAAATAAATTCTGAATCTAAATATTGAGAATAGTATAAACTCAATTAATCATTCTCCAAAAATTCTAGAATTTCATCTAATTGATGCCTATGTTTCGCTAATGATTTCAACTTATCGACATTAATTAAATGGCTTTCAAGGAGATTACCCAAAATTATAAAAACTTCATTGTGTGGAATTAATAAAAGATTTTTTTTGCTTTCTGAATATAGATCAAGCCAAGCTTTTTCAGCTGATGCCCATTGAGTAGTAGGTTTTTCAGCATATTCTCTAATTACAATAAATTTATTTTTTTCAGAAAAATCCATGGCATTTTGTAAATCAGTCCTATTAGGATTTAGCAAAATAACAAAAATTTTTCCGTGTTCGGAACTTCCTACTATTTCTTGTAACTGCTGTCCAGATCCTTTCACAGTGTGTAAATGATAGACAATTTTTCCATAAGCATTTTGCAAATGTGCGTACAATGTACTTAATCCAGTAAATTGGAAATTATGTTCAAAGTTAGATTCTAGATAATCTATGAGTTCAGTTAAATCACTTGAAATTAGATACTTTGATTCGGATTCTAGTACTTTTTTTGTGCGTCCTTGAGTTTCTTCTTTATTTGACCATTTATTGAGAAATGTCGTCCAATTCTTATTTCTTTCACGTAAAAACTCACTATCTACAGACTTGTTTTTTAACAATAATTTTACTTCAGTGTAAATTAGTCCTATCAGAAAAATAGGATTTTTCATGGTCTTAAATGCCAAATGATCTCGATTAATCACCACTACAGGCGTTTCTGAGGAATTATCAATGAAATATAATTCATCTTCATTCTTTCCATCCACGAACAATATGTTGAATACGTGATTTTGATCATGAAGAGTGAATGATTCTGCTTTTTGAAGTAATTCTTTTGCATTTGTCGCACTAATTTTTGTATCTATTGCACCACTTCCTGATTTACCACTAAGATCATCAAAGATTGGCTCTAATGACGATAGAGAAGTGCCTTGAGAACCTGCAGTTTTTAGCGTATTTTTTACAATTTCATTATTTTTGAAACCATTTTTTGCTTCTTTGTATTCTAAGGAATCTTCAATAAATCCGGTCTTATGAAAATTTACAGGAACGTGATCTAAAGAAATTTCGCCCATAATTTTTGCAACTTCTGGATGTCTTGAAAAACCAAAATCAGCAAAAGCGTTTATCAATCTACCATTTTTGAATAAATGAATTCCATAATCGCCTTTAATTGATCGTTTTTCAAGCAAACCTATCCAACCTGTTAGATGATTTCCACTAGGAAGTTTGATATCTAATTCTCTCTTACTATCTTTTTGTATAACTGGAACTGCAGATTCACACGGACGTGAATTGATTCTTAAACGAATTTGTTTATTCTGTAAATGAGGTCCATAGCGTATTCCATATCTTTTTTTAAATCGGGAAGTCTGATTTGGATATAATGGAATTTTAAGTTTTGATATTATGATACTAGTGCCATTAGAATTTTTTGATTTTTTGATTTTTTCTATTTCAAAATTTGACCAGTCAAGGGATTTATCATCCAACCATTTGTCTTCATCATATTGTGCAACATATTCAAATTCTGAATTTATTTTTGACGTTGTTATTCTAAATGATTTTCCCAAAGTAGAACAAGCACTTTTCATACCCAATCCAAATTTTCCCAATTGTGTTACATCGGTTCTACTACTTTTTGCAATAGTAAGTGCATTTTCTAGTTCTTTGAGATCCATTCCAGATCCATCATCTATCACTCTGATTGCATTAGATTCGTAATTCAGAATTACGTCAATCTGTTCTATTTTTCCAGGGAATCTAGCATCGATTGAATTATCTATTAATTCTGCAATAGCTTGTTCTGTCTTGTAACCTGTTAAACCCAGTTTCTGAATAAGGCTTTTGTCAGGTGTAATGTTGACTTTAGTCTTTTCAGACATATCTTATGATTATAAATTGCGAATTTAACTTTTATTTCTCAATTTAGGCATAAAAATATAAGATTTCAACAAATTGTATATGCGAAAAATAGTTTATATTCGCTAATTATGATCAGATAAATAATTTATTAAAATTAGCGAAACACAAATTATTTTTCTTTTATAAAGGGGGTGTCGACACCCCCCTTGCCAAAATACTGTCATTCTATTGGCTTATCTTCAAGTTCCTCTGGCAAAACTGGTAAATTGTATTTGTTATTGGAATAATCCCCATTTTTTCTGGATTTGAGTTTATGTCCTTCAATGATGTTTTCTTTAATGAATTTTCTAAACGAGGCAGCTAATGGAGCTGAGCCTATTAATTTGAAATACAATTCAATGTTTCTATCTAACTGTGCCAATATCTGTACTTCCAAATATCCCACTTTGGTATCCAAAGAATTTTTCTTTAATTTTTTATCAATTCTATCCAAGATTCTATTCAATCTTTGTCTATTTGAAAGAAGGTCCCTCAAGTCTTTTTGATATGCTATCATGTATCCTGATTTTGCAAGGTAATCCAATCATGAATCTGAAATTCCTTGGATTCTCATAATGTGTTGTTTAAGAGATTTCTCGTTCAGATCAAGGCGTCTGCAAATTTCATCTGGTAATAATCCTGCATTTAGTATCTCAAGTACTTGATCTTGCTTAGTGGATCCTGGCTTTTTCCCTTGTATTTATACCACCCCCATCATGTACAAGCTTGGTTTTTGTGGATCAAAAATCTTACCAGTGCCAATCATTTTTCGGCAAGTATTCCAACATGTTTTTGGTTTTGAATAACCATTGAGAATGTTTTAAAAGCAAATCCCAATATAAAAAAAGATATCATCCAAAACCCTTTGATACTTCATTGATGCCTTGAGTTTTTGTATGTTAGAAATTTCCCCAACAATTGGTTCAAACTTATCTCTAATTTCATAATATGATTCTAATCCAGTCTCCAAAATGACATATATTTCACGTAAGGTATCATCTTTAGCATCAGTATACTCATGTTTTAACAAAGTCTTTGAATTTTTTTCTACTTCCCTAATCATTTCTAAAACAATTAGGTGATAGTCATACTCAGAATTGATTTTCAATTTGTTTCTAATATCTGCTGCAGAGTTTCCTTTTCTTTTCAATTCAACAATTCTCTTTTGAATAATTCTTGAATCTTTTTTAGCCATGAATCTTCTCCATCATTAATTTCTGGTTTTCCTGTACAATGATTTTATCAATTTCCTCATTAAGGGAGTTATCAGGTGTCTGAATTTGTTCGATTCGAAGGGTTTTGTTCCCATTAGGCATGGTTTTGCTATACAACTCATCTTAAAACCCTGCAATACGTCAAAAATGACGCAATGCTAACCAGCCCGGGATAATTTCCCGCGTTTCTTTCACATCTTGTTCTGTGAAACCCGTTTTTCAGCCAGGCAAAGAACCTCTCCACTACAAACCTTGTCCTGTTGTAATTGTCCTTGTCCGTATCATCATCTGCCGTCTTGCTGTTTTTTCTAAAGGGAATGCACGGAATGACGTTTCTTGATCTTGCATAACTGCGGATTGGTTTTGAACCGTATCCCCTGTCTGCATAGACTGAAACTATCTGTTCCATCATGGAATCATCTGCGAAATCGGAAATTGATTCCATCACATCTGCAAATTTCGTACTGTCGTGAATGTCTGCAGGACTCATTACGATTGATACTGGCAAGCCGGTACCATCTGTTGCAACGTGTAATTTCGTGCCTGTGATTCTCTTGAATCCGTCAAATCCGATCACGTCGCCCCTTTTTTGGAGGGAATTGACGATGAATCAACTGAAATTTTTTGCAGGTCAATCCTGCCCGATTTATGTGCGGATTTGATTGCACGTCCCAAAATCTTTTTCCATATGCCAAACTCCTGCCATTTTCTTAGCCTTGGATTGGCAGTTGAACCATCACCGCATGTTTTTGACATCTCACTCCATTTGCATCCGGAAACCAGCACGCAGATAATTCCACTTAAAACCATTCGGTCATTGCTACGCGGACGTCCTGTGGCGGCAGGTTTTGGTAGCAATGGTTCCATCATGTCCCATTGTCTGTCTGTTATCTCGGCGAATTTCATGGACAGCTTGGAAACTAATGGTTCATAGATCCAAATGATCATCAAATATTGTCCAAATGGTTAGTTTTAAGACGAGTTGTTAGTAAAGATAGAAAAGTTTTGTATGTCCTAGGATTAGGTTTTGATCCTAGAACTTTAAGGTGTTTTGAAACGATTTTTCAAAATAAAGGAAAATCATCAATTGATTGTTTAGTGATTGAGTATAATGATGATTTTGAGGCTAAAGAACCAATGTCAACTTCATTAAAAAATAATACCGCAGATTTAGAAAAAATCATTCCTAGAAATAAATGGAATAGCAAAATTGTTGAAATTAAATCATCAGTAGATTATTCAATGTCAGTAGATATTGTAACTAAATTAAAAAAGAAGATTTTGATACATACACGGATATTGTTATTGATATTAGTGCAATGCCAAATGGGGTTTATTTTCCATTAATTAAAACGATATTAGATTGGATACAATCAAAAGAAATCAATTCGGATGGAAAAATTATTAATTTGCATGTAGTTGTAGCTGAAGATGCAAAATTTGACACACAAATTAACACAATAGGAATAAATGATAAAGTTACTCCTATGTTCAAATTTGGTAAAAATCTAGAAAGTATAGCAAAAAAAAGTTTAAGAAAAGTTTGGATTCCAGTGCTTGGAGAAAATCAAATAGATTCATTGAATAAACTTAATGAAGAAATTGCACCAAAAGAAATTTGTCCAGTTTTTCCTGTTCTATCAATTGATCCGTATAGAGCAAAAAATTTACTTTTAGCATATAGAGAATTTTTATTTGATACACTTGATCTAGAAACTGGGAATTTTGTATATTCAAATGAACAAAATCCATTTGAAACATTTAGACGCATTTATGAGACTGCAAAACATTACTATGAGGCGTTTGACGAATTAAAAGGTTGTAATATTGTAATAACACCTATGTCAAGTAAATTACTATGTTTAGGGTCATTTTTAGCAGCATACGTATTATTACATGAAAAAGATGATGTTGGAATAGCGCATATTGAAAATCAAACGTATAGTATTGATTCTTCTATAGATTTAGACGAAATTAAAAAGAATTCTACTCCATTTACAATGTGGCTGACTGGTGAAATTTATGAAGAATAGTCACCAGTATACTGATGTATTTCAGTATTACGACAAATTTTTACGATTTGTTAATAATGATTAATAAGAAATGGTTTTTTCATGAAATTACGAGAAATGGGCGAGTATGTCTAAAAGTCATATCTGTACAGGCACAGGTTTAGTTGCTCTTGATGTAATTTACAATAAGCCAGACATACAGCCAAATTTTCTAGCTGGGGGCTCATGTGGTAACGTTCTAACAATACTGTCATACATGGGATGGGATTCATATCCAATTATAAGACTAGGTGATGATGTCGAAGGAAAAAGAATCATAGAAGATATGAAGAAATGGAAAGTTAAAACTAAATTTATTGAAAAAGAATCAGGTACCAATTCTCCAAGGATAATTGAAAGAATATTTGGCGGAGAAAGACCAAAACACAGGTTCTATACAAAATGTGAACATAACAAATGGCTTCCTAACAGAAAGGCGTTCTTGCTGAAATCTTTAGAAAGCATTCAAAATAAAATTCCTAAATCAAATGTATTCTACTTTGACAGAGCAACTCCAAGTGCATATGAAATGGCAGTACGCTTGAAAAAACAAAACACCCTTGTTGTATTTGAGCCGCCACGATTTTTAAAAGACGATAAGACATTTCTCAAATGTCTCAAGATAGCTGATATTGTAAAGCATTGTTATGAACAAGCAGAGCATACAGAAAAAGCAAAAATTAATCCACCACTAGAAATTCGGACTAAAGGTGAAGAAGGATTAGAGTATAAAGCAAAATTTCTAAAACAGCAGAGCTGGAAAAAATTAGATGCCATTTCTACAGACAACCTCATTGATGCTGCAGGGTCAGGAGATTGGCTTAGTGCAGGCATGATCCATGTGTTACGTAGCTACGAATCTCTAGAGCAAGTTACAGAAGAGAGACTTGAAGATGCCCTCAATTTTGGTCAAACATTAGCCTCTTTTAATTGCAGTTTTGCAGGAGCAAGAGGAATGATGTATTATTTGACCAAAGAAGAATTATTCAAGATGGCTGCAAGGAAATTGAAAAATAGAGAAAATACTGTTGAAATAAAAATTAGACAAACACCAAGACCCAAACTGACTTCCAAATTAGCTTCTGAATGCAAAATCTGTCTGTGTTCTGCATGAAATCGGACTTTTAGTTTTTATCAGCATAGTAAGACTAGAAAACTTTTGAGAACTGTCATGGATGTGACCGTTTCTTCCAATAAAGAAAACAACTCTGCGTTATTTCATCTGTTCTGGCATGCTTTCATCATATTCATTTTGATTGATTACTTTTATTTGAATACTTTCAAAATTTTTCAGTCTATACAAGAACCAGATCAGAAGCATTCCTACTGATATCCGTATGGTATGATGGCAATCAAGCCAAGGATTATTATGAATACAGCTAACTTCATAGTGATTTTGTAGCTGGATGTTAATACATATCACTTGCCACTCTGTCACAGGTTTTATGATACTTGCAAAATTTTACGTTATTGCAAATTTTGTAATTTCATGCAAGTAATTGCCAATACTGTGTCACTAAAAGAATCAAACATGAGAACACACGTCAGCCTTTCTGGAAATTTAATCTCATTTGATGTCGGACTAGTCCAAGAAAAGGGGAATGAAGAAGGCCCGGGTCTAAAGGGCCCACTTGACAAAACTATTATTCCAACCCGGAATCACCAATTCATGAAAGACCTGGAATTTGAACTAAATTCAACAGACATCCGTCCCGGTTCAGAAATCAAAGGAATCATATCAGTTTCATATCCAGGAAGATACGACGGGGTTGTAATAAATACAACAATTGCAGATTCAAATGAGCATGTTGTTTACAAGTCATATAATGAAAAGAAAATATCACAAAATGTTTCAAGATTGTTTATCAGCAAGGATGCAATGCCTGATGATACGGCAGAGTTTACTGCGGTGATTAACTTTCAGCCGGCACGGGAATACGAGGTAAGATTCAGGGTGTCAATTATAGAGCAGCACAAGGAGATTGAAAGTCGGATAATCTTTGCAAGGTATTCTGGCTAGAATCTGCTCTTTCCAACAGTTATTTCGCCAGTCATCCATGGATGGGGCTGGCAGTGATAACTGACCACCTGAGGCTCTGTGAATAGGAACTCGTATTCCTCTCCAGGCATTATGACACCCGAAGAGCCAAAGTCTCCGCTGTAGGCATCAGCATGCCTGTGATCAGGAGTTACAGTATGGGCAGTATCATCATTGTTTATCCACCTTACATTATTGTTGATGGTTAGCAGGACTTCGGGCTTGTTTGGAACATAATTTTCGTTGCCTTCAATTACTGCGCCAGGAACAATGTCGATTAGAAAGAACTCTTCTTCGGGATGCAGGATATGATCAGATACGGAAGGTCTTGCCAGGGATTCAGGAAGATAAAACGACGTGTAAAATACCACGGTTGCAGACATGCCGACAATTAGTGCGATTAATCCAATACCGTATGCGTGACTAGACGCTGGCGCGCTCATAATTTTTGAAATCGATCAAGTTCTTATAAAGCTTGTTTAGGATTTTGAAAGTTATGGTTTGCTAAGATCGCCGGAGACAGTATTTGGATTTGTGTCTGTACCTACTAAATCAGCCTGGGTTTTTGGAGTCGGTACTTCTGGAGACAGTTCCCTTGTTTCGGGTCTTGCATCAGATGCCTCCCCATCCGGTACCCTACCCGTCTGAACAGGAACCTCAGGCTCTGCTAGTTTTGGTTTTTCGTCTGCGACTGGTACAGGTGC
The DNA here is from genome assembly GCA_951812645.1 of uncultured Candidatus Nitrosopumilus sp. Classification (GTDB taxonomy): domain Archaea; phylum Thermoproteota; class Nitrososphaeria; order Nitrososphaerales; family Nitrosopumilaceae; genus Nitrosopumilus. Next base: position 1,514,502 of record CATOSM010000001.1, on the reverse strand, counting down.
CGGAGGAGGCACGTTCCTTTGCTGACTCAGGGCATATCTGTATACGTGGAAGAATGCTGCAAATACCAGCAGTACGATTCCTATAAACAGCAGGGAGATGTTCTTCATTCCCGTTAAGGCGGCATTGTATGCTGCAATGTTTAGGAATACTTGGAATGCCAAAATTGCAACCAGCAGCCAGTTAATCCATTTTTCAGAAAGATTGATTGTGGCCACTTTTTGGGGACCGGTGCTCTTTGCGAGTTTTGATTTTCTTTCAGCCTCATTTGCCAATTTAATCATCATGTAGGTAAACCCGAATCCCAATGGGACCAACAGTATCATTACGCCATAGAAGAAGAGGGGATCAATTACCAGGCGCTCTACCAGAGGAATCTTGGTATCAGGCGAGATATAGAATCCCCAGTATGTCGTAACCATGATTTGGGCAAGACTGGTTATGCCAAATGCGGTAATTATCGGCCTGTCCCTCCATGAGAACTTCTTGTATCTGTCGATAAACGGAACCAATACAAACGATATGATAAATAGCAGTGGCCACAGTAGGCCGGTTACAAACTTGTCATACTGGGTCCTCATGAACGCATAAATTCCAGTCAGATACCACTCGGGCACGGTTACGCCAGGCGGTACGGTGGGTTCAAACTTGAATCCCATGTCAATTGGGAATACGCCGCCCGTGATCAGAATGGCACCGCCGATTGCCATTACCATCGGCACGTCAAACACCAGGAACCTTGGAAAGTGTACTGCCATCAATCCCAACATTACAACAGGCAACAGGAACACGTGCTGCGCATAGAATCTCAATACAAAGTCCGAAAACCCGCTGCCTAACGCCGCGTCACGGATAGTAGGCCCTACGACGGGTATTGATGTTGTTAATGACGCCGCAATGCTAATTGCAAGCTGCGCTCTTTCACTGAAAATGACATCGTATCCTGTAAACGCCTCAAGAATTGTTACGGTGCCTAAAATAACACCGGTCATCCACAAGACCTCATTCCTGATTTTGTACCTTCCACTGAAATACTGATAGTACATGTGAAGTACGGCTAAAAGTACCATGGCATTAGAGCCGTGATAGTGAATGTTTCTGATGTGAAAGCCAAAGGGAACCTCGTCGTTGATGAATTGAACGCTGTCCCAGGCCCTATCCAAAATCGGCTGATAGTAAAACATGAGCAGAGCTCCCGAAACGCCAAGAATGATGAATACGATGAACGTAAGCATTCCCAAAAATCCGAACGGACTTACAAACCTTGCAGGGAACGAGAACTTGATTGCGGTAAAGATTGTCCTGTCTACCCCGTCCCAGAGCCAATAAAGGAATGCCACAACCCCGGTTCTTCGTTCAAGCGAAACGGCCATATCCGACTACCCCATTATCATTTGCGTTAAACTTTGGTGGCATGATAAATACAAAGCCATCTGAATCAATATCTAAAGTTAGTTTTGGCAGCGTGTTTGACGGTTCGGCCTGTACCGATGCGGGGCCAACGTATGCGGTTCCCGTAGTGGGATCATACATGCTGCCGTGACAGGGACATTCGCCCCTTTTTCTTCCCTCGTCAGGCCAGTACTTCCACAGACACCAAAGATGCAGGCAGATCATGCTGTAAGCCCTAATTGCGCTAGCGTCATTCTTTCCCCCGCCCAGTTCTTCTGGAAGCCTAATGAACTGCCATTTGCGAAATGCCTCTGCATCAAGGGCGGCGTCACCTGTTGAAGGATATGTAATGACTTCGGCATGATTAATCGGATATGTGTTGATATTTGCCTGAGTGCCATCAGGTAAGACTACCGGGACTCTTTCAAGGGATGCCTGGTTAGGGTTTGGCATGAAATTGCCAAACGGGACAAACGGGGCAAACGCTAATCCTGTGCCTGCGGCACCCATCAACTTTAAAAAGTCCCTACGCGACAGTCCGCCAGACTTTTTTGTCCCCAGCTCTGACATTCAGCTCTCGTACTCGCCAAATTGCTTATAAATCTTGTTCAATTATTTAGGAGGTTTTTGCCTAATGATGAAAATAAAAACCGATCCGATCGCGATTCCAGCCACAATGCCTACTGCAACTCCGTCAATGAATAGGAGATCAGGGTTCCCGTCAGGTTCGTCTGAGGCTTTGGTTTCGTTTAGGACTGTAGGAATTTCTTCAGGCTTTGGAGGAATGGATTGCATCCTAGTGTCAGAGGGGTCTATCGAGTCAGGCATCGTGGGGGAAATATTTGTAAATTTGGCTGCCAACGTAATCGGCTCAGTAGTTGAATCGCCGCCAAACAGAGTTGAATGTGTTAAAAGTGTGTAGGTACCAGTTTGGTTTATTGGAACAAAAAGAACGGTGGAGACATCGTCCTTGTTTTTTACCGGAAAGAAACCGCCGCCCTGGCTAAAAAGAGAGCTGCCCAGCCAATCAAGTGAGGCCCACCCCATGAAATGTCCAAACACGCCTGACGGAACATTGGTTTGAATTATTTGCCCGGAAGGATCCATTACAAATACGGCCAGATTGGTATCGTCACTGGTCCAAGAAAGTTCCAGGGCTGCGGAATTTATTGACTCGTTTTGAATGTCAAAATAATACTGCCTCCAATCCCCGGCCATGTAGCGATTGGCCATGTCAAATGCGCCCTTTGTATATCCGTTTCCGTAAAGAACGTCATCGCCGGTGTTGCCTTTGATGATGATTGTGGAATCGCTTTCGGCAACAGGCTGCTTGACTGCAAAGGATACGGGCGCGTTTACAACATGCCTGTCGCTTTCAAAAGTTAGAAATCCCTGATAGATGCCGGTCTGAGAATCGGTCGGAGTTACCAGTGTGACGTCTACAGTTGATGAGTTTTCTGGAGACACGGTAATACTGTTGGATTCAGGCCAAAGCACGGACCAGTTTTCTTTTTCATAGTGGCTTGCAGAGACGGTGTAATCCATCGAGGTGGAATTTTTTCCAGTGTCACCCAACCAATAGGAATATCTGGTCGGTACGGGATAAACGCCGACCAGTGGCACGCCGTCAAATTTTTCATTGGGTTCTGAAATCCTTAATTCCTGAACGGTTCCCCAAGATCCGGCCCTATTTACCATGGACAATTCGTCACTGGTGATTCTTGTATCGTTGTTGCTGTCAACCCAGTCATATACGTATAGTGAGGCAATTTTCAGATCATCGGCATAGAGATCAGAGGTGCCATTCATAAAGTCATCAAATTGAAAATTTACGTTTAGGATCATCAGGGAGGAATCGTCAGGGATTGGATCGCCAGTATTGAAAAAGGTCGCAAGTTCGGCAGGATTGCCAAATTCGGATAGCCTGACATAGTTTGGAATGAACGTGTCAGTTTTGTTCAATATTGGGTCATGCTGTTGCGGGACAGTGGTTCCGTTGAATTGGGTTCTTGATATCAAAGACAGGGCTTGAGGCTTTAGGCTGATTGTCAAAGTGTCATTTGTGGGATTGTCAATGGTAAACGTGGCAGTGCTTCTTTCCCCAGGGAGCAGTTGTCCCCCGAACCAGCCTGTCATAGGGAATGCTCGCGCAGAGAGCTGGAACGTCTCAAATCCCATGTCTGTGGAATTGATTTTTTCAATTGCAGGATCAAGGATGTCTTTGATGTTGTGATACGAATCATCGTTATGGACTATGAAAACGCCGTTCTTCCCATTAGCGTAATCCAGTGCGGATTCAACGTTTACCAAACCGGAACCCTGGGTCAATGGATCATTGTACAGGTCAGTTGCAGTGGACATCAGAATGCTTTTAATCAGAAATGAATCATGGCCTTTGGATTGTTTTTTCATTTCCTCGATTAGCACAGCGGCGCTTCCAGAGACAATGGGTGCGGCCATGCTGGTTCCGCCAAACAGGGAAAAGGACTCTTCTTTGGAATCCTTCTCAGCCTTCAAGACATTCGAGGGTACAAAGCCATGTGCTCCAACGCTCATGACATCCGGTTTAGGATCACCGATGGGGCCAGGCCCCCTACTTGAAAAATCCACAACGTGGTTGGAATGAACGGTCGTATTTCCAAACCTGGGTTGATCCCTGAAGGGACCATACCCAACAAATACGTTGTTTGTGGTAGCCCCTACGGAAATTCCAAATGGCGAGGCATTGGGCAGTCCAATTGTGCCATATCCGTGGCCGGAATTTCCCGCACTGGAGACGATCGTAACGCCGGGATAGTCATCATCCAAAGAACCGGGAGTTGCCAACACGCTCAAAATCAATGACAGGGCGTCCATTCCGGGAGATGCCCTGAAGGAAGGAAAATTGGACACGCCCCAGCTGTTAGAAATTATGTCAGCTTTTGGTTGGCCTGAAAATTTCCAGTCGTGATCTTTGTTTTCAAATCCTGCAGACCACAGCCAGCCATATACGGTATCGCCGAACCATAGTGCCTTTACGGGAACAATCCTTGCATCAGGTGCGACGCCGGTTATGGAATACGTTTTTGAGCTGTTGTAAATGTCATAGGCCTCTTGGCCGCGTGAGGCTATAGATGCCGCACTGGAGGTTCCATGCCCCATAAAGTCAGTCATCAATCCAAAGAACCGTCCGTGTGGATCCAATCCAGGCAAAAGGGTTCCGTTGACTGCCCGTATATTGCCATCGATGATTGAAGAATTGTTTTTGATTACGCCGTAGATGTCCAGGACTCGTGCGCCTATTGTTCCTGCACTGTAGTCATTCTTGCCATCGTTGTTTGAGTCATAAACAAGGAATTCCTTTCCGCTTCCCAGCACCATGGGTCTCTCATCGGTAAAATCAAAGTCATAGTCAGCCTTTTTCCCAGGCTCCAAATCAAATCTGGTATAGTCTTCCCAAGAAGTACTTAGATCGGGAATTACTGTGTTATACAGGCCTGGAACAAAAGAGTCAACGACAAGTACGGGCACCACCTGTATTCCAGTGTATGGCCCGCTTGATGCGCCCTGGTAAATTACGCCAAGATGATAGACTCCGCTCTTTGATTTGATGTAATTTCTGTTATCGTCGCCAATTTTTATGTCAGTTACAAGGGTACCGTTAAAAGTTGGGGATTCCCCTAGTTGTGGAAAAAAAGAGTTGTAAATTGGGATGTCGCTGCCTTTTCCATTCTGAGATACGTCAAGAAACACGCCGTCACGTGTCACATATGCAGACGAGGTCATGCCAGAAGGAATTGGTTTGCTATAATTTCGAATGATTTCATTTTCGTCAATGTAGGCAAAAAAGGTTGCGTTTGTCAATACGATGCCCTGCCCGTCAGGATCAAGCATTATCGGATGGTTGAATTCGTCCCGTGCAAGCGAATGCTGAATGTCAGGATTTGAAAAATCAACGCCGGTATCAACAACTGCAATTACAGTCCCGTTTCCAGACGAGTTGTATTTGGTTTTAGCCGAATTGGAGCCCGTGATGTCGCCAATTCTAGAGGCATCCTGGGTTTTTTTGTTAGAAGAATGAAAATCCAGCTTGAAATCCTCAACCACATGGTATCCTTGTGAAATTAAATTTGATGCTGATTGTTCGGACATGACTGATATCGAAAAAAATCCGTTGTCAGATTCAACTCCATAAATTGCATTGTTTTTTAAGGGATCATTGTTTTGTAGACCGGTACCAAATATCAGGTACCTTTTAAAGTCATTCTCAGTAAAGAAAGCAGAGTCAACTTGTATGATATCGGAATCAAAGACCAAGTCGTTTTGAATGTCAGGGGTATTGTCTAAATCAGCAGGTAAAAACGCATATGAATTTGTAATGATTGGGAAGAAAAGAAGCATTGAAAACAAAATAGCCGCCTTGGGCATTGGTTTGTTTTTCATTCTTGTATTATTATAACTATCTTCTTCGGGCAAGGATTGCTACCTGTAGGGCCACAATCAGTCCTATGGCTCCGATAATGGGCAGCATTAATGCATTGAGCTGGGAAGAGGATTCGCTGATGGATGCAGCAGAGATTGCAAAAGTTCCTATATTTTCATCAATCTGGCCACTTGCATAGCCCAAAGTGGTATCAAATCCCCTAATTTCGGATTTCAATATATCGAGTTCCTCTGATGTCTCATCTAAAATATCATTCAGTCTGATAATTTGATCAGAGATGCCTCCAAGATCTTGACTCAGAACATTGGTAGCTGTGGAACCGTGGGATGTAGTACCCTGGCTGAATGCGACCACATGAAACACGTGTGTTCCTTCTTCTATAGGGGTGTAGTCTACATAATGCAGTCCCCGATGTAATGTTTCAAATGAGCCTGATAATGGAACTGAAATTCCAGAGGGTAAATGAACATGGGTTGAGCTTAATAGTTTTGAGGGTTCATTTCCAATCAAAAGACCGTCACTGGTTGTTTGGACAAATACTCGAATAGGCTGACCAATTGCGGCAGTTTCAGGTGCAAAAACCAAAGTGCTTACAAATCTCTCCACAGTTACGTCAGCTAGGTCAGTTGTAGATGAAAACTTTACATCGGTGTTTTGGGTCAATTTTTGTTCCGTACTAATTATGTCAATGGTGTATGTACCATATGGAAAATTAGTGGAAGGTTCAGGCCAAGTTAGCAATACGTGATTGAATGTACCGTCATCATCGGTGGTTATTTGATCAAGTTTTGCAACGGTTTGATCAGGCGCAAATAATCGCATGATAAGATCCTCTCCAGGCAAAGCCTTGCCATAGACTTGTAAGTTATGCTCAGGGGAATACACCTTGCTATTTGTAAAGAGGGTTAGTTCTTCTGAAAAGGATTCAGGCATGCCTGCAAATAACAAAGATACAAAACAGGAAAACAAGATTACAAATTTCAATTTAATTAATTGCCAATCTTCTCCTAGATATTACTTCTGGAAAAGTTGCCTATAACTTGCGTTAAGAAGGATTCAAAAAAAGAAAAAAGGGGAAAGTTTGAACTAGTTATTCTTACTGTACGGTTACTGTTGTACTCACTGGTGGTGATAATGCCGTCGGATTATCTACGGATTCCCATACGAACGCAGTTGCTGTGTAAGTTCCTGCTTCTGTGGGAATCCATGATGATGCCGGGCTGAATGATTGACCAGCAGATAGCGAACCTGTAATCCATATTAGTGAGACTGTAACACCGTTACCATCCTGAATCTGTACCAAGTATGCGAATGCTTGCTCTCTATCCTGACCATTTGCCAAGTCAGCGCTGATTAGTACCTGCTGGTCAACGGAGACAGTATCTAAACTGTTACCGAATGCATCAACGGCTCTCAAGTTAGCAGCTGGTGCTCTCTCGAGAGGTGGTACTACAGTGCCAATTAGTGATGTGGCAGTAATGTCAAGTTCATCTGCAGTTGTGTACGGATCTGGTAATGTATTGTCCTCATATTCTGCGGTGACAGTGTCACCTTCTGCGACCCTGAGCCTGTGACCGGATGATTCATCGTCGGTAGTGAAGAACACTGTACCTTCGAAGATTCCGGTTGCCTCATTGGTCTCAGTTACAGTAAGGTCAATACCTCCGGCATCGGAGTCAGACCACACGTCGACATCGAAGTTGTCGACTGCTTCTGGATCTAAGTTCATGTCTGGATCAATTACTCTTACAACACCTGTTCCGCTAGCTGGGTAGCTTGCTTCTAACCACTGTACCTCACCGATGTTCCATCTAATCAATGATGAACCGACTACGGTTTCATCCTCTGAGAATTCAAAGGAGACTGTAAGCCCGTCATCGTCATCAGTTGGAAGTTTACCATCAGTTGGACCTGAACCTAATGCTGAACCTGTTGTTTTATCATCAGTTCCATCACCGTCGGCATCGTGGCTGAATCCTGTAAGGATTACTTCGCCTGTAAAGATGCCGGTATCAGTACCAGTTTCGACAAGTTTGTAATTGTCAATATCAAATCCTCTGGTGGAGATCTTTACTGGATCTGCCCCGGAGTCTCCGATTTCGTCAATTAAGTCGCTATCGAAGTTGTGATCTGGTGCGACAATAGTCATGTAGACTTTGTCAGTCCATGTGTATACTTTTTGGTCAAGTTCGACAGTAGCCCCAAAGTTAGAAGTAAAGATTGTCAGGTTGACATCTTCATCTTCATTACCCACATAGTCAGCTCCACTTGGACCCCAATCAGTGTATTCTAAGACAATTTCTTCACCTCTTTCGAGTTGATCGTTGCTTAGTTCTTCAGGGATTTCGATAACAACCTGGAAGATACCAGTACTGTCACCTGTTTCTCTGAAGTTTGATGGTTCTGGATCGAATGCTGCTGAGTTAGCTGAACCACCAAGGTTACCCATGGAGATGGTAGCTGCGTCAGAATCCCATTCTATCAAGTCTAAGTCATATGTTTCTGCACCATCATTGTCCAAATCAAGGTCTGGTTCAATGAGGGTTAGGATCATATCGGAACCGATAATGTATACAGACTTGTCAGATTGTAAGACACCGTTTCTGAGGTCGAAAGTAGCAGAGTCAGTTACAGTATTGGGCTTACCAGAAGCATCGGCTGGATCAGTGTATTCTACTTGGAGAATATCTCCCTGTAGGATACAATAATTACCGGTACTTGCCTTTACATCAAATCTGTCTAAAACTGTGTTTCCTGAATCACCATCAGTACTTGTGAAAGTAGTGGTAATTGGACAGGTTTGACTTGCTGGACCGTCAGTGTATCGAATGTCAAAGTCAATCTCGAAAATACCTGCATCTGGTGCAATTTCGGTTATTGGACCGAGTTGTCTTGCGACACCGCTGTCAAGGTTGTTGTTACCAGCGTTAATGACACCATCAACTGGTGTTGGATTACCTGCATAAGCTAGTACGACTGTGTCAGCGCCTCTAATTACAGAGATCTTGACTGGTCCTACATCTGCTTTGGTATTCACAGCAATCGAGTCTTCACCACTTGCGGATACGTCAAAGTCTGGGTCGTTAACCCTAATGTGAATAGTTAGATCACCATTAGACAGAAATTCACCTGTATCAATGGAGTTGCCACCGATACCAGTTGCGTGAACTGGGAAGATTGCTCTATTATTTGGAGTCAAATCTTCTGTTACAGATGCGAAATTCGATGGAACACCGAATGGAACTGGATAAACTGTTCTATCTAGACTGACAGAACCAGTATTGGCTCTGACTCCTGCGGAATCACCAACTTCAATGATTTCACCTGATGCATCTCTAAAGTCAACATAGTTGACCTCAATGTCAAGACCAGTTACTGTAGTAGGGTCATCATTATCTGATGGACAGTATGCGCCAGGAATTTGGAAGTCACCTTCAAATACACCAGACTCTGGGCCTGTCTCAACTAGAGTAAATCCAGTTGCTCCAAGACCTGTGTCAGATGTAATATCACCTAGTGCCTTATAGCATGTACTGTCTTTGGCAGGTGTAGTCCAACGAGAATCATCAAATGTGATATCTAGCAATCTACCAAGGTCATCACCATTGGATAGTTCAACATTGAATCTGTCATCACCTACAGCATCATTTAATGATGATACTTTGCTGCCAGTTACTGTTGTATAGATATCAATAAGATCAACGTCTGTGTTCAAGTCAATGTCTTCTAATGTAACACTTACAGTGTCTGCATTCTTGAAACTGTCTGCATCAAAGGATACAACACCAGAGTGGCTGGGAGCTTCTTCTTGATCAGCTACTTGTGTTTCTACACCATCAGAACCCAAGTCCAGATAATTGACTCTTGGAGAGTCCTCATCTGTTAGGTCTTCAATTACGATGAAGCTTGGGTCATCGGCAATTGGAGATAGACCTGTGTAGGTAGCTGGATTATTGATGTTGAGCTGATTAATCATGACATATTCAAGTGAACCCTTAAAGGTACTTGTATTATCACCAGTTTCCTCGGCCTCAATTCTGATTATTTGGTTGGCAATTCTTTCATTGCCATCAGAACCATCATTTAGGAATCCAAAGGAGAAGAAGTCTGCGACAATAGCGTCTTTTGGATTGGGTATCTTTGAGTCACCTGCTGAAACTATAGCAATTGCCACAGTATGATTAGATGGAATCTGATTGATTCCTTCTACAACATCATCAGTAATTAGAGATAGTGACTGTGCATCAACATCATTAGCTATTAAAAGTTCTTGTCCAGAACTGACATTAAATTGCGTCTTGCTGTTGATTGAACCATCTTCAAGAATAATGGCATCATTAGTTGGATCTATGTGTAATAGATGTACGTCAAATGATCCTGTAGCGTTTAGACTTCTAACATCCAAATTAAACAAGTTGAATCCATGAAAGTTTGGTGCATATAGTACAGTATCTTGCAGATCAGCTGCATCTACACCATATTCAAATGCCAAACCATTAACCACAGTTCCATTAACATTTGTATTGTTAATTATGGCTCTGTCACTAAATCCTTGTACAGTTACTGTAGCATTGACATAGTCTGAGAAACCAGTTTGAACTTGACTAATTCCACTTGCTTGATTGAAGAATGTTGCTCGTATTTCTTTATCCTCACCATTTTCACCCAAAGTGAAGGGATCGCCAGTTGCCAAGGATGGGATTATCGGAATTTCTGGATTGTTCAAATCCAAATCCTCGTCTGCCCTGCTGTTGAGATTTGCATCACCATCAGTGATGACTACAGGAATCTCTTCACCAGAGTTCCACAAATCATCATTAGGCATCAAATCAACTTTGGCAGTGTCAAATCCCACAAGTATAGAACGGCCTTCCTCGTTATAATCAAATGTTGCAGAAGAACCTCTTGCTGCATTATCAGTGATTACAATGGCAGAGGCATCTGATTCATCAAATGAACCAAAGACGCCGCTGTTTGGACCTAATTCTGTAAATGTTATTGGGATCTTACCATCCAAGTTTCCAGCTGCAGTTGCAAAGCTTGTAGGGACAGATGGCGTCACAGATGTAATATCGGCATTGTCATTATCTTGTAATGTTGCCACATTACCTTTACTGTTGGCATCTGGATTAAAGCTTAGAATACAGTTGTTTTCACACATCAAGTCTGCCAACTGTTCAGTTAGCTTGTTATTATCAGTATTTTCTGGTATATCACCTACAGATCTGCCGTTTTCATCAAAGACCTGGTAGTTTGTAGAGAGTTCACCCTCTAAAGTACCAAATGTCCAAGAATCTTCGTCAGTTGGGTCGATGTTTAACCAAACATCTGAGATTGTTGCGTGAACTTCAGAACCGCGCGGATACTGTGACCTATCAAAATCTATTTTGACAAATTCATCGACACTGTCAAAGGTCAATTCGGTTGATTGTGAACCGCCACCTTTGTTGTATACGACATTGACATTGCCAGTTGGATTTAGTTCATAGAGTTGGATGAAAGGCCATGCGTATATACTGGTTAGACCAATTTGGCCTATAAGTACAGAACCAGTACCTCGATTAGCATCCTTGTTTTCCCTTAGGACGTTAATGTTGGTGCTGTTGAATTTGGGATTTCCAACACAACTTTCTGCTGAGATGGCTACGCCATCAGCATCAGAGAAGAAACGAGGTTCATTACGAGCAACAATTTGAGCTGCTTGCTCATTGGTACAGAGTAGACCAAAGTCTAAACCGGTACCGTTAACAGTAGTTGTTCCATCTGCAATTTTTGCCTGATTCAAGTCAGCAAAGTAACCGTACCATCTACCGTCAGTTGCCTGAACCATTCTTAGGTCCTGGCCATTGATTGTAACGTCTGGTTCGCCTTTGCTTTCATTAGTCTCATCTAGATCAGTATCTGCAATGACGACCTCAATTACTTGAGGGCCGACCATGTAGTTCTTAAACTGTGAGTTTTCTGCGGAGACAAATAGGTTCTCGTTGGCAGCATATGCCTCTGGCATTACACCAGGAATTGCAAATGTCATACCACCGGCAACCATAATTGCCATTAGCGTAAGACTAGTTATTTTTCGTTGTATTTCGTTATTCATGTTATTGTGTATTTTCTCAAAAATTAGTATAAAAGGCTAATGGACGAATTGTCCACGATTATACGGTTTTTTGTAATTATTTGATTGAATTTGAAAATATGATATAGGATCTGTACTATATTAGCATGTTGATCATGTTTTAACATACAAATAAAGGTTTGATCCGCATATTTTTTAATATTTGTGTATAATTTATGAAATTTTTATAGGCTATTTTTATGCCTTGATCCCTTTTCCAAGTAAATTTTTGTATAATGCAATAGCGTCAGATTCGTCTTTTGGTCCAACTACTACCGCAGAGCCCCTTTTCATAAGACTTACAGACAATTCGTTTGTTCTCAAGGATAGTCCCAAGTCCCCTTGATTATCCACAAGAAATCCGTTCTCTCTTGCAACGGCAGTCACGCTGCTAACATCAAGATCAAATGTTTCAGTAGGAGTGATAGAATAAGTCCTCTTTCCCCTATTTCGTCCACACAGTTCCTCTAGAATTAGTTCTTCCCTTGGGGCCGCTTCAAGTTTTCCAGTACCGCATATTGGACACTCTTCGGCCCTGAATGTTCCAGTACTGTTAAAATCAAGATTTTCTAAATCAACGTGCAGGATTCTTTCAGAAAGATTTGGTGCCTTTCCAGTAATTACTTTTACGGCCTCTGCAACTTCAATTGCGCCAATCATGGATAGTATTGGCGGATGAACGCCTTCAATACTGCACGTTGGCATTGTATCCTCGTCTAATTCAGGAAACATGCAAAAATAACACGCGGATTTTTTTGGTAAAATTGTAAATGCCTGTCCGGATGTTCCAACTGCAGCCCCTGTAACAAGAGGGATTTCAAAGCTTACGCATGCCTTGTTTAATGCATATCTTGCATTAACGCTATCAAGTGCGTCAATTACAACGTCACAGCCTTCAACCACTTCCAAGGCGGTATAGTCATTTACAGATACAGCCAGAGCCTCTATTTTGCAGTCGGGGTTTAGTTTCTGCAATTTTTTGGCGGCGACCTCGACTTTGACTTGGCCCACGTCATCTTCGTCAAACATCATCTGCCTATGTAGGTTGGACAGCTCAATTACATCCCTGTCAACAATACGCAGAGTTCCAACTCCCATTGTTGCCAACCTGGAGATTATCGGATGTCCCAGTCCGCCGGTCCCGACAACGCAGACTTTGGCACTTTTTAATTTTAATTGTCCGCCATATCCGATTTCTTCCAACATTACTTGCCGTGAAAATTTATCCAATTCCTTTGATGATAGTTCCTCAGAGCCGCCGGCCACTGCAGGCAGAATGTAAATTTCGTCACCGTCTTTTAGAACGGTCTGCATTCCATCAGAAAATTTTGCGTTTTTGCCGTTAATGTAGATGTTAATCAGAGGGCGGAGCTGTCCGTCTCCTTCTAGCACCCTACGTTTGAAATCATCGCCCATGATATCTGAAATTCTTGTAAATGCGTCTAGGACGGAATCGGATGAGACCTCTATCCTTTTTTCTCCGCCGCTCTGATTGAGTACGGATGGGATTGTGAATGTTATTTTTGCCATATTAGTCAACTGCCGCCGATATTTCGCCAATGTCTGCCTTGATTACTGCCGGTTTTTTCAATACTTTCATGATTGATTCAGTTGCCTTCAAACCATTGCCTGTAACATAACACACCACTTTGTCATTTGCATCAATCTTTCCCTGCTCAACCGTTTTTTGAAGAACGGAAATGGAAACGCCTCCTGCAGGTTCTGTAAATATTCCTTCAGTTTGTGCAAGTAATAAAATCGCATCAAGTATTTCTTGGTTGTTTGATTCCTCTGCAGATCCATCGTACTGTTCCAAACGTTTTAAGACATACCTGCCGTCTCCAGGATCACCAATTGCCAGACTTTTTGCAACGGTATCGGGATTTTCTACGGGGACTACTTCCTTGCTGTTTTTCTTAAATGCATCAACAATTGGCGCACATCCATGTGGCTGTGCTGCAATCATGTGCATGTTAGAAACGTCGTCAAGTAGCGATACTGTTTGTAATTCTTCAAAGCCTTTACAGATTGCGTTAAGCATTGCACCGCTGCCAACGGGGACAATCGTATGATCAGGTACGTGCCAGCCTAGTTGTTCTGCCACCTCGTATGAAAAAGTCTTGGAGCCTTCCACATAATGTGAACGCATGTTGATGTTTACAACTCCAATTCCCCTACTGTCGCCGATTTGCGCTGCAATTCTATTTGCATCATCATATGTCCCATCAACTGCGATATAATTTGCGCCATAGGATAATGCTTGAGCAATCTTTGCCATCTCAATGTCACTTGGGGCAAATACATGACATGGCAATCCAGCTCTTGCTGCATGTGCAGCGGTGGCAGAAGCCAGGTTGCCGGTAGATGCGCATCCAACTGCAGACAGCCCCAATTCTTTTGCTTTGGATACTGCAACTCCTGCGGGCCTGTCCTTAAATGAGAATGTCGGATTTACAGAATCATTTTTGATATAGAGGCTGTTTAATCCTAGTTTTTTTCCCAGATTATCAGCTTTGACTAGGGGAGTCATTCCAGCCCCAATACCTACAATGTTTGATTTGCTTTCAATGGGCAACAATTCAAAATATCGCCAATAGGTATGCTCGCGGTTGGAAAATGTTTCTTTGGTTAAAGCAGGAAAGTCATATTTTACATCAAGAGGTCCAAAACAGTCATCACATACATATCTAAATCCTGTCTCATACTCTTTCTTGCATTCCCTACATTGCAATGATGTTCTAGTCAAGATCAATCAATGCTTTGGGACTATAGATAAAAAATCCTAATATCAAGTTAAGTGTTACTTGATTTAAAACTCAAAAAATCCAGTAAGAATAAGAATTCGTATTATGGGATTGAACTAAAGAATAGGGAATGTTTTTCAATGTAAAGTTTTTAGATATTTCCAGGGATTCGGCCGTATGAATAAAAATTCCAGCATTGTGATTATTGGCGGAGTAATAGTTGCAATAACTATAATTGTTGGATTATACGGTTTTCAAGAAAAAGAAGCAGAGAAAGACAGTGACGAAGAAATTGAAATTGCTGGATACGATCCCACAGATGCAACAATGGACAAAAAACTTGAAGAAGTTAAAAATGCCAAAGATGGAAATTATTTTCAACCAGCACCTGGGGAATGGATCAGGTCAGGCCCGTTTGAAATTGACCGTTTAAAATATCGCTTAGGTGATAAGGTTTTCTTGAGGGTTGGGGAATTACATCCGGATGAAAAAGGCCAGATAGCATTTTTGAAGCAGACAAATGACACACATTATACCGTCTTTCAGACAATTCCTTTTGATGGACAGAGCAAGGCCGCGTTTAATTATTATACAGACATAAAATTGAGTGTGCCTTTGCAATTATGCACACTTGATGACGTACTTGGGGAATGGACAGTCGTTTTTAGGGGGACGGATCATCCAAATATTAAATTTGAGGTGACAAATGAATTTGTTCCGGGACAAGAAGGCCGATTTGAATCAGTTTGTTAGATTTTATTTTAAGTCATTGTGAAAGCATGCACGCTCATTCAAATGACATGCAGGTCCTAATGGTTCAACGAGATAGATTATTGCGTCAGAATCACAGTCAACCAGAATATTTTTGATTTTTTGGGTGTTTCCAGATTCTTCGCCCTTCATCCAAAGTTTATTTCTTGAACGACTCCAGAACCAAGAATTGCCGGTTTTTTTTGCAAGTTCTAAGGATTCCTTGTTTGCATAGGCCAATGTAAGGACGTCTTTTGTATTAGCATCCTGTACAATCACAGGTACAAGACCCCCGCTTTTTTCAAAATCAATTTCGCTGATGGATTTTTCCATGCCAAAAGATACAAAAATCGCCATTATAATCTTACAGGAATGGAGTTTTCTTTTAGGCTAGATTTTACGCCGTCAACCCCATGGGATGCATAATGGAATATCGAGGCGGCAAGGGCGGCATCTGCATCAGATTCATTAAAAATATCAACCATGTCTTCGGGTTTTCCACAGCCTCCGGATGCGATTACTGGAATAGAAACAGATTCTACAACCTTTTTAGTCAATAAAATATCATAGCCGTCTTTGGTCCCATCCTTATCAATGCTAGTAAGAAGTATTTCTCCTGCGCCAAGTTTTTCAGCGTCTTTGGCCCATTGAATTGCATCGATGCCGGTTCCTTCCTTGCCGCCGCATATGAAAACCTCATACCAGAACTTTTGGTCATTTTCAACAAAGATAATTTTAGATTCGTCAGTACCGTAATTACGCTTTGCATCGACTGCCACTACAACGCATTGACGCCCAAATAGTTCCATTAGTTCAGTGATTAGTTCGGGATGCCTTACTGCACCGGTATTGATTCCAACTTTATCAGCACCATCAAGTAGAATATCCCTAGCATCCTCCAACGAGCTTACGCCGCCGCCAACGGTGAATGGAATATCGATGACAGATGCAACTTTACGCACCAATTCCTTGATTGTTTTTCGCCGTTCGTCAGAGGCTGTAATATCCAAAAAGACTAATTCGTCTGCACCTTCATTACTGTACTTTTCTGCCAATCCCACAGGATCACCGGCATCCTTGATGGACTCAAAATGAAGGCCTTTTACAACCCGGCCATTCCTTACGTCTAAACAGGGGATTATCCTCTTAGTTAAAGTCATGATAGCCTTTTTGCCTCCTCAATTGATATTTTTTTCTCATACATTGCTTTTCCAAGAATTACGCCAAATGCGTTCTTTTCTTTAACGTCTCTGACATCACCAATGTTTGAAATGCCTCCGCTTGCGATGATATTTGCATCTGGTAGGTTGCATGCCTGCGCCAAGAATTCTAGATCAGGGCCTTCCAAAGTGCCATCACGGCTGACGTTTGTCAATAGGAACTCTGTGAATCCCATTTCAAGAAATTCCTTGATTGCAGGAATTAGTTTGATTCCAGTTCCTTGCCGCCAACCATGAATTACGATCTCTCCATATCTATGATCTGCGGAAATTACGATTTTTTTAGGGCCAAGTTCGGATAGCAGTAGTTTCAAAAGAGACTTGTCTTTAAAGGCCAGGGTTCCCAAAACGATTCGCTCGGATAGCTTTGACATTTCAATCGCTAAAGAATAGTCTCTCAATCCGCCAGCAACTTCTACAGAGATTGAAACAGATGCAAGGATTTTTTTTATTGTATCAAGGTTTGAGCCTGATCCAAGGGCGGCATCCAAATCCACCAGGTGTAGAATGTCGGCACCTGCAGATTCCCACTGTTTGGCAATTTCCACAGGGTTTTCACTGTAGATAGTTTTTTGGCTTGGATCTCCCTTGTATAGCCTGACAACTTTACCATCCATTAGATCAATAGCAGGAATTATCTTCATTTTTTACACTCCTTTAGAAAGTTTGCCAGCATGATTTTGCCCGCAGTACTCGATTTTTCAGGATGAAACTGTGTGCCAAAGAAATTATCAGATTCCACCACGGCGGGAACTTTGATGCCATAGTCAGATTCGGCAGTTATTACATCATCGGATTCAGGTTTGACCCGGTATGAGTGTACAAAGTAAGCCCATGAGCCATCATTTATTCCTTCCAAAATTTTTCCAGGTTTTTTTATCTCAAGACTATTCCAGCCCATATGCGGAACTTTCATGCTGGATGGAAGGATGATTACTTCGCCATCGATTACGTCAAGTCCTTTTTCCTTACCCTCCTCGCTTTTTTTAAAAAACATTTCCATTCCAAGGCATATTCCAAGTACGGGCATGTTGCCTACGTAGTCTTGAAATTCGGTTTTTGAAAAGTCCCGAATGCTATTCATTGCGGGATCAAAATTTCCCACACCGGGAAGCAACAATCCAGAATATGTGTTTGTGTCATCAAAATTGGTAATTACGTCAACTGTGGCACCGACTTTTTCAAGGGAATTTTTTAGACTGAAGATGTTTCCAGCGCCATAATCAAAAATTGCAACGCTTGCCATTACATTGAGCCCTTTGTGCTTGGAATTCCTTTTTGCTTCTTGTCTAGGGAGGATGCATTTCTTAATGCAACGGCAAGGGATTTGATTGCGGCCTCGACTTTGTGATGATCGTTTTCCCCATACTTTACAGTAAGGTGTATGCAGCCATTGAGATTCTGTAGTAAAGACTGGAAAAAGTGTTCCAAATCTTCTTTTGACATATCTTCAATTCTGTTTCGCTTGATGGACAGGGTTAATTTCCAAAAGGGGCGCTTGACCAGATCAATTGAGGCCTCTGCAAGGGATTCGTCCATGGGCACTGAGGCATAGCTGAATCTGGTAATGCCGCCTCTAGAACTCAGTGCCTTGTCAATTGTCTGTCCCATAGCAATTGCAGTGTCTTCAATCAGGTGATGCTCAATCCCATCATTGGACTTTGCATCGACTTTAAGATCCATCATGCCATGTTTGCCAAATGATACAATCAGGTGATCAAGGAAATTGATTCCGGTCTTAATCGATGTTTTGCCGGATCCGTCTAGATCTACAGATACGGATACGCCGGTTTCTTTTGTATTTCGCCTGATTGATGCCCTTCTAGGTGCCATTTTTCTCACAGATCATCTAGTTGTGCTATTCTAAATTTAATGCCTTTGGTAGCTGTTTGATTGAATCCAATGCCAAAACGGCGTTATTTTTCTCAAATAGCTCTAACTTGTCTTGGGGATTCTTGCTAGTCCCGATAATACCGCAAAAGACGGTTTTATGCCCCAATTCAGTTACTTTCTTTGCCATGATAAAATCCTCCATTGAATCACCAACATAAAGAGTGATCAAAGAATTGATTCCGTTAATTGAATTTAAGAGAGATTGAGGGTTGGGTTTTGCAAGTTCGCGGGATTCATCCTCAAGGAACATAGAGTTTTTTAAATCAAATCTATCCAAAAGGGACTTTAGGGAATATCTTACGGATTCCTTTCCCCTGCCGGTAACCATGGTAATTTTGGAATCAAATTTTTTCTCCAGCTGCTTAATTAGGATATCATCTAAAATCACATCGTCTTGTTCAATCAGTCCAGGATAGGTAAAATTGGAAGTTTTGTTGAATAGTTTTTCATATAATTCAGGTCCATAAAAAATTTGATCAAATATTTGATACAGGGGATTATCGTCGCGAGTTCCAGGATAGGACAGTTGACTTTTAATGTCAGAAACGTCAACTTGTTTTTCAATATAGTCTTCTACAGATACAATACCGCTAGAATCAGAATTTTTTATGACATCAGAGATGAAATCAGATTGATCTTTGCTTAATTTTGTTGCAGCGACAAGGGAAATTATTGCAGCATAAGTCAAATCAACCTCATCATTGAACCCGCCAGTGGATTTGAACCCATCAATAATTTTAAAATCGACATCGATGGCATTGCTAATCTTTGCCAGATTTTTTAGAACGTATTGAGTTGTTTTGATGATTGCCAAGTCATATGATTTTGTAATGTCAATTAATACGCCATCACAATCAAAAATTATTGCGTCTATTTCGCTTAATATTTGGATTTGGGAACAATCAGTGTAGATTCCCTCAGATTCTTTTGTCAGAGTCATCCCAATAAATCACGAATAGCCAGCAAGAATTTAGAGTTCATTTCTTTTGTTCCAATAGTCACCCTAAGACATCCATCATGATTTCCAATTTTTCCCAGTTTGCGAATAGAAATTCCCTGTTCAGCAAGTGCCGAATAGACACGCTTGTAGGCACCATGGGCATCAAAAAGCACAAAATTGGCCCTGGAGTCAAATACTTCAAAGGCATCATATTTTTGCAAGGTTTCAACAATTCTCTTTCTTTCAATTCTGATATTATCAACGGTATCTTTCATCGTTTTCGATTTTTCCAAAGCCTGAATTCCAGATTCGATGGTAATTGTACTAACAGGGTACGGATACTGTAAAACATTCATGAATGCGTCAGTAAATTTCCTGTTTGCAATAAAGTACCCTAAGCGTAGTCCAGCCAATCCAAATGATTTTGAGAGAGTTTTAACCACAACCAGATTGTTTTGAGACTTGACCATATTCAAAAGAGAATATTCGCCGAATTCCCCATAGGCCTCGTCAATAATTACAAGCCCGTCAAAAGATTTGATCAGCCTTTGTAATTGGTCTTTTTTAAATTGGAATCCAGTCGGATTGTTTGGTGAATCAAGATAAAGGATATCGGCGTTTTTAGATTGTTTCAGAAAATTTTCAATGTCCAATTTCATGTCATCAGAAAAAGGAATTGCAATTAACGGTATGCCGTACAATTTACAGCGTTCCTCAAAAAATCCAAACGTAGGATTGGATGTGAGAACCCTGGTTTGTCTTGATGCAAAATTTGAAAGAATCAAATCCAAGATTTGATCCGAGCCATTGCCAACCCCAATCATAGATGAGGGAACTTTGGTAAATTTTGATATGGTGTCAATTAGTCTTTCTACCCCTCCTAACGGGTATTCTCGTATATCAGAGTTTTTTTTAGATGAAAGGATGTCGTTTTGGAATTGTTTTGGAATGACATAATTTTCATTTGAATCAAGTTTTACTGAATCTTTGACAGGTTCTGGTTTTCGATAACCTCCAATGGAGTTAAATTTTTTGATTTTGTCCTCATGCCAGTTTTTTTTCAATCTAGTCTACCCCTTACTGCCTCATAGTGGTTTGAAAGACATTCGGCCGCGGTCAGGACTTTAAGGTGCTTTGATATTTTTGAAAGTGATTTTTTTGACGAGGTTATTTGGGTGCTGACCTTGATAAAATCCAAAACAGACAATGGGCCTCGAATTTTCCCAAATCCGCTGGTTGGAAGTATATGATTCGAGCCTAGAACGTAATCACCTGCCGATGATGGAGTGTTATTGCCAATTAAAACCAGTCCTGAAGAATAAATTTGTGAAGATATGGAATTGGGATTTTTGGTCATTATTTGTAGGTGTTCGGGAGCCAAAACGTTTGCAAGCTTGATCATATCAGAGTCGGTTTTGCAAATTCCAATAAACCCATTGTTTCTTAAGCTGGATTTGACAAATTTCTCCCTGTTGATCGTATAGAGTAGATTTGAAATAATTACATTGACTGACTTTGCTAGTTTTTCAGAGGTTGTAATTAAATAACAGAAAGTGTCAGCGCTATGTTCAGCCTGTGAGATTAAATCCAATGCGACGAATTTTGGATCCGCCGAATTATCTGCAACGATGCCTAATTCGGTGGGGCCTGCAAGCATGTCAATACCAGTCTGATCACTTATCAAAGACTTTGCAGCTGTAACAAATGCGCCGCCAGGGCCTACGATTTTGTCCACTTTTGCAATTGATTTTGTTCCGTAAGATAATGCGGCAATTGATTGCACGCCGCCCGTTTTGTAAATTTCATTAGCTCCGCAGACATCAGCGGCAACGATGGTTAACGGATCAATTTTTCCATCTGAACTAGGCGGAGACACAACCACTATTCTTTTCACGCCGGCAGTTTTGGCAGGTATTACTGACATGATTACAGAACTTGGATATCTAGCCAGACCTCCAGGAATATAGCATCCGACACTTTGGATTGGAATGAATTTTTTTGAGATTTTTGTTCCATCTTGGCTAATTGTTTTGTTTTTTAGCATTGATTTTACTGCGGATTCGGTTTTTCCAAGCCTGGATTTTGCCAAGCGCAATGCGTCAAGTTCAGTTTTTGAGACTTTTGAATACGCATTTTTTATCTCGTTTGGAGACACACGTAATGATCCAATGTTTGCCTTGCTGAATTTTTTTTCATATTTCCTTACGGCAGGATCACCGTTTTTTTTGACATTTTTTAGGATGGATTCCACTATTGCCTTGCTGTTTTGAGGCTGTTTTGGAAGTATTTTAGCTGCAAATTTTTCAGCATCAGAAACTTTGGTGATTCGCATCAATTTTCTTCATCACGTTTTATCTCCTCAAGTTCGAGTATTTGTCTTGGTTCATGAACTACAAGGCCTTGGGCAATCTTTCTTAATTTGGGAATAAGTTTGTGAAATTCTTCCTTTTTAATTACGGTATTTACGCCAAACCATCCCTCTTCGCTTAGTGGGCTAATTGTAGGTTTTTTGAGAGAGGGCATTTGTGTTAAAAGTTTCTTGAGGTTTTTCTCTTCAACGTTTAGATAGATGTGTAAGAACTTTCTGCCGTTAACTGCGCCCCTCATCAAGGTTACAATGTCAAAGATTTTTTCACGTTTTTTAGGATCTGATAAAGACTTTTTGTTCACGATCAAGTGTGCAGTAGAGGTAAGAACCTCATCCACAATTTTGAGCTTGTTTTGTTTCAAAGTTGTTCCGGTCTCTGTTACATCCATTATGGCATCAACGTCCTCAGGGGGTTTTGCCTCAGTTGCGCCAAAAGACAGATGAATCTGAACGTTCTTGTTGGTACCCAACCTAACCCAAGGGGTTACAATCAAAGGATCCTTGGAACCATGATATTTTTTGTATGGCCCTGATTGTTTTAGGAATTTCGAGGCAGTTGTCAGATATTCAGAAGATATTCTCAGTGTCTTTTTCTTTTTGCCATAGTCTGCAATCATGGCATCGAGATTTTTGTATCCGTATTTATCAGGAAATGCAATCACCAATCTGATTTTGCCGTACTCCAAATCCAGTATCGGTTCGACGTCAGAATCTGTTTCCCCCACCCAATCCTTACCGGTAATTCCGACATCATAGAGGCCTTCTGCCACCAATGTGGGAATTTCTTGGGGACGAAGCATTTTAACAATGATGCTTGGATCATCCAGATAAACACGATATGTCCTACTCTTACGGTTTACCTTGGTCCATGACTTTTCCAATAATTTGAAAGTCGCATCCTCCAGGCTTCCTTTGGGAATGGCAAGTTTTACCTCAGACATTTTCAATTTTTTGGCTTTTTAGGTATATAATCGCATGTTTGAATTTGCTCAAGTAATTCTTTGGCCCTATCAAGTGAAATTTTCTTTTCTTCAATCATTTTTTGCACAATCTCATCGATTTGATCAGTGGTAGCGCCTGCTGCGGCTGCCAAATTCCTTGCATGAAGACGCATGTGTCCTTTTTGGATTCCCTCCGTTGCAAGTGCTCGTATTGCACTGTAATTTTGTGCCAGACCAGTGGCAGTCATCACGCATGCAAGTTCCTGCGCAGACGCTGCTCCTAGAATTTTTCTGCAAACTTTAGCCACGGGATGAACGTTTGCAATGCCGCCTACAATTCCAACAGAGAGAGGTATTTCTAAAATCCCAGTTAAATTTCCATCGTCATCCTTACTCCATTTGGTCAAAGAGCGATATCGGCCGTCTTGTACAGCATATGCGTTGGCAGCGGCCTCAATCGCCCTGCTATCCTGACCTACTGCGTTTGCAACAGCTATGGTGCCATTCATTATACCCTTGTTATGAGTTACTGCACGGTACACGTCATTGTCAGCGAATTCAAATGCTGAAATTATGTTGTCGACAACTCGTTTGCCACCTACTGCCTCTTTTTCAAAAATTGCTTTTGCTTTAACCATTCTTCTAGTGGAGTAGTTAGACAGTATTCTCAATAGGGCTCTGCCGCCCGTGATTTTTTCAATTAGTGGTGAGACGGCCTCGCACATTGTATTTGTAACATTAGCTCCCATCGCATCACCGACATCAATTAGCAGTTCAACAATAAGCATTGTTCCCGAAGGTGTTTTGATTTCTTTGTAGGATATTTCCTTTGCACCCTTGCCCATTTTGGGCAGAGTGTTGCTTTTAGAATTGGCCAGTCGGAGAATTTCATTCGTGTTATTTTGTATTTGCGATATAGCGGCAGAATGATCAACAATATCCAATATTTGGATTTGGCCGATGCTAAAAGATTCATTTGCAGAGACTTCAAAACCGCCCTTGATTCTTGCAACTTTGGCGCCTTTTGATGCAGCGGCGATTACCGACGGTTCTTCAATCACCATAGGTACAAGATAGTCTTTTCCGTTAATCTTAAAATTTGTAGCAACGCCTAGTGGGAGTGAAAAGGTTCCAATTGCGTTCTCAACCATTTTATCTGCCTCTTCAAAAGAAATTCCCCCACCCTCATCTTGTAAAACACTTGATTCGTCATCAGAAAGATTTGCAAAGCTTGCAACGGCATCTAGTCGTTCCTTTCTGGATTTTTCAAAAAATTTTGAAATTGACGAGTCAGGCATTTTATTTCAATATCCTCAATAGCTTGTCATCCGTACTGTCCGGAAAACCTTTTCCGTCAGTATTTGAGGTGATTACATAGAGGCTGCCATCGGGACCTTCTGCCACATCGCGAACACGGCCTATGCCACTAAGGACTGATTTTTGAGAACCCAGCCCTTCTTCAAAATCTAGCTGATATAGATTTGCAGCCCTCATTGAAGCCATGACAAATGAAGATTCAAAATCCAAAGAGTTTCCAGAATAAAATACAATCCCGCCTGGTTCTATGCTTGGATCATAGCAAAGAATGGCATCCTCAAAATTTTCATTTCCTGAGCACTGTTGCTCAGGCCAACCATAATTTTTTCCCGCTTGAATTAAATTTATCTCGTCGTTCTTTTCAGGTCCAAATTCTGCCACATACATGTTTCCATCATCATCCCAAGTCATGCCCTGAGGATTTCTATGGCCCAGTGAATAGATTGGAGAATTAGCAAAAGGATTATCGTTTGGAATGGTACCATCGTCATTCAGTCTTAAGATTTTTCCAGACAGGGAATCAGGATCTTGTGGAAGATGGGATGCGTCAGAGACGGTACCGGTGCCGACATAGAGTTTTTCGTCAGGTCCAAATTTAATAAAACCGCCATTTGTAAAAGCAGAGCCGGGGATCTTGTCCAGGATTGTTTCTGCATCTTGCAATTTGTTTCCAGATTCGGTAATTCGTATGATTTTGTTCCACAGTTGATCATTATCGGCATAGGTCAGAAATACATACAGGTAATGGTTGGTAGAAAAGTCCGGGTGTAATGTGATTCCTAACAGTCCGCCGTCAAATACGTCTGCAGTACGTAATGCGGCTAATGGGGATTCAAGCAGAGTATTGTTTTGTATTACCCTGACAAGTCCATCTTTTTCAGTGACAAAAATTCTATCATCAGAGATAGCTATGGCTCTAGGCTTATCTAAATTAGAGGCTAAAACCGTTACAAACCCATTTTCGGAATTTGATTTTGGCTCAGGCAGTGGAATCGGATCAGTGGGAGAGGACAAAACCAATGCTGAAAATACAATTGCAAAAACAATTGCGACGATTTGGATTTTTTTGTCCACAAAAAGAAGAGTCTTGTAAATCCTATTAATTACTTTCAAGAGTTTGATAAAGCGTATATACCGCCCAACTTCATTTATGTTCAGCGGGGTGGGGAAGCCAGGTCATCCCGGCGGGCTCATAACCCGCAGTTCAGTAGTTCAAATCTACTCCCCGCTACCTAGTTTCTGTAAACACAAAACCATGAAAGGGACTGATCAAATTGTGTCGAGTCATTAACGGTTCCAATTCTCTGTAATGGCCTAGTAAGATGTCTATGAGCCGACATTCCTGGAAGATACAGCTGTTTTTTGATGTTTCTTGAAATCTTTATGCGTGTTTTTTTGGGTGCTTTTTTTCCACAACGGATGCATTGAAATCCCTGATTCAGACCTTTGGATTTCATTTTTTTACCACATCTTTTACATTCAGGGTTTGAAAGTGTTGTATTTGTCACAAGTGAAACAACATCAAGAAATTCTAAATTAATCATTCGCGGGAAGTTTTTGGATGCCTTTCTGACTCCGCCTCCGATCTTTATCTTATCACCCTTTAGCAAATTTGATGCAACGGCAGTCATCCCAGTGGGTTTGTAGACGGCACACCAAAATTCATGATCGTTGGAAGACACCTTGAAAAACACGTGCCCGCCTTTTAGAATTTTGGGATTACTTGATACGATTCCAGAAAGTTTTCCAGATGCATAGGGTTTCATGCTATCAGAATTTAATTCGTTTTTTAAATGGTCACCAGTTCCCTGATTTGATTTAAAAATCATATAGCCGTCTAGTTTTTCAGTTGTTTGTAGAATCTCAGTAGCGTGAATCAGCGAATCGGCATTCTCTCCTCTCACACCATAAAAAACGGGATCAGGTCCATGGGGAGTGATTAAAACTCTGCCTTTTTTTGTATCAAAGCTGTTAAACGTATCGGGAAAGGTTTTTTCCTGCATATCTTTCACACTCTGTATAGAAATTTTTCTTTCTTTGCCAAATTTTGGCTTTTTTCTGTAACTCAAAAGTTCCAAAGTGTGATCATCAAAATCATAACCGATTGCGCCGATTGCGCCGATCAGTCCTTGGCCATTGCCTTGATAGTGTATTTCAAGATTGTTTTTTTTGGCAAATTTTTTTGCAATGTTACGATTGATTAGCTGCCAGAGAGCTAATTTGCTAAATTGTGTAAATTCTTTAGGAATAGCATCACTTTCAAAAAATACCAATCCGGGGTTTGCCCCATTTTCAGTGTCAGAATGTTTGGTAACGAGATTCTTTATTTGATTTTTTATTTTTGGCGGATTTTTTGTTTTTATTTTGAATGAGACAGCCCCATTTCCCCGCGTTTTCCAAGGAATGTTAGGGTTAAATCTGACTAGCCGCGGAAAATCTAAAAATTCCGTCTTTTGTTTATGGAGCAAGTCAACAATTTTGTAGGCTAAAAAAGTGGTGCACATTCCTTTAGGGGAATCAGTATCGTCAAATCCAACATTGAGAACGGTGTCCTTTTTCATGACTTGGTATGGATGATCAGGCATTTTTAGTTGTTGTACGCTACAGTTGATTTAAATTAATAATGTCATGTTCCAAGCTGAATTGATCATAGTAGACGAGGAGAGAATTTTCAAAGAGATAGAAGAAAAGAATCCCGCATCGGTTTCACTAAATGGCCCAGACGGGATATTGCCCCAAGTCCAGGATACAGCCATGAGAATAACTAGGAAATTTGGCATTCCAGCTTATGTTTTGGCAGATACGACATGGGGAACGTGTGATCTCAATACCAATGGGGCAAAGGTTCTCGGATCTGAAATTCAGTTCAATATCGGACACACGATCAATACTGAATCGTTGGAAAAAAATTTGGTTTTAATTGATGCGTTTGATGATGTAGAATTTGACAGTGTTGCAGGGAAATGTGCCAAGATGTTGCAAGGGAAATCGATTTCATTGGTCACAGACAGCCAGCATTTGCATCAGGTAGGCAGGGTCGAAAAAATTTTAACAGATAACGGCATTGATGTCAAAATTGGGAAAGGAAAAGGGCAGTTAAACGATGGTCAAGTTTTTGGTTGTGAATTTTATCCAGCGTCAGAATTAAAAAAAGAGGTGGATGCCTATGTTTTTCTGGGACAGAGTAACTTCCATGCGGCAGGAATTGCATTGTCAACTAATTTGCCAACATACGTTTTAGATCCATATTTTAACGAGGTGCGAGAAGTTACAGAATTTGCACGGAAATTGAAAAAGAAGGCCACGCTTGCAATATACAGAGCTGCTGAGGCAAAAACTTTTGGGGTTATTGTGGGACTAAAGGAAGGACAGTTATCCAAAGTATTTGCATTAAAAATGAAAAAAGAGTTGGAGGCAGAAGGAAAGGAGGTTCAGTTATTTGCACTGACAGACATTACGAATGACAGATTGAGGAATCTCAAGGGAATTGATGCGTTTATTCAAGTTGCATGCCCAAGAATTTCCACAGATAATCAATTTGACAAGCCTGTTTTGTCAACTCCGCAGGCAAGTGCGCTTTTGAAAATCCTGCGAAAGGAGAATATTGATGGATACTTGGAAATTCCACATTGGTTATGAATAATTCGTATAGATAATAAAAAATCAACAGTACAATATATTCAACTCATCCTAAAACCGATCATTTTGTAAATAATTCATGACAATCGGGATCCAAGAATGACCCTGCTGATACATCCTTCATGATTCACAAAGAAATGTCAGACGTTCAATGGAACACGGTTGCATCACATCTGCCAAAGCCTGCAAAAACCGGAAGGCCAGGATGCAATGACAGAAACACAGTCAACGGAATATTGTTTGTCCTAACAACCGGCTGCAGGCGGGCAGACATGCCGGACAGATGCGGTTCAAAATCCACCGCGCATCTGAGATTCTCAGAACTGCAGCAAAAGGGAACATGGAAAAGGATTCTATCAGGACTGATAAAATCCGCACACAGACAGGGAAAAACCAGCCTGCAAAAAATTTCAGTTGGTTCATCATCAGTTGCCGCCAAAAAAGGTGGGGGACAAAATAGGATATGACGGGTTCAAGAAGATCCTGGGCACAAAAATACACGCTGCAGTAGACGGGACAGGACTGCCAATCTCAATCAGGGCCAGCCCTGCAAATTTCCATGACAGTACAAAATTCATCGATGTGTTGGAAAACATCCCAGGACCTGCAGGTGATGGTTTGATACGGCAGATCATCTCAGTGTATGCCGACAGGGGATACGATGCGGCATACATCAGAGACTATCTGGGATGCCATGGGATTGACTGTTGCATTCCATACAAAAATATCTCAAAGAACGTTGCACAAAACAGGAATCAAAGGCATCATGGCAAGACAAGGTTTGTCATAGAGCGGTTCCTTGCCTGGCTCAAGTGCGGACTTTACGGGACGGCAGTCAGATACGAAGGGAACTGTGACAACTGTCTTGGATTTGTGTATCTGGCATGCATCATGATGTATTGGAGGGCTTTAGGATAAGTTCAATATTTCAATTCCAAGAGCAGCTGCATAGAGTCCTTTGAAATTTTTAAGGAATTGGAAATTAGATAATTTTGATTTTTTCCATGTTGAATATTTTCATTACAAGTTTTTTCCTGACAACATTTCTCATCCTTTTCAATATGGTTATTTTTTATAAACAATTTTTTGTTTTTCTTGTTTGTTTCTTTGTGAATTGAAGTGCAACAACAATTAGTGAACTGATCCCAAAACCGACCATTCGGGCAGTTTCCGATGACCGTCTGGGATCTGTCCATCGCCAAACACAGTACACTCTCATGAAATTTCAAGAACCGACAGATTCACAATGTATGCAGCGTGGAATCCTGCACCCTCTGACAGTGTCGGGCATGGTACGGCACATCCTGATGTGAGACGATTTCATACCGGGACAAAACCCGCATCCCGGACAGATCAGGCCAGAATGCATCGCAGTTGGGCCAAAAACAAACGGCCTCTGCAGAACCAATAGTATATTAATCCAAATGATCACAGGTACTCCATGAGAAAATTGAGCGCCTTACACTATACGATATTTATGATTGCGGCACTTGCCATGCTGATTGCGTTACCTTCCGCACATGCTGCCACAGTTAATGTGGATCCATTATGTGATGATGGTACTATATACCCTAGCATCATGATGTATTGGAGGGTTTTAGGATAAGTTCTACATTAAAAAAGATTAATAGAGTTAAATGAATTTAAAAATAGTTTTTAGCTCTTTAACAGGAATTTTCACAGCAATTATAATTTTTTATTTAATCATGAATTGGTATCCTAGTAATTTTGATTCAACATATACATGGGTTGAACATGTCAAGAATACATCAGAAAAACCAAGAATTCTATTATTTGGTTCGAGTCACACAGGAGTTCTAGATACAGATTACATTCAAAAATATCTAACAGATAATGGATTAGAATATGATGTATACAACCTAGCAATACCAAGTGATTACCCTACGAGACGTGCAGAAACAACGGGATATATTGCGGAATTAAACCCAAAAGCGATTTTCTATGGAATTGAAATTAGAATGTTTGAAGGGCAACCAGCGGTAAAACAAGAGTATCTTACTGCATTACAAATAACAAATATAGACAATATTACTCCAGATACAAAAGGAATTTTTCAACAAATAGTCAATCCACTATTAGACAATGATTTTTTCAAAAAAATTCCTAAATCACCAAAAGTTATAACATTACAAACTGTCAAACATTTTGTACGTAATACCAACCAAACTACAGTGATAGATATTGAATCTAACAGACCATTTTTCAATATAGAGAAAGAAGTTGCACCCATAGTAAATTTAGAAAAATTACAAGAAGATTGGGAAAAGAAAAATCCCCAATTCAATGGGATAGATCCTCATACTAACAGAGAATTTAAAGCACTAAAAGATCTAATTGCAGAATTAGAAAATAAAAATATCATAGTAGTAATTTTTGCAACACCAAAGAGTAGTGTATATCTGAACTGGTTAAGTGTAGAAGATCAGAAAATTTTTGACCAAATGTTGATAGAATTAAGAAATTCAGGAATAATAGTATATTCAGAATATGATAAATATGCAGAACATGATATTTGGTCCGATATTGTACACATAGTTGAGAACAAATCAGGTATAATGTATAGTGAAGACATTGCAAAAATCATAGCAAAAGAGATTGATGAATAATGCTGTTTAACACAATTGATTTTGTCGTATTCTTCATTGTTGTTCTGGCCATGGTTTCTGCTGTAAAATACAAGAGATACCAGCACGTATTTTTGCTAGTTGCAAGTTATTTTTTCTTTTATTATTCTAGTAACTATCTGATTATACTACTGATTGCATCTACGATACTTGACTTTTACGTAGGCAAAATAATGTGGAAGGCAAAAGATGTTTCAAAAAAGAAACTACTTTTGATTGTCAGCCTTGCAGGCAACTTTGGATTGTTAGGCTTCTTCAAGTATGCTGATTTTGCCATTTTACAATTCAATGTAATGGGAGAACAATTGAATTTAGCAAATGATATTCCGTTACTGAATTTAGCGTTACCAATTGGTATTTCGTTTTACACTTTCCAGACAATCAGTTACACTGTTGACATTTATCGTGGAAAACTAAAACCTAGTGAATCACTAAAAGAGTTTGCACTGTTTGTTGCATTCTTCCCACAACTAGTTGCAGGTCCAATCGTTAGAGCATCAGAATTTCTTCCGCAACTACGAGAAAAAGTTGAAGCAGGAGGAGGGAATCTAAAACAGATCATCATTCACAATTCCAATCTAAAATTGGGAATTACAATAATGGCATTTGGTTTTCTAAAAAAGATGTTCTTTGCAGACAACATTGCCCCATTAGTTGATAACATATTTTCAAATCCAATCGGATTGGACTCATTTACAATAATTTTAGGTGCAATTGCATTTGGAATTCAAATTTATGGTGACTTTTCAGGATACACTGACATTGCAATAGGAGCTGCATTAATTCTTGGATTCAAACTACCTATCAACTTTAACAAGCCATACTTTGCAACATCGCCGCCTGATTTTTGGAGAAGGTGGCACATCTCGCTTTCATCATGGCTTCGAGACTATCTTTACATCCCACTTGGAGGCAACAAGAAATCCAACATCAGAACGTATGCAAATCTAGCAACTGTAATGCTCCTGGGAGGATTGTGGCACGGAGCATCATGGAATTTTGTAGTCTGGGGAATGCTGCATGGGGCGTATCTTGCAATTCACAGACTGATCCTAAACAAATTCCCAGTTTTAGGTGAAATAGCATTTTTTAAAAGCAGAATAGGAAAGATTGTTTCAATACTTGTAACTCAGTACTTTGTATTTCTTGCATGGATTACATTTAGAGTCAGAGATACTGATGACATGATTTATTCCATGACCAAGTATGTCTTCTTGGACTTTGAGATAGCTACAATAAAACAAGTAATCAATTCAAATGAAGTATCAATAGGTCTTATTGGATTGTTTATTATTATGAATATCATTTTGTATAAACAAAAAAATCTTCCAGAAAAAATTTCTAAAATTAAATTATGGCAATGGTCACTGTTTATATTTACAATAACATTATTGATCCTACTGTCATTCGCAGGTAATAAAGATGATTTTGTTTATTTCCAATTTTAAATTTAAATCAATGACAAATTGAATTTATAAAAATAATTTTTTAAATCTATAATTATCTGAAAATTTTTCAAAAACTTTTGATTTTTTTGCTTTAATTTTATATTTTATTCCTTGTGAAATTGCAGATTCAAGTAAAGTCAATGATTCATCAATTTTGGATAACATTGCAAAATTACAAGATTTATCAAATAATACATCACCATTTTTAGGATAATCTTCTAAAATTTGATTACAACACATAATAGATTCATCAAAATTTCCAATAGAAAATAAAATTCGTTCCTTATGATAAAGAACAATATTGAATTTAGTGTTATTATTCAATATTTTATTACATATAGATAATGCATCAGAGAAATTTCCCTGTTTACGAAACGAAGATACTTTGTTAACAAGTATTAAAAGATCATCTGGTGAATTTTCTAAAGCAGTATCGTAGCACTTCATAGCATTATCAAAATCTTTTAGTTTACTTAGTGCATACCCCTTGTTATTAAGAGAACTTACATGTTGAGGGTTTTGATTTAAAATTTTATCATAATACACTATAGATTCACGAAGTTTACCTTGTAAAAACAATCTATTACTTTCGTCTAAAAAAGAATTAATTTTTGGATCATCCATATCATCAAGAGCCGGGTTTCATTATGATTTTACCAAATAGGCCTTTCCCAGTTGACATCTTTGTATGAGCTTCGGCAGCTCTTTCTAAAGAATAAACTGAATCGATAATAGATTTAATTTTCCCTCGAGACATCCAATACAAACCTTGTTCTAATTCAGCTCGTGTACCTTGAGTAGAACCAAAAATATTAACCCCTTTAAAGAAAATATGACGTAAATCAGTTTTAACATTATACCCAGTTGTTGCACCAGTCGTAATGATTGTACCACCATAATTCAATAATGTTAATTCTTTGTTCCAATGGGTACCACCTATATGTTCAAAAATTACATCTACACCAGATACATCTCCTAATGGTTTAGGTATTTTTTTGGCAATTGCTCTAACTTCTTTATGCCAATCTTCTTTTCTATGATTAACAGCATAATCAGCTCCAAGTTCTAATAATTTTTCTAATTTATCTGGACTTGCAGTGGCTATTACAGTACATCCAAAAAGTTTAGCAATTTGAATTCCATAATTTCCAACACCAGAACTACCACCCATTACTAAAACAATTTGTCCAGGTTGAATTTTTGCTCTACCAATTAACATATGCCAAGAAGTTAACAAAGTCATTGATGCTGCTGCAGCATCATCATATGAAACACCTTCAGGAATTTTTACAACATTTACTTCTGGAAGATGTGTAAATTCACAATAACCACCCCAAAGAGGACCAGTTTCAAAACCCCAAATTGTACGCTTTTTACAATCAAATTCTCTACCAGCCGTACATCTTTTGCAAACCCTACAGGACATGTTTCCATGTGAGACGACCCTATCTCCAACCTTGATATTTTTAACATCGCTACCAATCGATGTAACTTCACCAGCAGCATCAGTACCAGAAATATGTGGTAACGGAATTGCCAAAGGTTTACCTCGCATCCCCCAAATATCGTCATAATTTAGAGCAGCAGCCATTACTTTTATGACAACTTCATTGGATTTTGGTTCAGGTATAGGAATATCCTTAATTTGTAAAATTTTAGAAAAATCATCGTCATCAGTATATTTATCATAAACAAGTGCTTTCATGATTTTTGTCGGATTTTTCAAGATATATGATTTTTCACGATCTCACAAAACCACAAACAATTATAATCATAAAAACAAAATTCTCATTATGTCTGAAAATTCAATATTCCCGGGAGACAAAATAGCATCTATTGAGGAATATGAGGCTGGAAACAATGCCTTTGACGATGGGGACATGGTCAGGGCGGCAGCGGTGGGGGAAAAAGACATAGATAAGACATCAAGAACTGCAAACGTCAGACATCCAAAGCTTCTGTCAATACCAAAGGTCGGAGACACAGTTATTGGTACAGTAGCCGCAGTAATGTCATCCATGATAGCAGTTTCAATTGATTACATAAATGGAAAACCCACAACATCTAAAGTTGAATGTATCTGTGGAACACGAAATTTAAGGACAAGAAATGTCGCTTTGGTTAATGACATTGTTGCGTTAAAAATTCTCAACCATCTTAATGGCACTATTCACGCAGCAATTAATGAACCGAATTTGGGTGTTTTATTTACAAAATGTAGAAAATGTGGCGGTAAGGTTGTTCCGATGCGGGATGCAATAAAATGTACAGATTGTGCATGGATTGATGAAAGAAAACTTTCTGCAAACTTTGGTAATGGTGATTTCGTAAATTTAAGAGGTTAAGAAATGATTCAGGTTTCGTTCCAAGGTGAGCGAGGTGCCTATAGTGAAGCGGCAGCTAGATCGTTTTTTAAAGAGAAAATTGAAACCATACCCCAAACTACATTTGCAGAAGTGTTAGATAGTACGTCAAATGCCAAAACAAGATATTCGATTTTGCCAGTAGAAAATTCATTGGAAGGAAGTGTGGGTGAAAGTTATGATGTATTATATTCTACATCTCTGAATGCCACAGGTGAAATTTATCATAGAATAGAACACTGTTTGATTGGCACAGGAAACATTGATGAGATAGATACAGTGTACTCGCATCCACAGGCTTTAGGACAATGTAGAAAATTTATTGAGGGACATGATATGAAAGCAATCCCTGCATATGACACAGCAGGTAGTGTAAAAATGATAAAAGATCTCGATAAAAGAAATTGTGCATGTATTGCAAGTAAAGATGCGGCACAAATCTATGAAATGCCCGTCATACGAAGCAATATTGCAAATAATCTCAATAATTATACCAGGTTTTTGATCCTCTCAAAAGAAGACAATGATAAGACAGAAAATGATAAAACGTCAATAATATTTTCAATAAAACATGAGCCAGGCTCATTATTTCGAATAATTGAAAAATTTCATCAGAATGACATCAATCTGACAAAGATTGAATCAAGGCCTACAAAAGCAAACACATGGGAATACAATTTCTATGTGGATTTTGAAGGACATCAGAAAGATGTCAGGATTTTAGAGATATTAGACAGGATAAAACAAGAGACCCTATTTATGAAAGTTTTAGGCTCTTATCCGTCTGCAAGATTAAGCTAAAATCCCTTGGGTTTTCTTAGAGTAAAACCCATACTAAATCCGATGATGACTACGCCGGAAGTTATCACCATAAGATCAAATGTAAACCAGATAGGATCAGATGTTCTGATTAGTTCTCCAGTAATTGTTACCTCAGAGTTACCGGTGTTTTGAATTAAGATTTTTGTTTCACCGTCAATCAAATGGACCCAATCCAAAGATACTTCGTTCTTGTGTGAAGTGTTTGGAATTTGTAATCCAGTTCCAGGACTTGTAAGTTTAACATCAAAAGCATCACCTACGATTTTCATGTGTTGTGGAGTTTGAGCAGGTGCGGGAATTGTGTATGGTATCGTATCACCCACTCCCAGTGTATAATTTTCACTAATCGTAATTGGTCCAATATGGGAAATTAAAGAATATCCTCCAATACCGATGATTATGCTTCCAACTATTAATCCAATAATGGTTCTTTTGGAAAGCATGATAAAATTACTCTGCATACTGCTTAAAAAATTATCTACATCAAGGAGACGTCATGAGGCTGGCTTTCTGCAAATCCAGCTCTTGACATTTTGATAAATTCTGCATTTTCCTGCATTTGTGCAATTGTATGTGCACCACAATAACTCAAACCAGAACGAACCCCTCCAGTTAGCTGTTTTAGAATATCAGTAACTGTTCCTTTGTACGGAACCATTGCCTCTACACCTTCTGCAACATAATCATTAAGATCATCCTCAAGGGATGTTGATCCTGTTTCTTTGGATTTTCTTCCAATAGATGCAGCCAATGATGCCATTCCACGATAAACCTTGAACCGTTTTCCGTTTTTAGTCAATACCGTGCCCGGGGATTCATCTGTTCCGCCAAGCATACTGCCAACCATGACTGTTGAGGCACCAGAAGCCAATGCCTTTGTTGCATCACCAGAGGTCCTTGTTCCACCGTCAGAAATAATCGGAATGCCATGTTCTCTACCAACTTTTGCGCAATCCATTACTGCGGTCAGTTGTGGCACGCCAGAGCCGGTAATTACTCTAGTAATACAGATTGAGCCAGAACCAACTCCGACTTTTACTGCATCAACACCTGCCCTAATCAGATCCTCGGCGCCTTGTGCAGTTGCAATGTTTCCTGCGATTAATTCACAATTTGGAAATGCCTTCTTGATGTTACGAACAGTACTAATTGCATTTTCACTATGTCCATGCGCAATATCAACGACAAGGACATCGGCACCTGCCTCTAAAAGAGATTCACTTCTTTCTAAAAAGTCACCCTTTACTCCAACTGCTGCACCAACTAAAGGTCTGCCTTTCTTGTCTTTGGACGCATTTGGAAAATCAGC
This sequence comes from uncultured Candidatus Nitrosopumilus sp., assembly GCA_951812645.1. GTDB lineage: Archaea > Thermoproteota > Nitrososphaeria > Nitrososphaerales > Nitrosopumilaceae > Nitrosopumilus. Next base: position 1,478,175 of record CATOSM010000001.1, on the reverse strand, counting down.
GTTGTTTGTGATATCCTTACTGGTAATCAAACCTTTGATGATCCCAGAATCATCTACTATTGGCAATTTTTCAATTCTGTGTTTATGTAAAAGCTCTTTAGATTCCTCTAGCGTAACACCAAGTTTGGCGGTTACGACATCTTTTGTCATAACGTCTTGAATTTTGCTGTCTTTGTTTGCAAACAGCAAATCTCTTTCAGTGACAATTCCTACTAACTTTGAATTAGAATCAACCACCAAAAGGCCTGAGATTTCTTGGTCTTCTGCATAATTCAAGGCATCGTCTATGGATTTTTCAGGGGAGATAGAATATGGATTTTCAATCATCACGCTGCCAGATCGTTTTACTTTGAGGACCTCATTTGCTTGTTCTTGAATGGTTAAAAATCTGTGAATGATTCCAATGCCTCCTGCACGAGCCATGGCTCCAGCCATGGATGATTCAGTCACAGTGTCCATATTTGCACTTACAAAAGGAATCTTAGTTGAGATATTTCGCGATAGTTGTGCGGTTAGATCGGTTTGACTTCTACTAGTAATATCTGAATATTTGGGTACGAGAAGAACGTCGTCAAAAGTTAATCCCTCTTTGAATTCCAATGAAACCCTGTTAAGAGGGTAAAATATCGATTATAAGCCTTTGTGTTGCCTGGATAGTTTGGAGGCGATCGTTATTGCATCCTTTGTCGCCTCCACATTATGCGTACGGACAATATCAGCGCCGTTGAGTACAGATGCAACTTCTGCAGCAAGGGAGCCGAACAGCCGATCATTTGGATTTTCTTTTTCCAATATTTTCCCTATGAATGACTTGTTTGAAACAGAGATCAATGCGGGATAATTTTGCTTTATAGATCTTAGATTCTGTAATACTGCCAGATCCCTTTTTACCCAATCAGATTTGATTTTTGTAAAAAACGGACCTTGTCCAGTTTTTCTAAAAAATCCAACAGATGGATCTAAAACAATTTTGCTAGAAGACATATGTGATTTTTTAGCCAGCTTCAGGCTATCCCGGAGTAATTTTTTAGTCGTCAATACATGGTTGCCGCTAACAGTCTTTGAAGAAAACGCACATAAGATTAAAGACGGGTCAAATTTTGAAACAACGTTAGGCATTTGTTTATCATACTTTAATCCAGAAATGTCATTAATTATTTCAACGCCCTGTTCTAAAGCGTCATTTGCAACTTTTGCTCTGCATGTATCAACGGAGATGGGAATATTTGTAGAGTTTTGAATTATTTTAACTGCGCTTAGAATTCTTTTTGATTCGGTTTTTTCTGAAACCATGGCAGATAGATATGGCGCAGTGGACATCCCGCCTATATCGATAAAGTCTGCACCTTGGCCTTCCATGGATTTGACAGCGTTTTTTATGAGAGTTTTGCTGGTACTGACAGATTTTTTGTAGAATGATTCAGGACTGGCGTTCAAAATACCCATTATACGTGCAGGATTTCTACCGCCTACGCTCACGTTACCGATTTTTGCCACATGGTTTATCAAATCTAATGCAATTTGAGTGATATGATGGTTTTAGGCTGGAAAAAGAGGTACAATGAAATTTTAAAGGAGTTCAAATATGCTGGAAAAAAAGATAAAGAATCGGCCATTATTTTAAATTCGATTTTAAAAAAAACTAAAACCGATAAAAGAATTTCTGCATTAATCAAAGGAAATACAGTGTTGGTTGTCGGTTCAGGTCCATCCCTATCATCAGCAATACCGAAATTAAAAAAATATGAAAAAACAGTAACTATTGCTGCAGACAGTTCAATGAAACTACTTGTTGAAAATAAAATCATGCCAGATATTATTGTGACAGATTTGGATGGGGACAAAAAAACATTGGAAAAAATTGGGAAAACAAAATCAGTTTTTGTTGTACATGCACATGGCGACAACATTGGTGAGTTACGATTTGTTAAAAGATTAAGAAATTGTATTGGAACGACACAATCTGCTCCTTTTGGTAAAATCAAAAACTTTGGGGGGTTTACGGACGGAGACAGAGGGGTTTTTCTAGCAAATCACTTTCAAGCAGAAAAAATTATTTTGTTTGGAATGGATTTTGGAAAAAGGATAGGAAGGCATTCAGAAACGAAACGAAAAGACAGAAAAATTAAATTGAAAAAATTGAAAAAAGGAAGAGAGCTTTTAGAATGGCTATCCACATTTACAAAATCAGAGCTATTTACAACGTCAGAATCAATCAAAGGATTTAAGAAAATATCATACAAAGAGCTTGATATTATAATTACCTAGAATGCATTTAATACCCATCCCTCATTAACCAAATTATGAAATTCTCAGAGGAGCAAGTTAAGGAAATTGTCGCTTTGAAGGATAGCCTGATCGAACAAATCGACAAGCACCAGGAGGGAATAGAGATGTTAGAAAAAAACATCGCCGTTTTGGACTTGTTTTTGAAAGATTCCAGCTTCGCCAAAGCCTCGGAATTGGGAACCAGTAAGAAAATTGAGAGCGAATCTGCAGAAATTGAAAAGCCTGAACAAAACTCAATCCCGATTAAAAGAACTAATGATGGCAAGATTATTGCCAACGCATTTGTCACACCAGATCAAGTTTCCATAGTATTGGATAGTGAGATTATAATTGATGCAAATACGCCGCCTTTCAAATCATTCTTTTTGGATAGAATAATCGGAGAGATGAAAAAGAAAGACGCCATTGAGGCAGAAAATGGAAAAATCCAGAAAGAATCGGTGATAGATTACATTGTAAACAAGAACGGTGCAGACATTAGAGAAATCATAGTTAAAAATTATAGGCAGAAAGAAAGAGTAAGTGAACTGATTAACACGGCAGGTTGGTCACTTACAAGAATGCTTGAGAATGTAAGCAAGTGATAGCATGGATAAAATTGTGGTTTTGGATTTTGGGTCACAGTACAGCCATCTAATTTGTAGGAGAATCAGAGAGTTTTCTGTTTATGCGGAACTTGTTCCATATGATATCAGTTATGAAGAATTGCAAAAGCTAAATCCCGCAGGAATAATTTTTTCTGGAGGCCCGTCAAGCGTGCACAGTTCAGACGCCCCAATTCCAGAAAACAGAGTTTTTGATATGGATTTACCATTACTTGGAATTTGCTATGGCCACCAACTAATTGTTAACAAATATGGTGGAAAGGTGAAAAGAGCAAACAGAGAATACGGTTCATCGCTATTAACGGTAGACAGTGACAAGGACCTTCTAAACGGAGTTGGCGAATCAGTCAGAGCATGGATGAGTCATGGCGATGAGGCAGAACAAATTCCAGAGGGATTCAAGGTAATTGGACATACTGAGAGTGCAAAAGCAGCTGCAATTGCATCAGAGGACAAATCAATATACGGAATTCAGTTTCATCCCGAAGTAGTACATACTGAGCAGGGTACAGAAATTTTAAAGAATTTTGTTTTGAAGGTTTGTGGGGCAAAACAAGAGTGGACAATGGAGGGTTTTATTGATGCAGCAGTTGAAAAGATCTCAAAAATTGACGGCAATGTACTGTGTGGTGTAAGTGGGGGAATAGATTCCACGGTAGTTGCGTTATTAATTCACAAGGCAATTGGGGACAGACTGAAATGTGTTTTTGTGAATAACGGCGTATTACGATTAAATGAAGAAAAAGAAGTCGAAGGGATGTTCAGAGATAATTTCAAAGTAAATTTTACATCAGTGGATGCGGCAGGCATTTTTCTTGAAAAACTGAAAGGAGTTGAAGATCCAGAAAAGAAAAGAAGGGTTGTAGGGGAAGAATTCGTGCGTGTTTTTACAGAATTTGCTAAAGGAAACGGTCCATTCAAATGGTTGGCTCAAGGTACGCTATACCCAGACGTAATTGAAAGTGGAGTTTCAAAAGGGCCTGCTGCAGTCATAAAATCTCATCACAATGTCGGAGGATTGCCAGATTGGCTTAATTTAGAAATTTTAGAGCCGTTAAGAGAACTATACAAAGATGAAGTAAGAAAAATTGCAGAGATTCTTGAAGTTCCTGAAAAACTTTTCATGAGACACCCATTTCCAGGTCCAGGCCTGTCAGTTAGAATAATCGGAGAGGTTACACCACAAAAACTAGGGATTTGCAAGGTGGCAAGCAAAATTGTAGAGGAAGAATTGATGGAAGCAGGATGGTATGAAAAGGTATGGCAGGCATATGCAGCAGTAGGTGATGATAAAGCAGTAGGGGTTGTCGGAGACGAAAGAAAGTACGGAAATATCGTAATGATCAGAGTGGTGGACTCTATTGATGCAATGACTGCAGATTGGACCAGATTACCACATGGTTTGTTAGAAAAAATGAGTAACAGAATAACAAATGAGGTTGAAGGTGTTACATGGGTAACCTATACTATTTCAAGCAAGCCACCGGCGACAATTGAGCCTCAGTAGTGATAAAAATGGAATATGAAAAAATCTGCTCGGAGATTTTAGATTGTGATAAAGATATTCGTTATGTGGGGATATACGACTTTGGGGAACTCTATGACAAGATGAGACCGGGACTACAAAGCCATCTCTCAAGGGAAGAAACAGAGACGTCATTATCCCAGGCAGTGTATCGCTGGTCGACACGTAAAAAAACAGCGGATAAAATTGGAAAGCCAGTTTATGCATTAGCAAAGTATGAAAAAATTTATCGAGTGACCGTTCCAATTGGAGGGGCAGGACTGATCTTGACAAGTGTGGAATTAGATGCGGATGTAAATGCGGTCGTAGAAAAAATTATAACGATTAAAAATCGGTATTCCACATAACTGGTGATTGGTATGGATTTTCATGTTTTTGATACATGCCTAAAAGCAAAAGATGGGCATACGGTACATTTTGATGCCGTAACAGATAGAAATGAAACACAAAAGGCAATTTCTTTTGCCAAAGAATGGGTAAAATCCATTGGGGAAGAATCGCCAACTGTAACTACAAATGAACGTAAATTTTGTCATACGCAATCGGTTCCAGAAGACATGGGAATTGAAATTATGACTGGCGGGTATTCTATTTCAAAGATGAAAGGATGTCCAAATTAGAGCATGCATGCGCCAAAAACACCAGCAGAATCACCCAATTTGTTTTTGAGTATAGGCGTATCAGCTAAATCTGAAAATACCTTATTGTGAATCGATTCCTTTCCATCAGTGTATAAAAAATCAATGTTGGATAAACCGCCACCTAAAACGATTGCATCAGGATCTAAAATATCGATTACGTTTGCAAGACCACAACCAAAATTTTCTGTAAGATCATTTTTCCATTTTTTTCCAATTTCATCATCAAGATTTGCTAGAATGTCAGGTACAGACTGGGATTTTCCAGTCAGTCTGGTCCACTGGATTTCAAGGGACGGTCCACTGATGTAAGTCTCCACGCATCCACTCTTGCCACAATAACAAGAATTTCCATTACGGTGTAGTGTATGGTGACCCCATTCGCCTGCAATGTTTGTTCGTCCAGAATAGAGTTTTTTATCAATCACAATCCCGCCTCCGACACCAGTACCAATAACTACACCAAAAACTAAATCAAAATCAGCTGCTGCGCCTAATGTTGCTTCAGCCAGTGTGAAACAGTTGGCGTCATTTTCCATAGAAACCTTTTTTCCAATCTTGCTTTGCAAATCTTCCTTTAGCGGTTTCCCAGTCAAACATCGGGTATTGCTATTTTTTATCAATCCAGTTTGTTTGGAAATAGCTCCAGGGGCACACACGCCCAAAGAATAATCAGAAACGTTTTCAGACAAATCTAAAACGAGCGAAGTCATAGAATCCAAAATTTTTTGATAGTTTTCTTGAGGAGTCGGAATTCTTTTTCTTTGAATAACTTCAAAGCTTTCATCTAAAAGAATGGCTTCGATTTTGGTACCGCCTAAATCAACGCCAAGCCTGTACATCAGTAATTTACAAAAACCAGAAGCACTTAATCTTTGACTTAGCCCATTGGTGGCGTGCCGCCGCCACCTGGAGCGCCAGATATGGAGATAACGTCATCAATTCTAAGAACCATACATGCTGCCTCTGTGGCAGATTTGATGATTTGTTCTTTAACTGCAATCGGTTCTACGACATTAATTGCCATCATGTCTGAAATTTTCAGATTTTTGGCGTCAATACCAGTCCATTTTTGACCCTGATTTTGTTTTGCTCTAAGATTAGCCATGGTGTCAATTGGATCCATGCCGGCATTTTCAGCAATAGTGAGCGGGATTGTTTCCAGGGCTTCTGCATATTTTTTAATTGCAAGTTGTACCCTACCATCGAAATTATCAGCCCAATCTTTGAGCAATGAGGCTGCAAATGCTTCAGGGGCACCGCCACCTGCCACGATTGCAGGTTTTTCAATCACATCCTTGACAACCATCAAAGAATCATGAATGGAACGGTCAACCTCATCAATTACCCTTTGAGTGCCACCACGGATTAACATTGTAACGGATTGCGGATGTTTGCAACCCTCAATGAAGACCCATTTATCAGATTCAACTTTCTTTTGATGGGCCAGACTGGCAGAGCCAAGATCGTTTTCTGAAAGATCATCAAGATTACTAATCACGCGTCCGCCTGTGGCTTTGGAAAGTTTAATCATGTCACTTTCTTTGACACGACGTACTGCCATAATCCCATACTTTGCAAGATAGTGTTGGGAAATGTCATCAATTCCTTTTTGACAGATCAGGACGTTGGCTCCAATGTCGTGTAGTTTGTCAACCATGGATTTGAGCATTCTATTTTCTTCTTCCAAGAACATTTGCATTTGTGTTGGGTCTGTAATTCTAATTTCTGCACTCAGTTCGGTTTTTTCAATCTCTAATGCTGAATTGATTAGTGCAATTTTTGCATTTTCAATTTTGGTAGGCATTCCACTATGAACGATTTCTTTATCTAAAACAATTCCTTTGACAATCTGGGTATCGTCAATTGAGCCACCGGCTTTCTTTTCTACTTTAATATTTTCAAGATCAACTGAATAGTCATCACCATATTTGGTCGCAATACTGAGAATCGCCTCTACTATAATTTTAGAAATTAGTGTGCTATCTTCGGAGATTAATTTTGATTGCATACTTGTTGTAGCGATTTTTAAAAGAGATGCTTTATCGTCAGGTTGGATTTTTTTAGCTAGATTTGAGTAAATTTCAAGGGTTTTATCTGATGCTGCCTGGTATCCATCAATAATAGTTGAAGAATGAACGTCTTTGTTAAGAAGATCCTCGGCTCTTGCCAATAATGCGCCACCAAAAATTACAGAAGATGTCGTACCATCTCCCACTTCGTTATCTACGGTTTTGGAAATTTCAACCATCATTTTGGCTGCCGGGTGTTGAACGTCAATTTCTTTCAGAATTGTTGCGCCATCATTTGTAATGGTTACATCGCCCAAAGAATCAACTAGCATTTTATCAAGGCCTCTAGGACCAAGACTGCTTCTGACTAATTGAGCAACCAGCTTTGCTGCTGCAATATTGTTTTGTTGGGCATCTTTGCCTTTTTGCTGTAGTGCGCTCTCTTTGAGGACTAAAACAGGCCCATTTGGTCCTTGTTGAATTGATGCCATTCAGGTTCAGATTCAATCCGCCAAATCCCCCTTTTTAACATTACTTAGCAGATCGGCGGAATGTAGCTCCGTTTTTTCACATCGACAATTCCGCCAGAAAGAATTCGAACTGAGGGTAAAGCCAAAAACGGCAGGAATAACGGAATTAGATGGGGCCTCAAAAATTTAGAGCCAGAATCCACAATCACATTATTGATTTTTTCAAAATTGGATGAAACTTTTTCAAAAGAATCGGTAGAAACGATTCCTCCAAACTGCAAAGGCAGTGAAGCAAGAATCTCTCCAGATTTAGCCACTGCAAGGCCGCCCTGATTTTTGATAATGTGGTTAGATGCAGTGGCCATATCAGAATCACTTGAGCCAATAACGATCATGTCATTTTCATGAAAACTCCAAGTTGAAGCAAAGGCGCCTATATCTGCACCAAAATTCTCTAGAAAACCAATAGAATGTTTGTTAGTTCCATGGACTCGATCAAATGCTGCAACTTTCCATATATCGGAATCTAGAGAGGCTGAAACATGCCCATCCCTTGAAGAAAGTCCGGCCGAACCTATTTTTGTGATAATTTCAGTTTGCATGTAGATGGTATTTGCAATAACGTCCTTCTTTTTTGATTTTATTAAGAAATCATCTTTGGAGAATTTTTTTAGTTTTACAGTTTTTTTAATCCAAGGGGAAATAATTTTTTTCCTAATTGGAGATACAATTTGTCCATTTGACACTACAAGCCTGCCTCCAACAAAGACCTTGTTTGGTTTAAAAGATTTCAAATCATCAAAAATTAAGATATCTGCTAATTTGCCAGGGGCAATACCGCCCAGGTCTTTTCCCATATTATAATAATCAAAGTTATTCTTTGATGCCATTGTAATTGCGTCAATTGGCGCCAAACCAAGTTTGATTGATTCTCGTATGCAGTGATCTATGTGACCGAATTTAGACATATCAAGAGGATCAAGGCCATCAGAACAAAACATCAGACGATCAAGATGGGTTCCATGCGACAAAACGTGTGGAACTATTTCTTTCAGGTCACGCCGAATAGAGCCCTCTCTAATCATTATCCACATACCAAGACGAAGCCTTTCTAAGACTTGATCAAAATCGGTTGGCTCATGACAAGATAAAATTCCAGATGAAACATACGCATTTAGTTTTTTATCACTTGCACCTGCAGTATGTCCATTAATTATGCAGTCACACTCAAGCATTGATGAAAGGGATTTCATTGTTTTTGGTTCACGGAGTGTAACTTTGGTCCATGAGAAAACCTCGCCCAATCCAACAACATGCGGATGCTTTGCTGCAGTTTTTTCTTGCGATAATGTTAATGAGTTACTGCTGCTAAATTTTGCGTCAACAGGCAAGCCCCCTGGAACTGCTTGAAAAACCCTAATCGGAAGATTTTCACCCAGCTTTAAAAATTCTTGAAAGCCGCGGTACCCACCCACACTAACAATATCAATTGGATCAGAGAAAAGAGAAGTTACACCACAGAGTAATGCTTTTTTGGCAAATTCAGATGGCAGTACAAACTGATCAATGTGCAAATGCGGATCTGCAAGGCCAGGACTGACATATTTCCCCTTGACATCAATTACGGCGGTTTTAGGACCAATTGCGTGCGATGCATCAGGCCCAACGTATGCTATTCTATCATGGATGATAGCAACCTGTATTTTTGGAATTATTTCTCTTGTATAGACAGATAACAGATTGCAATCTTTTAAAATTAGATCGGCTTTTTTGTCACCCGTTGCCACCGAGTTAAGGGACAGAATTGAATTTGCCAGGCTCAAAGTCACTACGCCTAGTTGGATTTTGCGCCTATTATAGATTCAATGCTTAAATTACGGTTGGAGAGGTTTTGTTGATATGAACATCCCCAAGGTGATCAGAAAGTATTGTGCAAAATGCAAAACACATACAGAACAAAGGGTCTCCATTTACAAGGCCGGAAAAAGGCGTGGTTCTGCTAGAGGCGAACGCAGACACGCAGAACGTAAACAGGGATACGGGGGACAAAAATTCCCAAAATTGGCAAAGCCGGCCAAAGTTACAAAGAAAGTTACACCGCTTATGACATGTACAGCATGTAAAAAGAAATACAATAAAAAAGGCGTTAGAATTAAGAAGTTTGAGTTGGTAGCAGCATGAAGAAGGATCACATCGAAATTCCAAAGCCATCCAGCACGTTTCAAAAAGTTAATTGCAACGAGTGCGGTGAATTACAAATAGTCTATTCGCACGCATCCACACAGATCGCATGCAATTCGTGTGGAAATACTATTTCAGAACCAACTGGATCTAGAGCTCAAATCAACGGCAAAATCTCAGGCAGTGCCGAGTAAGTCATAATCTTTTTCAGAGTTTAGATTAAATGCAATTCTCCTATCATCGATTATAACATAATTTTCATCCAAATTTTCTAAAGAAGAGATTTTTTTAGAGTTGACTAATGAAATGCCGGTATAGTGACACGTTTGATCTTGAAAATTGACCGAACAATCAGATTCAAGGCCTAGGGATATCAGAAATTTGCGAGTCACAAGAACGCTAGTCCAAATTTTGTCAGGGTTAAATTGGGTTATTATGGTTTGAATTATTTCCTCATCAAGCAATGGCAAATCACCTGAAGTAACTAAAACATGATCATTGATTGTCTTTAGTGCAGAATTTAGATCTTCGACGTAGCCAGTTCCCGACGTGTCAAAAGTTTCTATGCCGTTTTCTTCGAGTAATTTTTTTGTTTTCGGTGAATTACAGCTAGTGACAGCTAGTATTTTTGAAAACAGTTTTGAGTTTTTTAACGAATCAACTACATGTAAAATTATGGGTTTTCCATATTCAAGTAACAACTTTTCATTATCTGAATTCATCCTAGTCCCTTTGCCACCGGCCATAACAATGCCAATCATAATGAAACAAACGCCATCAAAGCAGCCAACCTAGCAAGCTCATTGGTTGCTCCCAACACATCACCAGTAATTCCGCCAAAACTTCGAGCAGATATGGCCAGAATGGACAGAGTTAAAGCAACAGTTACGCCAAGCATAATCAATCCAGCAGTTTCTCCAATCATCACTACAGGTATAATCATGATTAGAAATGCAGCTAAAAGCCTTCTCTTGTCTTTCATGAATTCTAGAAATGGTGAATTTGAGCCTAATGCAGCAGAATTACCCAAGCTGGCCATTAGCACCATTGAGAATTTAGCCAGAATTTCACTGATTAGTAGTGCTTTGAATAAATCAAAACCAGTGGTGAGAGAAATAGCAACTGTCAGGCCAATCAAATACAAAACTATTGCAACGATGCCTGCAGACCCAGTAGAAAGATCTTTCATGGCTTTGAGTTTTTTCTCTTTGGAGCCTTTTACCATCAGCCCATCTGCAAAATCAGCTAAACCGTCTGCATGGTGTATTCCAGTAACAATAGCAACAGATGCCACAACTAGCAAACTGGCCAACAGGGGTTCTAAGAAAAAAGACAATCCAAAACCCAGAGAACCGGCTGCTAGTCCAATGGCAATTCCAACAAGGGGAAACACAAACATGTATTTTGCAATGTCATCCAATGTTGCACTTGATGATGGGAAAATTGTCAGGAACGAAAAAACAGATCCGACCTCTTTAAGCATGTGTCCACCAACCTGCAAGCGATAAGATATAGATTATTGGAACGCATGTTATTCCAAAGAAAAGTATCGAGGTAAGTTTCATCATAGACATTGCAGAATGTGCGTGTTCTTTTGTTAGGATGATTTCTCCATCACCCAATTTGTAATGATCAATTTTTTCAAATTTTGTTTCTAAGGCACCCGCTAAAGCAGCCATCGGATATCCAGCATTTGGACTTTCAGTTTTGTTGCCATCTCTAATCATTATTTTGTAAGATTCCCTCCAATTGTTTTGTAAAATGGCTGCAGAAATAACCATTATCAAACCTGTCAAACGAGATGGGATGTAATTTAAAATGGTATCACATGTTGCTGCAAACCAACCAACGTTTTTAAAAAGATTATTCTTGTATCCAATCATAGAATCTGCAGTGTTTACTACACGGTAGACAAAAGCGCCAGGCAAACCAAAAATAGCATAATAAAACAGGGGTCCAGTTATTCCATCAACAGTATTTTCACTAATACTCTCAAGTACGCCTGAAATTACATGGTTTTTATCTAAATTTTCGGTATTTCTCTTAACAATCATAGATAAATGGGCTCTGGCCATATCCAGATTTTCATCGTCTAAAGATTCCAACACTGATTTTGCATGTTTTTCCATTCCACGAATGGCAATTGTTGTCTTTAGTAATAATCCACCAGCAATTACAGAGACAATCAGGGATATATAATCAGTTGTCAATAGTGATATTCCAATATCTAATACAAAAAGTAATGAGATTGCCAAGCCAGAGATAGCAGCAACAACACAAGCACCGCCAAATTTTTCAATTACAGGATGTTGGTTTTTAGCTATGGGAGTTAGTCTTGCAATGAGGGTTCCAATCCAAGCAGTGGGATGATATTTATTCTTAGGATCTCCAAATTTAAAATCAAGTAAGATAGCAAATCCAATTACAATTAAAGATTCGGCAATCATTTTAACATCCTCTCAACAGATTCTAAATCGATACTTGATTTGATGGTTTTTGCCAATTTAGTTAATTCATCGTCGATTTTTGAAATATTTTTCTTTGTCCATTTGAAATCTTTAGGTGCGGTATTGAGGGAATCTTCTTCGGGTAGATTAAAAGTCATCAGGGGAATTGTGCCTACAACAGGTATCTTTGTGATGCTTTTGAGTTTTTGAAATCCCGGTTTTAACACATCTAGATCCCCACGGAATTTGTTAAAGACAAAACCTTTTACCAATTTTTGATATTTTTTTTCAATCAAGGCCATAGTTCCGACAAGGCCTGCAAAGGACCCCCCTCGATCTATATCTGAAACCAACAATACGGAAGAATTTGCATTATGGGCAATCCTCATATTTGCAATGTCAAATTTTTGCAAGTTAATTTCAGCAGGAGAACCAGCACCCTCTAAAATGACCAAATCATAGTTTTTTTGTAATGTTTTAAGAGATTTTGTTGCAATATCAATTCCTTTAGAATTTACAAATTTTTCATAGTATTCTTTGGCATGCATTTTCTTGTATCGTTTTCCGTTAAGGTATACAATGCTGTTGTAACTTCCTATGGGCTTTAACAAAATAGGATTTAGATCAGGCGTGATTTCACAACGAGCGCCAATGGCCTGAATTGCTTGAGCCCGGGATATTTCAAATTCAGGCGCGATATAAGAAAAATTTGACATGTTTTGTGACTTGAAGGGAGCGACTCTGTAGCCTTTATCAGAAAAAATCCTACAAAGTGCAGCTACTAGCGTAGTCTTTCCTGCACCAGATGAAGTCCCTTGAATCATTAAAGGCTTCATTGAATTTTCTCCAATTCTTTTACAAGTTTTAGGTTGTCATGATGGGATTTAACAGCAATTCGAATGTGGTGATTAGTCAGTCCCCTAAAATTTTTGCAATCACGAACCAAGATTTTTTGTTTTAACAAAAATTTCTGTAGTTGCGTGGAATTTTTTTTAGTTTTGATTAAGATAAAATTTGTGGAAGAGTTGTTACAATCAAATCCGTTTAATCTGTTAATTTTATTTGTTAAATAGTTTAATTCTTTTTTAATAACCAAGTTAGATTTTAAAAGGTGGGATTTATTTGTAAGGGCAGTATTTGCGGCATCTTGAGCTAGCGAATTCACACTCCAAGGGATTTTTATTTTTTGTAAAATTTTAATCGTTTTATTTGATGCTGCTGCATATCCAATACGGATACCAGGTAATGCAAAAGATTTTGTTAATGAGCGCAAAATGAAAAGGTTGTCATATTTCTTAACATATGATATTACAGATTCGTTTGATTCGGGAACCATTTCAATAAAACACTCATCTACAAATACAAACGTAGAGAGTTTTTTTGCCTTTTTGATTATTTTTAGTAGTTGATTTTTTGATAATAAATTTCCTGTAGGATTATTCGGATTGCAAATGAATACACAGCCATTTTTTGGAATTTTTAAAATAAAATCATCTAGATTTTCGGATAGATTCATAGTTTTAAAATAGGAAATTTTACACTCACCAAGTTTAGCAACTGTTTCATATTCTTGAAATGTTGGAATAGGAATCAAGACTTTAGTTTTTTTTGACAAAAATGCAAAAGAAAAATTATAAAGTATTTCAATTGCTCCGTTTCCAACCAAGAGATTGGATTTTTCTAATCGAGTATATTTTTCTAGGCTGGAAATTACCGATGATGAATTAAAATCAGGATAATTCTGAATACTGTCAATATTTTTTTTAAGAGTTTTTTTGATTGATGGTGGGGCTCCTATAGGAGACACATTTGAGCTAAAATCGATAATTTGGGGATCGATGTTTTTTATAGAATTTTTTCCTCCATGAACTACAGGTGTATGCCTGATGAGAGAGGATTTTATTCTTATTTTCACAGTTCCAAATAGAATTAGCCGATTTAGTATGTTTTGGTAATTCAGAAAACGATTATTGTTTTAGATAAAAGCATACATTAAGCATTATCGCTTAAAATACCTAGTTTAGTGAGAATAAAAGAAAAACCGTTAGAATGTGCTGAAATTCAATCTAAGAATTTTAGGTCGTATAGTCGTTTTTTGAGTGGCATTACGAGTAGTACAATTCTGATATTTTTGTTAGTTCATCAAATGCCCAAAAAGCTTTAACTGATTCATTTGGATTTGAGATATATGATCCACGTAGATTAAAATCTCCATCAACTTATCTTAAAACTAACCCTTTGGACAATATTTGATGATCATTTGGATCTATGAACCATTAGTTTCCAAGCTGTACATGAAATTCACCGAGATAACAGACAAACAATGGACATGATAGAGCCGTTGCTACCAAAACCTGCCGCCACAGGACGTCCAAGAAGCAACGACCGAATGGTTTTAAATGGAATCATCTACGTGCTGGTTTCCAGATGCGGATGGAGTGAGATGCCAAAAACATACGGCGATGACTCAACTGCCAACCTAAGGCTAAGAAAATGGCCCGGACATTCAATGGAACCGTTCTATCACATCTGCCAAAGCCTGCAAAAACCGGAAGGCCGGGATGCAATGACAGAAACACAATCAACGGCATATTGTTTGTCCTAACAACAGGATGCAGGCGGGCAGACATGCCAGACAGATACGGTTCAAAATCCACTGCATATCTGAGATTCTCAGAACTGCGACAAAAAGGACGAATCAACCGAAAATTTTTTTGCAGGCAAATCCGTCCCTCCCTGTGTACGGATTTGATTGGTTCTGATGGAATCCTTTTCCATATTCATCAGTTGCTGCCAAAAAGGGGCGGTTATGATGCGGCATACATCGGATACCTGCAGATGTCACGGAATCAGATGCTGTATTTCCTGCAAGAATTCCTGATTCGTTGTGCCAGGGAAGTACAAAACAGGTACAGGCAGGATTTGCCGTTGAGAGGTTTCCTTGCCTGGCTCAGGTACGGGCTGAGAAGAACCGTGGCAAGGCATGAAAAGAAACTGTGGGAACCATCCCGGATTAGTCCTGCCTGGCATGCATCATGGTGTATTGGAGAGTATTGGGATGGGTCGGTTATGTTTTTCCCAAGTCCGTGACGTATCCTATTGCGGCATCATGGCAGAGAAGGAAAACATGGCTGCCGTACCTTGGGGCCGTGCAGTCGGATTCCTAGCTGCAGGTTGCTGAATAGGTTACGGATTCCGTGATGGTGACATCGGCACCCGTTGCAACGCCGGTAAGGTCAAGCACAAAGCCGACCGATGCAGAACCGGAGGATTCTGAGGTTGGAAGCGCGTTTGGTCCGGTAAAGTCGGCAGCATTAAGGGTGATGCCGGCCGTACCAGCGTTGATAGTGCTATAGGATGCCGAACTGGTGACATCAGTGCCGACCTTGGATACGGCACCAGAAAGGGCAGTTTTGTCAGGCTTTTGCCATCCGCTAGAGGTAAACTTTATTCCCCCAAGGTCCTGGTTGCCGGCATTTTTGATTTGGTTTTGTACGATACTGGACGTGGCGCCGTATTTTGCGTCATCAAAGTCCATGATGTAGCTTCCAAGGGATATGGAGCACACGTCTGATACGGCAAGGTCTGCAATTGACTTTTGTACCGTCCCTTTTTTATCATCTACCAGTACCTTGAGTTCCGGATCATTATAGTATGGATTGTAGTTTATGTCTCCGGACAATATTTTTGTAAAGTCAGGCTCTGCTTCTCCGTAATAGTTGTGCGTTGCAACCATCACTCCTACTGCCCTATTGATAATATCAAAGCCTTTTATGTTATCAAAGGTGTTATGGGTAAATCTGTTTGTGCTGTCAATCTTTGTTGCTTCATCAGTTATATGCAGATGATATTTGGTATTACCCAGTTCGTTTGGAGATACCCCACATTTTCCTGTACAAAAGGCAATTCCGTTATTGCCTCCAGAGATGGTGTTGTTACCAACGGTAACATGAGACATGGGCTCTCCTCCCGACAACTTGATAGCTCCTCGCAGGGTATCGTCTTTGACTCCGTTAAGGAATTCTAGCGTATTGCTTGCATTATGTATGTGATTCTCAAGAACCCTTATGTGCTTACCTGCTCGAAGATCAATTGCGGCGGCAGGAATATTTGAGAATGTGTTGTCCTGTATCAGGATATTTTCACCGTTAACAAAGTTTATTCCGGCAAATGTCACAGTGTCAATGGTGTTGCCGGTAATTTTGGAATCCTGCAGGCCGCCTGCGTTTGACTTAAGAGTAATAAAATACATTGCACTCATCAATTTCTTGGCCTTTTGAGTAGCATTCAATCCGGGCTCGTAAAATGTTCCAATGTTCTTAAACACGTTATCTGTCACATTCAGGTTTCGTATCAGAGTGTCAGCTGCATTGGACGTATTTATTCCGCCCCCCCTAGTGTCTGCTAGCGTGTTGTTGTGTATTGTTACATCAGATGCAGTTTTCCAAATGGTTATTGCATAGACTGACGTAGTATTCTTAAACGTGATACCCTTATGGTAACATCATTAGAATATACATAAAGCCTGGATGCTCCGTCAAGGACTACCCTTTCATTTGCAGCAGGCTCTATTGTCAGTGCTTTGTTGACATTTATTCTACCTTCATCATAAGTTCCAGCTGAGATTGATATGGTATCACCATTAGCTGCTGCCATAATTGCAGACTTTATGGTACGGTGTATAGTAGGATCATCACAAACTGGTGTCCCACGATCACCATCAGCACATCCTGGATTTACAGTAAGTGTATCAGCATATGCGGAAGGAACCGCAACCAGCACGGCAAGTGCCGCAACCATAAGCATCGTATAGTGTAAGGCGGTGAATTTTCTCATGGAATACCTGTGATCAGAGGGGTTAATAAACTGTCGGTTCCGCAGAGGCCGTTTGTTTTTTGTCCAGCTGCGGTGCATTCTATACCATGATCTGTCAGGGATGCGGGTTTTGCCCCCCGATATGAAATCGTCTCACGTCAGGATGTCCGTACAATGCCCGACACTGTCAAGCGGTGCGGGATTCTACGCTGCACGCATTGTGAATCTGTCGGTTCTTGAAATTTCACGGGAATGTACTGTGTTTGGCGATGGACAGATCCCAGACGGTCATCGGAGACTGCCCGAATGGTCGGTTTTGGGATCAGCTCATTGTCAAATTTTGGGACTTATGCAGTGATAATTATGATTGGTGAGGCTGTGTTTCTTTGTATAATTTTTACAAGAAGAAAAGTAAAAGTATTGATCAAAAAATATCAAAAATGGGTTGTTAATAAAAAAGGGAGGCGGTTACTTGATAGATAGATCACGTGCGATGTTTTCCCAAGAACTAAAAATATTTAGTTGGTTATCACATGCACCATATGAATTTCTCATATCAATTTGTATACCATCTGCATCAAATATACAGGAAACACCTACAATAACACCAAGCATGCTAGCAGTACCATTTTTATGATTTATAAAAACAGGTTCGCCACTATCGCCAGGTTTAGATGTATAAGTAGCAGCTATATGATCAAGAACCACGTATGATTCTGACTCATTTATCTTCATTGTAGTTGTTACATTATGCAACTCATCCTAAAACCAATCATTTTGTAAATAATTCATGACAATCGGGATCTAAGAATGACCCTGCCGATGTATCCTTCATGATTCACAAAGAAATGTCAGACACTCAATGGAACACGGTTGCATCACATCTCCCAAAGCCTGCAAAAACCGGAAGGCCAGGATGCAATGACAGAAACACAATCAACGGAATATTGTTTGTCCTAACAACCGGCTGCAGGTGGGCAGACATGCCGGACAGATACGGTTCAAAATCCACCGCGCATCTGAGATTCTCAGAGCTGCAGCAAAAGGGAATATGGAAAAGGATTCTGTCAGGACTGATAAAATCCGCACACAGACAGGGAAAAACCAGCCTGCAAAAAATATCGATTGATTCATCGTCAATTGCCGCCAAAAAGGGGGGGACAAAACAGGATATGACGGGTTCAGGAAGATCCTGGGCACAAAGATTCACGCTGCAGTAGACAGGACAGGACTGCCAATCCCAATCAGGTCCAGCCCTGCAAATGTCCATGACAGTACGAAATTCATTGGTGTGTTAGAGAACATCTCAGAACCTGCAGGTGATGGTTTGATACGGCAGATCATCTCAGCGTATGCCGACAGGGGATACGATGCGGCATGCATCAGAGACTATCTGGGATCCCATGGGATTGACCGTTGCATTCCATACAAAAGGAACTCAAGGAACGTTGCACAAAACAGGAGCCAAAGACATTATGGCAAGACAGGGTTTGTCGTAGAGCGGTTCCTTGCCTGGCCCAGGTGCGGACTTTACGGGACGGCAGTCAGATGCGAAAGGAACTGTGACGACTGTCTCGGGTTTGTGTATCTGGCATGCGTCATGACGTATTGGAGGGTTTTAGAATAAGTTCATGATATTGATTGGAGATTACAAAAATCTTGGAATATAATTTGATTTAAAATCATATGATATCTTACGGCAATTAGGTTTTATTGGATTGAGATATTCATCTATCTTTCAAAAGTATTGTTTGAATGTTGGTGATCACTTGATCATACTTGAACCTAAAACCGGATTTCATAAAAATAGGGATTTTGTAAATCTCTTTCAATATTGCTTTTGTTGAGTTATGGAGCTAGAATTAATTTGGTCCTGTATTGTAAAAATATTTGTAATTACTATCTTTATTCCTCTATTGTATCTCTGTGAATTCTGTAAGTATGAGATGGATTAGAAAAATACCCAATCCCATACCAAAAAACAACCAGACTTTAATGCCCGGATCTATAGGATTGGTCATGACAATTATAAAAAATTATATCATTATTGCAAATACAGAAAATCCAAATTCTCCTTGTGCTTCTCGATTGTTTAGATGTTGTAAAATTAAACCGATAATTCCATAATCTGTTTTGTTTTTTTATTATTTGCATATTTTGATAATACAATACACAGTCTATTTCAAACTACAAAAAAATAATCTAGTATGACCTTCATAAAATGTTTAGATTGTGGAGAATTCTAGAAAGCAAATCCGTACATGATTTTGTAAAATGCTCATGTCCAAACCCATTATTTTTGGATGGTGGTAATGAGTATTGTAGATATGGTGGCAAAGAGGAAGATAGGATGCAGATAACTGAAGATGATACTATGATATCTAGGATGCATCGCAGTAGATTGGATGATGACCCTAAAAATGAGGATAAACCTGGAAGAGAATTGCTGGATATGTTAGATAAGGAATTGGGAAAAGATCGTTGAATTTGATATAAAATCACGATTGTTCTGAGAATTCCTCAAAAATACTACACAACCCTTAATTGACTGAAATATGCATTTTAGACTAATTGGGCAACCTAATTTCAATAACGGACAAATACATCAGTCCCAAAGTTTTGCCTACCGAGTATTCTTCATGTTGGATAAAATGGAAAAAAGGTGTTACTTTTGATAAAATTATTCTTCGTTATGAAGCAGATATTGATATACATCGTCTATTCAATATTGATGATAAAGTATTTGATAGTAAAGATAAGTGGAGTGGAAAAATCACTATTCCAAAGAATGTGATTCAAGTGGATGGTTTTTTTGGATTTACATCATATTATACTGAAATACCTGCAGATGAAAGAAAAATTTCTTATGCAGTAGATATTGTTTCTGGAAATAATGTACAGACTATTCATTTTGAGAACGTTGTGACAAGACCAATGCTAGAAGTTGTTAAAGCAACTCCTGATCATATACAAATATCAAAATGCAGTTCACATGTTGAACCATTCTCAATGAAAATGAAAAATATTGGGAATGCCGCTCTTCATAACTTGTCATATTTTATTGAATTTACAACAACAGATAAACTAACTGTAGAACTTACAACTGAAACAGATCCTAAATCCAAAGAAATTACATTAAAACCAGAACAAATGACTGCTCAAAAATTAACAATTAAAGGAAAAGGAAATGGTTTGATTAGGATGGGTGCAGAGTATTATGACGATTATAATGCAAAATATGAGGATATCTTTAAAGAAATCCCAATAATTGTGGAGGAGGAAGAACTTCAAACAGTTCCTATTTCGGAACAAATAGAAAAACAAGAAACAGAGCTTCTTACAATTCCGAATTAAAATAAAATGTTAGATGTAGCACTCGTAAGTAGTTTTTTAGGCAACACTGCAAACATTGTTGAAAAACTCAAATCTGAAAAAATAGTTTCACATGAAGGGCTTGTAATCTATCAAGATAGTAACGAAGTAGAATATAGAATTGATTTGAATATAGGTGATCCAAAGTCCAGATTCATAAATTTTAAAAATTTTCTCAAATCAAAAACATTAAAAAAATTACTTTTGAAGCATTAGAAGCAACAGGTACGGACATGAATAATGAAAATTTGATACATATGGGATGAGAACAAGCTAACCATAGATTTCCCCAGGATTTTTGCAGAGGCAAAATCAAGCTTGGTGATAATAATATTCAGAACTAGATTTCCACCAAAATTCATCGATAAGTTAGTTCACATGCAAATCAGTAAAGTGAATTCTATAAAAAATGGAAAATTAGTTTCACATTATGAATTGGTGCTAGATTATGCAAATATGTGGTATTCAAATTTTACATCCTTTGCAGTAAGGAATATTACGTTTACCCTAAATTTCGCTTTACCTCAAAACGAAATAAATTCATTGGTGGCAGAAGAACTTAGGAAAAAATTAGAAAACGCAGATAGAATGGCTTTGAAGAAAGAAAATGCACGGAAATTTTTATTGGAATTCCAAAAAACACTTTTAGAGATACAAGACCCTGATTTTTTACTTCAAATACAATGATTAATCGAGGTAGATCCTCCTACAAACGGCAGAGTGGAAGCCGTTACTACATCATTAAGATTATACAACATGGCACATTCCAAGGTAGGATTAACAATACCTGATTTGTTCATTTTACAGGTATTTGCAAATATTGAAGATAGAGAAACAGCAGTTCATGGAACCATTTCTTTTGATTTAGATACATTCAGGGATTTGTTGAGAGAAAAATTTAAGAAATTCCGTGATAAAAATAAAAAATTAAAATTTTAGATGCTGGTGTTACAATATACTGATCACAAAAGATTATCAATGAATCAGTTACAAAAAAACATTGTTTTTTACCATCAACTCATCTTAAAACCCTGCAATACATCAAAAATGACGCAATGCTAACCAGCCCGAGATAATTTCCCGCGTTTCTTTCATGTCTTGTTCTGTGAAATCCGTTTTTCAGCCAGGCAAAGAACCTCTCCACTACGAATCCTGTCCTGTTGTAACTGTCCTTGCCTGCATCATCATCTGTCGTCCTGCTGTTTTTTCTAAAAGGAATGCACGGAATGACGTTTCTTGATCTTACATAACTACGGATTGATTTCGAATCATATCCCCTGTCTGCACAAGCTGAAACTATTCCATCATGGAATCATCTGCAAAATCTGAAATTGATTCTATCACATCTACGAATTTCATACTGTCATGCTCATTTGCAGGGCTTATTACAGTTGATACTGGCAAGCCGGTACCGTCTACTGCAACATGTAATTTCGTGCCCGTGACTCTCTTGAACCCGTCAAATCCGATCACGTCTCCCCTTTTTTAGAGGGAATCGATGATGAATCAATCGATATTTTTTCCAGGTCAATCCTGCCCGATTTGTGTGCGGATTTGACTGCACGTCCCAAAATCTTTTTCCATATGCCAAACTCCTGCCATCCTCTTAGCCTTGGATTGGCAGCTGAACCATCACCGCATGTTTTTGACATCTCACTCCATCCGCATCCGGAAACCGGCACGCAGATGATTCCATTTAAAACCGTTCGGTCATTGTTTCTTGGGCGTCCTGTGGCGGCAGGTTTTGGCAGCAACGGCTCTATCATGTCCTATTGTTTGTCTGTCATCTCGGTGAATTTCATGTACAGCTTGGAAACTAACAGCTCATGGATCCAAATGATCATCAAATATCGTCCAAGGGGTTAGTTTTAAGATGAGTTGAATGATTGTCGACTGGCTTGGAATCAAACCCAGGCCCTCAAATTGACAGTCGAGGACTCAAGCCACCAGCCCACGAATTAAAATTGAGTTTGGATATTGTAAACCCATCATTCGGTACGCAGAATATTTTAGATGCTGACAATAGATAAAACCAATCTACATATCCTACGAGTTCAATCGTTAGATGATGATGGATATGTTGCATACTGTCCATCTATGAAGCCTGTTAGGGCATATGGAAAAACTAGGGATCAGGCTGCAAAAAAGATACAGTCTGCAATGAAATTATATCCTGAACTCAAATCCAAATTAGAATCAATAATTATCGCATAAATCATTAAACCCGAGCTGACAACAAATAATGAATGAAAGTGCAAATACTAACGATTATTAATTAAAGCCGATCATTGATCAAGATATGGGGAGAAAAAGGGTTGCAATTATAGGAGTTACAGGTTCGGTAGGACAAGAATTTGTTCAGTCTTTAGATAACCATCCATGGTTTGAGGTAACTCAAATTGCAGCATCTGAACGCTCTGCAGGTAAAAATTATCTTGATGCTATTAGAAATGAGGGTGGAATTATCATGTGGGATGTTGGTGGCGAAATCCCAGAATACATCAAATCAATGACTGTTAAGAAAATTGATGATCTTGATACATCACAATTAGATTTAGTATTTTCAGCAGTAGAATCTCAGGCTGCTAGAGATATAGAAACTAAAATGGCTGCAGAATTACCAGTAGTTTCAACAAGTTCCGCATATAGATATGAGGACGATGTTCCAATTCTTATTCCAGGAATAAATGATGAACAAACTGAATTGCTTGAAACACAAAGGAAAAACCGAAATTGGAAAGGATTTGTAGCACCACTGCCAAATTGTACAACTACGGGCTTGGCAATTACACTAAAGCCATTACTTGAAAAATACGGAGCAAAAAAAGTCATGATGACTTCAATGCAAGCAATTTCTGGCGGGGGTAAATCAGGAGTATCTGCAATGGGAATCACAGATAACATTCTCCCCTACATTCCAAAAGAAGAAGGCAAGGTTAGATTGGAAACCAGAAAAATCTTGGGCAAATTGATAGATGGAAAAATTGAAGATGCGGATATTAGAATTAGTTGTACATGTACTAGGGTTCCAGTAATAGATGGCCATACAGAATCAGTTTTTGTCGAGACGTCAGAAGAAATTGATCCTTCCAAGGCAAAGGAAACCTACAATCAATGCAACAAAGATATTTCAGTCTTAGGATTACCATCAGCCCCTGATAATTACTATGCTTTTCACGAAGATCCAACTAGACCTCAACCGAGAATGGAACGGACTGTTGGCGGTGGAATGACTACCACGATAGGAAGAGTTGAGAAAGAAGAATTATTTGATAATGGATTAAAGTACATGCTGTTCTCTCATAATAAAAAAATGGGTTCTGCAAAAGGTGCAGTTTTGCTAGCAGAAATGTTATACAAAAAAGACAAGATTTAGATAATTTTTTGCAATTTTTACAATAATAACTTTATAAGATCCTGAAATCTAGATCGACTCGGGTGTTTTAGACGGCAAAAGTAGATGATTTAGATTTACAAATTTTATCAGAATTATCTAATGATGCCTCAATCTCAGTTCCCCGCTTATCAAAAAAAATCAATGTTAATTCCTCTGTTGTGTATTCTAGAATCAAAAGACTGGTCAAAAGAAAATTGATTGAACGTTTTACAATTGTAGTAAATGACGAAGAGTTAGGATACAGTGTCAAAGCACTGACTGGAATTAACATGGATACAAAAAAACGAGATCATATTATTGAAGAATTGTTCAAAATTGATGGAGTAAGAGAGGTTGCCGAGGTTACAGGTAGATTTGATATTCTAGTTACCATGTATTCAAAATCGTTGGATCAGATGCATAAAATGGTCTCTGAACGGATTGGTAGAATTGAAGGCATTCAATCTTCCGAGTCGTTTATTGAGATGAAATCAAGAATGAAAGCAATGCCATATATGCCATCAAAGGATAGTGACTGATATTGCAAAAACAGAAAACAGAATCCAGAATGGCAGTATATTATGAATTAACAAAGCCAAAAATTTGGTATTTACTAGTCTTTACAGCATTTGGTGCAGCGTTAACAGCTTCTAATATTTACGGGATAGAAATCTCCCCAGCAACGTGGCTTTTGATGCTATTTTCAGTGGCAGCCGGATCAGCGGCTGCAAATACTTTGACAAATTATCATGACAGAGATATTGATGCAGTTATGGAAAGAACAAAAGATAGGCCATTACCATCAAAAAGAATCCATCCGGCAGTAAAAGCAAGAAACTTTGGATTGGCATTGGCAGGAACGTCACTAGTTTTGGCATTTGGAATTTCATTTACTACAACATTAGAGCAGGGGCTATGGGCAACTGCATTCATTGCGTTCGGATTGGTAAACAATATTCTGATTTACTCATATGCTCTAAAACGAAATTCAAGAACCAACATAATTCTAGGTGGATTGTGTGGAGGATCACCGCCGATGATTGGGTGGGTGGCAATAAGTATGTCGGACTTGTGGACAATGGGTCTTGCCATGGCAGGCTTGGTGTTTATTTGGATTCCTATGCATATTTGGGCATTAACTTTACATTTCAAAGAAGATTATAACAAGGTCAATGTTCCAATGTTAACTGCAGTCCAATCAGAAAAAACATCTGCAAGAGCTATAGCGTTATCAACAGTAGTAATGGTATTATTTTCTGTTGCGCCATTTTTCATTTTGACTGAAAGCGGTGAAGAAATGGTAGGAGCAACGTATCTATGGACGGCAATCGCGTCAGGTGGATTAATGGTCGGATTATCAATGTGGGTAATAATCAAACCGATGGAAAAAGCAGCATGGACTTTGTTTAAATTTTCTAGTCCATATTTGGCAGTATTGTTTATTGCACTAATGGTAGACTCTGCATTATAAGATACTCTCTTTCTCATCCAGGCTATTCATTTCTTTAGTAATTTCAGTATGGCTTTCTACCAAACTTTTGAGTTTAGTTTTTGATTCTTCAGAATTCCAGTCAGAAGAGATCAATGATGTTAAATTTGCAACAATTTTCCATTGAATATTATTTTGATCGTCTATTAATTTTAAGAATCGTTTTCCCTTTTCCTCATCATTCATAATTTTTTTCCATAATTCAATCATAAAAAGTTAGCAGTGGTAATGACATAATTTCAAAGTTTTATTAACAAATAACAGATATTTTTTGTAATGCAATGCAGTATTTCAGAATGCAAAGAAAAAGCAATACGGATAGTACAGATTAGTTTTAAAGAAACACGGAATCTGTGTCAAGAACACCATAAATTATTTAAAAACAAGGATGAAAAACACAAGCCAAAATTTTCTAAAGCGTCAAATTTTTGATATCATTTAAAGAATAAAACTCTTGAAAGATTTAACACCTACTATTTTCAAACTAGAATATGGTAGACAAAAAGAAAGCAAAATCTAAAAAAACAGTGAAAAAATCAACCCCTAAACCTAAGAAACAAGTTAAAACCCCATCAAAAAAACCAGAATTTGAAAAAGCATGGAAGGACTACAACTCTGCCTTGAATGGATGGAAAGAGTCTCTTGCACAATGGCAAAGAGCTACCAATGAAACACTGATGACATATCATGATGCTTGTCAAAAGGCCTTGGAATCAGATGCAGAAATGCTAAAAAAAGTCAGTTCAAGTTGGGAAAATACCTGGGAAGAGATTGGGCCTGAATACATTAAACAGCAAACAAAGATGATGGAAAATATCTTTAAAGAAACCAATATCGAGTCAATCAAAAAATTTAACGTTCAATGGGAAAAATTTCTAAAAACATCCGGGGGTGACTCGATAATAGCATATCAAGAGGCAATAAAAAAATTTAATCAGGCATGGCAATCGGGTCAGCTGTAAGCTAGAACGTTAAATTACAAGTTTTATTTTTTCGTTTTTCCCATTCTAGAGACTTTGCATTCACAAGTCGGACAAATTCCTTTAATAGCAGGTCTGCCATTTTTCATGATAGTTTCTTCAGGATTTTTGATTATTCTCTTAGTTTTGCATCTAACACAATATGCTGTTTGATTAGAAGATTCTTGAGATGCGCCCTTAGGTTTGTCAAAATTGTCAAGATTGTTTTCAACATCATCAAGTTTATTATTTTGCTTACGTAATGTTTGAATAATTTCATGCTCAGCATCTGCCGCTTCTAATTTTTCAATTTCTTTTTCTAATTCTTGAACTTTTGACAGCTGTCCAGTAGCTTCTTCCTCTAATTCTGATTCAGATAACTTTTGAGTGGATAAGGCATGCTATGAATCATCTATTTTTGGTTGCAGATCATCCGCATGTGACAGTTGTTCAGGGGTAGCTTCACCCTCTGTTTCAGTTACTGGTTCTGGTGCAGGATCTAACCCCTGAGGAGGTTCTTCTGTAGAATCCTTTGGCAATGAGCCCCTATGACTAGAATGCGGTTCTGTTTCAGTTACTGGATGTGACTCTAGTTCCGGAGCAAGTGTTTTAACAAATGAGGATTCAGGCAAATCCCCCAAATAATATAGTTCAGCTTTATTTCCAGCTATACGAAGATAGGGGGTTCCAATTGAAAATGTTTTTAGTTTGTTGCCGGGACTCCAAGAGTTTTTTTGCTATAAATTGTAATGCAGAGTAATCCATTTTTTATATCAGAAGCAATCGTTAAACGGTCTACAGGCTTACCAGAAGTATTCCGTCAGTATCTTGATGTCGGGTAACAACAGAAATTAAATGCTCAGAATCACAACTAACTTCAGGGATTAAATAATCAGCCCATTTCTCCATTGCAAAAGATAGTGATTGGTTTCTACTAATTAAGCAATGATTTTTCTGGTATGGATACGGAAATACAACGAAATAGGCACAAAAAATAGGGTTATAATCAGTATGAGATAATTCAAAGTAATGGAAATTTCTATCGAACCTTGGAAAAAATTGATTATTCATGAGGTAATTGAATACAAGTTCGAAGATTGGGTTAGACAAATAGCATTTAGTACACGATCAGGAGGGGGCGGAATTCCAACAATGCAATGGACGAATGGTATCGTGTTTTCCCCAGCAAATTTTCCTACAACCAATTCCACAGTTGAAGAACAATTAAAAGGAATACTTCACTGGTCATCAGTATCATTTGCCATTAAGGATAAATTTGAAAAGCAAATTGTGAAAGAGAACGCAACCATAAATTTAGTGGATGTCAGTGTAAACGAAATTTTCAAAGAGCTGGCAGCTAGTTTAAAATCACAGTCAAGATATGTCGGTTTAGAATCTAATTAGGCCAATGGATATCGAAGAGACAATAAAAGAATGTGAAATTTGCTTAAAACAAATTAAACAACATGAACCAGATCCGTTTTACGTGAATTATTTTTTTGAACGATACGTCAATTTGAGGGATAAAGCGATAAACGGAATATTTGAAGAAGCCAACAGGGATTTTGGGTTATTTTTAACGGTTAAAATTACTGAAAAAAGTTTTGAAGAAAAAGCAAAATCAAAAGATGATAAAGACGCGATAATATTTTCAAAATGGTTTCAAGAAAAATATATTCAAGAACATGGAAGTCAATATCCAAACTTTATAGATGAAATATCAAATTTTAAAAATAAATTTAAAAAAATGCCAGATCTAAAAATCATGATTAGGGCAAGAGAAAGATACAGAGATGATATTAGTTGTGAGATTAAAATTCAATTAAAACAAGAAAAATTACGTTCTAAGGCCGAATTGGATATTGAAATTAAAAGGCAAGCGCCAATGTTTTTAGAGGTTGTTAATCATAAAAGAAAAGAAAGGAATGAGCCTAAAGTAGAAGGAAATCAGATTGTTGCATCCACATTCATGGATATTGGAAATCATAAAGATGTTGAAATTGTTTATGCCGCAGAAATTTACATTCCACTAATAATACGACTGGTGGAGGAATCAAGGAAGAAAATTCAAGAATTGACTAAATAGGGATTATTGAGATTTTGGCCACATTGAAGTCCAAGTTTCAGCAAATTTTTTCATCATTTCACCATAGGCATTCATTTGTTCTAGTCCAGAGGAGCTGAGGGATTTTTGCCAATTTTCAGCAAATTGTTTGAATGTTGCCGCATTGGTATCATTAACAGCCTTTTGCCAATTTTCATTGAATTCTTTAAAAGAATTCATACCAACGTCGTTTAGAGCCTTTTGCCAATTTTCTCCAAACAGTTTCATAGTTTCAGCACTTGATTCTACAGTTGCTTTATCCCAGACAGTATTGAACTTTGATTGCATATCTTTACTTGCATTTTGGATTTGCTCAAAAAGAGATTTCCAATTTTCAAGGGATTTGGTATATTCCCCCCATAATGAATCCCATTCATTGTTTTTTGGTTGTTCAGACATAACTAAAGATAAGTTTCATTGCTCTTAAATGGATCTATAGGAATCCAAACTATTTTTGACGATTCCTTAATCTATTATCCATACGACTCTTACCTTCCTCAAATTTTGTCCTATCATCGTCTGTTTTAAGGGCCAATTTAGGTACGGGGGTGGGTTTTCCATTTTTGTCAAGAGCAATGAACGTGACAAAGGCAGTACCAGTTACAGTTCGAATTCCTGTCACTATGTCTTCAGCTTCTGCTTTCACTTCAATTTCCATAGAAGAGTTGTGCACATAATTAATTCGAGCATTCAGTGAAAGAACGTTTCCCACAAAAACAGGTTTAAGAAAATTAACGCTATCCATAGATACGGTAACTGCATTAGATTGTGAATGGCGTTGAGCCACGATGCCTGCCACCATATCTATATGCTTCAAGATTTCACCGCCAAAGACATTACCTGCAGGGTTTGCATCAGAAGGAAACATTCTAACGATTACTTCAGCATGTGACTCAGCTGGGCTTTTTTCACGGGTGTGGGAGTTATCAGAGGACAATCTAACACATGGCCCAATTTATCCAATTTAATTTAATCAGTTGGGCCTAATTATTTGAGATATTTTTCTAGTTTAATTTTGTCAATCTTGGGAATTTTTGCCAATTCAAAGCCTTCTGGACGTCTAGAAAGGGGCCTTGTTGCATCAATGCCCATTTTTGCTGTTCGGAGTTTTTGTTGACTGCTTGATGGATCAAGACT
This sequence comes from uncultured Candidatus Nitrosopumilus sp., assembly GCA_951812645.1. Taxonomy (GTDB): domain Archaea; phylum Thermoproteota; class Nitrososphaeria; order Nitrososphaerales; family Nitrosopumilaceae; genus Nitrosopumilus. The sequence continues at coordinate 1,448,756 of CATOSM010000001.1, read as the reverse complement.
AGAGCCACGAACGTTTTTGATGATTACTAGATCTCTATCTGCCTGAAATCTGGTAGCCATAGCGTACTCTACTGATTCCGCACTATTAGGATCAATGTCTTCGTCAACTACGGTGACTTGCTTTAGTGAACGGTGAGACTCGAATGTTTTTTTGATAACTTTCTTTGGATCAGAATCATTTTTCTTTTTGATTTGAACAACTGCATGCAGCCAATTACATCCTCCATTTGTCATCGACACCTGTCTTGTTTGGGTGAAAGCCTTTCTTAATTCGCCATTTAATTTAGATTCAATAGGCATCCCCATTAACAATCGATGTTCTGAATATCCAGACAAAACATCGTGGAAAATAGGATTGTTTCTAAAGTATAGGTTTTCAAGTTCAAAAACAGGTTGAGAGCGCTCATGATCATATGTTTGTAACATTTCTACCATCCATTCAGGATGAGTTTCATCGCGAAGAATTTTTCCTTCCATAACAATTTCAGCTCCAGACGGCACGTTCAACCCAGTAAATGGCAACTTTGCTAGAGTGAGTTTTCCATTAAGAAGGGAGTTGGCAATGTCGATTTCATCCTTGCCCCAATCAGCTTGATATGCACCGGCAATCGAAATTGCAGGATGCACCCCTACAGTAATTGCTATTTTGAGATCTTCCCCATGTTCTTTAGCATCTACAAAGCATCTGTGTAAATGACGGCCTTCAACCATCCTTATTGAGAAATGGGTTTTATCAATTGGCATCATTCTATGAAAAGAAGAATTTTGTTTTCCAGTTTCAGGGTTTTTTGCATATGCAATAGAGGATGTGATAAAAGGACCAGATTCTTTTTCAAAATGAGTCACAATAGGCATGGTTTGAAGGTTTTTTGATTGATTTTCCATAAATTTGCCACCAGCAGTAATTTTAGGTTTTTTTGCTTTTTTAATTGCAGAAATTACTTTTTCATGAATACTTGCTTCCGTGCCGCCAGCAGCAATACCAAACCGTTTCCTAGTTCCTACTAAATTAGATACAAGCCTAAAACCACTTTCTTTGATATTTTCAAATAATACAGCGTTAGAACCGTCAACTTTTGCTGTAACTCCAGCAATTTCATATTTGGTTGAGACTCTAGTTTTGACAGTTTTGAGTTCACGAATTTTTTTGATTTGTGAAATGTAATTTCTTAAATCACTCATCCTCAGTCATCTCCATAATTTCAGACATTAAGGCTTTTGCTGTGCCAGTTTCCAGGGGTTTTTGGATAAAAGTTGAAACTAGAGCAATTCCTCCCATACGAGTACTGATACGTTCAGCAACAAGTTTTAGAAAGAGGGCTTCAGACCTAGAAGGAATGATAGTGGTAGTGATAGGAGTTGGTCCCGTCGCTAGTGAAACCACCATTGAACCTAATTTGTCAGATCCTTCAGTGACAGAAATAAAATGACCATTTTCAAATTTTTGAATTTTTAAAGAAAAGTTACGACTCTCCGAATTTACCATTTTCTGGAAAAATCCATTTGGAGAGGTCAACAAGCTATGAACAGATCTTATGCTTTTATTGCTATTGATTCACTTTTTTGGGAAGTTGTAACTTCAGGATTCCTCTTACAGTTTTTCTCATGCTTGTCTGGATAAACAAAGAGTTTTTCACAGTATTTGCATGGAGTTTTTTCTTTAGGTTTTGTTACAGCTTTGGATTTAGTGGTTTTAGCTTTGGATTTTGCTTTGACAGGTACTTGAACTTCTGATTCAATTTCAGTAGCTGCTGCAGCTTCCATAGAATCAGCCTCAACTCTAGCACGTAGCTTTGCTTTGTATTTCAAATTACGTGGTTTTGTTCTTAATCTATATCCACAACATGGACACCAAAGTCCTTCCCATTTGATGAATATTTCACAAATTTGGCATCGACGTTGTCCAGAAGCATATCTTCCAGTGCCAACAGGCTTTTGAGCCTTATATCTAACACAAATTCCTTTACAAGTCATCTTGGTATTATAATATAGAATTCATAACTATATAAGCATGGATCGATAAAATCGATAAAAAAAATATAAAAAAGTTGTAAATATTTTATATTATATGTCGATCAAAATTATTATTTTCAAAGAAAAACCCAAAAACATCAATAAATATGTATAGCTAATTCTAGAAAGTTATTTTTTGAAAAAATAGCAAGTGGCAATATAGTTGTTTAACAAAGAATTTCATATTTCTTTAAAAAAAGACTAAAAATTTACGGGAAAACATATCCTTACAATTATGAGTTTATGAAAAGTTAGTAAATAATGAATGCATGATCAAAAATTGGATTTTCTAACCTGTAATAGACAATGGAAGAATCGAATGCCTGCATCCCTCTCGTTGAGAGATGTATCTTGCTGAAAGCATGTCACGTTTTCCTCTTTGATTGAAATTTTTAATTTTCAAACTAGTCTTCCTTTCATCAACAAATTCTAATTCAAATGACGAACAGAACTTTAGATTAAGTAGTGTAACAATTTCATTTGCAATTTGCATATTTCCATCGCCGACTTTTATGATTTTTCGTTTTGCGCGAAGGCCACTTAGTATGCTGATAATATGTAGAACTAACTTTTCTATAGAAGTATCAACAGATCTCTCAATTTCAGTGCCGCAGTAAAATACGGATAATCCCATCCTTTGACCTGGATCAATGCCCAGAATCAAATTCTCTTCTTCAAAATCTAAATGAAGTTTTTGTATCATAAGACCTCTGAATACAGTGGGATGACATTCCAAGATGTCCTCATAGAATATGATTTTTTTACAGGTTTTAGGAAATTCTTTTTGAGTGGTAAATATTAGATGGCCAGAATAATCTTGAATGTCTTTAGGTAAGATAGAGTCAAAGGACAAATTCAGAGTTTTAAGATAGGATGAAAATCTATAGTACGGCTTGCCGCAAGCGGTAGCAATTCCAATACGTGAATTATGTAAGGGATCGATAACTATGAAAATGAAGTATTAGATTTAGTTTTATGCCTTCAAAACAGTTGACACAACATGTTTGACTGCCTCATCAAAATTAGCATCTATGCTTGATTGAATTTCAGACAGTTTTGCATCTCCTTCTTGAGCAATCTTTGCAGATTCGGCAGTAGCCTTATCCTTTGCATCATTGATAATTACCTCAGCCTCTTTGGTGGCCATCTCACGGGTTTTTTCTAATAAATTATCAATTTCAGCCAAGGCCTTTACAGATAGCTGTTTTTTCATATCCCCAACTTTGCCATTTAGGGAATCTAGATCATCCTCCAAAGCATTCAAAGATTTGATTATTCCTGTGACTTTAGATTCGGCCATACTGCTCATTATAATCCAAATCTAACAATCCATTACTTAAACCATTCAGCTTTAGCATACTACCCTAGTTTTAATAGAAAAACCACCTTAATTGAGCATGGAAATGGCATATCAGGCATTCAAAGGAGGGATCAGATCGGCAGAAACTGAGCAGGTCTACAAATATTCCCTTGACAAGTTTATGAGATTTGTAAATGTCAATAAATATGATGATTGTATTCGTTTACAACCAAAAACTACCAAAATTTGATAAAAATTTGGATTTTAGATGTGACTGATAAGAATAGGAAGGGAACAACGATCAAGGCAAAACTCAATCCCATCGAACTATTCATCGCCATGAATGATATTCCAATTAACAACAAACTAGTAAGAAAACTCATTCCAGCTAATGACCATATTCCTGGAGGGGATGTTGCATATACAACAGAAGAGATTCAAAGAATGCCATCATCTACAACAAAACTTGGAACAAAAGCGCTGATTCATTTCTTGGCCAGTACGGGCGCTAGACCAGCATCAATAGTAGACCCAGTTTTGAGAATCAAACATCTTGAAGATATGCCACAAAGTTGTAAGGCTATCAAAATCTATGATGGCTCACGTGAAGGATATTGGGCATTTTAAACACCAGTGGCTACAAAATCTTTGAAGCATTATTTTGATTCCAGAAAATTAAATGGGGAAGAATTAACTTCAGAATCTCCAGTTTTTGTAAATCATCCAAAATCAAATAGAAAAAACAAGAACACTTTGAGCCTAGATCACTTAGACAATTGTTAACCAAATTACTAAAGGCCTCAGGAATTGAAAGAGAAAAGGCAGGTAAGAGATATGAGAAGGCAGTACTTTACGGGTTTAGAAAACGATTCAATACAATTCTCAAGTTAAACAATGATGTAAATTCCAATATTGCTGAAAAACTAATGGCTCACAGAAATGGTCTGGATGGTTCATATCTCAAACCTATCAAAGAACAGTGTTTTTTTGAGTTTCAAAAGGCCATACCCTTTCTAAAATATAGAAAACTTTTAGAAAATATCCGGATTTTACAATATTTGATCTGATGATTAGTATCTTCAAGTATCAATTAGTATCAAAAAAAATATTAATACTAATATGCCTAAAGATAGGTACAATCCATCCTAAAACCGATCATTTTGTAAACGATTCGTGACAGTCGGGATCCAAGAATGATCCTGCCGATGCATCCCTCATGGTTCACAGAGATGTCAGGCATTCAATGGAACGGTTCTATCACATCTGCCAAAGCCTGCAAAAACCGGAAGGCCGGGACGCAATGACAGAAACACAATCAGCGGAACATTGTTTGTCCTGACAGCCGGATGCAGGCAGGCAGACATGCCGGACAGATGCGGTTCAAAACCCACCGCGCATCTGAGATTCTCAGGACTGCAGCAAAAGGGAATATGCAAAAGGATTCTATCCAGTTCAATCAAATCCGCACACAAATCGGGCAAGATTAGCCTGCAAAAAATTTCAGTCGGTTCATCGTCTGCTGCCGCCAAAAGGGGGGGACATGACGGGTCCAGGAAGATCCTGGGCACAGAGATTCACGCTGCAGCAGACGGGACTGCCAATCCCAATTGGGGCCGGCCCTGCTGACATTCATGACAGTACGAAATTCATCGGTGTGCCAGAAGGCATCCCAGGACCTGCAGGTGATGGCTTGATACGGCAGATCATCAGCGTATGCCGACAGGGGATGCGATGCGGCATGCATCAGATGCTGTCTGGGATGTCATGGGACTAACCGCTGCATTCCATACAAAAGGAACCCAAAGGACACTGCACAAAACAGGAATCAAAAGCATCATGGCAAGGCAGGGTTTGTCGTGGAACGGTTCCTTGCCTGGCCCAGGTGCGGACTTTACGGGACGGCAGTCAGATGCGAAGGGAACCGTGACAGCTGTCTCGGGTTTGCGTATCTGGCATGGCGTCATGATGTATTGGAGGGTTTTAGGATAAGTTCAATAATACAAAATGTAAGTTTATCCCCTGTTTCAGAATAGTTAAATTATATACAAGTCGTTAGATGTTATGCTTTGTAAAATATGTCAAAAAGAGATAGGTGGTGGTGCTTCTCAATTCTACATTCACCTGGCAACAAAAATGGATGACAAACATGGATTGTCAAAAGATGAAGCAAAAGTCATCATCAAAAGACTATTTCCAAATGATCAGTTTACCAAATCATTATAGTGTTCAGTTCCAGACATTCAACTCATCTTAAAACTAACCATTTGGACAATATTTGTGGATCATTTGGATCCATGAACCATTAGTTTCCAAACTATACATGAAATTCACTGAGATAACAGACAGACAATGGGACATGATAGAGCCGTTGCTGCCAAAACCTGCCGCCACAGGACGTCCAAGAAGCAATGACCGAATGGTTTTAAATGGAATCATCTGCGTGCCTGTTTCCGGATGCAGGTGGAGTGAGATGCCAAAGACATACGGCGATGATTCAACTGCCAACCTAAGGCTAAGAAAATGGCAGGAGTTTGGCATATGGAAAAAGATTTTGGGACGTGCAATCAAATCCGCACACAAATCGGGCAGGATTGACCTGCAAAAAATATCGATTGATTCATCGTCAGTTCCCTCTAAAAAAGGGGCGACGTGATCGGATTTGACGGGTTCAAGAGAGTCACAGGCACGAAATTACATGTTGCAGTGGACGGTACCGGCTTGCCAGTATCAATCGTAATGAGCTCTGCAAATGAGCATGACAGTACGAAATTCGTAGATGTGATGGAATCAATTTCAGATTTTGCAGATCATTCCATGATGGAACAGATAGTTTCAGTCTATGCAGACAGGGGGTACGATTCAAAGTCAATCCGCAGTTATGCAAGATCAAGAAACATCATTCCGTGCATTCCCTTTAGAAAAAACGGCAGGACGGCAGATGATGATGCGGGCAAGGACAGTTACAACAGGACAAGGTTTGTAGTGGAGAGGTTCTTTGCCTGGCTGAAAAACGGGTTTCACAGAACAAGAATAAGATATGAAAGAAACGCGGGAAATTATCTCGGGCTCGTTAGCATTGCGTCATTTTTGATGTATTGCAGGGTTTTAAGATAAGTTGATTGTCAAACCATTCATTTTTAGGCACAAATACGTCGGAATTATCCTGTAGTCAATAAGAGTATGGCTCTAGCAAGATCGCCTTCAGCCTCTTCTAATGCACTTTTTGCCTTTTCTTCGTCAACCCCTGCTTGTTGACTGACAAGTTGTATATCTTCCTCAGAGAAAATCGGAACCTCTAATTCTCTTTCTTCATAGCCATCTGCGGTTACGGTAAAGATGGAGTTATCCTTGGCTTTCATTTCAGTAACAGATGGTTTTGAAATAATGATTTCTTTTTTATCGGTTTTAATTATTACCTCCTGAACGTTGGATAATTCATTCATGTCTAGGCCCATCTTGTCCATCATTCTTCGCATTTCGCGGTTTCCTCCTCGCATCATGACTTTATTTTCTCACTACGACTTTTTAAACTATCTCTGATCTTAATGGCTACGCCTCTATCAAAATCAGAAATCATCTCAGAAGATAAGATTGCCCTCCCAACTGCTATTACTTTATTTTTAAACAACACGGGAGTATCTGCAGAAATTCGAACATTTTTGCCACATGTTACAACATGCCTACAGAATACAGATCGTCCCTGCTCTACAAAAGGAGCAGCTTCGGAATTTATTTCAACGCAATTTTCTTTAAATTTTTTATTTTTTAATAGTATCTGAGCAAAATAGGTGCTAATAGCCAGGCTTCCATCAATTCTCAGAGTACAAAGTAGGTTTCCTTTATGGGAAACGGTTCGGATTCTGCCAGTTTTGCGTGAAAATGTCATTTCCGCATCTTTGGGCAAAAATTTCGACGTGCCGTTTCCAAATAACGAGTCAAGCGAATGCCGGAGTTTCTCCACATGATCCAATACTCATAGTAGAATTTTTTCTAAATATTAGTTCAATGCCAGTCTATATTACAAAGATTAACTATATAGAGCCAAGATTCTTCATTTAGACCATGGAAGACGGTGAAGAAACTAGGAAAATTCAATTTACTGGAAAGTCATCATACATAGTTTCGTTACCAAAACAGTGGATTATGGAATTGGGTCTCAAACAAGGTGATCAAATCAGAATGATCAGAAAAGGATCATCCACGCTGGAGCTTTATCCACCAAAATTTGAATCGCGAATACGGAAAAAGGAAGACGCCGTCATAGGGATTGAGGGAGGAGAAGAAGCATCCTCAATAGTTAGAAAATTAATTTCGCTGTATTTCTTAGGATTTAAGACGATTAATGTAAAACCAAAAAATGGCAGATTAAGCGGACATCAGAGGACCACGGTAAAAGAAGCAGTAAAAAGAATGCTGATGGGCTCAGAGATAATCGCTGATTCCAGTGCGGGTATTACAGTACAGGTTCTTGTCAACTTGCTAGAATTATCAGTGGATGGGGCATTCAAGCGCATGGTTCATTTAGCAAAATCAATGTCAAGTGATGCAATTTTAGCAGTTAAAGAAAACAATCCTGAATTAGCTCAGGAAGTCATCAACACGGACGATGAGGTAGACAGGTTTGGATTTTACATAATTCGTCAGTTAAAAATCGCAATTCAGAATGAACACATGCTTAAAGAAATGGGTTTCAGAAATGCCAGGAATTGTTTGGGGTATAGACTTATTGTTAAAAACATAGAGCGGACAGGAGACCATGCTGCATTCATCGCAAAAGATCTGTTGGAATTTAAAAAATCTGTAAAGAAAGAGATCTTACAGAAAATACAGGATATGAATGAATTTTGTCTGTCGGTTTTGGATGATTCATGTTTGGCTCTATTCAAAGAAGACTACAATCAGGCAGAAAAAACCATCACAAAAATTGGCGAAATTTCAAAATATGAGAAAAAAGTAAGGGACGCCTCAAAATCGTTAAAAGATGATGAGGAAATTTACAGAGTTAGAAGAATGACAGAAAACATCAGAAGGATATCAGAATATGCCAGCGATATAGCAGAAATAGTTTTGAATATGAATATAGAAAAAACGTTAAAAAAAATTGAATTGGTTTAACAGAATGATGCCCAATGCGATTGACTTGGATCTGATTGAAAAAATGAGATGAATTCAGCAATTTTAATCACATATGATCAAGACGGTTCAGTAGATGAGGCAAAGGGATTATGCGATGCCGCAGGATACGAAATAGTCCATGTGATAAGACAGAATTATCTGCAGAAACCAAAGTATGGGATTAGCGGGGGAGTGTTAGAAAAATTGGAAGAAACGGCCGACAGAGTAAGGCCAGATGTGATTATTTATGACGAAATTTTAACGCCAAGCCAAAACTATAATCTTGCAACTGTGTTACATAGAGAGGTTTTAGACAGGGAGGCGCTAATTCTGGAGATTTTTGAAAGTAGGGCATCAAGTGCAGAATCAAAATTACAAGTGAAATTAGCACAGTTACGATATGAAATGGCAAGAGCCAAGGAGAAGGTTCGGCTAGCAAACATGGGGGAGCAGCCAGGGTTTATGGGGATCGGCAAATTTGAAGTTGATGTATACTATAATGATATTAAACATAGAATGCAGACAATAAAATCAAAACTTGAAAAAGCCGGAAAGCAAAGAGAGCTTCACAGGCAAGGAAGAAAAAGAATGGGATTCAAGACCATCTCACTTGCAGGATATACATCGGCGGGTAAAACAACACTGTTTAACAAGACTACGGGGGAAACTAAAACTCAAAGTGAAGGGCTGTTCACCACACTCACCACCACCACTAGAAGATTGGTGATAAATCAGGAGCCATTTTTGATTGCAGATACAGTAGGTTTCATTAGTAAATTGCCAGCATACATGATAGATGCTTTCAGATCAACGCTAGAAGAATTGGTGCATACGGATGTGATCATTTTAGTAGTTGATGTTAACGATTCAATTTCAGAATTAAAAAAGAAGTTTTCCAGCTGTATGAGAACATTAAGTGAGTTAGGAGTAGAAAAAGACAGGGTGGTTTATGCGTTAAACAAATCAGATTTATTAGAAATGGACGAAGTTAAGAGAAAGATTGAATTTCTTAATTTAATTGAAAATAAAAAGGTAATTTCAGTTTCTGCAAAAACTGGAAAAAACGTGAGTCAATTAAAAGAATTGATTAAAGAAATTATCGATAGTCAGAATTTTCATAAGCCAAAAAATAATGCATGGGAAGGAGTAAAGAAAACATTTGAAAATTGAGGTGGTTAGAATAGGACAGCGTCTTCTAAGAGATGATAGGGTAACAACGCATGTTGCACTTGTGGCAAGGGGGTTCGGTGCTGAACGGATTTACATGACTGAAATAAACCCAGAGATTAAAGAAACCGTCGGAAAAATCAATAATGTGTGGGGAGGAAATTTTGAGATCGAATTTATCGAAAAATGGAAAACAGTTGTAAAAAAGAAAAAAGAAGAAGGATTCAAAATTGTCCACCTGTCAATGTATGGAGAGGCCATCAGTGTTGCCCAGGAAAAAATTAGAGATGAAGAAAATTTGTTAGTTGTGGTAGGGGCTGAGAAGGTGCCTAGGGAGATTTATGAACTAGCAGACTATAACGTGGGGGTAGGAAGCCAACCGCATTCGGAGATTAGCGCCTTGGCAGTTCTTTTGGATCGCATTCAAGAAGGTGATCAATTCGAAAAAGAGTTCCCTAATGCAAGGCGAAAGATAATTCCGACTAAAAATGGCAAAAATGTGCAAGTAAGGGAAACAAGGGATTAATAGTAGAAAATTAGGAGTGATTAGAGTTGGTAGACAAATACGAGGATCCCTTTGTTAGAATTGCTTCAATGATTGGGGGGGATGAGTATCTCAAAGTAGCAAGATCCCTTCTAAAAGCTGAAGATGCGACTGACGAAGAGATTGCCAGCTCCACAGGACTGCGGATTAACATGGTAAGAAAAGTCCTGTATGATTTGTTTGGAAAGTCACTCATTACGGGAATTAGAGTAAAAGACGAAAGAAAAGGATGGTTTGTTTACAGATGGAGAACCAGAAGAGAGGAGGTAGAACATTTTATTGAAAATCAGAAGAAGAAGATCGATGAAAGACTACAACAGAGACTAGATTACGAAAACGCTTCTGACTTTTATCATTGTGGTAATGAAGATTGTCCTAGAGTTACATTTGAAAACGCTCTTGATGGGATGTTCAAATGTACATCATGCCAGAATGTTTTAAATCTAAAAAAGAATGACAGGTCTAAAAAAGCATATCAAAAGAAGATTGATGAAATTAAGAAAGATATGCAACAGACGTTCTGATTGGATTGTTGTAAACAATTGGTGTGCTTGATTGAAATTCTAAAAATAGCCTATAACCAGAGAATTATTCTTCAGAATTATCATCAGATTCTTCATCCAAGTCGTCATCTTCTTGCAGATCTTCATCATCGCATTCCTCTAGTTCAACATGAGGGGGATTCCATCGTCTCCAAAAAAGACATCAGCGGCCAGGGCTGGCATCAAAATTTCAGCTAATCCCTTAGGGAAATTTCCCAATCTACTGGGATCTGAGTAGCGATATGCGTTAATCTGATCATCATGATAAAAACCAATTTCCACATCACCGTTGGCAAATTTCCTTGCTACGGTTGCTTGGCCAAACGGACCATTAGGCAAGACTAGTTACCATCCTGGGATACGCCTTTTGCAAGGTCTTCAGCTAATTGTTCAGTGTTCTCGGGTTTTTCCGATCTCGTCAAGTTTGGATTTTTCAGTATCAGTCAGTTCCTTGTCAACCTTTTCTGAAGCATGTTGTAACCCTGCTTCAGCCGCCATGAATAATTTATTACTCTCTTTCCGCAAATGTTCAGTAATATGTTCAACATATCGTTGCATATCACTGGCTAATTTTGTCGAATCGCCAGATGGCAGATATTCTTTTGCGGACGCCTCGATTTCAGCGCCAATTTCTCGTGAACGCTGATGATCTATTAACGTCACAGCAACGGATCCCGTGCTAGTAGGTAATCCGGCCTTCTCTAATGCAGGAAATGATGATTTTTCTTCCTTCCCATGATGGCAGGCATCAGTAAAGTTTTTTGAAAGATCAATTACGGGTAACAAGATTGATTCAGGCATCTGCCTACCGTCACTTGGTAATTGAATGGTAGGTTCCATAGCTTTGACAACCTTCTCGATTAATTCATGATCGCGTCTTAATGATGCGGTAGGCATAACTGTCTAGAGTTAAATCCAATATCCACGTCTTGCTTGTTTTTAAAAATAGTTAAAATATAGAAATTAGTTAACGATGATTCGCTAACATGGGGGTTTAACGGTTAGAGAGGCTTTTTGATTTTACAAATGCCCAAATCTTTTTTGTCATTTCACTTGGGGCAATTGGTTTCTTACCAAATACTTGTTCTACAGTTTCAGAACGTCCTGCAAAACTAATTGCATATCCGCCAAACGCTGGTTTCTTTGCTTTTGGTTTGGTCGCTTTTCTTTTTGTCGTAGTTTTCTTTTTTACTGCCAATTTCTTGTAATTTTATTTTAAAGAAAGTATAATAACTTACACTTTTTGATAATTCAAGACAAGATGATTTTTGAGCCTCTTGGCAGATTTAAGTCGCAGATTAGGAGATTTTGTTATTTTGTCAAATCCTACGCCTTGAATAAAAGAAATCGAATTATCCCCGCCTAGCAAAAATGGAGATAGTGTAATGATTAGTTCGTCAAAGAGGTTTTGTCTTACAAATTCCCAATTAACAGTACCGCCACCTTCTACCAATAGAGTCCTAATTTTTTTTTCAAAAAGTTTTTTCAATAATGATCTGATGTTTGTATTCTTTTCTCCAGAAACGATTACCTCAACAGGGAATTTATCTAATTTTTGTAGATTGGATTTGCTGGCTGATTTAGACACGGCGATGATTGTGGGTATTTTGTTCGACGTTTGTAGTATTTTCGAATGGGCGGATATTTCACCTTTGGAATCCAGTATTATTCTAACAGGGTTTTTCCCTTTAGTATGTCGTACTGTTAATAAAGGATCATCTGACATCAGTGTATTTTTTCCAATCAAAATTCCATCAACTTTTGTTCGTAGCTTGTGCAATCTATGAAGATCACTGGTGGAAGAAAGCTTTGAATCCCCCGCTCTAGTGGAAATTTTCCCATCAACGGATACTGCCGCACTTAGAACAACACGAGGCCTAGAGTTTGCCATGTATTGTCTTTCCTCCAGTCATTACGGCCTTTATTGCAGATTCGGATGCCCTGTGAACGATTGACGCATGTGGATCATGCATGGGTTCTAAATCTAACGCATGTTTATCCAAAAATATGCAATCGGCGATTTTTCCAGATTGAATACTGCCAATTTCTTTATTTAAAATTTTTCCACCGTTCACGGTGGCCATTTTGAGAATTTCTTTTGCGTCAATTCTTGTTTTGTGTAATCCCATAGAGACTTTCCAAATGAAGTCCATTTCTCTAAACATGTCAGGGGAATTTATCATGACGTTATCCGTGCCTAGGGCTAGCAGACAACCAGACTCTTGCATCAATTTAATGTCAGGGATTCCTTCTGCAAGAGACGAATTAGCTCTGGGACAGATTACAATTCCACGCGTTTTCCTAGATGCCATTTGAAGATCAGATTTTGAAGCATAAGTCATATGAACCAAAAAATCGGGTTTCATGGATAGCGCCCTAATTGTTTCAGACTTTCCAGTGATCTTTTTTGATTTGCTAGTGCTTTCTTTGGTCTCAGCAGAATGAATTGCTCTAATCTTGGATGTCTTTGAATAATGATTCAAAACGGATGTACTGTTCTCATTTGCGCCGCTAACTCCAATCCCATCACATTTTTGGAGTAACGTGGATAATTTGGAAGAATCCAAGCTTGGAAATGGGGAATTTCTTTTGATGTCTTTGGCATCATGGTAGAATTCCATACGTCCTAAAACAATTGATCGAATGGGAACATCCTTTAGGATTTTTTTCAATAGGACTGCTCCCTCTAATCCACCCTCTCGAAAATCAACAAAAGTTGTAATCCCTTTTCTAAGCATTGAATGACATGTGTTTTTCATAAAATTTCCCAAATGTTCATTTGAAGTGTTTTTTAGAATTTTTGATTTGGCACCAAATACGGGATGGATTTTTTCATCAACTGTTCCGTTTAGAGAAATATCCTTTCCTATAGAATCGCCAATGTGTGTATGAGAGTTAATGAATCCAGGTATCATCAGTAGTCCTTCACAATCGGCGGATTCCTCTTTGGATTCAATGTTGGGCTGGATTTTTTTGAATCGGTTATTCCTAATTTGGATATCAGTGTTTGGGACATACTCTAAGTCATCACCAGATAGTATACTGATATTTTTAATCAGCATGACAATTCATAAACTTCAGGCTTTTCTTTGCCCGAATCTCGGATTTGACGTATAGTATCAAGGGATTTCGTGGCTAATTTTGCTGCGCCCCTGCCGTTAGAGGCGTTGCCAATCCCACAATTCAATGTAATCTTATCATTGTCTTTTATCATAATAATAAAATCTTGGACGGATTTTTTTGCATCTTCGTTTGCCACTACCATAAAATTGTCACCGCCCATAAAAAATGTAAGGGATTTTTTTTCCAAGAAGAATTTAGACATTTTTGAATACAACTCAAAAATTATTGCTGAGATTTCATATGGAGAGTTTGTCTTTCTCGTTGATGCAAGATCATCTACGTCTAAATGCATCATTGAAACTTGTGAATCAGATTCGGAATAAACAGAACCGAAAACATCGTGCTCTTTATCTAAAATGACATTATTTTGCTTTCCTTCATGTGCCTTCAAATTTGCTTCAAACGGAGAATCCCCATATCCAATAGACGCTGTCAAGCCAACGTCGAATGATTTTTCAAGTGACTTTTGAATTTGGATATGATCATCCAAGTTCAAACCGTTTGAGACCACAAAAAATTCATCTGCCCTGTTTAGAAATACCATGCAGTTTTTTTCGGAAAATAATTTGTGGATTTCTTTGTAGAGTGACGCCTGAAGCATCTGTAGTTCATGTTCTCTATCACTGCCAAGAGTCAGCGTCCATGGACCGTATTGTGTAATTTTTAGAATGCTGAGTTGAATCATTTTTGTATCCTTTTTAGCTCATCAGACATTTTTACAACGGCCTCTACTGCACGTTCTGCAACAGGTCTAATTCTAGCATAAGCATGTCTTTCCTGCATTCCGGGACCAGAAACCCCCAAAGATACCGGTTTTTGGTATTTTAGAGATAAATCGGTAAGAGTACGAGCTGCTGCATGGGAGATCACTTCATCATGTTTGGTTTGTCCCTTAATGATAGCACCCAGTGTGACTACGGCGTCAACGTCATCCCTTTTCAGTAATGAATCGACAATTATGGGCATGTCATATGCACCTGGAGCCGTACAGGTATGGGAAATCTTTAATTTCATTAATTCTGATTTTTCTTTGGATATAGCAAGCATTCTGGATGTCACATCCCCATTAAATTCCGAGACTACTATTGCAATATTCAGAGTTAATTCACCTTGGCGTATTCTAAAAGCTCTTGTCCATCAATTAATGGAATGCCATTTTGTTTTGCAAATTTTCCAGCTTTATCTACAGATAACGCTGTGTAAGTCTCAGCATCCATCATCTCACATATTGCCGTGACGGGAGTTAGGCCTGCGATTTGGGATAGATAAACGGACATTTCTGTGTGGCCCTGCCTGGCAGCTAACAAACCCTTTGAGGCAATCAGTAGGGGAACATGTCCAGGGGTTTTAAAAGAAGAGGCAAACTTTTTTTGTTTATTTTCAACGTTGTAGACTTTGGCCATTTCGCTAATTGTTAATGCCCTGTCCTTGTCGGTAATTCCAGTATAAGTTTGATAGTGATTTACAGATAAGGAAAAAGTTGGATGGTCACCATAGGGGGCCGATCCCATAATCATTTCTTTATTAGGCATTGGAGACTCGGCGAGAATTTCATGCATGTATTGTAAGTCAAGGGAAGTCGCAAAATTGTGCTCCATTGCAACACATAGTAATCCACCTGCATGTTGACGCATTCTTGCAACGTGTTCGGGAGTTACGGATTCTGCTGCAACAACCATATCAATTTCATTTTCTCTACCAGCTGAATCAAACAATAAAACAAATTCTCCATGTTTCAGCGATTGTAATGCAGAATCAAGCGACATATGAAAAAATTTCTTGATCTAATTATAAAGTTTACTAAAAAACTGGTAATTACCACTAAAATTGTAGATAACCGGCTTTATTTCAGGATGTATTTTCCGAGAATGTCAGTTTCAACATTAACTTTGTCGCCTACTTTCTTGGTATGAAAATTTGTAGTATCAATAGTATGCGGGATTAAAGATACTGATGCAAGAGAGCTTTTGACATTAGCCACAGTCAGACTAATTCCATCCAGCGCAATCGACCCCTTCTTCACTACAAATTTTGAGAGAGATTTAGGAACTTCAAGCCATACTTGCACTTCTTTAGGTTTTTTTGAGATTTTTTTAATGGTGGCAACTCCATCAACGTGGCCTAAAACAAAATGTCCTTCAAGTCGATCACCTGCTCTTAAACTACGTTCGATATTTACAATTCCGCCGACTTTTAGATTTCCAAGATCAGTTTTCTTGGTAGTCTCTTCAATCATTTCAAAAATACAGGAAGATTTTGAAAGTTTGGCTGCCGTAAGACAGACGCCGTTGAGAGCGACACTTTGTCCAATTTTTAATCCTTTTCCATGTTTGCCTAGATTTACAGTCATCCGAATAGCACTTCGAGTTTTTGTGTTTTTTGAGATTTTTTCAATCTTTCCAGTTCCTTCAACTATGCCAGTAAACATTACAGAATTCATCATGATTATGTATAAAATTATTTACACCTAAAATCATTTTTTTGACGTTTGGAATTCATCATCACAGAATTGGTGAAAAACAGAGCATTTGTTTTCTTTAGCGGCATCTTTAATTTTTTTCATATCTTTATTGAGAACTCCTTGAGCAGCTAAAAATGCGTCATCAGTCATGCCTAATTTTTCAAATAATCTTGATTTGGCCACAGGTAATTCCTTTAATTCAGAATCAATTGTCTGCGCCTGATCATAGTAATCAATAGCGTCTAGATATTCACCCAGATGGCTTAGAGAAATAGCCTTGTTCATCAAAGCAGTAATGTCACTTGGATCTATTAAGAGGGATGTATTGTAGCATTTTAGAGCTTCATCGTGACGATTTAGTTCATTTAAGGACAACCCCATGCTGTTTAACGCCCAAATATCCTGAGAATCAGTAGAAAGAATTTTTTGACATAATCTTAAAACGTCTTCGTATTGTTTTAAATTTTCAAGAGCAAAGATTTTATTTTTTAATGCATATGTATCAGAATCTTTTATCTGCAGAACTTTATCGCAATAAATTATAGCTTCCTCATATTTTTTTAAATAAAGCAATGATAGTGAAACATTCTGTAATCCAAGCATATCATCAGGGGTTTTCTCTAACAATTTTTTACAATATTCATACATCTCATCATATTTTTCTGCTTCAAACATCCTAGTTATCACATTTGAAGGATCAAGCAGATCTACCATCAAGATAGTTTGGAATTCATTATCTTTAATCTATTCTAATTTAAAGAGGGATAATACAAGCAAAGAGATTATTTCAAAACCTTGCGAAGAGTCTCATTCAAAACTTTTGAGTAACTATAAGATGATTGTTCCTGTTGTATGAGTTTTGCTTGACGCAGTCTAAGTTTTTTGTCAAGATCTTCATCAATCATGATTGTTACACGTTTACTCATTTTTATCTGATATATTGTATGAGGGTTTAAATATAAGAATATATGAAAAGTTCCAAAAATGGAAATGTTTTAATTTCTGATGGCAGAGATGTCCTGATCCATTTTGAAGGGTTTTTGAATAAGAGAAATGTCTAGTTTTTCTAATTTTTCTTCAGTGGCAAAACTACCATCAGCGGTTACAGCTATAGTTCGTGCTTTAGGATTAATTTCTTGAATTTTTTTAATTGCATAAAAGCCCTTCCGTTAGGCATATTCAGACCAATTAAAACTAGATCAGGTTTGGCTTCTTTGAATAGTTTAACAGCTGTAATTCCATTAAACCCATTACCAATTACATTGTTCTCATGTTCTTCAAGAAATTCACCAAACAATCGAGGGGCTATGATGCGGCATACATCGGACCTGCAGATGTCATGGAATCAGATGCTGCATTCCCTGCAGGAATAATTCCAGATTCGCTGTGCCAGGGAATCTGCAAAACAGGTACGGCAAGGCAGGGTTTGCCGTTGAGGTTCCTTGCCTGGCTTTATAGAATTGCAGCAGGATACGAAAGGAACTGGGAACCATCCGGGATCAGTCTGCCTGGCATGCATGATGTATTGGAATGGGTCGGTTATGTTTTTGCCGAGTCCGTGACGTATCCTGTTGCGGCATCATGACAAAAGGGGAAAACATGCTGCCGTTGCGGCAGTGCCGCCGTACCTTGGGGCCATGGAGTCGGATTCCTAGCTGCAGGTTGCAGAGTACGTTACGGATTCCGTGATGGTGACATCGGCACCCGTTGCAACGCCGGTAAGGTCAAGCACAAAGCCGACCCGTGCAGAGTCGGAGGAACTTGGGCCTGGAAGCGCGTTTGATCCGGTAAAGTCGGTATCATCAAAGTTGATGCCGGCCGGAGCAGTGGTGATGGGTGTATAGGATGCCGAACTGGTGACATCGGTGCCGACCCTGGATACGGCATCAGGAAGGGCAGAGCCGTCAGGCTTTTCCCATCCGGTAGAGGTAAACTTTATTGCATCAAGATCCCGGTTGCCGGCATTTTTGATTTGGTTTGGTATAATGCTGGACGTGGCGCCGTATTTTGCGTCTGTAAAGTCCATGATGTAGCTTCCAAGGGATATGGAACACACCGGTGATACGTCAAGATGTGCAGTTGACTTTTGTACCGGCCCGGTGCCGTCATCTACCAGCACCCTGCGTTCCGGATCATTATAGTAGGGATTGTAGCGTATGTCGCCGTCCAATATTTTTGTAAAGTCAGGCTCTGCCTCTCCGTGATAGTTGTTGGTTGCAACCAGCGTGCCAAGTGCCCTGTTGACAATGTCAAAGCCCTTTACGTTGTCAAAGGTGTTATGGGTAAACGTGTTTGTCCTGTCGGTATCCCGTGTTGCATTGAGTGCGTCCAAATTATTTCTGGCATCTGCCAATTCGGACAGCTTTACCCCGGCGCATATTCCTCCACAATAGACAAGCCCGTTGTTGCCGCCAGAGATTGTGTTGTTGCTAAAGACAATGTTGGTCAGGCCGCCTGCCGTCCAAAAGACAACGGCTCCTCCCTTGCGTTCGTCTTCAGGGACTTGATTGTGCCCTACTGCGGAGTTTGCGTTATGTATGCGATTGTCAAGGATCTGTATATTGTCGCCGCCTAATCTGACTCCGATTGCAGAGCCGGGAACGTTTGAGATTGTGTTGTTTTGCACCAGGATATTTTTGGCATTGCCCAGTCCTATCCCGCCGCCTGTCGTAGTATCAATGGTGTTGCCGATAATTTTGGAATTGTTTATTCCCAAGGCCGGGCCTGCATGGTTACCAACTAGGTGTATTGCAGTAAAGTTTTTTTCGGCCCTCCAAGGATGATGTGGCGCAGTAAATGTTCCAATGTTCTTAAACACATTGTCTGACACGGTCAGGTTTTCCATTGGTAATGGAGTTTGCGGCCTTAGTTCGATTCTTATTCCGTGTCCGTTGGTATCCCTAAACGTGTTGTTGTGTATTGTTACGTCAGACAGGCCGTTGGCAAGGGTAATTACAGGTGCAGGGGTATCGGTGCTAGGCACATTTTTTGTGGTATTCTTAAAGGTAATGCCTTTTATGGTAACATCATCGGAAGATATTCTGAGATTGACCGGTCCGCTAAAGGTCACCCTGTCACTTGCAGATGCAGACTGGATTGTCAACGGCTTGCTGATTACTATTTGGTTACGATCCTTATCATAAGTTCCATTTAGGATGGATATGGTATCACCCGGTTGTGCGTTTCTAATTGCGGGCATTAGCCAGATATATTTTCCGTCATCAGGAGCCCGACATGTTCCATTGGCCTCGTTCTTGTTGGGACATGATGCATCCAGGACAAGCGTGGCAGCATATGCGGAAGGCACCGTAATCAGGATGGTCAGTGCGGCAACCATAAATATCGTATATTGTAAGGCGGTCAATTTTTTCATGGAATACATGTGATCAGTGGGGTTAATAAACCGTTGGTTCCGCAGAGGCCGTTTGTTTTTGGCCCAGCTGCGGGTGCATTCCGGCCTGATCTGTCCGAAGTGTAGGTTTTGTCCCCCGGGTATGAAGTCGTCTCACGTCAGGATGTGCCGTACCATATGCTCATCCTGCACCGTCTGATAATGATTCTACGCTGCACGCATTGTGAATCTGTCGGTTCTTGAAATTTTATGAAAACATGTTGTGTTTGGTGATGAACAGATCCCAGATGATCATCGAAAACTGCCCGAATGGTCGGTTTTGGGTGAGTTCGAATTAGGAGATTTGATTTTAGAATTATTCGGAGAAGCCGAAACAGGAAAAATTATCCCAGTACTTTTAGAAAATGAATATACCATCCCACAAATTCTTAAAGAATCAAAAGTTCCAAAGACATCAGGATATGGAAAAATAGAAAATTTAATTTTAGATGTTTTGATTATAGAATCTGGAAAAGTCACTAGTGAAAGTGAAAAATATCAAAATTACAATGTGTTTTTGAAGAGATAGGATTAGATATCAAAAAGGGCAGTATCGGCATTTTAGGCACAATAAGCAAAAAAACGTTTGAAAAAAGTACCAGTATGAAAGCAATGTTGGAAGTATTGGAATAAAATTGACTTCAAAAATCACTCATTTTACAAGTTCGAGGAGTGCTTTTGCCTGCTTGAAATGTACCTCGTCTATCATTTTACCTTCTGCAGTCGTAGCCCCTTTACCCTTCTTTGTTGATTCAAGATAAACTTTGCATACTTTTTCAGCCCAAGCTAGTTCGCTTTTGTCTGGATGAAATAATTTGTGGGTCACAGAAATGTGATCTGGATGAATGATGCTCTTTCCAGAGTAGCCCAAGCTTTTTCCAATCTTGCAGTCTTTCTCCAACCCCTTTGAATCTTTTAGATCCTGCCAGATGGCATCTATTGCGGCCACACCCGCGGCTCTGGCATCCACAGGAATTTTTCTTCTGGAATATTTTGCGCCTTCTGCATCTTTGGCATATCCCACACCAATATCATTTAGAAGATCAAATACGCCAAACACTACTGCAGCTATTCTTTTACTGCTAGAAGCAATTTGATATGTGTTAACAACGCCCTCTGCAGACTCTATTGAAGGGATTAGTCGTATCGGTTTTAGTTTTCGCGTTTTTTCCAATCCTGAAATAATTTTTTCGATTTTTTTTAGTTCTTTGGCATTACTGACTTTTGGAATAACAATCCCATCAATTCCCTTTTGGACAACCTCCTTTAGGTCATATGGAATTTGTCCGGATAAGGGAGAATTGGTGCGGACAAAAATTGAGGATTCGTATGACTTTCTAGATTCGAGGGCAGATTTGATTAGCTTTCTTGCATTTGCTTTCTCGTTGTCAGGAACAGAATCCTCTAAATCAAAACATACAATGTCAGATTGTAGCTTTTTTGCCTTCTCTAGAAATCTAGGATTGTTTCCGGGAACAAAAATGAGACTTCTGAAGAGCCGGGCCATTAAACGACTAAGCGCCTTCAGGCTTGATTAAGATTTTGCCAAAGAATTTTCCGTCTAACATTTTTGTGTGGGCCTCTGCGGCTTGCTCAAATGTATAGACAGAGTCAACAACGGATTTTAGTTTTCCTTGACCCATCCAGTAAAGACCCTGGTCAAGTTCGGCTTTGGTTCCCTGTGTTGAACCTAAGACGTTAATTCCCTTGAAGAATATGTGTCTGAGATCTATTTGCGCGTCATAACCTGTTGTGGCGCCACACGAAACAAGAGATGCGCCATACTTGAGCAAGGTTAGTTGCTTGTTGAAATGAGTCTGACCGATATGATCAAATGCAATATCAATTCCGGGTGCTTCGCCTTTTGCTTTTGAGATTTCCTTTGAAATTTTGAAGACTTCCTTTTGCCAGTCGTCCTTTCTGTGATCTACTGCATGATCTGCCCCGAGTTCCAGACATTTATCTAACTTGTCAGGACTTGCGGTTGCAATTACGTCACAGTTATACAATTTTGCAATCTGAATTGCAAAGCTTCCGACACCGGAACCGCCGCCCATTACTAGTACTGTCTGTCCTGGGGTGATGTTTGCTCTACCAACTAACATGTGCCATGAAGTCAGAAGAGTCATTGAAGCTGCCGCTGCGTCTTCATATGAAACGCCGTCAGGAATTTTTGAAACGTTGACTTCTGGTAAATGAATTTGTTCAGAGTATGCACCCCATAGTGGTCCGGTTTGGAAACCCCAAACCTGTCTTCGGGTACAGTCAAATTCCCTTCCATCTGTACATGCTTTACAGACCCTGCATGCAAGATTTGAGTGGGAAACAACTCTGTCTCCAACTTTGAAATTTTGTACATCCTCGCCTACTGCGATAACGTCTCCAGCTACATCAGAACCCGAAACGTGTGGAAGAGGAACTGCGACTGGCACCCCTCTCATTCCCCAAATGTCATTATAATTTAGGGCAGACGCTTTATTTGTAAAAACAACCTCGTCTGGTTTTGGTTTTGGATCATCTATATCCTGGACTTTAAGGATCTTTGCATAATTATCATCTGGTGCATATTCATTGTATACTACAGCTTTCATGAATGATAGGTGATTTTTCCCATAATTATATTTTATCTGTACTAGACTCGATTTATCTTAAAATCACGTTTGGGCTGCTGAGCCGAGAGCAAAATTTGCTTTAATTGATCGTCACTGATTTGGCCAGGGATCTTTCCTTGCGTTGCCATTCCAATCAGATATTGTTCAACCATATCAGATAATTCGGGTTTGACCATTTTGATGTTGTTTAGTCTCATTCGAGCTTCAGGGCTTAGGATTTGTTTGAGAAGCTGCTCTTTTTGTGCAGCCAATTCATTGCTGGTGTTATCAATGGGGGGTTGATCATTGGATTCCGGGAAGCTCATTTTGACTCTAAGAGTATACTTTCAGTTGAGGATTTTCGACGATTAGCTCTTTAAGAATTTCAGTTGACAGTCGATCCAGTTTTTGCATTCCCTGTTTAGAAATGACGCGCCCTTTCTTCTCAATTTTTTCCACATAACCAAGTTTTTCCAATCCTTGAATTGCATTACGAATGATTGCACCGCCAGCATCTTTGTGATGTGCAGCTCCATATCCAGATGGCTTTCCACCGCCATAGTCATTTCTTAAAGCATTAATCCCAATTGGGCCATTAAGGTAAATTTTTCTCATAATTGATGCACATCTTGTATGCCACCAGTCTCTATTTTGCGGGGGTTTGTCTGCATGAGCTCCAGTTTTGACAAAAGGAATCCAGGAAGGTGCAGGGATATCCTCATTCTTTAGTGCTGAAGACAGCCTCTCTATCAATACACCTGCAGGTACATCGTATACCTTTGCCATCAAATCAAAAACTCGATAGTCGTCTTATAAATCATAGAGGCATTGGTGGGGGTTTGCTTGTGATAACCTGGCTTAAAATTATCAGACCGGTGCCGGAATTTTCTAATCCAAATTTTGACTATCTGATTATTCCCCGACTAGCCAAAAATTCCATTCCTTTAACAAAATCACTTTCAGAGATCAATCCATCTGCCCACCAGCCGGCATTGCTTTTTATCCAGGATGGAATTTCTTTAGATTCTGTTGGTTGTGATTTACCAACGGTCATGCTGATAATGTCTTCATTAATCAAGAATTGGATTGATTGGACAAATTCTTCATCGCCGATAATTCCATCTGCCCACCAGCCGGCATTGCTTTTTATCCAGGATGGAACTAGAGTTGTCTTTTCTTCCTGTATTGTATTTTTGGAGGCAAGACTGAACTCGGATGCAGACGCAAAGAATTTTTCAAAGGTATCATAATCATGACCGATTAAGATAACTTTTAATTGATATTGCCCGTCATTGGGAATGAAGATGGATTCTTGGTAAATTCCATGTGAGGCTAAAATTCCCAAATGTGCATCAGAGGTCCCTATATTTGACCAGATT
This sequence comes from uncultured Candidatus Nitrosopumilus sp., assembly GCA_951812645.1. Classification (GTDB taxonomy): domain Archaea; phylum Thermoproteota; class Nitrososphaeria; order Nitrososphaerales; family Nitrosopumilaceae; genus Nitrosopumilus. The sequence goes on along the minus strand of CATOSM010000001.1, from coordinate 1,425,130 downwards.
TCTTTGCCAGAAGAATCAGTGACGCTGTATGCAAATAAAATATTTTCGGCAGGATTGTCATTTACATCAAAGAAAGAAAGAGTAAGGGGGATGTCATCGCCTGCATTTAATTGAGAATTCCAAAGTATCTGAGCGCTAAAACCATTATCAAATGTCAAATCAAGCTCATCAAAATCAATTTGTTCCCCAAGTAAAATTTCAATGCCTATTATGTCATCACTTGTATTCTCTAATTTGTTTTTAATCGATAGTAGTTCTTCGTGTGGAATGTCTATACGAATCACATTCTCATCAGATTGGGTGATATCAAAATCAGAATATCTGTCATCTACCTTGTGGCCCTTCACAAAGACATCAACATCATAACCATGCTTAAAAGATGAAAAATCTTTTTCAAGTAAAACCAGTTGGTTAATGGAGCCATGGGCAGGATCATTCCAAGCATATGGTATTTCGTACGAGATTTTATCTGCCGACTTATCATAATTGAAGTTGGAAATTTCGTCATTGTAGGATTTTACGTGTATTGGAGACTCTTGAGCATTTGCAGCCTTGATTGGAAATGTTTGTTTTTGAGGAATATGTAAGAAAGTTTCAAAGAGCAAATCCTGTGTAGTCATTGTTTTTGGATTTGTTGCACCCACGATCGAAACTTGAATGTTGTATTGACCGCTTTTGTCAAAAACAGGCCCCTGAATTGCAGGTAATGAATCCCCTCTTGCATAATAGGCGCCTGCTATAGCATGTCTTTCGCCATTATAGATGGTACATTTCCACAGATTTTGTTCTGTGCAGCCGGATATAGGCTTGATTTCTAGCTCCAAGCTGCCGTCATCATCAAAAAAGTACTCACTGGCAACAAGGGAATCCTCATGGAAAATTTGAATTCTGTATGTGACGCTAGGAATGTTTTCGTTTGTATCACTGTCAAAAAATCTTACAGACAGATTAACGCTGTCAGAGTCGCCAAAAGAGAAATTTTCGGGGGACAAGACCGTAGTCAGTGCCACTTTTAATCCGTCAAAATCTATTGGAGGCGCAGGAGATCCCGAATGATGCTGTGCATATGCCGGAGAAATGGAAACGACAGATAATCCTACAAGAATTAGGAAGACTGCCTTTGGAACCATGATTCTGGATATTTTGAAGGCGTTAAAAAATCATTACGGTATGATTTTTCGATAAGTGTGACCGCAGAAATTACAAGATATTCTGATCGATTTGACGGACGTTCTTCCTAAACGAATTCTAGAGTTTATTCCAGGCGCAATAAATGATTTGCATTTCTTACAAAACGCCATTCTAAGGTGGTATGGCATTCGAATTTTATGCCTAGTACTGATTCTTCGCGCAAGGAGAGCCTGTCTTTGAGACAGCTTAGGATCCACCCTTGCATTTGTAATTGCACTGTCAATCAGAATTTGCATTCTTTCCATTGCAATTTTTCTAGCAGCAGGCTTCACAACCCTATCTGAAACCACACCTAAAAATTGGTTCTTATAATTATTGAAAGATGCAGTCAGCGGGATTCGAACCCGCGTCACAGGGTTGGAAACCCCGAATACTAACCAGGCTATACTATGACTGCAATAGACTGAAAATTTTATTTCCTACATAAAAATGGTTTTTTCATACTCATATAGCATTCTGGCAACTACAGTGTGACCCTCAAAAGATTCATCGCCGACAGAATAAAGATCTGTTATTTTAGATTCGATTGTAGAGGAAAAGTGTCCTTTTTGAAACCCTCCAATTACAATGCATGCACCATCATCAACGTCCCTGGCAATTTTTTCATATGTACTTTTGATTCCTTTTGTAGAAAAACCAAGTATCTTGGAAGGGTTGATCTCATTGATTAGCTCAGAAAAATTTTGTTTTTTCATCTTCAACAAGATACCATTTTTGGAAGTAATTTCTTTTTCTTGATACAATTTCTCTATAACACCTGCAAATCTATGATAAGATTTGGGAATGCGGACATTTTCTGCAAACGATATCACGTTATCGTCAAGAGTGTGAACATAAAGTCTGATTCTGTCTTGAAGGTATAGCGGAATTGTGGTGGCTTCGAGTATTGAGAAATGAACTAGGTCCGGCCGTCCTCGCTTCGTCTCATTTTCAATTCCTTTCATGGCTGCAAAATGCCAGGAATTATCCAATAGGATTTCTGATGGACGCTTTCCAAGTTTCCTTGCATGTGAGACAACTGACGGATGACGTTCTAATTCCGATGGAACAAGCTCTAATGAGGATTCAGATAAAACCAAGGAAACCATTTTAATTTATCGTTTCAATTTGTTTTTTAAATTCAGTCCAACTGGATTTGGGATTACCATCATTATCGATCATGCCTGCACTGCAAAGATAGTGGCTTAATCTTTCGGCCACATATTCACTGGTTCCATAGCTGGAGCCTCCGATTTCCAGTGTCTGTCCTCCAATTTCTGGCGCTTCGACTATGCATGAACCCGTAGGCCTATCATATTGCCTGTACCAAGTGAAGAATTCGATTTCAGATTCATTTTCACTGTAAAATTCGAAGGATTTTTCCAAAAACTCTGTTTGTGTTGTTTCGTTTCCGCCTACAAAATCAGATGTGCTCCAGCTAAGCTCAAAAATCCCCACTTTTTTGTCTCCTGCCAAATCAAAGACTTGATACAGGTCATCTTTTGCTTGCGCGGGGGTTTTTACAATATCATTTAGTGTGTCAACTGGGGAGTATGAAAAAGCAACAAAATCACCTATGGATAGCTCAGTTACAATGTATCGAAGATTTTTATTTAAAACGTGATCTAAAGCAAAAGCATTTCCCATCTTTACATCAGGATGTTTCTCTTTGATTTTCTCATAGACTCCATCAAAGAGTTCTTTATAGACAGGGATGTTTTGCTCGTAATATCTGAATTGTGATTCTGTTTGTCCTGCAAGAATGACGGTGTCTACAAGATCATATCTGGATAATATTTCGTCAAGAACACCGACAACTCTATCTTCGCCAATAGAATTCAGGGAGGGCTTTCCAATCCAATTTGGAAACGGTCCGAGTGTTTCACCGTTAATTATAGAAAAATACAAGGTCACTTTGAGATTGTTTTTCTGGTTAAAGCCCATCAATACGTCTGATTGGCTCCAATCATATTCTCCACGTACAGGTTCAACCGAATTCCAAAAAAGATACACATTGCTTCTTCCAATTCCGCTGTCAGATGCCACAGAATACACATCGTCTAATTCTTGTAATGTGGTGGATTGATTGGGGGAATTGATTACCAGGCCGATTTTTTGGTTTGTCTGTGGCGTATAAGCAGCATCACTGGGAATGCTCAAAACTGCCCCAATTATACCGGTAATTACTCCCATGCCTACAATTACGCCTAGAAACTTCTTATCCACATAGGTTCAAAACGAAAAGAAAGTAAAAAAGTTGTTATTCTGTTACTTATCCAGAAGTACAGCCACTGTATCCGCATTCGATACAGGTGCTGCAGCCTTCCACAAAGACAAGGGCATTTTTGCATGTTGGACACAGTTTGTACTCAGGAATTTCTTCAGTCTTTGGGGTTTCTATTTGAATTTCTTCGTCATGAACCTTTAATGCAAGTGCGGCATTGACTTGAGATTTTATGTATGGATTTGTAATGTTTTCGGTTACAAAGCCATTCATGTATTCACTTGGCACTACTTCAAAAGTCTTTGTTGCATTCTCACTTGTCATGTGAAGAACTTGCTTGTGTCTTGATCCATCACGATATACAGTCATTCCTTTCAGGCCGATTTCGTGAGCAAGTAGATATGCGGATTTTACATCTTCGACTGTCACATCATATGGCATGTTGATTGTTTTTGCAATCGCATTGCCAATCCAATCTTGCCAGACGCCTTGAGCCATGAGATGATCAGCCCAATGGATATCCATTGCTGTAACAAAGACATCTTGCAGGTCTTGAGGAATCTCAGCGATTCCTTTCAAGGAACCGTAATTGTCTGCAATCTTTTCAAGGATTTCATCTGTGTAAAGACCCCTTTCTTTAAGGACTTCTTCAAGAATCTTGTTTGTGTAAAAGAATCTTCCAACGGTAACTCTTTTCTCAAATACCAGTGCAAAAGCAGGCTCCATTCCATTTGAACAGTCTGCAATCATAGACAGTGTTCCAGTAGGAGCTACAGTAGTAGTCAAGACATTTCTAATGCCATGTTTTTGGATTTTTTCAATGAGGGGATCCCATTCGTATGAATGGGAGTCTTTTGATTTCTCATAGTATCCAGATACCGGAATCTTTCCTTCAGGGTATTCTGTCTTTTCGCAAAGCGGGAATTCCCCTCTAGCACTGGCAAGTGCCACACTCTCTTCCATTGAATAGTAAGTAAGTGCTTCAGATAGCTTTGATTGGAGCTCGTAGCCTTCTTTGGAGTTGTACGGGATTTTTAGTCTGTATAGCAAATCAGCTACTCCCATTACACCCAATCCAATTCTTCTGGATTCTTTTGAGGCTACGCTGATCTCCTGTACCGGATAATTGTTTACATCGATGATGTTATCCAAGAACCTTGTTGTCTTTCGGATAATCTCTTCATATCCTTGCCAATCAAATTCGTAAGAACCGTCAGCCTGTCTTTTTGCAAGATTTACCAGGTTGATAGAACCCAAGTTGCATGATTCGTATGGATAGAGACTTTGTTCACCGCAAGGATTAGTTGCTCTTAGTGGCCCCTGTCTTGCTTTAGCAAATACATTGTATTTGTTTATTTGATCAAAGAAGATCAAGCCAGGTTCTGCACTTTTCCATGCTGACAATGCGATTAGATCAATTAGCTGGTGTGCGTTGATTTCTTTAACTGGTTTTTTATCACGTGGACTGCGTAAAACATAGTTACCGTCAGTCGTGTTAACAAGGGCATGCCAAAAGTCTTCCCAAACTCCAACACTGATGTTGAAATTTTCTAAAACGCCTGCTTCTGTTTTGTTTGTGATGAATTTTTCTACATCGGGATGCCATGCCTCTATAATTCCCATGTTTGCACCACGCCTCTTGCCACCTTGTTTTACAACTTCAGTGACTGTATTGATGATGTTCATGAAGGATACAGGGCCGGATGCTACACCGGATGTTGATGCAACAATATCGCCTTCTTCACGAAGATCAGAGTAGTTGATTCCAACGCCGCCGCCAGACTTGAAGATTAATGCCGCGTCAGAAGTAGATTTCATGATTTCCTCCATGCCATCATTCATTCCAAGTACAAAGCATGCTGATAACTGACCCAGTCTTCCGCCTGCATTCATCATAGTCGGTGAATTTGGCAAAAAGTTTTGGGCAGTCATCATCTCAAAGTACTCGGTAATTTTTTCTGAACAGCTTTCTAGTTTCTTTCCCGCTAGTAATGTCAAAAGATCTTTGAAGCTTATTTTCATTTGTCCTTTGTTTGCTAGAGTCACATAATGGTTGATTAGTGCTCTAAAATGCCATTTGTTGAAAAAGTAATCCCCCACTTTGAATTTGTAATCAAATGCGTCTAGCTTTTCCAGATAAGAGTTTGCCTGCTCTATGTCTTGTTTGTGGCTACCAGATTTGTCAAATATATGTGAATCATATAGCATGTCACCAATTCCGACTAGAATTGCTACTCTTTCAAACATTTGAGTTGGTGACTCGATAATCTCGCTCTTTGAATTTCTAAATAGGTATCGAGAAGCCAATACTCTCAAACAATTCAAGTCAAATTTTTTGGAGACTGGATCAAGGGCTTTAAGATTTAGGACCTTCATTTTTTCGTCCCTCAATTTTCTTCTTTCGTGTCTGTAAACGATGTATGCCTTTGCAATATCGCTATTGCCGCTATCGATCAAGGTTGATTCTACAATATCCTGAATGTCCTCAACTGTGGGTGATCTAGAGCCTGTAAATCCTTGCTCTACTAACTTGCTAACTACATCTTCTGCTAGTTTGTCGGCAACGCCACGATCGGCTTTAGAGGTGGCTGCCAATGCCTGATAAATGGCATTTGAAATTTTATCTTTATTGAAAGCCGTTACTGCGCCGCTGCGCTTACGGATCTCACTGATCGTATTTTCTATTTGTGAATTATCCATTATAATCTCTCCCCGCAATGGTTAGAATGAATGTGGTTATAACTGATTCCACAACTTTTTCTTAAATCCCGGTTCAAAAATATTGACATCGCTACTATGAACTTCATACTGGCATGATATCGATGGCGGCTGACGATGATCGCAGGATCGAGACTGATCAAAAAGTTTTGAAAAATGATCGGAACTAGTTCAACAATTACGAAAATCAGACAACGTAAGGGGACTTGCACTTTGGACACTTGTCATCAAACGGCTCGTCTTTGAAACCACACTCACCACAAATTGTAGCAGATGTCATGGGTTTGAAAGAAGATGTGAGGCCGGATGTCTTTTCTATAGATTTTTTGATATCCTCAATCTTTGCATCCTTGTCAATTTGCAAGCCTACGAGCAAACCTCCATTAAGTAATTTGGAGAGTTTGTTACATTCCGATATGACCTCGCTTTTGGCAGTCAAATCAGAAACTTCTGAGGCCTTAACCACAATTCCTTGAGAATAGAAATCGGCATCCATAGAGTTCAAACTGGAATTTTTACCATATTTTTCACCATCTAGAGTGGCAAAACGGGCAGAGCCCTCAGTTTCAGTCATGGATATAGCCACGATATCGCCTGATTCCTTGCCTTTTTTGGCCCCAACATCAGCTGCTGTCTCAATGACTTTGTGAAGAATGTCTCGTCCTTCTTTATTGTCTTGGAATCCAAGTATGTTAAAGACAGCCTCTTTGAGTCCTACCAAATTCACCACAAGGGATACAGAGCTTTTCTGCATGTACTGGGTGTTCTTTGCAAGGATAGGATTAAGGCCTCTTCGTGTAAGATCCGAGATTTCTTTCTTTCTTAATGCCATAGAGGCTAAAGCGGGTTTCATCAATAAAGCAAGTCTTGCTCTAAAGTATGTTTCGTCTTTATTTGATTCAAATGCCAATCTTGGAAGGTTAATTGATACAGATTGTAATGTGATAGAAAGAGGGCCGGATGTTTTTGTAGAACCGCTTGTGACACCGTAGCTAGATGTTTGGCCTTTGGCAAACATTACTTTTCCGCCAAGTGAGAGTATTTCAGCTGCTGCCTGTGAAACGTCAGTAATCTTTCCTTTATCAGCGTCAACGATCAAACCAATCTTTGGAACAGGTGTCATCTTTGTATAATTTTTGTATGCGTTGATAATCGCATTAATTGTTTTTGCATCACTTCCCAATTGTAAACGAATTGAAACATTGGTGCTGGTTTTGTTATACTTTGAGGTTGTTGATGCCGTTGCAAATGCATCAGTTAACTTTTGTTCAAGCTCTGGTAGTGACTTTGAATGTTTTGTGAATAATGAAGGTAGTCCATCAATAACAATTTCTTGTGAGGCTTCTTTTGATAGAAGAGCAATAACTACAGATAATGAACTTGTGATCTCATCTAGTTGTTTTGATGCAGGTATTCTTGAGACATCAAGATATTTTCCGCCAAGATCAACGCCGTCTTCAATCAATTCTTTAATGTTAACAAATATCGTGTCAGGAATCATGGACCAAATTCCAGGATTGGATATGTGTAAATCGCCAGAAAGATGAGAATCTGCCACATCTTTTGGTAAAATGTTTGTAAGAAGATGTTCTGCGAATACTTTTTGTCCAGTATTGAACAAAAGACCTTCAGCTCCATTGTCTACATCGTCAAGATTAGAAATCATCTCTTGGACATCATAGACAGGCAGGCCCAGGCGTGCAAGCTTGTTCCTGTATTCCTCATGACCGTGCTCAAGTAGCACAGAATTAACCATTTCTCGGATTAATGCGCCTGTGAGATAGGTGGTTTGGTATTTGTAGATCCTATTCTCTACTTCTTCAGTGATTTTTTGTGCAAGTTCCAATGGAAGACTTCCTTCGCGAACTAGGGATTGAATGATTTTATGCGAGTTGAATTCTTCAATGGATTCGGACGATGTTCTGACATACATTTTCCCACTTTCAATAATTGATCTTTCTTCAATTTGTCTTGCCAAGCTCAAGACAAGCTTTCCAAGATTTGTAATGGTATAGCGTCTTTCAGATTTATTTAATGCGACAAGGGATTGTCTAAGTAATTTTCTCAAGTGATAGGCAAATTTTCCACTTTCTTTTTTTGATTTGAAACCTGCCAGAGACTTTAATTCAGAATAAGTCAACGGGCCTTTGGAATTAAGAATTCTGAGGATATCAATTCTGTTTGGACTTGCCATGACAGAGAAGATCATTCTGACGCGTTTTGAGGTAGATTGTAAGATTCCGCCTCTCTTTGGATCAGAGTCGTCATCAATGTCCATGTCCAATTCTGAATCATCATCTAAATCAGCATCAACATCTAATTCTAGATCTTCTTCTGCTTGTTTCAATGGTGTTTCTAAAATTAATGCAGTAAATAAGACTTGTGACTGGATAATTTTTGTATTTTTGATCAGATTTGCAGAAAATCTAAAAACAAATTTGGAAGATGATCATTTCCAATTATTTTTCTTGTACATCAAGTGAAAATTCTGATGTGGAAAGTTTCTGTCCGCATGATGGACATTTGCCATTTGACGGATTTAGTACATCCTTTAGAGATTTTAGCATCTTCATGTTTGTGATCTTTTCACCACATTTGCCGCATGTAATTTCTACTGACATGAATACGATCAGATATGCAAAATAATTAAGAAACGATTCTGAATTTTTTTAATAATTCTAACAAATTATTTTACTGTCTTTCGATGATGATTCCGCGTTCATCAAAACCAGTAATTTTGGCCCTTGTTCCAACCGGCAAGTCTGCAGGAGTGGCAATGTTTGCCATAAACCCAGAAATTCTCAAATCGGCATTATCTAGTTGAAGTACAACAAAGGCATAAGGAACATATTTTTCAAAGCCTGCCGGAGGCACGGTGATTACAGTGTATGTTGCAACTGAACCTACGCCATCTAGAATTGCGTCTTCAAATTCTTTGCTACCACACTTTTGGCAATAATAAACAGTTGAAAGATGGAGTTGGCTGCAACTGGAGCATCTGTGAGTTAGGACTTTGCCATTTTTTGCATTTTCAATGAGTTGTTCTTCAACAGTCATTTTACACACTTTGGAATACATGAACGGCACAACTTGCACCCGTTGCACCAAAGTTGTGAGTTAAGCCGATTTTTGCATCTTTAACAGCCCTTTCGCCGGCACTACCAGTTAATTGATCAAACACTTCCACTACTTGTCCAACACCTGTTGCACCAATTGGATGTCCCTTTGATTTGAGACCGCCTGATGGATTAATTGAAATGTCAGAATTCAATTTTGTTCTGCCTTCACGGACAGCCTGAATACCTTGTCCTTTATCAAAGAAACCTAAATCTTCAGTATCAACGACTTCTGCAATTGTAAAACAATCATGTACTTCTGCAAAGTCAACATCTTTTGCAGTTATGCCTGCCATTTTGTATGCATCCGATGCTGCAAGTTTAGTGCTGGGAATTGTTGTCATGTGCTCACGGCCTTGTAATGCAGCTGGTGAACCGCCTCTACCAGAGCCAATTACTTGTACATAATCACCACCATGTTCTTTTGCAAACTTTTCAGAACAAAGTATGACAGAACTTGCACCGTCAGAGAATGGGCAGCAATCATAGAGCTTTAGCGGGCTTGCAACTACTGCAGAGTTCATTACATCGTCAACTGTAATTTTCTTTTGCATGTGTGCCTTGGGATTCAGATAGCCATTATCATGATTCTTTACTGCAACACTTGCAAAGTCTTCTTCAGTCGCATCAAATTCTGTCAAGTATGCCCGTGCCATTGATGCAAACAAACCCGGAAACGATGCACCTGCTTGGCCTTCATAGAAAAAGTCCGAACAGTATGCAAAGTATGTCGTTGTCCATTCAGTTCCGGTATGTGTTACTTTTTCTACACCGGTAACAACTAGACAATCATAAAATCCTGCTGCAACATTTGCATATGCCTCCCTAAAAGACACGGAACCACTACCACATGCAGATTCTATTGTCAATGATGGTTTGTCGGGAATTCCCAATCTACTCATTAAAACTGGTCCTATGTGGACCTGTTTGTCGGCCACTCCAAAAACATTTGAAATGTAGGATGCTTGGATCTCTTTTGGATCAATTCCTGCGCTTTCTATGGCTGAAACTGACGCCTGAGTGGTAATATCGGCGATACTTTCACTTAATTTTCCATATTTGGTGCTGCCGGCGCCAAGAACACAAACCTTTTCCACAAATCTCACTGACCCATTTCCCTATAAAAATCGTTTTAGTAAATTCATCATCTAAAATGCCGTCAAGGAAATCAAGTGCAAGAGCTGTTCAGATCAAAAAACCAGTGATCAGACACATGGTCAAAACTACAAAATCAAGAACCAACATATTCAAAAAAGAAATTATCCAATATTTTGATAGTAACGGATTTCTTTCTTGGTCTGCAAAAGAGAAAAAATACGTTATTCTTGGAACGAATTCCCCAAAGGACGGACTCGTTCCATGTCCCGAATGCAGACTCGGAGAACTAATGGTAATTAGATCTAAGGCAACAAGAAAACGATTCATGGGTTGTTCAAATTTTTATGGCGGATGTAAAGCATCATCACCGCTATTACAAAAAGCAAGAATGAGGGCGACAAAATCACCATGTGACATCTGCAGATGGCCAATGATCATTTTTCGTTATTCACGAAACCAAAAATGGACCAAACAATGTGGAAATTTTAATTGCGACAGTAGAAAGACTAGGCCTTCAAGGTAGGATAAACATCGGTTCTTCTATTTTTGAGCAGTGGCAAAATTTTTCGTGTCTGTCTTACTTTATCTGGATCTATATCTACAAAACTGATTCCTTGTTTCTTTTTCATATCAAGTAAAACTTTTCCATATGGATCAACCACTAAACTTCTTCCACAGTAGGTGTTTCCAACTTGATCAGGTGCTATAACGTAGCATCCATTTTCAATTGCACGCGTTTTGTTAATTGTAATCCAATGCTCTTCTTTCATATTTCCTTTTACCCAAGCAGAAGGCGCAACTAGAATTTCAGAACCGGCCGCTGCAAGTGAACGCGACATTTCCGGAAATCTTAGATCATAGCAGATCATCATGCCGATTTTTCCAATGGATGTGTTGATTGGTTTTGAAATTTTTGAGCCTGATTTCATTTTATCCGATTCTTTAAACCCTAATGCATCATAAAGATGAATTTTACGATAAGTGGAAATTACTTTTCCTGATTTGTCAATTACGAACGCTGTATCATAAACACGGTCTTTTGTTTTACTTTTTTCATAAAATGATCCTACAACCTGGATTTTATTTTCCTTTGCAGCTTTTGCAATAGCTGTAACAAAATTTCCTTTAATTGTTTCAGACAAAGATGCTAATTGTTTGGAAGTTTGGGATGAATTTGTATAAAACATCATAAATTCTGGAAAAGCGCAGAATGTTGCATTTTTAGAAGCAGCTTTTGAAATGTATGAAGTGATTTTTTTTAAATTGATTTCTTTGCTTGTCGATGCCTTGAATTGGATTACTGCAACTTTCATAAAATCAATTGATTAAATGAGAATAAAAGGATAAACTTGTGGTACGACTAAGAAATGTGCCATTTCTTCTTATCAGCTCGTCTCAAAACTAATCATTTAGTGAAATTCTTATGATCATGGATAATTGCATGCTGAGAGATAATTGCCGCATCAGTCATACAAACACAATCATTACAATTGAAATTCTCAAATGCATCTTTGAAATTATTATTGTTGATTTCTTTGGCGGAGTAAAATCAGAATACCGTTTGGAAGGTGCAGATGGTCACTTTCCCAAGTACTGAAATAGTTTGACTTTTTTTATTCTTATTTTCTTTTCAAATAGCCTGATACTATTTCATCTGCCATTTCAGCCACGTCAGTCCCCCTTTTTGCAGCCAAGCTGCGCAGTTTTCTTGCGTTTCCCTTGGTCAGCTGTATGGCAACCCTTTGCTGCAGCAGCCCTGCCTTTGCCTTTTTGAGCAGCTTTGGATGCGATGACTTTGGTGATCTGCCCAGGGCCTTGAGGTACGCTCTTCTCAGTTTCCGATCCAACGGAATGATCCTCTCTGCAACGGATACGGCCTTTGTTACGCTTGGAACTGCGTGATACAGTCTGACACAGTCATCACGAGACAGTTCCCCTGGGACAAACTGCCTTAGCCTGTCCGGAACCGCCGCAAACCCCAGGTATTTTCTCAGGGTTTGCGGTGAAATCCCCAAGGACTTTGCAGCCTTTGACCTGCCTACGGACTCGCTCAGAAATACGCATGCCGCAGCCATGTCCTTTGTGCTCATCCTGTTGCGGTGCAGGTTCTCGACGACTGATGCTGCCTTTGCATCCTCCAGGTCATACCTGGTGCTGTTTGTCAGCAGCAGTACGGGTATCTTTTTTGCCCCCAGCCTTTTCAGGGCTGCCAGCCTTCTCTGGCCCGACATGAGCAGATAGGAGTCCTTCCCGTTCTTCTGGACCATCGGGGGATTCTGCAGCCCCTCGTTTTTGATGGACCTTGCAAGCTCTGCAATGCCGTCCCTGTCCAGCCTTCTTGCCTGGGCATCACGCCACACCGTAATGTGGCCCACCGGAATCTCCCGCAGGCGATAGGATATCGGGGAACTGTACTTTCGGGCCATGACATCATGAGATTCCTTGTTTTGTTAAAATGGTAAAGTGATAATTTGTTGACAAAGGAGAAAGTTTTAGGCCAACAGTGCACGCGTGCCTTGGTCTAAAAAAGCCCACATTCTGCCTCAGGCTGTTGCATCTGTTTCCTGCCGTAACCCCTCTCATCCCCGAGGCATCAGGGATGCCCCTTTGGGCTGCATTCTCTCCGGTCCCGATGCATGCCAGGTACGGTGCGGCAGCTGCCGTGCCCGTCGGATCCTTGCCGGTTGACTTGCCTTTCTCCTGCGCATTCCCTGGCATTGCATCTGCCATTCTACCTGTCTTTTCAGTCAGGCCTGTCCTGCCTGCAATTCCTGCAATGCGTGATACCGGATCGGATACCGGCATCCCGATTTCCAGTCCACGATGCGGCATCCTGCAATCTCATTTGGCGTCCCGGGAGTTCCAGTGTCACGGCAGGCAGCATACAGGGACGCAGCAGTCAGTCCTGATATTAAGCATCCTCTGACGAGCTTCTGGGTCTGAATTGTTTGCGATTGTCGCTGTGATTTTTTCATGGTTTGGATTCAAAGGTTTTGATTTATCCCGACTTGTAAAAATTAATTTTTGATCGCTTGATGCATTTTAAGCAAAAAGAACAGGATAAAATTATTAATGGTGTTACAGTTACGTTGATTCTTGGATTCGGATGTTGATTACAGTACCATGGCAACTGACCTGCTAAATGCAGGAATGGGCGATGCCGGCAGACTGCAGTTCATACAAGAATGCCTGCATAGCAACAAACCCCTATACAATACAGATGAGAAATATCTGAGGCAAAAATACCAGGAACTGGAAGACAGGCTGGAAATTCTATCAGGTGGCAAAAGGAAAAAACCAAAAGCAATGCTGTCTGAGGACGTGTTAGATGATATTGTGGACAGGGCACTGTCAAAGGAAAGACAGACTGCCAAGACAGTTCTTCCACAAAGACCGAAAAAATCCCTCCTCAGGAGACTGTTTGCCAGAAAATGACATCACGCATTGTTGTGACAAAATCTGACTGGATTTCTTCTTTCCAGTGTTTTTTACAATGAACTGATCCCAGAACCAGCCGTTCGGGCAATTTCTGATGACCATCTGGATCTGTTCATCGCCAAACACAGCATGCTTTCATGAAACTTCAATAACCGACAGATTCAGAATGGAGTGCCATATACCGCATCTGTCAAAACCTGTAAGAACTGGAAGGCCTGTAAGTGACGACAGAACCACAACAAGCGCAATCATGTTTGTACTGGTTACCGGTTGTAGGTGGATTGACCGGGGCTATGATGCGGCATACATCGGACCTGCAGATGTCATGGAATCAGATGCTGCATTCCCTGCAGGAATAATTCCAGATTCGCTGTGCCAGGGAATCTGCAAAACAGGTACGGCAAGGCAGGGTTTGCCGTTGAGGTTCCTTGCCTGGCTTTATAGAATTGCAGCAGGATACGAAAGGAACTGGGAACCATCCGGGATCAGTCTGCCTGGCATGCATGATGTATTGGAATGGGTCGGTTATGTTTTTGCCGAGTCCGTGACGTATCCTGTTGCGGCATCATGACAAAAGGGGAAAACATGCTGCCGTTGCGGCAGTGCCGCCGTACCTTGGGGCCATGGAGTCGGATTCCTAGCTGCAGGTTGCAGAGTACGTTACGGATTCCGTGATGGTGACATCGGCACCCGTTGCAACGCCGGTAAGGTCAAGCACAAAGCCGACCCGTGCAGAGTCGGAGGAACTTGGGCCTGGAAGCGCGTTTGATCCGGTAAAGTCGGTATCATCAAAGTTGATGCCGGCCGGAGCAGTGGTGATGGGTGTATAGGATGCCGAACTGGTGACATCGGTGCCGACCCTGGATACGGCATCAGGAAGGGCAGAGCCGTCAGGCTTTTCCCATCCGGTAGAGGTAAACTTTATTGCATCAAGATCCCGGTTGCCGGCATTTTTGATTTGGTTTGGTATAATGCTGGACGTGGCGCCGTATTTTGCGTCTGTAAAGTCCATGATGTAGCTTCCAAGGGATATGGAACACACCGGTGATACGTCAAGATGTGCAGTTGACTTTTGTACCGGCCCGGTGCCGTCATCTACCAGCACCCTGCGTTCCGGATCATTATAGTAGGGATTGTAGCGTATGTCGCCGTCCAATATTTTTGTAAAGTCAGGCTCTGCCTCTCCGTGATAGTTGTTGGTTGCAACCAGCGTGCCAAGTGCCCTGTTGACAATGTCAAAGCCCTTTACGTTGTCAAAGGTGTTATGGGTAAACGTGTTTGTCCTGTCGGTATCCCGTGTTGCATTGAGTGCGTCCAAATTATTTCTGGCATCTGCCAATTCGGACAGCTTTACCCCGGCGCATATTCCTCCACAATAGACAAGCCCGTTGTTGCCGCCAGAGATTGTGTTGTTGCTAAAGACAATGTTGGTCAGGCCGCCTGCCGTCCAAAAGACAACGGCTCCTCCCTTGCGTTCGTCTTCAGGGACTTGATTGTGCCCTACTGCGGAGTTTGCGTTATGTATGCGATTGTCAAGGATCTGTATATTGTCGCCGCCTAATCTGACTCCGATTGCAGAGCCGGGAACGTTTGAGATTGTGTTGTTTTGCACCAGGATATTTTTGGCATTGCCCAGTCCTATCCCGCCGCCTGTCGTAGTATCAATGGTGTTGCCGATAATTTTGGAATTGTTTATTCCCAAGGCCGGGCCTGCATGGTTACCAACTAGGTGTATTGCAGTAAAGTTTTTTTCGGCCCTCCAAGGATGATGTGGCGCAGTAAATGTTCCAATGTTCTTAAACACATTGTCTGACACGGTCAGGTTTTCCATTGGTAATGGAGTTTGCGGCCTTAGTTCGATTCTTATTCCGTGTCCGTTGGTATCCCTAAACGTGTTGTTGTGTATTGTTACGTCAGACAGGCCGTTGGCAAGGGTAATTACAGGTGCAGGGGTATCGGTGCTAGGCACATTTTTTGTGGTATTCTTAAAGGTAATGCCTTTTATGGTAACATCATCGGAAGATATTCTGAGATTGACCGGTCCGCTAAAGGTCACCCTGTCACTTGCAGATGCAGACTGGATTGTCAACGGCTTGCTGATTACTATTTGGTTACGATCCTTATCATAAGTTCCATTTAGGATGGATATGGTATCACCCGGTTGTGCGTTTCTAATTGCGGGCATTAGCCAGATATATTTTCCGTCATCAGGAGCCCGACATGTTCCATTGGCCTCGTTCTTGTTGGGACATGATGCATCCAGGACAAGCGTGGCAGCATATGCGGAAGGCACCGTAATCAGGATGGTCAGTGCGGCAACCATAAATATCGTATATTGTAAGGCGGTCAATTTTTTCATGGAATACATGTGATCAGTGGGGTTAATAAACCGTTGGTTCCGCAGAGGCCGTTTGTTTTTGGCCCAGCTGCGGGTGCATTCCGGCCTGATCTGTCCGAAGTGTAGGTTTTGTCCCCCGGGTATGAAGTCGTCTCACGTCAGGATGTGCCGTACCATATGCTCAACATTGTCAGACGGCGCATACTTGGCGCGCAAGAAGACAGGTACGGCTGCAATCACTCCAACAGGATTTACAGACGTTTCAATTTAGACTCAGACGATAACCTCTAAAAATTATCCTTCAAAGAATTCAGATATCTTCTGATTGGATTTTTCTTGCAATAATTTTTCAACATTGCCCCGTTTTTTTCTTACAAATGAAGGAAATTCTTTCGTCTGATGAATGCCTCCAAATATTCCCGGGTTTGAGGATTGCCTGCGTTGCCAGAATCAGGATGGATTATTTTTCCAGATTCATCCTGTATCTTTCATTGTTGCCTTGCACCTCTTTCAATCTTTCTTTTCTTCCAATGACTGATGCTGCCTGGCATGCAGCATATTTTTCATCGGCCCTGTTTTCAAAGATTATTGCGTTGGGTTCTGTAACATCTTCGGGTGTTATGGTGATGTTTAAAAATATCTACAAAGATCAGGGATTATGGGTGAATTGCTTGACATAGACATAACAGGTCTAATCAAGAAGAAATCAGGTGCACCGTTAGGTGATGCACATGAGCTTTTCGTAAGATCTATAATGATGAGGCTGGGGTTGGAGGCTGGAAAAGCTGACCTGTCAGGAAGTGCATATGATGTCGTGATCGTCGGTATGGAGAAAATGGATGGCTTAAAACGGTTTTTGAGAGTTCAGGTAAAAACTATGGATAACAGTCTGACTTTGACTGGTGGAGGTCGTGGGGGAATAGACCGTGAATATGTATCTGATGTCAAAGTTTACAAATATTCCCCAGAAAACACTGATCTTATTTTTGGAGTAGACAAGAACAAACTCGATATTTACGTAGTTCCAACGTCATTTTTAGATTTGTGGGGAAAATCCATAGCAAAAAGCAGGATTCAGATTCTAAAAAACAACTGGAAAATCCTAGTAAATTGGAATGAGCCCTATCTCACAGAACTAAAAAATAAGCTCAACTCCGCCGTTTGAATATGACCAAATTCTCAATGGTGGTACGTGCATCCTTCCGTTTGGAAGCTGGATTTATAGAATATGCAAACAGGCGGCGCCCAACTATCTTGTCACTCAATGTTTTTTCATGAATCCACCCAAATTTTGAAAGATGCTCAATCAAGATTACGTCTATCGGGGTGGATCTCCCCCTTGTACTGCTATGCCCTACAAAGATAAACATCCGAGAGTTTATCTTTTCCTGTAGTCTTGTGAAAGTTCCAATCATGCACCAGAAATATCTTTGAAATATTTTTCTGATATGATCTTCTTCAATACGATTCAAACATTTTTCATAGGTAGGAGAATAAATCGGACACGGTTCCACATTACGGTAAGGTATCTCCAATTTACTTAGTTCTCTGATTTTTTCTTCTGAAAAACCCAGCCAATACAAATCAAGTTTGGCTTGACGCATATATTCCTGAGACTGTACATAGGGCGGAGAGGTAATCAATACGTCCTTGTTTTCCTTTAGGTTTTGCTGCATCACATCAATTCCAGTTTGTATCTTATATTTTGTCTTCTTTGGGTGCAATCTCTGATATTCTTCCTGTCCATTTTGTATGCGTATTATGTCCCTTTCCAGCATTTGGAAAAAGAGAGTCTTCCAATCAGAGGCAAGAATTTTCTCAACGCGTTTTTCTGATCTGTGAGATTTTGACAGTTTTTGCCTTTGCATATCGTCATATGAAAAATATCTAGTGGTTTTTAGTAATGGGATTGTCAAAATCATCTTGGTTTTTTTATCTTGTAGTGAGTGATAGTACCCCCATAACCTGTACAAGAAGGGCAGAAATTCTTTTTTGAACCAGTTCTGATGCCTTTCCCAATCAGGCACAAATTTTTCTTTCGAGTTTTTCATTCCTTTTATGATGTTTTGAATGTCAATGGTTACAGGTTTCATGATGGATATTGGATGCAATATCCCAAGCAGTGGGTTCAAATCCCACATCTCATAATCATTGCCAGAGATTTTTGATACGGTGCCAACTGTCCCATAACCGCCAAAAGGATCAAAGACGGACATTTTAGGATCTGTGTAGTTTTCCAACACATGTGTAATTACATGAGGTATGAATTTTGCAGGATAATTATAAAGTCCAAAGGTTGCATGTGTTGTTGATGGTATATCGACAAGATCCCTGAAACTGACTTTTTCCACTTTGCCTGCTGTGGGTGCTCGTTTGACAGTTTTTTTGTTCATCATCATTTCCTTTTGGTCACCTTTGCCATCCATTGACTGCCTTCCTTGTCCAACTCCCAGTCTATCTGATCACCCTGACTCAAACCCATCTGGTTGACAATATGAATCGGCACAATAGTTCTCAAGGATTTGGCAGTGTTTGCCTGTGACAGTTTGGTAGTTTCAACCATAATAATGTAACATAAAAGGTAAGGGTATTTATTGTTACCTTATTACCTTATTTGTTACCTTATGCTTATATTACCGTAAATGTTACCTTATTGCATGAATGCAAGAAATCAAAGAGCCAAGCAGATGATGGAAACTAGGGGTTGTTGCTCCCAACTGGATTCAAATTCTTTTAGCGTAAGATCCCAGACCAACCCTGAAAATCGTTACATTGTATCCAAGACTGACAATGGTTTGGTTTGCCAATGCAAGGATCACCTTGTTAGGAAATCCGATTGCAAGCATATTAAGATAGTTTTAGAGATTATTAAAAACAATCAATGTTATCGAAACAATACTTTTAGAATTATGGAACGAAGTAAATTACAACTATGCAAATACTGTGATTCTGGCAAGATAAGGAAAGATGGAATGAGACAAACCAAAAAGAACAAAGTTCAGAGATTCAAATGTTTAGATTGTAAGAAGCGATTTATCACAAATTTCGGATTTGAGAAAAAACAAAATAATGATGGCACCATTACAGGTTCTTTGGAGATGTATTTCTCAGGAATGAGTGTACGGGATATTTCAAGACAGTATAGAAGAATGGGAATTAAAATATCTCACATGACAATATACCGATGGGTTGCTCAATATTCCAAACTTGGTTCTGAATATGTCGATAAAATTGTTCCAAGAGTCGGAGACTGGATAAGGGCAGATGAGGCATTTATTCGAGTTTCAGGCAAGATGAATTACCTGTTTAGTACGATGGATGACGAGACCAGATTCTGGCTGATTGGTGAGATGGCAGATACAAAGTTTCAACACCAAGCAGACAAGCTTTTGGTATCTACTGTAAACATGACACAAAAGACACCTAGGGCATTTATCACTGACGGTTTGCCAGCTTATGCCAAATCTGCAAAGAGAGTATTTGGGAATAAAACACATCATGTCTCAAATGTAGGAATAAACAGCAAAAGAAAAAGCGGAAAAATCCATCCTGCAAACAACAAGATGGAACGTCTCAATGGTGAGATAAGAGACAGAGAGAAGGTATTCAGAGGTCTAAAGAAAAAAGACACCCCATTAATTGCAGGGTTGAAACTATGGTATAACTTCTCAAAGGAGCATGGCGGTCTAGGCGGTGATGTTACGCCTTCTGAAGCTGCATTAATCAGGGTTGATGGTGACAACAAGTGGAAGACAATAATTCAAAATGCTTCTCTCTACAAGGAAAATTCAATCTAAAAAACTCCCGAAGATGTTACAGAACCTTGCGTTGCCATCTGACTGCAGTCTGTCCAAAAATGATTTTGGTCCCCTCTTGATTCCATAGTCGTCAATGATCATACACTCGTCTTTCTTTCCAGAAGTTACACCTGCAATCAATTCCCCGTATTTTTGATCAAGAGGCGTGTTTTTGCCAGCCCTGTCAATTTCCGTTGCCCCGCACTTTGTATGAGAAACTTTGCAAACTTTTTTGATCTGCTCGTATTTGTCCTGTATTTCAAACTCTTCTTGTTCCCTGATGTTCGGATTGTCAGAGATTTTTTCGATATTTTTTAAATTTTCAACACCAATTGCCGCACATCCACGAAACATCGAGCCGAATGTTTCCCCTGCACTGGACTCGTCACAGCCTACAACATATTTCACATTCGACGGAATCAAAGCAGGAGTTTGTTCTATTTCATCAGGCAGATTTGATGAAAGTTTTTCATCCATATCTGAAATCAATTTTGCATGTGTTCTGTTTGTTGGGCTTGATTGGAAAAGTAATGTTCCGTTTGTGTAATAGTGCACTTTGATTGATTCAAATAAAATGTCAAAAGATTCTTCAGTCCGTGGAAGCCTTTTTTGTTAAAATCTGGATTTCATATATTGAACTGATAGTTTTTTAATCTCTTCATAAACTGATGGTGAGATATTTTTGAAGGTGTGATGAGGTTTCAATTTCATTCAGATGTCTCATCCCATCCAAAGACATCATAATGAGACCTGGGCACAACTAGTTCTAATTTTTGGGTCAATTCCCAAATTACTCAAATGCAAAAAGCCAAGGATCCTTATAACATTATTTCATTGCAACGTGAATGTAAAAATCCCCGCCGACATAAGACGTGAATCATTTCCTATTGGCGTTTTGTATTTGATGGGAATGCCGTCTTTGTATGGGGAGGTATTCAGGCAGGCTAGACCGTACGTGTACCCTGCAGTTATGATGGTACAACCATTCGTCATAAAGCCATGGATGAGAGTTCCAAGTAACAATACGCCGCATTGTTTTCTTTTGACTGAAGGCACTGATGATAGATTGACTCAGATTCCAAACCAAAGAACCACTGGCAGGCGATTCCAAGTTCTGCCAACTGGCGATATCGCTGGTACGATGGCAAGTCTGTTCGTATCAGAAAAACCGGTTCGATGACAGACCTGCATCAGTTGACAGTTCTGCGCCAAAGGCAGCAGGTTTGGTCTGGCACAAGTCAGACATGAAAAGGAATAAAATTCCAATCCCTGGAATTGACACTGATGCAAAATGGGATACTCTGAATCAAAGGGCTGTACATTTGTGTATAAACTGCACAAGGGTCGTAGCACTGGAAAATTATCAGTCAGGGAATCCAAGAATTGTAAAGAGAATGCTTTGCTGCTGAGAAATCGTTAAGATGTTTTTTGTAGAATGATTATGCCCAAGTCTCAACTACATCTGTCAAGCTAACTCAGATACCGTAATGACATCATAACGTGAAACAAACGGATTAAATTTTTCTGCAATGGACTCATAGGATATCAGTATTTCTGATCATGTTTTTCATAAACGACATCCTAATACATGCATTGAAAAAGACAAAGTCCTGCCCAAAATGTGGCATTAGGGTATATGATGATGATATAGAGTTTGTCTTTGGGTATCGCATATTTCGTGGCAAAACAATACTGCAGTCATGGTGCAAAAACTGCCGTTCTCATAGCAAACCCAAGAAACACTAGTATCTGCATATGTCACACAATAATAAAACAAATCAAACCAAAATACCCGTATTGGCAATAGGGTGAACCTGTCCTAAAACCAAGATTTGCATCTGACTTTGAGTGGCTAGAGATGTTTCAGAATATGGCGGACATACGACTGTTTTGTGGTTTTAGGATAAGTTGATAATAGTTATAGCATATATATAGAATAATAGTAAAACTAAACATGGCCGGGCTGTTTGTGTGTAATTGTCGATATTTGATTAAAAATTCCATTTTGTCCGATATTATTTCATCAAAATTGGAAAAGAATTTGAGCTCTTTCTTGAACCTGGAAAATCATCAATTGTGAGAATAATGAACGCTTTAATTAAAAAATCTACAAATTTGAAAGGAGAAATAACTGCTCCAGGTTCCAAGTCTTATACTCATAGGGCAATTGCAGCTGCATCCCTTTACGGTAGTAGTACACTGATTCAAAACCCTTCAAATTCTGATGCAAATGCCGCTATGATTAGAGCATGCAGACAACTGGGTGCTTTTGTTGAATGGGATGGAAAAAATATTAAGGTTAAAGGAGTAAAAGGGTATCCTCATACAGTAGACCCAATTGATGTTGGAAATTCTGGAACTGCTATGCGAATTGCAGTAGCCCTGGCTAGCTTGGCAACTGGCAGAGTGATCATAACCGGTGATTCTTCATTACAAAACAGACCTACAAAACCATTACTTGACGCTTTAAGGGATTTGGGTGCTGATGTTACCGGTATTGTAAGAAATGATCCTAGTGGCAAAGTTGCCGAATATGCGCCAATATTTGTCAATGCAACCGGTTCTATTACTGGTGGCAAAGTAGAAATTTCTTGTAAAGAAAGTTCTCAGTATCTTACATCATTACTATTGATTGGTAATTTTGCAAAAAATGATGTTGAAATTAAGGTAAAAGACACTGTTGTTTCCAAACCTTATGTGAGAATGACTTTGGAAGTATTGCGTAAATTTGGTTTGGATATAGAATCCTCTTCGGATTTGTTGACATACAAAATAAAATCACAACAAAATTACACAAAACCTGATGAATATGAAATTCCTGGAGACTATTCGCAGGCGGCATTTCCTTTGGCAGCTGCATGTTTAGTCAGTTCTGACATTAGAGTAAGGGGATTAAATCCGAATGATCAACAAGGAGATAAAAGAATTGTAGATATTCTCAGACAAATGGGTGCAGTAATTGAAGAAGATGGAAATGATTTGATTGTAAAAGGTCCGTTTGATTTACATGGGATTGAAGTTGATTTGATTGACGCTCCTGATTTATTCCCGGTATTATCTGTGTTAGGATTGTATGCTAAAGGAAAAATGAGATTATACAATATGCCACAAATTCGTTCCAAGGAAACTGACAGGGTTGCAGTAATTGAGCGTGAACTGACAAAATATGGCGTTAAGGTAGAATCTAAATCTGATGAAATGACTGTACATCAAATTGATTTGCCTGAAAAAGAATATGTATTCAGTGCAAAGGGTGATCAAGGAGTTACTGACCACAGAGTTGCAATGGCATTGTCTTTAATTGGTATTCGTAGTGGATGCTCCGTAATTAAAGAGGCCCACAAAATTGACATTTCATATCCTGATTATTTGGATGATATGGCAGGCATTGGCGTCAATATAGATAAAATGGAATCTGAAGCCTCACCTATTGATGTCAAACCAAAGAATCAAATTGCTCCCAATATGGCAATGTAGAAAGACTGGCGATTGCTCTAAACGATTTCTATCCTCTGGTCCTCAAACAAATTCTCAAGAAAGACAAAAGATCGTTTTGTAGCGTTAGGGATAAACAAAGATGAATTTATCAAATATGTTGAAAATAGAAAATCACTACCCCTCCAAAACTCAACTACCTGTGTTTTTCTCAAAAACAATGAGTGCTTAATACGTGGAACTTATCCTAAAACCCTCCAATGCATCATGATGCATGCCAGATACACAAATCCAAGATAGTTGTCACAGTTCCTTTCGTATCTGGCTGCCGTCCCGTAAAGTCCGCACTTGAGCCAGGCAAAGAACCGCTCTACGACAAACCTTGTCTTGCCATAATGCTTTTGATTCCTGTTTTGTGCAACGTTCCTTGAGTTCCTTTTGTATGGAATGCAACAGTCAATCCCATGCCATCCCAGATAGTCTCTGATGCATGCCACATCGTATCCCCTGTCGGCATACGCTGAGATGATCTGCCGTATCAAACCGTCACCTGCAGGTTCTGAGATGTCTTCTGACACATCGATGAATTTCGTACTGTCATGGACATTTGCAGGGCTGGCCCTAATTGGGATTGGCAGTCCTGTCCCGTCTGCTGCAACGTGAATCTTTGTGCCCAGGATCCTCCTGAACCCGTCATATCCTGTTTGTCCCCCCTTTTTTGGCGGCAGCTGATTATGAATCAATCGATATTTTTTGCAGGCAAATCTTTCCCTGTCTGTGTGCGGATTTGATTGAACTGAATAGAATCCTTTTCCATATTCATCAATTACTGCCAAAAAGGTGGGGCTATGATGCGGCATGCATCGGAGACTTGCAGATGTCACGGAATCAGATGCTGCATTCCCTGCAGGAATTCCAGATTCGTTGTGCCAGGGAATGTACAAAACATGTACAGGCAGGATTTGCCGTTGAGAGGTTTCCTTGCCTGGCTCAGGTGCGGGCCGGGAAGAACTGTGGCAAGGCATGAAAGGAATTGTGGGAACCATCCGGAATTGGTCTGCCTGGCATGCATCATGATGTATTGGAGAGTAATGGGATGGGTCGGTTATGTTTTTGCCGAGTCCGTAATGTACCATATTGCGGCATCATGGCAAAAGGGGAAAACATGGCTGCCGTACCTTGGGGCCGTGCAGTCGGATTCCTAGCTGCAGGTTGCAGAATACGTTACGGATTCTGTGACGGTGACACCGGCGCCTGTTGCAACGCCGGTAAGGTCAAGCACAAAGCCGACCAGTGCAGAATCAGGGGATCCTGAGGCTGGAAGCGTGTTTGATCCGGTAAAGTTGGCAGCGTTAAAGTTGATGCCGGCCTGATTAGTGGGGATAGGAGTATAGGATGCCGAACTGGTGACATCGGTGCCGACCTTGGATATGGCATTAGAAAGGGCAGAGCCGTCAGGCTTTTGCCATCCGGTAGAGGTAAACTTTATTCCCCCAAGATCCTGGTTGCCGGCATTTTTGATTTGGTTTTGTACAATGCCAGACGTGGCGCCGTATTTTGCGTCTGCAAAGTCCATGATGTAGGTTCCAAGGGATATGGAGCACACGTCTGATACGTCAAGGTCTGCAGTTGACTTTTGTACCGTCCCCTTGCCGTCATCTACCAGTACCCTGCGTTCCGGATCACTATAGTATGGATTGTAATGTACATCTCCGGATAATATTTTTGTAAAGTCAGGTACGGCTACCCCGTAATAGTTGTGCGTTGCAACCATCGTATTTGATGCTTGATTGTCAAGCTCAAAGCCATCTATATTCTCAAACGTGTTGTGCGTGACGTTAGAATTAGTGACCTTACGATTTGTGTCAACATGATATGCTTGAGGTAATGAAAGTTTAAGGTTTGAAGGGTTGGGCATGCATATTCCGGAACAGAATAACACGCCTGCCTTACTATCACTGATAGTGTTATTACGTATGTAGACGTTTTGAGCACCGGCCCATACGGTTATTGCAGATTCCTTTAACTCTCCAAGCTTTACATGATCATTTCTGGCAGGGTTACTGTGCTGGTACCAGGCATCACTTATGGCATTGGCAATCGTATTGTTTTCTATGTGAAGAGATGATATATTCATAGTCATTACAATGGCCCCTGAATCAGTGTTGTTAATCACATTGTCTTTGATTACGCCATCATTAACGCCACCCATTGCAATGCCTGCATATGTTGCATTGGTTACCGTGTTTCCGGATATTTCCAAGTTAGGAAATGCACCAACATGTGTTGCCGGACTAAATATTGCAGATTTTACGTTGGTTGCTTTACGAAAGCCAGGATTATCTTCATTGTAAAACCCGATATTCTCAAACGTGTTGTCTTTAATCACAAGATTTTGTAGTGAATAATCACCAGAAACAGCATTGTGTGCAATTAGATACAATCCGTGGAACGTGGTGTTAGATATGGTATTGTTCGCAATGGTGATATTCTGTATATTTGATGTACCATCATGTTTTGTAATAATAGGTGTCTGGGTTACTTTGTCAAAGACAAATCCGGCAATTACTACATTACTTGACAGTATTCTAAACTGCGTATATCCAGTAAAGGTTACGCTATCCGAATTTTGAGGCTTTAACGTCAATGATTTTGTCACGTTCAAATCGTTAATATCAGCATAGGTGCCATCAGCAAAGACCAAAGTATCCCCATCACCAGCATTATTAATCAAATTTTGAATGATGTCAACATTGCTGTTCTGGGCAACTTGAACAGTAGCTGCATATGCGGAAGGAACCGCAATCAGCATGGCAAGTGCCGCAATCATAAATATCGTATATTGTAAGGCGGTCAATTTTCTCATGGAATACCTGTGATCAGAAGGGTTAATAAACTGTCGGTTCCGCAAAGGCCGTTTGTTTTTGGCCCAGCTGCGATATATTCTGGCCTGATCTGTCTGAGGTGTAGGTTTTGTCCCAGGTATGAAATCGTCTCACGTCAGGATGTGCCGTACCATGCTCATCCTGCACCGCCTGATAATGATTCCACGCTGCACGCATTGTGAATCTGCCGGCCCTTGAAATTTCATGAGAATGTACTGTGTTTGGCGATGAACAGATCCCAGACGGTCTCGGAAACTGCCCGAATGGCCGGTTTTGGGATGAGTTCGATATAATGAGTGTTTGACGTATATAAAATTATACAAAAATACAAATTTTTCTGATGATATTGTGATTTAAAACAATTAATCATTAATTATTATATAGGATTCAAACGTTAAAACAGTAATGGAAAAGTCTGAACTTAAACCAACCCCAAAATGGGGTAAAGAAGACGACAAGATTTTTACGGAATATCGTAACAATCCCAAAAAATAATCATCATCTTTTTGAATTATCATGGCTTCTGTAATCCACGTACATTTTAACAGTGTTTTTCAAAGGTATTTGGATTCAACCCATGATGAAGTGTATGATGCGATAATTGATACTGTTGCCGATACAACATCTAAAATTATTAAACACAACTCTTCTGTTTTAAGATGTCCACAAAAAATTGATGACGAAATCAGACCAAGAGTACCAACACAAAACATCTTACTATCAACTCATCTTAAAACCCTGCAATACATCAAAAATGACGTAATGTTGACCAGCCCGAGATAATTTCCCGTGTTTCTTTCATATCTTGTTCTGTGAAATCCGTTTTTCAGCCAGGCAAAGAACCTCTCCATTACGAATCCTGTCCTGTTGTAACTGTACTTGCCTGCATCATCATTTGCCGTCTTGCTGTTTTTTCTAAAAGGAATGCACGGAATGATGTTTCTTGACTTTACATGATTACGGATTGGTTTTGAACCGTATCCCCTGTCTGCATAAACTGAAACTATCTGTTCCATCATGGAATCATCTGCGAAATCCGAAATTGATTCCATCACATCTACAAATTTCGTACTGTCGTGAATGTCTGCAAGGCTCATTACAATCGATAGTGGCAAGCCGGTACCGTCCACTGTAACATGCAATTTCGTGCCTGTGACTCTTGAACCCGTCAAATCCGATCACATCACCCCCTTTTTAGGGGGAATTGACATGAATCAGTTGATATTTTTTCCAGGCTAATCCTGCCCGATTTGTGTGCGGATTTGATTGCACGTCCCAAAATCTTTTTCCATATGCCAAATTCCTGCCATCTTCTTAGCCTTGGATTGGCAGCTGAATCATCACCCATGTTTTTGGCATCTCACCCCATCCGCATCCGGAAACCAGCACGCAGACGATTCCGTTTAAAACCGTTCGGTCATTACTTCTTGGACGTCCTGTGGCGGCAGATTTTGGTAGCAACGGCTCTATCATATCCCATTATCTGTCTGTTATCTCGGTGAATTTCATGTACAGCTTGGAAACTAACAGCTCATGGATCCAAATGATCATCAAATATTGCCTAAAGGGTTAGTTTTAAGATAAGTTGAGAATATTCTGATCTAAGGCTTCAGTGATGAAAATAATCAGATCTGGTCATGTTAGGAAACACAGTATCATTGGGTGCAATATTGATGAGCATTTCCAAGAATAAATGATCCTATCGACATACAACTCATCCTAAAACCTATCATTTTGTAAATAATTCATGACAATCGGGATCCAAGAATGACCCTGCCGATGTATCCTTCATGATTCACAAAGAAATGTCAGACATTCAATG
Source organism: uncultured Candidatus Nitrosopumilus sp. (assembly GCA_951812645.1). Taxonomy (GTDB): domain Archaea; phylum Thermoproteota; class Nitrososphaeria; order Nitrososphaerales; family Nitrosopumilaceae; genus Nitrosopumilus. Next base: position 1,397,089 of record CATOSM010000001.1, on the reverse strand, counting down.
GAACACGGTTGCATCACGTCTGCCAAAGCCTGCAAAAACCGGCAGGCCGGGATGCAATGGCAGAAACACAACCAACTGAATATCGTTTGTCCTAACAACCGGCTGCAGGTGGGCAGACATGCCGGACAGATACGGTTCAAAATCCACCGCGCATCTGAGATTCTCAGAGCTGCAGCAAAAGGGAATATGGAAAAGGATTCTATCAGGACTGATCAAATCCGCACACAGACAGGGAAAAATCAACCTGCAAAAAATATCGATTGATTCATCGCCAATTGCCGCCAAAAAAGGGGGGACAAAATAGGATATGACGGGTTCAGGAAGATCCTGGGCACAAAAATACACGCTGCAGTAGACGGGACAGGACTGCCAATCCCAATCAGGGCCAGCCCTGCAAATGTCCATGACAGTACGAAATTCATTGATGTGTTGGAAAACACCTCAGAACTTGTAGATGATGATCTGATACGGGAGATCATCTTCAGCGTATACAGACAAGGGATACGATGCGGCATACATCAGAGACTATCTGAGATCCCATGGGATTGACCGTTGCATTCCATACAAAAAGAACTCAAGGAACGTTGCACAAAACAGGAATCAAAGACATTATGGCAAGACAAGGTTTGTCGTAGAGCGGTTCCTTGCCTGGCCCAGGTGCGGACTTTACGGGACGGCAGTCAGATACGAAGGGAACTGTGACAACTGTCTCGGGTTTGTGCATCTGGCATCCGTCATGATGTATTGGATGGTTTTAGGATAAGTTGATAATCAAAAATTGGTATGGAGGGTAATCGAAAAATGGGCCTAGAAATGACAAAAACACGTTTTTAATAAGAGATAGAATGTTTGAAAATGAATCTTAGAGGTATTTTGCGTTTTCCTTGAAATAATTTTTCATAAACCATTTCTGGAAATGAATTGGTTCGTCATTTAGTTGTGAACGCTCAAGTGACTTGAAGTATGGTTTTCTGTTTTTGTTGAAGATTATCATTAACGGATAATCATGTTTGAATAGAATGTAATTCATTAACAGTCTAGAGATTCTTCCATTGCCGTCTCCAAATGGGTGAATTACAACGAAATCATAATGTGCTTTGCATGCAATCTCTACAGGAGATATGTCTTTGACGTTGTTTATCCACTTGAATAATTTTGCCAATCGTGGCTTTATTTCAGGCACGGTTGCAAATTCAATTTTGGGATTACCTTTGATTCCAACGGCATATGTTCTGACCGAACCAGCCTCTCCAATTTGTGTTTGCTCAAATGCGTTCTTGTGCCATGAAAGAACAGTGTCAAGTGTTATCTTGGTGAGTTTATCAGAAGATGTCAGATTTACAAACAAGTCATGGTGTCGTTGGGTCTCAATGGTGTCAATCTTTGATTTCTTGTTTGGGGTAATTCCGTGAATTAGAAGATCCTTGGTATCTTCTTGTGTCAATGAAGAACCCTCTATTCTCTGTGTGTTGTATGTGAATGTTATTCCCAAACTCTCAAAATTTTGCAGTTTAATTTTTTCAGGAAGAGACTGCGTTTCTTTTTGGTAATTGTCATAAATTGCTTGCAGTTTTGGCTGCCACTGTTGTTGGTAAAACTCCAAAAGAAACTCTTTTTTTAATTCCCCAATGTTTTTGGGAATTGTTTTTCCCAGATATCGCTTTAGTTGATCAGTGCCTGAGCTGTGTCTGAGGAAATAATATGTCTGGTTTCCCTTTTTCTCAGGAACGACAGTAGCCATAGTATTATTGGGTATTGTATATACTATAAACTTTATAATTTTTATAAAAAACTGTACTCAATATTACTATACTTGTTCATATAATAATACAGAGGAAAAATGGGGCCTTATCAAAAATGGAGGAATGTAAAGACATGACACTGGCATTGAAAAACGATGAGAGACTGGAAACCATCTTGAGATCAATTCTGTCTATGGCAAGGGAGTGACACATGCCACAGCTAAGGCCATAGCCGTCTAGATAAACAACAAGGAAATTGTCTGAGCAACCATTCAAAAATGGAAACAAGTCTATTGCATTTATTGTAACTCAGCATTATCTAAAAATTAATGGGTTTTCTTTTCCAGTTGGCATCACAGATGATGAACTTGTACGATTGTTAGAGTCTGTCAGTCCCTTGTTTCTCAATGAGGATCAGTACGACATTGCGTTTTCCATAGCAGAGGATCTCTTGACTAGGATAATAAACTGATGACAACGGGAAATCACAGTTTGGAATGCTCTACAAACAAATCAAGAAAATAACGCCCAATCCACATACCACAAAAATGAATTTACATGCATCCGCTATTGGCACATCCAGAAGGCAGAGCGTGATTTTTTTCCAGAGGCCGGCGTGATATTCAAATTTAAATTCCATGGCAGGGTAGGCGGGCTGAAGGTAAACCACAGGGATGACATCGTGACGGGTCAGCTGTGTCGTCTTTGTCGTTTTCTTGGGGGAGATCAAATCACAAAGAATGGCAGGAATTCCCACCTTCTTGAGGCGCCAGATGCAAGGTATCCAGGCCTTGAATGGTTTTTTTAAGGCAGGGTCTTATTTTGCAACATAGTATTCGGAAACACTATCCCGGTTGATGTTCCATTCTATCAGCCCCATCTCAACAAGTCTTCCCATCAGTGCAAGCCTTTCTTGCCTCATCCTTGCCCTTGTCTGTGCATTATCCGTGGCAAGGTGCGTTAGATTGAATTTTTTGCCTGTGTCGGGATTCCGTCTGACATATTCCCTGTACTCGGACTGAATGACGGACTCTAGCTCTGCCAGATCCTTCTTCCTCCAGTAATCCCTCTTCTTTGACTTTTCAAAAATCCCGATGGTTGAGATTACCCTGTCTGTGATGCTCTTTTCCAAGTCCCTTTTTGGAATTATTTCTTCCATGATGAACTTTGACTCCCTCTCGGAAAGCGAACCCTTTGAAAAATCGTTGTTTGGAAAGACCGGATTATCCAACAGAAAGAACTTTTTCCCCGTCTCTGAAAGGGAGATGAAAATCTTGCCTTCTTCTTCAAACGCGTAAACCAGTCCCATAGCTGATAGGGCGCCTTCAAAGTGTCTGCCGCCAAGAACCCTGCTGGTTCTTGCCTTTCCAATCAGCGTGTCCTTTATCCTCATCACCGTCTCAATGTTGCCGTCACCGTCACCGTCCTTGCCTTTCTTCGGAAGTCCTGTGGACATTTTGTTCTGTCTTTTTATGTTTTCTTTTTTCTCATAATCTGTTATCATTGTACAGTATTCCTCGAGAAGATCGTATGCGTTTACTCTGAGATCCTTAAGTTCCACCCTGGTAGTTTTTTTGCTTTCAAGCAGGTGAGACAGGGTTGCAATTACAAGTTTTTCTGGGAGAAACCTCCTGTAATTCGAAGACAGAAGCGGATACCCGTCATATTCTATCAGATTTTTCGGTTCTGTAACCTTTAATGATTTGATGTATTTTATGGTGTTGGAATAGTTCCCCTGCATTTTCATATGGTCATAGTCTGTCTGCGCCAGAGCAGTGTGTTCCTGATCATGATGTTCCCGGTCGGACTTTCCGAAATATTTCTCGCGTTCCTCTTTTTTCATGGATGCATCCATTATTGCCGCCTGTTCAGGAGAAAATGGCCTTAGCTCGTTAATTAGCATCATACAGTCTTCCGGATGCTTACTCTCCCACGCAAGCAGAATCTCAATGGCATTTTTTAGAAAGTCCCTTGAGGATGTGAATTTTTTTGAGACCCTTACTATGTCGTTAATCTGTCTCTGATGCATCGGTAGAATATGGAACTCTTCTTGCCCATCCATAATGACCACAGTCAGTTAACGAATAAAAACCCTTTGAAAAAATGGTCAAATATTTACTAAAAAGACTTTTTTTACTATCAGAGTTTTTTGATCAAGGCTAGAATGAGATCCAGCATTACTTTATATTAAAAATAATAGCTTTTTATAGAAAAAAAGATACATTTAATAGTAAAATATGTGTATTGTTTGTATGGTTGGTACAAAGGACAGATCTCAAAAAAGTTACGTCTTGGATACGTGTATCGGAAGAAGATGCTATGACAATCCGGCATATCTTGACATGTTAAAAATGAGGATTGATCTTGAGGCATCCAAGGCCGTCTTTACTACGGTATCAATCTACGAGATTGACAACAAGGCCGATTACGGATACGACGATGTAAAGTCAAGGTTGGAGTTTGTCTCAGACAGCAAGATTGGTACTGAGGAGATTTCTGAAGAGATGAACGTTCTTGGCATCTGGCTTAATGAGAAGATCGATGGTTTGCACTATCCTGACAACCAAATACTTGCATTTGCAATGATTACAGGTTCCATCCTGGTAACATGTGACAAGGGTTTGGAAAGGGCATCCAGGAGTGTCGGACACCATGTCATAAATCCAGACAGTGCCGTTATTGATTTTGTAAAAACTCAATCAGGCCTTGGAAAACTTGCACGTTCCAAGGCATCCTCGCTGAAACAGAAAATGGCCAAACCAGCACGGGCCATCAAAAAACCGGTTACAAAGATTGTATGGGGGTAATTTGTATGAGCAGACAGGTCGGCGGATTCTCTCTTGATGAAATCCCACCCTTAAAAAATAGAAATCAGCACCCATTGTTACGGTTCCGTTGGTGTGATGCTAACTATGAGACTTGGAAACAAGAGATCAGGAATCGCCTTTAGATTGCGGCGTTTCCTGCTTTGTACCATCCCCAGTTTAATCTGTAATACTTGTCTTTGATTGACAGCCATCGGGTTTCAGATGAGTGGGAAGTGGTTTGTCTTATCCACGCCGAATATGCAAAAAAATCCGCTAGTTGTAGTATTGGCGTTTGTTTCCTAACGGATGGTAACGAATCTTGAAATTTTCAGGTGGTGTTACGCTTGAAAAATACCTACTGCTTATGGAATTGATTTTGTTGTTGAGTTCTGTCCTGGCTGTATCATCGATTATGATCCCTGCCAGAGTAAAAAATCTGGGACGTCCATCTATTACTTTATTATACTTGTCCAAATAATCCCAACTATGAAGAAATTTTTGTATTAATTGATGTTATTGCAGATAATTCTGTTAATCCATTAAAAGATAAATCAATTTTATGTTTTGACAGTGCAACAATACAAAATAATTCTTCGCAGCCAATTTTTCGTTTTGAGATGTCTCTTCATGGGGATCTTGTCACAAGAATAAACTATTTTGAATCATTGAATAATGAATACAAAAAAATAAAAAATCCTGATAATGTTGTTGCGACATCTGGAATTTCTAAGGAACATGAACGATATTCTAAGTCTCCACATGTTTCCTATGAATTTAAAATCCCAATTGATTTAATTGGAAGATCTGATGTTTATAATGTACATACTACGGTTTTTGATGGAGAAAAAGATCAATCTGTCACGTGACCTAAAACTGCATCCGAATCATTGTCTTCATATGCTGATCATAAAACATGGGGTCAAATGATTTCTCCAGATTAAACAATTCCTGAATTTCCATCTCCTCTCTTTACTCTAATTACGTTAGTTGGGGCTCTTTTAATTCCTGGATTTAAATCCAGATTAAACTTAAGGTTGTCTTGATTTCTATATAGAGATTCCTTATAGATTGACAAAATCAATACATCCATTCAGTCTAGGCATGGGATTTATTAAAAATTAATATTCATTTGGTTAGGCGTAGAGATGATTACGAATGACTAGCTCGCATCTTCAGATTTCAATCATTCTTCCTACCTATAATGAATCTCAGAATATTGTTAGTATTCTAAAATTAATTCGTCAAAATATACCAAAAGACATTCATACTGAAACCATTGTGGTTGATGACAATTCACCTGATGGAACTGGTAGAATAGTAGATGATTATATTCAAAATCTCAAAAAAATTGCTGAAAACACTATCGATGTCATACATCGCAAAGCTAAAGATGGTTTGTCTTCAGCAATTCTAAAGGGAATCCAAAATGCAAAAGGTGATACGATAATAGTGATGGATTCCGACTTTTCACATCCCCCACAAATTATCCCCAAATTAATTGACGCACTAAAGCAATATCAATGTGATCTTGTTGTGGCATCTAGATACATTACTGGTGGAAATATTCAGGGCTGGACTGCAAAAAGAAAATTGATGAGTAAAGTTGCAACTATGGTTGCAAAAAAAGGACTTGGCGTTAAAATTAAAGATCCTATGTCTGGATTTTTTGCATTTAAAAAAAACATTATCAAAGGGTTAAATTTTGATGCATTAGGTTACAAATTGCTTTTAGAGATTTTGGTAAAGACAAAAGATATTGATGTTAAAGAGATACCATATACATTTGAAAATAGAAAATTTGGTTCAAGTAAGCTGAACTCTTCTATTATTATTGGTTATTTTAAATCTGTTTGGAAACTTTACAAGAATGGAAAGATGAAAACATCTGATGAAAGACGAAAATCCGTTAGATTCCTTTCAAAGGCTGCACGATTTTTCACTGTTGGTGCCACTGGAGTTGGCGTTAATTACATTGTATCTACACTTTTTACTTCTGGTGTTACAGAATTATGGTATATTCATGCAAACATTTTTGGAATAATAGCCTCAATATCCACAAATTTTCTGTTAAACAAAGTTTGGACTTTTGAAGACACGGATTTTTCAAAAAGAAAAATACTCTCACAGTATGGTAAATTTAGTCTATTCAGCTCATTAGGTGCATTAGTACAAATTTCAATGATGTTTTGGTTAGTAGAATCTTATAATGTTGAACAGCCGCCTGCGTTGCTATTGGCAATTGGTACTGCAGCATTTAGTAATTTCTTGTTAAACAAAAAACTTACTTTTAAGGAAAAACTTTGGAATTAGGTTTTTAAAAATTAAAACAAAAAGAATGGACTGTTCGCCCTAATCAAAGGTAGAAGTAGAGGATTGTGACGAAAGTCCAGTTGAAGATGGTACAGATGGGAATTTGTCTCCTACCTGTTGCTCAGCTACTGCAGATGCCTCTTGAAGAATCTTTTCGGTTTCTTCACTTGAAACATCAGACTCCATGCTAAACGAGTCTCCTGCAAGTGAATCCATCATTAGTCCATTAAGTGTCTGAGTCATGGTATTCAACTCTGAGTCAGCTTCTGGCATGAATCTTCCTAGCGATGACTTCAATCCGCTCATTGTAGACATTGCCGGTCCAATTGCCACCATGGCATCACCAAGATCATGAATGGTTGTCAGTCTTAGTTGGACTTGTTCTAATGACATTCTTGCGTTGCCGAGCATCTTTGTAACTTTGCGAATTTCAGCTAATTCGTTGGACAAAACTCTACTTGTGCTAGTATCATGCTGCTGCATTGCAGTCACGACTCTCTGAAAGAGTTGCGCATCTCTTTCGTGCAGTTTTCCTAACATAGAATCCATTTTTGAGATTTGGACTTGTAGTTTGTTAACTGCAGTTTGAATTCGTGGTTTTAATGCACCTTGAGGCTTTACTGCTTCACGGAGTTTGCCAGTTACGCTTTGAGTCTCCTGTCGAGCCCAAGTTTTATCGAAGTTTGGCATGATGGGTGGTTTAGAAATTTGGTCTTAATGGAAGGTGTGTATTTAGATCGACTTTGGAGTAAATTTAGCTAACAAACATTACTCCAAGCTTTCTGTACAATTCGTGGCTAAAATTGCAATCTTTGATTCTGGCCTAGGCTCATTATCCATAATCAAAGAAATTCAAAAAATTTCAAAGTCTGAGATCGTCTATCTTGCAGATCAAAACAACTTTCCTTATGGAGACAAATCACGTACTCAGTTATCTGGTATTATTAAAGGTTCGATTAAATTATTACAGGAGAATTTTTTTCCTGATTTTATAGTTGTGGCATCAAATACTCCTAGTTTGATATTAGATGTGGTAACTGAGAATATAATTGATGTAAAACCGCCATTAGAGGATGCAATAAAAAAATCTAAAACAAAAGAAATTGGAATTTTAGCGACAAAAGGTGCAATTTACAGCAATGGCTTGAAACAATACATCAAAGGGCATAACATCAAAAAAACTGTAAAATTTTTAAAATAAACGGATCAGATCTTGTTGAGTTAGTAGAATCTGGAAAGTTTATCTCAAACAAAGCTTTATGCCAAAAAATTATTAAAAAAACACTTGATAAACTGATATCAGAAAACAATATTGATACTGTTACGCTTTCTAGTACTCATTTGCCATTTTTAAAACCCTTATTAAAGAGACAATATACTAATGTTAATTTCATAGATCCTGCAGATATAGTCGCCAAAAAATTATTTCGAAAGGTAAAACATAGTCAAACCAAAAGAAATCTATTGCAGGTTTTTGCAACTGGAAACCCTGAAAAATTCCAAATTAAGTTAGGCAGAATGGGAATCAAAAACAAGGTTAAGCCGTTTACTTTTTAGCCTTTCTATAACCATGGCTGAATGTTTTATCATAGAGCTTTGAGTATTCGTATGTTTCAGGATCTATCACGTCGCTTATTATTACAATTGCCGTACGTGTAATTTTTTCCTCTTTAATTTTTTGTGTAATATTTTCTAATGTTCCTTTAATTATTTTTTGATCTGGCCAACTTGCTCTGTATACAACTGCGACTGGTGTAGATTTTTTGTAGCCACCAGCAATGGCTTCAGTTACTAAATTTGAAATTAATTGAATGCTAAGATAAAAGATCAATGTTGATTTGTGTTTTGCAAGTTCGGAAATTTTTTCACGCTTTGGAACTTTTGTTCTTGATTCTGCTCTTGTAACAATAATTGTCTGGGTTACCCCTGGAAGCGTTAATTGCGTTCCAAGCGCAGCTGCGGAGGCTAAAAATGCAGTGACGCCCGGAACGACGGTAGATTTAATTCCTTTTTTCTCGAGATTGTCAATTTGTTCTTTGATGGCGCCATAAATTGAAGGATCGCCATCATGCAATCTAACGACAGCTTTGTCTTTTTTTGCATTTTTGTACAACAAATCAAGGATTTCCTCCCTTACCAATTTGGCGGCATCATAGAGTTTTCCCTTTTTACAGAGCTTCAAAATTGGTTCAGGAATCAAAGATCCTGAATATACGACAACATCTGCCTTTTGAATTAGTTTTTTTGCTTTAACAGTGATTAGTTCGGGATCGCCTGGACCACATCCAACAAAAAATATGTCAGACACGTTTTACCACCAATATTGAAAAATATTTTGTAGTTAATGATTCATCATTAACTTCGCCCAAAGTCATCTTTCGAATAATTTCATTTTCTGTACCCAAATCTTGTCCAATCGCAAAAATAGAATCGTCAGGGAATCCAGATTCTTTTAAAGCCTCAATTACTTGATCAAAGTAGCGCCCATCTTTAAGAAATATCATTGATTCGGAATTTTTTGCAATCTCCTTTACGCTTGATAGATCATAGCAGGAGGGGATGATGGCCACTTTTTCTGCACCTTCGGCAATACTTACACCAACTTTGGATGCAAATGCAAACATTGAAACAATTCCAGGAATTACACTAATGTTCACCTCAGGATAATTTTCTTTGAGATCCTTATGCATGTAAATCCAAGTACTATACAAGAAAGGATCACCTACGGTAAGATAGACGACGTTCTTTCCAGTCAAAACAGTTTCAGCCATTATCTTTGCGTTTCTTTTCCATGTATCCCCAAGAATATCTTTGTCTTTGGTCATTGGAAAAATTAGTTTAACAATTTCCTGATTTTTGGATTTGTCAATTATTGGCGAAACGACTGAGAATGCAATGCTAGGTCTGTCTTCTTTTGAAGCAGGACACATTATGATATCTGCATTCTGAATTGCATTAACCGCTTTTACGGTTAGCAAATCAACATCCCCAGGACCCACTCCTATTCCAATTAATCCGGGCATGAAAAGTATGATTTTCTCCCTGATTAAAAATCTAGATTAGGTTTTAGTCGCAGAAATGACGGTTACGGGATTTCTTGCAAGCATCATAGTTCCAGTACTGGTTTTTCTGCTTTTAGATATTGTTACTTGTGTGATATCAACTGATTCAAACTGGAGTTTGTCTAACACTTGTAAAACAGAATATAAGGTTTCAATCAATATAATTCCAATTACAATTCTGCCTCCAGGTTTGAGTTTGTTTTCAGAAAGTTCAACTATTTGCTTGGTATCACCGCCTGTTCCACCAATGAATATGGCATCAGCATCTTCAAGTTCCAAGATTTTTTCTTTAGCATTGCCATGAACAGTTGAAATGTTTGATAAACCAAATTTTTCCATGTTCTTTTTTGTTAATTCTATAGCATTCTCGTCATAGTCAACCGCTAAAACTTTACCAGAAGATTCTATCTGTAATGCAGCCTCAACAGAAACAGAACCACTGCCACATCCAATGTCATAAACTACTTGTCCTGGCTTTAATCGTGCTTTGCTTATTTGAACAACTCTGACTTCTTCTTTAGTTATAGGAACTTTTTCCGCTCTTTCAAACTCCTCATCAGGAATGCCGGGAGTTTTAAATTTCCACATGTGCCATTACCGCTTTAATTTCCAACCTAGATATTAATCCCAGTGCTGGTACTTCCTAAATGTGTTAGCGTATAGCTTACAATCCATGAAAACAGGTAAAGAAAGACATAACTGCCAATGGCTTGTGTAACAACTTTCTTTCTATCTGATGAGGGTAATTGCATTTTCATGCCTTTAGCAACTATAACTGTTCCAAAAAAGATCATTATCATAAACCCAATTGATGCCCATCTTCTATCTTCACCTTCAATATCCTCAAAGATGAAAGTGGCGGCAGTCCCTGCAATTACAGCTAAAGCAACACGCATCCAAAATAATTTATTTAGTTTTCTATCTTTTTCACTTTTTTCAGCAACACCTGCTGGTGGATCTTCAGGAGTATTAGGAACAGGTTCGGATTTCTCTGTTTCTGGAATTTCAGCTGGAGTATCCTCTGCAGGGTCTTTTTTTGACTCGTTAGGGCCAACTGTAGGTTCAGATTTTTTCTTTTTGAATTTTGCCAAAGTAAATTTCTAGCGTGTCTCAGGCAAACCATGTTTAATATCTTTGGTCAAAGTTTGGGCATATCAAAGCAAGGGTATAATTTTAGACAAGATAAGGGTGATTATGACACTATCGGGAATCGAATTACGATATTTGGTTGATGAAATTACAGAGCAAGTTCAAGACTACTATATCAGCAATATATACGGAATTACAAAGGATAGTATTCTCTTCAAACTTCATCATACAGAAAAAAGTGATCTGTTCATGATGATTTCAACGGCCGGTGTTTGGTTGACTGCAGTAAAGATAGATCAGATGGAACCAAATAGATTGCTGAAAAGACTACGAAGTGATCTTCTTCGACTAAAATTAAAAAAAATAGAGCAAATTGGCGCTGAAAGAATTGCGTATTTCACATTTGGGGGATTTGGAAAAGAGTTCGTTTTGGTAGGGGAATTTTTTGGGGATGGCAATATTTTACTATGTAGCAAAGAGATGAAAATTCTTGCATTACAGCATTCAATAGAGGTTAGACATAGAAAATTAAGTGTAGGGTTAGAATATGTACAACCGCCAGAAAATAGTTTGGACATTTTTAATTTAAAGGAATCAGATTTTGATGGACTTAAAACTACAGATTTAGTTGCAGGAAAATGGTTTGGAAGAACGTTGGGATTGCCAAAAAAATATGTTGAATCCGTTTTTGAAATTGCAAAAACAGACAGTAAAAAAATTGGGAATTTGCTTACAGATGATGAAATAAAGATAATTTTTGAAACAATAAGGAAAATTGTTTCAGACATAGTATCAGGAAACCATGATGCAATTATAATCAAAAATGAAAAAACCGAAGTTCTTCCTTTAAAATTGGGAAAGTTAGAAGGGGAAGTAATACCGGTTAACAGTTTCATTGAAGGGTTGGATGCCGTTTTTACTGAAAATATCATTGAGAAAGGAAAGTCAGTGCAATCTAGTGGCTCAGATAAGAAAATAAAAGAACTGCAAACCCGAATTTCTGAACAAGAAAAGGCAATTCAAACTGTCAAAGAAAGTTCAAAAAATATTACAAATGTAGCAAATTCACTTTTTGAAATGGTATCAAAGGGTATCACATCAATAGAGGATAGTAATGCGCAAGAAATTCTAGCACAAAATAATGCAAGATTGGTTAGTGAAAAAGGAATTTCGTTGATAGTTGTACAGGATGAGAAAATAAAAATAAAAACTCAATCCCCCCTTCAATCGATTGCTTCAGTGTTATTTAATGAGGCAAAAAAACAATCGGGGGCAATAGCATCCATCCAAGCAATAAAAGAAAAAACAGAAAAGAAACTGGAAAAATTCCAGAGTAACACAGAATCAGAAAAAGATTTGATAGTTGTCTCAGAAATTAGGAAAAAAAATTGGTATGAAAGGTACAGATGGTTCTTTACTACTGATGGTTATCTTACAATAGGTGGAAGAGATGCCGCATCAAATTCTGCAGTAATTAGAAAGCATTTGGATAAAAATGACAGAGTATTTCACGGTGATATTTTTGGTTCGCCGTTTTTTATTTTAAAAGATTCAGAAAAAGTTCCTGATTCAAGTATGAATGAAACAGCACATGCAACCGTTTGTTTCAGCAGAGCCTGGAGAGAGGGAATGTATGGTGTAAGTGCATACTGGGTTCGTCCAGAACAAGTAAAAAAATCAGCACCAAGCGGGGAATTCCTTCCAAAGGGATCGTTTACTATTGAAGGCCAAAGGAATTTTATCAAATCAGAAACCCTTCGTCTTGCAGTGGGAATTATGCCAGTTGATGATGATTATGTATTGACATGTGGCCCTCCAGAACCAATCAAAAAGAATGCCCTCTGTTATGCAATTATTGAACCAAACGGACTGGAAATGGCAGAAGCTGCTAAAAAAATACGAATGGAATTTTCTAAAATGTATGAGGGCATTACAAGGAAAATAAGCATGGATGAATTTGTTCGTGCGTTGCCAGCGGGTAAAAGTCAGATAGTCAAGGTGAGTGTGGGAGATTTGCAAAAAGAAAAAACTATTGATAATGAATTTGACTAGATTCAGTATCAAATGAAAGGCTCATTCCGTCTTTAATCAAAGAAAATTCTTCATCATTAACTGTAATTAGTGGAATGTTTGCCAACGCACATCCAGTTGCCACAGTCAGATCTGCCTTTTGGCAAATCATTGCAAGTGGAGCAGTATCATTTGATTTTATAGAATAGATCGTATATGCACCTACACTGCTTCCTACTCCTGACGGAAAGACAAGTACGGAATCTTTGATTGATTTTTGGTACAGATCATGATTTTTGTCACTGATAATTCCAGTTTTCTTATCCACGGTGCCTAAAAAATTGATTGGTCTTTCAGATTTTAAAACAGTCCCTTTGATTTTTCCTGAAACCAGAATTTTTTTCATCTTGTCTCATCTTTTACTATTTGCAATAGTGATTTTAAGTTGACATCTACGCCGTTAGAATTTTTAAGATAAAATGCCCCTTTGATGCTGTTTGTTGTAACTGCATCAACTTTATCCTTACTAATCAATGGAGACAAACATGTGCAGCAGTCAGAAAGAATTTCACATCCTGCACGCTCAAGTTCGGTGGTATATCCAATTTTTTTTGCTTGTTCCTTTACAGTTCTCGGCATAAACACCATGCATCTTTTCTGAAAGGAACGCCCCTTTAGTTTTGCAGTGAGATCAGATATTTCATCCAGTCCCAATTGCGGACTGCCAAGTGTAATGATATCGCCTTTTTCAGACGTGTTTAATTCATCGTGGACATTTTGCATTTCTTTTTCATCAAAATCAATTTTTTCACAATCAGCATTTCCTTCTCCAAAAATAAATTTAGCGCAGGTTCCAGAAGTTCCCATCCCTCCACACATTGCTTTAGTTTGCCTCTTGTCCATATTTTCTGGCCCAGAAATATTTACAGATGTATCCCCAACTTTTCCTGCAAAAAATCCAAGCATGCCATACGTCAATTCGTTTGGGTTTTCGATTTTCATTTGAATGGTAACGTTTGGATTATCTTCTTTTCTTAATGATGAGTAAGGACTTTTTCCGACAATTGCGCTTGCAAGTGCGCTAAATGCACTTTCTTTGTTTGTCTTTAGATTATCAAGAGAATTTGCATGGATTGCAGCATTACTTTCTGCAAATGCAACTTGGGTTCCATCTTTTGGAATATCAAATATTTCATAAGGAATGCATGAAAAAGACGGAATTACTCCCATCGTTTCATATGAATTTTTGATTGAAAGTTGTTTTGAGACAAAATTTTCATCCAAGCCATAATTTGATACGTTATCAATATCAAATCCCATAGGATTCAAAGTTGTTTTTACTTTAACTCGTGCATCCCTGCTAATACCAGATAGAAATTCTTCTCCTGCGTCACCAATTGTGTTATAATTTACGCCTGAAAGATGGGCCCATTCTATTGGAACCAGCTTTTCGGCGTCTGTTGCTTCACCGGTTGCAACAAGAATTCTATATGCCATCTGCATAATTTCACCCTGTTCACCTTTTAATGCAGATTCCTCCTCTCTGGTCAGTTCCAATAGAATTATTTTGTTATTACAGTTATAATACTTGTACGTGGTTTTTCAGTTAGGAATGCAAAAAATACTTTCTGGAATGACCAAAACAATGAATGCCGTAAAACCTCCAAGAATAACTGCATTAAGAGATCTTCATGATGCTGAAACTGGCCCGTTTGGCATTTTAATTGGAACCATACTATCTGCAAGAACAAAGGATGAAGCAACAACAAAAGCTGTAAAAGAATTATTTTCAAGATATAAAAATCCAAAGCAACTATCTAATGCAAAAGTTAAAGATGTTGAAAAAATAATTAAATCAATTGGGTTCTTTCGTGTAAAATCCAAAAGGATAGTTGAAGTTGCAAAGATTATTGATAAAAAATACAAAGGAAAAGTCCCTGATGATCTTGATACCTTGGTACAGCTGCCCGGAGTTGGAAGAAAGACTGCAAATTGTGTCCTTGTATACGCGTTTGAAAAACCAGCCATTCCAGTTGATATTCACGTTCATAGAATTTCAAATAGATTAGGCCTTGTTGAAACAAAAAATCCAGAAGACACAGAACAGGAACTGATGAAGAAAATTGACAAAAAATATTGGATTGACATTAATGACACTTTTGTAATGTATGGTCAAAATATTTGTAAGCCAATTTCTCCGATGTGTGATGTATGTGAGATTAAAAAAAGTTGCAAATTTTACAAATCTAAGAACGCTTCTTAGTCAAAAACAAGACTCCGACTATTATTCCCGTACCAGCTGCTACATAAAATGGAAATAATGCAAATACATTCTTTGCAGGATCACCGGATAGAAATTCAACGATCATGCTGCCGGAACTTGCTGCCGGAGGATCTGTAGAGCCTGCCATTCCATGAACAGAATACGAATGAACCGCAAATTCTCCTATATCCAGATTTGTAACCACAATTCTAGCCCCATTGTTCACAGTTAGGCCTGCCCTATCAGTAAAAGATATGATGGATTTTGTTTGTGGGTACCAACCTCTGTCTAAATCACTATGAACAACAACATAACCTTCTTTTGGAGTTTGGACTGCAACCCAAAATTTGTGGTCAGGTTGTGGACCCATGCCAACTTCAATAAATTCGTCGTGTGTTTCCTGATCGTATAATCTCAATACAGCAGTTCCCTCTGGATTTGCATATAAGAGATTGTTATCGATGGTAACCTGCCAGCTTACTGCATGCGTATCATCAAGGACTCTAATCGGAGCTTCGCGCAATACAGTATTGAATTCATCTGAAGGAATTTCTAGCGTATCTATGATTAATGAAGGGTTGTTTGATTCCTGAGCAAACGCAGGCGATACAAAAAATCCGACAAACAGAATTGCTGGGAAGAGATACCTCACAAGCTAAAATGAAGTTGATTGAATAAAAATCTAATCGACAAATGGTTTTGGGTGATCCAAGATTACTTGTGCTACTTCAGGCCTTAGAATGAATTCAGAAGGCGCCTGACCATTTTGAATCATTTCTCGTAATGCAGTTCCACTAATTTGCTCTTTAACATCATTATCATGTGGACATGCTTTTGGAGTTGTGTATGCAAGACATTTCTTACAATAAAAGAACGGCGGGAAGAACACCGGAGATATTTCTAGGTCAGGGTAATCATGAAAGATTTTTTGCGCCGCCATCGGATCGTAAAACTTTCCAACACCTGCATGATCTCGTCCGATTATAATGTGAGTACAGCCGTAATTTTGTCTCATAATTGCATGGTGTATTGCTTCTTTTGGACCAGCATATTTCATTTGCGTGTGCAATGTTCCAAGTTGACACCTATTTTCTGGATAGTATGATTTTATCATGGTCTCATAACATTTGACAATTACCTCATCTGCAAAATCGCCAGATTTTTTCCTGCCAATTACAGGGTTTACAAACACGCCATCACGCGTAGTGATTGATGCCTTTTGTAACATCTCATGTGCTACGTGTGGGGGATTTCTGGTTTGGAAAGCACAGATGGTCTTCCATCCAGCTTTTACAAAGGATTCTCGTGTTTGAATTGGTGTCAGCCTGTTTTTTCTAATTTCAGTATCATTTGGTCTTTGAACATAGTCAATTTTTCCACCAACCAGGAAATCTTTCATTGACATTGTATATGCAACGCCTGGATGTGACGAATCGTTTGTACCATAGACGCCTTGAGCTGCTTTCTCTTTGTCAAAAGTAAATACTTCATCAGCATGTAATACTGCAACTCCGATGCCGTCAGGATTCTGAAGTAG
Organism: uncultured Candidatus Nitrosopumilus sp.; assembly: GCA_951812645.1. Taxonomy (GTDB): domain Archaea; phylum Thermoproteota; class Nitrososphaeria; order Nitrososphaerales; family Nitrosopumilaceae; genus Nitrosopumilus. Next base: position 1,380,269 of record CATOSM010000001.1, on the reverse strand, counting down.
GACGTCTTTTGCTTCTTTCATTTTGGTTGCTGTCTCTTCGTCTACATCTAATACAATTGGCATAGTCCAGGCTAAATCACTTGATAATCTTCCGCGGGATACAACACTCTCAAAGTCTTGCTGTCCTAGAAACCCCTCTAAAGGACTAAAAATTCCGTCTGCGATATTTTCTACATCATTTGCGACATCCTCACTAATTGAAATTGAAAATAGTCCGGCAGGATCAACTTTGGTGATTCTATTTACAAGCGCTCCACCATGTGGTTTAATTGAATTATTTTCCGACATGATAAATCAACCATCAGGGGCCTATATGAAGGCCACACTCTTTGTTACCTCCTTGCTCCCACCACCATCTTCCTGCACGAATATCCTCTCCAGGCTTTATTGCCCTGGTACATGGTTCACATCCAACACTAGGAAAGCCTTTGTCAAGTAGGCCGTTGTATGGCAGATTGTTTTTTTTAATGTATTCTTGAATTTGATCCCAAGTCCAATCAACTATCGGATTAATTTTCAAAATTCCTCCGTGGCCATGATCTAATTGAAAGATTGTAACATTTTCTCGATTTTTAGTCTGTTCACGCCTCAATCCAGTAATCCAACCGTCCAGAGTATCAAGCATTTTATTCATTGGATGAACCTTTCTAATTTCACAACACAGTTTTCTGTTTTCAATACTTTCATAGAACAGGTTCATTCCTTTCTCACGAACCATATCCTCAACTTCTTTGGTGTCTGGAAATAGCACTTCGATAGAAATGTTGTATTTTTTACTTACAACGTCTATGATATCATAGGTCTCTTGCGGCAGTCTTCCCGTGTCAAGAGTGAAAAATCGAAATTCCGGGTTGATTTTTAACATGATGTCCATTACTACTGCATCCTCAGCGCCAAAGCTAGACGCCTTTGCAACTTTAGGATGAAGGTTTTCTGAAGCCCATTCTAAGGCTTCTTGAGCAGTTTTGATTTTCGAATTTAATTCACCCACTTGTTCCTGCGTGAATTTTGCCACGTTTTCAGTTAGATTATTTGTTTTATATTGATTACCCGAAGTTTTGTCCTAAATTATAAACAGGCATGATTTAAAACAAGAAATATGAATCAAGTATCATACGTTGTAGTTTTTCCAACCATATTTTCAAAAAATAAAATTCCACATTTAATCTCAAACATTAAAAAAATTCTTAAAATAAAAAATCAAGAATTCAAATCTGTTAAACGGGATGGGGACATCATCTTAGTTGATGCCAATGATCCAGTATTTGCATCATCGGCAATTGATTTACTTTTTGGAGTTGAAAAGATAGCTATTGCAAGACAATCAACAAACAATTTTGAAAAAATAGTTTCAGAAATTACTTCCATAAGCGGTAATTTACTACTAAAAGGAGAGAAATTTCTAGTAAAAGTCGAAGGCATATCAAAGGGATTTGTAACTAAAGATGTCGAGGTTGCTGCAACGTCAAACATCATCGAAAAAAAGGTAAAACTAGGGGCACGTCCAGGAACTGATGAAAGGTTTGACAAACTGTTGTACACGTATTTGACAAAAAACAATTCGTACATCTGTATTTTTTCAGATAAAGGAAAAGGGGGAATTCCATATCAATTGCAAAATAAGAAAACTATTTGTGCAATATACGATGAAATATCGGCAATATCCTGTTATGAAGCAATCAAGCAGGGTAATGATGTAAAAATAATAGTATGCTATAGACAAAAATCAGAATTAACGAATTTGGCAAGAATAATTAATCAGGTAATTCCAAGACTGGTACAAAACAGTGTCGAAATTGAGTTTTTGCAAATCAAAATTAATCCTAATGGAATCAAAAATCATTTGATTTACGTCAGTACCATATTGGAGATATTATTGCGGTATTCCAATAATCGAATAGCATTGTCGCTATCGCCGTTGATTCATTCTTCACAATTTATTGATAATTCATTAAAGACGGTATTTGGAAAAAAGAAAATTCCAATTTTACCACTGACTGGGGTAGATATGAATCTGTTTGATGATGCAAAGGAGATCGGGCTAGAAAGAAACATGAAAAAAATTGAAAAGATGGTTACCATGACTGCAGATGAAATTCCGTCTTTTTCAGAAAAAGATGTCGAATTGGCGCTCAAAACAAAAAAAATCATTACAGTTGAGATAGGCCCTAACAACGTACATGACATTTTAGACTCTCTTGAAAATCATTGAGAATTTAAACGGCATATTTGGCTTCATATTGTGCTCAAAATAGGAGAATTCATCTACCCGTGGGGAGGTGGCCATTATTCACGAATGATGAGACTAAATGATGCACTAGGTGAGCACGTCAAGGAAAAATTTGAAGTTCATTTTTCTAGCAAAGATCATGTATATGAGAAGCTGTTAAAAAAATTTCCAGAACAAAAGGAAAGAATTCATGAGATTTTAATGCCAACGCCAATTGATGGTAAGTTTGGACCAAGTGTCTCTAAATCATTAATGAATTTATTATTGCCAATTTCAAAAAACCCGTCATTAGTCAGACAGATTACAAATTATTTGAGAGAAGAAAGAAAACTCTATGATAAAGAAAAATTTGATTTGGTAATCAATGACGGAGATGTGGGATCAAATATTCTTGCCAAAAGTAGAGACATTCCAAGTTTGTTTGTTACAAATCAATTCAGGCCAAAGTTGTACAGCTCAAGATCATATCTTTATCCTTCATTGATTTTTGTTGCAAAACAAATTGGAAAAGCATCAAAAATTCTTATAGCAGATTCGCCACCGCCATATACCATGTGTGAATATAATCTGAATTTCACTAAAGAGGTGGAAAAAAAAGTCGTCTATGTTGGACATTTTACAAATAATAGGCATGTTACAAAAGAAGACAGCTCGGATCTTGAAAAATTGGTAATAGGCAGTGAATTTGGATATTGGATGAGAACGGGAAACAAGTCAACTAATGATGGAACGGGTGAAAGATATGAGGAAGTATTTCATAAAGATTTAATGAGGAAGGAAAAAAGGATAATTTCGCATGCACGAGATGATCCTAACATAGATTCAGTTTTGGGAAAAGATGGGAGAAAATATTCCATATCAGAAGCTGTTGACAAAAAAATAGACTGGATACAAATTGACATCGGATTTCTATCAGAACAGGAAAAGGATACGATTTTGAATTTATGTAATTATGCAGTAGTCAACGGATCACATACTGTAATGGGCGAAATAATGGGTGGAAAATCAAAGCCGATAATTGGAATTCCAGTTTATGATGAGCATACAAACAACATAAGGTGGGCTGAAGAGAAAAATCTGGGCATACTAGCAACCAAAGCAAATCAGGTCATCAGTGGAATATCCAAAATTAAAGAAAATTATTCAGAATTCCAAGATAAATTAAACGAGTTTTCAAAGAACTTTATTCCTAATGGAGCAGAAAATTCAGCCAAAATAGCTGCCCAAACATTAGAAGAAAAGAAATAATAGATTATTTTGATGATTTTGCTCATCTGGCACGCGGGATTTCGATGGGCGAACGGACCGCAAGGGATGATGAAAAAATCCGCGTGTCAGATAACATCGATCAAGAAAGGTTTTGGGAACGCTTTTATGGAAAAAATTAAGCCAAAACATCAGTGCCTAACTGCCCTGAATGTACATCACGAGAGAAAAAGAAAATAGAAGCAAAATACATGGAAGATTTTCCAGAGGAAGAGGATAGAAGCAGGGATGCATTATTCAAGTTATTTGATGAAATAGACATCCCAATGAAGATGGATGAGAAAAACAGAAGGCATTTCATTTGTAAACGATGTGGATTATACGCAACAAGGGAGGAGATTTCAGATATCAGATTCAAGTTAAATCAAAGAGAGATAACACGCGATGATAAGCATGATGACTATCTTGAATGGTGGTCAAAAAGCAAAAAAGAAAAAGCAGAAAACTAGAGTGTTTTACCATGGTAAAAAAGAAAGAAGATGAAATTCCAGAATGGGTTACTGGCGAGATTCAGAATGCAAAATTTAAGAAACCTGAGGAGTTAAAGAAGCAGGGATACATTCTAGAATTTTATTACCAAGATAGCAAAATTGATGTTCAGTTGTATGATCCAGTAGAAGATGGGCGGCATATAGTGACTATGGATGTTCCAAAAAAAATTAAGATGGATGACTTGCTAAAAGGCGAGGTTTACGAATTTGTATTTGATCAACATAAAGCACCCTTAAGTAAAAAAGTGTCGGGGTTTCTTCAAAAAGAAAGAGAAATTGACATGAAAGCAATTTACCAATTTGATTTAAAATCATTAGAATTGTTGGATGTGGGCTCTAATGAATCTGTAGATGACGCAGAAGAATAAGACTGGTCTTTTTTAGTAGAATCTAATTGTTTTTTGAAGGACTTGCCCAAAATAGGATTAATAAGATATGGAAATGTACTTTTCATCCAAACTGCACCTCGCACTACAGAAGGAACGATAATCTCCAATCTGGATGAATTTGCCGCTTTTAGGATTGCTTTGGATACAGTCTTGGAACTAAGGGAAGTTGGAGAGAATTTCGGCATGTTTTCAAACGAAGGATGTTCAAAGAAATTAGTCCTAACCATGATGGGACTAACAACGGTAATCCCAATTCCAGAATTTTTTAATTCGTGTTTTAACCCTTCGGAAAATCCCAACATTGCAAATTTAGATGCACAGTAAGAAGCAATTCCAGGTAAACCGAAACTTGCTGCAACAGATGCAACATTGACAATATGTCCTGATTTTTTATCAAGCATGGATGGAAGGAAATTTTTGATACAGTAAATCATTCCAAAATAATTAGTTTCCATCTGTGATTCTATATCATCAATGCTAAGATCAGATACAGAGCCATATATTGCAAAACCGGCATTGTTTACCAAAATATCCACAGAATTGAATTTGGTCAAAACAGTTTCTGACATTTTCTGTACTTGATGCTTATCAGATACATCACATTGGCATGTCAGTGCTGTGACGTTGAATTTTTTTAATTCATCTGCGACTTGTTCAAGTTTTTCTTTTGTTCTTGAAACTAAAACTATGTTAGCGCCCTGTTTTGCAAATTCTATTGCAGATTCTTTTCCAATTCCTGATGAGGCGCCGGTGATTAAAACAACTTTGTTTTTAAATTTCACAATTGTGAAAAAATCGTTTGAAGATAAAGTGCTTTCTATTAGTTATTTTTTGTATAGAGACAACAAGTTTGAGCCCAAATGATTTAGAATAACCATTTATTTTTCTGTATTGATTCCATCAATTCTCTAAAACTTTCTGTTACTGATTTTAAAACAGATTCCCAAAGAGTAGCTGCCAATCCAGGATGTTTCATAAAATTCTGAATTTGTTTTTCACATCTGACTTTTAATGTTCTGCGGATCTGAGCCTCAATTGGATTAGGGGATAGAATTGTCAAAAAATCATCCCGAGTCTTTCTTGTTTCTTCATATGCTTGGATCATTTCTAGTTGGGCTGGATTTATCTCCATAAACAAATTCCGTGTTAATTGTTTAAGGGTGTTTTTCATACTTGTAATTTTGACGACATGCTAGAATTGTCACCTGATGCAAATCAGATAGATAAGGCAAGTCTGTTGTTCAAATTATCTTTGGATGAATAATAGTAAGAGATGCATGAGGAATCTGGTAATAATTCCAATATGGCATGTCCGTATTGAAGACTTTTTGGTTCATTTTATGGGAGAAATGGTGGAAAATGTATCAAGCATGGGGTAGTTTTTGAGTCAGGAAGATAACAAATTATTTTGCCAACATTTTGGACGCTGCTAGGTCATAACATCATGAAGAACTAAAAGAAAGTATAAAATACAATGATCAGGGATTGCTGATAGATGGTTGAGGAAACAGAATATTCATCCATTGATTTGAAAAGTCTACTTGGACGTCAACTAAATGACGTTGAAGAGAAATATGCACCAAGTATGATATTCTACAAGGGCGCCATGGATATTCCTTTACCATGTGCTAGGGTTTCTATAATTGGTTCAAGACAAGCATCTGAAAAAGGACTTTTGGAAGCGGAAACAGTTGCAAAAATTCTGATAGAAGACAATGCAGTTGTTGTAAGTGGACTTGCAAAAGGAATTGATGCGGTAGGACATCAAACGGCAATAAGAAACGGTGGAAAGACAATTGCAGTCATCGGAACGCCGTTAGATAAAACATATCCAAAAGAAAATGCTGGATTACAAGAAGAAATTATGAAGAATCATTTGGTTATTTCTCAATTTCCAATCGGTCATAAAACTAGGCCTCAAAGTTTTGTATCACGTAATCGTACAATGGCATTAATTTCTGATGCATCTGTAATTGTAGAAGCAGGAGAAACTAGTGGATCATTGTACCAGGGATGGGAGACATTGAGGCTAGGAAGACCGTTGTTTATTTGTAAATCAGTAATTAACAATCCCAGATTAGAATGGCCCGAGAAAATGATTGAATATGGCGCAATAGCACTTGACGAACCTGCAGATATTTTAGAAAGTCTCCCATCAAATGTTAAAATGCCTGAATTGTTCAATTAGTAATAATGAATATGCCTGAGGTTGAATTTGGTTCACTGTTAACTTATTCACCACATGGATGTTCAAAAAAAGATGAAGAATCCAAGGCTGCTATGAGAAATCTCAAAAATGATAATGTTTTGAGTTCGGAAATTCCAACATCAGAATACGTTGCACAGGCAATTAAAAAAGAGATCAAAAGATTTCCTTTTGCAGATTATTTTAATTCAAACACAATTCTAATTCCAGCTCCAAGAAGTTCACTGTTGAAAAAAGATACACTGTGGGTACCACAACGTATTACAAATACTCTAATTAAAAATGGATTAGGCAAATCATCTGAAGCGTGTTTAGAGAGAATTACTGCATTGCCAAGATCATCCAAGAGTACTCCTGCCAATAGACCAAAAGCATTACAACATTACGAATCAATAAAAGTTAAAAAATTATTATTTGAACCTGAAGAAATTGTTTTGGTTGATGACGTAGTAACACGTGGTGCTACAATTTTAGGGGCGATCAATAAACTTGCAGAAGCATTTCCAGATGCAAAAATACGAGCATTTGCAGTAATGAGAACAATGAGTAATCCAGGTGAATTTTCAAGCATTGTTGATCCATGTACTGGAACAATTAGACTAACAGGAAAAAATACACAAAGATGTCCGTAAAGTACATTCTATCGTTCTAAATTAGGAACTCGAATTTGATTTGCCCGTAAATATTGTGATAAATTATCAAATTTGTCTTCCAGTTGTGAATTTTTCATAGATAATTTCTTGATGTTTTTTTCAACATCTTTAAAATCAGAGACTTGCAGATGTCACGGAATCAGATGCTGCATTTCCTGCAAGAATTCCAGATTCGTTGTGCCAGGAAAGTACAAAACGGGTACGGCAAGGCAGGGTTTGCCGTTGAGAGGTTTCCTTGCCTGGCTCAGGTACGGGTTGAGAAGAACCGTAGCAAGGCATGAAAAGAAATGCGGGAATCAGCCGGGATTAGTCCTGCCTGGCATGCATCATGATGTATTGGAGAGTATTGGGATGGGTCGGTTATGTTTTTCCCAAGTCCGTAATGTATCCTATTGCGGCATCATGGCAAAGAGGGAAAACATACTGCCGTACCTTGGGGCCGTGCAGTCGGATCCCTAGCTGCAGGTTGCAGAATAGGTTACGGATTCCGTGATGGTTACATCGGCGCCCGTTGCAACGCCGGTAAGGTCAAGCACAAAGCCGACCGATGCAGAACCGGGGGATCCTGAGGTTGGAAGCGCGTTTGGTCCGGTAAAGTCGGTATCATCAAAGTTGACGCCGTTCGGATCAGTGGTGGTGATAGGAGTATAGGATGTCGGATCGCCGACATTAGTGCCGACCCTGGATACGGCATTAGGAAGGGCAGAGCCGTCAGGCTTTAGCCATCCGGTAGAGGTAAACTTTATTCCCCCAAGATCCTGGTTGCCGGCATTTTTGATTTGGTTTTGTACAATGCCAGACGTGGTGCCGTATTTTGCGTCATCAAAGTTCATGATGTAGGTTCCAAGGGATATGGAGCACACGTCGGATACGTCAAGGTCTGCTATTGACTTTTGTACCGTCCCTGTTTTATCTACAAGCACCTGGAGTTCCGGATCATTATAGTATGGATTGTAATGTACGTCTCCGGACAATATTGCCGTAAAGTCAGGCGCTGCCGTCCCGTAATAGTTGTGCGTTGCAACCATCGGACCGAATGCCTGGTTGATGATATATCTGCCCCCTACACTGTCAAAGGTGTTGCGGGTAAACGTGTTTGTGCTGTCAGTCTTTGTTGTGGTATCAACGATATGCGAAGGATTTTTGGCATTACCCAGTTCACTTGGGGATACCCCACATGCTCCCGTACAGTAGACAATTCCGTTATTGCCTCCAGTGATGGAGTTGCCGCTAACGGTAACATGGGAGGAATCCTTGGCCCATAACAGAATGGCTCCCTCAGTGACATCTTCTGGAACCCCATTAAGGTACTCTAATGCATTGTTTGCATTACGTATGTCATTGTCAAGAATCTGTATATGGCTGGCACCCAATGCAAGCTGAATTGCAAATGCTGGAACATTTGAGATTGTGTTGTTTTGCACCAGAATATTTTGAGTACCACTCAGGTTTATTCCGGCAAATGTCGCAGTGTCAATGGTGTTGCCGGTAATTCTGGAATCCTGCAGGCCGCCTATAGTTGATCTATCAGTCGAGAAGAACATTGCAGTCTTTAATGCCTTGGCCTTTTGAGTGACATTCAATCCGGGCTCATAAAATGTTCCAATGTTCTTAAACACGTTGTCTGTCACATTCAGGTTTCGTATCAGGGTGTCATCTCTATTGGCCGTAAATATTCCATGGCCTCTAGTGTCTGCAAACGTGTTGTTGTGTATTGTTACACCAGCAGCATTGTTAATATTTATTGCATAAATTAATGTAGTATTCTTAAACGTGATACCCTGTATGGTAACATCATCAGAATTGACAGCAATCCGGGATCCTCCAGTAAGGATTACTCTTTCATTTGCAGCAGGCTCTACTGTCAACTGTTTGTTGACATTTATGACACCTGCCAGATAATTGGTTGCATTGGAGATGGATATGGTATCACCATCAGCTGCTGCCGTAATTGCAGACTGGATGGTAGGGTATGTAGTACCATCATCACAAGCTGGTGTAGTATCATCAGTATCTCGACATCCCGGGTCCACATCAATTGTGGCAGCATATGCGGAAGGAACCGCAACCAGCATGGCAAGTGCCGCAACCATAAACATCGTATATTGTAAGGTGTTCAATTTTCTCATGAAATACCTGTGATCAGTAGGGTTAATAAACTGTTGGTTCTTCAGAGGCCGTTTGTCTTTGATTCAACTGTGATATATTCTGGCCTGATCTGTCCGGGATGCGGGTTTGTCCCCGGTATGAAAGCGTCTCACGTCAGGATGTGCCGTACCATGCCTCATCCTGCACCGCCTGATAATGATTCCACGCTGCACGCATTGTGAATCTGCCGGCCCTTGAAATTTCATGTGTACTGTGTTTGGCGATGGACAGGTCCCAGGCGGTCATCGGAAACTGCCCGAATGGTCGGTTTTGGGATCAGTTCAGAGTGCTTTCTATGAAGGTTGTGATTTAGGTATTTTATTCAAGGCTAATTTTACTAAAAGTAGCCATGTAATTGCAATTGGAACATAGTACGTTGCGATTCTCCATCCAATTACTGCATCCCAAGCTACCACTCCTTCTGAAATTTCAAATGCAAAAGGATCTAAATTGTTGATGTATGCAACAATACCAAATTCTGCAAGGCCTGAACCGCCAATAGTAATAGGCAAGTTTCCAATTGCATTTGCCCCCATTACTGCCATAATAGAATCAAATGCATTTATGGTAAATTCTGTTCCCATAGCTATCATCATAAAGGAAATTCCGTAAAAACACCAAGATGCTAAAGAAAATAGGAATGAAGCGGTAAAGATTTTTTTCGATTCAGTTGTTTTTAGATTTTCTCTACTCATAGTACACACTTCTTCCATCCATGTGTTTGTTTTATCAACGGCATTAGCTCCTTTTTCTTTTCCAAATCGTTTTGCAAGATTTTCTAATGCTTTGGGAACTTGGAATGTATGTTTTGAAGAAAGGAAAAACATTACCATCCATAAAAATGTAATTACAATACTGGTAGCTAAAATCACAGCGGCTACAAGATATGCACCACTAAGTAATGCAATAATTCCTGCCATGATGGATAGCAATCCTGCAGCCAGTACTTCGGTTACAATATCCATAATTGCAATCCATGCAGACTTTGCAGGTTTCACGTCTTTTTTATGTAAATAATAAATCACAACGAATTCAGCCCCGATAAACATCGGAGTTGTAAATTTGATAAATTCGCTTCCAACTCTAACTCCAATTAGTTTAAAAAATGAATCAAAATTTCCAAGATATTTCCGTGCAATATATGCAAATTTGATTCCTTGAAGACCTAACTTTATCATCATAGCAACGATTGCCCCAATGAATGGAAGTAATCCTATAGCTAGAACATCGTCAATTTGAATATCGAATTGTATTGCAATTAGTAAGATGGGAATCAGTGTGATAGGAATGGCAACTAATCTCCAGTTCATTTGATGATTTTTTTTAGGAATCAAATATGAAAGTTGAGTAGAATCTCTGGTCAGGAAAAATTTATGCGTGGAATTAGGCGTGGGAATTGCAGTGAATCCACTGGTTTATCACAATTTTGGAGTTCCCGCTTGATTTCTTCAAAAAGATCGTCTAGCGTTTCATAATCTGAAAGATTTCTGTCTTTGAGTGATTTTACTAAATCTTTGAGGTGTGCTTCTTTTTCAAATGTGGTTTGACTCACAAATAATCTAATAGTCAATTAGTTAAAGATCAGGTGGAATTTTTCAATCTTTTTGAATGCCAAAACGGAATTCCAAAGGAGAAATCAAGCTAGTTTGAAATAGAAGCAAATAGTGAAAACCAGTCGTATTGAAAGCGATTTTTGTTTCAGGTACTGCTGGTTCAGGCAAATCATTACTCTCATCCAGGCTTCATGAATATTATACAAAAAATGGTGCATTTGCAGCAGTTTTGAATTTGGATCCCGGTGTTGAAAATTTGGCCTATACATGTGACATTGATGCTAGAGACTATGTAGATTATGTCTCCATAATGCAACAATATGATCTAGGCCCAAATGGAGCTATGGTTATGGCAAATGATCTGATTGCGTCAAAAATTGATGATATTCAAAATGATGTGAATAAAGTAAATCCAGATTATTTGATTGTAGACACGCCAGGACAAATTGAGCTATTTGCATATCGTTCTAGTGGCCGTTTTATTATAGAAAACATAACGTCAGAGGAAAAAACAAATGTATTTCTTTTTGATGGGGCATTGATAAATACTCCAGTAAACTTTGTTTCAATTGCACTATTAGCCACATCAATTAGATTACGTTTGAACTTGCCAACGATTAATACCCTTACAAAAACAGATCTTATTGGTGATAAATTAAAAGACATTTTGCAATGGTCTGCCAGTTTGAAAACATTGGAAAACGCCATAGCCAATGATGCAGATGGAGATACGTATACATTGACTACGAATATTTTACGGGGATTAAATCTGGGCGGATTTGCACAAGGATTAATCCCAATTTCTAATGTGACAGGAGATGGTTTTGTGAATCTTGAGGGAGCATTAAGCAGAATTCTTAATTTAGGCGAAGAGGTAGAAGGTTAATTGGTATCAAAAGTTACTGTCAAAGCACCTTCTTCAACAGCAAATCTAGGGCCTGGATTTGATGTTTTTGGACTTGCAATGGATGCATTTTATGATACAGTTACACTAACTAAAATAAAAAAAGGAATCAAAATAATTACAGAAGATAGCATTCCTGCAAACCCTGAAAAAAATACTGCGGGACTAGTTGTCAAAAATATGAAGAAAAAATTCAAAATCAAGGACGGTATTGGAATTAAAATAAAAAAGGGAATTCCTGCAGGGTTTGGGATGGGGAGTAGTGCGGCATCAGCGGCAGCTGCTGCCGTAGCATTTGACAAGTTATTTGGATTAAGGCTGAATGGAAATTCTTTGGTCGAATTTGCAGGATCTGGAGAAAAGGCGAGTGCAGGTACGATTCATTACGATAACGTTGCAGCTTCAGTTTTAGGGGGTTTTGTAATAGTAAGAACAGATCCTTTGGACGTGATTAGAATCGAACCTCCAGAAAACCTTAGAATGTGTGTGGCAGTACCAACAATTGACGTACCAAAGAAAAAAACCAAAGTCTCAAGGGGTGTGATTCCAAAGAAAATCAAATTGTCTGATAGTATTTTGAACTTATCAAACGCTTCAGCAATTGTAGCAGGATTTTTGAATAAAGACACAGAATTGATTGGGAATTCAATCAAGGACGTCATAGTAGAACCTGCAAGACAACGTATGATTCCAGGATTTTCCAAAGTGAAACAAAATGCCATCAGAGCAGGAGCATTGGGTGTAACAATCAGCGGTGCAGGTCCTTCAGTAATCGCATTTTCAAAAAATTCAGATAGTCTAAAAAAGATTTGTCGGGCCATGTCAAAAGGATTTACATCTTCAAATACAAAATGCCAAACTATAATTTGTAAACCTAGTAAAGGTGCAGCTGATAAGAGAAAATATTATGAAAAAAGCAGTTGTTGTTTTTAGTGGAGGGGTTGATTCTGTTTGTGCGGTTTCATATCTTAAATCAGAATATGATTTGTATGGTATTACATTTTCATATGGACAAAAAGCAAATAGTGAGATTGCGGCCGCAAAAACTTTTGCAAAAAAATTGGGCCTAAAACAACACAGAATTATCGATATTGATTTTATGAAAGACTTGTATGGAAATTCTAATGTTTTGACAAGTTCAAAAAGAAAAATCCCTAGTAAATTTGAGTATTCGATTGTGGTACCAATAAGAAACGCAGTCTTCTTATCCATTGCTTCAGCATGGGCTTTTACACTAAATGCGTCACTAGTAGTATATGGTGCTCATACAGGAGACAGACATTATCCTGATTGCAGGCCAAACTTTGCAAAAAAACTTGAAACGGCATTTAATCAGGGAGAAATTGACGGAATTAAGAAAAAATTAAGAAAGAATATTGAGATTTGGTCACCGTATCGTATGGGACTATCAAAAGGCGATCTCTTAAAATCAGGAATGAAAGTCTTGGGTGATTCCATATTCAAAACATGGAGTTGTTATGCAAATAAAAAACATCATTGTGGAATATGCGAATCTTGCAATAATAGAAAAATTGCATTTGAAAAAGCTGGAATTACAGATAAGACAAAATATCTAAAATAATTTAATAACTATTTCTGAGAATTTTCTTTTTTAGAATTAATCCTCTGATTCCAACATACCAAGCTAAAAAGATTCCGCCTACAATTCCCATGAAAATATAATTTTGTACATCTGGAGCAAGGCCTTCAATGGAATCAGTAATTTCTCTAGAAACAAGCATCCCTAATGCAATTACTATTACACATTCGATTGTATACCAAATCCAATTTGGGAAGGATTCTTTTGGAACGTGAACGTATGGATTTGCTCCCATATCTGTGATGAAAAATATTGATTATTTAATTTTTCAGGACTGCCTATACCGACAAATCTGAGCCGTGTTTTCTAATTAGTGACATTATTCCTGCTTTTTCGTCTTTATTTTCATAAATACCTCTAAAGGCTGAAGATGAAAGTGTTGCATCGTTTCTCACGCCACGCATTCTCATACAAAGATGTTCAGCATCGGCCAACACTACTACGCCTTTGACTCCTTGAGAGTGAAGTTCATCAGCAATATTTTTTGTTAATCGTTCCTGAATTTGTAGTCTTTTTGCATATTTCTCAACCAATCTAACAAGTTTTGATATACCAAACACTCTACCATTTGGTGAATAAGCAATGTGGATTTTTCCATAAAACGGCAGCATATGATGCTCGCACATTGAATAGAATTGGATATCACGTGCAACAACTACATCAGAATCTTCTGAGAATTGTACTGATAATTCTGAATCAGAATCATACCCGCCAAAGATTTCTTTGTACATATTTGCAATTCTTTCAGGTGTTTCACGTAATCCCTCACGGGTGGGATCTTCTCCGACTTCAATAATTAATTCTCTAACGAGTTTTTTTACGCGCGCTTCATCCATTTGATATTCTCACAGAATTTTTCCAGTATTTGAACCTAATCTGATTTTTGGACAGGTGCTAATTTTATGGGGCACCAATGAATTTGTGCAGTTGTGGTACGACTTTGACATCCATGTAGTGTGGATAAACTAAATCGTATAGTTCAAGCAAAAGTTCTAGCGAAGGCTCTGAGATTCCATATGTTGGTTGAATTATGAATCCGTCAATATCATCTTTTGATACAATTTTAAAAATTTCTTTTATTAGTTTTGAAAATTCAATAGATGGGGTTTTTGAACTTACTACAATTTTGATATAGGTGGTTTTTTTGGATTTTACTGATGATTCTAAACATTTCATTGTGTGATCAATTAGTTTATCATAATGTTTTGAATCAACAAAATCTGAATCCTTAGTTTTGAATTCAATTTTAACAATATCGATAAAAGGCAAAACGTGATTGAATCTATCAATATCAAAACAGGATGATTCAAGATATGTTGGAATTTTTTTTGCTTGAACGTGTTTTGCAAGTAATGCGACGGCTTCATGTTGGATTAGCGGATCACCGCCCGTGAAATTAACTTTGTAAGTCTGATTTTTTAAATTTGAATCAATGAGATCGGCGGCATCGTCAATTGAATACCCTGTACCGGAATCAAGAGGAAGTGATTCTTTTGTGTCACAGTAAAAACAATGAAAAGGACATCCTGCAAGTCTTACAAAAAGAGTCTTTGTTCCATAAAGAATTCCTTCGCCTTCAACTGATGTAAATATCTCAAATAATCTTACTTTCAAGCAATAATAGTAATTTTTTTCATTATTTATTCAGTGAGTTTCTAATGCATGACTGGTTCTTTTCTATAGAACAAGCCAGAGATGAAAAATACTATTCCCAAAATTCCAATTGTACTTCCTACAAGCTCTACTTGATTTTGAAGATCTCCTTCAAGCGGAGCCCACAACCACGCCATCAAAGCGCCCACAATAATCATTGGAATTCCAACGCCCACGGTAATTGCTTTAGATGCCATGATCAAATCCTTTAGAAAATGTATATGAAGCTTATGCTACTAGTTAATCGATTTTTTGATGATCTTTACTAGTTTAATCAATTTTTTAAATTCTTTCTTTGCATCAGAAATGTTATCTTCAGAAAGTAAAGTTTCAATTTCTTGAATCAAAGAATTCGCTTCTGCAATTTCAGGTATTTCAGAATCTGTGGATTCAGCTCCATTCAAGGTAGTTTTGATCTTATCTAGTTGTTTTAAAGCAAAATTCTTGCTTCTATCAGATGTTGAGTGAGATGCATGTTTACGAATATCTTGTTTGATATTGTCAATGAGGGATTCTAATTCTTCTATTGTTTCAGATGCTGCGCCAAGCTCATCAGATGCTATTTGTTGGCGAGCTTGAGCAAATAGCTGTTGGATATTAGATAAATCGATTCCTGTATCATGTTTTTCAGAGATTTTCTTTATATTTTCAAAATATTTGTGTAATCTCTTTAGTTCACTTTTGAGATCTCTATCATACATATCAGATGAAACATTCTTTGGTTCTGTATTAGGTTCAGAAATCATCCTTGTAATTTGTTTAAATGATTTCATTGCAATAAGGAAATTTTCTTTTGCTTGTTCTACATCATCAGGCAATGAATCCTCTAATGACTGTACTGCAGCATGACCTTTTTGATATAACTCATCCACATCAGATGGAATTGAATCGCCATAGATTCTATCTAGTTGGTAAAGGATTTGATTGTCAGCTTGTGTGGCAATTCGTAATAGTATAGAAGGATCGTTTTGCGCATATGCATTATTACCAAATGAAGTTGATGCAGTTCCAAAGACTAATGCAAATATTGTAAATAAGGCTAATGTTTTCATTCCTCTTCCTCCATGTCTTTACGTAGTTTTACCAAATTCTGCATATCTTTCTTTTCAATTTCAATAATACCATGACGTTCTAATCTCTTAACTGCCCTCCACATTGTAGTTCTTGGTTGTAGGAATTTTTTTCTCAAATCACTTTCAAGTACTTGACCTCCGTTGTTAGAGATAAACTTCACTATCTCTTTGTCATCTTCACGAATATCTGGTTTGAGTTTGAAGATTGTTTCAGTATCAAGAGAAGTAGCATTAGACTTAGAATCAGAAATAGTTTCTGTTTCAAGTATGGCCGATGGTGTTGATGTATTTCTTTTCTTCATAAAATATGCTGCCGCACCAATTCCAACTGCTCCACCAATAATTGCAAGCGGAATGAAATCAGTTAATGATGATTCAGGGTTTGCTACTTTTACAGTTTTGTGTGGCGTTACCCAGTCCTGGAAGGATGATTCAGGGTTTGTTGCTGGTGGTGCAGGTGTTCCAAAGATGTAATCAATTTCAGTGTTGCCACTAGACAGAGTTAACAGATTTTGTTCATTGATAATCTTGCTATCAATTGGAATGTTTGACATGGTAACTATAACGGAATTTTGTGGTAAAAGTAATGTAAAATCAGAAGGTGTATCCAGAGAAAATGTCCAAATTCTACCTTGTTTGGATACTAAATCATGAATATCATATTGCACAGAAATAGTAGAAGAACCAAAAGTTTCAATCAACGCCGAATTGCTAATAACATCAGACTCTAACAAGAACTCGTCCTCACCTACAGCAACAAAATTGTCAACTGTACTACCAAATAATTCAAGTTCATAATCTGTAGCTAGTGGGTCCATATCGATTTCTGCTGAAACGTGTGTTGTCCCATCTGGATATATGATAAGATCTAATGTTCTCGGAGAGCTGAACGAAGACTGAATTGGCATTATTGCTGCTACAATGATTACACCTGCTACCAAAAGAGGTACTTTGACCATTGTATCGAGAATACCATCAGTCCTTACAAAAAGCATTCCATCTTCTCCAAGAGACTCTTTCCTATGAATTGGCACGATTTCTGGATTCATATGCTCAATACCTTAGATTCATGCTTTCGACTAGCCCCTGAAATCTCTTAAATTCCTGGAAAAATTGGAGTCCTTTTTCAGTTATCAAAAAGACTCTATTTCTGTCATTTTTGACGGATTCGACCAAGCCAGCTTCTACCAGTTTCTCACATTTGTCTAGTACTGCATAGTGAGATAGGTTGGCTTTGCGAGAGATTGCAGATACAATGACTCCATCACGGCCGCCATCGGCAGTTACGTCTAAGATATCACCCATTATGCCCATTTCAGACCTGTATTGTTGTTTTGACATGCCCTAGTATACAACAATGTAGTTTATGAGGGACATTTTGAAACTTTATAGCGGAACGCAAAGCGGAACAGCTGTTTCGCCCAAAAAAATACTCTATTTTTCATGATTTTGAAAATTGGAGAAAATTGTGCATAGAAAATGATTGTAAAAAGAGTCATTTTTCTCAAAAAAATCCATTTTGAGGGATTTTAGAGAAAAATATGGAAATTTGTCAAAATTTAGGTGAATTTGGAGAAATCTAGCATGTAAAGAACAGGACGATTCCTAACTGTTCCTAATCCATCATTTTGTCATTTATCCTGGCATGGTAAAAACTCAGTTTAGAGTCATTGTAGCACTAGCCATCCTCTTGATGCTGGTGCTTCACCATTATCTGTAAACTATGCATTTGCAGAAAATGAAAGTACTCAAGTACAAAATAGAGCAATGCCTACAGAAAAAGTAGTTGATGGGAAATTACAAGTCCACCATTGTGTCCTGCCTGAAAATGTATCAGAGATAGGTTTGAAGAGAATGCTGTCATTTGATGGCCAAATGAGTTGGGCATATGTAAATTACAAGGCATATCAATCAGGAATAGTCCTCTTTGATGGAAAAGCCTCAAAAATGGGTGAAAACTTGTGGGATTCCAATAGATGAGAACATTTCAGATGAGAATCTTGTCTAGAAAGTCGTATTTTCTGGAAAAACGACAGAAGCCAACGAAGAAAATGAGTTGGCGATCTCATTTATGAATTCCATTAGCAAAAATCCGGAATCTGACCAAAATATCAAGTTATTACAGAATATTGATTCTACCATAAATTCGGAAAACCAATTGGCTCCAATCAAGAATTCAGAAATTCAATACCGGTGATATAATCACCCTTTTTTCTTTGATTGACTAAAAATCATTCACAAGGTCAGCTTTGAGATGCAATGTAACTTTTTATTCCCATTTTGAAAAGTAAATCATAAAATGTTTGATAAATTCAAAAACGAAGAGGGAGAAGGGATGGTAGAAGAAAGAAGCATGGATGTTGAAGAATCTACAGAATCCAGCTCAGTTACTGAATCTAGCAGTCAGATTGGAATTGGGGAATTAATGGGAAAACGAGCAAAGTTGGAGGAGGCAATAGATTATGTTGGTTTGATGATTAAGAATCTAAAAGATAAGAGAACGTTGCTTGAAAAAGATATTGAAGAAGAATCAGTTGATATTAAGAATCTAAAAGAAAAACTACAAAAGGTCAGTGAATACATTGAGGAAGAAAATAGAGGAATAGAGGAACTTGCAAACAAGAGAAAGCAAGTAGAAAGTGAGGCCGATGAAGTAGGCTCCATCATCAATACTTTAAGGGAAAGACTATCTGGTGTTGATAGAGTGATTGATGATGAAGGCAGCAGAGTTAGAAAAATCAAAGAATCTAGGGATTCTGTAAGCGAATAAAATTTTAAAAATTATAAGAATTTGTTTGTAGAAGCTTCTTCCTGTGTGTCAGTAGGAACAGGTGGGAACATTTGTCCTGCTGAACTTTCTGCGACTGCCGCTGCTTCTTTTAGAATACTTTCAGATTCTGCACTCATCGTTTCATCTGTACCAAATGCTGCATCTCCGGAGAAACTTTCAGTCATAAAGCCACCAAGCATCTCAGACATTTGACCAATCTCTTGTTCTGCCCCCGGCATAATTTTACCAAGGGATGATTTGAGATTCTTCATTAATCCCATTGTCGGCATGATTGCTACTACAGTATCTCCAAGATCACTGCATGTAGTCAGTCTTAGTTCAATTTGTTCCAGTGCGATTCTTGCACTGCTTAAAATTTTTGTAACTTTTCGTACTTCAGCCAGTTCATTTCCAAGAACTTTGGTGGTTTGAACATCATGTTTTTGAGTTGCTTTAACAATTCTTTGAAATAGTTTTGCATCACGCTCTTGTAAGCTTGAGAGCATTGTATCTAACTTTTTGATTTGTAATTGTAATTTTTTAATTCCTTCCTGAACACGTGGTTTTAGTGCACCTTTTGGCTTTATTGTATCACTAATTTTTTCAGTAACACTTGGCTGGGGTTGCTTTGACCATTTGTTAGATAGACCGCTAGGCATGGCTTTGATTTTATAGTATGTACTTAATTTCCGGTGTAAAGAATGGTTCACAGAGCATTAAAAATTACTAACAAGACAGGCATGTAGAAAAATGAGTCAAAATGGGCTTCTCATATAACAAAAATTGTTACAACTTAGATTCTATGAAATCAGGTCGTTGGGATTGATTCCGTCTTCTTTTCATGTGCACTTTTGATTCCTGCTGGAATGGCACAATCTGATTATTCTGATTTTGGGAATGGTAGAGTGATTCTGTAATTCTAAGACCTGGCATTGGAAAAAATCAATATGAAAAAACAATTGAATTGTTTAATTCTGATACAGAAAAATATTCTCTATGGGATCCCAAAGATATGATGGCTGAGAAAGGGGATTTTTCGATTAAAAGAAGGCCATAATATATACAAAGAAGCTGCTTGTCTTAAAGAAATTCATTAGATGGATCAGATGGTATTGCTATGTTTAGCCTAGAAATTCAAGTATTTTTCCATAACATGGATAAGCTAACTGAAAAGGCACCTATCCTTGTAGCCTATGCAACAATTCCCGGGTTTGGCAGTATTGTAATGTTAGTTATTTCAATTATTGGAATTTTAATTTCGACTGAAATTCAATGTGTTTAAAATATCAAATAAAGTATAGATAAAATTTATTTTTATAATGGAATTTCTTAAATCGAGTATTGAATAAAAAAATTGTAATAATTCCAATGGTTGCAATAATTATAATTACTCTGGTTGGTCTTTCATCAAATGAACCAACTGAAAAAAAGAACATAGCTTTTCATGCAACGCTTGCAGATCCTGAGCTTTATGCTGATGGAGAATATACCGATACTTTTACAATTGAACAGGGTGAGTATTATTTTCGATTTGTTCCAAATGGCAGTAGTCCAAAAGTTTTGTCAATTACAATAAGCGGAAATTCGTTTGAATATGCAGAAGATTTCAAACGGGTTGGAACCCCGCATCAAACAGGAATTTCGGAATATTACACGTGGGATTATGACGGACAGAAAAATATTACAATTTCAGAAACACAACAAATTTCAATTTCAATTAATCCAAATGGTGAAACAGTAGGTTCGGTATCTGTGGATATCTTAGAAAATTAGAAAGGCGTATGCCCCTTTGCTACAGAACTCTGAGAGATTTCCTCTCTTTGTCAGCGCTAGACGTCTGATCACCTTTTTCGTTCTGCGGGGCTACGCAAGTTCAGTCGATAGCAATTATATCTTTCGACATTATTTACTATAGGAACTCCAAGTATTTAACATTTAACACAAAATTTTACATAAAAACATTAGTTTTTGTATAATTTTTAATATTCGCATAATCATCTAATGGAACTGTAAATTACTAAATTCATATCCAAAAATTATTGAAATTATCAAATAAAATTGCTCTAGTTACAGGTGGAAGTCATGGTATAGGGCTTGCTACTCCAAAAATTTTAGCAGAAAATGGGGCTAGAGTAATCGTTACTGCAAAAGATAATCAGGGATTAGAAAGGGCAGTGTCGGAAATTCCAAATGCAGTTGGAATTGCAGACGACATTAGAAAAACAAATGGTGTAAAAAATGTCATAAACAAAACAATAGAAAAATTTGGCAAATTAGATGTTTTGGTAAATAATGCAGGAGTATTTCCAAAAATAAAACAACTGCATGAAATTGAAGAGGAAGAATGGAATGAGATTTTGGATGTTAATCTTACAGGACAGTTTAGATTTACAAAAGAGGCAATCCCACATCTGCAAAAGACATCTGGTTCAATAGTTAACATATCATCAGACGCTGGAATAAAGACATATGAAGGATTTAATGCTGATGCATATTCTGCATCAAAAGCTGCACTGATTTTATTAACAAAATGTTGGGCACTTGAATATTCTAAAAATAAAATTAGAGTAAATTGTATTTGTCCTGGAGCGGTTGATACGGATATGACTAAGCCATTCTAAAAACAGAAAAAGATAAAGAATTCATGAGTAGTGAACGCCCACTAGGCAGAATTGGACAACTTGAAGAAATAGGAAAAGCAGTTTTATATTTTGCGTGAGATGATGCATTATGGACTACAGGTTCGGTTCTTGCAGTTGATGGGGGAGAATCGATAAAATGAATTCACATGAATTTAATACAACTAAAGGAACCAAAATGTAATGAAAGATAGGAAATCAAAGGCAAAATTAATCATACTTTTGGGAATTATTTGGGTAGTAATCACATTACCATTGCCATGGATAGTAAATAATCCAGAGGTATCGGCAGCACAATTCAATACCATACTTGGTATCATAGGTGTAATGTCAATACCATTTATTGTTCTAGGAGTTGTCTGGACATTAAAACCAGAACTTACAACCTAGGTAATCTCAGTTGAAAGATATTCCAATTTTTGATAAAATGCCTGAATTAGACATTGCAATCAAGGCCGCAATAAATGCGGGAGACTTAATTTTAGAGATTTACAAAGAAGGCTATGAGACATCTACTAAAAATGACGATTCCCCAGTAACAGATGCGGATCTAAAGAGTAATGAGATTATCAAAAATATTCTATCCCAAACAGATCACCAGATTTTATCTGAGGAAGACAAAGATGACCGAAGCAGATTATTACAAGAAATAATTTGGATTGTAGATCCATTAGA
Organism: uncultured Candidatus Nitrosopumilus sp.; assembly: GCA_951812645.1. Lineage (GTDB taxonomy): Archaea > Thermoproteota > Nitrososphaeria > Nitrososphaerales > Nitrosopumilaceae > Nitrosopumilus. The sequence continues at coordinate 1,358,019 of CATOSM010000001.1, read as the reverse complement.
TGGAACTTCAGATTTTGTCGATAAAACTGGGGAATTTACAGTGATGATTGCACTAATAAAAAATAAGAAACCAATTCTGGGAGTAATTGGCTGGCCCACAGAAAAAACGTTGTTTGTTGCACAAAAAGGAAGTGGCGCATTCAGATTTTCAAGTGGTAAATGGGAAAAAATTTCCGTGACCCAAACTACAGATATTTCCAAATGCAAAGCAGTTGGTTCTAGGCATCATCTATCAGATCGAGAAAAACTATTTATTAAAAAATTAGGTGTTGAAGATTTTGCAAGTATTGGAAGCTCATTAAAGGTTGGAAAGATAAGTTCTGGAGAGGCTGATGCGTACATTACAACCACAAATAAAATGAAAGAATGGGATTCGGCTGCATCATACTGCATAATTTCTGAAGCTGGCGGAAAAATGACAGACATGTCGGGAAATGATATCACATACAACAACGATGACGTATATCATCAAAATGGAATTCTGGTTACAAACGGATTGATTCATGACAAAATAGTTGAAGAATTTAAAAAATTAGAGTAGGTTTCTTTCTTTAAGGAAATCCTTTACTTTGTTTGCGCTGTCGGAAAGTGAATCATGCTCGGTATCCACTACTAAATCAGCCTTTTCTGGGGCTTCATATGGATCATCAATTCCGGTAAATCCTTTGATCTCCCCTTTTCTTGCTTTAGCATACATGCCTTTGACATCTCTTTCTTCACATTTTTCTAGTGAACATTTTACATAACATTCTGCAAATTGATCACCTGCATCGATAATCTCTCTAGCATTTTCTCTGTTCTCAAGATATGGAGATACCAGAGAAACGGCACTTGGAACGCCGTGTTTTAGCAAAAGTTTTGCCAAATGAGCAACTTTTTTGTTATGCTCATCACGTCCGGCCTTTGAAAAATCTTTTGGAGAAAACCATTCTCGCAACTCGTCACCGTCAAGCATTGCTAGGTTTGGAATATCTTCTTGCAAACCTTTTACGATTGTAGTCTTACCTGAACAAGGAAGACCGGTCATCCAAAGAATGAAAGGTTTCATGAGTAAAATATCGGTGCAGCCCATAAAGAGCTTACGTTAATTTTTGGCCCAAGGCTGATTTTCCAGATAATCAATTTCCGCAATCATTTCTTCAACTTTTTTTACTATTGCAAAAACTGATCTATATTGTTCATACATTTCAGTCTCTTCTTCCTTTGACAAAACATCTGCTTCTGCATCATCAAAGAATTTGTTTTCTTTGTTCAAATGATCATTTAAGAAAACACCATACGTTCTCAAATATCTTGATACAGGTTCTTGTGCATCTTCCCCATCTTTCCATCTTTTAAGATGATGTGATATTTGTCGTGCTATGTTTCTGCCAAATTCATGTTCTATCATGAATTTTCTAATTTCTTCTTTTAGTGAATCATAGCTTGCAACACAGGGAAAATAGGAATCTTCCTCTCTAGAGTGATGAATGGCATCAACAAATTCTGAAATTACCATGGTTATTTTTGTCAGATCTGAAAGCGGTATTTTTGTGCCTCTGTATAATTCGTCAGCACATTTTGATACTAGTTTTTCTAAACGACGAACTTGATCATGATCAGCACGCAATTGGTTTGTGGCACTCACAGTATTTGTATCAGATATGTTATTTAAAAATCAGTAAAAAAAGAGCCTGTAAAATCAGAAAAATCGGGTTTAACTTTTATCCAGATGCATTTACAGTCAGTCATAAATGAATCCGATAATTTTGTCTATTTTGAATTTATTTAGTGGCCAAACTGGGAACGCGAATTTTGATACGACTGTGATTTTCGATAAAATTGCAGAATTACGAAATTCGGTTGGAACGTTATCCATCAATGATGGACCCGTTGCAGAAGCACATGTCATATTACTTGCAGCAGGGGTTGTAATATTTCTAGGAGTCGCAGGCGAAGCGTTTTTCAAGAAAACAGGCATTCCAGATGTAGCTTTTCTAATGATTCTTGGGGTAATCATTGGACCAGTATTTGGATTAATTCAGCCAGAAGCAGTAATTCAAGTGGTTCCATACTTTGCAGCTCTTGCATTAATTATCATCATGTTTGACGGTGGGTTGAATCTTGACATCAGACATGTTATCAAAACAGCTCATTTTTCAGTAACACTGGCTGTTCTTGGTTTTATCTTATCAGTTGTAATGATCACTCTTGCCGCGCATTTTGCATTAGGATGGTTATGGTTGGAGAGCATACTTTTAGGCTCCATTGTAGGTGGAAGTAGTTCGGCAATCGTATTTGGGTTAGTCAGGAATGTAAAAATTTCAGAAGAAACCAAGTCTATGCTGAGTTTTGAATCTGCGTTAACCGATATTTTAGCCACAATTATTGCATTCATACTATTTGAAGCCGTATTAGCAGGTCATTTTGATATTCAAACTCTGCAGGAAACTATTGGAAGGGCAGTGGTGGTCGGATTGGTACTTGGATTTGGAGTCGGAATTCCTTGGATGTATGTTTCTACAAAACTTGGTAATGCCCAACATGCCTACATGCTTACATTAGGAATACTGTTTGTACTCTTCTTTTTGGCAAATTCATTTGGCGAATCAGGCGCGTTGACTGCTTTGGTATTTGGTTTAATGATTGGAAACAAGAGCCATCTTGCACGTGTATTAAGATTTAAACTTCCAAGAATTGAGTTGGATGATCCTACGCATAATCAGTTAACGTTCCTGGTTAGATCATTCTTCTTTGTGTTTGTTGGTTTGATGGCCAGTTTTGGACAGATTGAATATGTAATATTTGGGGTTTTGATTACAATTGCAGTTTACTTTGGAAGAGTGTTTGTTGGCAAAATCACCTTGACAAAAAGATTTTCACTTTTGGATAGAGCGGTAACAAATTCAATGATTCCAAGAGGCTTGGCGGCGGCAGTTCTTGCAACATACCCTATTACTATGGGATTACCAAATGCTGATGCATATCCACAGCTAATATTTTTCATTATTTTGTCATCAGTAATCATTACAACGATTGGGTTGGGGAAATCAAAGAAGATACCTCCGCCAGAATCAATAGAGGGCGGGTTTGTGAAACCTCCTGCAAAACCTAAGGATGATGCACCGGTAGTTGCTGAAAAAACATCTGACGAATCTATAGAAGACGCAATCCAAGGTGGGTTTGTGAAAGAGAAGTCTGATAAACAGACTGTTTCTGATGTCTAAGATTATAGATCAAGTGACTCTTTGAGACCTTTGTATCTGTTTCTAATAGTTACCTCAGTGACATTTGCAGCCTCTGCAATATCACGTTGAGTTTTATCCTCACCACTTTTCACACAAGACAAGTATAATGCCGCTGCAGCTAATCCCATCGGATCTTTTCCTGCAGAAACCTCGTTTTCTTGCGCCATTTTAAGAACTTTGGTTGCATGTCTTTTTGTTTTCTCTGCAATTCCAATTCGACTTGCAATTCTTGCAACACATTGTATAGAATCAGTAACAGGCATTTTCAAATCTAGTTCTTTAACCAACAATCGATAACATCTTGCAATGTCTTTTCTTTTTATATTTGCAGCCTGTTCAACGTCTTTTAGATTTCGTGGAGTTGAAGTATCTCTGCATGCAGCATATAATGCTGATGCCATTAGTGCTGAAATAGAACGGCCTCTGACTAGACCTTTTTCAAGTGCTTTTCTGTAAATATAGGCTGCTTTTTCAATCACCGAGTCTGAAATTGCTAGTTTGTCTTTTAGTCGATTTAATTCACTAAATGCTTGTCTGAAATTTCTATCAACTGGTTCATGAACCTGACTTCTACTGTCCCAAGTTCGTAATCTTTCAATTGTACTTTTCATTGATGCCGAAAGAGGTCTTCCAGAGGCATCTTTGTTTACAGGATTGATAATTGTGGCAAGACCCATATCATGCATTGTTAGTGATGTAGGTGCACCAGCTCTTGCTTTGTTGCCCCCCTCATCTTGAGTAAAAGATCTCCATTCTGGCCCAGCCTCTTGTAATTTTTGAGTTATTACAAATCCACATTTAGAACAGAACATTTCCCCAGATTCGTTATCAGTAACCAATTTCCCCTGAGCACATCTTGGGCAGAGTTCTTTTGTTTTACTTACCATGAGTGATTCTGGAATTGTACACCATTTGGTATTTATTAATCAACAACTTTTTCTTAAAAACTGGTCATAAAAGCAGCTAAAAGGATGGCAGTGAATCAAATTAGGATTGTAATTTCTTGTTAATAGACTGCACGTATTTTTCATTATATTCGTTGAATAGCTGAATTTTGTTTTGTGCTAGGGCCATGGCGCCAGGTCTGCTATTGATATGATTTTTGGCAATTTCTTGTTCTTCTAAGGATTTTTTTAGAAGATCGTTTGTTTTTGTTTCTAGTTCAATCAAAAGAATGGTGAGTTCTTTTTCAAGATTTTCTCTAGTTTCAGGAAATGCTGGGGGATCGGCACCTATGATTTCCTTGGTGGTGATATTCCCAAATACTTTTTTGTCTAATTCAAGCAATGATAAAAAATAGAATTGGCGATATAAATTCAATTTCATCATGTATGAATTTAAAAAGCGAATGCACTGCAATCAAACATTTTATCCCTAGATAATTTGTCATTATTTTATGACTTGCTGTATAGAAGAATGCAAGGACAAAAAACCCACGGGGATTGGCAGATATGCTGCAGAACAAAAAAGGTGTAATTATTGTGAATTGTTTGCAGAATTAAGGAATAGTGTGTCCATGCTGTAATAGACAATTAGGATGCCTTCCAAGAGGCAGGAAAGGAAAAATGCATTGCGCAAATTGTATCATAAAAAAATCACGCCTAAAAATTAGTGCTACTTATAAGAAATCAATACAAGCATAATCATGGCAATTCCATCTGATGTAGAAGAGTTTGTTGAAAAACATATCAAGTTAATGATTTCCCAAACAGAAACGTATTTGCCATTTATCAAAGTTGCATTTCCATATTCAAATAATGTAGCAGATGGTGTTTACAATCTAATTATTGGAAGTGCACTGTCTGTATTTGTTAATCAATTTGCAATGAAGATGAAATATCCAACTGCAGATGATTTTACAGAGTTTGGAAAAATTGCTTTAAAGTACAGAGATCAGGTTGACCAATTTTTTAAATAGTTAAGCTATTTCACCCAGGAAATGTACAGTGTCATTAGTTACAACAACTGTTCGATCTTTTGGAACGTGGTATAATTTTTTTGAACCGTTTGCAGACTGAATGATTAGCTTTGAAAATGGATCTTTAAGAGATTTGTAAAGAATTCCTTTGTCACCAACTGATTGTGACCAATGAGTTCCTTGTACAAAAGAAATTGTCTGAAATTTTACAGCCTGATACGAGTAAACCATTTCTAATCAATTATTAATAATTGCACTCATTAATGACTTTCCCCCAATTAGTGCTCCTATTGAAAGACCAAGGAGATTCAACAGCTTTGAATCTAAGATATGCTCCTAATACAGAACCAACTCCAAGAAAAATGAATTCAAGACCTTTCATCTACACAACTAAAACTAATCGACATTCAACCAGTCCTCAAAGTGGCTCAGTCGGTACTTCATACATCGTGCCGTCATGAACACTTGCAGTACTGACACTGGCAAACAACGGTACTGATAATTTTCCAGTGCTACGACCATGTGCAGTTTATGCCCAAACATCCAGCCCTTTGGTTTAGGGTATCCCGTTTTGCATCAGTATCAATTCCCTGGATTGGAATCCCATTCCTTTTTATCTCTGACTTGTGCCAGACCGGACCTGCTGCCTTTGGCACAGAGCCGTCAACTGATGTAGATGTGTCATCAAACTGGTTTCTCTGATACGAACATGTTTCCCATCGTACCAGCGATACCGCCAGTTGGCAGAACCTGGAATCGCCTGCCAGTGGTTTTTTGGTTTGGAATCTGAGTCAATCTGCAAACCCTGGACAATCTATCATCAGTGCCTTCAGTCAAAAGAAAACAATGCGGCGTATTGTTACCTAGAACTCTCATCCATGGCTTTATGATGAACGGTTGTACCATCAGAATTGCAGTGTACACGTACGATCAACTCGTCTTAAAACTAACCATTTGGACAATATTTGATGATCATTTGGATCTATGAACCATTAGTTTCCAAACTGTACATGAAATTCACCGAGATAACAGACAAACAATGGGATATGATAGAACCGTTGTTGCCAAAACCTGCCGCTACAGGACGTCCAAGAAGCAATGACCGAATGGTTTTAAATGGAATCATCTACGTGTTGAGTTCTGGATGCAGATGGAGTGAGATGCCAAAAATATACGGTGATGATTCAACTGCCAACCTAAGGTTAAGAAAATGGCAGGAGTTTGGCATATGGAAAAAGATTTTGGGATGTGCAATCAAATCCGCACACAGACAGGGAAAAATCAACCTGGAAAAAATATCGATTGATTCATCGATTCCCTCTAAAAAAGGGGCGGTGTGATCGGATTTGACGGATTCAAGAGGGTCACATGCACGAAATTACATGTTGCAGTAGATGGTACCAGCTTGCCAGTATCGATTGTAATGAGCCCTGCAAACATTCACGACAGTACAAAATTTGTAGATGTGATGGAATCAATTTCGGATTTTGCAGATGATTCCATGATGGAACAAATAGTTTCAGCTTATGCAGACAGGGAATACGATTCAAAACCAATCCGCAGTTATATAAGATCAAGAAACATCATTCCGTACATTCCTTTTAGAAAAAACAGCAGGACAGCAGATGATGCAGACAAGGACAGTTACAGCAGGACAAGGTTTGTAGTGGAGAGGTTCTTTGCCTGGCTGAAAAACGGGTTTCACAGAACAGGAATAAGATGTGAAAGAAACGCGGGAAATTATCTCGGGCTGGTTAGCATTGCGTCATTTTTGACGTATTGCAGGGTTTTAAGATGAGTTGCAAGTCTGAGCACTCAAGAAGAATTCTGACCTTATCTTTATCCAGATATGGCACAACCTAATCTAGTAAGTGCTATACGGACTTTCTGCTCTCCCTAAGAAATTACAAATATTCCAAATACTAAAACTTGATGGAATCAGGCCTGGGATACCCTAGAGAATGTTGTATCATCAGTATCTGGACACAATTCTAATCCGTTGAATATTTTTGGCATGTACCGGCAGCCGCAGCACATAATAAAAGAACGCTGCTACATATGCATGAACAATCAAACCAAAAAGATTAAAACGATTTGACCCTAGAAATAAGTTATGAAATTACAGACAATATTTTGGAAAGAGGATGTTGTTTTCCATAGATTTCTAAAAGGTAGAAAAATAGTTACAGTCGTTCCATTGCACAAAGAGTAAGGGTTGGGACTATTTTTAGCATTCTATCACTTGCAGAAATCAAAAAAGAAGATTTTTTGAAGAAATTATGATAAAATTATTCTCAGACCAAATTATCCTAAGATCACCAAAATACACCAGCGGGGTCTAAAATATGATTTCTATGAAAAATTGCTCATAAACAAATAACAAATTAAAGGAAATCCAATTTGGAGAAGATCCATATTTCACCTAGATCACCAAAATACACCAGAACCAATTTGACTAATGAGCCATCAAGTTGACAGAACCCTTTCTAGCTGAGACATCCTGGTGGTTGTACCGTTGGATTTTTAATTTACGCGCAAACGTTAAACCCTACCTCTTTTTTGAGAGTTTATGAAAAATTGATTCTGTGACTGACACTAGTGAAATATTTCTGGGATTTAGCTTTATACACAGGTGTCAAACCCCCCTAAAAAATTAGAATTTTGGGAAAGTATGCGACTAAAAGCTAAACCCACCATGTGGTTATTCCTGTCAGGAACAGTCCAGAATTATCATAAAATACCAAAAATCAGGGAAAGGGTTTAGCATATGTTCTTGGTGTTGCAAGGATCACATCATATCAACCCGATTATACGATATGATGTCAGAAAATTTAGTTACTCACAAAAACTCAACGTCATAATGATTTTTTAAAATTGGGCCTAGATGTTGGTTCCCTAAAGTTTTGATGAAAAATAGAAAAAAGGCTAGCTCGAAGATGAGCTAACATCCAGCTGTCAACTAACCATATTGTACGTTGTTATTAATTAAAAGTTGTGGACCGATCGGGAATCGAACCCGAACCTTTCAGTTGACAGCTGGATGCTCGACCTTCAAGCTATCGGCCCACGAAAACAACTAGACCGTATCTGTTTTAGTTGTTTTGAAAATTTAGCATTTGATTTTATCTCAAACCCACTCTAACTTTGAATATTCCCACTACTTGATTTCCAAGTATTCAGGATGTTTAATTGATTCTAAGATGGGCAAAAAATAATCTGCCGTTGCGGCCATGCCGCCGTATCTTGGGCCACGCGGTCGGATCCCTAGCTGCAGGTTGCAGAATAGGTTACGGATTCCGTGATGGTTACATCGGCGCCCGTTGCAACGCCGGTAAGGTCAAGCACAAAGCCGACCGATGCAGAACCGGGGGATCCTGAGGTTGGAAGCGCGTTTGGTCCGGTAAAGTCGGTATCATCAAAGTTGACGCCGTTCGGATCAGTGGTGGTGATAGGAGTATAGGATGTCGGATCGCCGACATTAGTGCCGACCCTGGATACGGCATCAGAAAGGGGAGTTTTGTCAGGCTTTAGCCATCCGGTAGAGGTAAACTTTATTCCCCCAAGATCCTGGTTGCCGGCATTTTTGATTTGGTTTTGTACAATGCCAGACGTGGTGCCGTATTTTGCGTCATCAAAGTTCATGATGTAGGTTCCAAGGGATATGGAGCACACGTCGGATACGTCAAGGTCTGCTATTGACTTTTGTACCGTCCCTGTTTTATCTACAAGCACCTGGAGTTCCGGATCATTATAGTATGGATTGTAATGTACGTCTCCGGACAATATTGTCGTAAAGTCAGGCTCTGCTGTCCCGTAATAGTTGTGCGTTGCAATCAATGGACCTAATGCCTGGTTGATGATATATTTGCCCCCTACACTGTCAAAGGTGTTGCGAGTAAACTTGTTTGTCTGGTCAGTCTTTGCTGTTTTGTCAATTATATGCAGAGGATTTTTGGTATTACCCAGTTCACCTGGAGATACCCCACATGCTCCCGTACAATAAACAATTCCGTTATTGCCTCCAGAGATGGTGTTGTTGCTAACAGTAATATGAGAGTTATCATTACCTGCCCATATCAAAATAGCTCCTTCAGTGACATCTTCTGGAACCCCATTAAGGTACACTAATGCATTGTTTGCATTATGTATGTCATTGTCAAGAATCTGTATATCGCTGGCACCACCTAATGCAAGCTGAATTGCAAATGCTGGAAGATTTGAGATTGTGTTGTTCTTCACCAGAGTATTTTGAGCACCAGACAAGTTTATTCCGGCAAATGTCGTAGTATCAATGGTGTTGCCGGCAATATAGGAATCCTGCAGGCCGCCTAGGTTTGAATTACGAGTCGGGAAGAACATTGCAGTATACAGTTTATTGGCCTTTTGATCAATATTCAATCCGGGCTCATAAAACGTTCCAATGTTCTTAAACACGTTATCTGTCACATTCAGGTTTTGTATCATAGTGTTGGCTGTATTGGCCGTAGTCATTCCATGCTTTCTAGTGTCTGCAAACGTGTTGTTGTGTATTGTTACATCAGAGACAGTTTCGCCAATGGTTATTGCATATGCTGATGTAGTATTCTTAAACGTGATACCCCGTATGGTGACATCATCAGAGTTTACATCAATCCTGGATGTTCCATTAAGGATTACTCTTTGATTTGCGGCAGGCTCTATTGTCAATTCTTTGTTAACAGTTATTGTACCTTCATCATAACTTCCAGCTGAGATGGATACCGTATCACCTGGATCTGCATTTCCAATTGCAAACTGGATGTTAGGGTATGTAGTACCATCATCACAAGTTGGCGTGTTAGGATCACCATCAACACATCCCGGATTTACATTGACTGTGGCAGCATATGCGGAAGGAACCGCAACCAGCATGGCAAGTGCCGCAACCATAAACATCGTATATTGTAAGGTGTTCAATTTTCTCATGAAATACCTGTGATCAGTAGGGTTAATAAACTGTTGGTTCTTCAGAGGCCGTTTGTCTTTGATTCAACTGTGATATATTCTGGCCTGATCTGTCCGGGATGCGGGCTTTGTCCCCGGTATGAAAGCGTCTCACGTCAGGATGTGCCGTACCATGCCTCATCCTGCACCGCCTGATAATGATTCCACGCTGCACGCATTGTGAATCTGCCGGCCCTTGAAATTTCATGAGCGTACTGTGTTTGATAAACAGATCCCAGACGGTCATCGGAAACTTCCCGAATGGTCGGTTTTGGGGCGAGTTCGTTATTAGCCCCCTATTTGAAAGCATTTTGATGTAGATTACGCCTAATTTAGCATTAAGAAAATATGTTTACAGTTTTTATAGGTTCAATATTTTTTCAAATCAAATGACATTGAAATTAAGATGTGAAGATTATGGGTTTGAATGTGAATACATCCTTGATGAAGGAAAAACTTTGGGTTTGATTGAAAAACTTAGAAATCATTTTGAAGAAGAACACGGAATTGATTATACTATAGAGGCAGTGACTCAAATGATTACAAATAAAGGCCATTCTTTAGAATCCATTAAAAAATAAAACTAGAAAAATAGAATTTTCTTAATCTGATTTGTTAGTTCTAGGATTACACGAAGTTGTTCCAATACAACGTCTTTAAGATTTTTAATAGAATTATTTAGTTCTGAAATTTCTTCTTGCAATCTATATTTTTCATTATTGAGAGATGAAATTTGAGTCTGAAGATTTTTGTTTTGTTGTTCAAGGTTATTATTTTCTTGAGTTAATCGTTTTATTTTTTCTGAATCAGATTCTTCTGGAAAAGGATCGGGTGCAGGTGCAGGATCTCGTATCCTAATGGGTTCTGGTATGGGATTAGGTTCTGGTATTGTTGGAGGTTCTGGTTCCTGTTCAGCTTCAAATGCTAAAACAATTTGAAAAAAACCTACAGGTGTTAATATGGCAATCATACCAAAAATAAAACTAGATTTTAGATTCACAAAAAGATTATGTGGCTTTTGTATATGAATATGATGATTAATTTTAAGAATAAGATGAAGTATTATTTGTAAAAATCAGGTTCTTGATCTCTTTTTTGTTTTGGAAGATCTTCCATGACAGCTTGAACTACCTCGTTGTGATTATACGTCAAATGTCTGAGAAACTTTGCTGATTCATCTGCTCTTGTTTTCTCATCTGCAAATAGCATTTCAGGACTGCTTAATCCAGTCATCATCTCATTGCATTCTTTGCATGGTTCAAAGTCAAGATAGAGTTTCATGCTTCTACGTCATTTCCTTAGTATTTAGACTATTTTATGGGTGAGGGTATGGGTGTCTCTTTCTTTCGAGGCTTTACCTTATCCACAGCATCAATAAGATCCTGTTGGGTGATTTGGATCTCCCTGACATTCTTTGACTTGCCGCTGACATATCTCTTCAAAGCCGTAATAGCCGCTCTATTTGTCACTGCAGCAATTTCTGCTCCGCTAAAGTTACCAGTAATTTTTACAATTTCTGAGATTCTTACGCCATTAGCGAGTGGTTTGCTCTTTGTGTGAATCTCAAAGATGTGTCGCCTACCTTTTTCATCAGGGTTTGGAACTCTGATAATTCTATCGAATCTTCCAGGTCTGAGAAGAGCCTCATCTACTATATCTAGTCGGTTTGTGGCACCCACTATCAAGACGTTGTGGAGTTCCTCTAATCCATCAATTTCTGTTAGAATTTGAGAGACTACGTTTTCTGTGACGTGTGATTCTGAACCTCCACTTCCTCTTCTTGGAACAAGTGCATCCACTTCATCTAAGAATATGATACAAGGCGCTGCTTGTCTTGCTTTCCTGAATATCTCTCTAACGCCTTTCTCAGATTCTCCAACCCATTTTGAGAGTAATTCTGGGCCTTTGATGCTGATGAAATTAGATTCTGTCATCCTTGCAAGAGCTTTTGCAATTAGTGTCTTACCAGTTCCTGGCGGACCATGAAGTAGAATTCCTTTTGGTGTTTCTACATCGACATAATCGTATGCATCTTTGTATTTGATTGGCCATTCAACAGCTTCTTTGAGTTCCTCTTTTAACTCGTCTAAACCACCGACATCTTCCCATTTTACATTCGGGATTTGTACTTGAACTTCTCTGAGAGCACTTGGTCTGACTTCCTTTAACGCATCTCTAAAGTCTTCGTCAGTAATTTGGATTTTTTGAAGAATCTCTGATGAAATTTTTTCTTCATCAAGATCAATTTCTGGAAGAATTCTTCTTAATGATCTCATTGCAGCTTCTTTGGATAATACCTCCAAATCAGCTCCTACAAATCCATGTGTAGTTTTTGAGATTTGCTTGAGATTGACTTTTTCGTCAATTGGCATACCGCGTGTATGAATTGAGAGAATGTCAAACCTTCCGTCGTCATCAGGGATTCCAATTTCGATTTCCCTGTCAAATCTTCCAGGTCTTCTCAATGCAGGATCAATTGAATCTGGTCTGTTAGTAGCTGCAATTACTACAACCTTGCCTCTTGATTTCATTCCATCCATCAGAGTCAATAGTTGTGAAACTATTCTTTTTTCTAATTCGCCTGAGACTTCGTCTCTTTTTGGAGCAATAGAATCAATCTCGTCAATGAAGATTATGCTTGGAGAATTCTCTTCTGCTTGAGTAAAGATTTCTCTAATTCTTTCTTCACTTTCCCCATAGTGCTTGCCCATAATTTCAGGTCCGCTAAGGGAGATAAAGTGGGCATTTGTTTCTCCAGCCACTGCTTTTGCAAGCAGTGTCTTACCAGTTCCTGGTGGACCATAAAGTAACACGCCTTTTGGTGCCTCTACGCCTATTTTGTCAAACAATTCTGGGTGCCTCATGGGTAATTCCACCATCTCACGAATTTTTTGCACTTCATTTTTCAGGCCGCCAAGTTCATCGTAGGTAATTCTTGGGACTGAGGAATCAGCTGCTTTGGTCATTGCTCCAAGTTTGAATACAGTATTCTCGGTTACAATAACAGGTTTTGATGGTCTAGTACTTGTTACAACAAATTGTACCCTACCGCCCATCTGTGTATTAAGAGATACTGAATCTCCGATTGTAAACACGTGATTAAGATGGTTGTAAATCATGTATTCTTGTAATCCTTCTGCTGCAATTTTTTCAGTTGGTGACAAAACTATTTGTTCGGCATTGACAGCTTCTACTGTTTTTAGTGATATTTTATCACCAATTCCAGCCCCAATATTCTGTCTTGTCATTCCGTCTATTTTGATAATACCTGAACCATATTCTTCAGGTGCTCCTGGCCAAAGTTTTACATGGGTCTTTTTGTTATATGCTAGCTCTAGAATTTGCCCAGTATTCCATTTTTGATCCTCAATGATTTTTGGATCAACAATCGCTCTGCCTCTTCCAACATGTTGTTGTGGGCTTTCATCAATTTTTAAAATTATTTTACCCATATCATTACCTCAAAAAAATTGAGGGGGTTATTCAACCTCCACCTTTTTGCCTTTAGGCTTTTTATCTTCAACTAATTTGAAGACGATTTGTAAAACTCCATTTTTGTATGAAGCTTTAGCAGAGTTCTCATCAACTTTGTGTTGCACAGGAACTTTGACGTGATATTTTTTGTCATCATGTTCAGCTGAAAGATCTACTGTCTTGTTTTCAACAATAATTTTGACATCAGATTTTTCTACGCCTGGCATCTCAGCTATGAGTTTTACTGCTTTTTCTTTTTCATCGACAATTGTGTCGACAAGTGGTTCCCGTGTATCAGAAGTTGGCAAAAGGTCTGGTTTGACATTTCTATACTCCTTTACAACAGGTTTTCCATCAGGACCAACGGTCATTGTATAGCCGTAATAATATGGACCGGATTCAGAACCATTTCCCTTGAATTCTTCAAAAATGTCATCTATGTCGAAAAAAGAGACTGACATTCTTTTGAAAATTCTATCAAATTCGGTATCAAAAAACATTGTCATATTCACCTATCATATGTAATATTTATGACATTATATAAAGATTGTTGATCTTTCTTTGATTTCTTACATAATGCTATTATAACTGACATATTATAATAATCTTAATGAGAACCACAAACATATCGATTCCTGAAGTAGTAAGAGAAATCATTACCAGAAATCGTTCAGTTTACGATTGTATGAAAATGGATTTGATAAACTATACAGCTTTGGCAGTAAAGATTCAGCCGGAGATTGAAAAAATTCTGGGAAATCCTGTAAATCTCAATACCGTTGTTGTTGCCATCAAAAGATATGCTGATTCATTTGAAATTAAAGACGAGGTCAAAGAGGAATCAGTTTTGAAAAATGCAAGATTATCTTTAACTGATGGAATAATGGATGTAAGATTTTCAGTAAAGGATTCAAATCAGATGGATCCGATGGCAATTTTGGATAAATTCTCTAAAGTGACTAGTAATTATGATTTTTTCAGGGTATCTGATTCATTTAGATTTTTAGCTGAGGATATGGAAGACATCAGACAGATTTTTGGCAGCATGTCAGAAAAGGACGATATGTTTAGTACTGGACTCGCAAAAATTAGAATTTCAATACCCAACTCTCAAAACCAATCAGATGTAGTTTCGTACGTAGCTGAAGTATTACATGCAAATGGGGTAGAATTGGTAAATGCCTTTTTCAGTCAGGATAATATCACGATTATTCTAAATGAAAGAGATTCATCTAGAGCCTATGATGTTTTACACACGGACATCATGAGAACCTAAGCATAGTAAATTTAGTGAAAATTATTCTTATAGCATATATTCGTCCAATTTGTGGGTAGGACACAATTGGCAAGAAACAAGAAAAAAATTCTAATTTTAGGTGGGGGTTTTGCGGGAGTAGAATGTGCTAGAAAATTAGAATCAGAATTTGGGGATGATTCAGAAATTGAAATTGTGATGGTAAGTGAAGACAATTTTTTGTTGTTTACACCAATGCTGCCTCAAGTGGCATCAGGAATGATTGAAACTAGACATATCGTATTACCAATTAGAACCGTTTGTAAAAAAACAAAATTCTATGAGGGCAGAATTAAAAATATCGATCCTTATGGAAAACTTGTAACGCTCTGGGGAACGGGAGATAAAAGAAGCATATCAATCCATTATGATTTTCTGGTAGTTGCACTTGGTAGTGAGACAAATTTCTTCGGAATGGCAGACGTAGAAAAAAATGCATACACGATGAAGACGCTCAATGATGCAGTAATGTTAAGAAATAGAGTTATCGATATGTTAGAGCAGGCAGAAAATGAAACTAACCCAATACTTAGAAAAAGTTTTTTGAATTTCGTAGTTGTGGGCGGGGGTTTTGCAGGAATTGAAACTGCGGGAGAGTTGATGGACTTGTTATTGGATGCAAGAAAACACTATCCGACTATTCTGAAGGAAGATCTTAAAGTTGTTGTGCTTGAAGCATTAGGGATGATTCTGCCAGGATTTAATGAAAAACTAGCTGATTTTGCAAGAGACAAGATGGTAGAAAGAGGAATTGACATTAGATTAAAAACTGCTGTTACCAGTTTTGATGGAAATGAAGTTGCAACAAAATCATTGGATGAGTATCCAAGTGATTATGTTGACACGTCAGAAATTGATTCAATAATGACAAAGACTTTGATTTGGACTGCGGGAGTAACGCCTGTTAATACAATCAAGAGATCAATGTTCAAAACGTATAAAGGAAAAGTTGTCATTGGTGATTATTTGGAAGTTCCAGAATTTCCAGGAGTGTTTGCCATTGGTGATTGTGCATTACACATTGATCCTGAAACACAAAGACCATTACCGCCAACTGCCCAAATTGCAGAAGCCCAAGCAAGAGTTGCAGCCAAAAATCTAACCTCATTAATTAAAAATTCTAAAAAAGAAAAATTTGTTTATCACTCTAAAGGACAGATGGCCATAATTGGAAAGAGATCGGGTATTGCCACATTCTTGGGAATGAATATTTCTGGATTTTGGGCATGGCTGATTTGGAGAAATGTATACCTCTCAAAAATTTCAACGTTTGATAAGAAGATTAGAGTGTTTCTTGACTGGACGATTGATCTGTTCTTTGATAGAGACATATCAAGACTGAAACTCATGAAACGTGAGACTGAGAAAGAATACAAACTTCTTGATGAAGTAGACGATGTTTGGTAAAAAAATTATTTTCTAATTTTATAGACGAATATTGCCGGAGCTACAAAGTACATTCCAATGTTAAGAATTATCAAACTAATCCCATAACCTAATACTGATTCTTCTGAATCCATATCCACATGATTAAGAATTGAAAGTGATGTCAGTAATGGTGTCAAAGTAATCTTTACCGCTTCTTTGAACATTGGATTTTCACGTTCTAAATCTGCAATTGTTGGTGAAAATGAGTAATAGAATTGATTGAATCCGGTCATAAATGCAGTACCAGATGTGGTTGTAAGAATAGAATTGTCTCTTAATTCTCTTAACTGTTGAACTTGAGGTGCCATTTCAGAGCCAAATGTGGCAGTTGCAATCAAGCACCCACCACCATTGTCAGTTGATGAGTCCGTAGATAAATCATTGGATAATATCTCAAAAGAATCTAATGTTTCCTCAAATCCTGGAAGTTGGGAATTAAAATCGCCTAATCCATTACTATATGCAAGAGTATAGAATTTTTCAGTGTCATAAATTGTAACTTCTTTAAATCTAACATCATAGTTTTCTCCATTGGATTCAAAATATCCTTGTGCATCAATTACATATGCGTCATATCCATTAATTGTTGTTTTTTCATTAGAATCTATCTTAAGATTTGACTCTTCAATTACTGGTTGCAGTGATTCAAGCTTTTCAGAGATAAGCTCGTCTGTTGTTCTTTGATTAGTATCTTGCACTGTCAAAGATATGACAGGATTCATAGTTCCTGTTTTAGGTCCAACCGCGACAAGGTCTGGAGATTTTTCATCTTTTTTATCTGGCGTTTGTAATAGCCATCCTTCAGGCACGCTAAATCCTATTCCATGTTCAGTACTTTCATATTTTTGACTTCCAGTTGATGGAGTTATTGTTGTCCCAGTTCTTTCAGGTTCTTCTAATTCAAGAATATCCGTTATTTCAGAGCGGTCAGCTATGGTAATTTTCATGATTTTTACTTGTTCTGGATTTTGAGGTCTATCTTGGGAACCAACATCAACTGATGCAATTTTATCCAGTGTTTCAAAACTTTCTTGTGTTACAATTCTACCAAATACAGTGTATTGTTCATCAAGAAAATTTGAATCAGCGTGAACGATAAAGAATTGTGAACCGCCACTGTTAGGATCTGCAGATCTGGCCATTGAAACTATCCCACGATTGTGTTTTATTGTATTAAATTCAGCATCTACACTTGTAGTAGGCCCGCCTGTTCCCCAAGTATTTGGATCACCATCAATTGTGTTTGGATCACCGCCTTGAATCATAAATCCAGGAATAATTCTATGAAACAGAACTCCGTCATAAAATCCAGATTCGGTTAATGCAATAAAATTATCAACGTGGTTTGGTGCATCATTAGGAAAAAATTCAATTACAATAACTCCTTGCTCTGTCTCTAAAACTGCAAGTTTTTCAGAATCGGCAAGAGATGCACTACTTAAACCGACAACAAATAATGAAAGCGATAATACCAAAAGCAGCTTATTCAATAATTTATTGCGCTAACAGTCACTTAAAAGCTAACTGCATTGGTTTTTAACAAAGTCTAATAATTCAACGAATATGGAACCTGATGAAAAGATTCAGGCACATTTAGTTTCAGTGTGGAGAGAATCAAGAAAATTCTTTTCAATTGGCGGAAAGGAAGGTATGTTGGTATTAACTGATAAACATTTGATGTTTATTCATAAAACAGAATCCAAAGTAAATTGGTGGAAAGCCATCACTCAAAGGCAGGTGATTAATTTTATCAAATCAAAGGATACGATGATTCGTCATGATGGATATGGAGAAAATGATTTGATGAATGATTGTGAGGATGATAGAAATGTAGAATTAAGTTTTGATGACATTTCCAGTATTAGTTTTACAGAAAAAGATTGGGGAAGTTCACTGCAATTAGAGTATCAAAAAGATGGAAAAGGTGAGAAATTCCAATATTCAATAGCCCAAGATTGGGTAAAATATCCCGCTAAAGAGCCAACAAAATACATGAAAGTGGATTGGAAGCCTTTTGTGCAATATATTAAAGACAGACAAAATTTTACAGAGTAAAATTGAAAGTATACGCTGTGGGTGTTGGACCTGGTTCTCCAAAGTATGTAACAGAAATAGTCAGAGAGATAGCTCGAAATTGTGATGTAGTTATTGGATACAGATACACTCTCAAAACAATTGAGGATTTGATTGTAGGAAAAGAAATCTATGAAATTACTATGAATGATCAAGAAGATTCTTACCAGAAGATTCTTGCTGAATTGGGGGATAGAACATTGGTAATACCATTTACAGGAGATGTAAATTTTTCAGAATCAGAGGTTGTTGATAGATTAATAGAAATTTTTGGCGATGTTGAAATTGTTCCAGGTATTAGTTCGATTCAAGTTGCTGCATCAAGAGCAAAAGTCCCATTAGACAAATCAAAAGTGATTACAATGCATGTAACCGCGCCTATTGAAGATAAAAAATCAGAACTGCAAAAAGCATTGATTGATGGCTTTAGTGTAGTATTAGTTCCAAGACCCTGGCCAAAACAGCCAGACAAACATTTCATGCCTTCTGAAATAGCAATTTACCTTAGAGAAAATAATTTTGATACAGACAAAATGAAAGTTCATGTTTATGAGGCAATAACCACTGAAAATGAGACCAGTTTTGAAGGAACAGTAAAAGAGTTAGAAGGGAAAGAATTTTCTGATTTGTCTGTGATGGTTTTCAATCAAGTTAGCCTTGATTCATACATGAATTATAGATGGCAGTGCGAAACTTGATTTCCAAAATTTTGTCCTTCGCCAAATACTAAACTATCAGAGGCTGGGAATACACAGGATACGATTTTCATGCATGTATAATCTGGATCATATAATCTGTAAAATCCTGCATCATCGAATGTTATTGTAGTCGATGCTCCTGGTTCAATAATACCAGTTGAAACTCTATCATCAGGAGTAAATGGATTGTGTCGATCATTGTAATTTTCTTTTCCACTAATGATACCAAGTCATCATTAATGATTGTGATAGTACTACCAGGTTCAACGGAAATTCTATCACGTGAGAAAAATCCTAATTTGGATAGGGCTGTTTGTTGACCGGGGGTTAGGCTATCATCAATTCCTTGGGGGATGCATGTTTTAGAGTACGAACTGTAAGATTGTCATTTGTAAAATCCGTTGAAGTGGGAATAATTTTAGTTAAACCGGATGATTTTGTTGTGTAGATTATTTTGTAAGTATCATCAGATGTTGTAATTCTACCTGTAAAACCATAAACTGATGCATCCTTACTTTCATCAATCAATCCTCCAAAAAAGCTAATTGATGTATCAGATCCGCTTGAACTTTCAATTTCACCATTAATTCTAATGTATTTGCCTTCACGCAAAAATTTTCCTGCTAAATTTGAAATTATAAATTCCTCATCATCTAACGTGGTAAAACCATCCTCGGTTAGAAAATTAATTGTGCTACCACGTTGATCTTGTGGTGATAAACGTAAATCGATTTCTGATATTTTGTTACTTCTTCAGTTACAACAAACCCAGAGCCTTCTAGAAGAAACGCCTGATTTTCAGAAATTTCCACAAACGACTTGTTAACAAAATATCCTGATGAAAATACAAGTATGTATAATAATGTTATAGTGACTTTCATGATCAAATTTGCAACTCATCCTAAAACCGATCATTTTGTAAATAATTCATGACAATCGGGATCTAAGAATGACCCTGCTGATACATCCTTCATGATTCACAAAGAAATGTCAGACATCCAGTGGAACACGGTTGCATCACATCTGCCAAAGCCTGCAAAAACTGGAAGGCCAAGATGCAATGACAGAAACACAATCAACGGAATATTGTTTGTCCTAACAACCGGCTGCAGGTGGGCAGACATGCCGGACAGATACGGTTCAAAATCCACCGCGCATCTGAGATTCTCAGAGCTGCAGCAAAAGGGAATATGGAAAAGGATTCTATCAGGACTGATCAAATCCGCACACAGACAGGGAAAAATCAGCCTGCAAAAAATATCAGTTGACTCATCGTCAATTGCCGCCAAAAAAGGGGGGACAAAATAGAATATGACGGGTTCAGGAAGATCCTGGGCACAAAGATTCACGTTGCAGTAGACAGGACAGGACTGCCAATCCCAATCAGGGCCAGCCCTGCAAATGTCCATGACAGTACAAAATTCATTGATGGGTTAGAAGACATCTCAGAACCTGCAGATGATGGTTTGATACGGCAGATCATCTGTGTATGCTGACAGGGGATACGATGCGGCATGCATCAGAAACTATCTGGGATGCCATGGGATTGACTGTTGCATTCCATACAAAAGGAACTCAAGGAACGTTGCACAAAACAGGAATCAAAAAAATTATGGCAAGACAAGGTTTGTCGTAGAGCGGTTCTTTGCCTGGCTCAAGTGCGGGCTTCACAGGACGGCAGTCAGATACGAAAGGAACTGTGACAACTATCTTGGATTTGTGTATCTGGCATGCGTCATGATGTATTGGAGGGTTTTAGGATAAGCTGTTGGTTTATAATTTGCTATTAAATTATTTTAGATATATCTAAACTTGATTTTTGAGGCTAGATTATGCTGTTCTTTCAGATAATTTACTTTTGCCTATACTTCCAGAAGAGTCTACAAAGTAATGTCTAGGATCATTCTTGCAGTTGAATAATTCCAATGCTTCTGCTTCCAATTTTTCGTCTTCTGTCATAGAGATCTTTTTACCAATTTAGTATATATACATGCGATGTATACATTGATAGGCCAATAAAATTTCATAGAAAAAGACCAATTGTCGTTATAATCATAGGTGCAATATACCAGAATTTTAGCAAATTTCTAACTTCTACATTTCTAATCAATCTAGGAATGATTAAAGATGCTGCAAAAATGGCTAGAGCAAAATCGCTCTGTTTCCCATCAACATGGTTTATCAACCAGCATAAGCTTACACCATCACAATTTGTTAGAAATGGTTCCATATTAGATAACAACACCAATGCAGAACCAAGAATCAATAAACCAAGAACTATGTAAGGAAAAGTTGTGATAGTAGAAGACGGTTTGAATGAATAGACAAAAAGATATTGGTTAGGGGAATTTGGTCGTATACGTACAGAAATTGAATTTTGACTCTGCTTAAAATAATATGGCTCTCCTTTTTTACTCACCCAAGAAGTTTCCATTTTTATAACTTTCAAAGTTGACGGATCAATTGTTTGAATTTCTGTTTTATCAAATTCAAAATCAGATGGAGGAGAAATCACGTAAAAAACTTCGTATGTTGATGCATGAAATTCCATAAATCGATCATTTTTTTCAATATCATCTATATCTGTTTCATAGTCTAAAGTTACAACACGTATTTCATTTCTGTAAAATTTTCTAGAATGTGGGAGTTTTATCCAAAGAAGAAATACTTTGTGTTCATCAACATCTCTAATTAGTTCTTGCCAGTATTTTTTTTCGGAATTTTGTGCTTTACGAAGTTTTCCACGTAATAGAGCCATAGTGTGCATATTAGTAACAAGAGCTAATTGAGAACCATCGTAATCATAAATTTTGAGATTAGGTAATGTTTAGGAGATCTGATAAATATATTATCAATTCCTTCATCTAAATCAGTAATACATTTGAAAGTATATTCTTCACGAAGTCGTTTTTCTGAATGTGAAGTATAATCCACCATGAATCGTTGTCTAAGAATTGCAATTTCCCTATCAAATGATGTTATGTTAGTATTTTGATTAGTATTGATAGGTTCAATACTTGGAGCAGGCATGTTTTAGGAATAAAATTGGATCAGCAGTTAAATGTTATGAAAAATGAGCATATGAAAAAATCAAAACAATTTATAAAAAAACTAGCAAATTAGGCATGAATATTAAGACCGAATTTAGGTATCAAATTCTAATTTTGCTTCTTTTTGGAACCATCTTAAAAATGAATTAAATTTCGGATTTTCTTCAATTTCAGAAATAGGGATAGTATGCATTATACCATGACGTGAAAAATATATTCCAATTTTTTCGCCTTTTAATCCATCAATTTAGCCAATTTTACTAAATATCAACTTATCTTAAAACCCTGCAATACATCAAAAATGACGCAATGTTAACCAACGACGTGTTTTGGAAATGAAATGGAGGAAGAAAAAAACTGCAATACATCAAAAATGACGCAATGTTAACCAACCCGGGATAATTTTCTGCATTTCTTTTATGTCCTGTTCTGTGAAATCCGTTTTTCAGCCAAGCAAAGAACCTCTCCACTACAAACCTTGTCCTGTTGTAACTGTCCTTGCATGCATCATCACTTGCCGTCCTGCTGTTTTTTCTAAAAGGAATGCACGGAATGATGTTTCTTGATCTTACATAACTACGGATTGATTTCGAATCGTATCCCCTGTCTCCATAGACTGAAACCATTTGTTCCATCATGGAATCATCTGCAAAATCCGAAATTGATTCCATCACATCTACGAATTTCGTACTGTCGTGAATGTCTGCAGGACTCATTACAACTGATATTGGCAAGCCGATACCACCTACCGCAGCATATAATTTTGTGCCTGAAATCATCTTGAATCCATCAAATCCGATCACATCGCCCCTTTTTTAGAGGGAACTGATGATAATCAACTGATATTTTTTGCAGGTCAATCCTGCCCGATTTGTGTGCGGATTTGATTGCACATCCCAAAATCTTTTTCCATATGCCAAACCCCTGCCATCTTCTTGGCCTTGGATTGGCAGCTGAGTCATCGCCGTATGTCTTTGGCATCTCACTCCATCCGCATCCGGAAACCAGCACGTAGACGATTCCATTTAAAACCGTTCGGTCATTGCTTCTCGGACGTCCTGTGGCGGCAGGTTTTGGAAACAACGGTTCCATCATGTCCCGTTGTCTGTCTGTTATCTCGGTGAATTTCATGTACAGTTTGGAAACTAATGGTTCATGGATCCAAATGATCATAAAATATTGTCCAAATGGTTAGTTTTAAGATGAGTTGAATATGTACTAAATATAGATTGTTTTAGACTGGTTAGGCAAATCAGTATGTAGCCTGAAAATCATAATTCAGGCATGTCTGTTAGTCCTGCTTCTTGGGCTAATTCAATCATGTAGAATTCGATGTATCCTCCTGCTAGAAGAAGACCTGCAGTGATTCCAATTTCAATTAAAGTGGGTTTAACAAATTGAGTAAGACTAATTTTTTTGATAATTGCTTTAATCAAAATAAAACTTCGAGAAATTCCAAGCGAATAAGCGACTAATTCCATTAATCCAAACGGTGTAAAAAACAATATGGAAAGTGGGTGTACCTCAGCTAGTATTTCTGGTGCTGTTACAACAATTGAGGCAAATGCAAAACCAGTAGACCAAGCTGCAAAAAGTCCCCAACCAACTCCAAAGCCAGGTATAAACATTGGAAGTGCAATTGTTAGATTATGCGTAAATATTCCAAATGCATCTATATCTAAAACAAGTTCTTCAAATTCTTCCATGAAAGCACTTGCATCTTCCTGACTTACAGTAGACATTGAACCCAGTTGGTATACTGTTGTGAAAAGTCCTAAAAATACAAAAAATGTAATTATTCTGATTTTATTCACAACGCAGTATTTTTTGGACAATATTTGAGGGTTGGCGTAGGCGCAGATTTAATTAAACCAAATAATATTTTTTGATATGAAAAAGGAACTTAGTTTTGTATTAAACTACGCACTAAACAAAGGATTCCAGATTCATCCAGATGCTTTTAAAATTTTAGAAAATGTTGATGTGAGAAAACTTGAAAAAATCATTAAAGAGGTTGTTAGAGAGAAAACAAAACAAAAATTATTTCAAATTAGTCAAGATGATTTAGAGACACATCTTGGAATTAAAGAGGATTCATCATTGGAGAGTGAAGTTAAGGTATTATTTGATCCAACCAGCAAGATTACTTCTGGAGAGGGGGTAAAAGGATACAATGCTTTGTTTTCAAGCCGTTTTAACAAACTAAAACGAATTATCTCAGACAGGCCAGAATCAAAATTGCTCAAATCTGCTGCATCGTTAAAGAATGCCAAGATTGAGGATGATCTGTACGTATGTGGGTTGGTCACAGTTAGAAATACTGAGAGAAACATCACAAAGATTACTTTGGAAGACCCTTCAGGCTCCTTTGAGGGCATAATTTTTGATGAGGAGTTGCAAAAAACAGCAGGTACTCTTCTATTGGATCAGTTTGTAATGGCAAGGATAGGTTCAGCTAAAAATTCAGGATACATCGTTAGGGATTTGGTTTTGCCAGATCTTCCGGAACAAGCAAAAAACAAGTCAGAAAGTGAAGCATATGCAGTATTTCTTTCAGATTTGCATGTTGGTAGCAAATATTTCATGGGGGAGGAATTTTCTGAATTTGTATCGTGGATATCAAGTCCGGATCCAGTGGCAAACAGAGTCAGATTTGTTTTGATAGGTGGAGATGTAGTTGATGGGGTTGGCGTATACCCCAATCAGAATAAAGAGTTGGTTTGTCAGACAATTCAAGAGCAATTAGAAAAAGTAGAGAAGTTAATTGATAAAATTCCAAAAAATGTCAAAGTTATCATAATGCCTGGAAACCACGATCCTGGAAGGCGGGCTTTGCCACAACCAGCAATTCCTCAAAAATATAATTCTGGATTATGGAAAAGAGAAAATGTGGTGATGGTAGGAAATCCTGCCGTAGTCTCATTAAATGGGGTAATAGTATCAATGTTTCATGGTCAAAGTATAGATGATATTGTAAAGACCACACCGGGACTTAGTTATGACAAACCAACTAATGTTATGAAACATCTACTTAGGGCACGACATTTGAGTCCAATTTATGGCAGTCAGACACCAATTGCTCCCGAAATGGAGGATCTTTTGGTGATTCAAGACATCCCAGACATTTTTCACGTAGGTCATGTACATAGAGCGGAATTGGATATGTACAAAGGAATTTTGTTGATAAATTCCGGTTCTTGGCAAAAACAGACACCATTTCAGGCAAGTGTTGGAATGACACCAAATCCCGGAATTGCTATCGTGGTTAATCTAAAAACTTTCCAAGTCTTCCATGAAAATTATAATTCAAACTCAGACAATGTCTTGCAGAGTTAAATCATCTTTGAAGGTCTTTTTTATCATCTCAGATGATATGGTGAGTTTGTATTTTTTTGTCCTTCCATGAATCCCTTGATGAATCAATCTTCCGGAAATAATTCCAGATAATTCAATCTCACTTAACATTTGAGTGATTCTTCTTTGGGTTAGTTCGTCTTTTCCTACTACCTTACAGAGGTTTTTGTAAGAAGAGTAGATTTCCCCGGTAGTGGAGCCATTTGCCTTCATTATTGCTATGAGTACTAGTTTTTCATGAAGTGGGAATGATTTGAGTGATTTTTCTTCTTTATTTTCTTCCATTTTTTGAGAGGCCTCTCTGACTTGTTCGGTGGTGACTCGGTCTAATTGTTGTCGTTCGGCAAGTTCTCCAGCTACTCGAAGTAAATCGATTGCTCGACGGGCGTCTCCGTGTTCTCCCCCTGCAAGTGCGGCAATGAGGTTTAGGGCAGGCTCTTCTACAGAGTCTCCAACGAATGATTCGTTGATTCTTTCTTCAAGAATTTTTTTTATTTGTTCAACGTTATAGTTTGTAAATACGACTTCCTCTTCCCCCAGACTACTAATTACTCTAGGATCTAGCCTTTCTTTGAATGTTAGATCGTTTGAAATTCCCACCAAAGTCAGAGACCCTTGGGTTAGCCGTTCGTTTGCTCTAGTAAGCTGGTATAGAATGTCCTTTCCTGTTTTTGCCACTAGCTGGGCTAAATAATCAATTTCATCAATAACAAAAATTGCGTTAAGTTTTCCCTCATCAATTTTGTTAAGTAATCTTTCAAAAACTGCACTGATTGCAAGCCCATTTGAGGGTAATTCCTTCTCGTTTAGGCCTAATTGCCTGCCCAGATTGACTAATAATCCGTATAGTGTCGTTTGTTCTTTTGAGTTTGAATAGATTAATTTTATTGGGAAATTTGATTTTTCTACCCTCTCTTGAATTTTAGAAATTATTTTTTTTACGACAAGTGTTTTTCCAGTCCCAGGTTTTCCATATACTAGAAGATTTGACGGTCTTGATTTTTTTAGAATTGGCAATAATGATTGAGTAACTTGTTCTTGCTCAGATTTTCTATGTAAGATAGTTTCTGGCATGTATGTAAAATGAAGAATATTACGATTTTTTATTATCGACTTTCCAGACTCTGCTGCATCTAGTAAATCATCTATTGGGTCAGACATACTTACACACCTTTGTTTCCTCTCAACAACAACACAACCATATCTGAATTAAGTGAGTATAGAATAGAGTAGTAATAGTAGTTTAGTTTGTAATTAATTATTTTTAGTTAGATTTAGATTTTCTTTTTAAAAAAAATTAAAGAAAAAAACAGAATGGAAATATTGGTGTCTGTGTTGAGTTCTAAATTAGGAACGAGTTAACATTTTTGTTAATATCATGTTAAGAAATATTTAAAAAAGGCCATTTTAACCCCTTTATTTCCACTCCAGGCATTAAGATGGATGTTAACAATGTGAATATCACCATTTTAACCCCTTTATTTCCACTCCAGGCATGAAAATCTCATAATTAAGAGGGCTAAATACACAAATGTTGTTAATAACAAAAAACAAACTAGGAGTGGGTTAGGCAGTCAATGTTAACAAACCACTTAGTTAACAAAAATTCGTGGATCATTTCAACTGTTAACACCAGATCCGATAGATCCTAAAGATGGCCAAAAAAAGAATTCGAATAGACATGGAAGACTCTGATGGAGCACGTTATGACATTAAACTAGAAGGAAATGTCACCAGAAATAAAGTTCTAAAAATATTTGAAATGATGGACTTGATGAATATTGAAGAGGAACATGAGGTCACAAACATGGATTCTGTCGGTTCAAAAATTTGGCATATAGTGGACAGGTTTTTCCCAACGGGCAAATTCACATCTACAAACATTCTTGAAAAATATGAGGATGAATATAACGAACCTGTAAAACTTAGTGTAATCTCTACATATTTGTCAAGATTTTCCTCAAAAGGTAGGGTAAATAGGGCCAGAACTGGCAGAGAATGGACTTATCAAGTCATCAAAATTGCCCAAAAACAACAATAATCAATCAAGAAATTGTTACTTTTCTAACCAATAGCCGATCTTTACCAAGAATAATTTTCACATATTCGCCTTTTTGGATATCCATATACTTTCTGAACTGTTTTGGTATTGAAATTGTTCCAGCAGAAGTGATTTTTACCAATACTTCGTTCTCATTAACTGACATATTATTATTATAATTTAATAATATATATAATTTAATAAATTATCTAATTCTAATTATATTATAAATTACGACTGTTTTGGATAAAAAATCAAAAATTACAACTACGAAAATGTGAAAATACTTTATTCTGTTATTGGATTGACTTCTTGTTCTACTTTGGCTATTCCCTTCTCAGTTATTGAATAAGTATATGGTTTTGATTCTGTATTTCTTTCTACATATCCTTCTTCAAACAGCTTTTTCATTAGGCGTGAAGTGTGTTCTCTACTCTTCTTTAACGTGATTTGTATGTCACGTGATGTCATAGCTTTGTTTGTGATTAGATGCAACACATAATCAACAGGGTTTGTAGGTATAATTGTGGGAATGTCAGGCACAGAAATTCCTTTCTCGGGAACAATTTCGGACTTGCTGACTACCTTAACAGGCTTTTCCTGAACTTCATTCTTGGCTAATTTTTCTAAAAATTGTTTTAATTCCAGATTAGGATCCTCTATTTTTTGCTCAATTCCTTGAATTTCTAAGGCATCTAGGCGTATTTTCATATCAATTAACTGTCTTTCATAATATTCTAAGCGTTCAGCTTGTGATGCATCAAATCCCTCATTCTTAGTTTTAATGAATGGACGAATCTTAAAGTACGTATAAAGACCACCAATTCCTACAATGAATGCCAAAATCACACTTAAAATCACTTGAGGATCAGGAATTTCTACCAACATCACAAGATCTATGCCTGTATTGTGATTTATCGTGATAGAACAATACTTTTTCACTCTTTAGATTAACAAAATCACACATTATCACAAAGAATTCTATTTATTATAAAAAGGAGAAATCACATACATCACATATTACATGCCTGACGGATCAGCCTATCTATCACACTTATCACCTCATCTTCCCTTTCAGGAAAAATATCACTATTATCTATCACACTAATCTGCTCAGAAAGCCTTGATATCACATCTATATCGTCAGGCAAAAGTATGCCTAGACCACGAAAAAGTATGATTGAATAGAATAATCCAATTAATTTGTCTCTAGACTGCCCAACTTGCCTATAATACGCTCCTTTAGTTATAGAAAAATTAGATTCTAGAAGATCCTTCTGATTTAAAATAATTTCAATTTGTCGCTCTGTAAACAGTGATTTTTTGATGATTTTTCGTATAATATTGTTAAAATTAGATTCCTTTAACTTGTCCATAGCTATACAAATCTGTATACAGCATTCCAATTAAACTTTAAAGAGCCATACACGAACCCCCTTTATGTCTGGAGATAAAGTTGAATCATTCCTAAAATCAGAATTAAAAAAGAAAAACGCATTACTATTCGTGTTAATTGACTCTGAAGTATCAAATTTAGAGGCATCAAGCAAGCTTGTTAAAAATGTTGAAAAGATTGGAGCTTCAGCAATACTGGTTGGAGGCTCTTCTGCCACTGATCAAATTGAGATGGCTCAAGTAGTCAAAGGTATCAAAAAGGGTCTTAAAATCCCAATCATCTTGTTTCCTGGAAATGTTACTGGCGTTGTGCCTGACGCAGACGCAATATTGTTTAGTTCTCTAATGAATTCTGAAAACCCATATTTTATCACTCAGGCACAAGCTTTAGGCGCTCCAAATGTTCTAAAATTTGGACTTGAACCACTACCAACTGCCTATCTAGTCATAGGTGATGGAACTTCAGCATGGTTTGTAGGTTCAGCAAGAGGAATTCCTTTTGAAAAACCAAAAATCGCTGCAGCCTACTCTTTAGCGGCACAATTCCTCGGAATGAGATTCGTATACCTTGAAGCAGGTTCTGGAGCAAAAACCAACGTTACACCTGAAATGGTAAAGACAGTCAGACATACTTTTAATGGATTTTTGATTGTTGGGGGTGGAATAAAAGACGAAAAAACTGCTGCCAGTCTTGTTAAAGCAGGAGCTGATGCCTTAGTCATAGGGACCTTCCTAGAAAAGGGCGGAAGTCTGACAAAACTCGAAAAAATGGCAAAAGTAATTCAAACAAGCAAGTAGTAAAGTACTGTACAATGTCTGAAAATGATGCAATATCTCGAATTAGTGATATTGAAATGCCCGATTATTATCTTGATTACTATTCAAGTCTGTCAGATGAAACATATTCTATTTTTGAGCATGCAGCTGCAGCCAAGTCTACCTTAGTAGATTCTTCTGGAATTATTGAGCCGAAAATCGCATTTGATTTAGCAGACAGAGTTGCAAAAATGCACGAAATTAATATTGCAGAACCTTTGAGAGAGACCCTAAAAATTAACGGAAAAGAACTTTCCGCATTAATTCTGGCAAAAGAGATAGCTTCTGGAAAATATTGTCTTCCTGATGCTGCTTTAGAAGATAAACTAGATCTTGCAGTGCGTGTTGGATTAGCAATCATTACTGAAGGAGTTACTATTGCACCATTACAAGGAATTAGCGAAGTAAAAATTAAGAAAAATAAAGATGGAACAGAATATCTTTCTGTTTCAATTGCTGGACCAATGCGTTCAGCTGGCGGAACAGAATCTGCAGTAACCCTACTGATTGCTGACCATGTAAGAAAAATTGCCGGCTTGTCAAAATTTCAAGCAAACTCATTTGATGATGAAACTGGTAGATTTGTTGAAGAATTAAGAATCTATGAAAGAGAAGCTAGCAGCTTCCAATTCCATATTTTAGATGAAGATATTGAACATGTTATTTTGAATTTGCCTGTAGAACTAGCTGGTGTAGACACTGATCCATATGAGGTTGTAAATCATAAATCCATGGCTAGAATTCAAACTGATAGGGTAAGGGGTGGGGCACTACGTGTTCTAAATGATGGATTGATTGGAAGATCCAAAAAACTGCTCAAAAGAATCGAATTGTATAATCTTGATGGTTGGGAATGGCTTAATGATCTCAAAGGGGCTGTTCAAACTGGAGATAATCAGGAAGATGCCGCAGCAAAAAGAATGCGTGAGGTGATTACCGGCAGATCAGTGTTATCCATGCCTAACAAATTGGGTGGATTTAGGCTAAGGTATGGAAGAGCATGTAATACTGGCTTTGCTGCTGTTGGAATTCACCCAGTAATTGCTGAAATTCTTGATCATACAATTGCGGTAGGCACTCAAATCAAAATAGACATTCCTGGAAAAGGTGCCACTGTAGCCTTTGTAGATTCCATTGATACTCCTACCGTTCGTCTAAACAACGGGGATGTTGTAAAAATCAGAGACGTGAAACATGGATTAGAAATTAAAAATGACATTGAAAAAATTCTCCATCTTGGTGATATTTTAATCTCATTTGGAGACTTTCTTGAAAACAATGCACAACTAGTGCCATCTGGCTATGTAGAAGAATTTTGGATAGAAGAACTAAAACAAAAAATTCAAAAATACGAACCTGATGATCAATATCTAAACCAATTTTTGGCTAGAATTCCTACAATAGATGAAGCATTAAAAATTTCACTTGATTTTAAAATCCCATTACATCCGCATTATTTGTATTTCTGGGATAGAATATCATCTGAAGAACTTTTCAATTTAATGCAGCCAAAAAAATTCAATGAATCCTCCATAGAATATCCAAATCAAGCCAAAAACATTCTAGAAAATTTGGGTACACCTCATAAAGTTCAAAACGATTCAATTATTTTAGAAAATCAAGAAGCAAAAATTTTCTACAATCTCCTGTTTAGAGAAAAACCAACTGTCAGCGAATTGTCTGTTCCACAAATTTTAACAAAATCATCCGGCATTCAAATCCACAACAAGTTCTCAACAAGTATTGGAGTTAGAATAGGAAGACCTGAAAAGGCAGCCGCAAGACAAATGAAACCTGCAACACATGTTTTATTTCCAATAAGCGAAAAAGGAGGACCTACCAGAGATCTTCTGAAAGCCTCAAGAACTGAGCATTTTTTTGCAAATATTTGCAATCGATATTGTACAAAGTGTGATCAACCATCCATTGGCATAAAATGTGCAATTTGTGGCACCAAATCATCAATTATTTTTAGATGTTCAAATTGTCGTGACACATTAGAGGAACCCTTTTGTGAAAAATGTAAGCGTAAAGCTCCTACACATTCCTACAAAGAGTTTCCATTAAAGAAAAGATTACTTCTCGCCCAAGAAAAAATGGGAATGCGTGCAAAAGAGCCATTCAAAGGAGTCAAGGAATTAATCAACCAGGATAAAATTGCAGAACCATTAGAAAAAGGACTAGTTAGACAAAATTTTGGATTAACCACATTCAAAGATGGAACAGTAAGATTTGATGCGACCAATTCTCCACTTACACAATTCAAACCATCATGGATAGGAACATCTATTGAAAAACTCAAACAACTTGGATATACTCAAGATATTGAAGGCAATCCTTTAGAATCTACAGATCAAATCATTGAACTTCGAATGCAGGATGTGGTGATTCCATATGAAAGCGGAAACTATCTTGTCTCAACCTGTAAGTACATCGATGCTTTATTAGAAAAATTCTATGGCAAATCTGCATTTTACAACGTAAAAAACTCTGAAGAGTTGATTGGACATCTAATAATCGGATTGGCTCCTCATACATCCGTCGGAATTGTTGGGAGAATAATCGGCTATACCGAAACCCATGTTTGTTTTGGAACTCCTAACTGGCATTCTGCCAAAAGAAGAGATGCTGATGGAGACGCTGATTCTATTATGTTGCTTATGGACAGTTTGCTTAATTTCTCAAGACAATTCCTCTCTGATCGAATTGGCGGATTGATGGATGCACCTTTGCTTGTTCAACCTCATGTATTGCCGCATGAATCTCAACCCCAAGCACATAATCTAGAAGTGACAAAAATTCTTCCGTTGGAATTTTTTGAATCTACGTTTGAACAGAAAAAAGCATCCGACATATCATCAATTGAAATTATAAAATCACGGCTCGATACCAAAAGACAATTCTATGATTATCACTTTACACATCCAACCTCATCTTTAACAACCTCAAAATCTAGAAGCGCATATTCCACTCTTGGTTCAATGCTTGACAAATTTGATATGCAAGTTAGGAATGCGGAATTGATTAACGCTGTGAATACGTCCGAAATAGTATCCAATGTCATTTCAACTCATCTAGTTCCAGATTTGATGGGGAATCTTAGGGCATATGCAAGACAAAGTTTTAGATGTACGGCATGTGGAAAATCATTTCGAAGAATGCCCCTTATCCAAACTTGTGTCTGTGGACATAAACTGATTGCTACGATTACAAGAGGCTCTGTAGAAAAATATCTAAAACTTGCTAAAAGATTAGTTGAAAAATACGATGTAGGTGAATATCAAAGAGGAAGAATACTTGCTCTGTCTGATGAAATCGAACTAGTCTTTGGTAAGAGTCAGGGAGATCAATCCTTGCTTACTGATTACGCATAAAACTATCTCAGTCTAACGTATTCGTAGGCACCTAATTTATTATCAAAACAGAATTTTACTTTTTGATAATCTTTTCTAAATGATTTTACTTTGGAGAGTAATTTCTTTGGATCTTTTTTATCAATTACAACTTGTTTGATCAACGACGCAATTCCTTGCATCTCATTCTTTTTCATTCCAAGTCGTGTAATCTCAGATACTCCCAATCTAATTCCGCCTGGATGGAAATAATTTCTTCCAGCTTTAATGTCACCTGGAATAAGCTGTCTATTTACAATGATGTTTGCCTTTTCTAAATC
This sequence comes from uncultured Candidatus Nitrosopumilus sp., assembly GCA_951812645.1. GTDB lineage: Archaea > Thermoproteota > Nitrososphaeria > Nitrososphaerales > Nitrosopumilaceae > Nitrosopumilus. The sequence continues at coordinate 1,324,616 of CATOSM010000001.1, read as the reverse complement.
AGCTTCTACTTTTCCTCCATCTGAATAATCCAATACATTGACAGCAATTTGATGCGACTGTGTAAACCCTTTACTTTCACCTAATACTTTGAATCCTACATCACTCAAAGCCTCAGCAAATATTTTTGCATTTTTGATTACTTGAACTGCATAATCTTTTCCAAATTCCAATGCTTCAGCAAAGGCTACAGCTTTTCCGGCCATATGGTGAATGTGATGACTGCTGGTCAAACCAGGGAATGTGGCTTTTTTAATAATTTCTTCATGTTCTTTTGAACCCAAAACAAGTCCGCCTTGAGGTCCAAACAACGTTTTATGGGTACTCATGGTCATTGTATCTGCACCTTCTCTTAGCGGATCTTGGAATTTTCCTCCAGCAATTAATCCTGCAACATGGGCTGCATCATAATTGACATGCATATCATAACTTTTTAGAAAATCTGATAATTCTTTGACAGGATGTGGAAACAAAAACAATGAGCCACCAAACATTGCCATTTTGGGAAGACGATTTGCTTTTTTAAGATCCTTTACTTTTTGCCTTGTCTTATCAACATCAATTGTCATTTCTTCAGCATCAAATGGATAGAATTCAATTTCCAATCCGTGCACTAATCCTGCAGTACCAGAATGCTCTTTTTTACCATGGGAAATATGTCCGCCAGCTGGAATTGAAGGAGCTAACATAACATCACCAGGATCTGTAAATCCAGAATATACCGCTAAATTTGCAACAACGCCAGAAATTGGTCTTACATCAGCAAATTTTGCTTTGTATAATTTTTTAGCTAATTTCATACATTCAAACTCTACATCATCAATGTAGACACATCCTGCGTAAACCCTTTCACCGGGCCATCCTTCAGCATATCGATTTCCAAAATCAGAGATTATTGCTTCTCTTACAGCCGGACTTGGAATATTCTCACTTGCAATGAGTGGAATAGAATTTTCAAACCATTTGTGATGATCCTTTAATTTTTCAAATATTTTATCATAAGATTGCCTGTTTTGTGATTTGGCCACGTCTCACATCATGATTTTCCCAATTTAAAAACACTGATCCTGATCTGGAAGGTATAAAAGGGGAATCGGAAGTTTTTGCATCTATGGGAATGCAAGCAACTTCTAAGGGAAATATGCCTGTTGTCTTACTAAAAGAGGGTGGTTCTGAAACTAAGGGTAAAGAAGCCCAAAAGAACAACATTGCAGCAGCCAAAATTATTGCCGAAATCGTTCATACCAGCCTTGGTCCTAGAGGCATGGATAAAATGTTAGTCGATTCATTAGGAGATGTTACAATTACAAACGATGGTGCAACCATCCTTAAAGAAATTGACGTTCAACATCCTGCAGCAAAAATGCTTGTTGAAATATCAAAAACAACAGACAATGAAGTTGGTGACGGTACAACTTCTGCTGTTGTATTAGCAGGTGCTTTGCTTTCACAAGCTGAGTCATTAATTGATCAAGATGTACATCCAACAATTATTGTTGATGGATATAGAAAAGCTGCAAGAAAAGCAAAAGAATACCTTGAAGAAATTGCAGATACAATTCCAGCAAATGACAAAACTATTCTAAATAAAATTGCTAAAACTTCAATGCAAACAAAATTGGTTAGAAAAGATTCTGATCAACTAGCAGATATCATTGTAAAATCTGTTCTTGCAGTTGCAGAAAAAACTGGTGATGCTTACGATGTTGATATTGATGACATTAAAGTTGAAAAGAAAGCTGGTGGCTCAATCAAGGATTCTATGATTATTCAAGGCATAGTTCTTGATAAAGAAATTGTTCACGGTGGAATGTCTAGAAAAATTACTGACGCAAAAATTGCGCTAATTAATATTGCATTAGAAATCAGCAAAACTGAAACTGACGCAAAAATTAACATTTCAAATCCTCAACAAATGAAGTCATTTTTAGATGAAGAAAATAGAATGTTAAAAACAATGGTTGACAAAGTCATTGGTTCTGGCGCAAATGTAGTTTTGTGTCAAAAAGGATTGGATGATATGGCTCAACATTATCTTGCAAAAGCTGGAATTATCGCAGTTAGAAGAATTAAAGAAAGTGATCTTACTAAACTTGCAAAAGCAACAGGCGCTAGAATAGTTACAAACCTAGATGATCTATTTGAAAAAGATCTTGGTGTAGCTGAACTTGTTGAAGAAAAGAAAATTGAAGAGGACAAATGGGTCTTCGTTGAAGGATGCAAGCATCCGAAATCTGTAACATTACTTCTTCGTGCAGGCTCACAAAGGGTTGTAGATGAAGTAGAGCGTTCAGTACATGATGCCTTAATGGTTGTTAAAGATGTAATTTTAAAGCCTGAAATTGTTGCAGGTGGTGGAGCTCCTGAAACATTTGCTGCAACAAAACTTAGGGGTTGGGCTAAATCTTTAGAAGGCAGGGAACAACTTGCAGCAGAAAAATTTGCTGATGCGTTAGAAGAAATTCCACTCACATTATCTGAAAATGCCGGTATGGATCCAATTGATACTCTTACACTTCTTCGTTCCAAACAACAGAAAGGAGAAAAATGGACTGGAATTGATGTAATGAAAGCCAAGATTGGAAACATGAAATCAAGTGATATTATTGAACCACTTGCAGTCAAACTTCAAATCGTTTCAGCCGCCGCAGAAGCTGCATCTATGATTCTTAGAATTGATGATGTCATTGCCACTCAAAAATCTGCGGGTGGACCGCCTGGTGGAGAAGGCGGAATGCCACCTGGAATGGGTGGGATGGGCGGAATGCCACCTGGAATGGGTGGGATGCCTGACATGGGCGGAATGATGTAATTATTTTGAAGTATTTTTAAACCTTTAATTGCTAAACCTATTTACAAAAAATATTGAATAAACTATCTTCCAAGGCGTTAACTGGATTCAAATACATTTACTTGGTTGCATTTTTTACATTACTTTCAGGACTTTTCTATCCGTTAATCAACAATCTTGCTTTTGATGATGTAATCATTGGCGTGTTAGTACTGTTTGTTGGTCTTGCTGGTGGAGTTTTATTGTACAGAGCTGCAACATCTGAAAGTAAAAGAGCAATATTTCTAGGATCCGGATTTATCTTAATGGCAATTTCATTATTCTATATTTTTCAATTTACTGGTAGAGCTTAAACATCAAAGTATAGATAAAACTCATGCGGATGTGGCCTGATGGCAATTTCACGCTGATCTCTTCTTTCTAATTCTATGACTTTGTCAATTACATCATTAGTGTAAATGGGATTAAGGAATTTTCTATCGCTTTCTAATTCATCTAATGCTTCGCCAAGACTTTTTGGAAGAACTCCGATTCCTCTTTTAGCTCTATCCGATTTAGTCATCTTGAATATATCATCACGAATTTCATCCCCCGGATCCATCTTTTTCTTGACTCCATCCATTCCTGCTGCAGCAACTGCTGCAAATACTAGATATGGATTTGATGAAGGATCTGGTGCTCTAAATTCAAGTCTTTTAAGACTAGAATAATTTTTACCCTTCAAGTGTTTTGGAACCCTAACTATTGCAGAACGATTTCCTGAACTCCAAGCGATATATGCAGGAGCTTCATACCCGGGAACTAACCTGTGATATGAGTTAGTAGTAGGATTACAAATTGCAGAAAGTGCTTTTGCATGATTAACAATACCACCACAAAAATATCTTCCAAGCTGACTCAATTCAATCTCATCATCTGGATCATAAAATGCATTTAGTTGATCTTTCCATAAACTAACATTAACGTGCATGCCAGAACCTGAGTCCATTGCAATTGGCTTTGGCATCATTGTTGCAACTTTTCCATATTTTTGTGCAACATTTCTAATCACATACTTGTATGATTGAGCAGCATCTGCAGCATTTGTCATGTAATCATATTTGATGTCAATCTCACACTGTCCTGCGGTAGCTACTTCATGATGATGATTGTCACACAAAATTCCGAAATTTGTATTTAGAATGTTCACACATTCATTTCTATATGGCGTAAGAGTATCTGCAGGCGTACTTGGATAGTATCCTTCTTGCAACCCCATGGGATATCCATCACCGGATTGATTCCATGGGGCCTCTTTTGATTCAATTGAATACGACTGTCCTTTGTAAGGTGTTAAAACATCCCAATGTACTTTATCAAATACAAAGAATTCTACCTCTGGACCCCATGTACTAAAATCATAACCTTGAGTTTTGATGTATTCCTCAGCTTTTTGAGAAATTCCTCTGGGGTCTCTTGATAATCTACCTCTGTCTTCACCCCAATAGACATCACATAGTAGTCTGGCTGTTTTATTTTCAGTCATCCAAGGAATGATTGCAAACGTATTTGGATCAGGTTTTAGAAGTAAATCTGAATCATCTATACTAGTAAACCCAATAATTGACGAACCATCTAATTTCGGTAACCCATCTCTCATTTGTTCTGGAGTAAACGTATTTGCTGAAATAGTGGTGTGGTGAAAATGACCTGTAAGGCCTGTAAACTGAAGATCAATAAACTGAATACCTTCGTGCTGAATTCTTGAAAAAACCTCATCTGGCGAATATGTTACTTGCATTGCTTTACCGTGGCTGACTTTATATGGCAACTTATACTTCAATCAAACACAAATACATCAGCCATTTAAGGATTAGGTAAGCAATGTCAGAATCAAATCGAATCGATGTCAACTCTTTACATCATGCAGTTTTGCGCGAAACCGAAAATGATTCGCTTTTAGAAATTGATCCTAACTTTTACAGAAATCTAGCTGATTTTATTGGAAATCTACAAAAACAGGAATTTGATGGCGTAGAAAATAGAATTAAAGATACTATGATACAAATGGTTACAGAACTAACATCAGTACTCATAGAAATTAGATTAGATAAAATTTCAAAATCTTCTGATTTAGAAATAGGTTATCTATTAGACGAGGAAAAATTTATTCTTGATTCACAAGAAGATCAGAAAGAAAGAATAGAAATGATTGTATCTGCCACAATTAATGGTAAATCAAAATTTCTAGAATCATTAGCTCAAAATCACAAAACTAAAACAATTGTCATTAGATTCCTTCAGGAAGTTGATGAAATTGTCGGTGCAGACCTTGAAAAATATGGTCCTTTCAAAACGGAAGATATTGCAACAATTCCGTATGAAAACGCCCAGGCTCTAATTGCCAAAAATGTTGCAACTAAGGTACATCTAGAAGATTAGGTAGAAATTATACCTTTTATCACAATATACTATGTCGCATACAGGTGTTGATGTAATTGATTTTCTTTTTTATACAATTTACCCTGTAATTGGAATTTTTGTGGTAGAGATCATTAGTAGATTAGTAAAGGCACCAAAATGGATAAAATTATGGACTCAAGCAATAGTGTCTATTGCCTTTGGAATCTATTACTGGTTTATCTTACCTGCACCACAAAATTTTCCATTAACTGCTATGGTGATGTTTGCACTCGCTATTGCATTAATTTATCAAGGAAGGAGAGCAAAAATTTCACCCGAAAAAAGTCCATATTGATTTTAAAATCTTCCAAAAATTCGTTTTAAAATATTTGGCCTGTTACGTCCCCCATCACGAATAACTTTTTTTTCACCAAATCTCTTGGCTCTAATCTGACCAAGCTTTACACATCTATGTTCTTCAGGCAATCTGTGCTCTGCACAAAAAGGATCTTTGCAGTAGTTACATTGAAACGGCATATCAGCTAAATCTCCACAATATGCACATTTTTCTGATTCCATATTTTCCACTACCATTTTTCTTTTAATAAAGGTGCCAGTACATCACTCATAAAATTTTTACTGTCTAAACATTTTTACGGTGTTGAGCCATAGTTTGATTCAGTGATCATGTGATTAAAGATAAAGTTGCAGTAGTTACTGGTGCAAGTAGTGGCATAGGATTTGCTACTGCCTTGGTTTTGTCAAAAGCAGGCGCTAAAGTTGCTATAGGTGCTAGACGGGTTGATCGATTAGAAGAGCTGGCAAAAAAAATCTCAGCGGAAGGCGGAGACGCATTTTATCAAAAATTAGATGTAACACAAAGAAATGAATGTGATAATTTTGCTAAAGCTGTTTTAGAAAAATGGGGTTCTATTGATATTCTTGTAAATAATGCCGGTTTAATGCCTTTGAGCTTCTTTAAGAGTCTCAAAGTTGACGAATGGGATAGAATGGTTGATGTGAATATCAAGGGCGTTTTGTATTCTACAGGTGCAGTAATCTCCCATATGAAAGAAAAAAAATCAGGCCATATTGTTAATCTTTCATCTGTGGCTGGAAGAATTGTTTTTCCGGCAGGTAGTGTTTATTGTGCAACCAAACATGCAGTTGCTGCATTTAGTGAAGGATTACGACAAGAATTCAGTGTTCGTTCCAACATTAGAGTGACTAGTATTGAACCCGGTGTTGTAGCAACAGAACTTAATGATGCTATCACAGATGAATCATTACAAGGATTCATTGAAAACGCAAAAAAGATGGAAGCGCTACAGGCAGAAGATATTGCAAATGCTATTTTGTATGCAGTTGATTCTCCACCACACGTTAATCTCAATGAGATATTAATTCGACCTACTACTCAAGGGCGTTAACTTGACAGATATTCCACATGTTGTAATTTTAGGTGGAGGATTTGGTGGCCTTTCAGCTGCAAATGAATTAAGAAATTCATTGCCTTCATCAGAAATAAAAATCACCGTTATTGATAAAAAAGATTGGTTCATGGTAGGATTTGCAAAATTATGGATCATTAATGGAACACGAACTTTTGAAAATTCTATTGGTTCATTAAAAGAATTACAAAAAAAAGATATTGATTTTATCAAAGACGAAATTACATCAATTAATTTCAAAAACAAGGATGTAGAAACTAAATCTAGAAAAATTTCCTTTGATTTTTTAATTATTTCAATGGGTGCAACATTGGCCCCACAAAAAATTCCCGGCTTGCAAGAAAATGGCTTTAATCTTTACGATCACAATCAACTTACAGATATTCGTAATAAACTAGAAAACATAGAATCTGGGAAAATAGCTATTTCAATTATGGGAATGCCTTACAAATGTCCTCCAGCTCCATTTGAGGCTAGTTTGTTGATAGATTCTATGCTTCGTAAACGTGGGGTTCGAGATGCAATTGAAATTCACTTTTACAGTCCTGCGCCTATTACATTACCCGCTGCTGGACCTGAAGTAAGTAAACAAATTCTTGAATTGGTAAATTCTCAAAAGATTATTTTTCATAACTCTTGTAAAATAAAATCTGTTGAATCAAAAAAACTAATTTTTGAAAATAGCGAATCTGAATTTGATCTATTACTAGCAATACCTCCACATATAGCTCCAAAAGCAATTTATGATTGTGGATTAGCTAAAGAATCCGGTTTTATTATAATAGATAGAGATTGTAAAACATCCTTTGAGAATGTTTTTGCCGTAGGTGATGTTACTAGTTTACCAGTTGCCGAGAATATGGCAGTTCCAAAAGCTGGAATTTTTGCAGAAGGAGAAGGAATTATTGTTGCTAAAAATATTATATCTATAATTCAATCCAAAAATGATTTTCTTCTATTTGATGGAAAAGGTGGATGTTTTATTGAATCAGGCAGAGATACAGCATCTGTTATAGAAGTAGACATGTTTTCAGATGATAAGCCATCAACTAATATTACTAAATCTACATCTGATAACCTTTTTAAAAAAATTGAATTTGAAAGAGAAAGATTATCAAAATGGTTTTAGCCTATTCGTCAGAATCTTTGTCTTTAGAGATATGTTCTAAAATTGCTCTAACTTCAACACCCAATTCTTGATTATCATCTGACAGATTGAGTTTTTCTGGAAGACTATTTTTAAAATCTTCAGCTTCTGATTCGATACTTCTTTTCTGAACACAATCCAGATGATCTTCATTTGTAGCAGAAATCTTGTGACATATCTTACAGGGTTTCATCAATTCTGTTCATTGATAGGACGATTTAATAATTTCATTTTGTGCCTTTGAATCGGGGGAACGTAGTCTAGCTTGGTATGATACTAGTCTGGGGGACTAGTGGTCGCAGGTTCAATTCCTGCCGTTCCCATTATAACTTAAGAATTTTAAGCAAACATTCAAAATTCTCTTGTGATTTTTCTTGTTTGTACGATTTTAGAGCCTGAATAATTTTTTCCTTAGATGAACTCTTGAAAATCTTTTGAGTTTTTTTAGAAATTCCTGATCCAATAAAAAATGCTTGTGTAATTGATGTTACATTGGATGGTCTTCGTTGCGTACTAGAACTTTCAAAATCAATTAATGATGCTTTTGTTTTACCTACAATAACATGTTTTGAAATATTACTTAATTCACCATGATCAAATCCAATCTGATCTAATCTAAAACAATCCTCCAATACCGTTTTTATTGCGGATTTTAATTTTTTTGCACTTCCAGTCCCTCTTAGAGTTTCAATCCAACCACCAAATTTTTCTCCTTCTAGATATTCCATTACCAAGAAATTTTTACTTGCATCAATCATTTTTGGACCAACTTTAACAGAATTAACTAATTTTAGTAATACTGATTCATCTTTCATATTTTTTCTTTGAGAATCAGTTCTTCTAATTTTCAAAGCAACTTCTTTGTTACCTTTTTTTGCAATGACTACTACACCAACATATCCTTTCCCTAAAATTGCTAAATTTCCAAGAGTGGTAGGACCTGCAAGACAGATTGATTTTATTTTTAATTTTTCCAATTCGTTGATTCTTGATTTTAGCTGACGACCAGTGGCATTTGGATATCCTAAAATGTTTGAGTATGGCTCTTCTGAAAATTTTTTAATTGAAATGAAGGAATGTGCCATCTACTGAAATCAATTCAGATGCTTCCTCTTTAATTGATTTACTTAGCTTTTTGTTTCCTACTGATACCTTGAAACCTTTTTTGAAATCCCTTTGAAGGCCTTTTGGTATGCCTACATGAAGATTCTTTTGCAAAAATTCTTTCATGAATTTCACAGCATCAACATGTTTTCTTTTTTCAAGTGAAATTATTTTTCTTTCATCTCCAATCCATACTAATTCTGCATTTTTGAGATTTTTAGAGACAAAACTCTCAGTACTATCTTCCCTAAAAAATTCAGGCCCTTTTTTCTGATATATGTCACTAATTTTAGTAGATTCTAAAAAGAACAACAGATAGGCTTCTTTTACTTGATCCGTATGAGATTTGCTTCTCAATACAGTAAATCCTTCTAATTCCAATTGTGTGGATAATGTGGATGTAGCTCTTTTGATTTGTCCCCAAATTATATCTGGACTTCTTGTTTTATAATCAAATTTAACCACCAACAGATTATTCCAAAATTTATTTGACAGTCTTGATTTTTTGTTCTTGAAAAATTCTAGGTTCGGTTTATTTTTCAAAGCTCTAGAAATTAAAATAAACTTTCCAATGTTTTCATCTGAAATTGCAGCAGCTAAATTCCTGTTACTATCAACTGGATCAATTACAACAATTGAGGTATCAAATGTTTTTGATGTTTTTCCAATAGTTTGATTTTCTTTTATTTTTGAAAAAGATTTAATTAAATTTTCAAAGCTGCCGAATTCTAAGATTAAAACTTCAGAAATATAACCACTGAATCCTTGTTTAGCAATTTCGGCACCATAAATTCCATTTGATTTTAAAAATAACTTTAGAACTCTTACATCATTTTTCATTTTTGATGTTAATGATTTTTTCATAAATTTTGTATGAAACGGAGATCTATCAGCTGCACTCTTCCATTCACCAACTTTTACATCATAACATGGTACTATGTTGACTTTGGTATTCTTTATTTTAGCCTCAACATACGGATGTTGGGAGTATCTTATATAAGGAGAATGTTTTTTTAATGCACTAAAACCAATTTTCTGTGATATTTTTTCAAATTTTTCTTCTGTAATGTTTTTTTTGAATTTAATGAAGATGTCTATATCCGAATCATTAGTTAACCATGTATCTTTAGCAAAAGATCCTCCAAATTCCAATCCGACCACTTCGGGATATTTTTCTATTTCCTTTTCTACTAAACTAAATGCTATTTTTCCAACCCCTTTTTTTGATTTCTCTATTATTTCTGAAGGAACTACGGACTTGGAAATTTTAGAAATTATTTGTTTCATTTAATTGCCTTAACCTCCAACAAATCTGAATAAATTGGTCCACTTGAAGCAAGATCACTTTTTTTCAATTTAATGCTGGATACTTTTTGAATTCCAAAATTAATTATTTTTTTATTCTCCATCTCTTCTGACATATCTCCAACCTTCTTTTTAATTCTAAATATTGTGATATGAGGTTTGAATGGCTTATCAGCTGAAAATCCAAATGGTTTTAATGCATTTTTCACTTTTTCTGCTAGCTCGATAAGCAAATCTGCTCCATTCTCATCAGTTCCAATCCAGATAATTCTGGGAAATTTCGGCTTTGGAAATACTCCTATCCCTTTTAGGATTACTTCAAAACTTGAAAATTCTATTTTTTGAAGAGCTCTGACAATATTTTGACTTGTTTCTTCTGAAATTTCGCCAATGAACTGTAAGGTAAAATGCAAATTTTTTGATTCAACCGGTTTAGCGTTTATTCCCATTTGATTTTGAAATTTTTCAATAGATTTGATAATTTTTCTATTTTCGATTTCAATTGCCACAAAAACTCGCATCATAAGATTTCTTGAATTATGTTTATAATTATTTCCGGTAACTTCATAGACCAGCCTTTTTTCAAGTATGTATTGGCAAAACTCATTGTATGCTTAACAGGAATGCCCGGTGCGGGTAAGTCTACCATTGCAGACGGCTTGAAATCTAAAGGTTATGGAATTATCAATATGGGAAATGCTGTAAGAGAAGAAGCTAGAAATCAAAACTTGGAATCTACCAGAGAAAATTTAGGAAAATTAATGTTAGAACTTAGAGAAAAAAATGGTCCTGGTGCAATTGCAGAATTAGTCAAACCAAAAATCGAATCATCACCGTCAAATGTAATTTTAATAGACGGTGTAAGATCAAATGATGAAATTCAAGTTTTAAAAAAATTTGGCAATGTTAAATTATTAGCAATTCATGCATCAACTGACACTCGTTTTGATTTTCTCCAAAAAAGAGGAAGATCAGATGATCCTCAAACAAAAGAACATTTTGAAGAAAGAGATAATCGTGAACTTGGTGTTGGAATAAGTAATTCAATTGCTTTATCTGATTATGCAATTTCAAATATCAATTTATCAAAAGAAGAATTAGCCGAACAAGCTTTTAGGATCATTCAAAACTGGTTAGAATGAAAATTCCTAACATTGATTGTAAAATTGAAATGATTTGTCCTGTAAACCTGTCAGAAGATCCTGAAAAAGTTAAACAAGCAATTTCAAATATTTTCCCGTTTTCAGAAATAAATCTTGAAAGTTTTTCAATTAAAGCACGATCATTGGAGTTAAGATCGTTTGAAAAAATTTATGAAGCTATCACATCAACACAATCTCAAAAAAGCTATATGCGAAATCTAGAAAATAATCTAGAAGACAATAAAACATGGTTTTTTTTAAATAAACAAGCTGCATTTGTTGAAAAAATAGCCATTTGTGATGAGGCTGAAGAATCGCCATTGGGTCCAATTAAGGTAGTTCTGACTTCATCAAATATTGATGGAATTCTTGATTGGCTGGCTTTTGCAAATTAAGAAAACTTAGCTTAACAAAATTCACTCTTTTTTGACTATTTTTTTAGCTTGGATGTAAAATCCATCCTTTAAAATACCTGGTCATGTTTATCAAGCTAGGCATAATTGCTGGTATCATAATTTTAGGTGGAATGATATTTTCAAATGAAATTGATACTTTCTTTCCTACTACTGCGGCTGTAATTGATTCAATCAAAGACAATGTGTCAAATATCGGTTCTAAAGCATCCGAATCTGTTGAAAAGCGAATAGACGAATCAGCTGATAAAATTGTTGACAAAACAACAGACTCAATAAAAAATGAGATTAGTGAAGCAGGTAATAAAATTACAAATGAAATTAGTGAAGTAAAAGATTCTTCTAAAAAAACTATTTCTGAGGAAGTTTCAGCCTTTGATCCTATTGAATCAATCAGCAATATCTTTTCAGGAGGACTAAATCCAAAAAATACCCCAACTTTAAATCCACCACCCCAATTTCTTTGGATACTCCTTTAGTTTACCAGACATTATCATTATCCACAAAGCAAAATAGTGAAGAAAACATCCTATTATCTTACGAAGATTCTAGTGGGAAAACAAAAGCGTAAACGTTGTCTTAAGAACTGAACATCAAGAACTTTTTTCTGGAACATTTTTTACTTCAAATTTTGAAACTATAATTAATGATTCAACAGGAATTCCCCGTTTTATTGATATGGTAGTTGAACATGAAGATTATGGAACAGTAACATCATCCGTTTTTAATCCTGGTGATTCTACAGATACCAATATCAATGGTATGTTTTCAGAATCATAATTTTTTATAAATTGAAACTAATTGTGGCAAAGATATTGCACTTGTATTTTTAATTGTCAAGTCCATCCGCGGTGACATTTCAGTATTTTCAGGATTAATCTCAATTAGGTATGCGCTATTTTGTTTTGCATATATAGGAAGTGTGTTTGCTGGAGAAACAACCAAAGACGTTCCAACAATTATCATTAAATCACATTCACCTGCCAAAATCACTGCATTTTGCCAGACTTCTTGATCGAGTGCTTCTCCAAACCATACTACATCTGGTCTCAAAATGTTTCCACAATTGCATTTTGGAGGAATTTCAGAAATCTCTTCTAATATCTCATTTTTAAAATCACAAACCGTGCATTTTATTTTGATAATGCTTCCATGCAGTTCTAGAACTTTTTTACTGCCTGATTTTTGATGTAATCCGTCTATATTTTGAGTCAATATGGCTACATCTGCATAATTTTCCAATTCTGCAATAGCTAAATGTCCTTCATTTGGTTTTGCTTGAAAAATATTCTGCCTTCTTTCATTATACCACTCCCAAACCAATTTTGGATTACCATAAAATGCATCAATTGTAGCTAATTTCATTGAATCATAATTCCTCCATAATCCATTGTTTCCTCTAAAAGTAGGTACTCCACTCTCTTGTGAAATTCCAGCACCCGTAACAAAAACAATTTTTTCAAATTTTTTAATCTGTTCTTTAGTTAACTCAAACATTTCACTTAATTTCTATCTCTAAAAGATCTCTAGCTGTAATAACCGAACTATGAATCTCTTGGGCTTCTTTTAGATGTTCAATTTCATCTTTATATCTTGCTGAAAAATGCGTTAAAATTAAATTCCTAACTTGAGCATTGTGAGCTAGTGTTGCAGCCTGTTTTGCAGTAGAATGACAAGTTTCTTGCGCACGTAGTTTTTCTTTATCTAAAAATGTTGAATCAAAAACAAGATAATCACATCCACTAAAAAATTTCTCTAATGCTGGAGTAGGTATTGTATCCCCTGAAATTCCAATTTTTTTCCCTGGACGTTTTTCTCCTAACACCTGTTCTGATTTTATAGTTTTTTTATCAATAACAATCTCGTTACCTTTTTGTAATTCACTCCATAATTTTCCTTCCGGAATCCCTAATTTTTTAGCTTCTTCTCGATTGAATCTTCCCGGCTTATCTTTTTCTATAAACAAATATGAAAATGCCGTTATCGAATGATTTGCTTTGCTAACATGCATTGAAAATTTTTCATTTTCAAATATCTTTCCTTCTTTGACTGTAGTTATTAAAACAGGAAATGATAATCCAAAATTTAAAATTTTAATATTTGCAGCAATGAATTCTTCAATTCCACTTGGACCAAAAATTTCTAAGGATTCCGTTCTATTTTGCATGGACATGGTTTGTAATAATCCTAAAATCCCTACACAATGATCACCATGCATATGTGTAACAAACAATTTCATTTTTTTATTCCAACCCAAACCTGATTTCATAAATGAGATTTGAGCTGACTCTCCTGCATCAAACATCATGATCTCACCCTCCCTTTCAATACAAATGCACGATAATCCTCTATTTTCTGTGGGTTGAGCCGCTGATGTACCTAAGAATACCAGTTTCATTTAATGAGAATTCTCTTATCAAGCTTTTATGCCTATAGATATGACATTTTTTAATCCACTTAATTTTGGATTAAAATCTAATTCTTTTTTGTATATTACTGCTATTTTTTTCTTTTTAGGCAGCGACCATTCGGGCAGTTTCCGATGACCGTCTGGGATCTGTTCATCGCCAAACACAATACACTCTCATGAAATTTCAAGAACCGAGAGATTCACAATGCATGCAGCGTGGAATCCTGCACCGCCTGACAATGTAGGGCATGGTACGGCACATCCTGATGTGAGACGATTTCATACCTGGGACAAAACTATCCTACTACGACATCATTGATTACTACGTGAATGATGTGAGACGATTTCATACCTGGGACAAAACCCGCATCCCGGACAGATCAGGCCAGAATGCACCGCAGTTGAGCCAAAAACAAACGGCCTCTGCGGAACCAACAGTTTATTAACCCCACTGATCACAGGTATTCCATGAGAAAATTCACCGCCTTACACTATACGATATTTATGATTGCGGCACTTGCCATGCTGGTTGCGGTTCCTTCCGCATATGCTGCCACAGTTAAGGTGGATCCAGGATGTGCTGATGGTGATCGTAGCACACTAGTTTGTGATGATCCTACTACATACCGTACCATAAGGTCTGCAATTACAGCAGCAACCGCTGGTGATACCATATCCATCTCAACTGGAACTTATTCTAACGAATACCTACTTGTCAATAAAGCATTGACAGTAGAGTCTGATGCATCTGCAAATGCTAAGGTGACATTAAGTGGAACATCTGCTTTTAGGATAAATTCCACTGATGTGACCATACAGGGTATCACATTTCAGAATGTCACAAGAGACTATTCAATATTTATGGATCCCGGCGTATCTGATCTAACAATACACAACAACACGTTTGCAGACACTAGATACCATGCAGTGAGGACCTTAGCTGCAGCTGATAAACCAATACGAGACCTGTCTATAACAGATAATGTGTTTAAGAACATTGGAACATTTTACGAACCCGGATTGAATGTCACTCAAAAGGCCAAGAAATTGATGAGTGCAATGTACTTTGTTTCTGACAAGCCAAGCCAAGCCGGCCTGCATAATTCCACAATTACCGGCAACACCATTGACACTACGACATATGCTGGATTAGTCATCAAAGGCGCTAAAAATATTCTGATACAGTACAACACAATATCAAATGTTCCTGCAAATGGAATTACACTTCAATTATCCGAACAGATAAAAATTCTTGACAATCACATAGATGATGCAAACAATGTATTATTTACCCTTGATGGAAATGAGGATAAAAATACTCAAGCAGCTATTATATTATGGGGAGACCAGCCTAGGTCTCATGTTACTGTTAGTAACAATACCATCTCTGGCGGCCATAACGGCATTGTCTATTGTCCAATAGAATGTGATATAGATACACCTGATGCAAAAGCAAAGACTGACGAGACAAACCTGTTTACTCGTAATATTTTTGATAATGTAAAAGGCTTTTATATTATGAATCAGGCAACAGGTCCGTTGATTGCAACGCACAACTATTACGGGACAGCAGAGCCTGACTTTAGAACAATATTATCCGGAGATGTACATTACAATCCCTACTATAATGATCCGGAACTCAAGGTGCTCGTAGCTGATAAAACAGGGACGGTACAAAAGTCAACTGCAGACCTTGACGTGTCAGACGTGTGCTCCATATCCCTTGGAACCTACATCATGGACTTTGCAGACGCAAAATACGGCGCCGCATCCAGCATTGTACAAAACCAGATCAAAAATGCCGGCAACCAGGATCTTGGGGGAATAAAGTTTACCTCTACCGGATGGCAAAAGCCTGACGGCTCTGCCCTTTCTGATGCCGTATCCAGGGTCGGCACCGATGTCACCAGTTCGGCATCCTATACTCCTATCCCCACTAATCAGTCCGGCATCAACTTTAACGCTGCCAACTTTACCGGATCAAACACGCTTCCAGCCTCAGGATCCCCTGATTCTGCACTGGTCGGCTTTGTGCTTGACCTTACCGGCGTTGCAACGGGACCTGATGTCACCGTCACAGAATCCATAACGTATTCTGCAACCTGCAGCTAGAAATCAGACTCCATGGGCCCAAAGTACGGCCGCATTGCTGCAACGACAGCCATATTTTCCCTTTTGCCATGATGCCCCTTGACCCTGCGGATGCCGCAATATGGTATATCACGGACTCTCTTGGGAAAAACATAACCGACTCATCCCAATACTCTTTAATACATCATGATATATGCTAAATTGCCTTAACAATAGTATTAGATATGTCTACAATTGATGTTTTACCCGGAATTGTATTTGCACTAATAATTTTTGTAACACCTGCTCTTTTAATTTTTCTTTCAGCATCATTCATTAAAAGCGCATGTGTACATGCAACATAGATTTTTTCACACTCTTGTTTTTTAAGAAATTGTGTTGCTTTGATTATACTTCCCCCGGTACTAATCATATCATCAACTAAAATTAGATCTCTATTTTCTACATCAACATTTTTTGTCTTGATCTGAACTTTTCCTGTTTTTCTATCTCTTTTTTTCTCTAAAGCGATATAGTTTGAGCCTAATTTCTTTGCAAACTCTTGCGCTCTATCTTTTCCTCCCTGATCTGGCGATATTACAAGAGGATTTTTTAATTTCATTTTTTTGATATATTCCACCAATTCAGGAATAGCAGATACATTCTTTGCCTTGATTTTAAAATGTTTGAAACCAATCATACTATGAATATCTACAGCAATAATTTTTGATGCCCCTGCACATTTAAAGAGTTTTCCAAGAACTTTCATAGTTACAATTTCTCCTGGTAGAAATTCTCTATCTTGTCTTGCATATCCCATATATGGAATTACAGCAATTACTTCTGACGATATTTCTTTAGCTTTTGAAATAAGTGATAATGTCTGAACCAAGTTTGTATCGACTGGAGGATGAATTGACTGAATTACAATTGCTTTTCTTTCAGATATTTTTCCATTTAGTGTTATTTTACTTTCGCCGTCTGCAAAAATCCTAATCCCTGATTTTACAAAATCTGCCTTTATTTTCTTTGAAACTTTCTTTGCTAAATCCTCAGAAGATTTACCTGCAATTACTGATAATTTACTCAACAACGAATGTGAATTAATGGGATTCTTAAGTTTTGAGAATTTTATTCGTTTTCTCCACTACCGCGACCAATATCCCCAATACCATATTTGTCAATAACATCATTTCTTTGCTCATCGAGTTTTTCAATTTCTTCTTGCTCACGTTTTTCATCTCCTTTGTAAATGGTTCTAATTGGCCATGGGATTCTAACATCATATCTCTTGAATTCCTCATACATGATCATTCTCATGTCTGTTTTTGTTTTGAATTGTGCTCCATAATCTCTTACGTATAGCCACAGTGAAAAGTCTAATGCAGAATCATTAAATCGATTAAATCTTACAACTGGCTGATTTATCTCTACATGAATATCTTTATCGCAACCACAACTTGGTTTGTTTTTATCTAGATAAGGACATCTTAATTGTCTAACAAGATGTCTTCCTTTTCCATCAATAACTTCTTTCATTGCTCGTTTTCCAACTTTTACAAGAATTGCTGAAACCTGTTTTGGATCATTAAGATAAGAAACACCCACTTCTACAATTGCAGGAACCATCTTGACTTCTTTAGAATAATTAATTATCTGAGCATTGACTAATTGTCTAGTCGGAATTACTGCAAATGATTCATTCAGAGCATCCCTAACATATGTAACTCTAGGCGTAATCTTGTGTACGTATCCATTATATCCAGTATCCAGTTTTACACGTTCCCCCTCAGCAAATATCTTGTCTTTCCTAATCAGAATATATGCAAAATAATTTTGCATTGTTTCTTGTAGAGCTAAACCAATTCCAATAGCTAAACCGCCCGTTGCCGTTGCAAGTACGATTAAATCAATTCCCCACCAACTAACAATTCCAATTATAACCGCCGCAAAAATCCCTAGAGGCAAAATCTGAGAAATTGATTTTGGAAGATTTTTCCTCTTCCTCTCGGCATATCCTGGCGGTCTTGCTCCAGCAATTATTGGATCAAATCCTCCCAATCTTTTTTCCTCTCTCCATGTATCTATTGGATAAATTTCTTCCACTTCTTGCCCCGTCCTAAGCTTTTTACCTGATTGATTATTGCCAGATACACATTTTTCAAAATAACTTACATACTTTTGTCTCTCAGATTTTTTCCATCCCTCAAATGGCTCTTTGACTAATTGTTCATAACTTCCAATTGGTAATCCTTTCGTTGTTCTATACTCTTCAAGAAACTTTCTTCCTTCATCTGTTTTTAAATTATTTTCAAATTCTTCATCTGAAATATCTTCTGGTGTATTTTGTGGCGGAACCCATTTGTAGAATTTATGAAATAGATCTCCATCATCATCTGCAAAGCCTCTTAAATCCTTCCAGTCTGCAAAATCCTCTTTCTCCAGACTAGTTTTCTCTCTTTTAGCAATGACTATGGGAATCAAATGCGCTATTGTATAACCAATCACTAGTATGTTGATTGAATCAAGTATTTTTCCAAATGTTCCAGCCACTGTTAGCTTTTCCCCTTCTTTTCCTATCACTACATTATCTTGTGTATCAATAACAATTTGTTCAGAGCTACCCACTCTAGGTTCATCAAAAACATCAAAAGATTGAATGTACACATTCATACTTGTAATCAAAATTATTGCAAAAAATGGCAACACACCCACTTTGACAAATCTTGAAAGATGAGGTCTTACATAATTAAATTTTTGAGTTTTTACCCAATTTGAAAAACCACGATAAATTACTACTATTCCCACTATTCCCACAATTAAAACTGCAAATGCAACCTGCAATGATTCTGAAGATCCTACAATTTCTGAAATATTTTGAATTTCACTTGCTTGCCCTGCAACTGCTCCTATAATTTCATCTTCAGCCATTAACTAACAAATTCTCCTATTCTAGAATACAAACGTAACCACTATTATCATTTCTAATTTATGACAAACTGATAATCTTTGTGCGTATAAACCCTGTAACCTTTAACAAGGGTAAACGCACTAATTACAAAATGACCTATCAGGAATCAACATGGGATGATTCACCATCTTTAAAGTCATACACATTATCAAATTTTCGCAGTTTACCACAAATTCAAAATCTTAGCGAAGAAACCCAATTTGAAATGGAAGTCGTAGGCAACGTTTTGCCATTTAAAGCTAATAACTACGTAGTAGAACAATTAATCGATTGGAATAACATTCCAAATGATCCAATGTATGTCCTAACTTTTCCTCAAAAAGGAATGTTACATGCAGAACACTACAAGAAAATGGAAACTGCTTTAAAAAACAATTCCGATAAAAAAGAAATTGCAGACATTGCAAATGAAATCCGTTTACAATTAAATCCACATCCTGCAGGCCAGATGGAGCTTAACGTTCCTGCATTACAAGATGGAACAAAATTGTATGGAATGCAGCACAAATACAAAGAAACCTGCCTTTTTTTCCCTAGTCAAAGTCAAACTTGCCATGCTTATTGCAGCTTCTGTTTCCGGTGGCCACAATTTGTTGGAATGGACGAAATGAAATTTGCTATGCAAGAAGGAGAACAGCTGGTACAATATGTTACAGAGCATCCAGAAATTAGTGACGTACTATTTACCGGGGGTGATCCAATGATTATGAAAGCAAAAATATTTTCTAAATACATAGATGCTATAATTGAATCAAAACCTAAAAATCTAAAAACAATCAGAATTGGAACAAAAGCCCTTTCCTATTGGCCCTACAAATTTTTGACTGATTCAGATTCTGAAGAAATGTTAGATGTGTTTAGAAGAATAACTGACAACGGATTACACCTTGCTTTCATGGGTCACTTTAATCATCCTAATGAATTATCTACAGAAGCTGTCAAATCAGCTATCAAGGCAGCAAGAAAAACTGGTGCACAAATTAGAACTCAATCACCAATATTAGCACACATCAATGATGATGCTGAAATGTGGGCAAAAATGTGGAGCACTCAAGTTCAATTAGGCTGTATACCTTACTACATGTTTGTTGTAAGGGATACTGGCGCTCAACACTATTTTGGAGTTCCTTTAGTAAAAGCATATGAAATTTTTACTAAAGCATATTCTTCTGTCAGTGGATTGGCAAGAACTGTTCGTGGACCAAGTATGTCTGCAACACCTGGAAAAGTCCAAGTCGTAGGAACAACCCATCTTAATGATCAAAAATTACTAGTTTTGAGGTTCTTACAAGGCAGAAATCCTAATTGGGTACATGAGCCATTTTTTGCAAAATATGATGAAAATGCAATTTGGTTGGATGATCTCAAACCTGCCTCTGGAGATAAATTCTTCTTTGAAGATGAACTTGATGCCTTCAAATCATCAAAAATCGATTCAACACAATGATTTTCTAATTTACCTGACTAACTTGACAATTCTATCATACTAGATAACATTAGTAGACAATTTCACTAAAAATATCAAAATTGAACTCTGATCAGCTATTACAAACAATTCAAGATGAAAAAATATCTTTCATAGATTTTTGGTTTGTAGATATTTTCGGCGAATTGCATAATGTTGGAATGCCTAGCTATGCTATTGATAAAAACAGCTTTGTAAACGGTCTTGAAAAATTAGATGCTAGTTCGATTGTTGGATTCAAATCCGTAAATAATTCTGATATGATTTTAATGCCTGATCCCAATTCGTTCAAAATTCTACCCAATGATTATGATCCTGGCAATAGGAAAAATGCCAGAATATTCTGTGATCTTTATGATGGTAATACAAACAAAGAATCCAGATACAACAGAGATTCTAGAGGCATTGCACATAAAGCATCAGAAAAGCTTGGCGAAGTTGGTTTTACTCATACTAATTGGGGACCTGAAATAGAATTCTTTGTATTTGATGCAATCAATGTTTATCCGTCACCGTATGCTGCAACACATTCAGGTGGCGGTTCTGGCTATTCTATTGAATCTAAAGAGTCGCCCTGGGCTAAAGGCAACGTAAGTACTGCCATAGATATCAAAGAAGGATATTATCCATCACAACCAAAAGATACTCTTGAAGGGTTTAGAAAAGATGTCTGTGATGATTTGTATAATTATTTTGGAATAAAGATTGAAGCTGAACATCATGAAGTAGCAACATCTGGTCAATGTGAGATCAATTTGGTGTATGATGAGATGATTACAATGGCTGATAATGTTATTGCAGTCAAAAATTTAGTAAAGGTTAAAGCTAAGAGAAAAAATAAAGTTGCAACATTTATGCCAAAACCAATTTTTGGAGATAATGCATCTGCCATGCATACACATCAGAGTTTATGGAATGAAAATTCGAATGTAATGTATGATCAAGACGATGACGTGGCACAAATGAGCCAAACTGGAAGATATTATGTAGGAGGAATTCTAAGTCACGCATCAGCTTTATGTGCGATCTCCAATCCTACAACAAACTCTTACAAACGATTGGTTCCTGGTTTTGAAGCACCAGTAAATGTTTGTTGGGGATTGGCAAATCGTTCCACTGCTATTAGGGTTCCAATGTATAACAGAAACCAAGAAAAAAGTAAGAGAATTGAATATCGTGTGCCCGATCCAACTGCAAATATCTATCTTTTAGAAGCTGCACTATTACTTGCAGGACTAGATGGCATTAAAAATAAAATTGATCCTGGCGATCCAGTTGAAGAAAATGTTTACAAACTTTCGCCAGAAAAGAAACGCGAATACAATATTGGTTCTTTGCCTGTATCATTGAAAGGCGCTTTGGATTCATTATCAAGTGATTCGAATTTCCTAGTAGATGCTTTCACAAAAGATTTTCTTGACGCATATTCAGAACTAAAATATAAAGAATATACTGCGTTTGCTCAAACACCCACGGCTTGGGAAGTCTCAATGTATGCAGATGCATAATTGGTACAAATACCAACCAATTCATAGGAATCAATAAAACGTTTTTAAAATCAAATTTGGGTTTTTTAGTATGAAACTAAAATTATTCATGATAACTTTGTTAATTGCTTCTGGTTTAACTGGGATAGCTTATGGACATACTGTTGATGCCGTAGGAAAATATAGGGTAGAAATCGGTTGGATGAACGAACCCGTCGTGTCTGGTGAAACCAATGCAATTGAATTCTATGTCAGTCCACTTTTACCGTGTCCAGAAATATCCGAACCGCCAAAATGTGCAGAATCTCAAGAATTTAAGAATGGAATTCCAGATTTAAAAAAGACGATAAAAATGAAATTAATTTACAAAGATGAAAACATAGTACTGCCTTTGTCTCCTGATCATAATATCCCGGGAAAATACTATGCGTTTGTAAACCCAACGGTTTCTGGATTTTATCAAGCAAATGTTTTAGGAACCATAATCGATACGCCAATTAGTTTGTCAATGCATCCGCCAAAAGTTGATGAACGTTCGCATATTGAATTTCCCGAACCTGCCGATATCACTGTCACTCAAATTATTGACGGACACACTGCATTAATTGAAGATGTTAGTGAGATGCAAGAATCAATTAGCAATTTAGAACAAAATCAAACAAGCGACACTGGATATATTGGGGTCGGCGTTGGATTTATTGGAATCATAATAGGGATGATAGCAATTCTAAAATCAAAAAGGAATTGACAATTCATTTCTAATTATACTTACCAAAAATATTATCAAATCTTTGATATTTTATGTGACAACCTACAAGTATAGGGATTTGGAAAAATAATTTTGGTGTAAATAATGGTAGAAAGCAATTATGACATTTTAGGAATTTTAGAGGGTTCTACTGAAAAAGAAATTAGAGATGCGTTTAGACGATTAGCCCTTCAATTTCACTCAGATCGTGGGGGTGAGAATGACCAATTTATCAAGATTAAACAAGCATACGATGATCTCAAAATCGGCAAAAAATACCCCGAAACAGATAATGAAAAATTAAAAAATTCTAGAGTTTATTCAGGCGATTCTGAGGCTGATGTTAGACGAAAAAATCAGATTCTGGGTCAAGAATTATTCAAAGAAATGCAAGCTGCTCAAGAATGGGCTGCAGCATTAAACCGTTCAAATTCCACTGGATCAAGATTGTTTGGTTCAAAAACTCTTGGTGAAATTGAATTAGAAAGAAAAGCAACTGGAGCATTATCAATTAAGGGAAATTTTATGGCAGGCAACCTAACTTACGATGGTCCAGTAATTATGCAAGGCAGCGTTACTAGTCCCTCATGGACAGAAGAATATCAAACAAATATCCGTTTAACGCATGGAGATTTCAAATTTGTTAATCCTTTAGAAAATAAATACAAAATTGAGAATGGTGCTAAGATTGTAGTAGATAATGGAAATGCTGTTGTTGGTAATATCTATGGCAGAAAATTTCGGGTGGAAGATCCGGTTCGCGTTGGTGTTTTCCAAATTCAAGAACACAGAACTCACATTTCAGCGCCAAACGGAAAAATTATTGCAGAAAATTTAACAAACACTGTATTAGTCGAAGCTGATTCAATAATCGTACTGAATGTAGAGGATGATGTAATGTTATCGGCAAGAGAAATTTTATTTTATGGAGGAAAACTCACTTACGATTCAGTAATTGAGTTAAAACAAGGCGGTTCCATTCGATTCTTTGAAAATTTCTCCATTCAGGGATTAAGTGGAGATGCAGTAATCAAACTTGAAAATGGTAAAAAAATCAGATTGTTTGATCTTAAAACCAAAAAAATCAAGGATTTAGCTGATCAACTTGTATCCAACAAACAAAATTATGCCAAAGATGCCACTATGGTAGGTCATGGATTTACAATTACATATGAGATGTTGGATAACCTATCCTTGAAATCTACAAAAAAAGAAAAACATGGTTGGGCATCAAAATTTGGATTTTCAAAAAACTGAGTGATTTTATGCCTAACTTATCAGTAAAATTCTAATTTTTGACTAAGAACTATTGCCCCTTTTTACTTCAAAGATACTATAACCGTATTTCTCTTCCATAATATTTGAAGTAAACTCTGTAAACGTATATCCGTCATAATCTTTTAGAATTTCATACAAATTAATTCCAACCACTACACTGTTTCTAGGACAAAGCGAATTGATTTTAAAACATCTATTTACTGTAGGTCCAAAAATATCTGAAATTTTTGATGTTGTACTTTGTGCTACTTTTACAGATCCGTACGTTGCACTAATCTTATAATCCAGTTCCGGCATATTTTCAGCTTCTAATTGTCTTTTGAGCTCATCATGGGAATCAATCATTGATAGGCAACATTCTAAGACATTTTTCATTGTTACAGGATCATTGGGATCAACATTTGGAAATCTAAACATCAAAGCATCTCCGATGTTTTTTACCACCTCACCATTATGATTGCGTACAATTTTTGCCATAAAGTTTAGGAAGATTTCATATAATTTGGTAATCCTTTCGTCTGATAATTCACTTGAAATTTTTGTCGAATCTTTCATATCAATGACTCCTACACAGTCATTTTGAACATGTTGTGAAAATTTTAACAAAATATCCTCCTGTTGTTTGATAACTTCCTCTTTATCTTTGATTTCAATTAATGACTCTTCTAGTTTTTGTGCCATTGAATCAAATGCGTTAGATAATTCACCAATTTCATCCCCACTTGCAATATTGGTTCTTACTTCAAAATCCCCACTTGCAATTTTGTTGGCAGCATTTTTCAATTTGAGTAATGGTCTTGACAGTGACTTTGATATTAAAAATGCGACAATTCCCATTACTAATGTAATTGCAATCCCCGTTTGCAATATTCTATTTTGAAGCACGTCTATCGGTTTTGCAATCTCTTCTTTATCGATCTCTACTAGTAATACTATGCCTATGTCATCTGCACAATAGGTTGAACCGTAAATTGTAACGTCTCTGTAGTCGTTATATGAGCCTAGAAAATCGTTTCCATTTTTAAAACATTCTTGGACTGCTATGTTGTCCACTTTTTGTTTGAATATCACGCCTTCAATAAATCTAGATTCAGACAACATCAATAGCTGATTATTTACAATGTATACTTCTCCAGATTCCCCCAACCCACTTCTGTTAACCAAAATATTATCAATTGCAGTCGTTCTCATTTTAGAAATAATCACTCCTATTGCCTCATCCCCTTTTTTACTGTCATCTGCAAATATCGGTGACACAACAACTATCTTTTTACCTGCTTTTGATGATTCAAACTCTGTAAACGATTCTTTTAGCCCTCTTTGAAAAAATACGTCTCCAGTATAATCTTCGTTTGTACTTCCACTAAGAGCAAAGAATATTTTCCCATTCTTTCCAATTATTTTCGTATCTTCAAACTCTATTGAAAATCCAATTAATTGTTGGAATGCCTGAATTTGAATCAAAAAGTCTCTATGATTACTCTTCTTAGATTCTTTTAATTCATTTTCAGGAACTTGATTCATTTTTGTAACCAATAATTGTATCATGGGATCATTTGCTAGAATATTATTTTGCTCAATTCTTGATTCTAAAAGTAACCGTAATGTTTCTCCTCTTATTGATGATTCTCCAAATAACTGATCTTTTACTCTTTCTAACAGAATCTGATCAGCATAATTGAAACTGAAAAATCCTATTATTGAAAGTGCGACAACTGATACAATCATTACCAAAAAAATTAATTTTTTGCCAAGATTAATTGAAACCGACATTTTGTTTTATGCTTATTTTGTATGCATATCAACTCTTCTTGAAGTTTTGTGCCTGTCATGATAATTCTGTAAATTATTTTGAATAGCCTGGCCTTGTTAAAATCTAAAATAATAAAAAGAAATTAAAAATTACTGAACTAATCTAATCGATTAATTCGGTCCAACCTTTGACGAAGACTGAGTTCTTGTAGAGTGGAACTGGTTGTCCGACAGTAAAGTCCATTGGTCTCATCCAAAAGATTGCTTTTGTTGGGCATACGCCGATGCATGCACCATCAGAAATACATCTTTCTGGGTAAAAGACAAATGCTTTACCTCTCTTCCAGCCTTCAACTGGTTTTACTCTAAGGACATCTGGTCCAAGTGTGGTACAGATTTCTACACAGAGTGCGCATCCGATACACATTTGTTCGCTTATGTCTGGAATAATTCCTACTGGCATAACAAATTATTTTTCTGATTTGGTCTTAATATAACTTGCCTAAAATTATGGCTCTATAACGGCGTTTGATATTTTATAACGGCGTTTGAATTTTTGATCGCAATATACAGCGATCCGATCATGCCTTAGAGCTTTGCTGTATTGTCCAAAGTATTCATAATCAGTTCATTTTTGATTTTTTTCAGAAGATAAACTCCAGTTTTTTCTGATTTAATGATATGCCTGCCTCCCGGTGATAAGACCCAATCACTATTTTCTTTTTTTCGTGTTATTCCAGTTACAATAATTGAAGATTTGGTATGGTTTCCAATTGATGAGAGTAGCATTATGCATGAATTGATGAATATGGCTGATTCTAAATCATCAAACAAATTGTATGCACCATTAAATGAATCAATAATCACCAAAAATCTCTCTTTTGATACTCTAGAAATCAATTCCGATAGTTTTTCTTTCCAATTTATTTTATCTGGACAAAAAATTATCAGATTTTCTTTCTTCTGAATCATCTTTGATTGCAAATATCCAGTGTAAAGCAAATCCATATCAATGAAAATTACTGGATCTTCAGACGAACTAATTAATTTATGAAGAAACTCTATTTTATGAAATGGTTTTGAACATAATACGATATTTGGATTATTTCGTTCAAATTGAATTTGAATCTGTGTTAAATCATTACCTATAATTTGCTCAGGATTTTTATCCAACACCAGTTTAGTCTTTTACAGATATAATAATGAACTTAGTATCAAAAGATATTTCTGACGACTTTCCAATGTCAGAGAAAATCTATCTAAATAACGCCTCTGTTTCGTTAATGCCCACGCAAAGTATTGATGCAATGAAAGAATTCTTAATCAAATACAATTCTCTCGGTCCAGATTCAAAAGAATCTGAATCTCTTGTCACTGAAAAACTACAAAATGTAAGAAAAATCATTGCAAAAATTATTTCGTGTCAACCTGACGAAATAGTCCTTACACAAAGTACAACTGATGGAATAAATTTTGTTGCTAATGGATTGTCATCTGATAATAACTCAAATATTATTATTCGCGGAATGACTCATGAACACCATTCTAATTTCTATCCTTGGATTAAATTAGAAGAAAAAATTTCCCTTCAAAGTCTATCTATTGATGAAAATGGTTTCTTTGATTTGAATGATTTATCATCACTTGTTAATGACAATACCAAATTGCTTGCTCTTAGTCATGCACTGTACAATACAGGCTCAATTTTGCCTGTGGAAAAAGTTAGAAATGTTATTGGAAACAATATCCCGTTTTTTGTTGACAGCGCACAAACTATTGGGTGTATTGATGATATCGATGTTTCAAAAATAAAGTGTGATTTTATGTCATTTAATGGATCTAAATGGCTGTGCGGTCCCATGGGCACAGGATTATTCTACTGTAATAGAAAATCCAGTAAATTATTAGAACCAAAAACTGTTGGTGGAGAATCCGCAATTATCTATGGCGATACAAAACTTGCATTCAAAGAATTGCCCGATAAATTCCAAACTGGTTTTAGAAACTATGTTGGTATTGTCGGGTTAGAATCATCTGCAAACTATTTATTTGATTTTGGAATAAGCAACATACGTAACAAAAATCAATATCTATCTAATGTTTTTAGAGAAGAATTATCAAAAATTCAGAATGTTGTTTTGTATGGTCCTGAAGATCCCAACCTTAGAACAAGTATAATTTCATTTAATGTTAAAGGAACGGATCCACAAGAACTCGTAAACAAACTGGAAAAACAAAATATCGTTTTAGCTGTTAGAGAAATAATGGATACAAAGATTGTACGCGCATCCCCACATTTTTTTAATACTGAATCTCAGATGCTCAAAGTAATTGATGCAATAAAGAAATTATAGATTTTCCTGTTCTTCTATTACCATCATAGTTAATGTTGATTGGACTTTGCTGATCTTTCTAATTTTATCGGTAATAACAGCACGTAGCTTTTCAGCATTATTGGAGGATAGTTTTAGGACAATATCATATACGCCATATACTCCTTGAACTTCATATTCAATTTCTTCCTCAGAAAGAATCTGTTTGACTTCATTGATGATTGATTCGTCTGTTCCTAGGTCAGAATTCAATAGAACATATGCTGCAGGCACAAGAAGTTTTTTCATAAAACAGTATTTAACCTTTCATTGCTAAAAACTGATTAATCCCCAATGCAATCTATTGATGTGAAACCAACGGATTTGTCACTTACAATATCAAAATCAATTCCTAGCTTTCCTGGATCCCCCACACCTCAATTCATTGATTGGTCTAACATAGAAAATGACGGATATAATCTTGAATTATTATTCCTAAGTTCGCATACAGGTACACATCTTGATGCACCGTATCATTTTGTAAAAAATGGTTTAAAGATTGACCAAATACCAGTTGAGAGACTCGTAGGAAAAGCCACTCTGATAAAGATAGAAAGATCAAAAAATACCGCTATTACTAAATCAGATATTACTTCATTTGAAAAAGAGAACGGTAGGATCTTAAACCATGCTTCAATATTTTTCCATACTGGATGGCAAAAGAATCTAAAAAAAGAGAACTATTTCATTGAAAATCCTGGATTGGACTCCTCATCTGCAAAATATCTTGCATCAAAAAAAATCAATTTAGTTGGTATAGATTCACCCAGTATAGATCTTGGAAAAGACGAATCATTTAAGGTCCACAATATTTTATCGCGAAATAATATCTTGATAGTGGAGAATTTAACAAATTTAAACAAAATAAAACCTATCGAGTTTAATTTTACAATTCTACCATTAAAATTGAAAGACGCAACAGGATCTCCCGTACGTGCTGTTGCATCATGATATTTTCGCAATACTAAAAATACAGACCAATTCTAAATCTGATATGAGTAAACCTGGTAATATTTGGAGAAAAGTTCATGGAAAAATTACCAAAAAACCTACTAATTTCTCTTGGTTAATTGAAGAAAAACTTGCAGGTTCTGGTATCCCGACTAGTCAAGATGAATTCACTTGGCTTCTAAATCAAGGCGTAACATCTATTGTTACTATGACTGAACAAGCATTACCTGATGATTGGACACAAAATATCGGATATCTTCATGTTCCGACTCCTGACTTGACAGCTCCTGATATGGATAGGATAGATTCTGCAGTAGATTTCATAAATGAACAAATTAAGGATAATCAAAAAGTAATGGTTCACTGTGCAGCAGGTATGGGAAGATCTGGAACAATACTTGCATGTTATTTTGTCAAACACAAAAAATTTTCAGCAAATGATGCAATTAAAAAAATTCGGGATCAAAGACCCGGTTCAATACAATCTGAAGTGCAAGAATTAGCTATTGGATTTTATGAAAAGCATGTGAGAAACTAGTTTAGACAAATTCTGAAACTAGTTTGCCATCTACAACTTTAATTTTCAAGGTTTTATCTTCTTGAAAAATTAAAGTCAATCCTCCGTCCGAATCAGGATCTTCTACTTTAACAAGTTCTGACATTTTGATAGCATCAAATTTTCCCATTCAATATCACCTATTCTGGAATTGATACGGTCTCAATTTTACCATCAATTGCTTTTATGAACATAAACCTGTTGTCTTTGAAGATAAATGTAATTCCCCCTTCTTTATCAGGTTCTTCAACTTCAAGTATTGGTTGTCCTAACAGACCGTCGTATTTTGCCATTAATAATTACACAAAAAAGTTCCTTATATCCCTAATTGACTGTAATTTCAATTTCATTAGAATTGTTTTTGATACTTTCAGTTTCTGTATAGTCATGTTTCTGCCAGGATGCAAATGTTTCAGCTCCTATCTTGTGTTTACCTTTACCCAAATCAGATGCTTTGAATACGAATTTTTCATCAAAGTCAAACAATTCCTCTCTAACCTCCTCTTCTGATAGTCTGATAAATGGCTCAAAGTTTTTGGCTACCTGTACCCAGATTCGTCTGTCTTTCATTGGATTGACCAATTTTGGATTTCTTGTCCAAAATATTGAGGCTTTTCTGTATGTATCAATAGTTCTGCCTAACTCCTTCTTTCTGAATCCTCCAGATGTGAGTTTTACGCCATACTTCATCTTGAAAGAGACATCATTGTTGTTGTAGGCTTTGGTCCAATTTGCCTCATTGAAGGCATTTCTAAGGTCACCTTCAACTGAAAATTGGACATTTATCTCAATATTTTCATCAGATGAGTACTCATCCTTTGATTTTACCAATTCAATCGCCGAAATCTTGCTTTCTGCCATTCTTACCGCTCATAATGATTTCTCTACCCTTAATATTCTATGTATATAAAGAGAATTTTATTTCTTTAATTTTGATTTATGGGAAAACCACCAACTACCAAAAATTAATCCTAAAATCCCCAATTCGCCAAGTACAACAGATATGATATCCCCGTTACTATTACTAGATTTGATAAAAATAATAAAATCGGAATAATAATTGCCGAACCTGATCCAATTCCTAATGATACCAAAAATTCTGTTAACCATTTCTTTCTTTTCAAAATTCTCTATTTTTTCAGTCTGTTCTTTGATGATATGTGATTGAGATTTTATCTTTGATTCTTTTTCTTGCAATGTTTTTTCTTTTTTGTCAATTTGCGATGCAAATTGTTCAATTACCTGTTTGTAACTATCAATTTCAATCTTTTGTTTATCTTTCAATGTTGATGTTGCACTTGCAATTCTAACATCCGTTCATTTCTTTTCTTCTTCTAAATCATTTTTCATATGTGCAAGACGTTGTTTCAAACTATCTCCTGTGGATTTACCTCCCAGTAAAGACGCAAATTCTTCTGGTTCTAAGTCTGCCCTGCAAACATTCATCACAGTACAAAATTCATCGATGTTGTTAGAAAATATTTCAGAACCTGTAGATGATGATACAACGAACCGGATTGTGGCAGTCTATGCAGACAAGGGATACGGTCCTGCATGCATCAGAAATCATTGCAGACGTCATGGAATCAGATGTTGCATTCCATGCGGTAACACTTCCAAATTTACTGTCTCAGAGAACACGCAGAACAAGTACAGCAAGACAAGGTTTGTGGTTGAGAGATTCTTTGCCTGGCTCAGGTGCGGGTTCAGAAGAACAGCAATAAGATACGAAAAGAACTGCGAGAATTATCTTGGATTGGTTTACTTGGCATGTATCACGACGTACTGGAAAGTATTGGGATGAGTTGTGATTGTTTTTCCCAACAATTAGACAGAAATGGTTGTTCCTTGCAGAGGCCATCCTTTGACCCATCTTGGCTGGTTCTGATCTGTCTGAAATGCGGGTTTTGCCCGGGATTGTCATCCTGTCAGGCAATATCAGGGTTTATTAATGCCAATGATCACAGGTTAACAATGACAAAATTTACGGCTTTAGACTATGCAATATTTATGATTGCGGCACTGGCCGTATTGGTTGCGGTTCCTTCCGCACATGCTGCCACAGTTACTGTGGATGGATCATGTCCGGATTCTAATAATAATGGCACATGTAATAACGGAAGGACATTTAAGAACCCTCAGGCTGCACTCAATGCCGCAGCTCCGGGTGATGTCATAATCATCAGTGATGGCACATATCGTGCTACTTTAGGTGACAACATATTAGTTAACAAAGCCATCACACTACAGTCTACACGTGGCGACCATGCTTCTGATAACGTAATTTTTAGTGGCGCCGGAATCCAAATTACGGCAGACAATGTAAAGGTTAAGGGAATAGAGATTGTAAATGCCCCCATACATGGAATACATGTAAGTGGTCCAAGATCCGACATTGCCGTTGAGAACAACTATGTCAACAATACGAACAGCCATGGCATAATGGCCGATGGCACAATAAACCACGCCAGGTTTGGCAGCATGACATCAGTCAACGTAACTGGCAATACCTTTGAGCATATCGGGTACAATGCACCTGCCGATCAAAAGCCGCTGTTTGCAAACGGCGACAAGGCCTCACAGCATGACATGACTGCGATATACATTGAGAGGCTTGCCGACTCTGTAATATCCGGAAATACCATTAACAAGACAACCTGGTCCGGAATAAGCCTGGCCAGGGTGACAGGACTGGCAATCTCAGACAACACAATCTCTGACGTGCCAAAGAACGGAATACTGATTGCACACAGGGAAAGTGCCAACAATACGATATCCGGCAACACCATAGTCAATGCGACCTTTGCCGATTCAAAACATCGCGATGGCAGCCTGATCGCAGACGATTTAAAGGGCTCAATCAGCCTGTCCTCCTCGCGTGATACGCTGGTAGTGGGCAATACCCTCAAAGAGGGCAAACACGGCGTAATCCTCTGTGACGGATACTGCCATGCGACAACATTCGAGCCTGACACTTCCTCGTCTTCAGGCAGGCCTACTGCAACCCTGAAAGACAACGAGTTTATAGACATGCGCGGAAAAGACATCATCAACGCCGTTGCAAACTATTTTCTTCCTGCAACGCACAACTATTACGGGGATTCCCCTGACTTTGCCGCCGTCATAAGCGGGCCGGTACAGTACTCGCCGTACTATGCCGACTATGTCGGAGGCGAGCTTCGCGCAATGGGACCTGCCAAACAGCAGTCACTTGCTGACGTACAGCGGACCGACGTCTGCTCAATCGGCCTTGAAAGGTACAACCTGTACTTTGATAATGCCGCATGGGGAGCAGTCTCTGATCCGGAGAACAATGCCGTGCTCAACACCGGCGGCATACTCCTTACCGGGGTAAAGATACAGACAGACGGATGGCTTGATCAGAAAGACAGTCCGGTGGCCGGGGCAAAGACCAGCGTGACTGACATCATTAACGGTACCTCCTTTGACCTGCTAAGAACCAACGCCAACGGACTTGATATGAATGCCAACCTTCCGGCACCGAAAACCGATGAAAAGCTGGATTTGCAGTTCACCCTTGACCTGACAGGCAAGGCAACCGGACCGGACAGTCAGATACGTGAAACAATATCGTTTGCAGGTTCCTGCAGTTAGCGGGGATCTCTGCAACATTTTTTATCATCCGCCGCGTTTTGACGTGTCATGGCACATGCCGATCCTGGATAATCCCACAGCCCTTTTTGGAGTCCTGAA
This sequence comes from uncultured Candidatus Nitrosopumilus sp., assembly GCA_951812645.1. GTDB lineage: Archaea > Thermoproteota > Nitrososphaeria > Nitrososphaerales > Nitrosopumilaceae > Nitrosopumilus. Next base: position 1,291,109 of record CATOSM010000001.1, on the reverse strand, counting down.
TTGAAATGGCCAGTTGCGTCTGATGCAAAATATGGCTATGCGTTTGGACGGGAATTGTGAGAAGCGGACAATTCTTTGCCGGACTTGATTCTGGACGCTCAAAAAAATTCGGGAGAAAAAGGCAGTGGATTTTTCTTAAGTGGATGTCTGTTAAAAACATATGAAAAAATAAGGAATCATGGAACAGGCTCCTGACTGAATTTTCACAAGATGAACAACTAGTCAAATTTGTTTCAGAACCGGCATGGAGATCCGGAATTACCGACAAAATAGGATTACAGTTGATACTGGCAGGCCGGTACCATCTGCTGCAACATGTAATTTTGTACCTGTGACTCTCTTGAACCCGTCAAATCCGATCACGTCGCCCCTTTTTTGGAGGGAATTGACGATGAATCAATCGATATTTTTTCCAGGTTGATTTTTCTCTGCCTGTGTGCGGATTTGATTGCACGTCCCAAAATCTTTTTCCATATGCCAAACTCCTGCCATCTTCTTAGCCTTAGGTTGGCAGTTGAATCATCGCCGTATGTCTTTGGCATCTCACTCCACCTGGGTTGCCGAGGCATGATTTATATCCGCAATAGGTGCTTTTTCTGAATACATGAACGCACAAGTGATCAGTTCTGAGCCTAAAGAAATCAGCCTTTCAATAACTGAAACTGATATAGGGATTTTATACATAATTCAGCATGAATTACTAAAAGCACCAAGTACCGATTTTGCAGGTGTTATTGTAAAGCATCCTCTTACCAATGAATGTTGGATGAGGGTAAGTTCTAGTTCAAAACCACTAGGTGAGATTAAAAAAGCCACAGATTCCGCAATCAAAATGGCTCAAGAGTTCAATCAACTATTCCATTCTCAAATTAAGGTAAATTAGATTGAAATTTTGCCCCAAATGCGAGGTTAAATTAAAAAATAAGGGCTCTGGCCTCCAATGTTCCAAATGTGGTTACACTGAAGGTGGAGAAACAAAGCCAACAAAAAAAATTACTGCTGAAGAAGAACCAGATTTTTCACTTTTAGCTTTTGAGGGAGACGAAGGAGAAGAGACTAATCCTACAGTAAAAATTGATTGTGAAAAATGTGGACACGATGAAGCAATTGGTTGGATGTTTCAAACTAGAAGTGCAGATGAACCTACTACCAGATTTTATAGATGTCAGAAATGCAAACACACTTGGCGTGATTACACATAAGGTTTAACTGGAACATAAAGGGAAGAAAATTGATTTGACTTTTGGAGCAAAAACAAGTGGTTCAGATGATCTAAAGGCTATAATTTCTGCCATATCCACACTTGTTGAAGAAGCAACTTTTGTTGCAACGGCAGAAGGAATTACTTTTAGAGGAATGGACCCATCTCACGTTGCTTTAATTGATATTTCTTGGCCAAACTCTGCATTTGAAAAATACGAATGTGATAGTGATATTAAGTTTGGTGTAAGAATAGATGAATTTTCAAAATTAATCAAAAGAGCAGACAAAAAAGATAGCATAGAGATTAGTATCTCTGATGAAAACATGTTACTTGTAACAGTTGGAAAAAATAAAAAATACAAAATGCGTTTGATTGAAAGCTCTGCAACTGATACACCATTGCCAAAAATTCCATATGATTCAAAAATCGTTTTATCTTCTTCAAAGTTTGATAAAATTCTTGGTGATGTACAGGTTGTGTCTGATTATCTCACAATTCAAACATCGGATTCTAAAGGAGACTTTTCTGGAAAAGGTGATTCTGGCGAAGTTGTTATCGATTTAGATAAGGACGATAAAGACATCGAAGAGATTTCTTCAAAGGAAGATAGTATTGGCACTTACAGCTTGGAATATCTAAATCCTGTAGTAAAAGCTGTAGGCTCAAACGCAGGCTCAATTACATGCGAGTTTTCAAGCGCAAAACCACTTAGAATTGAATTCAAAGTAGCAAATATAGGCAGAATTCACTTTTACCTGGCTCCACGCGTAGAAAGTTAAAGCATTTAAAGATTGACTAGTTCAGGTATTTTGAATTGAGACTTGTAATAAAATATGGTGGAACATCAGTCTCTGCTGCAAAAGACATCCAAACGGTAGCTAAACATCTTAATGATCTATCAAAGAAAAACCAAATCGTTGTAGTATGTTCTGCAACTAGTGGAACAACAGATGATCTTATGGAAATTTCTGAATCAGTAAAAAAAGAAAACAAGTCAAAGGCAGAACAACTTGCAGCAAAAATCACCAATAGACATAAACAATTAGCTAAACAAACCATCAAAAAATCTGACATAAGAAAAAAATTATTAGCAAAATTTGATGAGGATTTCAATGAACTTGTTGCATTAATTGATGGAATGGTACTGCTAGGCGAAGTTGCACCTAGAACAATGGATTATTTGTTTTCATTCGGAGAAAGACTATCAATAAAATTAGTTTCGTCAGCAATTAATGACTCTGGAAAAAAATCAACTCCTTTAACTGGAAAAGAAGTAGGAATTGTCACTGATTCAAACTTTGGAGAATCAAAACCCCTCATAGACACAACTAGGCTAAGAGTGTCAAAAACTATTGACGGTTTATTTTCCAAGAAAACAATTCCAGTTATAGGTGGATTTGTTGGCGCTGATCAACATGGACATATAACCACTTTTGGTAGAGGCGGTTCTGATTATTCTGCCACAATCGTGGGTTCCTGTATAAAGGCAAATGAGATTTGGTTAATGAGTGATGTAGACGGATTAATGACAGCTGATCCAAAAATTGTAAAAAATGCAAAGTTACTCAAAGAAGTGTCATACACTGAAGCAATTGAAATGGCATTATTCGGTGCAAAGCAAATACATCCGCGCACATTCGAGCCTCTATTAGCTAAAAAAATTCCAATGAAAATTAGAAATTCTTTCAATATTAAAAATGAAGGAACCCTAGTTTCAGCACATACATCAGCATCTGTAAAAAATACCGTAAAGTGTGTAAGTAATGTTAGAAATAATGGATTAATTGATGTTCAAGGGGGCAGTATGGTTGGAACTCCGGGTACCGCCGCAAAAATATTTGGAACACTAGCTAAAGCCGGAATAAACGTCATGATGATTTCCCAAAATCCATCCGAGTCGAGTATCACAATCGTAGTAAAAAATGCCGATCTGGATAAAGCTGTTAGTGCATTAGAGATGGAATTACTAGGAAAAATCATCAAAAAACTAGATGTTACCACAAATGTTGCTATTATCGCATTAATTGGTTCAGGAATGAGGGGAACTGTAGGTGTTGCTTCAAAAGTTTTTGGCGCAATTGGAAAGAACAAAGTAAACGTATCAATGATTACTCAAGGTTCATCAGAACTTAATCTCGCATTTGTTGTGAAAAATTCTGATACTAACTCAGCTGTGCGTGCACTCCATAATGAATTTGCTTTAGACAAAATCAACTAAGACAAAATCATTTAAGGGAATCGCCTTAAGAATATCTGTTGAGAAAACCCCCAGCTTTATTATTGATTGGAATTTTAACCGTTAGCATAATTTTTGTATCCTCAACGTCTGATCAATTTGTAGATGCAGGTTCTAGAAAAAAAATTCATTTTACTCAAACAATAACGTCTTCTCAAGACCCAGGCCAAGGTCATGAAAATCATCAACTTGCATTGGTTTTATCACCCAACGAAGGAACGATCTATGACGGTTCTATGACATTTGCCTCAAGTGAGCCTGTACAAATCGTGGTTTTGCATGAAATTCCTTCTCAAGAATCAAAAGGTCAGCCTATATGGACTGTAGATGGAAAAACAGTCTATAGCTTGTCTTTAATTGACTTACAAAAAAATTCAGGTTCCTTTGAATTTACTGGTGCTGCACTAGCATTACATTCTCCAACTTCAAAAGAATTTACTGCAACTGTCAGTGTCGATGGCTGGATAAGAGGACAACCTACTGAGGTTATCATGCAAAAAATTGAATTAGAAAAACAAGAACCAAAATCATTATTATCAAGAACAAACGTTCCAGCTGTAATTCCTATGCATGAGGGAATCTATCAAGGCAATCAGGTTCTTTACATTATAACCGACGGAAGCGATAAAGATTATGCAAAAACTCTATCAGAAAAACAAGAATGGAATGTAGAAGTTGCTCCAGCTCTTTCAGACGTTCCAGAAAATACCCTGCAAAAATTATTTATTTTTAAAAATGGAATTAGAGGCGATGGAATCTTTGGTTTTCAAAATGAAGTGATTTCAAATACTCCGTCTCAAGAATCAAAATACTCTGCATTAAGCTCTGTAACTGAAGTAACTTGGAAAGTGGGTCAAAAAGAAACTGAATTTACATCTGCCGAAGACGTGATTGCAGCTGAAGAGGGAGGTAGAATTGAATTTAACGAAACAGGCATTGTTCTGAATACCCCCCAAATTCTTTGGCCTGATGGACAAATGACAATACGCTCAGACAAAGAGATTACTGATGAAATGTCATACGGTGGCGGACAAATAACTGAAATAAATGAAGAAGACATGACTGTGACTTTTGTAGCTCATAGAGGTTGGGGACCAGATGGCAAAACAATTTACTGTATCGTGACTGATGCTACCCCTTCTGGACCTGCCGAGTCAATGGGCGTTGTATATTCTCCAACTTCGGCTAACCTTATTGCCCATTCGGGAGCAGTTGATCTATTTCAATTCAAGAATGGAATTATTGGTTCCGGTCCATTAGGATTTCAACCAGGAATTGCAGCTGCATCAAATGGTGATGAGAATTATAGCCCTATGTGGAGAATTTATCTAGTGGAATGGAATGATCAAGATTCCGCAAAAATTTTAGAAACCAAATCTGATATCGATTCATTTCGTGCTGATGATTTACTGTCTGTTAGTATTGCACGACCAATTAACAGCGATCACATTGTGAATTGTCCATCCATAGATCCATTTCAATAGAAATCGCCGCTAAACGGATAAATTACTTGATAAAAAATTTCTTTTAAAATTGACTGGTAAGCTCTACATTGTTGGCGTTGGTCCTGGACATCATAACCATATGACATTTCGAGCAAAAGAAGCAATTGCTGAAAGTGATACGATTGTAGGCTATGAAACTTATGTAAACTTAGTTCAGGATCTTATTGAAGGTAAAACAGTTCATCGCTATGCAATGACACAAGAAGTTGAGCGTGCTCATCAGTGCATTGATATTGCAAAATCTGGAAAGACAATCTCACTTGTGTCAAGTGGAGATCCGGGAATTTATGGAATGGCCGGATTAATTTATGAAACATTGGCAGAATCTGGATGGAATCCTAAAGATGATCTTCAAGTTGAAATTGTACCTGGTGTATCTGCACTAAACTCATGTGCATCAGTTGTTGGTTCTCCACTTATGACTGACTTTGCAGTAGTTAGTATGAGTGATTTGTTAGTACCATGGGAAGTTATTTCAAAAAGAGTAGAGGCAGCGGCACAGGGTGATTTTGTAATTGTCATTTACAATCCTGCAAGCAAAAAAAGGATTCATCAATTACAGGATGCAAGGAAGACTATCTTGAAATATAGAAAATCTACTACCCCTGTTGCAATAATTAAAAGTGCGTATAGAGAATCCGAAACGATTGTAATGACTGATTTGGAGAGTTTACCAAATTATTCGGAAGAATTAGGCATGACTAGTACTGTAATTGTAGGAAACTCTTCAACATATGCCTACAAAGACTTGATGATTAATCCAAGAGGATACAAGTCAAAATATAATTTAGAAGAACAAACTAATCCTAAAGTTTAGAAACTCTTCCTAATTGCCCCGTTTAATTCTTCACTTAGATCTAGCTTGTCTCTAATTGGAGAAATAACATTTACCAAATAATTTCCGACAGTTTGTTTCAAATCCCCCGGATGTAGTTTCTTTTCAGCAAAATCTCTTTCAAGTTCATCATAGTTGCCATATGATACATCCCCGCCAAATTTTTCAGGTCTTTCTACTTTCATTTCGCCAAATTCATGAAATATCACAGTTCTTGAAATTTCAAGCAATGGGTTATTTTCAATATTAGCCTCTTCACACCAAGATTTGCCTATTTTTCTCTCAATTTCCTCATCTGTATTGTGAATAAATATGCCTGAATTTGGATCCGATTTACTCATCTTTCCTAGTACTCTATCAACATTGGAATCTGCAGGCTTTGAGAGTCCAGGTAGTAATTTATGATGAACAGCTACGGGAACCTTCCATTTCATTTTTGGGAATATCTCTCTTACCAACATGTGGATTTTTCTCTGATCCATACCGGCATGTGCAATGTCTACATCCAATGAATGAATATCTACTGCCTGCATTGCAGGATAAAGCAATTTTGCAACATCAATTTTCTTGTCATCCTCTGATCTTCCCATTATGGTTAGAGTTCTCATTGTTCTGGCAATTGACATATGCTTTGTAAGTTTAACAAGTTCGGACCAATATTCTGCTTTTTCTTCATACAATTTTGAGCCTAATACAATTTCTGCATCTGGACAAACTAGTTTGAATGCATCTTGATAGTATTTTGAAACTTTTGCAATTGTATCCCAATCCCCACCCAGTTTATCATTAATTAGAGTATGCCAATCCGCAAGAAAGATTTTACATTTTACTCCGGCTTTGACAAAATCATTAATTTTGAGGCCTGTGCTGATTAGACTTCCAAGATGAAGAAATCCAGAAACCTCTAAACCAATATAGTGATTTGGCGATGAATTCGTTTTGAATAACTCGGTTAGCTCTTCCTGAGTTACAATTTCTTCAGTAGGCGGCCTTTGAATCAACTCTACTTTTTCTGTAATATCCAAATCAAAACAACTTTCGAAGAGTAAACGTATAAAGTTATTCAAAATATTTCTCAAAGTTTAGAAGCTTTGAATATGGGATATTTTTACAATCGTTATGACGCTAGAAGAAGGATTGGAATTGATTAAAAATTATAAAAACGGTCTTGAGAAATTTTTAGAAACTTTAGCCGAACAATCAGTCCAATTAGGCTCAGAAATGATCAAAACTTTGTCTATGAACTCTAGAAATGAAATCAAAAATTTAGAAGCAATTGAAAAAGCTCTCAAAAGAGAAACAAAATACGAATCCAAATAAATTTCATTTGCAATTTTTCTTATGTTTTCTCAATTCCTCCGAATAATCAAATTCATCCCCACAAGCTCTGCATTTCTCTTTTTTCTTATTGTGAGCTTTTTCTTGATGTTTTCTTAATTTATCAGAATCTGGAAGACTGGTTCCACATTTCTTACATTTTAATTCATTTTTACTAGAACCAAATAATCCCATGCAATAATTAGACACACGATACAGAAATAGTTTTTTTAAAAATTTACATAAAACAAGTTACAATGTTGAAATTTTTACCCATCTAAACTTTTTCTAGGTTTTATACTGAGATAAAATGCGTGTGTACTAATAATAAATGCTGCAAGAAATACTTTGGTTGCAAAAACCAAATTCCATGGTCTATCTGGATCAGGATATGCCACTGATAATTTATCAATATCTGGAACAATTCCATCTATAACACCTGCAGTTATCTGCGCGTTTAACACTGTAAAATTATACAGCACCTCATAGAGTGTAATAATTGAAAATCCTAACAACATTAACTGCAGTAATGCCATTCTGGCACCAATAATCTTATCTCCAGCTGTTCTTCTCCATCCTATTCTTGAAACACAATACCATCCGATTATTGTAGAGAAAAATATCCACGTTGACACCCTAGCAAAATTTTCAAACGGAATTGTTGCATTGTGAATTGCTTCACCCATAACATAGGTTCCATTTTCCATCCATTCTATCATGGTGACATATACGCCAAAAGCTAGTGATGATGACATTATGAATCCACAAATATAGAAAATATACAGATAAACTTTGTAGCCTGCATCTGATTTTTCTAAATGTCTAGGTTTCATGATGCCGTTTGCCAAATTTTGAAATATAAAAATTCATGTTTCTTTACTGAGATTTATAGACTAGTTATAAACAGGAATGTTATTGAAAATTGCAGTTAACATTCCAATCGTAGGAAAAGAAGAGATTGGAATAGTCACAAATATTTTAAGAGAAGGTGCATTAACTTCTGCGGCTAATCTGGGAGGGAAATATGTCCAAGACTTTGAAAAATCTGCCGCCTCTTTTGTAAATTCGAAATATGCCATTGCAGTAAATTCTGGTACTGCTGCATTACAGGCAGCTCTACTAGCTTTAGATGCCAAAAAAGGAGACGAAATACTTGTTCCATCGTTTACATTTGTAGCAACTGCAAATGCCGTTGTTTCAACTGGTGCTAAACCTGTTTTTGTCGATATTTTAAAAGAAAATTATACAATTGATCCAGATGATTTAGAGAAAAAAATTACTAAAAAAACACGTGCGATACTCCCAGTTCATCTATATGGAAACGTTGCAATAATTGAAAGGCTTTCTGAAATATCTAAGAAATACAACATACCTATCATTGAAGATTCTGCACAATCGTTGGGTTCTACTTACAAAGGAAAACATACAGGAACTTTCTTTGAAATGGGATGTTATAGCATGTATCCTGCAAAAGTTATGACAGCTGGTGAAGGGGGGTTTATTGTAACCAATAACAGAAGTCTTAGGGATAAACTGCTAATGATTAGAAATCATGGAATGGTTCATGGTTATGATACCAAAATATTTGGTCTTAACTTACGATTACCAGAAATTAATGCTGGAATTGCAACAGTACAAATGAAAAAACTTCCCAAATTTTTAAAATCTAGAAAAGATAATGCAAAACGCATGTCGGAATTACTTTCTGATCTCAGAATTACATTACCTGCAGAAAGAAAAAACGAGAATGTCAATTGGTATCTATATACAATTTTAACTGATAATCGTGACAAAATCTTAAAAAAATTAAATGATAAAGGAATAGGCGCTGCAGCCTATTATCCCACTCCAGTTCACAAAACTCCATTTTATCAATTAAAAACAAAGCTTCCAATTACTGACTGGGCATCTTCACGCGTACTATCTTTACCAATTCATCCAAATGTAACTCAAAAAAATATTGAATTTATTGCAAAAACAATACGTGATATGCTGTGAATGCTGCAGGTAAAGGTATTGGCGAACTATGTAAAATCATTCTGCCTATACGTGAGGAATTCTATCTAGGCAATTCCGATTCCAATATTGCAATTTGTACTCTTTCAAGCACAGATTTACTCAAAACGATTGCAAATTCTGAAATCCTCAAAAAAAAAATCTCCATTGTAGGCCGTCTACTTTCTGAAAATAAAGGAATTGATTCAATGATTAGATATGCGAACAAAAATCCTCAAGTTACCGCCATAATTGTTTGTGGAAAAGAGGTTTGGGGGAAAACATAACCAACTTATCCTAAAGTCCTCCAATACATTATGATGCATGCCAGATACACAAACCCGAGACAGTATCACAATTCCTTTCATATCTGACTGCCGTCCCATTCAGTCCGCACTTGAGCCAGGCAAGGATCATCTGCAGGTTCTGAGATGTCTTCTGACACATCGATGAATTTTGTACTGTCATGGACATTTGCAGGCTGGCCCTGATTGGGAGTCCTGTCCTGTCTACTGCAGCGTGTATTTTTGTGCCCAGGATCTTCCTGAACCCGTCATAACCTGTTTTGTTCCCTCACAATTCATTTAGGACATTGTATAATGAATGCCTTACAAATAAAGATGAAATAATATCATTTTTTGGTAGAATTCCAAGCAAAAGCAAAAAACAAATCAACAATCAACTTAACTTTGGATTTCTGGCTAGTCATCCTGATGATAAAATTTTACGATTCGTATCCTTTACCTTAAAGGCACTTGATGGTGCAGTTCTATCATTAGCCTTCAACTATTTTGGCCTTGATGCATATTCATTCATGACTAGAAGAGGACGACAGGATATTGATGATTATGAAATGAGAGTTTTAGATGGATTTTTCTATAAAATCTTACAAAAGAATACTACTCTTATCTGTTCGATTACCGGAAAGAATCTATATGAATCATCCAAAGAATTTAAACAAAAATATGATAAATCATCTATACCTGTAACAATTCATGATATTGTTAGATTAAATGAACAGTTTGAAAAATTATTTGAGCAATATTCAAGAGAAGAAATCAAAGAATTACTTGAAGATAGAATCTAATTGTTCTTTATTGCTTCATAGTATGTCTTAAAGCCCATATCTAATCGTGCTTGAAAGATATTGTTTGTTCTTTCTCCCAATATATTTACAAGTGCTTTTTCAAAATGTTTGCATTCATCAATGTGACACTTGCATTTTTTATTTTCATTAAAGTAATTTCTAAAAATATCAAAATCATTTTCTAATTCCTTAAATTGTTCTTGCCAATTGTAGTATGGCTGATCTTGGAAATTCAGGATCCTGTGAAGATATTTTGGACAGATCTAAATGTTTAGATCAATTATTGTATATTATTTTGATCAGTTATTGTTGACAAAGAATAATCAATCTAATTAGTTAGTGTCAATCTAACATAACCAACTCATCTTAAAACTAACCCTTTAGACAATATTTGATGATCATTTGGATCCATCAGCTGTTAGTTTCCAAACTGTACATGAAATTCACTGAAATAACAGACAGACAATGGGACATGATGGAACCGTTGCTGCCAAAACCTGCTGCCACAGGACGCCCAAGAAGCAATGACCGAATGGTTTTAAATGGAATCATCTGCGTGCTGGTTTCCGGATGCAGATGGGGTGAGATGCCAAAAACATGCGGTGATGGTTCAACTGCCAACCTAAGGCCAAGAAAATGGCAGGAGTTTGGCATATGGAAAAAGATTTTGGGACGTGCAATCAAATCCGCACATAAATCGGGCAGGATTGACCTGCAAAAAATTTCAGTTGATTCATCGTCAATCCCCTCCAAAAAAGGGCGGTGTGATCGGATTTGAAGGGTTCAAGATAGTCACTTACACGAAATTACATGCTGCAGTGGACGGTACCGCTTGCCAGTATCAATTGTAATGAGCCCTGCAGACATTCACGACAGTACGAAATTTGCAGATGTGATGGAATCAATTTCCGATTTCGCAGATGATTCCATGATGGAACAGATAGTTTCAGTCTATGCAGACAGGGGATGCGATTCAAAACCAATCCGCAGTTATGCAAGATCAAGAAACGTCATTCCGTGCATTCCCTTTAGAAAAAACAGCAGGACGGCAAATGGTGCAGGCAAGGACAATTACAACAGGACAAGATTCGTAGTGGAGAGGTTCTTTGCCTGGCTGAAAAACGGGTTTCACAGAGCAAGATATGAAAGAAACGCGGGAAATTATCTTGGGTTGGTTAACATTGCTTCATTTTTGATGTATTGCAGGGTTTTAAGATGAGTTGATAATATGTGATCTTCTTTGCTTACCATCTTTTACCTCATACCTTGATCTTTTCTTTGCATCAAATATCTCAGTCAGTATTTCAGATAATGAGTTGAGCGTGACCTTTTGATCCACATAGTATGGATGAAAGGTTCTACCCGGATCCTCCTGATCTATTTCTTACTGTGTCTAAATCAGAAATAAAATATTTTCAAGATAACATCAAACTTGTAGATTTGATTAATGTAACAGATTTTGAAACAATCCTGAAGAAATCTAATATTTCCTAATATCCATTTCGCTGCCTTTCACGGTTGATCTCATTTTTCTTTTTGTATTCATCAACTATGTCATCAGGTGTTAGTTCTAGTTCTAAAGATGCCTGTACGACAAAATGCCAAATGTCTATCAATTCTTCCCTTGCTTCTGATTCGTTAAATTCAACAGGAGTTTTCCACCATTTCCAATTTGTAGTTCTTTGTAATTCTACAGCTTCATGCATTATTGCCGTACACAAAGCAGAAACTCTTCCCTCAGAATCTTTTGGATATCTATCTAGTTTCATCATATCTGATAATCCTTTCTGAAGTTTGAATATTGTTTCTAATCGATCTTTTTCTTCTGACAATTACAAATCAATTTGAAAAATAATTAAACTTAAGTCTTTTTAGAAACGAATCATCCTTTCATATGTTTTGACACGTCTTGCAATGTCGCCTTTTTTTATTTTTAACAGTCCATCAAGACCATATTTTTCTACGGCAAAAGATCCTAATACGTTTCCATAAACTACTGCCTTTTTAATATCCGATATTTTTGTAGATTTTTTACTTGCAAGATGTCCTATCATCGCACCTGCAAAAGAATCTCCTGCACCAGTAGGATCCACAACATCTTCTAAAGAAAATCCTGCAGTTGGAAAAATTACACCATCATAAAACATCAAGGAGCCATGTTCTCCCTTTTTGATTATTACATATTTTGCTCCCCATCCCATCATCTTCTTTGCACATTTTATCAAGTTGAATTCTTTTGTTAGGAGTTTGGCTTCTTCATAATTAATAACAACGGCATCAACTGTTTTGATCATCTTAATTACCGCGTCACGTTTAGTAGAAATCCAAAAATCTATGGTATCGCACATTGAAAATTTTACTTTATCAAATTCCTTGATAAGAGACACATTCTGTTCTGGATCATTGTTTGCAAGGTAGACAAATTGGGATTTTCTGTATGCTTCAGGTACAGTTGCTTTAAAATCACCTAATACGTTTAATTCGGTTTTTAATGTCGATCTTGTACTAAGGGCATTGTCATATTTTCCATCATAACGAAATGTTTTACCCTTTTTGATAGCCAATCCTTCCAAATCAAGATACTTGGATAAAATTTTGTGATGTTGTTTGGGAAAATCCTCTCCAACCACTGCAATTAATCCCGTATCTACGAAATTACTTGCAGATATTGCTGCAAATGTGGCTGCTCCCCCTAAAACATTCCTTAATGTCTTCTTTGGCGTTCTAATAGTATCCAATGCTGTAGATCCAAAAACTGTAAGCATTTGTTAAGAAATTATTTTTGATGTATAAATTCTCTTGCCTGTTCATCTGTTGGATAATATACAAATGGAACATCAACTGTCGTACCCAACAAATCATATTTTATCACACCTGAAATTTTTAATGAAGATGATTCGTCAGCATTGATATCAGTGTGAAATGTTCCTTTTACATAACTAGTATCCAATGGTTGAAGTGTAAATGGATCCAAACTCCCCTTTCCAATAATTTCATCATTTGAAATTACAAAAAACTCTGTCTTACCTGCAGTTAGTATCAATAATGAAGGATTTTCAAATTGTAATTCAATATTATAGTTAACACCATTCTCATCTTCGTTTAATAATTGACTTTGGCTAATGCCCACTTCAATTTGTGATGCAGATGCATATTGTGAATATCCAAAAATACTCATGCCTAATACAAATAAAACAACCATGCCCGCCTTTTTGGAAGATTCCATGACCGGTTTTTCCAAATTTACATTTAACCTCAAAGGAAAAAAATCCCAATAAATTGTGTAAAAGTTTTGATCTAATCTTAAAGCTCCTTAGAGCTAACAGAATATATCAAAAACAAACGATAAATCCGTAGTGGCTAGAATTAAACTCAAACTAGGGGAAAATGAAATCGAGGTTGACTCTAGAGATTTCTATGTTGATAATCAAACATTAGGGGAAGTAATCGATAACATTTCTCAGCATTTACCCGAAAGTCAAGCTAAAATTGTGTATGGGACAACTTCATCACCAACTGAACAAACCCAATTTGGCTTGGAACACTTGGATGATGCTGAAGCATATGAACCAGAATTTAATGAGCCAAAACAGATTGCTTCTAATGAAATTAAGTCAAAGTTAAGAATTTTAGAAACAGGCAAGTTTTTTGATTCACCTAGAACTGTAACTGAAACTGTTCAACAACTTAGAGAATATGGCTGGGCTACAAGTCCACTAGATGTTTCTAAAGCATTGGCAAAAATGGCTTCAAATAAAGAAATAATGAAAAATTCTGAAGAAAATCGTATACATTATTTTATTCAGGAATCACTAGTTGTTAATTAGAATAATAATTACATTTTTCACATTTTGAAAAAATCTCCCCGTCTAGGTGATCAAAATGCGTATTACATTGTTTACACGTGTGATGCATGTCAAAATAACCGTCTTTTTCAACTTCTCCAACTCGACCTGATTCTATATCTGTGCTTTTACATTTGATACAATGACAACCACATTCAATTTTCATAATTGTTCTCCGATAATCATGTATAGTCGAAATGGCTATACAAATCATTGGAAAAGAAAAGAGAAATACCAATAGAAATTGATGATCACTTCAAACTTTTTGGAAAAGAACCATGGGAAGTAGACTATGGTGAGAAATGTGCCGTTTGTAATGTTAGAATTGATGAGTATGGATTTTGCTCTTGTGGTTCTAGCGGAGATTAATTTTCTTTACTAGTGGAAGCATCACTATCATTAAAAATCCAATAGCCAATGGTGCAATTATTGGAAATTCAGGTACAACTGTGGTTCCAACGATTGTGATTTTTCCTGTTGTATCTGGTTTAACGTTTACCCAAACATGAGTTCCATTATTGACGTATTTGCTAAAGTAAATTTTTTCATCATCAAGAAATACTGCATATGGTCCCCACAACAATTCAAGCGGTATCACAGCAGTGATATGCTGATCAGCATCATTTACATTGAAACTTATTTCTTTTGCAGGCTGATTAAATTCAAAATTACTTACATCCGTAAAAGTTATCATCTCTACTGCAAACTTTTCATTTTCCCAATTGACATATTCAAGATTTTTTGATTCATCAATTGAATATTCTAAAAGCATTTGACAACCATGGCATGCAAAACCTTTTTTCCCATCTAGATAAACTGGTCTTTCATTTGCATACAATATTTCTATCCCTTCTGGAACAATAAATGTAGTTGTTTCAAGATATCTAAAGTCTAATGTCCACATGTTGTTTTTTAAAACTAGTAAATCATCAAGATCATATGTGATAAATAATTCACCTTGGTTTGGTAAAATTGGGATGGATTTCATTCCTTCGCTAATATCTACTGATTCGTTTCTACCTAGCGTATCTTTTATTTCTAAATTAGAAATTGCACCGTCTACAAATGTTAGAACTTTGGGCTCATTTGAATTTCTAATTTGGTGTATTACATTTGCATTTCCCATCTCATCAATTGTAATTTGAAGTGATTTATGTGTAGGATTTTCAAGAGATTCAGTTTGCGCATTTGCCTGTGGTACAACTAAAACCACTAACAGTATTAGAAAACATGTAATAATTTTTGAGTTCATTTATTCTATGGTGACATGAATCATTGATGCTTTTTCTAGTGGACAATCATTACCATCCCTATCTAGATTGACAATTTTATCTGCAATATCCATTCCTTCTGTTACTTCACCAAATACAGTATACTGTCTGTCTAAAAATGCACTATCAGAGGTAACAATGAAAAATTGTGAACCGGCGCTATCTGGATCTTGTGATCTAGCCATAGAAACCATGCCTCGTAAGTGGGATCTTGAATTAAATTCAGCCTTAATACTATATCCCGGCCCTCCCATTCCCCATGAGCCCTTGTTGTCTGTTTTTGTATTAGGATCTCCACCCTGAATCATAAATCCTGGAATGACTCTGTGGAAAAGAGTCCCATCATAAAATCCATCTTTAGCTAATTTCTCAAAATTCCTTACAGTCTCAGGAGCTAATTCAGGTAGCAGCTTAAATGAAATGTTTCCTAGATTAGTTTCAATATTCACTGTAGTCATTGAATTGAATCTGCAAACACATCTTAATAGTCTTTTGTGGAAATGACCAAGAATATTCTTGTAGATATTTTAACAATATTGAAAAACCTATAACGATCTGTACGGTTTTCGTTAGAAAACTTATTTCTGTAGACTTTGAAATTTTTGTTTTTAAAATTATCTATACAATTTGAATTTATTCAATATGGCAATTTCTAAATTTTAAAAGTTATAGTCTTATATAGAACAATTAAAATTTAGAATTCGTTGAATCGTACAAACCAAAGCACGATAATTAAAGAAGCGATTAATTCTTATCTTGACAAAGGGGTAACTGACAAGCAAGATATCTACACCAAAGTGGTTGATGAACTAGGTGTTCCAAGACCAACTGTAAGAAGAGTTGCAAGAGATCTAAGAACTGATCTATTACAAAAAATCCAAATCCTGCAATCAGATATGCCAAAAGCAACTGTTGCTACCTCTGAAGAAGACGAATAAACTCGGCTCTTTTTTCTTTTTAATTATGTTATTTTTTGATTTTTAGCATTACTGTTATAAATAATGAAATTCTCAAATAATTATGGGATACGCAGGCAACCACTTGGCCACATTGGTAACCGGAGTCTTTGCAGCAGTATTGACCGGACTTTGGCCTTGGTTTATGGATTTTGCTCCATTATTGAATTTCGTTTTCATTATGGCAGTTCCAATTACTTGGTTCATGGCTTTCACGTGTTGGATATCTCAAAAGAGTACAGATTACATGCATAATCATGCGCCTGCACACAGTGAAGAACAGCATTCAGGCAATGTACAAACCATTGAAACCACAACCACTGGTGCCCAAATTAGCATTTCAGAAATAAAACGAATTCAAAATGAATTATCACTTGAATTAAACAGTGTAAGGGAATCCGTTAAAATCAAAGATAGTGAAATTGAAAGATTAAATCAAGAGATTTCTAATCTACAAACTCTAGTACAAATAGAATCACTGAAAACCGAATTAGCTAATCTCAAAATGTTAGCTTCTAGGAAAAAATAAAGCAAATTCAATCTTTACAGTGACAACAAACTTCGCCGTGATTTTCTTTACATCCTGGACAACTGACTGCACCCCCAAAATGACATTTACATGAACACAACTCTGCTGGATCTGTCTTTGAACTCAATAGTATGATCTCTACATTGTATTGATATTTGACTTTTGCATTTTAATCATGTATAAATTTTAAAACACAAAATCATAATTCTAGAGTTTATTTCATTGAAATATCACCCCTATATTTTTGACATTTTTTATCTAAATGATTTTGGATCATAGTTATTTCAAAATAATTTTATTGAATTATTTTTTCATTACATGTTAAATTCTAATTCATGAGATTAAATGAGACTAATTTCTACGTAAATTAATAGCAATTTCTAAAGTTTCATCTACCATCTCTTTCAATCTCTTCTGAGCATCTTCATCATTTATTGAATTTTCATTCACAGATTTTGTAGTTAAAAACACCGCTCTTGGATTTGTAATTACCCTGAAATATGATAATAATTGCGTAACCAAATTTTGGACATTGATAAAACCGATATCTCCTGCAGCTAAAATTGCCATTCCTGCTACCTTACCTGCAGTTTTCTTATAATCCACATATTCAAACAAATTTTTTAGTGCAGAACTAAAAAATGAATTATAGATTGGAGTTCCTATTATCCAAACGTCTGCATCCATAATTTCTTTTGTCGCATTTTTAGTATCTTCATTATATTCAACACCATATCCCTTGTAACATTCAACGTCATCTTCTGATAGATTGATAAACTTTGTATCTTGATTTTTTGATTTAGCATATTCGTAAACATATTTCATTATGATTTGCGTATTTGCATTTTTTCTTGGGCTGCCAGATATTACAACAACTTTCATAACTTCTGCCATGTGTCTTTGTATTTAAATTCCCATAAATCAAAAATTAAACGGGCTTGGAGGGCTTCGATCCCTCGACCTGTAACTTAGGAGGCTACTGCGCTATCCATGTTGCGCGTCAAATTGACTCTGCGCTACAAGCCCAGCAAAAAAAACATTCTTAATTATTTAAGCGTAATCAAGATTTTCTTTAATCATGCTTTGAATTTTTCCCCAATTCTTATTTTCTTTATCATTCCATTTTTCAAAAAATACGACATCTTTCAATTCCAGTCTTGGTAACCAACCCTTAGTTTGAAGATCTGGTTTATCTGCAAATTGATCAACATATCCTAAACACAAGTATGCTACAGGAATTACATGTTCTGGTAAATCTAAAGTTTCTTTTAGTGTGTCATTGGAAAGAATACTTACCCATCCAAGACCTACCCCTTCGGTTCGTGCTGACAACCATAAATTCTGAATTGCACAACATACACTGTATAGACCTGCTTCAGGAATACTGGATCTCCCAATTACAAACGGTCCAAATTTTGTAGGATCATATGTTACACATAGATTTACAGGCGATTCTAAGATCCCTTCTAATTTGAATGAAAGATACTTTGATTTTTTTGGTTCTTCTACTAATTGTGATGAACGCTTTTTTTCTTCATCAAAGGATTCCTTTATTTTCTTTTTTGTATCCAAGTCTTTTATTAAAATAAAATTCCATGGTTGTGAGAATCCTACCGAAGGAGCATGATGTGCAGCGTTGAGAATTTTTGATAAAACTTTGTCTTCTATTGGCTTGGAGGTAAAATGAGACCTTACATCTCTTCTTGAATAAATTGCCTTGTAGAAACCTCTTTTTTCTTCATCAGTAAAATTTTCCGTCATCTATTCCGTACCTTCATTCTCTCTTTTGTTAAACGTTAATAATGTCAATCATTTGATTTATTTTTCATTGGGCCTGTAGTCTAGCTGGTTAGGATACCGCCTCGACATGGCGGTGATCATGAGTTCGAATCTCATTAGGCCCACTTTTTAATTAATAACCTGTTTTGAAACTTTTGTCAGTCTCACTCCATGAAGTTTGAGTAGTTATCATTCCTTCAGCAGAAAAACTGGTAATTCTTTCATTAATTGCATCCTCATAAATTTCTGGACTAACTTCTGATTTACTTAGAACAAATGTATTTTTCAAAGGAATTTCTGCACCTGAATAAAACAATGCTCTTCCTGGCAGTGCGATATCTGCTGTAGAATACAGTCCTGAACCCAACAATTCTCCATCTCCATAAAGCTCAAAGTCAATTAGTGAAACTGTTAATGTCTTATCGCTAGGATTTTTTACCAAAAATGTCACATTAAACTTTGCTTGATTCTCTATCGTATTTACATCTCTTAACTCCACACCTGTCAATTCAATTTCAATTTGATCAAGTTCTACATTATCTAAACTGGCATAGAAAACAATGCCTCCCATTAACGCAAAAACCCCTCCAATAGCCAAATACACAGTCATTTTGCTTTGAAGTGCCATTTCATTGATTTGGGATTTGTACAACTAAAAAAGGTTGTCAAGATCCAAATACATAATATTTGATTTAAAATATCATAAACTATGGCTGCAATAGAACAAGCAATTATCACCTGGATTCATCTTGTAGCTGCAGCAATTTGGGTTGGTGGTTCATTATTCATTGGAATTGTGTTTTCGCCCCTTCTAAAAACAATGACTGACTCTGTTGAAGAACGAATGCAAATCATGATTCGTGTTGGTCGACGATTCAACAAAATCGCTGTTCCATCGTTGATTATACTGATGATTACTGGCTTGTATACTTCACAGGCATTAATTGGCAGACCTGATCTTCTTGTTTCTACAAGCTATGGAATGTATTTGATCATAAAAATGATTCTCGTAATTGCATTAATTATTACATATGCTGTTCATGTTAGAGTAATTCGGAAAGATATTGAAGAAAAAATTATGTCAAATCAAATGCCAGAACCTGAAATTCAAAAATTAAGAAAAAAAATCATCATACTTGGAGAAATTACAGTTGTATTATCTATAGCAATTTTGTTTTTTGCCTCGTTATTAGATGCTGGCGTTTGAGATTCCTTGGATTATAACTTCAAACCCATTGCCTGTTTTACCAATCCCATATTTACAGCCTGTAATTTTTGATGTAACAAACAAATTGGTTTCTAGATGTTTTGTAATTTCTTTAACTGGAAAAACTGTCTTATCTGAACATAAGCTGGCCGGAACAACTAACATATCGGCCAAGTTATCATCTATTGAATAACTTTTAATAAAATTCTCAACATCTATAACAATTTTATTTTTTTTACCATCGTATAACCCATCAATTCCTATTATTGAATTATCATCAATGCTATAAACTAACAAGGATGCGCCAGAATCTTTTGCCTCTTCTGGTTTAATTTCTGCTGTGACATTATAATCTGCATTAGTTAATTCTTTAACGATTTGATTAACCTCATTTTCAATACTATTTCTTGATAATTTTGAAAATGTACAAATTAATTTAGCATTTTTGGTTTTTCTTTTAGAAAACAAAATAGAATTTATCTTAGATGGGTTAACTTGTAATTTTACTTCTCCGCCTCCTTTGGGATAGTATCCGCGTTTGATTAAATCCACAGAAAATTTAATTCCCATTCGTGAATATGCTTCTCTTAGTATATGCTGAGTATAATCAATGGTAGGACTCCAAAGTACATCTGTACCGCCCTTAATTGTTATATTGAATTGCTTTTGTGAAATTGACATTATTGGAATTAAAACTTGAAAAATTAGTGGAATACTACCGGCGGTTCCAACATCGTCAATCAATTCAACACTTCTGATATCACCCGGTATGAATCTTAACTCAGTTGATCCTATTTCTGCTCCTATAACTTTAGCATTTGTAATCTTTTGAAGAATATTAATCGCTGTAAGATGCTGCGGTCTTAATCCAGAAACTTTTCTATTTTTTCTTATGTTTTCTAAATGAATTGGTTTTTTTGTAATGCATGAAAGTGTAATTGCAGAACGAATAATTTGTCCTCCCCCCTCACCACGTCCACCATTAATTTTTAAAAATTCCACACTTCATCCCATCAACCGCTCTTTATGATAGTTTTTTAAAAAGAAATTTTCCATACTTTGTATGGATGGTCTGTTGATAGGCAGGTTTCAACCTTTTCACTTAGGCCACCTTCAAGCATTAGAATTTGCATTATCAAAAGTTGATAAATTATGGGTAGGTTTAGGAAGTTCTAACAGACCTGTCGAAAAAAATAACCCATTTACAGCTGAACAACGAAAAAATATGATTTTATCATCCATTGATGATTCAATGAAAGAAAGAATTTCGATTTATTCTATTCCTGATTTTGACAATCATATCAAATGGATAGAAAAAATAGATACCATTGTACCAAAATTTGATGTTATTTTTTCAAATGATGGCCTGACCAAACATCTGTATTCAAAAAGAAATATCCAAGTTCTCTCTATCCCATTTCTAAATAGAGCATCTTTGTCTGGTACTAATATACGCGATCTAATTGTTTGCGATCAGAAATGGGATGATCTTGTACCTTATGGCACTAGAAATTTTTTGAAAGAAACTGGTGCCAAAGATCATTTGAAAAATCTCTAATTATAAATAAACCCGGAACACACTGCTGTTAGATAACACATGGAATATCTTTCAATGCTTCCTGGTCCAACAAATGTACCTAACAGAGTAATGAGGGCAATGCTTGCTCCCATTATCAATCATAGAAGTGATGATTTCGTTGAATTATACACTGACGTGGTTGACAAAACTCAACAAGTATTTCAAACACAAAATGATATTGTGGCACTATCTGCATCAGGAACTGGTGCTGTTGAAGCAGCTGTGGTTAACGTAGTAAAGAAAGGTGACAAAGTAATCATTCCAGTAAATGGAGAATTTAGTACAAGATTATCACAATTAATTGAAGGTCAAGGCGCAAACGTAATCAAACTTCAAACTCCACCTGGAGAAAATGCAACTTTTGATCAAATTAAAGAGGCATTTGATAACAATAAAGATGTAAAAGCATTCTATGTTGTTCACAACGAAACTTCTACAGGAACAATGGTAAATTATCTTGATAAAGTATCTGATTTAACTTCAAGAAATGATGCATTCTATGTTGTAGATTCAGTTTCATTACTTGGTGGTACTGATCTTCAAGTAGATAAATGGAATATTGATGTTTGTTTAACTGGTTCTCAAAAAGCAATTGCGGCACCTCCTGGAATTTCTCCAATATCTGTGAGTGCCAAAGCCAAAAAATTCATGATTGATAATCCTCCATCAACACACTACTTCAACCTAGCAAGATACTTCAAATATTATGATGAAGAAAAACACACTCCTTTCACACCCGCATTACCGTTAATGTATGCATATAGAGAAGCACTGTCTGTCATCCTAGAAGAAGGATTGCAAAATGTCTTCAAACGTCACAAAGTTTGTTCAGATTCATTATATGCTGGACTAAGTGCAATGGGTCTTTCTCCATTTGCAAAAGAAGAGGATCGTTCAATCTCTATTGTCGCATTAAATTATTTGGATGGACTTGAAGACAAAACTTTCAGAAGCACGCTAGCTGATAAATTCAAAGTACTAGTTGCTGGCGGATTTGGTAATCTTAAAGGTAAAGTGTTTAGAGTTGGATGCATGGGAGAAGTTAGTCCATATCATGTAATGAGGACTATTTCAGCAATCTCAGCTACACTGTCAATGATGGGATATGATGTTGATGCTCAAGCAGGACTTAAAACTGCTGAAGAAAAACTAAAATCTCTCTAAACCCTGTTAACCTAATATCATGAAGTGATTCTTTCGTGTTAACAAACCCTGAAATCATATCTTATCTGCCTGCAAAGTTCTCATCTATACTAGGCTATCATCCAATCTTATTCTAACACAAAATATTATACACAGAATTCTGACAGAAATAAATACAACCGTGTCCAGAAAAAAACATGATTCTGGGGTCAAATTTTTGTCCATTTCAAATGATCCAAACTAAATTTTTTACACCTTTCAACACAAATCACAATTCAGGAAATTGTGGTTTATAAGGCAATGAAAATGATGCAACAATCAGAGGTTGGAAATTTATGAGTAAACAAGTAATCTACACAATGTATAAAAACGAAATTGAATTCGTTGAAAAATACCGAGAAGCGGCATGTACTTTAGGTCAATTAACCAAAAAAGATCATATTGTGTTTAAAGAATTACATAAGATAGTAGACGCTTGTCTTGATGAAAAAGTATCACAGAAAAGCTTTGAACAATGTATCAAGGGAATGATAATGCAAGGATTAGTTCTGGAAACATTTTCGAATGACAAAAAATTTAGAATTGCATTATCGCCAATTGGAAAAGAAATACATCAAACTATTCGTAAAAATAACGATCATTTAGTAACGATAGATCATTCTTAGAATAATCCAAGCTTTTTAGCCCTGATTTTTGTCATTATTTTAATAAAATGAATTATCAACTCATCTTAAAACTAACCCTTTGGACAATATTTGATGATCATTTGGATCCATGAACCATTAGTTTCCAAGATGTACATGAAATTCACCGAAATAACAGACAGACAATGGGACATGATGGAGCCGTTGTTGCCAAAACCTGCCGCCACAGGACGTCCAAGAAGCAATGACCGAACAATTTTAAATGGAATCATCTGCGTGCCGGTTTCCGGATGCGGATGGAGTGAGATGCCAAAAACATGCGGTGATGACTCAACTGCCAATCCAAGGCTAAGAAAATGGGAGGAATTTGGCATATGGAAAAAGATTTTGGGACATGCAATCAAATCCGCACATAAATCGGGCAGGATTGACCTGCAAAAAATATCGATTGATTCATCAGTTCCCTCCAAAAAGGGGCGTTGTGATCGGATTTGACGGGTTCAAGAGAGTCACAGGCACGAAATCACATGTTGCAGTAGACGGTACCGGCTTGCCAATATCAACTATAATGAGCCCTGCAGACATTCACGACAGTACGAAATTTGCAGATGATTCCATGATGGAATAGTTTCAGCCTATGCAGACAAGGGATACGATTCAAAACCAATCCGTAATTATGTAAAATCAAGAAACATCATTCCGTGTATTCCTTTTAGAAAAAACAGCAAGACGGCAAGTGATGATGCATGCAAGGACAGTTACAACAGGACAAGGTTTGTAGTGGAGAGGTTCTTTGCCTGGCTGAAAAACGGGTTTCACAGAACAAGAATAAGACATGAAAGAAACGCGGGAAACTATCTCGGGCTGGTTAACATTGCGTCATTTTTGATGTATTGCAGGGTTTTAAGATGAGTTGAATATCAATTTCTAAAACTTTTGTAGAAATCAGATCTAAATCAAATATACTTGGAATAGGGGTACATTTCACATTCATTGGATAACATGCTTTTGATAGCATTGCAATAAGTGGAGCAACTATCAATATACTGAGAATACCTTTTACAAACGATTTTGTTTTTTTAGCAGGAGTAAATGAATAGTTTATTGATGTTTTAGCTGATGATTTGGGATTAACTCTAATTGTAATTAAATCTGAATATTCATTATAATAAATTGTGCCTCCTTTTTCATTTTTCCAACCTTTAGTGTAATCTTTTTCAAATTGTTCACCCGAACTTTCATTAATTGTAATCTTTTTCTTATCAAATTCATAGTCTTTTGGTGGTTTTATAATGTAGAAGACTTCATGATCTGACACTGATAAAAATTCAAGACCAAATGAGGTTATACCCTCATCTTTTTCTGCATCATATTTCATTGTAATTACTCTTGAATCATTTGGATAGAATTTTTTATCATGAGGTAATTTTATCCATAAAAGGAATGTTCTGCATTTTCGTATTTCTTCTAAAAGTGTTGTAAGTGATGAGATCAATTCAAGATCTTCTGACTCAGAAATAGTTTGCTCTATTAATGCAACAGTGTATTTGTTTGTAATTAAAGGAAGTACAGTGCCATCCGAATCAAAAATTTTGAGATTAGGCAATAATTTTGATACTGTGACGAAAATATTATCAACACCCTTTTCATTGTCGGTTCTAGAGATCAGTGTAAATTTTAGTTCTCTAGTATCAATTGAAACATGATCAATAAAGAACCGTTCTCTAAGGATCTCAATTTCTGAGCCCATAAAGCTAAGGTAAATCAGAAT
The DNA here is from genome assembly GCA_951812645.1 of uncultured Candidatus Nitrosopumilus sp. Taxonomy (GTDB): domain Archaea; phylum Thermoproteota; class Nitrososphaeria; order Nitrososphaerales; family Nitrosopumilaceae; genus Nitrosopumilus. The sequence goes on along the minus strand of CATOSM010000001.1, from coordinate 1,266,206 downwards.
TTTCTGTCATTCAGTAACTATCATTAATGTGAATATAACATGTGTGCTCGAATATTTTTGATGTTGTCCCCTTGACACGCCAATATTTTTAATGTCATCAATATGATGTTGATATTGGCACACTTTACCAATATATCACGATGATCGCAATATCTGAAACTGATCAAAAGATCTTGCAAAAGGTTCGTAATCAGTTTTTTACTTATGAATTTCAAACAACATGTGAAAATCTAATAAAAAATTAGAGATCCATATTGCAGTTCATACAGATTTCCATTTTTCATTCCATCTTGATATTTCTTGAGATGTTTACATTTACCTATAATGCATTTTACACAAAAACGTATTTCCGAAATTATGGAATTTACGACTTCTATTGGAACAATTCAGTGGGTTTAACTTAATATAAGGAAATTCGAGACCGAACACATTGACTTTCAATAAAGGCTCACTAATCTTAGTAGACTATACTGCAAAAGTAAAAGATACTGAAGAGGTGTTTGATACCACAATTGAAGAAGATGCAAAGAAACATTCTATTCACGAAGAAAATTTCAAGTATCAACCAAAACTAGTTTCTATTGGAGAAGTTTCTTATCCTGTTTTGAAAGGACTTGATGAAGCACTTGCAAAAACAGCTGTTGGTGACAAACTAACAATTGAAGTAACACCAGACAAAGCTTTTGGCGAAAGAGATTCTGGCAAAGTTAGAATGATTCCTATTAGAAAATTAGGCGAAGATGCTGAGAAAGTTTCTGTTGGTGATTCTATTGAAATTGATAATAAGCGAGGAATTATTCGTTTTATAGGCTCTGGTAGAGTTCAAGTAGACTATAATCATAGATATGCTGGAAAAACAATCCTATTTTATGTCAATGTCATTAAATCATTAGACACTCCAAACGATAAAGTTGATAGCATTCTTAAAAATAGACTACCTGTAGAAGATGCAAAAATTGCTTTTGATTTAAAAGATAAAGAAGCAAGCATCACAGTTCCTGAAGAAATTTTACGTGCTGATGGATTGCAAATCATGAAGCACTTTATTCAACTTGATGTTTTCAAATTTGTTCCTACTTTGCAAAAAGTAAGTTTTGTTGAAACACATCTCAACAAACAAACTCAAGAAAAGAAACCTGAAACAAAAGAAAAAACTACTGAAGAAAAAACCGCCTAAATTACTCCCGTACTCTTTGCCAAACTTGATGCTCTTTTCTCTGTCATTTTAATCTCTTTTAGGATTGTGTACCTTTCTGGTCTAAGATCTTGTGCAATCATTAATGATTTTACAATTATCTCTGATTTTAGACCAATTTGTTTTGCAGATGTTGGAGCACCAACGTCTTTCAAAGTCTTTATAATCTTTTTCCAATCTTGCCCCTGTAATTTTGCTATCATGATAGAACCCAATCCACATTTTTCTCCATGTAATCCTATTCCTGGAGCAAGTCTATCAAGCGCATGTGAAACAAGATGTTCTGCACCCGAACATGGTCTGCTACTTCCAGCAATACATGATGCAACTCCTGCACTGATTAATCCTTCAACAATTACTCTGGCATCTAATCCTTTTTTTGCAAATTCAGAAGAATTTTCCATTACAATTTCTGCACTCATCAAGGCTAAATCTGCAGCATATCTACCATAGTATTCTTTTTTCTTTTTGTGACCTAATTGCCAGTCTTTTACTGCTATAATATTTGCAATAAGATCACCACAACCGCTTGCAAGTAATTTTGCCGGGGCTTTTTTAATAATACCAATATCTACAAAAACACCCATAGGCGCGGTAGCCACAATTGAGTGTGGCTTATCGCTCTTAACTGATACAAATGGACTTGCCATTCCATCATGTGATGCAGCAGTTGGTAAACTTACAAAAGGTTTGCCTAAATTACATGAAATTAATTTTGCTGCATCTACAGAACGCCCTCCTCCTATACCCGCAATCAAATCCGAATTATCTTTCTTAACATCTTTTTGAATCTGATTCAATGATTTTATTTGATTGTCTGTTGATGTATGCCAAATAAATTGAATTTTTTTTAATCTTAATGATTTTTCTATTTTTTTCTTTAATATTTTTTGAACGTTTGTTCCAGCTATCAAAGATACTTTTTTTGGTTTGGTTAACGAAATGAGAAATTTTCCAAAGTCGTTGATATTGTTTTCTCCAATCTCAATGAGCCTAGGTAATTCCATTTTATGGGACTGCATGCGATCTTGATTTTTTATCATTATTTATGATTTCAAGGGATCAAAAAGTTATTTAAAAGGGTGAGATGCCATTTACTTTATCTTAGTAGGTGTATTTTGTCAAATAACGTTGAAGAAAAAATTCTGCATGGGACTACCACAGTAGGTATTAAGGCTAAAGACGGTGTCGTATTATGCGCCGATATGAGAGCCAGCGCAGGCTATTTCATAGCAAATAACAACACTATGAAAATTCAACAAATTGATTTACACGCAGGACTAACTTTGGCAGGTGGTGTTGCAGATGCACAAAACATTGTAGATATCTTACGCTATCATTCCAACCTTCACCGAGTTGAAAAACAGGGTGATATCTCTATCCACTCTCTTGCAAGATTGTGTTCATTGATATTTCATCAAAACAGAGGATATCCTTTCATGGCTGATATCTTACTTGGTGGATATGATTCAAGTGGTCCTTCATTGTTTAATGTTGACATGTTTGGTTCAGTTGAGGAAAAATCATATGCCACAACTGGTAGTGGCTCTCCAGTAGCTTATGGCTTACTTGAAGAAGAGTATGGAGAAGATCTTACAGTTGAAGAAGCAAAACAGATAGCTTTACGTGCTGTTAAAGCCGCAATAGTTAGAAACATTGGTACAGGCGACGGAATTAATGTCGCAATTATGGACAAAGACGGTTTTCGTCTATTAACCGGTGAGCAAAAGAAAGCCGTCATCGAACTTTAGTGATTTAATGCAAAGAAAACAACCATCAAAAGATTTACCTCCTAGCAGCCAGAATATAATGGCCACCATACTGCAAAGTATACCCAAGCAGGCAAGTGTTACAAAAATTGAATATGAAGGACCAAGAATTGCTTTGTACACAAATTCTCCACGTTATTTGATGGAAAATAACGATACAATTTCTAATTTGGTCAACATAATTAAAAAAAGAATTGTTGTTAGAACTGACGAGTCAATTAGAAAACCTGAAGAAGAAGCCCGAAAAATTTTAGCAGAATGCGTTCCAAAAGAGGCAAATCTTCAAGGTACTATTTTTGATACGGCAACTGGCGAAGTATCCGTTGAAGCAAAGAGACCTTGGCTATTACAACGAAATGCAAAAGAATTCAATCATGCTGAAGTAACTGAAAAAATTGGTTGGCGATTAAGAATTAGAAAGGCTACTACTATTCCTTCACGAACCATTCAAACAATTAACGCAACTCTAAAGCAAGCTTCTGCTGATAGAAGCAAGCAACTAAAACAGGTAGGCGATGAAATCTTCAGACCTCGGCTATCTCAAAGAACAGAAGTTTCCCTTTACACCCTTGGAGGATTTGGTCAAGTAGGGCGTTCCTCGTTATTGCTATCTACTCCTGAAAGTAAAATCCTCATTGATTGTGGAATAAATCCTGGAGCCCGTTCTCCTATGGATGCATTTCCAAGATTAGATTCTTTGAATATCACACTTGATGAACTTGATGCAATTGTTATTGGCCATGCACATTTAGATCATACTGGCTTTTTACCTGCATTGTGCAAATATGGATACAAAGGTCCAATCTATTGTACTGAGCCAACTCTTCCAATGATGAATTTGATTCAACTAGATGCAATCAAAGTAGCTGCAGCACAAGGTAGAACTCCAATTTATGCAGAACGAGATGTAAAGCAGCTTATGAGGCAAACAATTACTTTGCCCTATGGAACTGTGACTGATATTTCACCTGACATCAAACTTGTACTCGCCAATGCCGGCCATATTCTTGGTTCTGCTTTGTGTCACTTTCATATTGGAAACGGTGATCATAACTTTGTTTATTCTGGTGATATCAAATTTGGAAAAAGTATTTTGTTTGAAGCTGCTAGTTGGAATTTTCCAAGAGTAGAAACACTGTTGATTGAAAGTACGTATGGCTTGAAGACAGATATTCAACCATCCAGACAGGAAGTAGAATCTGCTTTCATTAATGCTGTAAACAACACTTTGGCAGATGGGGGCAAAGTTTTGATTCCGATACCTGCAGTTGGTCGTGCACAAGAAATTATGATGGTAATTGATCATTATATGAAATCAGGAGAAATGGTCGAAGCTCCTGTATTTACAGAAGGCATGATATCTGAAGCATCAGCAATACATGAATCCTATCCTGAATATCTTGCAAGAGAATTGAAACAAAAGATTCTGGAAACTGATGATAATCCATTTGATTCGGAATATTTTACTAACATTGAGCATGCAGATGCTAGAGAAGAACCAATAAGAGACAATTCCCCATGTATAATTTTAGCAACCTCTGGAATGCTAGAGGGTGGACCTGTTTTGGAATATTTCAAGAATATTGCCCCTGATAAAAAGAACAAAGTATTATTTGTTTCATATCAAGTAAATGGAACCTTGGGAAGAAGAGTGCTTGATGGTTCAAAACAAGCCACTATGTCAGGTAAAGAAGGCAAGGTAGAAGCTGTTTCAATTAACTGTGGCGTTGAAAAACTAGATGGTTTCAGTGGACACAGTGATTATAATCAATTAATGTCATTCGTACAAAGACTAAGACCAAAACTTCGTCGTGTACTGGTTAATCACGGGGAACGTAGCAAATCAGAAAATCTTGCAATGAATATCAGACGAATGTATAAGGTACCTGCCCATTACCCACAAGTTCAAGAAGCGATAAAATTATTTTAGATCGTATTCAGGTTTCCAGATCTTTATGCTGGACGGTGCAACAATAATTCTTTCCTCACCTAATCTTGCAATTTCGGCGTCTTCTGATTTTGCAATGGAATACAATTCTTCAACTACTTTACGTAATTGCTCCACATCTTTTTGTGCCAAAGGCGTGACTCTTAGAATCAAAATCATATCTTTTTTGATATCCTCTTTGATTGAATGTACGTCACTAACATCCCGAATGGTAATGGCTTTCAAATATGTGGGATTTTCTTGCTTTTGCATCCTTGATGAAAATGAGATCTACTTCCTCAAAAACTCTTCCTTAGTTTTAACTAATTTTTTAAAAATTTCACGCCTACATTCTAAATTTAATGTAAGATTCCTCTTCAGCACATCCTACGTTAGTTTCTTCAGATAAATCCCCATTTTTAACAGAAACAATACTGGCTTCAGTTTTCGGCGCATCCGAATATCTTAAAGTTACTTTAGATGCAAATTCTACATGTGATTTTGCATTCTTACCACGTAGGATTGAAACTGGTCCAACGTAATCTTTGGCTTCAAGTAAAATATCCCCCGGTAACGCAAGTGCCCTGATCATCTCATTTTCATCTTTGTTTCTTCCAACAACAAATTTTGTTTCTTCATCTAATCTAAAATGCCTACCAATTTTTAGTAAATCAATTTCATTTATTGTAGGAGTTTCAACATGATCAAACAAATCTTTAGCCTTAATTCCAAATTGTGGTTCAGTTAGCAAACATCCTCCGCCAGCATTTGGTGGATTTTCAATTCCATATTCTTTGGCCATTTTCATTTGAATTTTTCTTTGTCTTCCTCTAATCATTCCAAGATTTTCTCTTTTTATCAAACCCTCTTTTTCAGCATCTGATGGCGGTAATAATCCAGCTGATAATGGTCTCACAATTTTTCCTTTCAAGTTTGATTCATTTTCAATAATATGTAATGATGGCGCATGTTGACTCATTGGTCGCTGACCTAACACTTCTCCTGAAATAATAAATTCTGCACCAATGTCTTCCATGTGTTTTCTTGCTGCATCAAACATCATCGTTCTACAGTCCACACATGGATTAAACCCTGCACCAATTCCATGTTTAGGGTTTTTTAACATCTTAATGTATTCGTCGCCAAGATAAACTGTTTTTAAATTAACATTAAGATCATCTGCTCTTTCCCTGATTTCAAAACCGCATCCTCTTCCACAATCAAAATCACAAAATGGTGTTTTAATTGCAACAGCTGATACGTCAAAACCTTGTTCCTGCATCATTCTTACCGCAAGTTGACTATCTAACCCACCTGAAAGCAGTGCAACAACTTTTTTCTTTTCTTTCTCTTCAGTCACAGCGATCAAGTTTAATTTTCCATATACAAACTTTACATCATACATAAATTGAGAGATGCAGATGTTTCTGTATGAAACAGCGAAGAAAGAGTCTTCTAAAATATGCCCAAAAGATCGATTGTGATACACTAGTCACATTTGAGCCTGAAAATCTCTTCTACATGACTGGATTCTGGGGTGAAGCAATAGGATTGCTAGAAAAAAATGGAAAAACTACCATTATTGCACCTGAACTTGAAGTAGGTAGAGCACTAGATGAATCTGAAGACTGTGACGTAATTACCGCTGAAAGAGGAGAAGGCTTGATAACTTCAGTTATTAAAAAAATTAAGAAAAATCGAGTTTGTACTGATTGCCAAAATTATCCAATAATGACATCATTGAAAAAATCTATTCCAAAAACCAAATCCTCTACAGAGCCATTTTACAATGCCCGAACCATAAAGGATGAAAAAGAAATTCAAATTCTCAAAAAAGCATCTAAAATTATTGATGAGATGTTCCAAGCCTGTTCAAAAAAGATGAAAGTTGGTCAAAAAGAATCAGAATTACAAACAATTCTAATGACTTATGCTATGGAGCAAGGAATGTTTGATACTGGATACAAACCCACTCTCAACCCTTTGATTATTGCTGGAGGTCCAAATGGGGCCCTTCCACATGCCCAGGTAACAAATAGAAAATTCAAAAAAGGAGATCTTGTAGTTACCGATCTTACTTTGAGATACAAAGGATATGTTTCTGATGCAACAAGAACATTTGCACTAGGAAAAATTTCATCTCAAGCAAATGAAGCATATGAAATTGTTAAAGAATCTCAAAATCTTGGTCTTAAAACTGTCAAACCAAATGTAGATTGTAAAGATGTTGATACTGCATGTAGGAATTACATTGAAGATAAAAATTATGGAAAATATTTCATTCATTCAACAGGTCATGGTATTGGATTAGAAGTTCATGAATTACCAACAGTGTCTTACAGAAGTAATACAAAATTAAAAACAAACATGGCAATTACAGTCGAACCAGGAATTTACATCCAAAATAAATTTGGAATTAGAATTGAGGATTCTTTGATTGTTAAAGATAGACCGATTGTCATGCATAAATTCACTAAAGATTTAGTTACTATTTGAGCCTAATCGTAATACTTGACCAAGTCAACTATGTACTTTGATTCAGAATTATTTGAGGTAATTTCTTCAGAACTTGCATTAACATTCCAATCATAATTCATTTCTCCTTTATGTGAAATAAAATTAAAAATTACTCTGTATTCTTCAGAACTTACATTTGTAACTGTCAGATCTACCACAGTTTTTCTATGATCAAAAATTTTCTCATCAGGATACTCTTCATTTATTTTATTTTCTAATGCCTCTAAAACAGTCAGTCCATCATTATTTGGGCCGTCATAGTCCATCAAAATATCAGCTACTCGTTGATTTTCAGCTGAAAGTTCTGGTAAACTTTTTTCCAATGTTCCTTTGGTCATCTCTGGAATTACAAAGACCACTAGCATTGCGACCAAGGCAAGGTAAATTGGAGCCCTTTTCTTTAGAAATGACTTGAAATCATTCTTTTTTGGTTTTTCATCTTCTTTCTTTTTCTTGTCTTTGGCCATTTCTCCCAATTCCTAGCATTTTGCTGTCAAAATTAAAACTTCCCAAGGAAATTGAATAATTCCATTTCTTTTTGTGTGCGATTTTGTGTTTTCTCTAATCATTTCTTTGAGTTCTTTCCTTTGCGGTTTTGTAAGCGAATTTAATTTTTCTTTAATGGGTTTTGCAACGTATTTTAGATAATTTTTCCAATAATCATCAAAAGTACCTGGGCTATACTTGAAAGTATAATCTTTAACTACAACTTTTGAAAATCCTGCTTTTTTCACTTCGTCCCTAAATGATTTTTTTGTTCCATATCTATCCAAATCTGGTGTTCCGGATGGAACATATTCTGGAATAAATTGAGTTACAGCATCTAAAATATTTCCAAAGTAGGGAACTCTGTCTCTATGACCATGTACGGACATGCCTAATTTGCCTGATTCTTTGAGGCTTTTTCTCATATTTTTAAGAGCTTTTGAAGCATTTGGGAAAAAAAATAATGCGTATTGACAAGTAACAATGTCAAACTTTTCAGAAAATGTAAAATTTTCAGCGTCTGCATTTACAAATAACAGGTTAGATCCATTGAAGTTCCACTTTTTTGCTATCTTTATTGCAGTAACGGAAGTATCTGCACCAACCACATATCCTGTTTTACCTACTTTTTGTGTTAATCTTTTGGTAACAACTCCAGTACCACATGCAACATCGAGTACTTTGTTTCCTTTTTTAATACCAATAGAATCTACTAATTTTTTCGTACTTGCAAATGGACCTTTATCTTCAGATGCCCATCTCTTATGATATCTAGGGGCAACCTCATTCCATATTGTCATATTGCGTTTTTTATAGTCAGACCGCTTCAATTTTCTTTCAAATTATTCAAATCAGATTTTAATGTTCGTCCTGTTTCATGGTAGTATCTACGTTCCGTTTCTTTTAGTTTTTCAGATAATCTAAAACCATCTGCATTTTTCTTTTTTTGTTTGACAAGTATTTCCTTATACTGTGAAATTAATTTTTTGATATCTGCTTTTTTCATTTCATTTTTTTTTCGATTTCTTTTATGATAAATTTAACGACTTTTTCTTTCTTTTTCCATCCAGATGCAGTTATTTTTTTATCATCGACAAAAAATACCTGATTAAAGTTTGGATTTCTTTGATATTTTTTACCGATATCATTTGCAATGATTACGTCAGCACCAGAATCTTTCATTTTGTTCTGTGCAGATTTGATTAATGCATTTTTTGTTATATTGGTTTCAGCCTTGAATCCAATTAAAATTGATTTTTTCTGTAATTTTTTTACTTGATCAATGATTTTTGGGGCTTTTTTGAGCCTGATTTCAAGTGATTCTTTGTCACTTTTTATTTTAGATTTTGATGTTTTCTGCGGAGTATAATCAGAAGCTGCAGCAGCCATAATTACAATATCATATTTTTTCCTTAGTTCTTTTTTTGTTTGATCAAACATTTCTTTACCTGTTGTAACATTGATGATTTTTGCACCCTTTGGCGGTTCTTCATTTGCAGGACCATAAACTAAAGTTACTTTAGCTCCTGCAGAAATTAATTCGGATGCTAAAAGAGAACCTGTTTTTCCTGAGCTTAAATTTGTAATTACTCTAATAGGATCAATGTATTCTATTGTAGGGCCTGCTGTCATTAACACTTTTTTATTTTTTAATATAGATGAATACCCAAATTTCCTTAGTACATAATTTAAAACATCTTCTGGTTCTGGAGATTTCGCTTTTCCTTCTATCATTTGGGGAGAAAGAAATTCAATTTTATTTTTTAAGAAATTAATATTTTTTTTAACTGCTGAATTCTCATACATTGATGTGTGCATCGCCAAACACATCAAAATTGGGATTTTAGAGCCAAATCCTACAGTAAGCACTGTTGATACAGGCGTATCGTCAATTCCATTTGCTAATTTTCCTAATGCATTAGCTGTTGCAGGGTAGACTACTACTAAATCAGATTGATTATAATCTGCCAGTCTGATGTGTTCTAGTTCCCCAGTAAGTTTTGTAACCACTTGATTTCCTGTAGCCCATTTGAAATACTCTGGTTGAATTAATTTCGTAACTGCATTACTTGTAACGCATTTAACATCAGCACCGTGTCTCATCAGCAATCGTGCAAGTTCTATTGCTTTGTATGCTGCTACGCTGCCTGCAATGCAGAGCACAATTCTTTTTCCAGATAATTCCACTCCATGCGAATTTACTATATCTAAAGAGGGATGATCGTTTCTGAAAATTTTCTTTTTAGCTGCCAATTTCCTTCCTTAATTTCTCTAGTTCTTCTACATTCATTGAAAATGAATTTTCTTCAGCAGGAAATTTACTAGATTCAACATCATTGCGATAATTTTCAAGTGATTTTACAATGTCTTCAGACAAATTCATGTATCTTTTAGCAAATTTTGGCTTTATTTTGTCATACATGCCTAGTAAATCCTGTACCACTAGTACCTGACCATCGCATTTTGCTCCTGAACCAATACCAATGACTGGCATACTAACTGTTTCAGAAATGATTTGGGCTACTTCATGACTTACCATTTCTATAGCGATACTGAAAACACCTGCTTCTTCAAGATCTTTGGCATCCCCAATTAACTTCATTGCTGAATCTTTTGTTTTTCCTTGAACTTTGTATCCTTCTGAAAGCATTGTAGTTTGTGGTTGTAATCCTATATGTCCCATGACAGGAATACCTACATCCACAATTGCGCTAATTGTTTCAGCCATTATTGATCCCCCTTCAAGTTTTACCGCATCTGCACCTGCTTTGATTAGCTTGCCTGAATTGTTAATTGCATCTTCAATACTTGCTTGATATGACATAAATGGCAAATCTGACACCAATAAAGAATTTTTCCGTGCTCTACTAACAGCTTCAGTAAACATACACATCTGTTCCATTGTTACAGGAATAGTATTTTCATAACCAAGCATTACCATCCCTGCACTGTCTCCAACTAACAAGATATCAATTCCAGCCTTATCACATAATGATGCTAATGTATAATCATAACTAGTGATTGCTGAAATTTTCTTCCTTTCTTTTTTCATTTTAATAACGTCTTGGACAGTTTTATGCAATTTTTGCTTTCCTTGTTAAATTATTTCTAATCTGAATAATATTTTCTGCAAGATTCTTTTTATTATCAAATTCCTCAATAATCTTTAAAAGAGTTTTTTCATTCTTTTTTGAAAGCTCTTTTGATTGATTAATCAGCAAATCAACAGATCTTGTAACATTATCGACAATTGTAATGTTTGCAGTTTGTGAAGTTCTTGAAAGTGGGTTTAGATCAAAGGTTATGACTATTTTGCCTGCTTTTTTAAGTGACATCGTTCTATCTCCATCTTCCAAAGGAACAACAACTACATCAGCTGCAAAAATTCCGTCTTTATCTACAATTCTTCGTGCCGAATCAATTCCTGGAAGTTTTTTAGATGAGGCCTTTTTAGTACCTAAAATTTCATTTGCGCCATATTTTTTGAGCGTCTTGATGATTGCTTGTTTTCTTTTTTCGTTTGTATAAAACAGATTTACCTCTAATTTTGCTTTAATTTGCTTTGATAATTTGATAATTTGTTTGGGACATAGTGCTGCAATGTTTCCATTGACTGAGATTACTGGTCTTTCTGCTAGAAGTAATTGTGCAGCTGCAGCCTTTATTGCTTTAGATGCTGTCCTACCTGTTTTTTCTCCCAATAGATAATCAAAAGCCTCTCCTCTACCTTGTGCCAAAAGTCCTTCTTTAGCTACCAATCCTTTATCAAACCCATTAACTAATTTCTCACGAATTAAAAGTGATTTTGCTCTAGGATGAGATTTTGGGATTAATGGCATAATCTTTAATTAATTATCTAGAACTCTTGCTCCGTTGTTATCTAATTCTGATTTAATTATAATTACATCAGAATATTTTTCCAAAACATCTAAAACTTTGGATTCTTCTTTTTGGGGAATCATGGAAAAAACTGTTTCACCAAAAAGAGCAATTCCACATTTAATATTATTTGATGCTAATTCTTTAACTATTTTTTGCATTCTGGGAGTCATAACATCCACATATTTTGCAAATTCTATTGACATATCTTGAAAGTGATCATAATCTTTTGATTCTAACAGTTGATTTACCATTTTACCACCTAGGCCATTAATTTGTGACAATCTCTCTTTGATGAATTTATTAGTTGATATCGGAGAAAAACAAATCATTATGATGGAAATTTTTTCTGTTGATATTTTTTCAACGTGACCAATCCCTGGAGCACCTGCCTTTACACGAATTTCAAATCCGCCATGATATGATGCTAAAACATCCCCGAGACCTGTTTTACAATTCACTTCAGCGTTATGAGCGATTTTTCCAATCGTTGTTTTTTCTAGTTTAGTTTGAAGAGCTTGATCTAATGCATATGATAATGATAATGCAACCGCACCGCTAGAGCCCAATCCATATCCTACTGGAACTGATATGTTATGTTCTATCTCAAAAAAGTTTTTTGAAAAATCTCCTAGTTTTAAAAATTCATGTAATACAAATTCTGAAACATCTGTCTTGTCAGATTGATATCCGTTTGTAGTGATTTTATAATTTAACTTCTGCTCTTTTTTTCTTTGAATTGTTACTTTTGTAGTAACTCCATGATTAATTGAAAAACCTGCTCCTCTAGAGCCTAATTTTTCTAAATTGTCTTGATCATCTTCTAGACGTGCTGTAAAAAATCCAGTAATGTGTGCCGGACAAAATGCTATTGCCTCCATTGATCTGAGTTTAAATTTTACACAAAATATAAGAATATGGCTTAAATTAATTAAATTAGTATAAATTGACTAGATTTGTTAGACGCCTGCAAAGAATTGGAAGTAGCATTTTGGTATCTTTGCCTAAAGAATGGGTTGATGCAAATAATCTTGATAAAAGTAGCCAAGTTGAACTTGAAACTGGCCAGGATAGTATCTCCATCTCTGCAAATAAAGAAACTCGACCCACCAAAGAACTTGTAATTTCTTATCCGCTACCTAAAGAAGAAAATATCGTTGCAAACATCACAGGCGCATATCTATTGGGATATGATGTGATTGAAATAAACTCAAAATCTATAATTCCTGGAAAAGATCGAGAGGAGATTCGTAATTCAATGAGACGGCTAGTTGGTATGGAAATAATCGAAGAAGATGCGTCACATATCAATATGCAATTTCTTTTAGATGCTACAACTCTTAATCCTTCAAAAATTCTAAAAAGAATGAGTTCTATTTCACTTGGAATGTATGATGATGTTTTAACTGGATTAATTTCAGATGATAAATCTAATTTACAGACTTTATCAAAACGTGATGTTGAAGTAAATAGACAATACTTTTTACTTGTTCGTTTAATTCGAAGTACATTAGTTGATACAAAACTAGCTAATGCATTTAATCTAGAAAATATTGACGTATTAGATTATAGAATTGCGGCAAACGTTCTTGAAAATGCAGGGGATTCAATTGTTGAACTCTCAAATTTCATCTATAATTTTTCTTTACCAAAAGAATTTTCGAAGAAAATTTATGACGTAGTTCAGGATTTTAACAAACTTGCAGAAAAATCTATCGATGCATTTACAAAACCTGATAGACTTTTAGCGATTGAAGCTATATCTATGCACAAACAATATGAAAATAAACTCAGTTTACTCAGAACAACATTAGGTTCTAAAAAACAAATTCCTTTAGATTTTCTTGATTTAATATACATGTTTGAAAGAATTGCACAATCTTGGGCTGATGTTGCAGATCTTGTACAACCTATTTACAATGAATGACTAGTACAATTTTTTCTTTGCAGCATATGTCATAATAGCACAAATTGTCTTTGAATCTTGAATCTTTCCTGTTTTTATCATAGATACAACTTTTTTGAAATCCATTTTTACTACTGATAAGATCTCATCTTCATCTAGATTCAAATCAGCAATTTTCTTTAATCCTGAGGCTAGAAAGCAGTGAATTACTTCTGCATTATACCCAATTGAGGGATAATACGTTATCAGAGGTGTCATTTTTTTCGCTCCATATCCCGTTTCCTCTTCTAGTTCCCTAAATGCACATTTTATTGGCTCTTCTTTTTTTTCCAACGTTCCTGCAGGAATTTCTAAAACATATCCGTGAGGAAATCTATGCTGTTTAACTAGAATCACTTTTTTATTTTCATCAAAGGCAAGCATTGCTGCAGCTCCTCTGTGTTTGATATATTCTCTTTTAACTTTTCTTCCTTCAATTTTCCCATCATAAACACTAAGACCTATAATTTTACCCTCATAGATCTTTGTTTCTTTCATCATGTATATGGATAATTGTTCTTATTTAATTTGTTTGATATGATAAATGTAATCTAGGTGATTTTTTAAAACCATTAACAGCTTTTTCTATCCATTTATTATAAAACAAAATCTTTTTTGGAATAAACAAATCAGCGGATTGTATTTTTTCAACATTTCTAACTTTTTGCGTTAATTCATCCATTTTAAAAATACTGTCACTATACATGAACAATACAATTTGATTTTTTGCTATAAATGGAATTTGTAGATATGATTCAGAAAATAATTCATTTAGATCTTCTAAAGTTTCTTTTAGATCTCCTTCTATCCATGTTAATATTGCATGTGGAATAAAATTTTCAATTTTTTGAGGATCATAAACTAGTGTAAATTGAATCCCTTCATTTTCATGAAGTTTCTCCAAGCATCTAGTGATAGTTTTTGTTGACATTTGTGTATTTTTTGCAACCTGCTCAATTTTTTGTCTTGGTTCTTTGATTAATTTACTTAAAATTTCTAAATCTGTTTTTGTAAGATTTGAATTAAAACCTGGATTTTCTGCTTCAAAAATAGTTAAGACTCTAACGTCTTTCATTAATTTTCTTGCAAGTTCAATTTTTTGATTCATATTTTCTTTAATAGAAATACCACATACAGTAATTCCACCTACACATGGAACCATAAAGTATGGCTCACCTACAAGATTTGCTTGCTCCAAGATTTCTGAAATATTTTCTCCTGATACTACAAAATACAGCACACCGTAGCCTAGCACCGGAGGCTCAACTTTGATGATGAAATCTTCTATTACTCCATTTTTTTGCATTTTTCGAATTCTAGCCCTGACTGCGCCACCTGATATGCCTAATTCTATGCCTATTTGCCTGTCTGATTCTCTACAATTATTCAACAATCTACTTAGAATTTTCATATCCAAATTGTCCATTATGTCACCTTAAATGATTTCATAATTTATAGAAGCAACTATTATCATATAAAATTGTCTATACTGTTAGCACTATATATCATATACATTAAATATTAGACTATTTTATTGATTTTATGGATTACAAGCTAAAACTAGCAAAGCGAATGCTATTCAACAAAAAAGGAAGTCTGATTGGCGCTGTTTTGGCTGTAACTATTGGGATTTTGGTTATTCACGTAAACTTTGTAATTTTTCAGGGATTGTTTGATGCTATTGTTCGAGATATCAGTGATTACAATACTGGTGATGTAATTGTAACTGATGAATTTGATTTTATAGACAAATCTGACCAGTCTCTTATTAGATGGTTTGAACGCATCCCAGATGTTAAAGCCGCAACTCCGCGGCTATC
This sequence comes from uncultured Candidatus Nitrosopumilus sp., assembly GCA_951812645.1. GTDB lineage: Archaea > Thermoproteota > Nitrososphaeria > Nitrososphaerales > Nitrosopumilaceae > Nitrosopumilus. The sequence continues at coordinate 1,250,668 of CATOSM010000001.1, read as the reverse complement.
TGCAACAGCTGAAATGAACATGACAAAAAATGGAAAGTTGGTTGAAGAAACTAGAATTCCCTTGGTGGGAGTTGATCCGTTCAATGATGTTAGGGCTTCTACTGTTCATACTACTGTTTCCGATGGAAGTTATGTTTTTTCAAGAAATTCCATTGTGTTAGGATCTAATGTAGCAAGAGATTTGGGAGGAGCTCAAGTTGGCGATAGCGTAAAAGTTCTCGTAGTTGATAGATGGGGACAAGATCAAATTAGAAGATTTATGGTTACCGGAATAGCAAATTCCCCAGGAGGACAAGGATTTGATTACTCTGGTGTTATACACATTGATACTTTGCGTGATATGATGAGTAGACCTGGAGATACAGGCTCATTTATGGTAAAACTACATGATCATTCTGCTGCAACAGAAGTTAAGGAATTCTTTTTGCGTTCATTTCCCAACGATGATTTTATTGCTGAAACCACCGAAGAGGCATCTGAAGCACAACTAGAAGGTTTTAGATCTGGCATTGCCATGATTAACATGATTGGTTATTTCGGAATGATGTCTTCTGCATTTGCAATTGTTACAATTCAAATGATGTTGGTAAATGGAAAAACTAGAGAAATAGGCGTGATGAGATCTATAGGAGCTAAAAGGAAAGATATCCTAATAATTTTTATTTTCCAAGGAATGATAATTGGAGCTATTGGTGCTGGTGTCGGTACTGCAGCCGGATTGGGTTACACTTTTTATGCCAAAGAAACAAAAATGTCATTTAATGGAAGTCTTCCATTAGAAGTAACCTATAACTGGGAAAAAATCATTCAAACCGCGCTTACTTCCTTTATTCTAGCAATCATCGCATCTCTATATCCTTCGTATAGGGCTACAAAGCTACTACCTGTGGAGGCTATGCGAACTGTCTAGCGTACTTGAGATTGACAATCTCAATAAAATCTATGGAGAAGGTGACAATCAAGTAAGGGCTCTTGATAATGTTTCATTTTCAATTAAACAGGGTGAGTTTGTTTTAATTGTGGGAAGTTCTGGTTCTGGTAAATCCACATTACTAAACATGATCGGATTGTTAGATAGACCAACCAATGGGCAAATTTCAATTGACGGTGTAAATACTACGTCTCTAAATGATGACAAAATTTCTTCGTTTAGGAATAATAAACTAGGATTTATTTTCCAATTCTCAAATTTACTAACCGATCTTTCAGTATTAGAAAATGTGTTGTTACCTGTACAAATTTCAGGTAATAGTACAAATGCACAAAAAGATGCTATAGATTTACTGAAAGTTGTAGGTTTGGAAACACAAATTCATAAGCGTGCAAACAAAATATCTGGAGGACAAGCTCAAAGAGTTGCTATTGCTAGAGGATTAATCAATAAACCATCCATCGTATTAGCAGATGAACCGACTGGCAACCTTGATTCTGTAACTTCTGAAACAATAGTTCAATTAATGAAATCTATGGCAAAAAAACTTGATCAAACATTCATTATTGTTACACATGATAGGCAACATTTTGGAGATGTTGATAGAATAATAACAATAAAGGATGGTAAAGCATTTGAGGGTGATCAGTCATCTCAAATGGAGGTTGTTGCATAATGAAATCTAAAATTATTTTATTACTATTTGTAATTGGTTTAACACCTATAATTTTTGAAAATTCTTACGCACAAATAGCATCTGGAGGATTTGGCCAATCTCCGTTTGAAAGGGATTTTGGTGATGTTAAATTCTTAGATGCATATTTTGGTACGCTTGATAACAAAATTGAAGTTGAATCTGGAGATAGCAATGTCCCATTTACGGTTGTACTAGCTAACGTAGGAACTCAGGATATTACTGGAATTAGAGGACAACTATCCTTACCACTCGGTTTTTCTGCTTCTGACGGTCCAGGCTCAATAATTCATGCAGACAGCGATTCAAATTCACTAGCAGGAGAAAATTTCCATTTAACATTTTTTGTAAATATTGGTAACAGCGTTCAAATTCAACAATATCCAGGAACAATAAAGGTAGATTATTCTAGATTAAGAGAATCTGGCGTACGAACCGCTTTTGATGATTTTAATTTCAAAGTAACAGGTGATAGTGTGATTAATGTTAAAGCATTAGAACCATTTCTGACATCTTTAAAAACAAACAATGTGACAATTGAAATTGCTAATGACGGTACTGCACCAATTTCTGGCGTGGATATTACTGCAACAAATACCCAAACAGAACTTGCTTCAACATCATCATCAACTACCAACGTTGAAAATGTTGTAATTTTGGAATCAAGTTGGGATATTGGAACTATTGATCCAAAATCTGCAAAATACCTAACTGCAACAGTATATGTTCCTCAATCACTCAAAGGTGATACATTAAGAATCCCTTTATCTCTTTCATATTATAATGCGCACGGTGATTTACATCAAGTCGCTAAAATCGTTGATTTTTACATCAAAGGATTAATCGATCTTACTATCTTTAATGTGGATGTTATTGAATTATCTGGAACACAAATGCTAATTGGTGAAATACTCAATGAAGGGAATGAAGACGGATTGTTTGGTTTTGTATCAATTGAACCTCGAAATGGCTCTAACATCAAACCAACTTCTCAATTTATTGATGAGATTGAAGTGGATGCCCCTGTACCATTTAATGTTCCAATTGAATTTGATGATGAACCAAAATATGGCGAACATGATATTACAATAACTGTTAGATACAAAGATAGTACAAGAGATGAGATATTTTTGTCTCATGATGCAACAGTCTTTGTTGCCGAACCATCAAACGATGATGAGAATTCCTCTGATCCAACGATGATGATTATTCCAATTCTTTTAGTAGCTGGGGCTGCATTTTACATACTTCGTAGGCGTAAAAAGGCCTCAATTCAAGCTTGATTGAAAACATAATTTTAAATCCAAAATAATGAAACAATAATATCGAGTTGAAATTAACTGCAATTGTTCTTCTTATTGTTTTGGCCATAGGCGGCACAGTAATTTCATTAGGTTTTTTAACATCTCAAGAATACATTGACGTTCCAGAAATTACCAATCAATATGAAAAATTAGAAACATACAAAAACGAATTAGAAAAAATAAATCAAAACAATCAGCAAGTTTTAGAAGATTTGGAAAATAAAATTCAAAATTCTGATGATGTCCATCTAGATCAAATCAATGAAGAGATCAAGGTAATCAAACAAGTAATTGAAGAAAACAAAGCAGAATTAGAAAAAGTAATTACAAAATTGTCTCAAATCGAATCTGATCCATAGTTTAATCCATTTCCATTTTTGGGAAGTTTAGATCACCATCATATCTTAAGGGAATATTATTGGGTATGGCAAAGGGCATATTTCTAGTGGGTAGTATAGTTGGTTTCATCACAACACCTCTTTTGTAAATAACAAGATTTTTCTAAATTCATATAGTTATTTGAAATGCTATGTTTGTTGGAAACACACAGAAAATTAACATTTACAGGAGCCATTTTGTTAGTTGCAACCTTTTTGATAAATCACTACCATGAGGAAACACATCCTGGTGTCGGATTCAACTATGCTTATGTTACTGGAGTTTTAATGCTAATTGCATTTTCACTTAGTTTTTTCATCTTTACAAAAGATCATCTAAAGACATCATAATTAACAAAAACAATAGACGGTGTGAGATCTTTATTGTTTAAAAATCTCCATCCTATCTATTTGTAAATCATGCATATTATTTGAGTAAAAAAATACACGTAGAATTTCTTTGATGTGTAAACAGTATCAAATGTTTGTATCGCATAATAATCTGAATGGTTGATTTGTTGGCCCTGAATCTCCCTGTTTTAGACCGTAAGATTATAAACAATTACTAGATCTTGCGATTATGCCTGGGGATGAGATTGAAGTCCCAAAGGAATTACGAGAATTCATGCTAGATGAAGCAGAAGAAACATTCCTTGGACAAACAAATGGTGCGCGTAAACAATACCGCTATGGTAATTTGCACATTAGGGAATACGATGATAAATTTTTAGTTCATAATGATCGAATTGATCCAAGACAAAATCCTTTGGGGCATTTAGTTTATGATGCACCTGAAGTCCTAATTGGTTTGGCATGTGCAATTTTTGGTGGTTCGCAAGCTACAAAATTTTTTATGAATAAAAACTCAAAAAAATCAACTGTCACAACCGGTTTGTTATCATCTATTGTTTTTGGTTATCTTGGTTATTTAGCTACCAAAAAGTTCAAAAAATATTTGGAGTAAATGTAATGTCTACAACACGAACTATACAAGTGCTCTTTAAACTTCTTCCATCTGTTTTAGCATTACGCAGGGATAGAAAAAAATGGATCAACCAAGAAAAAAACCAAATTAATTCTGATCAATTTAGAAAAAATGCACGTAAGGTACTTGACACTTTTATCTCGCTTGGACCTGTTTACATCAAATTAGGACAATGGCTTTCTTCACGAGCAGATATTTTACCTCAACCATATTTGGAAGAACTTTCAAAACTTCAAGACAGTGTCCCATCTGCACCTTTTGATCAAGTAAAACCAATAATTGAAAAAGAGATTGGTTCCGTCGATGAAAAATTTGATCAAATAGATCCAAATGCTATTTCTGGTGCTTCCTTAGGTCAAGTATATCGGGGTTCTATCTCTGGCCAACAAATTGTTGTTAAAGTTAAACGACCCGGAATTGAAAAAATCGTCGCAAAAGATCTCAAAGTATTAAAAAAAGTTCTTCCCCTTGCACTAAGATTCGTTGATCCGAATTTACGTTATTCTGCAAATGCAATGCTTTCTCAATTTATTGAAACAATTCATGAGGAAATGGATTACACCAACGAATCTCATAATCTTAAAACAATCAAAAGGGATATGGAAAATTCCAACAAGGTAGTTGTGCCAGCTGTTTACGATGATTTATCCTCCAAAAACGTACTGACAATGGAATATTTACCGGGCATCAAAGTTACTAGTGTTCAAGAATTAGATGAAAAGGGTATCGATAGGGAGCAACTAGTCGTAGACGTTCACAAGGTTTTCTTTACCATGCTTCTCAAACATTCAGTCTTTCATGCAGATCCACATCCTGGTAATATTTCGGTGACTGATGATGGTAATCTTATCTTGTATGACTATGGAATGGTAGGACGGATTAACCATGAAACAAGATTCAAGCTTATCAGACTGTATCTTGCATTAGTTGAACGTAATCCTCCCAGAGTGGTTAATGCAATGAATGATCTCTCAATGCTAACTCCAGGATACAATAGAGACGTGATTGAAAAAGGAATTGAATTATCAATACGTGCGATGCATGGAAATAAACCTGATGAAATGGAAGTTCAAAGTTTGATGGAACTTGCGAATCAGACTATGAGTAAATTCCCATTTGTTTTACCAAAAAATCTAGCATTGTATATGAGAATGGCATCAATCATTGAGGGAATATACAAAACGCACGATGTAGATTTTAAATTTGTTAAAGTTTTAAAAAATATTTTACAAGAAGAAAATCTTATTCCACGCGCATATGTTGAAGAATTAAAAATTTCTTTTGATAATTTTGCAAAATCAATTGACACAGCCTTAAAACTTGGTCCTGAAATACAACAAATGATGAATGAGGCTAAATTGTATATGCACAAGAAAAGACCCATGGTTTTGATTAGTGGCAGTATCTTTTCCTCTGCAATATTTCTTGGCTCAGTAATTATGTATCAATCAAATGAATTTCTTGGATTATCTGGAATTATAACTTCTGGTTTGATAATGTTGGTTTCTAGCATCTTTAGAAAACACTAGCTTATTCTATTGAAATATTTTTTCCTTTCTTTATTACAGGAATTATTAGTGTAAGAATACCATTTTCATATTTTGCAGATTCTATTTTTTCTTCACCCTGTTTGATTTCCATAGGCAGTCTAATTTTCTTATCAATTACATTTGGTCTTTGATTTGTAATTAATGATTCAGATTCTTTTTCGCCTGCTGTTTTTTTAGCATTAATGGAGAGAACGTCTCCACATAAAGATAACGCAATTTCATTTTTTGTAAATCCGGGAATGTCAATTATGATTTTTAAATTATCATCATTTAGATACATATCCATTGGTGGTAAAACAAATTCATAGAATTCTCTTGATTTATTTCCAATTTCTTTAATCACATCTTTTACAAGACCCATTTTCTGTTATGTGCTCAATTTTTAGTTATAAATCTTGGCGGTATTTGGCTAACGACGCTTTATCATGGATTTTAAATAATTGCAGCATCATGCATCCTGATATGCTGTTCTAGCGGCATCAGAGATGGGGATCTGGTACAGCTAAAAGTTGGTGACATTGATTTTAAGGCAAATCCTGTAGCAGTAAATTTACGTGCAGAAATCGTAAAGGGAAAAAGTCATCCGAGAAAAACACATCTTACTACAGAGGCTGCAAATCAACAAGATCGTTACATCTTTCTAAAATTCCCTGAGGAGAGAATTGCATATTACAAGAATCAAATCGAAAAAATAGATTCCAGAAGAAAGAGAATCAAAGGCGATCAAAGGAAATATGAGATGGCAAAAACTACCTACCTTCACAAAATATCTCAGCTGGAAAAACAGAGTCAACATCATGTCAAGAGCAGTACGACGGATTTGTGCGCTCTGCTAAAAATAGCCTAATATGCAGGCTGATTAGAGTTGTTGACTCTATTCCTGATCTGGCTAAGAGGCACGAGCATGGCCTCAGATACATTCATTTTCATTCATTTCGTTATTTTTTCAAGACTACTGTAACTGATTCTGTCAGCAGTGATTTTGCAGAATCCTTATTTGGACACATTAGCCTGAAATTAACATATTATAAGAAAAACAAAGAGCAGAGAAAAGCATCATACAAGAAGGCAGAACAATATCTTACAATCTCTGATGCTACTATAGTTGGTGAGACAATAGAAAATATGCAAAAAACAATTTAAAAATGATTTTTAATTTTTAGCCCTTTTTTCTGAAATTAAATTTCCAGCGGCACCTAACATTGTTCCTATAGCAACAAGACTAAAGCTAAACCAGAAAACATTTGTCCATTTTTCAATAATTGCATATTGTGAATTCTCAGAAGCGTCTAGATTTTTTATCTTTTTATCTGCTGATCATGTATTATTGAAAATTTTTAGAGATTCTCAAATACAAGAATTATCTAATCTTTCAAGCACTTTCTGTGTGCTGGCATCCACTGCCAGATACACAAATCCTACTCCCAAAAATCCTATTGGCATCCAGTATGGCATATTTTTTACAATGACCTGATGCCTGAAGAATTTGGGTTTCAACCTATAACCTTTTTTACGCCTAAATATTATATACATATATGCATACATACATACATTTATTGTAGATATATGTATATATACAAAGATATACAATAGTATGGCATGAGTACTTCACTTTTTCAAAAAAGGCCGAAAATAGATTCCAGAAACAATTCTAAAACTGCAAAAAGACCTAATCCCACTTTAGAATCCATAGAAATGGTGGAAGAATCCCTATCTGGATTGGATATTTATCCTACAAAAAACAAATTGTGGCGTAGCCTTCCACGTCAAATTCAATATCCGACGTTTAATGTTATTTTAGCTTATTTAGAAAAGTCTAACAAAATAGTTTATGATGACGATAATACTATCGTATGGGTATTCTCAAATGCTCCCGAACATGAACAGCTACAAAATACCCTCTAGTAGCCAAATCTTTTCTCATATTCTGCATGACTTGAAAATGACTCTATTATTGATACTGTAAAACCACTTGGTGATCCCAAAATTGTATAGCCAAATCTTTTTCCATCTGTCAAGTCATATCTCCACAAATTATTGATTTTGTATTTTTTGGTGTAATGATCAGGCCATCTGTCATGCTCTATTTTGTCTCCACCTGTACAGTTTTCTAATAATATTTTTTTTGCCTTGTTGATCTCTTTTTTGAAAGGATTATCTTCTGATAATGATTTGTAGAATATAGCAAATTCATTTGAACCTGTAATCTCTCTGGCCGGTGTCATGTATTATTTTTAGTAGAATATCGCTATTTAAGAAGTAAATATTGGGTAATTTTTTTATTTACTCATAGCTAACATCTCGTTTTGATCAATTTAAAATACAGAGCTGCATTTTTTCTAACATGGAAAACAATGATCTTTCTGATTCTACAAAATCAATTAATCAAAGCGGCACGTTCTTACAATCTCTTATTTCAAAAGAATTGCGTTATAACGGATGATCTGTAGATACTGAACATCCTGTACAAATAGAACCATTTACGTCAGATCCAATCAAACATGAAAATTACGCGCTTAATGATCGTCTACAACCATTACTATCATCCTAAAGAAATTATTCTTTGACATATTTCGTCATTTAAAATTCCAGAAACATCATCATGTGGACATGAAATATTTGCAGAGTTGCACAAATATGAAAATGACACTGCACTTAGAAGTCCGATATCAAATACATCAATTGCGCTTACAAATAATAAAATTGATAGAAAAACATACCAATCTAGTAAATCTTTGATAGACAATGCATGTAGGCAAATAATCAAAGGCACATACGGCTTTGTCCTAGAAAAAATACAAACGATATTTTGAGTGGATTTTTTCATTCATCTCTTGAAACGATTGTTCCAATTGTAGTTACTACTGCAAATTTACAAAAATGTGTTACAGATCCAGAAGATATTGATCCTGATTCAGGATTTATTACAAAAGATCCAGTCTATGAAAAACTTGATTCTGTAATATACGAATGTCCTATACCAAAAAGTGTTAGATTCCCACAGCCTGATTTTAATAATTTATCAGCAGACGCAAGAAAGCAAATTTACAAATGGCCTGTTTTGATAGTATCTCCTAAAGGATTTACTGATTTTATAAAACAGATCCGTTAGATTCTGTTAATATTTTCTAGACTATGCTATGTGCGTACAATATTGAATTTCTTGCCTAAAAATCATGATTTTTTCTTTTGATTATCTGACTTGGTATTTTTACACTAAAAATCTCATCGATGGCACTTAATTTTTATTCTTTTATTCAAACGATTACGTGAATGCCTGGGGAAAGCATCCAATTTCACAGGCCAAAAAATACCATTTCCAGAAAACAATTTCTGGAAAGAGTAATTGATTGGCACGAAGAAGGACAGCACTTAAAAAAAAATCTCATAGAGTATGATCAAAATTATAGAAATAAAATTTGTAGTTCATGCACTGTAGAACGGCAGCAAAAACGTAACTGTCTAAAATTGGACATGTATACATCAGATGGAATTCAATTAAAACATTGCAATCATATGGACAGAGCGCGTGTTAGAAAACACAAGGGCATGATAACAAAGCATATTCAATTACATCCTTCCTTCAAGATCATTTAGCTCTTCTCTTAGACCTGCTCTTTGCGGCAAGTATTTTGATGCAAATGTTCCATCAATTACATACTGTCTCATATTATTCGTCTCTGAAGAAATATTGTTTATTGATTTTACAATGCATTCATTGTATAACAGATCAGAGTCATTGTAATAAAATGATTTAGGATCAAGGAGCCTTCTTGCATATTCATCTGGTTTTTTTATCTTCATAGTATCATCGCCATCTTTTTTCCATCCTCGTCCGTAACCATGTGATGCAGTATGTGCACCGTAAATAAATGTACATGCTAACAATGATCTATGTGGAGGTGCTGCATTGAAAATTTCTCTGGGAGTAGATGTAACATTGCACCACACGTCTTTTCCAAAAATTCTCTCTGACATGTCAAGCCAGTTGCCGTATCTAGTATACAGAGATGCGTATCTTACATTAAATCTTGGATATTTTTCCTCAAGAATACGTTCTAGCTTTTTGACAAATAGTCCTGGAGTCTTGGTATCAAGATCTATTGATGGACAGATTATCTGATTGTACGGATTACCTATTGAGGATAATTGAGCGACAAAATCCTCGAGAGATTGCTCTCTATTAGGCTCAATTATTGATAAGAATGGAGATTTTACGTCTCTTTGAATTTTCAAAATGGCCTTCATTTCCTCTGGTGTTACTGTGTGGCTTTTTACAAAATCAAAATTAATGTCAATTAAATGATCTGGATATTTTTCCATTAATTCTGAAAATGCTTTTGTAATGTTGCTTTGATATCGCTCTTCTGTAATTGGGAATATTTTTCGTACCTGGTAGAAATATTGAATTAATTTTGTCTTTATTGGAATTTCAAGATTCCCTGCTTTGTCAATTTCTCCCTTGATTGCAGCAGCATCCGGGAACTGGTATGTTACACCGTTAATTGTAACCTCGATAACATTTGGTCCAATTTTTTTATTTCCTACACCATACTCTTCTTTTGCAATGTTTTGTACAATTACATCTGTCATTGTGTTACTCCGTTACTAGGTTGTTTTTGATATATAGGGATATTACAAGTCATAACTTTTCTTTTTTGGTCCAAATTTTTCATACTGGATCCTACTACATGTTCTTCAAGTATCGGATCGATCAATTCTGTTAACAATTTGGTAAGATCATTTGATTCTAAAATTATGCGTATCGTACAACATTCATGAAGTCACTACGACAAAGATTAGAGCGGAATTTTACAAAAAGCTCTTAATACTTGGTAACTGTATAATTACCCATTGAGAACGATTACATGCGGGATATGCAGTAAAACGCACAAAATGTATGGTAAAAGAGTGGAAAGAAACCTAACAAGCGTATCTAACAGTGGATTATTGTACAAATGCAGAGCATGTAATGCAACATTAAACAGAATTAGATTAAACGGAGAATGGTGTGTTAGATGGATTGAGGTTCCTAACTTAGAATTGTCTCATCCGGTATCTGCAAACGATCTTTGAGAAATATTTCTAAAAATACACCTCATTAAATATGATAAACGCTATACTAGATTATGACAAACGTCTTTGTTGATATTGAAACCGTACCTACGTACAATACTGCAGAAGAATTTCTGAAGATAAAAAATGCAATAGATGGCGGAATAATTCATCGTGATCATGATGATCCTGTGGTAAAGAGGATGTTCTGGAAAAAAGAGATGGGCGGCCTAAATCCTATAGAGGGAAAAGTCATCATGATAACATATCAGGTAAACGACGGCCGTCCATGGCGCCTAGCAGAATGGAAATCTTCTGAGACTAGAATTCTAAAAGAATTTTACGATCTAATTACTATGCTGAAAGGAAACAAAGAGGATCCTCTAAATATTATCGGCTTTAACATTACAAATTTTGATTTACCCTTCATATTTTCTCGCTCTCAGCAATTAGAAATACAAACTGGTTCTTCAAATCACGATCCTCTGTGGCTGTTTAAGAATTTCCACAACCCTACAGTACAGGATATTTTACAAATTCATCTTCCCTTGAATAATTGGACACGTTACGGCCTAAATCATAATGCAGTAGCACAAGCTTACGGCTTTCCTACAAAAACAGAACGTGGAACAGTAAACGCCGATTACTATTACAGTAAAGACTATGAAAAAATTCTAAAATATACAGAAGATGAATTTATCTATCCAGAGTTATACAAAAAAATGAAACGTAAGATGATATCTGCTGAAAAATTGCAAGAGTCTGTTCATTACTGGACAGGGCAATATCGCTTAGAGCGTGAGGCAGAAACAGAACCTGAAATTGATCTTAATACCGTTACAAAAATAAAATAATCAAATTATGGCGCAAGAAAGAAGGTTATCAGCCCTTAACATTCAAGGATTTATAAAAAATGGCACACGATTATGTGACAACTATTTTTGTAATCATCAATTAAATGAGCATACAAACACTGGAAAATGTACTCAATGTGGCTGTAAAGAAATTCTTTTTCGAAGAGATGCCATAGCTTTGAATGTTTGAACTACAGAAAATCATTTAGTGGATAGTTTTAAGAATTGCATGGTAAGGGCTTGATTTTTTATTCAAGTCTTAGCCAACATTAGGGAGATCTAGTATTTTCTATTCTAATTTAGTAATTACAAAAAATGTACTAAAAATTTAAAAATTATTTGACTACTGTTGACATGAAATGGATCGACACTGTCAATAATGAATGACATTATACAATATCGGTGAAAAATAATTAAAGAAAAAAAATTCCGTGATCCGATCCATGATTTTATTACAGTGGATCCCTATGAATTAGCAATTATCAATACTCCGATGTTTCAGAGAATGCATAACATAAAGCAGCTAAGTCTTGGCTACTATGTTTATCATGGAACAGATCATTCTAGATTTGGACATATGCTAGGAGCAATGCATCTTGCAGGAAGAGCATATGATTCTATTAAAGAAAATTCTAAAAACTTTGGAGAATTTGATGAGGATCCAATTGATAGAAAGACAATTCGAATGGCAGCGCTATTGCATGATGTAGGCCACGCTCCTTTCTCTCACTCTCTAGAAAATCTCCTTGATGAACCACATGAGACATACACGCAATATCTAATTGATTTTTACTTTAAGGAACATATTGAAAATGCAGGAGTAAAAACAGAAGACGTAAAAAATCTAGTAATTGGAGCATACAAAAAGCCATACTTTAGCAAAATCGTAAGCGGGCAGCTAGATGTAGACAGACTTGATTATCTTCTTCGTGATTCTCTTTATGCAGGAGTGAGCTATGGCCTGTACGATTTGGGAAGAATTATTGATCAATTAGCAGTAATTGATGATAAATTCGTTGTATTGGAAGGAGGTTATGAGGCAGTAGAGCAGTTAATCTTTGCAAGATATCAAATGTATCAGCAGGTTTACTTTCATAAAACAAAAAGAGGATTTGAATTAATGCTTCAAAAATGTGGTCAAATTCTAAAAGATCAAGGTCTTCTTGACATTCCAACGCTTAAAGATCTTAAAATAGAAGAAGGGCAAGAAGAATTTTTAAAACGTGATGATAGATGGTTTCAAAATAAAATTTATGCAAACGATAATCCTCCAGATGTTAAAGTAATTGCAGATATGATAAAAAACAGAAAACATTATTTTGAAACATATTCTCTTAGTACATACAGACATCCATCTGATTCTCAAGATCCTGGACCAAATGATTCTATTGGAGAATTAAAACAAGTTCACAAATCATTAAACAATAATCTTACTAATATGGGAATACAAGAACATGAATTCTTAATAGACTCAATTGAAAGAGCTCCGTATAATTTAGTACCAGACTATCAGATTGAAAGCAAGGCAGAAAATAAAGAAACAAAAGCAATTAGAATATTTTATAAAAACAACAGATTTTCAGAACCAATAGAAAAACGATCTCATATCGTCCATACGTTTGGTATGCATAGACCTGTTATCCTTAGAGGTTTTGTAATTCCTGAAAAATATAATCTTGTAAGAGATTATCTAAAAACAATTGCATATCATATACCAAAACGTGAAATTTAATCATGTATAATATTATAACCATGTTCATATTACTTGAAATAACGTGTTCACATGTTCGAGGCAATGATTTGTAATGGCATCAGATAATTTTAGTAAAGAGGGCGTGGTTTTGTCGCTGATTTACAAGGCAACAAATTTTGATAATGCTGAACACAAAGGAATTCGAGGAAAAAAAGCACTACAAAAAAGTTTGTATCTTTTTAATCAGAAATTCAGAATTTTTGGCTATAGATGGGGAGACTATGGTCCACTTTGTGGGGAAATTCAACATATTGTAGAGGATCTTATTACAAAAGGTGATGTTTCTATTACAGAAATTCCCACAAAAAAAGAGATTGCAGTAATTCAGCACTTGCAATCCTTCGTATCTGATGTTTCAATTCCTTCTGAAATTGAGACAGAGATTGACAATATCGTATCTTTTGTAGCCGATAGAACTCCACGTGATCTTGAATTGTTAGCATCTGTTCATTTCTGGGCAGAAAGACAACAGGAATTGATGGATGAATATTCTATAGAATATGTTTTAGAAAAGCTTGCACAGCTAAAACCTGAGGCCAATTTTACACAAAAAGACGTTGAATATGCAATTGATGTTTTAGAAGAGCATCATTACCTTTCTAAATAATTCTAATATGTAGAGTATACTTCCACTTCACAAGATGCAAAATTACCTGCATATGCAACTCATCCTAAGACCGATCATTTTGTAAATAATTCATGACAATCGGGATCCAAGAATAGCTCTGCTGATACATCCTTCATGATTCACAAAGAAATGTCAGACATTCAATGGAACACAGTTGCATCACATCTGCAAAAACTGGAAGGCCAGGATGTAATGACAGAAACACAATCAACGGAATATTGTTTGTCCCAACAACCGGTTGCAAGTGGGCAGACATGCCAGACAGATACGGTTCAAAACCCACTGCGCATCTGAAATTCTCAGAACTGCAGCAAAAGGGAATATGGAAAAGGATTCTATCAGAACTGATAAAATCTGTACACAGACAGGAAAGGATTTACCTGCCAAAAATTTCAGTTGATTCATCATCAATTGCCGCCAAAAAGAGAAGTATTAAGTAGATGGATTATCAGGACAAATATTGGCATCTCATGATGAGAAATGCTCAGAGTAATTTACAAAGACAAATGAACAAAAAGAGGTTGTACAAGAATTAATGGAAATCAATCCAATATTTGTAGAAATTGCAGAAGGTCCTGATCATTCTGTTACAAAGCATGAGGCATCTGTATCAAAAAAAGAAGCAGAATTTAATACAAAAAACACTATTGTAGAAGATAACAAAGTAAATTCTTCATATGAAATCAAAGTATTCCGTGAAGAATACAAGCAGATGACATATCATTACAGCCTCCAATTAAAGCAATTACAGTGCAATCAAAGATTGTCTATGTTCCTGTTTGGAATATTGAGTTTGAATCAAAAGAATATGTGTATAACAAAATAGCTTTTCCTGCTACAGATATTTCGACTAAAAATGAGATTCCAATATGCAAGCATTTACTGAGAAAAAAAGATACTTTTCCTGTATGTGATATTTGTGGTGTTGCAAAGTGTGAAGTAGATATTACTATTAATGATGGTAGATATTTCTGTAAGGATCAACTTCCGGAGGAGGTTGAGGAACAAAAAGAATCCTTTGGCTCTAAAATACGTAAATTCAAGATTAGAAAATAAGTGGCTGATTTCTCAGCCTATTTTATATAACAATCTCCTACATTATAGGAGATTTTGATATGTATTAAAATGACATATAGTGTAAGAGATTTTGATATAAATGACAATCACAGATCTTGTACGAAAATTAGACGTAGAGGACAAGGAGTTTGTTACGGCAGATGAAATAAGAAAATTCTCTAAATTTTCAGGACATAGTTATGATAATATCACAAAATATCTAGAAGAGCAAAATTATCTCCAAAGAATATTTCGAGGAATATTCTACGTAATGCCATATCGCCGTCAGCACATACATGGAAAATACAATCATCTTGAATTGATAGCAAAGGGCCTAAAAATAAAAGGAGTAGAGAATTGGTATTGCGGTCTTCATACGGCGTTAAAATTCAATAACATGACACATGAGACATTTGTAATTGATGATATTATTAGCGATTCAGTATTTAGACAACAGCCAATAACAATAGATAATCATAAAATTCAATTCAGAAAAATATCCAAAAAATTAACAAATTTTGGAATAAAAAACAATGGAATAATAAGATACTCTGATCCAGAAAAAACAATCCTTGATTTTATTTATCTAGGAAAGTATAATGGAAAACCAAATAAAAGAATAATATCTGATGTATACGACTGGAGTGAAAAAATATCAGAAGAAAAAATAAAAAAATATTCAAAATTTTATCCAAAAACAACAAGAGACATAGTATACGAGGTATTACATGAGAGAAAAACTTATTGATGCTGTATCTGAGAAATTTGGCGTCTTACAAAAAGGATTATTAGAAAAAGACATCATTCTTCACGAAATTTTATCCAGATTGGCCGATGATGATTACTTTTTGAATAATTATGTATTCAAAGGAGGAACATGCCTTGTAAAATCTTATCTTGGATACTATAGATTTTCCGAAGATTTGGATTTTACTTGGAAAGACCAGCCTGTATTTGAAGGAAAATCTCACAAAGGAATTTACAAGCAATCATCTTGAGGCAGAGAAATTAGGAAAACTCTGAAAGTATTTCAAACGAATTTGGTCTTGAATTTAAAAATGAGAAAGGAAATGACGAATATTTCCAATTCGGAGGAGGCAAAATGCTTACTATTTTTGTATGGTACCAGTCAGAAATTGAGAAAAAATGTACAATGATCAAGATTCAGGTAAATTTTGCAGAAAAAATCTATTATGATTCTGAAACCAAGAATTTGTCAAGCATGATAGAGGGAGATGATAGCCTCAAATTCATCTTTGAAAACCATCCATATCTCAAAGTATTGAATTGCTCAACGTACAAGCCTGAGGAAATTTTGTGTGAGAAAATTCGAGCGATTCTGACAAGACGTGGAATAAAAGAAAGAGACTTTTTGGATGTTTTTCTAATATGTGAAAAATTTGCAATAAAATTAGAAGATGTCAAGGACAATACAATTGCAAAAATAAATTATTCAACAAAGATGAACGGAAAATATGGGGATAATCTAAAAGAAAAATTATAGGAGCTTGCTAGTGGTAAATTATTTGCGTGGGATCAGGAAAAATATCTATTACTTCAAGATATTGATGAAGACAAATTCATTGCATTTGAAAATAAATTGGAAGATTTTTTGACAGAATCAATTGTACCTAATTTAGAAATAGAAAATTAAAGCTAAAAAATTTTTCAAACATTTTGGCATAGTTATGGTGATTTTGATTGCAATATTTCCCATAGTTCAAATCTCGTACCAAAGTGTTGTTCCAGAAAATAATGAAAAGCATCCAATAGATCTACGTGTGATTGGTTTTTAGTTTACCAGTTAGAATATCAATTACCTGAGCCTTCTCAATGGTATCTAGATAATTTCTCTGAAGAATATGGAGCATTACGAACTTCAATGTAGCATGAACAGTGGTGAATATGACCGTGCTAGAAGAGGCTCGATTAGTATCGTTCAAAAATGTGCATAAAATCTGATTAGGCAATAAAAGAAATGAGAAAACGTCCATTTTATTCAATAAAATTAATTTCAGAATTAAAACGAGATAAAATTAGACTGATAAAGGAATTAGATCTAACAGCATATCCATCATTTTCATGTTTATATTTTAAACTTCAAAAGTTATCTTCAACGTCTAATTTTTCAAGTGATCTACATCGTAAAGATTACACGGCAGCACATGTAAAAATTAAAAGTGGTCTCTTACTAATTCAACAAACAGAAAACTGCGTTCCTAAAAGACCTGGAATTAGAATCAAACATGAATTAAAAATTGTTCAAGCAATGTTAAATTTGATTAAAGTTTTGATATAAACAGAATCATATTCCACAGCAACTGATCTGTGGAAACCATTTTTACATGAATTTTGGAAATTAGAGCGTTTAATTTTTGCATTTTCTATTCTGAATCCTTGGATGGAGCAATTATCGCAAATGAATAGTTGGCCCGATTCGGCGAAATATCATGCTAAAAATGCTCTGAGGATGCAATAAATTCCACGAAGGAATTTGAATCCTATAAGGACAAAATTAAAAAATATTGATGAACTTCCAATTCCTCGCTGATTTTCCTAATATCTGTGTGATATACTACGGTAGCCGAAGTCTAAATCTTGATAGATTTTTAATCAATTAATTTCTCAGTTTTGATGACATGATTATTGTAATTGAGGGTGGAGATCAAGCAGGCAAGTTAACACAGTCTGTCTTATTGGAAAAAGCACTCAAAAAACAAAAGATCAAAACCAAATTATTTCATTTTCCTGACTATGAAACACCTATTGGTAAAGAAATTAGAAAATATCTGGATGGAAAAAGAAGGTTTCCTCCCCAGGCAATTCATTGTCTTTTGGCAGCAAACAGATGGGAAAAACTTGACGCAATTTTAGCTGCTCAAGAAAAATACTCTGTTTTAATCATGAATCGTTATTATCATTCTAACTTGGTTTATGGATTAACAAATGGACTAGAACAAAAATGGCTTGAGAGTCTTGATGACGGTCTTCCAAAAGCTGATTTAGTCATGCTACTTGACGTAACACAAAAAGAATCCTTTTCAAGACCTCCAAGAAATGAGAAAGGGAAAATTATGAAAAGAGACAAGTTTGAAAAAAGCGAATCTTTCTCAAAAAATATCTCCAAGAACTATAAAATTATCGCAAAGAAAAAACGATGGAAGATTATCGATGCAACTAAATCTAAAGTTGAAGTACATGAAGAAATTCTAAAAACATTTTCAAAGAAATTGGGATTATGAAAAAAAATTATTTAGATATTATAGATCCTATTCATGATTTTATTCGTGTCTATGATTATGAACTTCCAATTATTGACAGTCCTCTCTTTCAAAGATTAAGAAGAATAAAACAACTTTCTGGAGCACATCTAACTTATCCTGCAGCTCAACACAGCAGATTCGAGCATTCTTTAGGTGTGATGCATATTGCTAGCCAAGCTGGTTTTGCATTAAACGAAAAAGGACGTTTGGACTCTGATGATGTCCAAGTTTTACGTATTGCTGGTTTACTGCATGATATAGGTCATGGTCCTTTTTCTCATTTATTTGAAGAAATCATTCAAGAAAAAAAAATCTCTCATGAAGATTATGGCAAAAAAATTATTTTAGATTCTGACATTGGTGACATTTTATCAAAAACAGGATTTGACAAAAAATTAATTACTAAAACTGCATTTGGAGAATCGAAATTTCAATATCTAAACGAAATTGTTTCAGGTGCTTTGAGTGCAGATATGATGGATTATTTACTTAGAGATGGTTATTTTACTGGTGCAGAACACGCTAAAGTAGATCACAAAAGGATTACTCAATCTCTTGATATTCACAAGAAAAAACTTGCGTTAGAGCGCTCTGCATTGTATTCTTTTGAATCTATGATGCACTCTAGATATCAGATGTTCAAAGCTGTGTATTTTCATAAAACTGTACGTGCAGCAGAAGTAATGTTAATTGAAGCATTAAGATTGTCTGATGATGAATTTGGTTTTACATCTTTTAATCTAAATGAATTTGTTCGACTAACTGACGAATACGTTCTATCATCTTTAATATCTTCAAAATCATCTAAACTAAAGCAGGCAAGACAATTTGCCGAAGACTATCAAAATAGGAAACTGTTAAAATGTGTATTTGAAAGGATACTTACCAGCCAAACAAATCTGAAAAAAACTAGAACTGATGAGTTGAAAATCGAACTTTCCAAAAAATCTAAAGTTGGCGAAAATGAAATTTTTGTGGACAGCTCCGTTACACCCTCAATTCCGCTAGCACCATCAAAAAACCAATCAAAATCAATCGTTCTCATATCTACTGAAAATGGAAAATCTTTGGTAAAAGAGATGCCTATTTCTGAAATACCTGTAGTTTCAGCAATTTCTGGCTTCATGAATATACTTAGAATCTATACCCATGAAAAGAACAGAAAAAAAGTTGAAATTGCCGCAAAATCAATCCTTGGTGGTCTAAAGTGAAAAAACGTATTGTAATCAAACTATCTGGACGAGTTTTTGGTATGGATAACGCCAAGGCTCTCAAAAACTATGCTGCATTTCTAGTAAAAATTAGCAAAGCCTGTCAACCAATTGTAATTGCTGGTGGAGGAACCATTGCCCGACACTATATCTCTCATGCAAGATCTTCTGGTGCAGATGAATCTACTCTTGACGAATTGGGAATTGAAATTTCTAGATTGAATGCAAAATTATTGATTTATGCTCTAAAAAATAAAGCATATTCTCATCCTCCAACTACTTTGCAAGAGGTTAGACATGCAGCAGATGCTGGATTAATTGTCGTTGCCGGTGGCCTCCATCCTGGCCAAAGTACTAACGGAACTGCTGCATTGATAGCAGAAAAAGTTCAGGCAGAACAATTCCTCAATGCAACTGACGTTGACGGCGTTTATGACATGGATCCTAACAAATTCAAAAAAGCAAAAAAATTCAAACAGATAGAAATGAAAAATTTGAAAAATATGTTGGTTCACGAAGATTCTGTTGCTGGCGGTTATGATTTAATGGATATCGTTGCTCTTAAAATAATCGAGCGCTCAAAAATCAAAACAAGAATTCTAAAGGCTGATACCAAAATTATTGAAAAAGCAATTAAAGGTGGAAATGTCGGCACAGAAATTACTCTTCCTTCAAGATAATTAACTAACATCGTTTTGAATCGTAGGTCTTCCCTCAGACCATATTTGAATTTGTTTTTCTGGATATTCAGGAATCCCAGTCTCTCTAAGTTTTTTGTAAATTGACAGAGCTTCTTCTCTTTCTACTGCCTTGGATTGAGCCTTGGTAAACCCATCTTTGTCTACTATTACGGCTACATGGCCATCCTCAGAATTAATCACTGCTGTAAATTCCTCTTCTCCAACCGGATGAAATTTACCATCAATTTTTTTAGTAGTTAAAGTCAACATGCCAAATCCAGCAACTTCAAACATTCTCATTTGTGATTTGCTTGCTCTTTGTTTTCCTTGCTGAACTGCTTGAAAATACTGCATAATTTCTTCTTCTTGCAATGATATAATAACTATCTCAACATTTAAGACATCTAGAGGAATTACAAGCATCATGAATCCTAAAATTTTTGTCGCTGCTGCAGTTGCGGCTCTTGCTGTAATTTTAGGTGGAATTCTTTTGGCAGGACCTACAATTGTTATTACCGATCAAGATGCTGGTGCTACAAATGTTCCTCAGGCAAAACCTGTACAAATTGAATTAGAGGATATATCAATTGCCAAAATATCTGAACGTTCTGTAACTATTGATTTAGCATTCAAGCTGTCCAATCCAAATCCACGTGCAATGATTGTTCAGACTATGGATTATCAATTATTTGAAACGAATTATTCTGAAACGGAACAGATTACAGGTGGTGAGATTGGTAGTAGGCCAGAGGGTATGGTAGAATTTGGATCAAATTACTATACGTTACTTGGTGAAAATTCGATTATTCTTAGAGATTCTAAGACGTTGAAAAATACTGGAAACACTGCTGATCTATGGAAGTCATTTGAAGATGACACTGCATCATGGAGAGTATCTGGAGACGTATTTTACAATCTGAGTTCTATGACTAGTGGACAAGAAAACGAGTTACATTTTGAATTTACAAAATAATCCTATAGTATCATAAAATCTTAAAATTATGATAATATGTTTTTACATGTAAAAGATTGGCAAAGTTATAAAAGCACGTTTCAATGTTTTTGATCAAATGGCAGAAGCAGGTATGGCCGCATTTGGCGCAGCAGCAGGAGTCGCAATTGCACTTGCAGTAGTGTGTTTCGCTCTTCGTGGTAAAGGACATCCAGAACCACTAGATTAAACAAAGGAATCTTTCCTTTTCAACATTTTTCTAATTTTTTACTAATCTTTCTTGTCACCAAATCCCAACATTTCTGCCAGGTCTAGTTGTTTGGTATTCTTCTTTTTTGTGAAGCATCTCTCGTAATACTGACATTCTGTACATTCAGTAGATGGCTCTAAAATAGGGGTTTTTTGTTCCTTGAGAAGATCATTTAAAACTCTAACTCTGCGAATTACCTCCTCAAACATTTTTTTATTTCGTGAGATTGAAAAAGTTGTCTCTTTTCTGTCTCCGGTAATGTATACAATAATTCCATCTGGTTTATCATAAATCCACATACATGCATTAAGATAGAGAACATCGTTGGCTAGTGGCTCTTCTAATTCCCTTGTTGCTCCTCTGAATAAGAATATAGAATCATCAACAAGCATGTCGACTTGACCTCTCAATTTGACATCATCAACGGCAAACTCCTTTGGATCGCTGCCATACTGTAATTTTCTTAATAATCCTGAGAGAAGCTCATTGAATCCTCTTCTTTGAACTTCTTGAGGATCAATTCTGTCATAATATGAGCGCCTTAGGCATTGTACTACTTCATGTAGATGTATAGTCTGAATATCTGCTGAATCAACATCAATTTCCAACTCTTTTCCTATAGTGTCTAATGCATTTTCAACAATACTTCTAAAATCCCTATCTCCCATCATGATGGATTATCTTCCCTTTATGCTCACTTATAGTTTAGCTCAGTATCTGAGTCAAGAATTTTGAAATTCTAGCAGAAAATGCCAAGGTTGCAAAATGTACGGCAAATCCTATGACTGCTCCTATGATTAGATTTCCAGTGCCAAAATAAATCCCTAAAAATATGCCTAATGGTGGTAATGAGAAGATCATTGCTAAAAATGCACTTACCCAAATGGTGTTGATAACTGTCTCTGTAGAAATGTCTTGTTTTTTCTTTGGAAATCTAATCATTTTGAAAACTACTCATCTAAAATCAGTTTTGACATTGTCACATCTGTAGCGATTTTTTGTTCAACTGCATAAGCAATTGCTGCCAAGTTTCTTACTTCAAAGGATGTTAATTTTGTGATTCCTATGATTGTAGCAAAACTAAACATCCTTGTAAACGATCTTGCTGATGAATTGTAAAGTGCCATCTCAAAAGCTCTCTCAAATTGGGCCACAGCGTCCAATTCATTTTCTACATTAGGAATTAGATCTTTGTATTTTGTATTTGTTAGTTCGCCAAGTGCATCTCTAACGGTTGCCGCTGCCATCATTCTGCCAAGTAATTCTTTTGGAACTGATGGGGTTTGTGACACAATCAAGTCTTCAATCTGCGAATCATCCAGTCCCCAGAATTTCCCTCTTATTACACTAAGGAGATTGTAAAAATCAACGTCCATTCCAACTAATTTTATTACTTCTCTGTCTCTAGTATTTTTTAAGGCACGTCCTAACTGCTGATAGAGGATTTTATCAAAATATGTATCTAGAATTTGTATATTTTTTGTTTCATTGTACAAAGAAGATGCCTTTGAAATTTCATCGCCAAACTGAACTGAATTTAGACTTGCAACTGTTTCTTCCAAATCTTTTGAAACTAGTGCTTTGATGATGACATCTCTCTGTCTGATTAATTCTTCTGCACGTAGATTGATGTGGGTTTCAATCTCTTCTTGAGATTTTCCTAATACCTTTCCCTTGAGAATTTGTTTCAAGTTTGAAATAATGAATTTCATATAATATGCATCTAAAATGGCTGAATCTCCTGCGGTTTTTGCTATTGAATAGTGTACATCTGCCAAATGACCTCTTAGAGACGATTCCATTGCCTGTGAAGTATATGGTTTTTGAACATCGGCAATTGCATCCCCATAAACTGTATTTTTGATTCTAGTCATCAGCTCCTCAAGATCTCTTGATTCTGCCAAAGTCTGAAAATCTGCTTTTTTTAGCAATTTTCCCCTTTGACTGTATGATTTTACAGACGCGTAGACATTCTTGCCCATTAAAAAAATCATGATGAGCAACCGATTTTAATGTTTGGCGATCTTACTGCCTATCTGGAATAATTTTATTCAAGAATTTCAATGCCTCATCTTTTTCTTGTTTTGAGAAATTCAAAAAAGCCTCTAAAATCTCCTTTTGAACAATTAATGATTCATCTGAAATTTGATTTAATTTTGAAAGATCAAATGGCAATAATTTATTGATCCTATCATCACAAAATGCCTTTACGTATTTTTGAAAAATTGAGTGAGTAAAATTTGGACTTGTACTCATCAGACTTGAAAGAACTTTCTCAAATTCTTTTTCATCTGCATCTGCAAGTGAAAAAAACTCTTCTAATAGATTTTCTTTATTTTTCACTTCAGTGATTGCTAGGGCCACCAAAATCCCTTCTTTTGTTAAATGATAATAGGGAATACCCTTCTCTTGTAGTGCTTTTGGACCTCTTTTCAAGGGTAATCTGCCATCCTCTTCTGCGATCCCCATAGGAAGCAGGATCTCATCTAGATCTCGAAATATTCCTGAATAGATGTTCTTCCATGCAATATCCGCCTTTTTTGCAATTCTTTGAGAAATTCCGGTCCTTGTTTTTTCAGCCGAATTTGCATTACTTCCAAGTATTGCTATGATCGCTCTTTGCCTATTTGCTTCGCCGGTAAGATCATTACCTTTTGTCTTGAATGTATCAAAAATTGCTAATTTCGTATTAGATTTGACCTTCATTCACTCACCATTATCATAATATCCATATTTTATGTTACTATCAGAATATACTAAAATATAATAATTTAGTTTTTTGTACGCTTTCTAATCTCCAATGCTTAAATAATTTTCAATTTCGATAAATTTAATGAATTCTAGGAACTACAAGTATGCTCTATTACTTGTAGCCGCAGTATCTATCACAGCAACTGGTGCTATGTCTCAGGCATATGCACAAAGTGTTGAAGATGGTATGGACGGATATGTTAAAGGTACCAGTGGAATTTACACTGGTAACCCTAACGAATGTTGGTATGATGATGGCGAAGGCGGCATGCTACCTTGTCTTATAGACACAGGTGATACAGCATGGATGCTAACAGCAACATCATTAGTACTCTTCATGTCTCCAGGAGTCGGTTTCTTTTATGGCGGATTAGCCAGATCAAAGAACATCGTCAATGTACTTGGTATGACCTTAATTGTAATGGGTCTAATGTCAGTACAATGGGTTCTATGGGGATACTCACTAGCATTTGGCGGAATAGATTCTGATGCAAATATGTTCATGGGTAACCTGGATTATGTTGGATTTAACATGGTATCAGCTTGGGCACCATTAGGTGAAGTTGGTCCTTGTCACGATACATGGTCAGCAGCTTATCAAATGAATGAATTTAAGGAAGGCGATATGTGTAGTCAAGGATGGCCAGGTACAGTACCTCACCAACTCTTTGCTATGTTCCAAGCAACCTTCGCAATCATCACACCGGTACTCATTATTGGTGGCTTGATTGACAGAATCAAATTCAGCGCAGTAATCGTATTCGTACTCTTATGGGGAACCTTCGTTTATGATCCAGTAGCACACTGGGTATGGGGAGGAGGCTACATAGGAGGAGGATCATTAGACCTTGATCCAGACTTATCGCCATCTTATGCATTAGACTTTGCAGGTGGTACTGTAGTACACATTACTTCAGGATTCGCAGCATTGGCCGGAGCCTTAGTCCTTGGCAGACGTCTTGGATATGGCAAAGTACCAATGGAACCACACAATATCCCAATGGTAGTCCTCGGAGCAGGAATACTCTGGTTTGGATGGTTTGGTTTCAACGCTGGAAGTGAAGTAATGGTAGACGGCATTACCGTCAGCGCATGGACTGTTACAAATACAGCAACTGGTATGGCTGCAATCACTTGGGTGCTCATGTCATGGGCACATACAGGAAAACCAAGTGTCGTAGGAGCTGCATCAGGAGCAGTGGCAGGATTGGTAGCAATCACTCCAGCTTCAGGTTGGGTAGGTCCAATGGCCGCTATTATAATCGGTATTGCAGCTGGTACAATCTGTTATGGAAGTATCGCATTCAAGAGTGCCCGTAAATGGGATGACGCATTAGATGTATGGGGAGTACACGGAATGGGTGGTCTTACAGGTGCAATTTTGACTGGTACATTAGCTAGCCCACACGTTTGGGATACTGGAGACGGTATCGGAGCATGGACTGGTACAGCAGAAGGTATGGAACAGCAAGCAATCAGTATCATTGCAGCAGGAATCGCAATAGGTTATGCCTTTGGTGTTACCATTGTAATTCTCAAAGTAATGGATGCCGTATGGCCTGGCGGAATCAGAGTCACTCCCAAAGAAGAGGAGATTGGTCTCGATTTGGCACAGCATGGCGAAAGAGCATACGTTAACGAATAGAAAAATCCTTTCTTCTTTTTATTTTACTATCCCTTACACCATGTGTAATGGATTTTCATAAAACCAAATCAATTTACATTTGAATATTTTATCTAAATTATGATAATCTCTACAAGGGAATTGAATTCCATTCTTGCTGATTCTAATGTCATACTGGCTGATACCCGTTCTTTCAAAGAATATTCCGAAGGTCATATTCCAGGAGCCGTGCATCTAGATCTATTTGCATTTCATTGGATAGATACCACTTTTGAAGGAATTAAAAATTTTAATAATCAAACTCAAAATCTCCTTTCATTTCTTGGTGTAACCCCAGAGAAAAAAATTGTATTTTATGATACTGTTTCAGGAATGCTTGCTGCCCGAGGTGTTTGGATGCTGATGTATTTTTCACATCAAAATGTTTCAATGCTTGATGGTGGAATAACAAAATGGAAAAAAGAAAATCTTCCAATAGAATCTAAACCAAACGGTTTCAAACCTTCTACTTTTTCAGGAAAAATTAACTCGGATATTATTACTGGATATAAGCACATCAAAGACAATCTAGAAAACGTAAAAATTCTTGACGCTCGTTCTACTGGAGAATATGATGGAAGTATAATTCGAGCCGCGCAATCTGGCCACATACCAAATGCAATCAATATTGATTGGAACGAAAACCTCAATGATGATGGTACTTTCAAAAGTGATGAGCAATTATCTAAAATGTATGACTATCCAAAAGATACCGAAATTGTTACATATTGTCAGGGTGCATACAGGGCTGCCAATTCATTTTTAATTTTAAAAAAATTAGGATTTGAAAATGTTCGAGTCTATCTAGGATCTTGGGGTGAGTGGGGAAACAGACTGGATTTACCTACTGAAAAATAAATCGCTAAAAACTGCCGGAATTTTTTTGAACTGAACTCTAGGCTCGAAAAATTGAGCCAAATGGTAAGTGATTGAAAATTGCAGCGGGTCGGTTTTAAACGATTTGATTGTGTGAATTTCATATGGGTAAAGCGGCTTTAGGTGCAATTTTGAGAGTTGGAACTCCGATCATGTTTACATGGCTTTTTACGCAATTCCCGAGTTGACAAATACTGCCAATGTGCTTGAAGCATCCGCTGAAAATATTGGAGAAATCCGATTGGCCGATGAAGTCGGTGCCCGTTATCTGATCCAATAAAGATGATTTTTATTTGGAATGGAGAGGTGATTGAAGGAAATGAAAATATCCTCAATTTACATACGACATATGGCTATAGGGATATTCTTACTGATGAAATTCTTTGGGAAACTGAACTTGACGAAACCGTAGAAAAAACAACCAGACAATACGTTGACATGCCTGGTCGTTTTATGTTTCCAAGCAATTTGGAGAAAAAGATCATCAGGTATATGGTGGAACTGGTTTGGGATTATCCACTGTGAAAGGAATTATTGATATGCATGGTGGAACAGTCAATGTCAAACCCGAATTGGGTAAATTTTCAAAATTTGTTATTTTGTTACCGTTGACAGAAAATAACAATTATCCTCTAAATTCCCCAAAAATCCAAAAATAACCCAATCCATCCTTTCTAGATTGCGTCAATTTTTTTCCGTCTTTTGTACAAAATCACAATCTATGGAGATAATGAATCAAAAATCACACAATATAGTATGACTAATTCTGATTGTGAACACTATTGGGCGCCTAATGGATCTTATTTTTGTGTTCATTGCGGAACAGATATTCATAAAAAATAACCTTTCTAGGTATTCATAATGAAAAAAATTCTCTATGCTGTAATTCCTATATTTGTATTTTCTCTAATCTTTGTAAATGCATTCTATGGTCATTTAATTTTTGTATCTGAAACCCAGGAAGTGATAAACAAATATTCTGTGTATGTTCATTTGCTACCTGAATGGAACAGCGATTCTAAGAATCTCATTTTTGATGTTACAAATTCTTGGCATAAATCTGATAAAATCAGCAATACCAATCATGTTTTTGACGCAGAATCTAAAGAATACAATACAAATCAACTTCGTCAACTTAACGGCAAATCATATGTTGAATTAAAACACGAATTCAGTGACTGTCAAGAAGAATGGCAACCTATGTTGTATAGAAAAGCGGTAGATACTGTAAGGCATGAAATAGAATATGTACAAGGGCAACAACTCAGCACCGATCCAGCCACTTCTGTTTATCCTGATATTGCGAACAAAAATTACGATAATTCAGAACAACAGTCAAAAATCAAAAACGGTTATGCACAATTTTTCCCAATTTGTACATCTAAGGATGCTACTTCATATGATTACAGTGTAAAAACTGATAACAAAGATTTAGGATTTGATGTCTATTTTGTATCATCAGATATCCAGCAAGAAAATTTTGCAAAAGATCATTTTGATTATTACAGAGAATCTGGCTGTTATGGTCAGAATAAACAAAGCTATAGCGGCACATGTAATAATCTCAAAGAAGATAGTGGCTTACTGGTGATTTTTCCTGATAATCTAAAACCTTGGACTACAAAAGTTACTGTAAATCTCTATGAAAATAATTAATTTTTGCTTTTCCAAACAAATTGGTTGTAAATCAATTCTGGCCTAATTTGCCTAAATGTTTGTGCGCCACCATCATACCATTTCGTAAAGAATTCGTACAAGTGCAATCTGAGAGACTGGATGTATACAATTAATCCCTCAATCATCATGATTCCCAGGTTACCCCCGATAATCATTGCCATTGCGCCACCTGATTCCATTCCGCCTAGTGAATGATATGCATTGTTGACTGTCATTAACAATGCTGCGTGTACCAATAACATAATTCCCAATCGCGCATAACTGATTGTATGCGCTAAACTTTCTACTGTTTTACCAAGGAACACTTCCATGACAACATTTGCAGCCGAACCTCCGTCTTCAGGATGTTTCTTTGCATGCATGACACCACCAATCATCATGGACACCATTGATGCAATAACAACTATCACTGCAATCCTTGTGACAATCCATACTTCTGCCCATTCACCCAAGAAAATTGTAACCCAAGGAACTGCCTCAGTATGAACTTTGGAATACATGTTCATTACATCATAATTTGCACCAATCGCGCACATCATGATAACTACGATTCCTCCGTACAGTGTAATGTTGGGAATTGCTTCTGTGAACATTACAAACTTGTGTCCTTCTGAGGCCAATCTCTTGACACGAAGAATCATTGCCCAAACCAAGTGAACAATTCCAATGAATAATGAAACTTTGAGTATGTTAATGACTTGTTCAAATGTTAATTCTGCGACACTGAGAATTCCTACAATCCAGCTGACTGAATGGAGTGCACCGCCTTCTTCTAGCAATCCTTCCAATGGGCCCATGTGATCTAGATGGAATCCAAACGCTTCACCCGCACCTACACCTGCTATTGCAGACGCTGCTCCGGATATTGCAATTAGCATTCCCCATCTTGAGAGTGTGCCTTGACCTTTGACTTTGAAAAGCAATCCCATTCCCATTAGTAACAATCCGTGACCCATATCTGCAAACATTAGTCCATAGAAAATTGGCCACATCAAGGCAATCATTGGAGTTGGATCTGCTTCTCCATGTTTTGGAATACCTTGACTTTCTGTGATTACTTCAAAGGTTCTCACAAATTTCTTATTATCAAATAGTGTTGGAACTTGGGCCTTTAATTTTGGATCAGTAATGTCTTCAACTACTGACATCCATTGGTTAGTTGAATTTTTGAATTTCTCTTCCATTTTGCTAGGGATGAATCCTTGAATTACAGCAAAATGCTTTGTTCCGCCTGGCTTTCTAACTGTCTCAAGAACATCTTTTGCCACCTGAGCCTCTTCACGAATTGCTAAAATTTCACGTCTAATCTTTTTTGTAATGCCTGCAATTTGTTTTGCAGTTGACTTTTGTCTCTCAGTTAATTCTTTAATTTTTGTTTCAGCTAATGCATATGCCTCTGATGGTATCTGTGAAATTCCTTCTGGAATCACAAATGGATTCGCGTTAAATCCTCTGAGCACTTTGAGGGTTTTATCAGAATCCCCTATGCCGGAAATTACAAGTATTGCTGCCTTGTCTTTACTTGCTAAATCATATTTGTAAAGTGTAATTCCTTCTAATCCCCTACTAATTTCTTCAAAGTCAGCAGAGTTTATGACAAAAAGATTTGTGTAAAAATACTTCATTAGTCCAAATCCTGAAAGATCAATGTTCAGCTTCTTTGCAATTTCTAGTGTTTCTTTAAGTGCTCTATATTCATCAAGTGAGCGTTTTGTTGTGGCTTGCTCTTCTAAGAGTTTGGCTGGCTCATCAATTATCGATGGTGCTCTTTTTTTGAGTTCATCAACCATTCCACCAATCTCATCAATTTCATAATCTTTTTTCTTGATGGTGGTACCTTTGAACATAATCTCTAAAATTCCAACCATTGGGGGCATGCCTAGGCCTTTTACCACGTCATCAATGGATTGGTATGTTTGTTGGGCATCTAGCAGCAAATCATCAATTTCTGGGGTGACTATGTCATTTTCAGTGTCAATCTTATGAAACCATTCAAATTCAGTTAATCTTGAAATTGCTCTTGGAGAATCACTTCTTGGTAAAATTATACTTCCAAGCTTTAGATCTGCTACTACCAAGATAATCCATCGGTGATTTCTTTGATTTTAATATCTTTCTGAATTGGTTTTTTGTTTCCCAAACATTAAAATCTATTATGGATAAATGCCACCCATTGGCAAATTCTGCTCTTGAACAAACTATAGATAAAATCCTCAACCAAACCGAAAAAGAGATCGAATCTAACATCAATTCTGCCTTATCCGATTCACAGCAAACCCTTGATGATGCTGTTCCTAAACTTGAACGCGAATATGACAAAATTATCGCAGATGGCAAGAAAGAAGCAGACAAAATTGGAAAACAGATTATCGGCGGTTCTGATATTGAAGCAAGAAACAAGCAACTCTTGGCTTTAGAAGAGTCTGTTGAAAAGGTCTTTACAAATGCCCTAGATCAAATTGCCAATGCTGATCGCAGTGGCGATTATTCCAATCTTATCAGATCATTATTAGATGAATCTACTCAAATTTTAGGTACATCTGAGGTTATAGTATACACAAATTCTAAAGACAAGGACGTAGTTCAATCTGCTTTGTCTGGATATCCTGGTTCTGAATTATCATCTGAGACAATAGAGTGTCTTGGAGGTGTTAAAATCAAATCAAAAGATGGTGCAATGACTTTTGATAATACTTTGGATGCTAAAATTGAGCGTCTGAAACCTATAATTAGGAAAGATATTGCAGCAAAATTTGGAGTGAATAATTAAGATGGCAGCACAAGGTACAATTGTTTGGGTAAGTGGACCCGCAGTTAAAGCAGACGGAATGTCTGATGCCAAAATGTATGAAACTGTAACAGTTGGAAATTCAAAGTTAGTAGGAGAAGTAATCAGATTAACAGGGGATGTAGCATTTATTCAGGTATACGAATCAACAAGTGGTCTCAAACCAGGCGAGCCTGTAGCAGGTACTGGAAACCCGTTAAGTGTATTATTGGGTCCTGGAATTATCGGACAACTTTATGATGGAATTCAAAGACCTCTAAGAGAACTATCTAAAGCATCTGGTTCCTTCATTGGAAGGGGCATCACAACATCTGCTGTAGATATGACAAAACAATATCATTTTGTTCCAACTGTAAATAATGGCGATGAGGTTGCTGCAGGAAATGTTATCGGAACCGTTCAAGAAACTGATCTTATAGAACACTCAATCATGCTTCCGCCAGATCATGCAGGCGGAAAAATTTCAAACCTTGTATCAGAAGGAGACTATGACTTAGAAACTGTACTAGCTGCAACTGAGAAAGACGGAGAATCAATTCCAGTTAGAATGTATCATAAATGGCCTGTACGAAAACCACGTCCATACCACAAGAGATATGATCCAACTGTACCGTTACTTACAGGACAACGTGTTATTGACACATTCTTCCCAATTGCAAAAGGCGGTACTGGTTCAATTCCCGGTGCATTTGGAACAGGAAAGACTGTAACATTACACCAAATTGCAAAATGGGCTGATTCACAAGTTGTTGTCTACATCGGCTGTGGTGAAAGAGGAAATGAAATGACTGAAGTATTAGTTGAATTCCCTCATCTTAAAGATCCACGTAGTGGAAAACCATTAATGGATAGAACTGTACTTGTAGCAAACACAAGTAACATGCCAGTAGCAGCAAGAGAGGCAAGTATCTACACTGGCGTCACAATTGCAGAATATTATAGAGATATGGGTAAAGACGTTGTACTTGTAGCAGATTCAACAAGCAGGTGGGCTGAATCACTTAGAGAAATGAGCGGTAGATTGGAGGAAATGCCTGCAGAAGAAGGATATCCGTCATATCTGGCATCACGATTAGCAGAATTTTATGAAAGAGCAGGTCGTGTTCAGGCAGCTGGCAGTCCAGAACGTGACGGTTCAGTTACTTTGATTGGTGCTGTATCTCCATCTGGCGGTGACTTTACAGAACCAGTTACAACACACACAATGAGATTTATCAAAACTTTCTGGGCTTTGGATGCAAAACTTGCATACTCTAGACACTATCCATCAATTAACTGGATGAACAGCTATTCTGGTTATCTTGCAGACATTGCAAAATGGTGGAGTGAAAACATTAGTGAAGATTGGTTTAACATTAGAAGTGAAACTTATGGCGTACTCCAAAGAGAAGATACACTAAAAGAAATTGTCAGACTCTTAGGTCCTGAAGCATTACCTGATGAAGAAAAATTAATCCTTGAGGTTGCAAGAATGGTAAAGATTGGTTTGCTACAGCAAAACTCATTTGATGATGTCGATACTTACTGTAGTCCAGAAAAACAATTCAAATTAATGAAATTATGCGTTGACTTTTACAAGAAAGGACAACAAGCACTCAAAGAAGGCGCATCACTGTCTGAGATTCGCGAACTTGGGGTAGTAAGCAGTTTACTCAAAGCAAGAATGGATGTCAAAGATGATGAGATGCCAAAACTAGAACAATTAGATAAAGACATGCAGGAACAATTCAAGTCAATTTCGGGAGTAAAGGTATCAAATTGACAGCAGAAGGCGGAGTTCAATACAGTAAGATTGCGGAAATCAAAGGTCCCCTAGTTGTTGTAGACGATGTAGACAATGCAGCATTTGACGAACTAGTAGAAATTGAAACTACAGAAGGTGAAAGAAGATTAGGAAAAGTTCTCGAAGTAGGAAACGGCAAAGCAATTGTGCAAGTATTTGAGGGAACAACTGGATTATCAATATCTGGAACCAACGCAAAATTTGTAGGCAAAGTCATGGAAATGCCAGTATCAAAAGAAGTACTTGGTAGAGTATTTGATGGACTAGGAAGACCAAAAGATGGACTTCCAGATCCAATTGCTGATAAATTTGTAGACATTAACGGCGAACCAATGAATCCAGAACAGCGTGAATATCCAAAAGATTTCATCCAAACTGGCGTATCCGTAATTGATGGATTGATGACTCTAGTTAGAGGACAAAAGCTTCCAATCTTTTCAGGCTCTGGCATGTCTCACAATCTTTTGGCAGCACAAATTGCAAGACAAGCAAGTGTTGTTGGAACAGATGATGACTTTGCTGTGGTCTTTGCAGCAATTGGCGTGCAATACAGTGAAGCAGAATATTTCAGACGAAGCCTTGAAGAATCTGGTGCACTCAAAAGAAGCGTTCTATTTCTAAACACTGCAGATGATCCTGCAATTGAAAGAATCATTACTCCTCGTGTAGCATTAACCGTGGCAGAATATTTGGCATTTGAATTAGGAATGCACGTTCTTGTTGTAATTACTGATATGACAAACTATGCAGAAGCACTAAGAGAAATTAGTGCAGCAAGAGAAGAAGTTCCTGGAAGAAAAGGATATCCTGGCTATCTTTACACTGACCTTTCAACACTTTATGAAAGAGCAGGAAAGCTTGATGGAAGAAAAGGAAGTGTGACACAAGTCCCAATTCTATCAATGCCATCTGATGATATTACTCACCCAATCCCTGACCTTACTGGTTACATTACTGAGGGACAAATAGTAGTTGGCAGAGATTTATTCAGACAAGGAGTTTATCCGCCAATCAATATTTTGTCAAGTCTTAGCAGATTGATGAAAGACGGAATTGGCGAAGGAAGTACCAGAGATGATCACAGTGAAGTTTCTAACCAAGTTTATGATGCATATTCTAGATCACAAGAAGTAAGGGCGTTAGCTGGTATTGTAGGTAAAGCAGGGCTTACTGAAATTGACCTCAAATATTTAGAACTTGGTGATACATTTGAAAAAGAATTCCTTACACAAGCAACCGATGAAAATAGAACTATTGAAGAAACACTTGCTCTAATGTGGAAAATTGTATCAAAACTACCAAAGAATGAGATTACTAAAATCAAAGATAAATACGTAGAAAAATATTATCAGGAAGAGTAACTAAATGTCATTTGGACAAAACGTTGCAGCAACAAAAATTGAACTCTTCAAATACAAAAAATCTACACAAATAGCCGTAATGGTTCAGCAGATTTTAGATGATAAGCGCAAAGTTCTCTTAAAAAACATTGAAGAGATGATTCAAGAAGCATCTAAAGCAAGAGGCGGAATTTGGGATCCTTTACAAGATATTTACAAATCAGTTAACGAAGCTTATCTTGCACTAGGAACCAACACTGTTGACTCTGTTGCAGAATCTACTCCTCCTGTAATGGAAGTAGATGTCAATGTAAGAAGAGTCGTAGATGTCAAAATTCAAGCACTCACAGTTACTGAAAAAGACACTAAATCAATGCCTTATGGATTTGCAGACACAAATTCATCTATTGATAGGGCCTCAAAACAAATCAAAGAATTGATGCCAAAAATCTGTAAAGCTGCAGAATATGAAAATTCTATTTTTAGTCTTGCAAAGGCATTAGAAAAGACACAAAAATTGCTAAATGCACTTGAAAATGTCATTATTCCTCAATACAAAGACAATATCCGATTCATTCTTTCGACTCTTGAAGAAAGAGAAAGAGAAGAATTCGCAAAGTTAAAAAAAGTGAAAGAAAAGATGGAAAGTGGAAAATAATGGGAAAAGATGAAATCAAAAGATTAATTGAAAATTCTAAAAAAATTATAGAACAAGATCATGAAGATTTTTCAAAATCTATCAAAAGCGATCTAACCTCTTTCAAAAAGAAAGCACTAGGTTAAACCCGTTTTTTATTATCATGATTTAAATATGGATTTGAGAGAGCCTGATCATAAAATGAAACCTATCGTTTTACTACTTTTGGCAGCAACAGCAATATCCATTTCAGGATCTACTGGAATCGCTTATGCTGCAGAAGGTGATGCAGCCGCAAGTTCTGATTCACTCAAAATTCTTGGTGCAGGTCTGGCTTTCGGTCTAGCAGCATTTGGTGCAGGTATTGGCCTTGGTCAAGTAGGTGCAGCAGGTCTTGCAGTAATCAGTGAGAATCCAGCCTTACAGTCAAAAGTATTCATTTTCGTAGGCATGGTCGAGTCAATCGCTATCTACGGTATAGTTATGATGTTCATCATCTTAGGACAGTAGTCCAAACTACATATTTTTCAAATTTTTAGGTTTTTTATTTAATTATATTTCAGCTGGTTAACATCCAAAACTCTAGCACAATATCTGCACTTGAGAACCCTTCCTTCCTTATCAATAACATCCATTACTGGTTCAATATGCTCTGTACTGTTTGTGATACAGTCAGGATTTGAACATCTGAAAATCCTGTCAATCTCATTAGGTAATGCCACCCT
Source organism: uncultured Candidatus Nitrosopumilus sp. (assembly GCA_951812645.1). GTDB lineage: Archaea > Thermoproteota > Nitrososphaeria > Nitrososphaerales > Nitrosopumilaceae > Nitrosopumilus. Next base: position 1,214,885 of record CATOSM010000001.1, on the reverse strand, counting down.
TCGCTTCTCAACTAGCTTGTATTCTTTAATCATGTTGATTGTTGCTGTTGGAGCAATGACTGCCAGCTTGTTTGTATCATCATCTTTGAGGAACTTGTTTTCTACCTTGACAATGTCTTTTTTCTTAAATTTGCCACTTGGAACATTTAGGGCTATGGTGATAAGGCTTCCATCCCCGCCATCAATTCTTAATGCATTGAGGACTTGGAGGCCTTTTCCATCATCTATATGGTCAATTACAGTACCTTCCTTAATTCGTCGAACCATAAGGTCGGACTGTTCCATCAGAATACTTTGTATAGCCACCTGTATATATTATTGAAAGAATGAACGAATTCTATCAAAAAGACATCATCTCAATTAAGGACTATACAAAAGATCAACTAGAAACTATTTTTTCAGCCACTGACAAAATCATGCAGCTAGGTCTATCTGAAAGAAGAGAGATTTGTAAGGGTAAAACATTAGGATACTTGTTTTATGAGCCAAGTACCAGAACTCGTCTTAGTTTTGATGCTGCTATGGCATCAATCGGTGGAAATTCTTTAGGCATTTCTGACATATCATCCTCATCTACTCAAAAAGGTGAAAGTCTGGCTGATACTGTTAGAATAATGTCGATTTATTCTGATTTGCTTGTATTACGACATACCCTGGATGGTTCAAGCAGATTTGCCGCTGAAATTTCTGACAAACCCCTGATCAACGCTGGCAGTGGTACCGAAGAGCATCCTACCCAAGCAATACAAGACTTGTTCACAATTAAAAAAGAAAAGAAAAAGATTGGTGGTTTGAAAATTGGAATTGTAGGTGATCTAAAATATGGAAGGACTGTTTATTCACTGTTACATGGATTGGGAAATTACGACGTTGATGTTCGTTTAATTTCTCCAAAATCTCTTAGAATAAGATCTGATTCAACTTATGAAATTAAAAAGAAATTAGATTTTACTGAAACAACTGAGATTGAAGAACATCTAGATGATCTAGATGTTCTGTATGTAACTAGAATTCAGAAGGAGAGATTCCCTGATGAAGAAGAATACCTAAAAGTCAAAGGAAGTTATGTTGTAGGGTTGGATGTGATAAAACAGATGAAAGATGATGCAATAGTTCTGCATCCACTACCTAGAATTGATGAAATCTCAGCCGATGTAGATAAAACAAAAAATGCCAAATACTTTGAGCAAGCCGAATATGGAAAACACACTCGTGCAGCCTTGTTAGGTATGATTCTAAACAAGAATGGGTTTTAATTTTTTAGAAAAGTCCGTATTCCATATATCTAGAGACGTTTCACTGTGATTAGTTGACTGAAACAAAAATTATTCCGATTTTTCCCTTAGATCTGGTTTTATTTCCAAGGCAAGAATTACCCCTTAGAATTTTTGAGCCTCGTTACAAGCAATTAGTTGATGATTGTATGATTGGAGATGGTCAATTTGGCGTATGTCTGATTGATGAAACTAGCTCAGTAAATGGCTGGAATTCCCCTAAATTGGTGGGCACTATTGCAAAAATCTCAAAATGTGAGGATGTTGAATTAGATGGATTACAACTACACATTGAAACACTCGGAAGAAACTCTTTTAGAATTAAAAGAATCATTCCCCCATCTATTTCTCAGCCTGCAAACTATGATCCACTTTCAGTTGAAGGGCACCATGAGATTTCTGAACTACATGAAAAAATTGGAACAGAAGAAAAAATGTACATTCAAGCAGAAGTTGAAATGATTCCAGAAATTGATGAAAACATTTCACTTGAGCAATGGGAAACACTAATTGAATTATGGAAAAAGAAAATCATCAAACAGGCTTTACCACAAGTAGTTGATTCTCATTCATTGGATCATGTTCTAGAACAATACTATCTAAAAACAGACACTCCTACCATTGATTACATATACTCCTTATCTGCTATTGGCGCTAAGGATCCTAATGAATTACAGCCAATTTTGGAAGCAACAACCATAGAAGAATTAATTCAACGTGTAGGGAAATTATTGACAGCAGGATAATGGCGATATAATGATTACAAAATCTTTGACTCCTTTAGGAATTTTTGCAATAACTGCATGTTTGTTATTTCCAGCAAGCAGTGCATACGGACACGGGTTCGGGATGGACACAATTTCAGACGTAAGTGTACAGGGAAAAAACCTTTCCATTTCAGTAGAAATGCCAATGTATTTTGAAAATGATCAAGAAGGCCAAATTACAATTACTGCAACTGAAGATGAAACAAAAGAAAATGCAAAAAACGTAACTTTTCTAATCGGTTTATTTCACAAAGACACTATGATTCTTAGAAATTATTTCTTTGCAGAAAATGGTGTCTTACCAATCAAAATATCGCCACAACCGGGATTTGATAATTTTGTAATTAATGGAGAACAAGATTCTCTACTTGGTGCTTGGCATGGAACAGAATCTAATCCTGTGGAAATAGTTGGACCCCTTTTCACCTCAGGCGGATTGTATAATTTTGAGATTGAAATTAGAACCATTGATGAGCCTACAAACATCATAGAGGATTCTGGTATCTATAATGCAGATTTGAGCCTGATTGAAACAATTTCGTTCATGCAAAAAGATTCCGGGGATATTGATGTAGAGTTTCGCTCAAAATCCTACTTTGACACTGTTTCCAATTTTAAATACAATCCTGAATCTAAAGAAGTCACATTTGAGATGCCATTTGACTGGAGTGAAAAACAGATGTCTCATGTGCCTGTGGTTCATGTTGAGACCCATTTCCCAAAAGACTTTGTAGAATTTCTGCCTCCTAGCTATTCTGCTTACGTAAATGACATTGAACTATTCAAGTCCTCAGTATCTATAGATGATTATTCTGAAGAAAATGAAAGAGTAGTTCATCTTGTTTTATTACAAGATCATTTACGATATATGAAAAATGAAATGAAAAAATCTTATGACGCTTTACCTGATAATATGGAATTTCGAATATCTACAAGTGAAACCACCTCATTTCCTTTAGAGGCATATACAAAAAGTGAAGATTTCAAAGTAAATCTTTCGTGGGATCCAATGAAAGTAGAACCCGACGTCCCTACAAATTTTGTATTTACCATACGAGATGGATTGACAAATAGCCCTCTCCGAAGTTCTGATTATACATTCGTGATAATTCAAAACGGTCAGGAAATACATCGCGTATCTGGAACTGCTCAAGTAGGTGGTGAGTTTGAAAAATTTACATTTTCTGAAGATCAAACCGGTCCGACAATAATCAAATTTGAAAACATTCGAAACACAGGGCAAGAGACTGAATTTGCACTAGTTGTTGTTCCTGAATTTGGCAGTGTTGCAATGGTGATGCTTGCTGTTTCACTAATTGGTGTAATTGGAATCGGTAGAAAATATACAACATTTTCTCTAATTAGAGCCTGATACCTGTATCATGACAAAAATCTCGATTAGTTCTACTTTTTATTATGATTCTGGTATAATCCATTAATGAAGAGCACTGCTACTGTTCTTAAAAAAATTCAAACTTTGATTCAACAAAATAAATTCAAACAAGCAATCAAAACATGCGATTCCATGTTAAAAACAAACAGAAATAGTTTTGATGCAAGTGTAAGCAAGGCAAATCTTCTAGCAGAGACTGGTTTTCACAAAAAATCATTGTCATATTATTACAAAGCACCAAAAATTATTCCAGGGGATGTGGTTATTCTTAACAACAAAGGAATAGTATTTGCTGGAAAATCAAAACATAAAGAAGCGATAAAATGTTTTGATGCAGCATTAATGACTAATTCTGTCGACTTGGATACCTTATGTAATAAAGGAAATTCTTTAGCAGAACTTGGAGACTTTAAAAATGCAGCAACATGCTTCGAGTCTGCACTTGAAATTGATTCCAAAGATTATGACGCATGTTTTAGATTGGGGGTTGTTCTTTCAAAATTTCTTCATTTAGAGAGATTGAAACAATTGTCATAAACCGGAATGTTATTAATTGTTATTTAAATCTAGTCGCATTTCTTAATAATTTTGGCCAAAATTAAGCCTACTAAATTATTAACATGAAAACTTTCTCTCTCATTTTTTATTAAGTTTATACTGTATTGTTAATAATCTATTTCGACTGAATGAAAATGAAAAGCCCGTCAATTATTGCAATAGGTGGTGGTATTGCTGCTGCTATAATTATAGGAATTATACTTACGATGTCGGGAGTACCTGATAGCCAAGACCTTTCCGAAAACTACATGGGCGAAACAAGTGATACTAGTGTGTCTTTACAACAAAATAAGATTCAAGTTCTAGCCTCCTTTTATCCATACTATGAGTTTACAAGAAATGTAGCAGGAGATTCCGCAACAGTTCTTCAGTACATGCCATCAGGAATCGAAGCTCATGATTGGGAACCAAGACCTCAAGAGATTCAATCCCTGAAGGGTGCAGATGTTTTTGTGTATAACGGATTGGGAATGGAGCCTTATGTTGAGAAGATGATTGATTCGGGTGAATTTGACAATGTTATGTTTGTTAAAGTATCTGAAGGAGTTGAATTGATAAAACCTGAAGAAGGCCATGATGCCCATGCAGAAGAATTTGCAAAAGAGACAGAACATGTGATAGAAGAGTTTGAGGAAGGCCACATTGATTCAACTCAAGCACTTGCAAGCATTGAAGAGATACTACATGAACACGAGGGAGATGGACATGCTCACGGAAATGAAACCATTGAAAAAATTGAAGCGGTCATTCATGAAATCGAAGAGGGTCATGTTAGTGCTGAAGAAGGAATAGAAGAGATTCATCATATTATTCTAGATGTTGAAGAAGGCCATGGAGCTGAAGAAGGCCATGATGGGCACGCTCATGATTTTGAATTTGATCCTCACATTTGGCTAGATCCAATTCTTGTAAAGCAACAAGTCAACAATATTCGAGATGCATTAATTGAAGCAGACCCAAATAACAAAGAACGTTACGAACAAAATGCTATGGCATACAACGAAAAACTAAACACATTAGATATGAAAATAAAATCATCACTAGCATCTTGTAGTAAAGATACTTTTGTTCCATTTCATAATGCATTTACATATCTTGGAGAGAGATATGATCTCAAAGTCATGGCCTTGGGTGGAATAGCTCCTGACTCAGAGGCCACTGCAGCAGAGATTGCAGAATTTGTTGATTTTGTCAGACAGAATGACATCAAGGTAATCTTTGCAGAAGAACTAGTGGATCCACGTCTAGCAGAAGTTATTGCAGATGAAGCCGGCGCAGAAGTTTTAATGTTCAGTCCAATTGAAGCATTATCGCCTGAGGAAATAGGTAAGGATGTTACATACATAGACAAGATGGAACAAAACCTTAATTCCCTAAAGATGGCACTTGAGTGTCAATGACAAGTGTACTTGAAGTAGAAGATCTTGCTGTCGGATATGACAATCATCGGGCAGTTGATAAAATTAATTTTGACGTACAAGAAGGGGATCTGCTTGGTATTGTTGGACCAAATGGAGCAGGCAAAACAACATTGTTTAGAGCAATTTTAGGGTTACAGAAATATTCTGGAAAGATCAAACTGTTTGGATTAGAAGATTCAAACTATCGTTCATTATTGCCTTTGATTGGGTATGTGCCACAAAAGGTAGCTTTTGAGCCAAACTTTCCTGCAACTGTTTATGATGTTGTATCTATGGGAATAATATCAAACAAAAAACTTGTCAAAGGTGCAAAGATTGTACAACAATGTGGTTGTTGCTGGAATAGGATTTACAGTGATCTTGGAAACATCAAAGACAAGGTTTTGACTGCTCTTAATACTGTAGGATTAGAATCTCTGAAAAACAGAAGAATTGGGGAACTTTCAGGGGGTGAATTACAACGTGTGTTTATTGCAAAATCCCTTGTCAAGGATCCTTTATTGTTAATTCTAGATGAACCCGTAACAAGTGTAGATGTTGAATCCCAAACTAAATTCTATGACCTGATAAAAAAAATCAATCAAGAAAATCAGATTACAATTGTTTGGTCATCACATGATCTAGATGCAATTTCAAAATATGCAACCAGAGTTGCATGCATGAACAAAAAATTATTTTTCCATGGAGAAAAAGAAGAATTTTTCTCAAACAAAGATCTTCTAAAGACATATACAGAATCATCCATGCAAATGCACATGCACCATCATGATTAATGGATTAGATTCGAATGGTTCTTGAGGCTTTATCATATGCATTTGTTCAAAAAGCACTGATTTCCGGAATTGCTGTTGCTTTAATTTGCTCTTTTATGGGTACCTTTCTTGTACTAAGACGTTATTCCTTGTTTGGTGATGGCATTGCACATGTTGCATTTGGGGGAGTTTCTGTAGGATTGTTTTTGGGAATATTTCCACTTTGGAGTGCATATATTGTATCAATATTTGGAGCAATAGGACTACAAAAACTTCGAGAAAGTACAAAAATTTCAGGGGATGCAGCAGTAGCTGTAGTTCTGGTTACGGGCTTATCTGTAGGAGTTATTTTGGTCAGCTCATCGGGAGGTTTTTCAGTAGATTTGTTCAGCTTTTTGTTTGGAAGCATCCTGTTGATAAGTAATGAAGACACCGTGATGATTCTAACAATCAGTGCAGGGATTATTGCAACATTATTTGTATTACAAAAACAATTCTTACAAATCACATTTAATGAAGAGCAAGCAAAAATTTCAGGATTACCCGTGACACTGTTAAACTATGCTTTTGTAATCATAGCATCTGTAACAGTAGTTACATCAATGCGATTGGTTGGAATTTTGTTGATATCTGCATTAGTGGTGATTCCAAACATCAGTGCTATGATGTTTGGTAAAGGATTCAAACAGACAGTGGCAATATCAATGTCAATTTCAGTTGCATCTGCGGTAAGTGGAATACTTTTGTCATACTATTACAATATTGCACCATCAGGAATGATCGTTATAGTTGCAGTTACAATTCTAATAGGAATACTTTTGGCAAAATCTGCAGGGCTAATAAAAAAAATAGATATCAAGAAAAAACCTGAAATAACGCATAACAGCTAATTCTAAATTTCATTTTAAATTATTTTTCTTCTTTATTTTGCAATCTTGTGGAACAACAATTGTAAACGCACCTGCCAATAATGCCAATGGCACCGAAAGAAAAATTGAATATTCAACTTATCTTAAAACTAACCCTTTGGACAATATTTGGGGATCATTTAGATCCATGAACTGTTAGTTTCCAAGCTGTACATGAAATTCACTGAAATAACAGACAGACAATGGGACATGATAGAACCGTTGCTGCCAAAACCTGCCGCCACAGGATGGTTATTTTTTATAAACAATTTTTTGTTTCTCTTGTTTGTTTCTTTGTGAATTGAATTGTAACAATTAGTGAACTGATCCGAAAACCGACCATTCGGGCAGTTTCTGATAATCATGCGGGTTTTGTCCACGGTATCAAATCGTCTCACGTCAGGATGTTCCGTACCATGCTCATCCTGCACCGTTTGATAATGATTTCACGCTGCACGCATTGTGAATCTGTCGGTTCTTGAAGTTTCATGAGAATGTACTGTGTTTGGTGATGAACGGATCCCATATCCCGGACAGATCAGGCCAGAATGCACCGCAGCTGGGTCAAAAACAAACGGCCTCTGCAGAACCAACAGTTTATTAATCCCACTGATCACATGTATTCCATGAGAAAATTCACTACCTTACAATATACGATGTTTATGATTGCGGCACTGGCCGTGCTGATTGCGGTTCCTTCCGCACATGCTGCCACAGTTAATGTGGATGCAACATGTGGAAATATTGATGCTGGAACAAAATTGTGTAGTGATGGAACGACATTTAAGACGATAAAAGATGCAATTGCAAAGGGAGCGCTAGCTACAGGCGATACCATATCCATCTCAAATGGAACCTATCATAATGAAGGTGGATTAGTACTTGCAGGGAACGATTGGACAGTAAAGCCTGCATCTCCAAGCGACAAGGTAACGCTTACTGGAGACTCTAGGTTTGACATATACGGTGATGGTGTGACCATAAGGGATCTCTTCTTTAAGAATAGCACATGGAATAGTAATGTAATATATGTTGGCCTTGATACTACTGGTACAACAATACACAACAACACGTTTGCAGACACCAGAGGACATGCAATATTACTCCAGAATGCAGTTAATGACCTTGTAATACGAGGCCTGTCTATAACAGATAACGTGTTTAAGAACATTGGAACATTTTACGCTCCGGGATCAACTCTTGAACAAAAGGCCAAGGCATTAAAGACTGCATTATTCCTTGTTACTAGTAGATCAACTGCAGAAGGAGGAGGCCTGCAAGGCGCCACAATCACCGGCAACACCATTGATACTGTGACATTTGCCGGAATAAACTTGGTCAATACTCAAAATGTTCTGGTCCAGAACAACACAATCTCAAACGTTCCTGCGTTTGCAATTGGAGTCGGACCAGACGGCAACCAGATAAGGATTCTTGACAATGACATACGTAATGCAAACAATGCATTAGAGTACCTTAATGGAGTTCGAGAAGATACCACTGAAGGAGCTATCGTGTTGTGGCCAGTCAATACGTCTAACGTTACTGTCATTAACAACACCATCTCTGGCGGCAATAACGGTATTGTCTACTGTACGGGAGTATGTGGGGTACATCCGGATCAACTGGGAGATGCCAAATATGCTGGCCATATAATTGATCCGGCAACAAAGACTGACAGTACAAACAAGTTTACCCATAATATTTTTGACAATGTAAACGGCTTTGACATTATCAACAAGGCATTCGGTCCGATGGTCGCAACGCACAACTATTACGGGACCCCACAGCCCACATTTGCCGCAAGAACGCAAGGCCCCGTATATTACAATCCCTACTATAATGATCCGGAACGCAAGGTGCTGGTAGATGATGGCACCGGGCCGGTACAAAAGTCAATTGCAGACCTTGACGTATCACCAGTGTGCTCCATATCCCTTGGAAGCTACATCATGGACTTTGCAGACGCAAAATACGGCGCCACGTCCAGTATTGTGCAAAACCAAATCAAAAATGCCGGCAACCAGGACCTTGGGGGAATAAAGTTTACCTCTACCGGATGGCAAAAGCCTGACGGCACTGCCCTTTCTGATGCCGTATCCAGGGTCGGCACCAATGTCGCCGATGCGACATCCTATACACCCATCACCGCTGGTATGGCCGGCATCAACTTTGACAATCGCAACTTTACCGGATCAAACGCGCTTCCAGTCTCAGGATCCCCTGGTTCTGCACTGGTCGGCTTTGTGCTTGACCTTACCGGCGTTGCAACGGGCGCCGATGTCACCATCACGGAATCCGTAACCTATTCTGCAACCTGCAGCTAGAAATCCGACCACACGGCCCCAATGTACGGCAGCCATATTTTCCCCTTTTGCCATGATGCCGCAATAGGATACATTACGGACTCGGGAAAAACATAACCTACCCATTCCGATACATCATGATGCATGCCAGGCAGACCAATCCCGGATGGTTCCCACAGTTCCTTTCGTATCCTGTTGCAATTCTATAAAGTCCGCATTTGAGCCAGGCAAGGAAACCTCTGAACGGCAAACCCTGCCTTGCCGTACCCGTTTTGTACATTCCCTGGCACAACGAATCTGGAATTTTTCCTGCAGGGAATGCAGCATCTGATTCCATGACATCTGCAATAGTTTCTGATGCATGCCGCATCATAGCCCCAGGTCAATCCACCTGCAACCGGTAACCAGTACAAACATGATTGCGCTTATTGCTGTTCGGTCATCTGCTCTGGGCCTTCCCATTTTAGCATGTCTTGGAAGATGTTTCTTTATTGTGTGCCATTGTGAGTCTGTCATTTTTGTAAATTTCATGAAAATATGTTTGATGCCAATACAAACAGATCCAAATGATCATCAGAAATTGCCCGAATGGTCGGTTTTGGGATCAGTTCAACATCTTTTATGCATACTGTACAAAATGAAACATTATTGCAATATCGGGGTATACGTTGACATCCTGCACGCCTTGCATTCATAACGCTTGAGCTGATTTAATCTGGATATTCATAATTCTGTTATTGTTAGAAAAAATTTTGTGCCTGAACGAATTTGTTATTTCCATGGGATTCTCATAAAAAATTCAAAAGTGAAAACGACATGAATGAAAATATTGTTTGTTAATAATCCCTTACAACATTCTGATTTTTAGAATACAAATGGTTGTTGGGAATTTATAATTTATTAACAACAATTTTAATGCACGTTCATGAAAAATCAGACTGAAACAATCCGAAACACTTGCTCTGAAACTTTCAGGATTTGGTTTTGACTACGCATATTCCAAGGCCTGAAGATTGGAAAATTTTGGGCGTGGCAAACAATCATCTAACATGGCTTACAATCAAACCTCAAGCCCAAGTGCCTGTATTTGCATCTTACAGATTTAGAAGCACATTGTTTTGAAAAAGGAGCACAAATTTCTTTTAGATCTGGAGATAAAGGACAAGAAATACACATAGAACCAGAAAAAGCATTAACCAAAAGGACTGCAGCCGCATAATGCCCTGTCCTAAAGAAGAAGATAATCGCATGATTGTTTTGTTGGATTTACTAGTAAGCAAGAGAGCCATAACAAAAGAGGCAACAGGTTTGTTTCAAAATGGAAAACGACCTATTACTGAGAAGATGAGCAAAAATACTCGATACATTTGGAACTGATTTTAAAGTATTTTGATTATTATCTAAGAATTAATTAGAGAATTTAGTCTTCTTTTATCCTGAATACTCTTTACATAAAATAGAGATGTTGCAATAATTCCTAATGCAATTAACGGTGATGCAAGTTCGGTATATTTTATTTCAGGACTGCTTGAATTTTGAATTTCTGTAACACTTATTGGAATTTCTGTGATTTGTATAGTTCCAATCTTATTTGCTTCCTGTTCGACAAACCATACGTTGCTGTTATCATCAGATGCCATAAATTGAACAAATGATGTTTCAGTTGGAACTGGAATTTCTAACAAGTCGTTATTGTCTGGATCATAAACTCCTAAACTATCAACTGTATGTTGAGCAAACCATACGTTTCCATATCTGTCAAATGTCATACCAAATGGCAGTGCCTCATTATTAGGAATAGTTACTTTTTCAAATGTTTCTAAAACTGGATTAAACCTGGTAATTGCCAAACCTGAGTGCTCTGCTATCCACAAATTTCCATCATCATCAAAAAGTAGTGCCTCTGGTGATTCCAGTATTGTCTCGGTTTCAATTTGGGTTACACTGTTATCTTTTGTGTCTATAAATCCAATTTTGCCTATTCCAGCTGCTGCATACCACAAATTTCCATCATTATCAAGCGTTAAAGAAAGTGGAAGTGATTGTTTATCTGGTAATACTACTTCCTCAAATTCATCTTGTTCTGGAACGTATTTTACAATTCTATCTTTATTGACTATGGCAATCCAAATATTGCCATCAAAATCTGCTTTGATAAACAATGGAGAATTATCTGAAATTAAAGGATCAAATTTTGGCAAAGTTTTAGTCGTGATATCTTTTGTTTGAATATCAATAAACCCAATTTGATTTCTTGCCATGTCTGTAAACCAAATTTTTCCATCTGTATCCATAGTTAGAACCATTGTAGAAACTCCGTCAAATGTGTATGAAGAAAATTCCTTTGTTTCAAGTGAAAATTGCCATATTCTAGGAGCAGAAGGATCGCTTATCCAAATAGAATCTTTTCCATCATACAAAGGGAACCACGGTTTGGCCTCTTGTGTTAATTCGTACTCAATAATTTGTGTTTGAATGTCTGTCAGTCTAGGTTTTACAAGTAAATTCAACGCAATTGATTCATTTGCGTTTTCTGTTCTTTGAGCTTCAATTTCTACTAGCCATTCTCCTGAGAATCCAAATGTTAATTCACTTTCAAATTCAATAGGATCTGAAAGATTTGTAAATAGAATTGGAACCTCAATTGGAGAAATATTTTTTGATGGGTTTGATATTTTTATTTGAATTTCATCTGAATCATAAAGCCGGTTTCCCTCAAAATCACTTACCTTGACCAGAATTCTGTTTGCTCCGCTAGTAAATGGAGAAATATCGATATCAAATTTTGCATTTTCTGTAAATTCAATCGTTTTAAACCCATATGCTATTTCTTGTGCTTCAACTTTCTGGATTTCCCCTGCAGGTAATGTTCCGTTTGTTAGTAGGGCAACTACTCCTAGTAGGATAATTCCTAACACCGCATCCACTTTTAGTGATTTTTTGAGTTTTTTATGCACTGAAATTTTACCTGATGAAAAATTCTTTTCAGCATTTTTTTGTACTTTAAGCTGGAAATATCCTCCTAATCCTACCATTGCTGCTGCAATTGCTATCTTGAGAATGATTAACTGGCCAAATACCGATTCTGTGATTAATCCTACATCAGATTCTAAGAACCACATAAGAGTCGGTCCTGTTATGATGACAATTCCTACTGAGATGATAAATGCAATAGAAAATCTCGGAATCATTACCAGACTCATCTTTTCTTTGCTTACTTCCTTGAGTTGTGAGAGCGTTGGAAGCAATGTAAAAACAAAGTAAATGATTCCTCCAATCCAAACTGCTCCAACTAAGTTATGAATATAGTCTAGTGCTATTGCCCCAATCTGTTCACTTGCTGCACCATGGCCTATGAGTGTAGATGTTGAAATTAACGCTAGAGATACAATTAGCATTGGAATTTGATTCTTCTTTGATAGATTCTTTCTTCTATCCATTCCAAACCAGATTCCTAGTAGTATTATGGTAATAATCATTCTAGCAAGCCAAATTGTTCCAAAATATGTTTGAATGACATCAAGTGGTGAAGCTTCCAATCTGATTGTTTGAACAACAATCATCAAAATATCTGAAACAAATACAAGCATCAATCCCATGCCTGTAACTGACATGAATTTTCCGTGATGAAAAACCTCCACTTTGTCTAATTCTTCTTTGATTAACTGTTTGTTTTGTGTTCCCCAAATCAGTAATGATGCAATGGCTGCCCCTAAAACAACGGTTTGACCTACTATTCCTGGGAATCTTGCTCCAGCCTCAGGCAAAAATACAACTTCTGTTTCCACGTCTGGCATGCTTGTATCCTGTATGATGACATCTCCAACCCCAAACAAAAATGCACTTGGAACCAGGTGCCCATCTACTTTGGATAGTACTTTTACTGATGCGGTGTAAACCCCATCTTCAAGTGGCGACGTAGTTACAATTAGGGATAGTTCCCCTTCATGATACTTTGTATCTCTATTGTCAACCTGATTTCCATTACTGTCAAAAACTTTGATTTCACTAAAGTTGATATCTACTGGCTCTGAAAAATACACAATAACTTCTGTTGTTCCTACTGGAGCATTAGATGATAGGTTTGGAATAGTTTCTTCTGTAAATGGGTGGGCTGCTGCAAATGGAATAGAAATGAATGATAGCACAAGTAAAACTATCAGAAATTTTCTCATTTGTTGATAAGATCATCTATGACAATTTAAACAGTTTACATTCTTCTAAATTTGTACCAATTTACATAAAGATAATAACTGATGATTCTCCATTGATGGTCGTGAAGATAGCATTTTTCGGCTTTATTGCGTTATTATTTTCAATTGGAATGACTGCTCCATCATATGCGCATACTACAGTTCACGTAGAACAATATGCCATTGAGGCTGGATGGGGAATTGAGCCTCCTGTAGTAGGAATTCGAAATAACCTTGTTTTGAAGATTACAGAATCAGGTGAAAAAGAAGGCACATACACTGGTGTCACAAACGTTTTCAAAAGTACCGATGCAACTGTAATGTTTGGCGGTGCTACTAAAAGAATTGACATTAATTCTGATCCAAGACCTGGATATTACTTCTCGCCTATCATTCCAACTAAAACTGGAAGCTACATGGTTGAATTAAAGGGAGAGATTCGCGGGGTTCCAGTTGATATCAAAATACCTATTGAAGACGTAGAACCAACAGCAATTTTGGATTTTCCTCCAACCTCTGGCGGTGGTGACACTGATATTGGAGCATTAAAACAGGCAATTGCATCATTACAGCAAGATGTTTCTAAAATTAATTCAGGCGAAACCAAAGTTGATTCTAATGGTGGGCAAGCTTACGACTTTGCAATATTTGGATTGTCAATTGCAGCAGCAGCTATTATCTTGGCAATAATTTCTCTAGTGAAAAGAAAATAGAAAAAGAGGAATTCCTAAAATCTTGGAACGACTCTAGATTTTGCAGTTACTGCTACGATGCTTATGATTGCAGCAGCCAGTATCATCATTGCAATTGTACCGAACTCTGGGACAACGTTTGAGAATACAACTTCTTCACCAATTGGTCCTGTCTTAGGATCATCAACACCATAACCTTGGAAGGTAATGGTGATGTCTACTGGATCAGAAGAACTTAATGCTGCTGTAGTGTGAACGCCTTTACCGTCGTGATGGTGTGCGCCTTCATCGTTTAGTACTTCCTCACCGTTTTGTGTAACCACTATGTCGTGGTTAACATGTTCTGCATCTTTGAATTCGATGGAGATTTCCATCATTTCACCTGCAGTTGGTGTTGAAGTCCAAACTGAAACCACTGTGCTATCAGATAACATTCCGGTTCCAGACGCATCACCTTTCATGTGCATCATTTCACCGTCGTCACCATGATCGTCATGTGTATCTTCAGCAGCTCCTACTTCTTGTACTATGATAATTCCTTCCATCCAAGGATGAACTATACAGAAGTATGGTTGTTCACCAACCACAGTTGGGGACCATTCAAATGAACTTCCTGCCATTGCTAGACTGGAATCAAATACGGCTCCAACAGAATCACCATCTGATGCCATACCTGATGTGAATGTATGTGCTGCACTATCAGTGTTTGAGAAAATTACTTTTCCGCCAACGTCAACAGTTGCAGTACTTGGAATGTAACATCCTTCTGGAGTTTCTTCACAACCTGGTGTACCAGAACCCATTGCTGGTTCAATAGTTACCTCTGCATGATCTGCAAAAGCAGCTGGTGCCATTGTAAGCATACCTGCTGCGATAGCAAATAGTACGAAGAATGAGCTAAGTGCTTTAGTCTTCATTAGACAAATTACTTGGCTGGATACATAAAAACCTCACTGGAATTTCCAGCATTAGAACTAGTTCTTTTTGAGCTGGCACAATTTGAAAATTGCAAATACGGGAATTCCAGCATACATTCCTACGTTTAACAGCATTAAGGAGATACCATATCCTAACATTTCTTGTTCAGAATTTATCTCAACATGATTTAGCAAAGATAGTGATGATAGCATTGGAGTTAATCCAACTTTTATCATTTCTTTGAAAATTGGATTCTCTCTTTCATAATCAGCTACACTAGGTGAAAACGAATAATAGAATTGATTAAATCCACTCATAAACACAGCTCCTGATTTTGTCGACATTACTGTGTTATCTCTAAGTTCTCTTAGTTGCTGAATTTGTGGTGCCATCTCAGAACCATATGCTGCAGTTGCAATCAAACAGCTTCCATTTTCTTTAGGTGGATCAACATCTGCTGGTGGTTGAGCATTTGCTTCTCCTACTAGAATATCAAATGATACTGTTTCAGTTGGAATTGGTTGAAACAATATGCCCTCTATTTCAAAGTCCATTGTGTATATTCCATCCCCTAGATTAAATTCAATCGGGATTTTCACAGAACCCAACGATGTGTGAGTTAATGGAATTGGGCCAAACACTGCTTCTCCATCTTTAGACACTGCAATCGTA
This sequence comes from uncultured Candidatus Nitrosopumilus sp., assembly GCA_951812645.1. Lineage (GTDB taxonomy): Archaea > Thermoproteota > Nitrososphaeria > Nitrososphaerales > Nitrosopumilaceae > Nitrosopumilus. The sequence goes on along the minus strand of CATOSM010000001.1, from coordinate 1,199,031 downwards.
TAATCAATGTGTTCTTGGACTTTTTGTGTTTGAGGGTTTAGAAAATCAATGTTTATCTTTGTTTGAATATTTGGTTCTATTACATCATGTGTTAATTTTACATCCAAAGTTCCTTTGTCCGTTGGCAAAGTTTGTGATTCTGCAAATGCTGGAACCATTAACAATGGAATGAGTGATAGTGAAAGTAAAAATTTCATATTGCTATTTTGAAAATCGGAAATAAAAGTTGTACTCTATTTTCTAAATGAAAAAACTCACGCATAGAAATGCTGTACCATCTTTAAATATGGAATTGGTGCAAATTTAGTATTGCACAACAAGTTTGCCTTATTAGTTACAATTATTGGAATTTTCACGATTCCTGCAATTCTGCCGACTGCATTTGCACATGGACTTGGTGGAGATCAAGCTGAACCAATTAGCTTTGGTGGCATGGAAGTTACCGTCCGTACCGATCTGTCCCCTTCTGATATCACTATGGATGATATTGAGGATGTAAATATGAAAATTAGATTTTTTGACACTCTTACTGATACCACTTTGGAAAAAGTAACTTACAGGGTGGAAGTTTGGCGAAGTGGAGACTTGCTTGCACGAAGTTTGTTTTATGATTTAGATGGATCATTAGATGTAGAAATCAGACCGGAGCCTGGCTGTGATGAGGCTGAACTTTGGAAATGCACGATATATGGTGGTTCTGAACATGTTAGTGCACCTGGAGCATTGTATGTTCAAGGTGCGGCGTGTACTGATGAGAATTTGGACATCTGTGCTAGACCTACAATCACTGGCCCGATTTTTGATAAGGGTGGATTATACAACATCAAAGTAGACATTGAGGCTGCCACTAGTCCTAAAAGCGTACTAGCTCAGAGATTGACCTATGATACCTTTGTTAGTGTTGCACAAGAGCAAGACTTTTTCATTCAAACCGCAAATGCTGATGTACCTATAGTCGTAAAAACATATTATGACGAAGTTGAAAATTTCCAATTCGACACATCTGACAATTCAATTAATTTCGATATGGCATTTGATTGGAGTCCAGACTATGTCAATCTAGTTCAAGTAGTACATGAGGAAGTTAGAGTACCAAAATCATTTGTTCCATATGCTGAAGGAAAACAATTCAAAGGATATGTTAACGGTGTAGAAATTAGCCAAAAGGCTCTGTTAAATGATCCATACTCATATGATGATACCAATGTGATCCATTTCTTGGTATCAAAAAGTGATTTAGAATCAATCAATGAATCTTTGGGCCCTGATAACTACGACAACAAAAATATGAACTTAAAATTAGTTCCACTGGCAGAAACAGAAAAGAGTTCTACTGAATTCTATCTTGTAGATGCTACAAACTGGGAACAACAGGTACCAGCTACGGTAAATATTTCGTGGGACGGAAAGTATGGTGCTAATCAAAATGTTCCATTTGAATTTACATTCTTTAACGAAAATAGAGATTTGATCAAAGATGTAAGATATGGATATGCAGTCATCGATGATTCTCAACAAGAATTGTTTAGATATGCTCCTGAAGATTCTCTGCTTCCTGGACTGACCTCTATTGAAGGAATAGACATACAAGAAGTCCATGTTCCATCTTCAGGACAAATTCAACTTGACGTTTGGGTATATGGAACTGGCTTAGATTATGATCCAACTTATGCAGGAATAGGTTCGGCAATTATTGAAATTGGTCCGGGTTCTGGAATTACAACTCCCCCGGCTGTAGAAAAAGCACCAATTCCGGGTTGGATTAAAAATAATGCAGAATGGTGGGCAGCTGGACAAATCGATGATGACTCTTTCATACAGGGCATCCAATATTTGATTAAAGAGGACGTTCTAAAGATTCCTCCAACCACTCAAGGTACTGGTGGTGGTCCAGGCGATATTCCGGGTTGGATTAAAAATAATGCAGAATGGTGGGCAGCTGGACAAATCGATGATGACTCTTTCATACAGGGCATCCAATATTTGATTAAAGAGGGAATTATGAGAGTACAATCACAAGTTTTTAAATAAATTCTGTAAAGTGATAATGAAGTGAAAGACATCAATGATATCATGCCAAAAGTACCAAATATGAGATGGGGCGCATTAATGAACAAAGCACCAACCAATGATAAATTAAAAGAAATGAATAAAATTTTTCCTGACAATGGCAGATGGCACACTGTTTTTGAAGAACAAGATCGTCTCACAGTCGATGGAAAAGAAATCAGAAAGAAAAATCCAGACAAGTGGACATAGGTTGAAAAATATTCCATTATTTGCACTTTTACTAGTTCCAATTCTTTGCATTGCTGCTTTTGATAGTGTGTATGGCCATGGTGTTGGAAGTGAAACATTTCCCCCCGTTGATCTTAATGGAAAATCTGTAACATTAGAAGTTTCATCATCCCAAAGCGATCCTGAAACAAACGATGATCAACAAATATCTATTTCCTTAATTGATTTTGATTCAAAAATTACTTTGCGTGATGTTACATTTCTAATCAAATCTGAACGTGGAGAACAGTTTCTGTTTGAGCAAGAATTCAAAGCTGACAATGGATTCATAGTTTTTAATTTTGTATCTGAAGAAACTGATTCCATAATCCTAGAAGAAGAAAACGGTGGGGGATTGCTTGGTTCTTTATTGGGGTTGGAGAGTAGGATGGTTCACGTTAAAGGTCCTAATTTGAGTGGTGGTGGATTATACAAATTAGATGTCAGTGTATTGACTGCAGATGATTATTCACAGAAATTAGATGAGCCTCTAGTGTTTAATGCAGGAATTTCAATTGCTCAAACCTCCAGACATGATCTTGTTGATCCAAATTTTGGTGAGCAGAAAATTGACGTAATTACCTACTATGACGAAATTTCAAATTTCAACTATGACTCAAATTCTAAGGAAATCAGCTTTTTCATGCCTTTTGATTGGAATCAATCAAACATCAATCAAACATCTGTAGTTCATGAGGAACTAGTTATACCAAAAGCCTTTGGTGATTTACTTGTGTCTGGATTTACAATGAATGTTAATGGAATAGAATTATCTGAAGATATTGTAAATATTGATGATTTTTTCTCTGATGGAAGAACAGTCCATTTTATTATTTATCAAAAAGAGTTGCAAAATATTTTTGAAAATGCTTCAAATCTAGACGGAATGAATTTCAAAATTACGCCCAATCTTGATTATCCTCACATGAGTTCTGTAACTGATAATGGTCAATTCAGAATCCTAACATTTTGGGAACCTGAAAATCTAAAATCAGATTCAAATGCGAAAATATTTTTTGATGTAACAGATATTTTCCTAAAAAACAAACCTGTCGCAACAAACTATGATTTTTCAATGACTCAAAATGACAGAATTATTTACCAACAAAGTGGAATTAGTTCCGATTCAAAAGATGGACATAATGTCGCAGAATTTTTTATTCCAAATGATGTTTCTGGCATTGTAAATCTGAATTTTAAAAATTTAGACAATAACAATCTTGCAAAATCTGTAATTCCTATTGTAATTGATAGAAAAACTAGCGGTGATGAAATTTCATTACCTGATTGGGTTAGAAGCAATGCATTGTGGTGGTCTCAAGAACAGATAGATGATAGTACTTTCATTCAGGCAATCGGATATTTGATTAAAAACAATATAATTTCAATTCCTCAAGCTGAACAAGAAATTTCAGAGCCTCAAGAAATCCCGTCTTGGATTAGAAGCAATGCTGCATGGTGGGCTGAGGGTCAGATGGATGACGAAACATTTGTTCAAGCTCTGGAATATTTAATCAAAAACGGAATCATTCGTACCTGATCGATATCCATTCGATCAATGAACCAGTCCCCTTAAATTTAAAAGACTATAACACGGATCACTTTGTTTAGGCCTGAACGCATAGTTGAGAAAAAATCAACCCTCTTTTCTATTGTAATAACTGGCGTTGTTGCAATTTTGGCTTTACCAATAATTGTCCCTCATTTGCTACACGGCTATCATATTGCTCACATCTTTTTGCATGTTGGAGGGATCTCTCTTGCAGTCTTTATTTCGGTACTGGCAGGGTTTGCATACTATAGATTAAGAACAAAACGACTTTTGCTAAGCGCAATAGCTTTTACAAATTTCATTGCAGCTGAAATTGTATTACTTGCAGATGCCACATGGCCATCAGTTTTTGACTTTGAATTAATGCCTCTAAGTGAGATAGGACATTTATTGACATTCATTACATTAGGATTATTGGCATTAGGAGTGTTTAGAAATGACTGATAGAGATTCACAATTACAACAAATTATTGAACAAAATCCCGGAATTCAATTCCGAGAAATTATGCGTTCATCTGGATTAAAGAATGGCGTTCTAAGTCATTATCTGGGAAAATTAGAAAAAAATGGCATAATCAAAGTAATTCGCGGACCGCGTCAATCAAGATTCTATCCGCCACAAATTACTGAAGAAGAATCTGTTGTCATCAAGGCCTTACGTAAGCAAACTCCACGCGACTTACTGCTTGCATTAATCAAAGATGATGGGTTGGAATTCTCAGAACTAGTTAAAGAAGCTAAAAAATCACCATCCACAGTTTCATTATATCTTTCTCAAATTGTAGAGGATGGACTAGTCGAGATAAGACTGGTGGAACTCAAAAGAAGATATCATATTAAAGCAAGAGATCTTATTGGTAAATTAATTGAAGACTATAGGCCAAGCCTGCTTGAAAAGCCGACATCTGGATTCGAAGATATCATCAATTCCTTCTAGGTTATTCTGTCCTAAACCTTCGTTATTGCTATTGGGACTATCATTGCTGCTAATTCCAGACTTGTCCTTTGCAGAGGTTTATGTTCCTGCTGACGAATATGTTGGATATTTTGATTCTGCTGGAATTTATACGGTTGTTGGAAATGTAAAAAACACAAATGATTATGCCATTGTTCCAACAGTTACTGTATCTGTAATGGATAATCATACAATACAATCTCAAACAATCAATCACGTTCCTTTGGGCCCTGGTGCAGAAGTTCCATTTAAAACCAAATTCCCAAATGTTTCAAATTATGTTGAGCTACTTCCAGTAGAATTATCCTTTGAAAGAACAATTCAAGATACAATACCCATATCTGTTCTTTATGATAAGACTCTGATAAAGCATGATGATGGTCATCTTACTGGGAGAATTCAAAACACTGGGGAACAAACTATCCACAACCCTAAAATTTTTGCAGTAATTCATGGATATGATAGAGTCTTAGACATTGGACAAAACATAGAATTTATTGAAAAAATTGAACCGGGACAGATACTGGATTTTACAATGTATCCTGATCCATCTATTACAGATGAAGTCTTTTACTATAGTTGCTTTGCGCCTGTTGATACGACTGTAATTCCTATTACCGCAAAGAAAAATGGTGGTGATTTTGACTTTAGATATGATTCAGGTGCTTGGTATTCTGCTGCAGAATTTGATGAGGCGGGAACTACATTGAGCATCAGAGGATACAACAGTTATCCTTTAGAGACGTATGCCAACTTCGAATTTTCCCCTATTTCAGGCAATGAAAAATTTGCTGTTACGTTAAATGATGAACCCATAGAATCTATTCAAAGTATAGACGATATGGGATTTTGGCATGTAGCTTTTGATGTGGGCCCAACATCTCAAGGAACAATCAAAATTTCTGGTTTTGACAAAGGTTTACCTCCTGAACTGCCAAAAATTCCCCAATGGATCAAAACCAACGCAAACTGGTGGGTAACGAACCGAATTTCTGATTCAGAATTTCTTGAAGGGATAGATTTCCTATTTGAAAAACAGATTGTCGATGTACCTGAACGTGACACCACAAACCAATCACAATGGAATATTCCATCATGGGTGAAAATTTCTGCAGGTTGGTGGTACGAAGAAAAAATTTCTGATGATGACTTTCTTAATATCATTGAGAACTTGGTAAAACGAAAAATAATCACAGTTTAATTTCAAAATAATTAAAATCACAATTGCGACAATTTCCATTCTCATCCTACAATAATTGGTACATCCTTCGAATGAACCGGATTGCTATTAATTTCTCCACTGATCTCTAAGGATATGGGATTTAGAGAAAACAATGTGAATTATTCAATTTCTGATCAAGACATCAAGGTCCTTAATGAAAAAGCTGAAGAACATTCTAAAACACTGCATGCTGTTTTTGATGAATCCCATAAGGTCATTATTGGTCAAGAGGATCCGTTAAGGAAAATTCTCATTGCAATAATTTCTGATGGCCACATTTTACTTGAGAGTGTGCCTGGTTTAGCAAAAACGCTGATGGCAAAAACTATGGCTCAAATCTTTAATGTTGATCATGTGAGAATTCAATTCACTCCCGATTTACTTCCTGCAGATATTCTAGGCACAAAAATCTACAGGAATACCTCAAGTTCATTTGTAACTCATAAAGGACCTATTTTTAATAATTTTGTCTTAGCTGATGAAGTAAACCGTGCTCCTCCAAAGGTCCAATCTGCATTACTTGAGGCAATGCAAGAAAAAAACGTCAGTATTCACGGTGATACATATGAATTAAAGAAACCGTTTCTTGTTTTGGCCACTCAAAACCCAATAGAAAATGAGGGAACATACAAACTTCCAGAAGCTCAGGTAGACAGATTTGCACTGAAAATCCTGATTGATTATCCGTTTAAAGAAGAGGAATTGCAAATTATTGAGAAAAACTCTTTGAGTAATCCTGTTTCTATAAAACCATTAATTGATCCAACAAAAATCATTGAAATTCAAAATTTTAACGAAGAAATTTATGCAGACAAAGTAATTACGGAATACATTGCAGACATTGTTAACGCAACACGAAATCCAAAAGACTATGGTTTGGATCTAGATGGCATGATCGAGTTTGGCGCATCCCCTAGAGCATCAATATGGCTAATGCGGGCTGCAAAAGCCAACGCATTACTAAATGGAAGGGGATTCATTATTCCTGAAGATGTCAAAGAAATTGCTCATGAAGTTTTACGTCATAGAATAACTCTCACTTTTGAAACCGAAGCCAATGGAATTAGTTCTGACAAAGTAATAGATTTTGTTTTAGAAAAAATCAGTCCGCCGTAAAATGACTCAGCTTTCTGAACTTTTGAAACAGGTAAAGAATCTGGAGATTAAGACGAAAAATCTGGTTGAGGGGATGGAATCCGGTGGCTACAGATCCCGATTTCGAGGCGGAGGCATAGAATTTTCTGAAGTTCGTCAATACACTGCAGGCGATGATGCAAGAAGAATGGATTGGAATGTTTCAGCACGTTACAATGATCTTTTTGTTAAAGAGTTTGTCGAGGAAAATGAGCTCAGTGTTTATGTCGTAATTGACCTGTCTGCATCTAATGATTTTGGTTTTGTAAAAAGTAAAAAAGAATTGGGATTTGAAGTCGCAGCATCGCTAATGCTTTCAGCATTAAAAAATAATGACAAGGTCGGTATGGGATTGTTTTCAAATTCTCTTGAAAAATTCATCCAAGCTAAAAAAGGTAAAAAACACACGATGGAAATTCTCAATGCATTAATAAAATATGAGCCAAAAAACAGACAAACTGATATTTTCAAATCCCTTTCTGAATTACAAAAAAATCTCAAACAAAAAAGTGTAATTTTCATTATTTCAGATTTTATTTCAGATACATTTGTTAATCCACTAAAATTACTAAGGCATAAGCATCAAATCGTTTTGCTAAATATTTCAGATGCCAATGAACTCAAAATTCCTGAGATTGGTCGTGTATATTTAGAAGATGCAGAATCAGGAGAACAAATTCTTGTCAATACTTCTGATGAGAAATTCCAAGATGATTACTCGAATCTAATGAAAAAGAATAAAGAACAAAATGAATATGAAATGAAAAAACTAGGAATAGATTTTTTGAATTTATCAAATGAAGAATCATTTGGCATTGCATTTAATCGATATATTCGAACAAAAACTAGAGGTAGACGCTAAATGGAAATACAATTTGAATTTCTTTATGCATTATTTTTACTTCTCTTGATTCCTGGTCTGTATATTTTATATTCAAAATACAATACTGAGAAAAAAGAATCTATTCTAAAATTCAGTTCATTGAAAATTGTTAAAAAATCTGTCATGGGGAAAAATTTTTCCCGAAAACATTTACCCTTTGCATTAATGATGGGCATACTGGCTTTGGCAATTGTTGGTCTTGCCAATCCTCAAATACCAACATTGTCTGCTGAAAAAGGCATCAATCTGAGTATAGTGTTAGATGGTTCTGAGAGTATGGCAGCCACAGATTACGCACCTACACGCCTAGATGCTGCCAAAATAGCAATCAGTGACTTGGTCACAAAAATTGATTCTCAAAATAATGTAGGCATAGTTCTTTTTGAATCAGGGGCTGCCACAGTATCTTATCTTTCACCAGATAAAGAAAAACTCACTAACGCAATTTCATCCATTCAACAAGGTCAAGGTGCCACCGCTATTGGTGATGGACTTGCATTAGGAATTGATATGGCCTCATCAATTCCCGACAAACGGGGGATTGTAATTTTACTCAGTGATGGCGTTCATAATTCTGGATTACTTACTCCACAAGAAGCTATCCAATACGCAAAGATCAACAATGTACAAATTCATACAATTGGTTTAGGCTCTATTGAGCATGTTTTTTTAAGAAATGATGTCTATGGCGAACCTCAATTTGCAGAACTAGATGAAGATACTCTTATTTTAATTTCTCAGGAGACCGGCGGTGATTATTTCAAATCTCTTGATGAACAAACACTTGATGAAATACTTCTAATCTTGCGTTCTAATCTTACTTATGAAATAGAATATTCAACTCTTCGAGATTGGTTTATAGCTGCTGCAATTGTATTGCTATTGATAGACGCATACGCAATTTATGGGAGATATAGAATTGTCGCATAAGACATCACAAAATTTTAATTTTTTTCCAATAAATCACGGCATAATATTTTTTTCTTTGTCTCTTGTTTTTTTACAACACCTGCATATGCAGATGACTTAGATATTGAAATGGATTGGCTAATTGAAGGACAAATTAATCAAGAAATTACTCCACAGGAATCACACACTGTTTCAAGCTATGACGGACTTGTCAGGAAGGAAGATCCAACCAAGCCAATCTATGATAAATTCATAACCAACAATGGATACTCTATTGGTGATTATAAAATCACTATTGAATCAGAAGAAGGTCAACTTTTGAATGGAATGTTGGTAGAACAAAGAGACCTTAGAGAAGATAGTTTTAAACACAAAATAAAATATTATGATAGATTTTCAGATGGCTATATTGAGGTAGCCGAGGCATTGTTAGATCCAATTGGTGATAGCAGGTATATCATTCAGGGAAGATCCTATGATTATAATCCAAACTCAAATTTGGAACTTTTCGTGCTTGAACGAGGCTATTCCATGGATAATTTAGCAGCAATTCCTAATGATATATTCTCGCCAAAAGAATTCACGCTAGGGCGTCAACTCATGGAAGATGCCATAAAATCGGGTGATGGCTCTTTTGATCTTAGAGAGTACTCTCCAAATCATTTGATACTCACCAAAGAACAAATTCAAGAGGGAATGATGAATGCACTCACATAGCAATCATCAGATCTTTTCAATGACATTATGTCTGGCGAAAACTTACGACATGGTGCTTTGAATAATCCCGAAATAGGAATTTCGCAACAACAGGATTCTAGAAACATGTTTGATAATTTCAAATTTGAACAGTCTAAATTTGAAAATACAAGACATATTCGAGATTCAATACAGAGCAACCCAATGCAATTGACTCCGCCTTCAGAGAATGTAGAATATCTATCATCCATATTGGCAGTTACTACTTTGGCTGGATTGATAGTATTTGCATATTTCATGCGCCAAAAGTTCTTTGAAAGAAAACCTGCGGAAATTCCAATACAGGTTTCAGAACCTCAAATTGATTTCCGTCAATTAACACAAGACATGCTTGCTAAATCTAAAGCAATGTATGACAGCAATAACAAAAAAGAAGCTTGTGAGGTTCTTAGTCAGGCAATAAGATACTATTATTCTCAAAATCTGGGAATTTACAAAGAAATGACCAACTTGGAGTTGCTAACCATACTGAATAAATTAAAACGTGGTGAATACAATCGTGTTAGGGATTGGCTCTCACTTTGCGGAAGTGTAGAATATGCAAAATATGATTCAAATGATGATGATTTCAATAACGCATTATCCAAATTTACTAAGGAGATTTCATAGATGAATAATTTCAAAATTATTCCATTTCTGGGAATTGTATTTTGTATGATTTTGGTATCTTTTCAAAGCCAATCTTTTGCACAAAGTGAAGAAGAAAAAATATTTCCTGACTGGGTAAAATTATCCACTTCTATTTGGGTGAGTGGTGAGTCATCTGATGCTGAATTCTTAGCATTAATTGAAAATGTGCTTGAGAACAAGATCTTGCCTAATGAAATCGAATCTGAAGAAATTATGAAAGATACTGCAAAGATCGTAATTGAAGACTTGCCTGAACTATATGGCAAAAGCACTTCAGAATTAACCCCTCACTGGGTTAAAGATAGAGCAGAATGGTGGGTTGAAGGTAAAATCACTGATCAGCAATTCCTTCGAACCATACACTATCTCAGAGAAACAGGATATTTGGAACATACTCCAGAGAAAAGTCTTTTTTCAAATGATGAAACTTTTGAAAATAGTCTTGAGAGATTTTTGTTGGATAACAAAGAAGTTTTGAATATCACTAAAGAAACTACTTGGAGAATTTTTTCTACTGAATATGAGCTTGAAGAAAAGGAAGGGATTGTAGATTCTGTAAAAATCATGTTTACAGATATTACAAGAGTTTACGATCCAATTTTTTACAAGTTTAAAATTCCTACACTGACTATGCGAATATCTGAATTTAATGATCAAAATGATTTGGATACTTATTGGGATTCTTTTGAAGGTACAGACAAACAAAAAATATTTGATTCTGCATACTTGACGGGAAACCCTAATGAAAATTCTGAATGTATGTTTAATTATACGGCAGATGGCGCAATTACTTCTTGTATCTATGATAACATGATAGTGCAAGTGATCATATTTGATCAACATGGAGAACACTTTGATTATGACGCAGATGAACTTGTTTTAGACAAAACTGAACCAACTAGTAGATTCTTAGGAGAAATTTTGAAAAAAATCAGCAATGAAAAGAATCATAGCGTGAACTATCCTCTGCATAGTGTATTACAGTCAAATCTACTAGATGAACTCTACGGGCCATCAGAAAATAATATTGCATTAAATCCAAAACCCATTGACCCTGAAACTTCCATTACTCAAGGAGTAAGAAATTTCTCCTGTGTTAGAGATGATTTTGGTTTGGTGACTATTTCTGGCCAATATCGCAATGACAACATTAAACGTGATCAAATTGATCTGGTCGTATCATTTTTGGATAATCAAGGAAATACCATGGGAAAAACTACCGCAATTTTTTATGATCTACAAGAATTTGAATCAAAAAGATTTGTAGGCCATTCAAAATGGAATGAAAATTTCAGTACTTGCAAAATTACTAGAATGATTTCACAATATGAATAATTGGTACATTTCTCAAATGAACCATTGGCCTTTTATCAAAATCCCATTTAGGTTACCTGATACATGAATAGAATCTTACAACTAGCGGCAGTTTTCGTGCTTGCTGGCGCTCTAGCTATTCCTATTTCAACACCGTCTGAGGCCTTTGCTGAACTTGGTTTTACCAATGTAAAGAAATCTTCTGGAATTATTATGAAATTCTGTGCAAATGAAACTTTCCTGTTACAAGATTGTCATGAGCGATATGAAGGAATTGGATGGACTGATAGAATCAACGTATTGATTTATGCACCAGGTTGGAATGAAGATGAAGCCAATATAGAAAAAATTGGAGATGCTAGTAACCCTATAACGGTATACACAAATGTAGCACGTGTTGATAATGTAGAATTTTCAGAAACTGGACCTGACACTGGAGTGTTTATGGGCGTAGTAAAAATGACTGGTCAAAGAGGCTATGTTGTACATGATACTTATCTTACTAGAGTAACAGTTCCTGGCATGACTATGGATGGAGACGGACTTGATCTTTCAACACACGATCGTGCAGTTATGATTGCATCAGATACACAGGATGGAAGAATTACTGTTGCATGGGAATTTAATGAAGATGAAGTTATGCAAAGATCTGCATCTTACACTTGGCAAATTGGTCAAGTGGAATTCCACAAGGACGCTTATGACTTTAATGAAGAAGTAACTTTCTTTATCCGAGACACTGATCTATGGAAACATCATGGAGAATTTTTCACAAATTATGTTAGAGTTTATTCTGATTCTGATATTGCTGGAATCAATGTAGGCGTTCAATTTGTAAAGGCAATGGAACATGCAAAAATTCAAAATGAACTTACAAGCGTTCACCTGACTTCACCCGCAGCAAGTTCACTAACAAAATACACTCCTGATAGAGAATGGAAGACCTACTTGTGGTGGGAGCCAGGTGGTGTTATTGGTGTAGATCAAGATTATGATCTAAACTTGATGGTACATGATGGCCTGACTGATATCCATGAAACGGGTCTCTCATATGATGTGGATATCTATCTTAACGGTGAACTAGTAGAAAGCAGAACTGATAGATACGCGGTTGATGGACAGGGGGTAGAACCAATCCGATTTGATCAAAGAGGTTCAGCAAAAATTGTAATTTCAAACATATTTGATCAAGGTCAAGGGGTCAACTTTTCATTCCAAGTAGCACCAGAAGCCATTTTGGAACAAGTCGTATCCAGACACAGTGCTTTTGATAGAGGTAATGTTCCAAGCTACTTTGAAGGATATGAACATCCACACTACATCAACTATCTTCCAGGAAGATTCTATATGACTTCTGATGATTCATCTGATGATCAAGATCAATTAAGAGTCTCAAATGGCGATACAATTTACGTTGAATATGAAGACCTTACACTACCAAGACCATATGCTACAAGTGATACATTAGAAATTACTGCTAGAGCATATGTGGTAGATACTGGTGTTACACAAACTCCAAATGACCCTGAACTGTTTGTTGGAACCACTTCCACAATTACACCAGTCTCAGCAGATATAGATATTCCAAGTTGGGTTAAGAACAGCGCAGCATGGTGGTCTAATGGAGAAATTAGTGATCCTGCTTTTGCAGAGGGAATTGAATATCTAGTCAAACAAAATATCATCAATGTTTCATCGGAAACAGCTGATGCTGAAGAATTGGCACATATCACATCAATTCCAAGTTGGGTTAAGAACAACGCAGCATGGTGGTCTGAGGGTCAATTATCTGATGCAGACTTTGCTAATGGATTAGAATATCTGATTAAAGAAAATTTGATAGATGTCCCAGAAAACCTATCCGCTCCTGAGACTTCAGAAAGTACAATTCCTGATTGGTTACGCAGTAACGCAGCATGGTGGTCTGAGGGTCTTTTGCCTGATTCAGATTTTCTAAAAGGTATTGAATGGATGATCACAAATGGCATTATTGACATTTGATATTTTGTTAACGTACCAGTGCATTTCATAGATAAGCCAGTTTGTTTTTGAATTTTTTTTCAAGATTTGTTATGTGGCTAATAGAATTGGCATCTTAACTGATTTAATTTATAAAAATTATGGAATTCATTTTTGTGAAATAATTAGAAAATCAGGAATAAGAATGGTACTTTAGCCCATTACATCAATAAACTAGAATTAGAGGCATTATACAAATTCAACGTGAAAAAAAAACCAGATATCTCTCTCCACAAATTAATCCTGAAGAGATAAAAATCATACAATGCTTAAGGCAAGATACAGCTAGACTAATAATTTTGGAATTAATTAAAAATAAAGATCTAGAATTTCACCAAATTAAAGAAAAAATAAAAAAATCCCCTTCAACTACATCCCAAAATATTACAAAACTGCTTGACTCTAATTTAATATTTCAAAAAATCAGTGATTCTAAGAAAATATTTCATATTAAAAATGATTTATTGATTGCAAAATTAATTAAAAAATATGATTTTGATTAATTTTTCATATCCTATAATTCCAAAATGATTTCTTTGATCAAACCAGTACATTTTGAGAATGTACCAATTTTGTTTTTATCTACAATGTTCTAGTTATCTCATACAGGCCATAGTTAGATGAGAAACGGAGGAGTCATCTCGGTACCAGTTTCTCATCTTATTTTTCATTATGTTGAATAATCTTATTATACAATTTTTATTAAAACAAAGTATCAAATGCTGTTTCCACTACGAGATGAAAATCCGCATCCTCCAGGCTTCAAACCAAAAGTTACCTATGCGTTAATCATTGTTAATGTAATTGTATTTTTTATGCAAGTGGCATATACAGGACAATTTTTTGATTTTACAAATCAAAATGCATTTGTAATGTTTTACAATTGGGGTGCAGTTCCAGTTTGTGTTACAGGCGAGTTTAGTGGAATTGACACTGGTAATGGAATACAACAATGTCCAGCATTCTCAGAAATCACTTTACTCACATCCACTTTCATGCATGGCGGTATAATCCATCTTGGTGGTAACTTGTTATTTTTATGGATATTTGGTGATAACATCGAACAAAAATTTGGTAAACTCAAATACCTTGGAATCTATCTGATGTGGGGGATTTCTGCAGGATTAATTCACATACTTGGAGATGCTAGTAGTGTAATTCCTGCAGTTGGGGCTTCTGGTGCTATCTCTGGAATACTTGGAGCATATCTTGTAATTTTCCCAAGAGCTAGAATTCAAACTTTCATGATGCTCGGTTTCTTTTGGAGAATGATGCATATTCAGGCTCGCTGGTTCTTACCGTTTTGGCTAATCTTTCAAAACCTGCTTCCGTTTTTCATTGGAGGATTCGGTGTTGCAGGTGGTGGCGTAGCTTATCTTGCCCATATTGGTGGATTTGCAGTTGGTTTGGCAACTGGATACATCTACAAAAAAATGTACAGCCCTGACTTTACATATGGTACAAGATATGGTTACAGACCAGACTATTGAAAGAATAAATTCCTGTTTTTATTTGAAATTTGTATGCCTTTGATTACAGTATCAATGTATCCTGGTAGGACTCGGGAACAAAAGGACGAATACGCAAAAGCAATCACAAAATCAGCAGTTGATATTCTAAAAACAAAAGAAAGTCATGTTATTGTTGTTTTTGAAGACAATCCTAAAGAAAATTGGTTTTTAGCAGGAAAGCAATTGTAAATGTCTGGTTATTTGTGCCTGGAAGAATAGTATACAGCGATCAGAAATTTACGGTACGAAATCAATCCTATTTTTCAATTTTACTTCCTAATCTGAATTTATGGAGCAGAACTTGGGCCATTTCATAAAGCCAAATTATCAATATTGCCTTGAACTATTCTGCCACCTGAACCATCAATTTGATCTGCAATTTTTAGATGTGTGAGTACGTCAGTTGTTGCATCTGCATTGCCAATTAATTTGCCTAGTGACCATTGGTTTGATCATTGTTTACCAGTCCAAACCAAAATCTATTTCCGTTATCTCTACTATCTATGGTTGTAAATTCAATCTCTCCTCTTAGTACGAATGGTGTGGATCTTAATATTTCAGGACCTTCAATTGCAATTTTTTTGTCTTTAATTGAAATTTGGAATTGTATAGAGTTTCGACCAAATAATTTTTCAAGATTTATTTTGATTCCAATTAAAGTTGTATTTTGGAATTGAAACGGCGTTACATAATCTAATATTCGATCTTGTATATCTAGCATATCCCCAATGATTGTATTTAAGACGGGTATGTCCAATAGTATGTCTTCAGTACATCCACAACTCATCCTAAGACCGATCATTTTGTAAATAATTCACGATGATCGGGATCTAACGATGACTCTGCTGATGCATCCTTCATTATTCACAAAGAAATGTCAGACATTCAATGGAACACAGTTGCATCCCATCTGCCAAAGCCTGCAAAAACCGGAAGGCCAGGAAGTGACGACAGAACCACAATCAATGCAATCATGTTTGTACTGGTTGCAGGTGGATTGACCTGCCTGCGAGGCACGGCTCTTAATCATTAGCACACAGAGGGTTAAGGATCTGCAGAAAAGAGGAGTCTGGAAGAGGATTCTGTCTGAACTGATAAAATCTGCACACAGGCAAGACAAAATCAGCCTGCAAAGGATACCAGTTGGTTCCTCACCAATTACTGACAAAAAAGGGGCGATATGATTGGGTTTGATGGACTCGAAAGAATTTCAGGCACAAAAATCCATGTTGCTGTAGAGAGCAACGGATTGCCAATCTCAATCACAACTGGTCCTGGAAATGTTCATGACAGTGCCAAATTAATTGATGCCATAGAAAACATTTCAGAATTTGTAGACGATGGCGCCATTAAAGAAACTGCTGCAGTTTATGCAGATAGGGGATACGACAGTAACGCTACCAGAGATTATTTGAAAAACAGAAATCTGACTGCATGCATTCCGTTTAGAAACAGCGGCAAATCATTAGAAACCAAACCATACAAGAAGTACAATTCAGCCAGGTGTATTGTAGAGAGGTTCTTTGGCTGGCTAAAGAACGGTTTTCACAGAGCAGGAATCAGATACAAAAAGAAATGTGATAGCTATCTGGGATTTGTCTACTTGGCATGCATCATGGTGTATTGGAGGGTTTTGAGATAAGTTGTATGTTGCAACAAACAAGCATAGATGTGGTAATAATACGATCTCATGATCGCCCTACCTGTAGTTACCATGATCCATTCTGTGTGTTTCATCTGAAGGCGATGATTGATCTTACGCCCAAGAGCCTTCATGTTCTTTAAAATTCTTAATTACCTTATCATCCCAATATTACTAATGAATAATATATCAAATCAAATGGTGAGCAAGTATGATGACTGATAAAGAAATTAAAGAAACTTTTGAACTCTTGGATATCAAAATCACTTCTGAAGATATGGCAGTATCTCAAACTGGATTTCTTGATAAAAAACCTTTGCATGTAACTTATCAAACTACAACATCTATCCGTTCTTGATATCTAATGCCCTCATTAGATGAAATAGGAACTCAATTGGATAAATATGAAAATAGGTTTGATTTTTTTAGAAAAAAATATCTCAAAAAATTAAGTGATTTAACTGGAAGAAATAATGTTTTATTCCGGTTGGTTAAATGGTGCTGTTCCAAGTGTTTCTTTTGGAATTGATGATAATGACATTAATGCATTCATGGGTTGGATAAAACTAAAGGTCTTGATCTTATTTTACATACTCCTGGTGGGGAAGTAGGAGCAACTGAATCTATAGTACATTATTTGAGACAGATTTTTGGAATTGACATTCGTGTAACTGTTCCACAAATTGCTATGTCCGGTGGTACTATGATGGCATGTTCATCAAAGGAAATCCTGATGGGGAAACAATCCAGTTCAGGTCCGATAGATCCTCAACATTGTGGTGTATCAGCTCAAGGTGTTTTATCTGAGTTCAAAAAAGCACAAGATGATGTAAAACAGGATAAAACAACTGCAGCCTTATGGCATTCTATAATTTCTAAATACACTCCAACCTTGATTGGAGAATGTCAAAATGCCGTAAAATGGTTTGAAGGAATAACTAGGGAATGGTTAAAAGATGGCATGCTTAAAGATGAACCTAAACCTATTCCAATACTTGATAAAATTATGTCCACAATAGCACAAAATCCCATGAACGTCATATCCCTGCTAGTAAGGCAAAAGAAATTGGATTAAATGTTAGGGTGATTCAAGGTGAACAAACACTACAGGATGCAATACTGTCCATTCATCATGTCCAGTGGATAAAGATACATCTAATCCTACAGCTGAACCACCATATTACAACACAATTCAGTAAATGTATGCAGGCAACTTGCTGCAGACGGTTCTTTCCCCTCCTTGTTGCAATCAATGACGATCCTGACACTAGCACTTCAAATGACAGAGTTGCTGCCATGGTTCGTTTTCATTTTGATAATTCAATAATGACACTTGTAAAAAGTGCCCAAAACACTGCTTCACATTTTTATACGCCTGTAAATGTTGGCTATTGCATCATCGTTCAAGTTTTAATAATTTTAAAACATGAAACAATCCCATTAAATTTATCTTATGATTTCTGAAATATTTGCTTTTAATTTTGTAAATGCCTGTCTGTTAATTTTCCCAATGTTCTTCCTGACTATTTTCTTTTCCACTGAAAAAATTTTATCTGTTTTTATTTTACTATCTACTATTAATTCCCCTTTTTCCAAATCTTTATTTTTTATCAAAATATCAAATTGATTTGTTTTGAGATTTGATGTTATAGGAACTGCGATGATATCTTGAGATGTTTTATTGTACTTGTTGTTTGATAAAATTATTGCAGGTCTTATCTTTGCACTTTTAAGGTCAGTAAATGGGAATGATAGTAATATGATGTCTCTTTGTTCTGTCATTCTAGGTATTTCTTCCACACATAATCTCCTTTGTTTGACCATGTTTTGTCTAACAATGATTCTGAAAATTTTGTTATATCTGAAAAATCATCTTCCACACTTTTTAACAGGTCTGCACCTTGTAAAATCAAAATCTTTTCTTTAATTGATGCAATTACTAAACTATCTCCTTTTTTGATTCCTAGTTTTTTTTGAATTTCTCTAGGTATGGTTATCTGTCCTTTATCTGACACGCTTATTGTTTTGAGAATGGATTCATTCATAGAAAAAGTAAGAAATTTCTTACTAATAAAGAATTGTTTTGTCTGAGAAACCTAGTTTTTGGTTATGGTAGTAATTGTTTTTGCTCTTCTGAAATCATTTTTCTATTAAGAAGGAACAACGTCTCTTTTCTTGTTGGATTTTATTTTTGACCCTTTTTTAAGACGAGTTTTGATCAATCGTACCGTGAGAACTGGCAGGGTACACGTGCGGTCTGCCCGGCCTGAATACCCCCTCATACAAAGACGGCATTCCTACCAAATACAAAACGCCAATAGGAGATGATTCACATCTCATGTCGCCGGGGATTTTTACATTCGTGTTGCAATGAAATAACATTGTAAGGATCCCTGGCTTTTTCCATTTGAATGGTTTGGGAATTGACCCAAAAATTAGAGCCAGTTGTGCCCAAGTCTCAATTACTTGTATATTTTATTCCAGTTAAGAGGAATTTCACTCATAATGCAGAAATGCCTGATTCTTCGGAATTTTGATGGTACTGAATTGGGATTTTTTGTTTGTTTTGGATAAATCATGCAATCCTCTAATTTTCGTTGTAGTTCTGATGTATCATATGGCAATAATGCATCAGCAGAGCTTATCTTCATATATTTCAAGAATTGCTTTAGATGCAAATTCTAGTTTTTTGCTGTATATTTTGATTTTATGGATTCATCAGATAATGTGATACATCCCATATTTTTCAATAAGCAATCATACACAAATTCTTATTTTTTTGAGTATGTTTTCTAAATCAGATTATTTCACACGATTATGTAATCCTGAATCAAATTATCTAGTTTTATTCTAATAAAAATCGCATCAATTCTGTCAAAGATTGATTCAATCTTTGTGACGATTCTTTTCTGTTCGTTTAGCGGAGAAATGATTATTTCCAATTCTTTTATTTGCTTACCTGAAATTGCTTTGAATGTTGTTCCTGTTCCCAGATTTTCTAAATGATTTTCAACATGTCTGAAGTAATGAACAAGCCATTTGATATCCATATTCTGTTCAAGCGGTCTAACAGCTAATCCTCTATCTATACAACATTGTTCCAATCCTAAATTTGTAGAACCAGCTGGTGCACGAACCGATAATAGCAAATCATCTTTTTGAGCTACTTTCTTCGGATCGGAACATTATGCCCTTGTTTTCGGATACAATTCTCCAAAATCAGATTCACCTTGAAAAATGGAATTTCTTTTCCTGATAAATTATATGTTGATGAAGGTGGTGATTGTCCTAAAATCACTGCATATATTTTCCAATTTTGTTTCAATCCATCCTCTTGGAAGATTCTCTTTCTCAAAGACCAATTTCTCTGAAGATGATTTACTCATTTTTTTCTACGGTTTTATTCTTGCTCCAAATTTGAATCTGTCCACCGTATATTTCACCATCATATACAATCGGTGGAATTTGTGAATAGAATCCCTTCCTGCCAGAACTGAATGTCTTTGCAGGTAGCGGCACTTCATGCTCTTTACCATCCGGCATTCTTATTGTTACAACCACGATCTTTGGTTTTTCCTCAGACATTATGATATTTTCATATGGCTTTACAAATAAACCATTTGATAACAAAGAGAAAAACAGTAATCAAAACAGCCAATATGTCAATAAAAAATGTCAAATGAGGCACCAGTCACAGTCCAAAAATTATGGAATTTCTGCAGTGTGCTTAGGGATGACGGCGTATCGTATGGGGATATGCCCAGCAGTTAAACACTACTACTTCTGAAAATGGCAGATGAGCAAACAAAACCCCCATCCAAGAAAAAATCAAGGATATGAAATTGATTCATAAATAATGGAATCAAGATCAGAAATTTTTATTCTACTTTGTTCCATCGAATCTCTTTTTCTAATTGTTATTGTATCGTCTTCTAATGTTTGATGATCAACAGTTACTGCAAATGGCGCTCCAATCTCATCCAACCTGCGATATCGTCTACCAATTGCACCTGAATGATCCAAGAACGCATCACATTTTCTCTTAATTTGAAGATAGATTTCATCTGTTTTTTCTTTAAGACCGTCTTTTTTAACCAAAGATAACATTCCTACATGTACAGGCGCCAAATATGGTCTTAATGACAGTACCATTCTTTCATGCTCTTTATCATCTTTTAAACTATGTTCTAGTATTGTATACAGACTTCTATCAATTCCCATTGAAATCTCAAACACATGTGGTAATACTTTGTCATCCCCATCCATTATCTCAAATTTCTGTTTACTCTTTTTTGCATGACTAGACAAATCATAGTCAGATCTATAGTTACATGCAACTAATTCAAGCCATCCAATTGTAGTCTTTACTTCAAAATCAAATGCAACTTCAGCATAGAATGCCTTTTCCTTGTCTCCTAGTTTTCTAAATCTACTTTTTGCAATGTCTATACCAGTTTTTTCATAAAATTCAGTTAAAATTGCCAAATAGTATGCTACAAACTTGTTTGGAACAGCGCCTGATTCTACTGCTTCCTTACATGTCATAGAAATAGGGTCTGAGTCTGTTTGGATCCTTATAACAACATCTTGAATTTCTGAAAATCTTTCCATTTCAGAAAGCCTGTTTGGATTACAAAATACTTCAATTTCAGCTTGATAAAACTCTCTTAATCTAAGAAGACTCTGTCTTGGGGCTATCTCATTTCTAAAACTCTTACCTGCTTGAGCGATTCCTAAAGGCAGCTTACCTCTCATTGTTTTGTAAAGTCTAGGAAAATCTACAAAGATTGATTGACATGTTTCAGGTCGTAGATACGCTTCTTCTTCTTCGGGACCGACTCCTACTTTAAACATCATGTTGAAATTTTTTGTTTTATTAAAATTGCCTTTGCATCTTGGGCATTTGATATTGTTTTGTATAACTGCATTATCAAATTCTTCCAAATCTGCGCTTTCAGGCATTTCAATCTGTGTTAGTTCGGCAATTGTTCTATCTGCTCTAAATGTTGCATCACATTTTGCACATTTTATTATTGGATCAGCAAAATTTCCTAAATGTCCAGAAGCCTCAAAAACTGATTTAGACATGATCTGTGAGCCATCAATTTCTAGCATTCCGTCTCTACGAATTAGCTCTCTTCTCCATAATTCAAGAAATTTATTTTTTAAACTGACACCAGATGGACCGTATTCCCAAAATCCAGCTTGTGCATCTGCATACACCTCACAACTAGGAAAATAAAATCCACGCTCAAGTGCTAGTTTCATCACTGCCTCATAATCCATTATAACATCCACTTATGCATAAAATAAATTTCTACGCAAACTCCTTTGCTATTCTAACATTTTCAAAATCATCTCTATCATCATCAATTGGAGTCTCTAAAATTATGGGAATTTTCTTCTTGTTTGCAAATTTAACCATCGCTGAAATCCCTTCTTTTCCTATCCCTCCTAATCCCAAGTGGTAATGTCTATCGAGATTACATCCCAGCTCACCTTTTGCGTCATTAAGGTGAAGAATTTTCAAATTATCAACTCCTACATGTTTGTCAAATTCTGAAAAAGTTTTCTTTACAGCTTCTTTAGTTCTTAAATCATATCCTGCAACAAATGCATGGCATGTATCTATACATACGCCAAATTTTTTTGTAGGCCTGAGCTGTTTGAAAATTTCTGCCAATTGCTTAAAATCAGAGCCCACAGAATTTTTTTGTCCTGCAGTATTTTCCAATAAAATCACTACGTCATTTTTTGCTTTAGCTGCCTGTGTTAATCCTTTAACCAGTTTTTTTATTCCAGCTTCATCGCCAGTTCCTAAATGACTGCCAAGATGAGTCACCAAATATGGGATTCCTAATTGGGCACATCTTTCAGACTCATCAATCAAAGTTTTTACAGATTTTTCAAATCCGTCATCTTTCGGTGTTGCAAGATTAGGTAAATATGGCATATGTGCACACGTTGCAAACCTATCGATTTTACTTGCTTTGAGCTTTGATTGGAAATTATCAATGTCTTCTTTTGTAAGTGGTTTTGCACGCCATCCTCTTGGATTTCTTGTAAAAATTTGAAATGCTGAACATTCTCTCTCAACTGCATTATCGACTGATTTATCAATTGAGCCAGATATTGAGACATGACATCCGACTTTCATGTGTAATATTTTTTAAAACATAATTTAAACCAGCACCAAATTCAAAAAATCAGATTTTTAAGTAAACTAGGGGAATCACTTTCATGCTTGCACTCGGTCAAGACGAAATTGCAAAATATCCCTTTTTGGCAGATGCCGGTCAGTATTTGAAGGATCAAGGGTTTTCACTTGAGCAATTTGGTACAGATCCTGACTTGAAGCAGATAATCGATAGGGCATATGAGAGAATTACAGTAGCAGCTGATGGAAAAATATACAAATCAGATCTAGACGGGGATCATGCTTCAAAAGATGCCGCACTTCCCAGGGAAATCTTCTCATTTCTATTGGCAATTGTTCTACTGAAGTTAAGTGGCATGCATACCCTAATCAAGAGATTTTCAATGCAAGAGTCAAGACGTGCAGAAAAATTATTGGAAGGGACTTTGAAAATATCTAACAATCCTAGCGGTTCCGTACTTCTTACTGATACACACAAATCTATAAGAGTAGTAGCCGTTCAAATAGTTAAAGAAATTTCTGGCATTGAAATTTCTCAACCTGAAGAAAAAGAAGAAGGAAGTTTAACTTCAGCCCAAGACGAATGGTTGGTTAATGTATCAGATTATCTCACACGTTCAATTCAATTTCATGAACGTGAATGGAAATTAATTAATAGAAAAGTTGCAAATGGAAAAGTGCATTTATCCTCACATCATACTGTTAGGTTGATAAGAAAAGAATTAGGAAAATACATTGATCAAAAAATCAGTAAAGGAAAAACTCCTGAAATGATTCCTGGATTTGAGGATTACGTAAACAGGCTTATTTTATTAGGAAAAAAATTTGTAATCCATACTGTAGATACTGGAGAATATCCTCCATGCGTAAAACACGCAACTGACGTACTTGAAAAAGGTGAAAACCTCCCTCATTCTGGAAGATTTATGCTTGCAACTTTTCTTTTGTCTAAGGGACAGACAGTTGAACAAATTGCACCGTTATTCAAAAATGCCCCTGATTACAATGAGCGTGTAACATTATACCAGCTAAATCATTTAGCAGGAACATCAGGAAGCGGTACCAAATATTCTTGTCCATCATGCGAAAAATTAAAAACACAAGATCTTTGTTTTGCAACATCAGAATGTGATAACATCATTAATCCCTTACAATTTGGAAGGAAGAGGAAATAATGCAAGAAACTGATATCAGAT
Organism: uncultured Candidatus Nitrosopumilus sp.; assembly: GCA_951812645.1. Lineage (GTDB taxonomy): Archaea > Thermoproteota > Nitrososphaeria > Nitrososphaerales > Nitrosopumilaceae > Nitrosopumilus. The sequence continues at coordinate 1,174,874 of CATOSM010000001.1, read as the reverse complement.
TTCTAGAGAACTCGTTTAAAAAATACTATTTTGATCATTTTGATCAAATCAAAGTACCTAAAAGAACTCCAGAAAGAGAATTTGGGTATCAAAAATTTAATTCTGGAATGACACGTCATATTGCTCTAAAGGACGACAAAGAATTACATTTGATGCTCATACAAAGCACCCCATCTGACGTGTATTGCTCAAACGCATACTATACATTTCCTAATTTGCCAATGAATGAAAAAGATTGGAAGGAGGCTGATCTAATTTTTGATATTGATGCAAAGGATCTTAATTTATCCTGTAGAGAAAACCATACAGTTTCAATTTGTAATGAATGCAATGAAGTTTCTAAAAATCTTTCTCAATGCCTAAAATGCAATTCCACTAAATTAGAAAAAAAATCTTTACCTTGCAAGAATTGTATTGACGGTTCAAAAACCGAAGTTTCAAAATTATCCGAAGTTTTAATAGATGATCTTGCCTTGTCCAAAGAAAATATCCAAGTATATTTTTCTGGCAATGAGGGATTCCATGTTTATGCTTATGACTCACAATTCCAAGAGATTGGTTCTAGAGAACGTTCTGAATTAACTGATTATATTTCGTTTCGTGGAATTATTCCTGAAACAATTGGAATGAATAAACACAAACCTGACAAAAAATTATTTGCAGATTTTGAAGACAAAGGATGGGGAGGAAGATTTTCTAAACAAGTTTTTGGCTCAAAATCAAAACGCTCAAAAATAATTACAGAATTACTTGGCAACGGTTATTCGTCATTTCAAAAAACTTTGGATGACGCATCTGAAACTATCGGTGTAAAAATTGATCCCAACGTAACAATGGATATACATAGAATTTTCAGATTACCCGGTTCTATTAACAGTAAAAGTGGGCTAACAAAAATACGGTGTAACGATCTGACAAAATTTGATCCATATGTTGAAGCATCTTTTCTTAGTGGTGACTCTGTAGAGGTTATGGCGAATTGTCCAATTGAATTTAGATTAAAAAATAAAAAATTCGGGCCTTATGTTAATGAAAAAATTACGGTTCCTACGTTTGCTGCAGTTTATATGATTTGTAAAAAACTAGCTAGAATAGCTTGATTTTACCGGTAAGACATTAATTTACCGAATCTCAAGAAAACTTAGTTTTGTATAGCGCCTCTACTGATAAGCAAGCTCCGCCACCTGATACTGGGAAATACATCAGATTAATCATTGTGGCAATAATCGGAGTAGCTATTTTCACCATGGTGGGAAATCAGGCAGTAATTTTATCTATGAATTTCACCGAGTTTGGCGATCAATTTAGCAAACCCCTCTACTACACACTTGTTTCTACAATTATTTTGTCCACCATAGCACTAGTTAGAGTCAACATTGCTGGACGTTCTTCCATTTTCTGGTATGCAATCAGTTCTGCAATTGGATTTTTAGGATCTGGTGGACAACAGCCAGTATCAAGTACTGTGCAAAGCTTTAGAGACTACAAGCTATCTTCAGCGCAATTTGTAATCTGGCAGATTACCAAAGTCTTGCTTTTTGGAGCTTTCTTTGCAAATATCATGTTTGGTTTTGCAGCCATGTCATTTATAGATGGAAATACTTTGGGAATCGAACACCTGCCTTCTTTATTTTCTCTACCGTTTGTAACTCCTGAAACTGATCCAAACTATGCTGCAGAAAATGTAGTGCCAATGATTCCAGCTTTGGTAGTATTGATTCCGCCATTACTTGCAGCAATTGGACTTCGTTTAATGCTGTATGTTGGAATTCACAGAATAATCAATGTGATTACGTCATTTTTGCAAGATTCAAAAGGAGGCAAACCACGGTATCTAAACTATGTTTCAACTATTGAAGGAATAATTGGTATTGGCATACTTTGGGCAGGATTTAATTTATTTTTCACAGATCAAATCGATTATAATACGAGATATGTAATCGGCGGTACCCTAGTTATTGGCGCTGCATTAATCGCATTTTCAATAGTTGATAGAATCAGGGCACGCGTACTAACTCACATGTTTAAGAGGGACGTATACATTCGATTCTTAACAATTCTTGCAATTGCAATAATTGTTTTGGGTTTTGTTTCAGTTAACAACAGTATTGCTGATGCAAAGAAGATTGAGTTTTTGGGACCATATACTGCCCAACAGATTGGTGTGAATCGTTATCTTGGAGAACTAAATAATGTACAAGAAAATACTCATGACGTCCAATTAACGTCAGTTTCCACAAATAATATCAAAAATTATGTAAAACAAAACAGTGATGTTCTTGATGTAATACGTGTTTGGGATTGGGAAGCAGCTTTTGCAAAATTAAAGCCTGAAATTGGTTTGATTCCATATGTCGACTTTGAAGATAATGACATACTTCGTTTCAATAATACTCTGTATTGGACTGCATCAATGAAACCGATTTTACCAACATCTGTTAGCCTTGAAAATAGATGGTATAACGAACATCTTGTTTATACTCACGTACCTGATGGATTTCTTACACTGGAAGCTACAGATGGACAAATTGTTGATAGTGGGGAATTTTTCAAACAAAGGGAAATTTACTATGGCGAGGGCGGATTGTTTGAACAAACTTGGTCTGGCTATCCAAACTCAAGGGGAGATTCCAGCGCTGAACTTGGTGGGGTATCTTATTCTGGAATAGGTGGATTAGACGTTGCACCTCCATTAAGTTGGATATTTGAGCCAAACTTTTTGCTCTCATTTCCAGGAGAATCCGTTCATATTATGAGATACAAGGACGTTCATGACAGAATGGAAACTTTGTATCCTTATTTCCTATATGATTTATTTGGAAAAGAATTAGATTCGCTTCCTGTAACTGATGGAGAAAATTCCTATTGGTTAATCCCATTAATTATTGGATTTGATACAAGTGACGTTCCTTGGTCTGTTGGAAATCCTTACCTGCGTTTAGTAGGATATGCACTTGTTGATTCTTACAATGGTGACATTCAACTACTAAAAACAGGTGATGATTTCTTTACTGATATGTTTGCCAGTCAATATTCCGAACAATTCCAACCAATGCCATCATGGTTAGAAGAGCAAATACGGTATCCCGTTGAATTGTTTAATTGGAAAACTGAAATGTACAACATATACCATGTTACCAATGTAGAGACATTTATCCAAGCCAATGAATTCTATGAAATTCCACGCGGTCTTGATACTTACTATGTTGAAGCCAAACCGCCTGGTTTTGAACGAACTGAATTTTTGGGATTACTTTCATTAGAATTAAGGGGTTCCCAAGGCAGAAACCTTGCTGGATATATGGTAGTAGAAAATGACCTTGCCAAACTGGGAGATTTACAGTTCTATGAAGTCCCACTAAACTCTACTACTAAACTGATTGGTCCTACTGCAGTACGAGAAGCACTTGATAGGGATCCAGAATTTGCACAACTAAAGACGTTATTGAGAAATCCAAGGATTGGTGATAATATTCTGTATCGTGTAGGTGATCATGATATTTACTTTATTCCTGTTTATACTGCAGGTGCGGGTGGTGTCGTTGCCCAACTGGGAACTATTGCAGCCGTTGGTGCAGCCTTTAATGGAGAGTATTTTGTAGGTTTGGGTGACACCCAAGAAGAAGCATTTGAGGCATACTTGAAGAAAGTTTCAGGTGTTGCATCTACTACAACTACTGCTGATGATGATTATGTCGAATTAGACAGAAGTAACAGAATTGATATCATAAAGGACATATTCACAGTAAACGGAATTTCTATTTCTGAGCCAACATCTATCCAGATCCCACTATCATTTAATGAGGGTGAAATATTCTTCTTTACTGAAAGTGATCAATCTGAGACTGAGGAATTCTTGTCTAAATTCATTGATGACTTTGTAGTGCCACGTACTGATAGAGTCTTCATGTGGGAAGAAGATGGGAATCTTAACATTGGAACTGTATTAGTTAAGGATGAACTTCCTGAGATACATTATGTGTCAATTGAGGTAGGCAACTAATTGCTTCTTGTTGTTGACAATGGCTCCATCTACACAAAACAACTAACCGATTTTTTAAACCAAAAAAACATTTTATTTGAAAAATATTCACCACAATCTTTACAATTAGATTCACTTTCAAAATATGACTCTTTCATCCTTTCTGGACGCCGAAAAAATGAAAAAAAGATTAATGAAGTTAATTCGAAAGTAATCAAATACTGTATCAAAAATAATAATAAATTGCTTGGAATCTGCTATGGCGCAGAAATTTTAGCCCTAACTTTAGGCGGTACCATTAGAAAAATACCTACTCTTCAAAAAGGAATCGAATCAATTCAACCCGTGTTAAAAAATTCTTTTTGCACTGATCCCTTGGAGGTATTCGAAAGTCACGGTTTTGAAATATCAAAATTACCTACTGCCTTAATTCCGCTTGCAAAATCAAATAATTGCAAATATGAAATCATTCAATATGATGAAAAACCAATTTTTGGAACCCAATTCCATCCTGAAATGAGTAAAGATGGTAATGATTTAATCGAAAAGTTCTGCTCTCTTTGATTGATTTTAATAACTCTGAAGATTCTTTGTTTTATGGAAGAAGAAAACCATGAATTACTCTTGCCTCTTGTAGATGATGAAAATATCTGTCTACCTTTACCCATCAACGTGGTATCAAAATATTGGAATATTGATTTGCCCATGGCCGAAGCGCTCGAGTCCGCAAAGAAATATTCTGGATTTGATGGCAGTGTTTTGATTGAAGGAATTGAAATTGCTGAAAGACATGGCTTAACATGCAAAATCGTTCATTCATCGCTAACTGAACTAAAAAACATCATTGATCTGGGAATTCCGCCAATTGTGATTCTTCCAGGAATACCTGAAATTACTCAACATGCTTCTGTAATTACAGGTTATGATGAAAAAGAAAAAACAATTTTGCATTATATCCAGAAAGGTAACCAACAAGGCGAACAACAAGAAGGTGCAATCCCTCAAGATGTTTTTGATAAAGAATGGTATGAGGAAGGAAGATTATTACTAGCTTTAGCTCCATCTGATATTTTAACATCTGTAAATTTTGAAAATGATTCTGGCAACAAGTCAAACAGATTGTGTCTTATTTCTGAAAAACAAAATATTTTAAAAAATACTTCCGAAGCTCTTGAATCACTAAAACAGGCTATAGAATTAGATGAAAGTAATTCAACAGCTTTGAATCTACTTGGTGCTGTGCTAAATGCTCAGAATTCTACTGATTGCGTAAAGTATTATAAAAAATGCTTACAAATTAACAAGAGATCATATCTGACTCTTAATGGTTTAGGAAATTTTTATCTTAAAACAAACGAGTTTGGAAAAGCAGAAAATTATTACACCAAAGCCATAGAAATTAATCCGAAAAGATCTGCAAAAATTTACAAAAATCGTGCCTATCTTAGAGAAAAACAAAATAACAACCCTCAAGCAAAAGATGATCTTAAAAACTATCTAAAATATTATCCCAAAGCTTCTGATAGGGGTATGATAGAACAGGCAATAAGAGAATTATGATGCGGAGTGCGGGATTTGAACCCGCGGCCTTCAGCTTGGGAAGCTGACGTCATACCGGACTAAACTAACTCCGCTTGGAATAATTTCAGCAACTATGATTAAATATCTTCACTGGTAATCCAAAACATGGATGCAAGATGCCCTGAATGTGAAAAAGTTGCAATATTAGACGATAATGTAACTAAAGTAAAGTGTCCTCATTGTAATTTTGAGGCAGATTACGAAACGTATATTGAAATCATGAAAGATCAAGCAATTAACATGTCATCTGAATACATTCCAGATAGACCTGGAATTTAATTACCAATAACTTCCTTTATCCGAACAATCTAAATGGGCTCCACAATTTGGACAAAACATATGACACGCTTGCATGTCTACCATTTCTTTATCACATCTTGGACATGTGATTTTTTCTGCCATGCCCACCATTATGATTGTTGATTTAAAAATTATGTCCAAAGGTTAATTAGTCGTTCAACTTTTTTTTGAAATAATTGGCTAACTTCAAACTTACAATATCTGACGTAAAAGGAAAATCTCTTTCAAAAGAGCTCAAGGATAGTGATGCTAATCCTTTGCTGGGTTTACAATTAGGAAATGAAACTGATGCGTCTATCGTAGGACTATCTGGAAAATTAAAACTTACTGGTGGTAGCGATAAATCTGGCGTTCCAATGAGAAATGATGTTCATGGTGCCGCAAGAAAAAAAGTTTTACTCTCTAGAGGAGTTGGATTACAAGATGCAGAACATGGACAACGAAAAAGAAAACTAATGCGTGGAAATACCGTCTCTGAAGAAACCTATCAAGTAAATTGTAAATTTGATGGAGAATTGCCAGTTGAAGCTCCTGCTGAAGAAGCTGCAGAAGAAAAAACTGAAGATAAAAAAGAATAACTTAACATATACCGATTTCGTTTTTTGACTCATGCATTGGAGAGAAACTCTTCCCGATTGGTACATAAAAAAATATGGTTATCAGCCATGTGTCAACATTGGTACGGCTGGCCATGTAGATCATGGAAAAACTACTCTTATTCAAGCTCTAACTGGTTCATGGACTAGTGTTCATAGTCAAGAACTCAAACGTGGGATTACAATTCGTGTTGGATATTCTGATGCTGCATTTTACAAGTGTAAAAAATGTGAAGAACCTTTGGGATATTCTACTACTCCAAAGTGTAACAACTGTGGAAAAGAGAGTGAACTATCTAGAGTAGTTAGTTTTGTAGACAGTCCTGGTCACGAAAGTCTTATGGCAAATATGCTTTCAGGTTCTGCATTAATGGACGGTGCGTTACTTTTAGCTGCAGCAAATGAAAAAGTACCTAAACCTCAAACTAAAGAGCATCTTTTAGCACTTCAAACACTTGGCATTCAACAGATTGTTGTAGTTCAAAACAAGGTTGATTTACTTTCTTATCAAGAGGCCCTTTCTAATTATAAAGAAATTACAAAATTTGTTAAAGGAAGTCATGCTGCAAAAGCGCCTGTAATTCCAATTTCAGCACAATCTGGATTAAATATTGATGCGCTTATTGCTGCAATCGAATCAAGTATTAAAACTCCTGAAAGAGATCAAAAAGCAGATACTGTAATGCATGTTTTGCGTTCCTTTGATGTAAACAAACCAGGAATAAAACTAAAGGATATCAAAGGAGGTGTCATAGGTGGAAGTCTTACTCAGGGAATTTTTAATATTGGAGATGAGATAGAAATTAAACCTGGAATCATAAATGAAAAGAAAAAAACCTACGAGCCTCTACTAACAGAAATTACTTCCTTGGGAACTGCTGCAGGGATTGTAGAATCGGTAAAACCCGGCGGTTTAGTTGCAATTGGAACAAAATTAGATCCTGCAATGACTAGAAGTGATTCATTCATAGGATCAGTTATTGGCAAACCTGGCACCCTCCCCGAGAATTCAACCTTGTTAAAATTAGAAGTGAATCTGTTTGATTCTGCTGTAGGTGCAAATGAGGATATTAAGGTCCAACCAATCTCATCTGGAGAATTACTTAGACTCAACATTGGTACTGCGCCAGTATTAGGCAAGGTTATCAAAATAAAATCAAAAAATACTGAGATTGAATTACGAAGACCTGCATGTATATTTGAAGGTGGAAATGTTGCAATTAGTAGAAGAATTGCTGAAAGATGGAGACTTATTGGTGCAGGAATAGTTGGTCGAAGTAATCTGTGACACAAATTTTCTAATTCATCTAGCTACGAACAGAATAAAAAACTTGGATAATCTAGATGTTGAAATAGGCCAAATTACTTTTGTAGTGCCTGAAGTTGTAAAAAATGAATTATTTAAATTGGAAAAACAACCTGGAAAAAAAAGAGAAATTCAATCGACCTTAAATTACATCAAAAATTTCAAAACCATTCCCATGCTTGGTTCATTTGCTGATAAAGAATTATTGGATTATGTTTCAAAAAATAGGATAATTATAGCCACAATGGATAAAGAATTAAAAACTCAAATTAAAAAACATGGAAGCTCGATAATGTCTTTTTCCAATAATAAAATCGTTCTAGAATCTTAGAAATATTTAATTTCAAGATAAATCAAATTGTACTGTGACATTAACCTTGACCAGTACAGCATTTGAAAATAATGGAATCATTCCAAAAAAATATGGATATAAACATGGAAACACAAGTCCTCCTCTAAAAATTTCAGGAATTCCAGGAAATACGGCATCTCTTGTTCTGATAATGGATGATCCTGATGCAATGGGTGCAGTTGGTAAAATTTGGGTTCATTGGATTGTATGGAATATCTCACCTGATAACATCGAATTTAACGAAAATTCTTTACCTTCAAATTGTATTGAAGGGGAAACAGATTTTGGCGAAATTGGTTATGGTGGCCCTGCTCCTCCTGATAAAGAACATACGTATATTTTCAAATTATATGCAATAGATAAAAAATTAGATGCTCCTAAGGGCTCAACCAAACAAGAAATTGAATCAATGATCAAAGATCATGTTATTGCACAATCTCAATTAAAAGGACGTTATTCCCCTTAACTCCAATTTAGATAATTTTTTGTCCAAAAGAGTAATAAGTCAAGTTTTTTGAAAATTATCACTTGATTGCAAATACTAAACTTGTTTCTGTGGGAAATTTTGATTTAAAATTAAACCATCTTTTAATTATCGGAATTCTTTCTTTAGCTTTTACTGTTTCATTTCTTTTACGTGTTCAACCTGCTGATTTCGGTTTCGAATTAAACGAATTTGATCCTTTCTTCAATTATAGAGCAACGCAATATATTGTTGATAACGGAATTAGTGAATATTTACAATGGAATGATAACCTAAGTTGGCATCCTCACGGCAGGGATGTGTCTACAACTTCCCAAGTTATGCTTCATTTAACAGCTGCAACAACATATTGGATTTTTGGTGGAGGGACAGATCTATATGATTTTACGATCATGTTTCCAGTAATCTTTGGATCATTATCTGCAGTAGTAATTTTTGCTCTAGTTCGTGTAGTTGGTGGTACAACTGCTGGTTTGTTCTCTGCTCTTTTGTTCTCTGTTTCTTTACCAATTCTCGTTAGGAGTCCAATTGGATGGTTCAAGTCAGAACCTTTAGGATTATTTTTTGGTTTACTGATGACCTATTTGCTCATCAGCGGAATTCGGTCTCCAAATAAAAAAATAGCATTATTGAAGCTTATTGGTGCTGGTATTTTTACTACTTTTTCAATTTCCGCTTGGGGGGGAAATCAATTTTTCATTATTCCAATAGGACTTTTTTTTATTGTTTTACCCCTTCTAAGAAATGATCACAAATTCATTGTATGGGCAATACCTGTTTACACCGCTTCCACAATTATCCCTTCTTTAGGAATTGAAAGAGTAAGTTCTGGTTTTATTTTTGGACTGGGTGGATTAACACTGTTAGTATCAACACTACTTTTAGTATCTTGTATTTTAATACAGCATAAAAGTTCTAAAAACAAATTACGAAATGGTGCATTGTTTTTACTTGCAATTTTAATAATTGCACCAGGCATTATGGTTGTCAATTCTGATTCCCAATTTTTGCCCTCTTCTAGCCATCGATATCTTAATGCCCTTAATCCTTTTTTAACTACTACTGATCCATTAGTAGATTCAGTATCTGAACATGCAACAACAACAACATCTCAATCCTTTTTCTTCCATTCAGTTTTAATGATTTTTTCAGGATTAGGAATCTGGTTAATAATTAAAAATGTACAAAATAAAAATTTTAATTTTATTTCTAATGACATGTTGGCATTTTCATTAATTTTGGGAATTACAGGCGTTTATGTAAGTTCAACATTTGTTAGATTGGAAGTTTTTGCATCTATTTCCGTCATAGTTTTAGCATCATTAGGCTTAACGATATTGACAAGAGAATTTCTCAAAAATAGTAATGAATCAAAAAGACCCATTACTGCATTCATAAAAATACCATATGTTGTAGGAATAATAATTTTCTTAATGATGCCTATGGTTTACCCTGTAGGTTCAGACACCCCTTCTGTAACAGACATCCCGCCTACAATAATGAATGGAGGGTCTGGATATTGGATTTCTACTACTGATTGGTTAGATACTCTAAATTGGATTAAGAATAACACTCCTAAGGATTCTGTTGTTGCGTCATGGTGGGATTATGGATATTGGATTTCTACAATGGGCGAAAGAGCCTCATTAGCAGATAATTCTACTCTTATTGATTCAGTAATTAAAAATATTGCAAAGATGTTCATTGATAATCCAAATTCTGCATGGCTGAGTTTAAATCAAATGGAAGCTGATTATGTTCTTGTTTTTGTAGTTGCTGAACAATTGGCCTTTGATACTCCTAATCCAGTTTATGTTTTAGGTGGAGGTGGTGATGAATCTAAGAAACCCTGGTTTATTAGAATAGCTGGAGATGATCTATCCAAATATTTACATTCAGACGGTTCCAGTGGAACTGATTATTTCTGGAATGAAACTTTGTTAGGACAGATGTTTCCATTTCGTCTATTAGGATACGTTAATCCTAATAATGTGAATGATCAGTCCCCCACTTATTTACCTGGAATGATTGCAATCTATGAAAAAGATATCAAATACCCTTCTGATGGTAACGGTCCATTAAAATTAGTTTATGCATCACCTAGCTTTAATGAAGAAAAGGTGGGGCCTGTTATTGGCATTTTTGTTTATGAGGTAAATAAAGAATACATGCCCATATCTTAAGAATACCTTTCAGCTAATCTATAACGCATGTATTTGTCGTCAGGAGAAAATTTAGCCGGATGTACAGAAATGGTATCTTCTTTACATTTTGGGCATTTTTCTTTTAGTGTATAATGATTACATTTTGAACATCTTCTTAATAAAAATCTCATTTTAATTTTCTCTAGTTTTCTTTGAATCTTCTCTAGTGAATCTGAATGAACCCTTTTTCTTTTCTATTTTTGATTCAATTTCTTCAATTATTGGCTTTAATGATTTTTCAGCAGATTTGAAATCCTCTGAAGTAATTGATAATCTATATTTTGGTGCACCTAAATAGGTAATATCTATAGTAGAATCTTTTTTTATAACATCTAGTAATGTTTTTTTAATTATTTCCACTCCGTCTGGTTTATTGTTTGTTATTTTCATTATTCCCCTAATTTCTACTGATGGGAGTTTTATTTTCGAACATATGTCTTCAATTACTGCTGCAGTTTTTTTTGCGATTTTAAGATCTTTAACTGAATCTATTCCATTTCTTCCAATAGATATGAAAGCATCATACACTGAATCAAATTTTGAATAAATGTTATCTTCTAACTTCTCAATTTCATCATCTGATAATTTGGCTTTGTCTTGAACATTCTGTAATAATGTTTTGCCTTTCTCAAACTTTTTAACTTCCTTTAATTTCTGTTTTTTCTGATCTTTTGAAACCTGTTTTAATGAAAGATCTATATCTCCCCGTTGAGGATTTACTTTTTTTACAAGAAGTACTTTTTTCTCCCCATCTTTAACAAATCTATTTACAGATCTAATCCATCCGGGAGCAATTTCAGAAATATGCAAAAATCCTTGAATATCATCATATTCATCTAATGTAACATATGCTCCATGATCCATCACTTTTGTAATTGTCGCCAGAATTATTTCCCCCTGTTCAGGCATTTCTTGGATTTCAGTAGACATTTCTTCTAAAACTCATTCATGTGTAAATTAATGTTTGTGACTAGAAATCAATACCTTTCTTTGCTTTGATACCCCTTTGAAATGGATGTTTGATTTCTTTCATTTCTGTTACCAAATCTGCAATTTCGATGATTTCATTTTTTGCGTAATTTCCTGTTAAAACCAAATCTACTCCTTTTGGTTTATTTTTTATCATATTTACAACATCGTTAACTGAGATTAAATTTAGATTTACCGCGTAATTTATCTCATCTAAAATCACTATGTCATAATTTCCTGATTGAATTTTCTCGTTACTGATTCCGATTGCCTCTTTTGCTACTTTTTCATGATCTTCTTTTGGACTCTTATCATCAATTATTCCAACAAATCCCTTACCTACAGCTAGCATTTCAAATTCTGGCTCAAGTCTTTTTGATGAGTCCATTTCACCATAGTGCCACGAGCCTTTAATGAATTGGATCATACAAATTTTCTTTTTATATCCTGTCGCACGTAAAGCAATTCCTAAAGCGGCAGTTGTTTTCCCCTTCCCTTTTCCAGTATAAACGATAGTTAATCCATCATTTTCCACAAGTTTCATTCAATGATTCTTACTAAAAACATTAAGGATTTTTCAAATCTATCAATTTAAATAAAAAATGATCCTAGTCATGCAAATTGAAAATTCCTAGAATTGTAATTGCAGGTGCCACTAGTGGAGTTGGGAAAACATCAATTACATGTTCAATCATACATGCTTTACAAAAAAATGGTTTTTCTGTACAACCATTTAAAGTCGGACCTGATTATATTGATCCTGGCTATCTTTCTAGCATTTCTAAAAATGATACATACAATCTAGATGCATGGCTTATGGGGGGAAAACAATTACTTTACAGCTTCATTTCAAATTCCTGTTCCGATATATCTGTAATAGAAGGTGCAATGGGATTTTATGATGGATTTAAAGGAGATTCAAATTATGCAAGTACCCATCATATAGCGTCACTGACAAAATCTCCAGTCATACTAGTTCTTGATGCTAGCAAAACGTCACGTTCTATCGCAGCAACTGCACTTGGTTTTTTAAAATTTCACAAAAACTCTCGTATATCTGGAATTATTCTTAATAAAATAGGTAGTAAAAAACACGAATTCCTCTGTAAAAGTGCGTTAAAAAAAACTAAAATCCCGACTGTTGGCGTAATTCCAAAAAATTCTTTGTTGACTATGCCATCTAGGCATTTGGGATTAATCTCAACATTAGAAAATAAAATCCTTAAAAAGCAAATTGATAAGGTTTCCCAAACAATCTCAAAAAATATTGACATTGCCCAAATTTTAAAAATTGCAAAAAATTCACCTGTTATTATCAAAAAATCCAAATCCATCCATAAAAAAACAAAAACCACGATTGCAGTTGCACTTGATACTTCATTTAATTTCTATTATCAAGATAATTTAGAAGCATTACGTCGTGAAGGCGCACAGCTAAAATTTTTTAGTCCTGTTAAAGATAAAAAAATTCCCAAATGCGATGGACTATACATTGGTGGTGGATTTCCTGAGGTTTTGGGTAACTCACTTGAAAAAAATCAAATTATGAAAAAATCAATAAAAAAATTATCTGAATCTGGGCTTCCAATTTATGCTGAATGCGGCGGATTAATGTATCTGACAAAATCCATCTTATCTGAAAATAAAAAATACAAAATGATTGGTTTGTTTGATGCTGAAACTAAAATGACTAAAAAAACGAGATTAAATTACACCAAAGGGAAAATTCTTGCAAAAAATATACTATCAGAAAGACTACATAATATTCAAGGACACGAATTTCATTATTCTCATTTAGATTCTGTCTCATCTGACTCGAAATTTGCATACTCTCTAGAAATAGGTGAAGGCATTGAGAAACATCAGGATGGATTAATTCAAGATAACACATTGGCTTCCTATGGCCATCTGTATTTTGATAGTTCCAATTATGCAGAAATTTTTGTTAAAAACTGTATAAAAAATTCAAAGAGATGATTCTGCTCTAATTAACTTGAAAATAGCGTTAATTGTAGCAGACACTGAGGAACTGCCTCCTTTTCTTCCAATATTTGTGATAAACGGTGCCCCTCGTAACTTTGCTAATTCTTCTTTTGATTCGGCAGCACAGATGAATCCTACTGGAATTCCGATAATTAATGCAGGTTTTACCGTGCCTTCTTTTACCATTTGAATCACTTCTTGAAGCGCAGTTGGGGCATTTCCTATTGCTACAATTCCTCCATCGATGTCTTCTTTTGCTTCTCTCATAGATACTTGAGAACGAGTTTTACCTTCTTTTTTTGCCAATTCCGTGATTTCTGGCTTTGAAATATTGCAGATTATGTTATTTCCAAAATCTTTAGGATTCTGTTTATTCATTCCTCCAATCACTCCGTTAACATCAGCCACAATACTGCAGCCATTTTTCAAGGCATTCATTCCACTTTCAATCGCATCTTTGTGAAAAACTAGCTTGTTTTTATCTGCAAAATCAAAATCAGCTGTTGAATGAATTATTCTTCTAACGATTGGCCATTCTTTTTCGTTAAATTCATGTGATCCTACCTCGTCTTCAATCATTTGCATGCTTGCATCTTCAATTGATTGACCTTTCTTAGTTTGCATTTTCTACCTCTCTGGCTCTCTCAAGTATTAAATCAATCATTTTTTGATCTGTACCTATGTGTTTTGTAATGTATGCTTTTTCTATAGTAGATTTTTCAAGTGCTGGTACTAAATCATTATTGATGTCAGTTTTAACATGCGCTCCTTCATGTAGAAAATAAAAAACAATTATCAAAACTTTGGGATTGTCTTTTTCACATTTCTTAATGCCTTCAAAAATATCGGGTTGTTCTATCTCTAGCCAACACCTGCTAACATTTCTATATGAATTTGTTAATTCGTTTACAATGTAATCTAGTGATCTTTGTGCATTAGGATCTTTACTTCCATGTCCAATAATCATTACATCTACTTCTTCATTTGAAAGTGTGACATTATTTTCTTGTAGTGTTGTAGTTATTCTATTTTCAACAACATCCACCAAAGTTTTATGCATACTCATTTGTTTTGTAACTAGAAATTTCACTTTGGTATCTTTTTGAAATTTCATTACATCTGTAACTGCATTTTTTACTTTTTTTCCAGGATACAAAAAGTATGGAACTATAGTCAGAGAATCAATATCATGGTTTAGACATTTAGGTATCCCATCTTCGATATAGGGCGGTTCTACCTCTAGAAAGCAAAAATCTGTGAAGACATAGTCTCCTTTAGCCTTGATGCCTTGGCAAATTACATCTAATTCCTCAGATGCCTCTCTTTCCCTACTTCCTCTATCAATTAGTAATAATCCACGCCTCAATTCATTATCCTCGCTATGGCTATAGTCAAATTTGGTGGGAATTTCTGCTTTTCTACTATTAATTGGCCTTGAGACACTTTGATAGCAGCAGCCTCAGAAACACTTGCAGTTCCTTCAAATGCTTTTACTGTTTCAGATGGATTTGGAGCAGAAACTTTTGCCAAATCTTCTCTATTGACATATTCTACTGGAATTCCCATCTCTTTACCAAGATCTATCAATCCTTGTACATCTTCAGGCTTTTTTATAGACACCAGTTTTGCAATTGATTTTGGACTGAGTTTGAATTTTTCTAAACAAAAATCAACACCTTCTCTAATTGTTTCTTTTGCAGTATCCCGATGTAATCCAATCCCAATCACTAAACTTGGAGGACGATAAATTACTGATTCCTTAATTATTTCATCATCAATGATTTTATCTGAAATTATAAGATGAGCTTTAGAATTTGATTTTTTCAATTCGTCCATATTTTCATAACTTGCAACATTTTTTGGTAATTTTTTATACCAATTTTTGTTTCCTGCTTCTTGAAATAATCCTATTGGCTCTTCATTTACCATATGTGCACTAATTTTTGTTACAGTAGAATCATCGTCTATTTTCCATTCAAATTCTCTTCCCACTAGATCAACTGCAATTGTTTTGTTCACATCAGCTGCTGTGGTAATTACAGATAAAGCTCCTAATTTTTCTGCGATCTTTTCTGTAAGTCCATTGGCTCCTCCTATGTGTCCGGATAAAACACTGATTACAAATTTCGTTTTATCATCAATAACAATTACCGCTGGATCTGTTTTTTTATCTTTCAAATATGGAGCAATTAATCTAATTACTGCTCCTAATGAAAAAATACAGATTAACGCATTATTATTTTTAAAAAGTTCAACGATTTTCTCTGTTGTAGGCTCAGAATACCAAGCAATTCCTGCCGTTTCAGTTGTTAATTTTGATGGAGCAAATACATTCCAATCTGGAAATATTTTTTTTAGATTTTCTCCAATTTTTATCCCGTTTTTAGTAATAGCAAGAACCGAAGTTTTTTCCACAATCAAAATCTTTCAACTTTAATAAAATACCTTACTCTTCAGATTTTCTAGCCAAAATATTCCCTCCAAAATCAAACAACACTACATCAATTGGAACTTTTTCTTCAGAATGCTTTCTCATATGTTTGTACGTCTCCTCACAAATCAGGTCGAAAAACCCCTCAATCTTGTTTTCTTGAATAATTTCTGAAACATGTCTTGCTGTATTTGCTTTTTTAATTTCTTGAATTATATTTTCATCAACATTACATTTTCTTGCTAACTCTGCTAGAAAACCCATATCAACTTTAGAACCTTTCACATGAGTTTGTTTAACACCTGCTGCCATTTTTGCTAGTTTTCCGATGAAACCAACGACGTATGCTCTTTTGATATCTTTTCTACCACACTGTTGAATTGTATATCCTGAAAAATCCCCCATTTGTACAAAGCAATGAACTGGTAAATCCACTATTTTTTTTGCAAAATCCTCACTTCTTCCACCTGTTGCTAATACCACTGTATCGTCACCTGCTGCAATTACAACATCCAAATTTTGTCTTATTGACGCTGCATATGATGCTGTAGAAAATGGAATAACAATCCCACTGGTTCCTAAAATTGAAATTCCATTTGTAACACCTAATCTTGGATTATCTGTTTTAGGCCCCAATTCTTTTCCTTTAGGTACTGAAATAATTACCTTGATTCCTTTTTCTAAAAGAATTTCTTCTCCCGCCTCTCTTAGGTTTTCTGTAATCATTCTTTTAGGAACTGGATTTATTGCAGCCTTGTTAATTTCCAATCCTAATCCTGGCTTTGTTACTGTACCTACACCCTCTCCACCATCAATCTCAATTTCATTTACTTTTTCAGTAAATGACAAGTCAACAATAATCTCTGCCCCATGGGTGACATCGGGATCATCTCCACCATTTTTAATCACTGAGCATTTCGCTTTATCTAATTCAAATTTGCATGAGTGTATTGGAATTTGAAGATATGATTTCTTAGGCAATAAAATATAAACACTTTCAATTTCTTTTTGATTAATTATTGACAATAATGCAGCTTTTGCTGCTGCTGTCGCAGAACTTCCTGTAGTATAACCTGTCTTCATTTTTGTCTTTTCTTTTTCCACATCAGGCGTATTCATTTTGTGGTATTAACTCTTATTTCATAATTTTTGCAAACTCTTCAAATAGATTTAAAATTAAAACAAATTTTGTTCTATTGTGGTTAAATCTCTAAAAATTGTTGTTACTGGAGCTAGTGGCTTTATTGCAAAAAACCTACGAAAATATTTATCAGAAAAAAATATTGAATCAGTCTCAATATCTAGAAATGATTTTAAGAGTTTTAACTTTGAAACGAAAATTGTTTCAAAAACCTATGATGAAAAAAAAATTCTTACTAAAATTAAAAATTCTGATGCATTAATCCATCTTGTCGGAATAGGAAAACAAACTGTAAGTGCAGATTATGATATGATAAATACTGATTTAACAAAACATGTTGTAAATTTATGTAAGAAATCTAACACTAAAAAAATTATTTTTCTAAGTGGATTGGGCGTTTCATCGAATACTTCGTTAGGATACTTTATCTCAAAATATAATGCAGAAAAACAAATCATCAATTCTAATCTAGATTTTACAATTTTCAGACCCTCATACATTATTGGAAAAGACGATTTGCTTTCTAAAAATCTAAAAAAACAAATCAAATCTGGAGAAATTATAATCCCGGGCTCTGGAACATATTCAATACAACCAATACACGTATCTGATGCTGTAAAAATTATTCTAGAGTCAATATCTCGGCTTGAATTTAACAAGAAGATTTTTGATCTTGTTGGATCAGAATACATAACTTTTGAAAAGTATGTTAAATTATTTTCTAAAGGCACAAATATCAAAATTAAAAGAATCAATTTAGAACGAGCATATCATAATGCAATAAGAAATTCAAAATCTGATCTTGGAATCGATGATCTAAATATCCTGATCGGTAATTTTAAAGGAAATCATAAAAAATTATCAAAAATCTCTAACGTTAAATTTCAATCTGTAGTAGAACTATTACAGTCCGGCAGATTGCTTTAGCGTTTCAGATTTGTCAGTTTTTTCCCAAGTAAACTCTGGCTCGTTTCTTCCAAAGTGACCGTAAGCGGCTGTTTTCTTGTAAATTGGTCTCTTCAAATCTAATTGCGAAATAATTCCAGACGGTTTTATGTCAAAGTTCTTTCTAACTAGATCTTCAATTTGGTTTTCAGGAATTTTGTTTGTTCCAAATGTATTAACATATAGTGATACCGGTTCTGCAACTCCAATTGCGTATGCAAGTTGAACTTCACATCTATCAGATAATCCTGCTGCAACCAAATTCTTTGCAATATATCTACACATGTAACATGCAGATCTATCTACTTTTGACGGATCTTTTCCAGAAAAAGCTCCTCCGCCATGTCTTCCAAATCCTCCATAGCTGTCTACAATGATTTTTCTTCCGGTTAACCCTGCATCTCCATGCGGTCCACCAATAACAAATTTTCCTGTTGGATTTATGTGGATTTTAATTTGATCATTCCAAAGATTACCTAAAACTGGTTTGATTACTTTATCAATAATCTCTCTTGAAATTTCTTCTTGAGAAATATCTGGAGCATGTTGTGTAGATATTACAACTGTTTCAATGTTAATTGGTTTGTTATCTTCATATCTTACAGATACTTGTGATTTACCATCTGGCCTAACCCATGGTAAAGTTTCATCTCGTCTTACTTGTGATAATTTTTGAATAAGTTTGTGTGCTAATAAAATTGGCATAGGCATCAATTCTTTTGTTTCGTTTGATGCATAACCAAACATTAAACCTTGATCGCCTGCACCTTGTTCTTTTTCTTCAGTTGGTGTAACACCCTGACTGATATCTGGGCTTTGTGAATGGAGTTTCAAATCAACTTTACAACTATCTCCATCAAACATCAAATCTTTATTATCATAGCCAATTTCTCTGATTGTTTTTCTAACTAATTCTTCTTGAGCTTTTTGATCAAATTCAGCTTTTGATGTAACTTCTCCTGATACGACTACATAATCTGTAGTAACCATTGTTTCAACTGCAACTCTGGAATTAGGATCTTGTTTCAAATATTCATCTAAAAATGCATCAGAAATATTATCACAAACTTTGTCTGGATGACCTTCAGTTACTGATTCAGACGTAAACAGAAAACTGTTGGTCATAAAACCACATCACTAACTAGAGTTCATTTTCTAGTTTGATAAATAATACATTATTGCCTCTTACGATAACTCGACCGTAATTTGCAATTGTTTTACCATCATGAAGCTCTTCAGCATCAGTCATAATCAAATTCATATAAGAATCAACATTATCCATTTTTCCTTTGTATTCTACTTCGTTTTTAAGCCTTACAGTAACTTTCTTCTTGGTACTTTTTTGAAGGGTTGTCAGAGGTCTTTTTGCGCTATTTGATTGGGACACTAATTGTTCACTTGCTTTGCAAGTTTGTTCTCTAGGATAAAAGCCTTGCCTCTTTTATGACAATTGAAATTCCTTAAATTTTTTCTTCTTTCTCTAATAATTACCTAAATGCTCTCCACAGGTTTACAAAAATTAGACAAATTCTTGTCAGGAGGAATTCCAGATAGCATAATTGTAGATATTTTTGGTGGAAACGGAACTGGAAAAACTTTATTCCTATTACAACTAGCGATAAACTCGATCAAAAATGGTGGCCATGTTTTGTATTTGGATACTACTGGTGGGTTTAGACCTGAACGAATAATTGAAATTCAGAATGAATTAAAACTCGAGATCAATTTATTAGAAAAAATAACTGTTTCTAGAATTACAAATACCTCAGAGCAAATTAAATCCATTGATACTATCAAACACAGTAATTTTTCTTTGATTGTAGTTGATAATATTACTGATTTATTCTCATATGAATATCAAAAAGACGAATCTGTTTTTGAAAAAAATTCATTATTTATGAAACACATGCATGAATTATCAAAACATGCTATTATAAAAAAAATTCCAATAATAACTACTAATATGATTAGAGTTGCAAATGATGTTGAAATAGAGAATATGCAAAATGCAATTAATCCTTATACTCATATCAAAATCCACCTTTTCAAAAATTCTTCAAAACATAGTGGTCAAATCTCCTGGGCGTTAAAAAAAGAAAATTTCTCTTATACCATTAATAAAATTGGCCTATCTGAAAATAGTGAAGATTTTTAACGTTCTACTCTTAGGTTAATCAATGGCAGAAATTTTTGATTCAATACCAATTATTACTGTAGCTCTGTTCGCACTTGGATTAGTTGGTGTAATTGTTTATGAAAGATCACGATCAAATAACACAGGCAAATCCTCTTCTTAATACATTATTTGGGAAGTTTGGTTTTTCTAAATTAACCGAAATACAGAAAAAAGCATCTCCGATAATTTTACAAAAAAAAGATTGTCTTGTAATTGCACCTACTGGTTCTGGTAAAACTGAGTGTTCTGTAATTCCAATATTTTCACTTGTAAAAAATGCTAAAAAAACTGGAAAAATTAAAACTCTTTACATTACTCCATTAAGGGCACTGAATCGTGACGTGTTTCGGAGAATTACAAAATATGCGCATGAAAATCAATTAACAATAGAAATTCGTCATGGTGATACCAGTCAAAAAGATAGAAAAAAAATTACTGAAAATCCACCTGACATCCTGATCACGACTCCTGAGACTTTGATTATTCTTCTAACACAAGTCAAAATGCTTACTGCATTAACTGATTTAGAATGGATTGTTATTGATGAAGTACATGAACTATTATCTAGCGAAAGAGGCTCTCAACTTTCCCTAAGTGTTGAAAGATTAGAATTAAACTCAAAATATCCTCTTACAAGGATCGGATTATCTGCAACAGTTGGTAATTTTGATGAGGCAGGAAAGTTTGTTGTAGGCACTAAACGAAAATGTCAAATCATACGTGATACTTCTGTAAGAAAATATGATGTTGAAATAAAATATGTTGATGGAACAATTTCCGACGTAGCAGAAAAAATCATTGAATATGTGTTAGAATTAGAATTAGATTCACCTATCCTTCTTTTTACTAACACAAGAGGAGAATCGGAATTCCTAGCATCAATTTTAAAAGAAAAATCCACACTTCCAATTGAATTACATCATGGCTCTCTATCCAAACAAGTACGGGAAGAAACTGAACTTACTTTACGTCAAGGAAAACGTGGTATTGTAGTATGTACATCATCATTAGAACTAGGTTTAGATATTGGATCAGTTGAATTAGTAATTCACCATGGTTCTCCTAGACAAGTATCCAAATTTGTTCAAAGAATTGGGAGAAGTAAACATAATCGTGATGCATCAGCTCAAGGATTAATTATTACAAATAATTCTGATGATGAATTTGAAACAAGAGCTATACTTGATCGAATTCAAGAAGGCTCAATTGAAGAACAAAAAATTCATGATGGCTCACTTGATGTTTTGGCTCACCATTTGGTTGGTTTATCTATGCAGATTGGTGAGGTTTCAATAGATCAAGCTTTTGAATTAGTTACCAGAGCATATCCCTTTAGAAATTTGAAAATTAAAGACTTGCTTGATGTATTGGATTTACTTGATTCTAATTATTTGATATTTTTTGACAGAACTAAAATGACTTATTGGAAGAAAGGCGGCTCTTTCAAATATTATTTTGAAAATCTATCAACCATTCCTGACATTTTAAAATTCAAAGTCTTTGATAGTGTAGGAAAAAAAATCATCGGTTCTTTAGATCAAAGATTTGTTGGGGATTATGGCGATTCTGGAAATATCTTTGTTCTCAAAGGTTCTCAGTGGAAAATTCTAAACGTAGATGAAAAATCACTTGGTGTAAATGTCGAACCATTTCGAGGAGGCGGCATAACTGTACCGTATTGGGAAGGAGAAAGTATCCCAATTGACTACAAGACTGCACGTAAAGTTGGATCTTTTCGTACCAAAGTTAAAACTGGAAGTTTTGCATTAACAAACAAAATAATTGAGAAATTAACCCTTGATCCGATTCCAGACGAAAATAACATTGTAGTTGAATCTAATCGTTCTGAAGGCTCAATAGTAATTCATTGTTGTTTAGGAAGCAAAATCAATTCCACGCTTTCAACATTGCTTTCTTCAATGCTTTCTACAATGTTAGGCTCAATTGTGGACTCTCGTTCTGACGGATATAGAATTGTTTTATCTTCAAGATCGAGAATATCTGAAAAATTATTCAAGGAAATTATAAAAGACGATTATGATTTACAATCTGTCGTAAGTACTTCCTTAACTGGAACACACAATGTGAATTGGAGAACTTGGTGTGTTGCAAAAAAATTTGGCGTGGTTGGCCGTGGTGCAATATATGAAAGGAAATCTGCTCGATTTTTATATGAACGATATTCTAAAACAGCTCTAGTGCGTGAAGCACTACGAGAATTATTTCATGATAAATATGATTTAGAAAATACCGAAAAAATTCTAACAAAAATTAAAGAAAACGAAACTAATCTTACATGGTTAGAAGTTGATAAATTTTCGAAGCTAGCCGAACCTATTTTAGATCATACCACGAAATACTACTCTTCTCCTGCAAATCTTGACAAAGGAATTATTGATCTAGTCAAAGCTAGATTAGAAAAAACCAAACATCGTTTAATTTGTGCCCGTTGTGGAAAATGGGAACGTGTAATGCAAACATTTGAAACGAAAAATTTGATGATATGCCCTTATTGTAAAGCAAGACAAATCACTGCAACATACTATTCTGATCATGATCTACCTAAAATAATCAGAAAAAAACATGATGGAAAAAGACTGGCTGCAGAAGAAAAACACAAGTTTGATCGTGCCTGGAAAGTAGCTTCTTTGGTTGAAAATTTTGGTAAAACTGCCATCACGGTGATTTCTGGATATGGTGTTGGAGCTGACACTGCAGCAAGGATATTGAGAAATATGGTTGATGAAGAACATCTGTTCAAACAAATCTATGAAGCAGAAAGACAATATGTTGTTACTAGAGGTTTTTGGGATTCTTAATTCTTTTTCGTAATTTTGGAAAATGGCGTAACAAATAATTCTATTCTGCCTTCTAGTCCAGCCTTTGCATTTAACCCTGTAATGGAAATAATCTCCCCTAACTCACATTTGTCAATAATTCTTGCTTGATTTCTCCAACCTTTTACCCAAATTTGACTCGTATCATCTTCAACAAACATTTCTGATAACGCTATGGATTCACCTGATTTTGTTTGTACTTCACGCCTTTCAGGAACTTTTAGTACTATTGCTTCAATACAATAATTTGCATCCACTCTGATTTCATTAATCTTTGTTCTAACTTGAGACAGTGATGGAATAGATTCGTCATTATCTAATTTTCTTACAAACGAATTTTCATCTAACGTAATTGAATTGCCATAAATTTTTGATGGCATACATTCTATGACATCCCCTTCCACACAAATACTAGTTGAATTTGAGAAATCACTAATGTTGAATAGGTTCTTTCGATTGTCAACAGCTAATATCATATTTTTACCGCTTTCTGTGGGTGTAATAGAAAGAATCCTTGTAATTACTGGCTCAGCCTCTTTACCACCTTCTATTTCAATTATTGTTGAATCATTACCATGGATTTCTAGACCTTGATTTCCTGATTTCACCTTAACACCAAGTAATCTTACTCTGGCTGACTGTGAAATCATATTTGGAATTGCTGATTCGTCTTTTCCCCACAGAACTACTCTCATTCCACTACCGTCTTTTCCTTTTAGCCTCATTCTTAGTGCTTTTCCAGGCATACCTCGAGAATTTGTAAATTCCATTCCACTAATTACACCATCAATCATTCCAGAAACCACTAAATCCTTTTGACCTTCTTTGGTTTCACTAACATCTTTGGTAATGGTGTCTATGGTTGGAATTTCACTTTTAGTATCTGTAGTTTCTATGTTTGAACCTGAACCAATATTGATTGTTGGAGAACCATCTAGATCAGATTTTACATATGCTTTGATTATTTTAATTAGATCACCTGGTTTTAGATTTTCAATACTTGGAAGATTTGCTTTTTCATCCCATAGCTTTACACTAGCTGTAGAATTTGTATCATATACGGTCATTGTTCTAAGATAGAATGGTGAACCATCTTTTCTAGAAAATTGTTTTGCAGGTGAAAGACTCAAAACTCTTGTTTGCAATGAAATTTCTTTTGCTCCTGCATATAGATCTTTTAAACTAATTTCAATTTTTTCTGGATCTGATAATGTTATTCCATAATCTGAAGCAATCAGAAATATCGCACCTTGATCTGTTAGATAACCTGCACCAATTTTTTCTTTCTTTTGTTTAATTTGTTCCTCAAGATCCTCTTTTGTTAACTCTGGTTTTTGTGCTAGTAATCTATCAATAAGATTTTCAAATTCAGACAATTCATATCCGTTAAACTTGTTCTATTAATAAAAATTTCATTCTTTTACAATCTTATTTTTCTTAAATAATGATCGCCTGTACATATTTTTTACAATATTCAAATCAATCAGATCGTATGTTTTCCAATAATCTATGCATGATTTGTCATAATTTATTCAAATTCTCTACAAAATCTCCCAGTTTATCTCATTAACTAAATTAATAGGAAGATCGCAGTTTTGATATGTCTTGTATTGATGTTAACCATTTGTCCAAATCATATGGTTCAGTCGATGCAGTGGATAATCTTATTTTGTCTGTAAAATCAGGACAAGTTTTTGGATTTTTAGGTCCAAATGGAGCAGGCAAATCCACTACAATCAAGCTACTGACCACTCTCATTCCTCCCTCAAGTGGTTCATTATCTATTTTGGGCGTAGATGCTGCAGCTGAGCCTCTAAAAATTCGTCATAAAATTGGTGTAGTTTTACAACAGCCAAGCTATGAGCCTACATTATCCGTAGAAAAATCTCTTGAAAAATATGGGATGATGTGGAATGTTCCAAAAATTGAGCGTAAAAAAAGAATGGAGCAACTTTTGAATGATTTTGATTTAGTTGAAATTCGAAAGAAACGCAATGAAGATTTGTCTATTGGTCAGAGAAGACGGGTCCAAGTTGCACGTGAGTTTATGCATGATATGGAATTGCTATTTTTAGATGAACCCACTGTAGGATTAGATCCAAGTGCAAGAAGAAAATTATTAGATTATTTAAAAAATAAAGTTAAAACAGGATTAACAATTTTTTATACGACGCATATTTTATCTGAAGCAGAATATCTGTGTGATCAAATAGCTATTATTGATAAAGGAAAAATTGTTACCGTAGATTCACCAGATGCATTAAAAAATAGATTTGGAAAAGAAAAAACAATTAAAATTCATTTACTAGAAAAACACTCTGAAATTGTTTCTCTTTTATCTGGTATTAATGATTGTAAAATTGATTTTGAGACTGGAACAAATATCGTTATTCGTTCAGAACAATCTGAATTAGTACTGTTAAAAGTTTTGAAAATACTTAATGACAACCAAATTGACATTGAAGATCTTTCGGCTGTTCCCACAAATCTTGAAGAGATATTTTTGAATATGGTAAGATAGAATGCATCCAATAATTAGATTAGTTAATCGAAATCTTACGATTTCTCTTAACCCTGGATTTTTAATTTGGCAAGTAATTTTTCCATTAATCTATATCTTTGTAGCTGGTTTTGCATATGCTCCACTGATCAATGCTGTTCCGTTTGGATCTAAAGATCTTGATTATCCTGCTTTCCTAGCATCTGGCATGATTGGATTTAACATCATGAATAGTACACTCATCTCTGGTATCATTATTTGGAATGATAGAAAACATGGAATGTTTGAACAAATTATGTCTGGACCCTTTACCAGGAGTCATTATATTCTAAGTAATATTTGCACCATTGGAATAATTGGATTGGTTAGTGCTACTTTGATTGCGGTAGTTGGGTATCCCGTATTTTTTGAATCTGTAGAATTTTCTCTAGTTACAATACCCATAATCATTTTTGGTGCCATTACAGGCTCAGTGCTTTTTGGCTCATTGGCATCAATTATCTCAACTAGATTACGTTCAAATGAAGGATTTAACGTAATCATTAACACTGTTTTCCTTTTCTTTGCTTTTGTCAGTACCGCATTTTATCCAGCTGGTGGAGCGCCAGAACCGTTACGAACTGCATTCTATTTGAACCCATTAACATACCTGGTAGATGTAATTCGAGCAGGAATATTTGGAACCATAACTGAATTTGTAATTATTGAAATGATTGTACTAGTAGCAATTGCTTCAGCTTTATTTGTTATTGCCTCACGTCTTCTTACTAAATTAGACTTTTAAAATCCAAAACTATTTTTTAAATTTTTCATATAGTTCATTAATTTGCTTGATTATTTCTAAATTATCATACTCTACTAATTTCAAGTTTGGAATTACACAGTGTCCACCAATTATTCCAGGATACATCTTTGGTCTGTTACCCAGATTTTCATGAATCTCATCTGCAAATTTCCACATCTCATCGAAATCGATTCCTTCTTTTTCACAAATCATTTTTGTAATTTGGGCATAATTGATTAGCCATCCATAATACGTTGTATCGACTAAAATTTTTGCCAACTCTGCAGTTTTCGTAGTTGACATCCAGTCTATCTTCTCAAATCTTTTTTCTAAATCTAATTTCGTTTTTGGATCAATTTGTTTTTCATCTGAAGAAATAAACTTTGTATATTTTTTAATATCGTCCAGAAATCTTCTGTGTATGCCACGAACTGGGGAAAATAGAACAGGTATTGTGGAATCCTTTTGTATGTTTTTTGTTGTTCCAGGTTTCACTGTTGAATGTATTAGAACAACTTTTATTCCCTTAATTTTATTTATCCAATTTGTTACAATATTTGTAAAATCTGTCAATTCCCCTGGTAGACAAACATGCAAGTATTCAGGATTTTCAATTTTTTCGTTTTCTGAATAGTTTTTACATTTTGAATTATCAGCATCAATTCCAACACAATGAAAGTTCCTTTCTTCTAGAAGATTGAATACTGTCTCTCCAACTTCACCCATTCCCAAAATAATGTCAGTCATATACCTGATTTGAAGAAAAACTATCTATGTTATATTCGTGTACAAAAAGTCATTATTCTGATAAAAGTAGCCCGGCCCAGACTCGAACTGGGGTCAAAGGCTTCAAAGGCCTCTATGCTTGACCGCTACACTACCGGGCTGCTAAATCGAGCACTCTGATTCCCTTAATGAACTTTTTATTTGATTTTTGGAATCATGCCTATCTATTCTTTAATCATTTTAATTAATTTTTGAATCGGATCTTCCATTTGCTTTCTAATTTTTTCTGCTCTTTTTTGACTCTCGTTGTCGGTAGATTTAAAAATTTTTTTAACGTGATTTGATATTTTATTTGGATTTGTTTCTCTTTTTACTAAATGTTTTTTTATCAAAAAGTCTTCAATTAGATTTGGAACTGCATTATATGATATTGTTGGAATTCCCATCAATGCTGATTCTGCAGTCATAGTGCCGCCAGATCCAATAAAAATATCCGCGTTCTTCAACAAATATTTTCCATCAAATGACATTTTTACAATTTTTATTTTCTGATCAACTATTTTTTGTAAATTTTGAATTTGTTTTTCATATCTACCTAATATTACAATATTTTCAAGTTGGTGATCTGTAGCAATTTTTTTAATTATTGGAATGATTTTATTAGATTTTGATGTGTATGATGCCTCTTCTTCTTCTATTCGTATCAAAATGTTTTTCTTATTGTTATTCCTAAATGGTAATTTTGATTTTTGATTAATTTTTCGTTGTATTGTAACAAACGCATCAATTGCTTTGTATTGAACAATGTTTTTCTTATCAATTCCATATTTTGAAAATTCATTTTTAGGTATTGTAAAAGGAATTAACAACTTTTGGATTAATGGTAGGGTTAATCTCATTACTGCTTCTGCGTGTGGCGAATCACAAAATGCTATATGTTTAATACCTAATCCATATGCGACCCTTGCAGCTTCGGGAGAACAAAAACTAATCACCATATCTGGTGAAAATACCTTGATTCTTTTAGATAGTTTTTCCATTCTTTGGATACTGGCATCAAGTTTGGATTTTTTGTCTCCTCCGCCATGTTTTCCAACAAAAACAAGGTCAAAATTACGTATTTTTGCTAGTTTTGAAACTTCATCATAATCCCTTGAAGTGCATAAAAGATCGTGTTTTTTGCCTAATTTTTCAATTATTGGTTCAGAAAACAATAATTGTTTTGGCGTAAGAATATCTATCCATATTTTCAAGTATTTTTCTAATTATTCTAACTTCAATAAGTTTTTCTTAGTCTAATACTAGCTTTAATCTATGGGGGGAGCAAAAGTTGTCGTTTATGGTCTTAGTACAGAAGGCTATGCAATTGCGTCTCAGATGGCAATTAAAGGTGCCGATGTTTACATCATAGATGAATCAACACCTTCAGCAATTTCCCTCAAAGCTGAAATTGCCAAAACATACCCAAATGTATCTTCTCTGAAAGAAGATGAACCTCTTTTAGCTATGGAGCCAATAGATGTAGCAATTTCAAAAGCACAGTATCTTTTCTTTACTCCAAGAATTAGAAAAACTGGCCAAGATATCAAAACCGAAATTCATTCAAAATTTAAAGACGCTGTCGGAGCAATGAAAAAGAATAGCTCAGTAATTTTTACACTTCCAACAGGATTTGGAGGAAACAATGAAAATATTTCTTTACTTGAACATGTAACAGGCCTTCAAACAGGCAAACATATTTCATATTTTTATTATCCTTTAGAGGATCTTAATGAGCAGCCAAAAATTATAGGATCATTTAATGGAAAAGAAGATCCAATTCTAGCAGAACTCCTCACTGTAAACAAAAAAGAGAAAAAGTTTGTGGCTATTTCTTCATCTGAACATTTTCATGCAATCGATATTTTATCTAGATTTTCTAGTTTGTGCAGTGTATTAGAAGTCTGTAAATACGCTCAAGATGATGTTACTAAAAATGATCTTTCTTCAGATGATTTTCAAGAAATATACTTGGATAACATGGCTAGTGGCCTATTTGATTTAAAATCTTTAAGCTCCTCTTTTGAAGGTACAAATTCTCTTATGTATCTGATTAACGGAAGTGTTAAAGGAATTGACGGATATATCAAACGATTAATTGATGAAATTCGTTCAACCCTAAAGAAAAATGATCTAAAGGCAAGTAGAACAAAGATTGCATTATCTTGGACACTTGATCAACATGCAATGCGTGGAGATAAAATTGAGATGCTACAAAATCTGACATCCAGATTGCGTGATTATATTGGTGATGTCGAAGCTTATGAAGATCCAAACTTTGATTTATTTCATAGTGATAAAACCACAATCGTTGTAGCCTGTTCTAAATCTGATTTTGACAGTATCGAAAAAACAAAACAAGATTCTGATTTAATTATTGTTAAAGCCAATCCTTTATGTGAAACAATCGATAATAGTATAAATTAGCTAAGTTACTATTTTCGTTAAATTGTCTAACGAATCAAATTCTGATGAAATTCCAGTTAATGTAATATCTGAAAATGAAACTGAGGATAATTCCACAACTGAATCAAAGTCCCCAGAATCTGATATTGAAAAACTCGTTAAAGAATTAGATTTGGAAAAACAAAAATCAATTCAATCCGAAGAAAAATTAAAACTTGCATTAGCTGATTTTCAAAATCTTAGTAGAAAAACTCAAACTGATATAGAAAATGGGGTTAATACAAAAATTAATGAGTTTGCACTGGATTTTTTAAAAATTTATGATGATTTTGTTAGGGCAAAAGAAGTTTTTTCTGAAAGTAAAATCAATTCTGATGGTTTAGACTCTATTCTAAAAAACATGGATTCTTTGCTACAAAAATACCACATTGAGCCTATTGATGCCTTGGGAGAAATTTTTGACCCTAATTTTCATGAGGCTATCTCTGTAACCAATGACCCTGAATTGGATGATGATACAATCACAAAAGAGATCAGGAAGGGATATATTTCTCATAAAGCTGTTATAAGACCTACGCTAGTAGAAATTTCAAAAAAAGATGATGATAAAATATGACTAAAGTTATTGGGATTGATTTAGGAACAAGCAACTCTGCTGCTGCAGTCGTTATGGGTGGTAAACCAACCATTATTCCAGCAGCTGAAGGTGCAACTGTAGGTGGTAAAGCATTTCCGTCCGTTGTGGCATTTTCTAAAGAAGGTGATCTACTAGTTGGTGAACCTGCAAGACGACAAGCTGTAACAAATCCTGATAATACAATTATGGCGGCCAAAAGAAAAATGGGCTCTGAACATGTTTTTAAAATTTTAGATAAAGAATACAAGCCTCAACAAATCTCTTCGTTTATTCTTCAAAAAATCAAAAAAGATGCTGAAGCCTTTGTTGGAGAAACAGTAGAGAAGGCTGTAATTACAGTTCCTGCATATTTTGATGATAATCAACGTCAAGCAACTAAAGATGCTGGAACAATTGCTGGATTGGATGTTGTTAGAATAATTAATGAACCAACTGCTGCATCTTTGGCATTTGGTCTAGACAAAGCAAAAGAAGACATGAAAATTCTTGTATTTGATTTTGGTGGTGGTACATTGGATGTTACCATCATGGAAATGGGCGGTGGTGTCTTTGAAGTTCTTAGTACATCTGGTGACACTCAACTTGGTGGTACCGATATGGATAAAGTTCTGATTGATTACATCGTTGATGAGTTTAAGAAAAAAGAAGGCGTTGATCTTTCTCAAGACTCTACTGCAATGACTAGAATTAGAGAGGCATCTGAGAAAGCAAAAATTGAATTATCGACCGTAATGGAAACTGATGTTAATTTACCATTTATTGCGCATGATTCCTCATCTGGTGCTAAAAACTTGGAATTAAGAATTACAAGAGCAAAACTAGATGAGTTAATCGGACCAATTGTTGATAGATGCAAACCTTCAGTACTCAAAGCATTAGAGGATGGAAAACTTTCCAATTCTGATATCAACAAAATTGTAATGGTTGGTGGACCAACCAGAATTCCTTTGGTCAAAAAATTTGTTAGTGAACTAATTGGTCAAGAATCTGAATCTGGTGTAGACCCAATGGAAGCAGTAGCTATGGGTGCAGCAATTCAGGCAGGAATCATTGCTGGTGATGTGAGTAGTGATATTGTATTACTTGATGTAACTCCACTTACCTTGGGAATTGAAACCTTAGGTGGTGTTAGAGAGCCATTAATTGAGCGAAATACTACAATTCCGACCTCAAAGGCCAAAGTATTCACAACAGCAGCTGATAATCAAACTGCAGTTACTATACATGTTGTACAAGGTGAACGACCAATGGCAACTGACAATGTATCATTAGGAAGTTTCAATCTTACAGATTTACCGCCAGCACCAAGAGGCGTTCCTCAAATTGAAGTCAAATTTGACATTGATGCCAATGGCATAATCAATGTAACAGCAAAAGATCTTGGAACTCAAAAAGAAGCAAAGATTACGATTGAATCAAACTCTAAATTGTCTCCAGAGGAAATTGAGAAACTAAAAGAAGATGCAGAAAAATTCTCAGACGAGGACAAAAAGAAGAAAGAGAAAATCGATCTCAGAAATGAAGCTGAAAGCTACATTTACACTACAGAAAAGCTAGTCAATCATGATCTTAAGGACAAAATTTCACAAGAACAAGGAATCAAAATTACTGATGCTGTAAAAGAAGTTCGGGAAGTATTAGACAAAGAAGCAGATGAACTAAAACCAAAACTTGAAGCATTACAAACTCTAGTTAACGAGGTTACTACAGAACTTTACAAAAATGCTTCACCTCCACCTGGTGCTGAAGGACAAGCTGGTGCTGAAGGACAAGCTGGTGCTGAAGGACAAGCTGGTGCTGAAGGACAAGCTGGTGCTGAAGGACAAGCTGGTGCTGAAGGACAAGCAAACGAATCATCATCAACTGATGAAACAAAAACTAACTAATTCCAAATTCAATCATTTATACTGTAATTATGATAAAGGTATGATTCATGGCTGCAAAACGTGATTATTACGAAGTATTGGGAGTGAGTAAATCATCATCTCCTGATGAAATTAAACAACAGTATAGAAAATTAGCATTAAAGTTTCATCCTGACCGTAACAAATCTTCAGAAGCTGCTGAACATTTCAAAGAAATTTCAGAAGCATATGCCGTAATTTCTGATCCTGAAAAGAAACAAGTCTATGATCAGCACGGTCATGCTGGTGTAGATGGTAGGTATTCTAATGAAGATATTTTCTCAGGTGGACAAGGCGGGGGATTTGATTCTATTTTCGAATCTATCTTTGGTCGCGGAGGTGGAGGATTCGGATTTGGCCAACAACAGCAGCGTGGATCTGACCTTCTCTATGAAACTTCTGTGACTTTGGAAGATGTCTTGCACGGAAAGAAAGTAGAAATTAATTTACAAAAACAAATTCAATGTGATACTTGTAATGGCTCCGGTGCCAAACTTGGAACCAATAAAAAAACATGCGGTTCATGTAATGGACAAGGACAAGTAAGACAGACTCGAAAAATGGGATTTGCATCATTTGTAACTGCTGCCACATGTCCTACTTGTGGAGGTCAAGGCTCTATTATTGAGACTCCCTGTGGTGAATGTAGAGGAGAAGGAAAGAAAAAAGGAAACAAAACTGTAACCTTTGATATTCCTCCCGGCATTGATTCAGGTGATTATACTGTTCCTAATGAAGGAAATGAAATTCCTGATGGTGTTAACGGTGATTTGATTGTAAGAGTTAGAGTGCAACCTCATTTAAAATTCAACAGAGACGGTAAGGATATTTTCTATGATCAAGACGTTTCTATGGTTGATGCAGCACTTGGTTGCGAAATTGTTGTTCCTACTTTAGAGGGAACAGAAAAAATTAAAGTTGATTCAGGCAGTCAACCGAATACAATAATCAAACTAAAGGGAAAAGGAGTTACACACATCAATTCTAGGGGTAAGGGAGATCAATTCGTTAGAATTGTAGTTAACGTTCCTAAAAAACTCAGTAAACATCAGAAAAATCTTTTGGATGAATTCAAAAAAGCTGGATAACTGATTAGCAATATGAAAATTGCATTAGATGTAGATGGTGTACTTGCTGATGTCATTGCATCTTGGATAAATTATAGTAATTCTATCAGACCTGAAATATCTAAACATGAAATAACTGATTGGGAGTTTTGGAAAAAATTCGACATAAATCCATACGATTTTTATGCTGAACTAAGTAATTGCTGGAAAAATTGGGATGATATTCCGCCTACTGAAGAAAACCTGTCATTAACAACAAAGTCTCTTTGTAATCTTGGTCAAGTTGATATAGTTACAGCACGAGAAAAATCAACTGATTCTTTTGTAAAGTCTTGGTTAGAACATCATAATGTATCATATGACAAGTATGTGTCAGTAATTGATGGTCCCATGAAAGCTGATTTAGATTATGATGTGTTCATTGATGACTCTCCACTTAATGCAGAAAAATTTCTCAATAATAACAAAAATGTGATTTTGTATTCACAACCTTGGAATCAGCATGTATCTGACAATAGAATTCAGCGTATATCTGATCTGTCTGAAACAATTGCAAAAATAAAATCTGATTAGTTTTTTTCTAGTATTCTGATATGTACTTGATGACCATTTCTGGTGTGTGCTGAATGTGTGGTGTTTACCAACTCTCCAATTTTATCTTCACTGTAAAATTTTGTATTATATTTACCAAGAACCTTTTTACAATTTGAACAATACACTTCCTTGAATTCCATTTACTATTTTGTAGCTGATTTGGTATAATAAAGAAACTTATTGTTGATTTTGGATTTTTACTATGCGGGAGTCACCCAGCCTGGTCAACGGTGTAAGGTTCAGATCCTTATCTTCTAGGAGTTCGTGGGTTCAAATCCCACTTCCCGCACTACAATTAGATATTTTCTAATTTCTTTTGGATATTTTTTGAAAGAAGGTTGTTTATCATCTCGCCGGAAGCCTTTCCTCTCAATTCCTTCATCACAATTCCCATTAATGGACCGATTGCTCTTTCTTTTTGGTTTTTAATTATTCCTTCATTTTTATCTACTATATTTTCAATTATTTTTTCCAAATCTTCTTCGTTGACAGACTCTATAGATGCATTTTTCATAGCTTCTTCAATGTTTTTTGATTTTCCTGACATTATATTCTCAAATATTATATCAATGGATTCTTTGGCAATTTTTCCCTTTTCTAACAATTCAAATATTTTAAAGATTTCTTCATTCTTTAATAAATTGGAATCCAAACCAATTCGTTCCAAATTTGTAATTGAAGAACAAAGAACTGATGCAACAAACGTCGGGTTTGTTTCAATTTTCCCAACTATATTTTCAAATAATCCAATATATCGTGAGTCAAAAATCTGTTCAGCAAGCTGTGGATTGATTTTGTATTTTGTTTCTATCTCTCTAAGTGACTCATCCCATGACTTTGGAATATTTTGATTTGCTTCCTCTAGTTCTTCTTCTGTGATAATTATTGGTGGAATATCTGTTTCAGGATACATTCTTGCAGCTCCTGGCCTTGGTCTAAGAAATTTTGTTTCACCTGTCGGAGTAGCGAATCTAGTATCTATTGGTATTCCGTGATTCTTGATATGTTCTATTCTTAAGATGATTTGATCTATCACCGTATGGATTTTTTCTTCTGGTGCGGCTAAAATTAAAAATGCACCGTTTTCATTAATTTTTGAAAATTTCTTTAATTCCTCAACCTCTGATTCCTCTATGCCATAATTGGGTAGTTCATCTGAATGAAAAACTCCTCCTATTCCAAAAAATCTCACCAATTCTGCTACTTCTTTTCCTAACCTGATTCCTTCATATGGCAAAAATCCAAACATTCCAGTCATGTTATTAAACGAGATTGCCATAATTTTCTGGTTTTTCCTTATTGCGCTTTGAATTATTTTTGATTTACATTTTGAAAACAGCTCTGTGATATCTTTTTTGTCTTCATTTTTGTATATCCAATTTTTCTCCTGTATCTTTTTTGAGATTTGAAGTAGACCGTGTTGTCTTTTTGCTTCATATTCTACAACTTTTTCTAACTGATCTAATTGCTGTACCCCTTTTACTTCAATTACGACTCCTTTACCATCCTTGATGGATACATTAACGTCCTGACGGATTGATCCTAAACCTCTTTTGACTTTTTTTGTACTTCGCAAAATTCTTCCCAAAGATAATGCAATTTCTCTAATCTCAGTTAATTCTAGTTCAAACGGTTCTGTTGCAATTTCAACTAAAGGTACGCCTAGACGCCCCAAGCCAAACTTTCTTGTTGATCCTTCATCTCCTAAATTTTTTGCAGCATCTTCTTCCAAACAAATAGATTGAATTCCTATTTTTGTTTCTCCTGCGTTATAAAATCCCCCTTGTGAAACTAACATGGTACGCTGAAATCCTGTTGTATTAGAACCGTCAATCACAGTCTTTCTCATTGGATAAATTTCACTAAAAATGTTTGACTTTAAAGAAGATGCAATTACAAGTGTAATTTTTCTTGCATCTTCATCTAATTCATGTGGTGGTTCCTCATCTTGTTCTACTAGGCAACTACTTTGATTATCTGCATAATACATTATTGTTTTTGATTTTGTACTTTCAAATAATGCTGCAGGATCAAATTCTCCCAATTCACTTTTAGATGCTCGTAATTTTCTTTGAAATTTTACTGAATATTCATCTGATTCCACAGGATTACAATTGCAAAACAATTTCTTGTTTGTTGCAAGCTGTTGATGAATTTCTAATCCTACTTTAACGCCTACATTATTAATTGAAAATTTTTCCATATTGATAATCCTGACTATGTTGAAAATTCTGATGCGATTTTATTTAGCATAATTTCTTTAATTTCTTCACAATTTTCAGTGTTTCCTGTAGCCCACATTGCTTTTACCACGGCAACTTCTGGAATCATGTTTTCTAGTGGCACTATGCCTAAATCAAGAAGATCTCTCCCACTTTCATAAACTGTCATTCTAACCCTGCCATCTACACACTGTGAGGTCATTCCCATGAAAATGCCTTTTTCATTTGCCATTTTTACTATTGGATACATGTTTTTGCCAATATGTCCTAGTCCTGTACCTTCAAAAATAATGGCCTTGTGTCCTGCATCTATGATGTTTTTTAACATGTCTGGATCATACCCTGGATAGTATTTTACCAAAGCAACTTTTTCGTTTATCTCTATTTTAGGTTCAAATTGATCTGTCGTAAAAAATTCTGTTTTCAAATTATTATGAATTTGATCATTTACGATTAGAAACGCAGGATCATCTCCTACTGTTTGAAATGCACCTCTCTTACTTGTATGGTTCTTTCTTACTCGAGTTCCAATGTGACATGATATCGTCTCATCATTTTCATCTTGATGCATTGAAATGTAAACACCATTGACTTTACATTCTGTAAGAAATTTTGTAGCTCCGATGAGATTCAGCGCAGCATCTGATGATGCACGATCCGATGATCTTTGTGAGCCTACTAGAGCTATTGGAATTGGGAAACCTGCTAGTGAAAAAGAAAGATACGATGATGTATAGTGCATTGTATCCGTTCCATGCGCAATGACGATTCCAGAGTAATCTGAATTAGAATACTCTTTTACAGTTTCAGCAATTTTTAACCAATGTTCTGGCATAATATTTTCAGAATATTCTGAAAACAAAACTTTGGTGTCCATATTTGCAATTTTAGCAAGTTCTGGAACAGAAGAATTCAACTCTTCAGCAGTTAATACCGGCGTAACTGCGCCTGTTCTATAATCAATTTTACTGGCAATTGTACCTCCAGTTGACAATAATAAAATATTTGGCAATTTTTCATTTTTTAAAATTTCTTTATTTTGCTCAATGATTTTTTCTGAAGATGATTCTTTTTTAATCTCTGTAATTTTGGAAATTTCTAAACCAACATTGTATCCACTTTTTAATTTCAAAACAATATGTTTATCATCATTATGTTCGTATCTGGGCATAATTATTCCTGAATATGTAATATCTGCCAAAATCTTTACAGAATCTCCAATTGAAATTTTGTTTGTTTTTAGAAATTCTAAAGAATTCCCATCATATCCAGTATACTCTGACATTTATGAGAATTAGATTTACGATTTTATTAAAACTACCTGTAATAGGAAGCTACTAGTTTCTCGCCCATCTTGAGATCCTTTTGTTCCCTTACTTTCTTTACTGCCTCCTCAAAGTGTTTCATAGAAACTTTGGCATCAATTGTAGTTTTTTCAATATCTTTAACATCCGGATGTGAGTCCAAGAATTCGTGAATTACTAGAGATACTGCTGTGTTTGCAATGGATGCAGTATCTGCACCACTTAGTCCATCAGTTAATTCTGCAAGTTTGTCGAAATCAACATGTTTAGGATCACTTTCTTCACTAATTGTTGGAATCTTATCTGCATTAATTTTCAAAATACTCTTTCTGCTTTCTTTGTCTGGAAGTGGGATCTGGATAATCTTATCGAACCTACCTGGTCTTAACAATGCAGGATCAATCATATCTGCTCTATTTGTTGCTGCTAATACTATTACTCCGTGCATGTTTTCCATTCCGTCTAATTCTGTCAGTAATTGACTTACGACTCTTTCAGTAACTGCGGTTTCTCCACCTGCACCCCTAATTGGGGCAATTGAATCTATTTCGTCAAAGAATACAACACATGGTGAGGATTGGCGTGCACGTTTGAAAATTTCTCTAATGCCTCTTTCTGATTCTCCTACCCATTTTGATAAGAGTTCGGGACCTCTGACTGAAACAAAATTTGCTTCACTTTGAGTAGCTACCGCTTTTGCAAGTAATGTTTTACCAGTACCACTTGGACCGTGTAATAATATTCCTCTTGGCATGCTGTGACCCAATTTGTCATAAAGGCCTGGATATTTCATTGGCCATTCTACAGCCTCTTGTAATTCCCGCTTAACATCTTCTAATCCTCCCACATCATCCCATTTTACATCTGGGTTTTCAATGAAAACCTCTCTCATTCCTGATGGGGTTACCTCGATCAGTGCTTTTTGGAAATCTTCATGATTTACAATTAATTTATCCAAAGTCTCTGGCGGAAGTTTTTCTTCCTCTAAATTCAATACTGGTAATAGTCTTCTCAGGCATTTCATTGCAGCTTCCTTGCAAAGATATTCCAAGTCTGCACCGACATATCCGTGACTAACTGATGAGATTTTGTCTAGATTGACATCTTCACCCAAAGGCATGTTTCTACTGTGAATCGCAAGAATGTCCTTTCTTCCTTTCTTATCAGGTACTTTGATCTCGATTTCTCTGTCAAACCTACCTGGTCTTCTGAGTGCTGGATCAATTGCGTTTGGTCTGTTGGTTGCAGAAATTACAATTACTTTACCCCTTGCCTCCAATCCATCCATCAATGATAACATTTGAGAAACAACTCTTCGTTCCACCTCTCCTGTGACTTCCTCTCTTTTTGGAGCAATTGAATCTATTTCATCAACAAAGATAATTGATGGTGCTTTTTCCCTTGCTTCTTTGAAAATTTCTCTTAACCTTGCTTCACTTTCACCATAAAACTTGCTCATAATTTCTGGACCTGAAATACTGATAAAATGTGCATTGCTTTCATTTGCTACCGCTTTTGCAAGTAATGTCTTACCTGTACCAGGCGGACCATACAGCAACACTCCTTTTGGAGCTTCAATACCCAACTTTTCAAAAATTTCAGGATGTCTTAATGGAAGTTCAATCATCTCTCTAACTTTTTTAATCTCATTATGAATCCCACCAATGTCTTCATAGGTTACTTGTGGAACTCCGCGTAATGTCTCACCTTTTTCTGCAATGTGGAAAACAGTTTTCTGAGTAACTAAAACAGCATCAGCTGATGGATTTACTCCGATTACTTGAAAAGTCAAACGTCCACCAAAGTATGGGACCATGACATTATCTCCTTTTATCAAAGGAACGCTCTCTAGTGCATCTGCAAGATACCTTTCATCTATTGGAGGAATTGCTTCTAGTGGTGCAACTACTACTTTTTCTGCAGCCACTGCTTTTATTTTTCTAACCGATATTGTATCCCCAATTGCTATTCCTGAATTATTTCTTCCAAGTCCATCAATTCTGATAATTCCTTTACCCTCATCTGAAGGATAAAGTGGAAGACATTTTGCCACTGTTCTTCGTTTACCTTTAATCTCAATAACATCCCCTGTTGAGGCATTTAATGTGTCCATAGAGTCATAATCAATTCTTGCCACTCCTCTTCCGACATCTCGTGTATATGCCTCGAGAACTTTCAAAGAAAGAGCATTTTGACTCATACATAATGGCCTGAATTCTAATTTTTATACCTTTGTGGTAATTATCGAAAGTAACAGGTAACACCACAAGCTTAAAATTCTCTTTGTGTCGGAAACGATCAACTTGGGTAAGAGGCCATTAGTTCGAAGACGAGGCCGTGGAGGCAATCAGTTTAGATCTACATCTACTGGAAAAGTAGGCGCAAAAGCAAATTATCCTCGTTTCCCACTAGCAGAACAGCATGAGGGTGAAATTATCGATCTTGTTCACGAGCGTGGCAGAGAAGCACCCCTGGCAAAAGTAAGATTTGAAGATGGTTCTGTCTCGTTTGTACCTGCGGTTCTTGGAACCACAGTAGGTTCAACTTTACAATTTGGATTAAAATCAGAAATCAAAAAAGGAAATGTCATCAGTGTTCAAAATATCCCTGATGGAACAATCGTATGTAATATTGAGAAACATTTTGGAGATGGAGGTGCTATTGTCAAATCAGCAGGAACTGACGCAACAATCTTTTCACATGGTGATGATGGTGTGACTGTTAAACTTCCATCTGGTAAGTTTGCTACTCTTAATCCTAAAAACCGAGCTATGATTGGTACTTTAGCCGGTGGTGGTGCAAGTGAGAGACACTTTATGAGCGCAGGTAACAAATGGCGTAGTTTTAAAGCTAAAGGAAAGAAATATCCAATTGTAAGGGGTGTTGCTCAAGCAGCATATGTACACCCACACGGTGGTGGCCGTCATCAGCATGTTGGACAAAGTTCTACAGTTTCAAGAGATGCTCCTCCTGGTGCAAAGGTGGGCAGCATTGCTGCAAGAAAGACTGGTAGAGCAAGAATCAAAGAAAGAAAATAGTTTTTTCTTAACCTAAAATTGATTAGTAACTTACTAGAATATTCTTTGTGTCAAAACAGCGTGTTAGAATTTTTGTAACCGGTAAGGTACAAGGTGTATTTTTCAGACAGACATTAAAGGTAACAGCAAAGAAAAACGATGTTTTTGGTTGGGTAAAAAACCTCAAAGATGGTAGAGTTGAAGCTGTTTTAGAAGGCGAAGTTGATAACATTAGTAGATTGATTGAATGGGCTCACGGTGGTCCTGCCAATGCAAGAGTTGAAGATGTGGAAATACGTAATGAAGAATTTAAAGAAGAATTTACAAAATTTGATGTATTATACTAGTGAATTCCTTCAAAAGCATTCTTGATGATTTGCTTTATTTCTGAAATTTCCTGTCCTGTCTGTATATGTATAATTTGTACTGGCTCTTTTCGACTTTTTTGAATTTTTATAATGACTCCTTCTCTTTCTGGCTCTACATCTGCAAACCACCTAAAAGTCATTGATTTGCAAAAAACCACTCTGTGCATTCTTACATCTTCAAGCACTTTATCTCCTAGAGAGAAGCAAAATTCTCTAATTGAATCAAATAATGGTAACACTGAAGCAGGAATTTGTTTTTTAAACTCATCATAGCTTCTTTTATTTCCAAATGAGATTATTCCTTCCATAAAACTGGAATTTTTGTTTTAATTATAAAGGTAGTAGTTCTGCTGGCTCCAGTCTAGACGAATAGTCCCATTTCAAGGCGTACAAGATCCGCCACGTTGACGAGGAAGCGTGGATGCTCTACCTTAGGATTGCTCCCTCCCGGACCTCATCCCTTTCGATAGTTCGGTCTTAGAAGTTATCCCTTCGGATATTTCTAGTCCTGCACCCACCCGCCTCGGCGTGATTTCATTTCCGCACACCAAGCGGGAATTATCCTTCTAGAGATTTACCCAGCAGTTGCTGATCTCTGCATATAGCCGGTTTCAGAATAGGGCACGGCTGGCACCCTGATCCTACCTACTACCGATTTTGCTAAGAAAGTATGTTATATTTGCATTAGGTTTGGTTTTCTTTTAGTTTTAAAACCACACTGCACACTGCGCATACGTTACCTGTA
The DNA here is from genome assembly GCA_951812645.1 of uncultured Candidatus Nitrosopumilus sp. Classification (GTDB taxonomy): domain Archaea; phylum Thermoproteota; class Nitrososphaeria; order Nitrososphaerales; family Nitrosopumilaceae; genus Nitrosopumilus. The sequence continues at coordinate 1,133,274 of CATOSM010000001.1, read as the reverse complement.
CAACCGTTTCCACATTTTTCACATTTTGTTTTTTCTTTAGAGTTGGAATTTTTTACTGATGTAGAAACTTTAAGAATTGATTGATACAAATTATTTTTAATTCCGCTGTGTTGGTTTTCTAATGAATTTAGAAATTCACGAATTTCTGTTCTTATTCCTTCATTCATGTGCGGACATGGTTCTGCTTGAAATGGCATATCATTTGTAAATGCATAAAACACTATTTCCGATTCATAAATCTCACAAAATGGTTTTATTTTTCTCAGATCATTTGCAGATGTATCTGGATCCATCCATCCAATTTTAGTTGTATCTCCAGAAAGCATGTTAATGACAAATGTCTGTAGTGTGTCATCAAGATTGTGGCCTGTTGCAATTACATCTGCTCCTATGTCTCTGGCAGCATAGTCTATTGCTCTTCTTCTTAACGTTCCACAAATTGAACATGATGAAGTTTTTTCATTTTCTCGTAAATCAAGTGCTTCATCCAATGCTAATTCAAAAAGATCCTTGTATGCGTAAACTTTGTATTCTACATTTAACTCATTACAAAATTTTCTAACAATATCTAATGCTTCATTCCTATATCCTGGAATTCCTTCATCAATAGTAATTGCTTTAATCTTAAAACTATGTGTTAATGCCATTTCATTAATGATTTTTAATAATGCCAGAGAATCTTTCCCGCCAGATACAGCAACTGCTACTAGATCATCATGTTTAATCATATTGTATTTTGAAATAGTTTTAGCAGTTTTTCTTACAATGGATTTTGAGAAGCATTGTGAACATAGTTTTTCCCCTGAATATTTCCTTGTATATGCTGCAGGATTTTGACATCTGTCACAATTCATACTATTGATCAAACTTTTTCATTAATGATTCTTTAGGACATTTACCCATACGTTGTTGATTATTACGCATGTATTAGATTTGATAATCTAAGAGTAGATCAATCTAAAATAAAATTTATTTTTCTATCTTTTTAATTATTCATTATCATAATTTTAGCATCCCCATTAAGAATTAATTCATTTTTTTGATTGGTTATTGTAGTCTTTACCGTAATGATTTTGGTCGCATCATTTTTTTCAATTACTTCTCCTTTTACAATGATTGTATCGTTGATAAAACATGGAGAAGTAAAATTAAGAGTTTGTGAAAAATATAATGCATTTTTTCCAGGCATATACATTCCAACAAGTCTGGACAAAAATGATGCAAGTAACATTCCATGACAAACTCTTTTCTTGAATTTGGTTTTGGTCGCATAGTTTTCATCCATATGTAATGGATTAAAATCACCTGAAATTTCTGAAAAATTAGATACAAGTTTTTCTGTAACTGTTATTCCAAATTCATGATTTGTTCCAACATTGATAGAATCAAAAGTATATTCTAATGGAGAATTAGTCAAAAGTTATTCCTTTATTTTTCAAATGTCTTTTGATATCTGTGATTGTTTTTACATCCATAACCTCATCAATAGAAAATTTTACATCAAAGCCTGTTTCTAATTCATGTAGTAAAACATATCCATTAAATGATGTCCAACTCTCTATATTTTCAGGACCCATAGTATCCACTAAAGATGATGCAGGAACATTCATCACTTTAGAAATTATTTCATATAGTTTATCGGACATTGTTATGCCTCTATTTCCAAAAATTCTGGAAATGATAATTTAGATTTAACCATATACACCCAATAATCACCATCTTTTTTAAAATTACAGTTTGGCAAAAAATTTTCTACAGGTTTGTTTTTTTGTGTAGGAATAAACTTTGACTTAATTTGTTCTACATTTTGTTTTTTTGCTTCGTTAACTATATACACAAACATACCTTTTTCTACATCTCTTCCCATCACTCTACAGCTTAACAAGAAAGTATCTATATTCCAAATTTTTTTAGATTCTTTTTTAATTATAAAAACTCCAGTAATTCCATTATCTCCAAATTTATCTTTGACATTGACATAACCAATGAAAAAATTCGGATCATTTACCATTAATTCTATTTCAGATTCTTGGTATCTTTTTGTAGTTAAATTAAACTGATTAGTTTTCAAAATTAATTGTGATACACGAGGTAGTGAAAAAGCATCTACTTTTTTAATAGTTATTTTCAAATCAAGTTTTTTTAAAAATGTTGTAAGATCAGGAGTAGTTGTTGCCAATTCATTTCTCATTTTTTGTTGAGCATACATTTTTCCTCTCTGTTTATCTTCTTTAGTAATCCGTAAATTACTAAATTCAATAATATTTTGTAAATATTTTGAATATAATGATGGATCTTCAGGTAATTTAGGCACAAATACCTCTGGCAACATGGATTTGACTAATTCTTGATTGACTTTGTCGTCATCTAAAAATACAATACTATCTAATCCGATATTCAATTCTTCTACAATCTGTTTAATGTTTGAAACTTTATCATTCCAATTAATTTTAATTGAAGAAAAATGCTCTTCTTTTAAAACCATGTATGGGTGTTCTTTTATAATTTGCATGGCATCATCAAAATTGTTTTTACTGTTAATGGCTAAAATAATTCCGCGTTGATGTAATGATAGTATGATTTTTTGAAATTCAACAAACACATTACCCGGTGGTTCTGGTCCTAGTTTAATCCCGTTGAATCCATCCTCTCCAACTATGCCTCCCCATAGTGTATTATCAAGATCTAACACTAAACATTTTTTTGTTAAACCCAAATACGGAATTATATATTTTACAATTTCATTTCCAAAATTAGGTAGAAATTTTATACTAATTTGAATATTGCCAAAAAAATATTGCCTAGGATCAAAAATGTTATCTTCACCGTATTTTGATACAAAAGAATTAAAATCTAAAATTGCAATTTGTTCAGATTTTTTATAATTTGAATTCAAGCTTAAATTAAATTCATTTATCATTTCTAATAGTCCATAATCTAATTTTAATTCAGAAATACCATAAGGTGAATTAGTCGGAATATTTAGATTGGTTATAATTATCGTTGCATTAGATTGATCTGTGAAAAAATTAATTAAATGATTAATTTCAGAGATTTTTTCACTAACAAAAGATTTTTTTTGTTCGATTGATTTTGAATCTGAGAAATAATATATTTGATCAAAAATATTTCTTGTATCTATTAGTAAAAATACTATATCTGGTTGGAATTTGTAAAAATTACTGTCTGTATCAAGAATTTCTTGAGAATATTGATTGTATTGACCTTCATAAATTGAAGACGAAATTCCATATTCCGAGCATTTTACACGTATTACTTCCTTTAAGCCATTTACAGTATAGCTTGATAATATTGCAATTTTGATTTTTTTCTTTAAATTCTTATCAATTATTTTAGATGATTCGTTAATAAAATCTGAGAGCGTTTTTTCATAATTCATTTATGTTTCAATATTTTTCATCTTAATTAATTAATTGTAAATAATAACATATAACAGCACTTGGAATTTATTAGTAGTATTGAAAAAAGTGATAATTTTTGGTGTAGGAAATTTTGCTAAATTAGTTCATTCGTATTTAAAAGATAGTCCACATGAAGTAGTCGGATTCACTGTAAATAGTCATATGTTAAAGGAACCAACTTTTTTGAATTTACCTGTTACACCTTTCGAAAACATTGATAAAATATTTTCACCAAATGATTTTTGTTTATTTATTGCAATGGGTCACACTGATATGAATAAAAATAGAGCAAAAATTTTCAATAAAGCTAAAAAATTAGGTTATGAATTATTGAGTTATGTTCATCCAACATCTACAATCGGCGAAGATGTAAAAATAGGAGAAAATTGTCTTGTTCTAGAAAATAACGTCATCCAACCATTTGTTAGCATTGGGGATGATGTAATAATTTGGAGTAATAATGTAATTAGTCATAATGTAATCATAAAAGATCATTGTTTTATTATTCATCAAGTGGTGATTTCAGGATATGTTACAATTGAATCATATTGTATTATTGCTGCAAATTCTACAATAAGAAATAGAATAACTATTGCTAGAGAATGTATTATTGGAATGGGCACTTTAATTATGAAAAATACAGTTGAAAAAGGAGTATATGCAATAGATTCTTCACAGAGATTATCAATTACAAGTGATAGATTAAAAGATATAACATCTTAAATTATTATTTTTGTTATGCCATTTGTTTTTTTAAGTCATGACGTAGATTGGAATTTTTATGGTCCTCCAAAGGATCATATCTTAAAAATAAAAAATAGATTTGACGAAAAATTATTTCAGACAACACCAACTAACAAACTATATCGTAATTTTTCAGAATATATGGAGATTGAAGAAAAATATGATGCCAAATCAACATTTTTCTTTAGAACCAAATATGAAAATGGAGATTACAGAGATTATCAGGATGATATAAAAAAATTATACAAAGAAGGCTGGGAAATAGGATTACATACGGATCCTTCTTCTGTTAATGATATTCTTAAAATAAAAAAAGAAAAAGAAGATCTTGAAGAAATCTTAGGCTCAAAAATTTATGGTAATAGAGTACATTATTTGTCAAATGATGAAAAATTACCTGAAAAATTAACTGAATTGGATTTTACATATGATTCATCATTTAGAAAAACTAAGGATGATATCATGCCTGAAGATATGGGCTATCAACGAATTAACAAAATTTTTGAATTTCCAGTTACCTTAATGGACGCATATCTTTTTACATACATGAAAATTCCTGAAGATAAAATTATTGAGATAGTAGAAAAAACGTTAAATTCTTGTCGTAAACTAAATCTAGAATTTAATATTATGACTATTTTATGGCATGACAATGTTTTAAAAATGAAAGGAGGAAGAATGTATGAAAAAATACTTGAATTTCTTTCTTCACAAGAAGATGTAACACTATTCAATGGTATTGATCTAGCAAAATTTTTAAAAAATAAACACATTTAGTAAAATTACTAAATAGTATAAATAATTCACTATCACATTTTAGTTGTGATAGAGAGATTCAGTATTGGCATTGATGTTGTAGAGATTAAAAAATTTTCATCAATGAAAATATCTGACAACAAAAATTTTTACAAGAAAATTTTTACTCAGAACGAAATCGATTATTGCACAAAATTTAAAAATCCATATACTCATTTTGCAGGAAAATTTGCTTTAAAAGAAGCAGTGATCAAGGCATTAAATAAAAAAATTGATCTCTTAGATATTGAAACATTACATAAGAACGATGTTCCATACGTTAACTTAAAAAATCATTCTGCATATTTTTCAACATCGTCTATCAGTCATGAAGATAGTGTAACTGTAGCAGTTTTTTTGATAGAATTTGATTCAGACCGCAAAAATTGAATAAGTGTATCCTATACGATTTTTAGATTGTAATCCATCCGGATTTCAAATATGACAGGGCAATGTTAAGCCCAAATAATGCAAAGGTGAATCCGTATATTCCCCACATTACAATATTTACTGATTTATCTGAAATTCTCTTATCGATAATTGTGTGAATGAATTTTCCTCCGTCTAAAATTGGCAATGGAAGCATGTTGATGATTCCAATAAAAAATGAAATCATCCAAAGCCACAACAAGAACATTGAAATGTTAAAATCCACATTTGTCCAATCAATAAAATTCATTACAGGTTTGTATGGCATTGAACTATCTCTCATAATTCCTATTAATCCTCTATCAGGATCATTTGGATCAGCCATTACTTCTAACCCAAATTCTAATTCTTGACCATCCCTAATTACATAAACACTAGCCATTTCTCCTGGGTTTAAGACAGGGAAATCCGCCGGACCTCGAATCTCTACGTCATTAATCGTAGTAATGATGTCATTTGCAAGTAGTCCCGCTTGTTCAGCTCCGGAGTTTTCTATAATTGACAGTATCAAAACTCCTTTTGATAATTCGTAAAATGTGTTTAAGATGGATTCGCCAAATAATGGAATGCTCTCTAAAACCATCCCAAAAACTGGATTCGTTAACATGATGGCACCTAAAACAATTGCAAACAACACATTTGATGTAGCCCCTGCACCGATTACTCTTAGCTTTGAAATCTTTTTAGCTTTATCAAACTCTTCTTCATCTGGTTCTACAAACCCTGCAAACAATGCAACGAATACTGCAAATCCTCCGGTCTTAATTTTTATTTTTTCTAACGCAGCTACTATGCCATGTGCTCCTTCATGCATAACTAGTACAATTGGAATTGAAAGTAGAAAATATGTAATTGCCGGCGCTGAAGTTAGTGTAACACCTGGAATAAGTACTGTTAATTCTGAAAAACTTGATGGTGCAACAAAATAGTTTGAAACATTATTTAACAAAAAGTAAAATGCAAATCCCATCATAATAAAACCTGCAATCACACTCACGTCTGCAAAAATTCTGACACTCCTTTTTGTTCGTCCTAGTAATTTGATTAATACATCATTGACACTTTTATTTTTGTATACAAGACTATATGCCTTTAGTTCAAAACCATATTTTTCTAATTTGAGGGCTTTTGCAATTACTATAATGACCACCCAAGCCATTAAGACATAGATTATCGCATTCTGAGTAATAAAATCAAGTTCCAAACTAATTGTTAATTTTTTAAAGTACGGACATTTATCGTTTACTATGAAACCAGTGATTATAATCTCCACATATCCTAACAAAAAATCCATTTCTAAAATTGCAAATCAATTGGTAGAAAGCAAGATAGTTGCATGCGTGAACATTTCAGAAATATCATCTATTTACTCTTGGAAAGGAAAAGTAGAAAACTCATCAGAATACATTGCTGTATTCAAAACAATCACAAAAAATAAAATTTCGTTGAAAAGAAAAATTAAAGAAACTCATCCCTATGATGTTCCAGAAATTGTAGAAATTGATGTTACATCAATTAATGATTCCTATCTAAAATGGTTGATTGAATCCACTTCTTAGGATTCTATTGCATATCTTAACAAAGAAACTATTCCACCCAAACCTGTAACTCGTAAACCGATATCTGTAGAAGAATCTACACCATAAATTTTGACTCCCTTATTTTCAGCATCGTTTAGAAAATCCATTATTTCTTGTTCGTCATTGTCTTGAATTATTTTTTCTGAAAATACTAGTGATTCAACTGTACCCATTTGATTTGCATTATTGGTTTCTTTATATCCCATGGTAAATTTTCTGCTTGTTTTATTTGCTAGTATCATAACTTCGTCAATAATTGATGATGCTTTAGATAACTTACTATCGGACATTATTTCCTGCATTGATTGTGATTTTGTGAATGTGTAAATTCCATCTTCTCCCCCAGAATCAATTCCGTCAACCACTTGAATCTTAAATTTTTTCAGTTTTTGTGATTTTTCTATAAAATTTGCAAATCTTTTTTTTGTTTCTCCGGGGCCAAATATTACTATTGTATCCCCTTCTTTAAAAATAGTTGATAGTGCTTGATGTATCTGTTCAAAAAACTTTTCAATATTAAAATTAGTTTTGTATCTTTTTCCGCCAGAACCTGAATACATATTTGGCATAAATTCTAAATGTGTGCCTCTTAATCTTGCAATACCGCTATCGCTAGTATCGATTGCAACTAATACAAAACTAATCTGATTGTTACTTGATTCTAATATTTTTTTCTCAATTGGCAACCATTTCTTCTTTGATATCGTAATTCCATCATTTAATTTTAAAATAAATGAATGATGTGATCCATGTGGTACTGATTCGTTACTTGATTCGGAAATTGTACCTCCTATCCTTAGTCTATCCAAAACATCATCTAATGAAATTTTTTCTACAACTAGCGCTATTCTGACTTTGATTCTTTCACCTTTGTCTGGTCTTGAATAATCTTTTTCTTGCTTTAAAACCCGTGTTGTATCGCCAACCACCTTATCATTTTCTTTGATAATTCGGCGTAAATTCAACAAATCTTCGGAATCTTCTGGTATGACAGAAATTGAATTCTCATCTATTGTTTTTGTAATCATGATGTTATTCTAATTTACAAAAAGAAAAGGGCTTAACTTGTAGTTTCCTCTGCTTTCTTTTTTAGATAATTTTCAACCCACTCTAAAGTAAGAACGCCTGATTCGGATAGATTTGTTAAAGAATTGGCAGAAGCTTCTCCTGTAACTTTGCCATTGTTTCTCCTTACCTGTCTCCATTTTAGAGACGTGTTTCCGCTTTTTGAATTATAAATAATTCCCAAAACGTCTTTTCCATTTACAAATGTGATATCTCTAATTTTCTTCAAAGTTACTTTATCTGCTGCCTCTACATAAATTGCTCCAAGACTGTCTTCTCTTTCTGCAAAAACCTCAAAATCCTCCAAATATGCTCTTGGGGCATAAGACTTGCATGTACTTGAAATGACAAATCGTCTAAAACTTTCCAATGAGGCAGGAGTGTCTATCGTAACCATTTTGAATGAATAAACCATTGGCCATTTATCAAGCTTCTTGAAAGACTCAATAGGAATCTGCTTGAAACATGCCTTGCCGGCAGTGATGAACCTATCCCTTTGATTGATGATGAGGATCTTGAGTTCTGAGCCTGGCTTAGGATTTTAATTCATCCGTGTTATTGATAAACCATGAAATCTCTCACCGAATATATGACATTTGAAGTTAAAACCCGAAGATCTTTTGTTAACATCACTTCTGATGTAAGTAAGCTAGTAACTAAAAGCAAAGTCCAGGAAGGTCTTTGTTTAGTAAATGCAATGCATATCACTGCAAGTGTTTTCATCAACGATAATGAAAGTGGATTACTTCATGATTATGAAAAATGGTTAGAAGAACTAGCTCCACATGCTCCTACTACACAATACGATCATAACAAAACAGGTGAGGATAATGCAGACGCTCATCTAAAACGACAAGTTATGGGAAGAGAAGTCGTGGTCGCAATTACAAACGGTAGACTGGATTTTGGACCTTGGGAAGAAATTTTTTATGGTGAGTTTGATGGAAAAAGACCAAAAAGAGTTTTGGTTAAAATTATTGGGGAATAATTATCCGAAATCTGCATCACGCTTTTGACTTTGTGATTCGTTCTTTCTTGCGGCATCTCTGAATTCATCATTATGATTTTGAGGACCATGTCCACATTTTACACATGCAATTTTGAACCCACTTTCATTTTTTTCATATGTTTTGCAGCCACAAAAACATGCCATGAGTCAATATAATTTCTAAGATGATATATCTTTTGGGTCGGTGTTACTCTTATGCTGATTTACAACATTCGCCCATTGGAATTTCATGATCATGTGGACATTTTCTTGGATGATTTAACATTACACAAAGGGCATCTGTAAATTGCTTATTCATATGATGTTCAATTCCACAAACCATTTCTTCATCAATTTCTACTTTGAGTGCACTGTCCATAAGTACTTCAAGTAATCTGCTATTTCGCATCATACTTGCACCTATTCTTTCACCCTCTTCTGTCAATTTTACACCTGCCTTATTGTAATTTACAAGATTCTTCAAATTTAATTTTTTGAGCATTTGTACAACACTTGGCTGTCTAACATTGAGCATTTTTGCAATTGTACTGATTTTTACATCTTCTCCTCTTTCTTTGATATGCCATATTGCTTTGAGATACATCTCTACATGTTCTGCCTCAGCAGTGCCTACAAAGAGAGTTTCTTCATCTAACGCATCCATGTTATACCTTCTTTGAATCTTTTAATAAATATTCGAAATACTGACGTGCAAATCCTGCCAATCCTGCATGATCTGCCCATATCGCTACCACTTCTGAGGAATTTACCCCTCCAATTTCTGGGCCTAACAGAATCACTACATATCTTTTATCAGAAATTATACCTCCTCCAAACAATCCTTTCTTGATTGTCACAGTAGCTACTCTCTTGATTGCTTTAATTGATTCCTTATCCATCTTGTCTGATGTCAGAATTGTAATGTCTACTCCTTTGTCATGAAGTGATCTTAATTTTGGTAATGCCTGTTTTACTAGTTCTACTCCAGCTTCAGGCAATGCAACCATTACCTCATTTCTACAGGTTTCTACCATTTCCAAAATTTTAGCAGATATATTCGCTGCACCTGATAATACCCAAATATCTGGCCTTTCGCTGGTGCCACTCTTTTCGTATAATGGAACTAGCTCATTTAGAATCACATTTTGATTCTGTGAAAAATCTGTCTCCATTTTTTGTTTTGTAGTTTCTAAACCTGTAGATGGAGACTTTGCAAAGTATTTTGTTGGTCTTGAATCATCCGAACCAATCCATCCCTTTTCTTCCAAAGTCCCTAATACTTCATAAATCTTTGAATATGGAACCCCTGATTTTTGACTAAGATCCGACGCTGTCAATTCTCCTGATTTGAGTAACGCTGAAAATGTCCTAATTTCATAACTAGTAAGACCGATTTTTTCTAGTGCTTTTCTTGTTTTATCAGATATGCTCATATGCGATCTAGTCGATCAGTTTTGCTATTTAAATCAGGTATGCCTAGTTCCTAAATTCCCCCTGGGGCCAAGTATGAAATGGATTATATACTATCTCTGAAAAATTCCAAATGTAGGCATGGCATTAATTCAGATATCTAATCAAACAACTAAAAACTTGGGAAAAAAATCCACAATTAGATTCACTCAAAGTATTTGTCCAGACTGTAACATGATTTTGGACGCTGAAGTCTTTGAGCGGGATAACCAGGTATTCATGTCAAAAATTTGTCCAACTCACGGTGAATGTGAGGAGTTATACTTTGGTTCATATGAAATGTACAAGAAATTCAGTACTTACTGGATGGATGGCAAGGGTGCACATTCTCCAAATGTAATGATTGACAAGTGTTCATGTCCAAACAACTGCGGATTATGTTCAAACCACTTGTCTCACAGTGGACTAGCAAACATGATTGTAACTAACAGATGTGATCTAACCTGTTGGTATTGTTTCTTTTATGTAAAGAAGGGACTTGAAGGTGCTTACATGTATGAACCAGATCATACCCAAGTTAGAGGTATGATGAAGACTCTAAGAGCGGAAAGACCAATCCCAGGAAATTCAATGCAAATTACTGGTGGCGAACCAATGCTTAGGGAGGATATTTCTGACGTTATTCAAATTATGAAGGAGGAAGGTGTTGATCACATTCAGATGAATACCAATGGCATTAGACATGCAATGGATCCAGAGGCTGCAAGAGAAGTAAGACTTGCTGGATGTAACAACTTGTATCTTTCATTTGATGGCGTAACTGCAAGAACAAACCCAAAGAATCACTGGGAAATCCCATACGCACTTGACAGTTGTAGAAAAACAGGTACCACAGTAGTGTTTGTCCCAACAGTAATCAAATCAATTAACGATCATGAGTTAGGCGGAATCATTCGATATGCACAAAAGAATATGGATGTAGTTCATGCCGTAAACTTTCAACCAGTATCATTGACCGGCAGAATGGGTAAATCTGAACGTGAAAAATACAGAATTACCGTACCTGATTGCGTTCAAAGAATCGAAGAACAGACAAACGGTGAGGTAACTGTTGATGATTGGTTCCCAGTCCCAAGCTGTATGCCGCTAACAAATGTAATTGAAGCATTTTCAAGCAAACCAAAGTATGAGTTGTCAATTCACTTTGCTTGTGGTGCAGGAACATACATCTTTGAAGATGCAGATACAAAGAAATTTGTCCCATTGACTAAATTCTGTGACATTCAAGGAATGTTGGAATTATTTGAAGATAAAGCAGAAGAGATTCGTTCTGGTAAAAACAAGTATTTCACAATGCTTGAAGTTGTTAGAAAACTCAAAGGCTTTGTTGATACAAAGAAACAACCAGCAGGATTAGATTTGGCAAAGATGTTTGGTAACATCCTGATGAAGAGATCATTTGATTCAGTTGGTTCATGGCATGTCAAAGGATTGTTCCTTGGCATGATGCACTTTCAAGACAAATACAATGAAGACCTGGAAAGACTACAAAGATGTGATATTCACTATGTAACTCCAGACCTTAGAATAGTCCCATTCTGTGCATTTAACGTAATTCCAGAATGGTATAGAGACAGAATCCAAAAGAAATATTCAATCACTGTAGAGGAGTGGGAAGAAAGAGAAAGCGTCAAACTCGAAGATGGCCTATACAGAGGTCTTATGAGACGTGGAGCAGGCGATGAACTTGCTGCTGGCTGTGCAAAGAGCCAGATGTTCCATGATGCTTCTCAAGCAACAATGTAGAATCATATTTTTTGATACAAGACCTTAAAAGGTCTGAAAATTATTCTGATTTGTGAAATTTCTTTTTATTTCTCCTAGATATTCTGGTGGCATTGGAGGACATGCAAGTATGTTGGCAAATCAATTACAAAACTCTGGACATGAGGTTACAAAAATGAAAATCTCTCATATTCCAATAAAAAATTTAAAAAATCCTAGTTTTGCGATTTTAGGAACACTGAAAGGAATAATTCATCGTAAAAATTATGATATTGTTCATGCTTTCAACATTCCATCTGGATTTGCAATGCATTATGCAAATGGAAAGAAAAAAATTTTATCTGCACATGGGGTTTATAGTGATCAAGTAAAAATATTACATTCATCAGCAACTAGTAAAATTGCAACAAATGCGGAATTAAAAGTTTTTTCTTGGGCTGATAGGCTTACTACTGATTCAAAAATCACCAAAGAAGAATATAACAAAAAATTAAATCTTAATTTTGAATACCTTCCATCTCCAATAGACACTGAAATGTTCAAAAAAATTCCAGATGTGGATAAATCTTCTAATCAAATTGCATACGTGGGACGAGATAGTTTTGAAAAAGGTATTGATATTTTAAAAAATATTGAATCAAAAATTAATGGGACTGTAGTTTATTGTGTGGATAAACCTTGGCATGAAACAATGAAAATTCTTAAATCTTCAATACTATTGGCAGTACCCTCTAGAATGGAAAGTCTTCCATCTGTCATAAAAGAAGCATTTTATCTAAAAATACCTGTAATTGCAACATCTGTAGGAGGTATTCCAGAATTAGTAAAAAATAATGAAACTGGATTACTAACAGAACCTGAAAATTCTGAATTGTTATTAAAAAAAATTAACGAGTTACTAGATGACAAGTCTCTCCAACAAAAACTTTCTCTAAATGCATTTGATTTTGTTACTCGTGATTTTACTTGGGAAAAAATATTACCAAAGTATATTCAATTTTATGAAAATATATTAAAAATTAATTAATTTCTCATTAATTTTTCTAAACCAACACCTAATTCCATATCATAATTCCAATCTACTTTGTCCTTAGATCGTGTTACATCTGCTTGACTCTCTTCTACATCTCCTGGTAGACCATCATCAAATATTGGGGAAAAATCTTTTCCAGAAATTTTGATCATTATTTTTGCTAATTCTAAAATTGAAATTGCTTTACCTGTTCCTACATTTAAAAAATCTTGAGGATGACTAGATTCCATAGACATTAAATTTGCTTTAGCTACATCTTCTACTGCAACAAAATCCCTTACTTGATTTCCTTTTCCATGTATAATTGGTGGTAGATTTTTTTCTAATCTTTTCATAAATTGTGTTATTACTCCTGCATATGTGCCAGTTTGACCTTTCCCATAGACGTTAAAATATCTCAAACCTATTATGTTCACATTATTGTTCCAAAATTTTTCAGCTAATTTCTCTTTTTCAACTTTTGTTTTTCCATATGGATTTATTGGATTTTTTTCAAAATTTTCTTTTATAGGTACTTTTTTTACATTTCCATATACACTTGAACTACTAGCAAAAACAACTTTAATGTTTAATTTCTCAGCTATTTTAAAAATATTATTTGTTCCATTTACATTGACATCAAAATATTCTTCTGTTTTTTCAAATGATTCTGGAACTATTGTTAATGCTGCTTGATGAAATATTCCATCTATATTTGCAACTTTTTCTAATAATTTCTCATAATTTCTGATGTCTATATTTTCAAATGATATGTTTTCTTTCACATTTTCTAATCTTGAGAGATGTCCTGTGTGAAGATTATCAACAATTGATACTTCGTGTCCTTTTTGTAGTAATAATTTTACAATATTACTTCCAATAAAACCTGCGCCACCTGTTACAAGATACTTCATGTAATATTATCAAATATCGCATCTTTAAGTTTTAAAATTAATTATTTTGTAAACAAAACTAATTAAGGTATAAAATTTTTATTAAATAACCTAATTGCAAAACTTCAGGAAGATTGATGATGAATAAAAAATTTTTAGAAATGAATAATGATGAAATAAAAACTGCATTATCATCAGGATCAATTACTGTATGTGTTATAGGTATTGGTAGAATTGGATTACCTACAGCCCTATCATTTGCCAATTTAGGAATACCTACAATAGGATTAGATATTAATTCAAAATTAGTAGAATCTATAAATTCTGGAATTTATCCATTAAAAGATGAACCTGAATATGATGTAATTTTTGAAAAAGTTATAAAAGAAAAAAAATTTTTTGCCACAACAAACATTGAAGAATCTGTTTCAAAATCTGATATTGTTTTGCTTTCTCTCCCTACTCCAATGGATCAAAATAATGTCCCTGATTATTCAGCGTTAAGATCAGTAGGTTCTCAATTATCCGAATATCTACAAGAAGGTTCAGTAGTAATTGTTGAAAGTACTATAGAACCTGGATTTGTAGAAAATGAATTAATTTCATTAATACAAGGTTCTAAAAGTCGTTTAACTGCTGAAAAAGATTTTGGGATTGGAGTTTGTCCCGAAACTGCAAATCCTGGTGAAATCATGATTGATTTTACTAAACTTCCAAGATTAGTAGCTGGTATCAATAAAAAAATTTCTGAATTAATTTATGAAATTTATAATTTTGTTTTCCCTGTTGAATTAATTAGGATGCCTAACTGTAAAACTGCAAATGCGGTAAAATTAACTACAAATGTTTTTCGTGATATCAATATTGCATTTGTAAATGAACTTGCGCTTTTATTTGAACAATTAGGTATTGACACAATGACTGTTTTAAAGGCTGCACAATCAAAATATAACTTTCAAGTACATTATCCTGGAGCCGGTGTAGGAGGTCCTTGTTTACCTGTAAATTCCTACCAATTATTGAATTCTGCAAAATCATTAGGAAATGAAAATATGTTAAACATAATCAAGGCATCCAGAAAAGTAAATGAAAGTATGCCTGATCATGTGATTAATTTACTTCAAAACGTTTTCCTTAAATCTAATAAAGAACTTACTAATGCGACAATCATGATTTTAGGAATTTCTTACAAACCCAATGTAAAAGATATCCAATTAACACCAGCTGAACCTATAATTGAAAAATTAAAGGATTTAGGAGTCAAAATAAAAATTTTTGATCCTTATTACAAAAATGAAAAAATTTTTGATATTGTTATTGAAAATGAATTATATGATAATTTATCAGAATGTGATGGTTTGATAATTATTACAAACCATGATGAATTTTCTTCATTAAATCTTAATCTATTGTCTTCCACAATGAAATTCCCAATTCTCATTGATTCTAGAGGTTTAATTGAAAAAGAAAGTGCTCAAAAAGCTGGTTTAATTTTTAGAGGTCTTGGACAATAATTCTTCTATAAACGCATTAACCTCTTCTCAGATTTTTAACATTCTGACTTTACGTTATGATGCATCTCAATCATCCAGTGCACCAAAATTACAATGGTCTGACTTTCTCCCCGTTGTAAAACAACCTTCATTAGAATTAATTGAATCTTTGTTAAAAAAATCAGTTGATAAAATATTGCCACCTAATACGAAAAAAATTAGTATTGCATTAAGTGGAGGAGTAGATTCAACACTTGTTTTATCTATCCTAAAAAAATATTTTCCTGAAATTCAGATAAATGCATTTTTGGTACAATTCCCAAATAGTGTAGATGAAACAGAAAAAGCCCAAAAAATCGCTGATCATTTTGATGTAGATTTCAATAAAATTTTCTTAGAAAATTATTTACATGAATTACCTAAGGCTATAAGCATAGTAAAATCACCTTTCTGGGATTTACATTGGTATTATGTTTCTAAAAAAGCCCAAAAAGCTTCATCATGGATAGCTTCAGGTGATGGTGGAGATGAACTTTTTGGAGGATATACTTTTAGATATGAAAAATACCTTCGTCAGATCACTTCCAACACTTCACCCGTAGACAAAGTAAAAAATTATCTAATGTGTCATAATAGAGACTTTGTTCCAGATCAAGATAAATTATTTGGTAAAAAACTTAATTTCACATGGAATAAAATACATTCTTTATTATTGCCTTATTTTGAAAATTCTCTTTCCTCTTTAGATCAAGTTTTTCTGGCTGACTATAATGGAAAGTTACTCCATAATTTTTCGCCAAATAACAAAAAAATTACAGATCATTTTAACATGGAACCGTTAACCCCAATTTTAGATACAGAATTAATTTCATATGCTTCACATATGCCATATTCTTACAAATATGATTTAAATTCAAATATTGGAAAATTGCCTTTACGTGATTTGCTTAATAAACTAAATTCATCTTCATTAGTTTCAAACCAAAAGCTTGGTTTTTCTATAAACACAATAAATTTGTGGAATTCATATGGTTATAATTTATGTAAGGATTTTCTTTTAGACGCAGAAATTTCTAAAGAAGGATGGATTAATCCTGATTGGATAGATTTACATTTAAGAAAAGAATTAACCGATATTAAATATGCTAATAAATTCTTAGGGTTACTGGCATTAGAAATTTGGTATAGGTTATTTGTTACAAAAACATTGAAATCAAATTCTTTATTGTGATTTGTTTTTACTAACGATTTCATTTAATATTTTTGAAAAATCTTTTGCTAATGTATCCCAACTAAAATTCTTTTCAATGAATTTTCTCCCTTCAATTCCCATCTTTTTTTGTAATTCTAATTCATTAATTATAAAAGAAATTTTTTCTATCCACATGTCACTATTTCCAAGCTCAATCAAATAGCCAGTTTCATTATTTTTAATCAATTCTGCAACCCCGCCAACATCAGAAACTAGAACTGGTTTTTTCATTAATTGTGCTTCTTGAACAGTTAATGGAGACATGTCGATTCCACTCACCAATGCGTAAATATCTAAACCTGACAAATACTCTCTAACTTTTTTAGGATATTCTAATGATCCAAGCCACTTAAAATTTTCAAAATTTTCTAATTCGGATAGTATTTGACTTGTGTATGGGCCATCACCCACCCAATAAAATGTAATTTCAGGTAACGCTGGAATTATTTTTTTCAAAAGCAACAATTCTTTGGTTTTACCCCATATGGTTGCACCCTGTAATAATCCAACACATGGATGTTTTAATTGCATTGGGTTTGTTTTAAACCATTTTGCTGAATCAATACCGCCTTGTAAAACATATGTTGGTTTTTCAGGAAATTTTTTGTTTACAATTTTTTCAAGATATTTACAAATTGGCAATATCATAGAAGCTTTTGAAAAACACTCTTCACCAATTGTTTCCCATTTATCTAAAGCTTTTTTTCTACCGAATGATTTGTAAATTGTTTCTCTTGCCCATTTCATTTCTGACCAATAATCTCCGCGTAAATAAAAAATTGCTGGGATTTTTGAATTAACTGCCTTTAATCCAAAATGCCTTGGTCTGTCAAAAAAAATAACATCTGGTTTATATTCTAAAATTAATTTTTCAAACTTTTTATTTTGAAATACCCAAGATTTAAAATTTCTACTAGGGTATCCATCGGCGTATTCTGTATCATTGACTATCTTACATTCTATCTCAAATTTTGATAATGATTTTGATAATTCTTCTAAATGGAATAGTTTTGATGGGGCTGCCCCAATCAGCATTTTCATATATCGATCAAAACTATACTCTGCTATCTATATTGATATAGCAATGATATTTTCCTTTGAAGGTGAATTTTTTTATTCTCAAATATTACTTGTAGTTTTTATTATTCTTAATATGTTATAATTACATGAAACCTGAATTACCTCAGTATTTAATATGCCCAAAACGCTCTTCTGAATTTTCTCTATCTTCAAAAAAAAAAAACTGAAAAATGAAATTATTTCTGGTATTTTAAAATGTAGAAAAAATCATAAATTTGAAATAAAACTTGGAATTCCTAGACTTCTTGTAGATTCTGAAAGTGATTTTGTTAAAACAGAATCCGCTTTTTCTTCAAAATGGAAAAAATTCAACAAAACATATCATAATAAAAAATGGTATGATGGTCAAAAAAAATGGTTCTTAGAAAGATTTGGTTGGAATACTATTAGTAATTTTAATAAATTTTTAAAATCCAAAAAATTTATTCTGGATGCAGGAACTGGAGTTGGAAATAGTACACATCTCTTTTCATATCATTTGTCATCACAAGTTTTTGCAATTGATGCAAGTGAAAGTGTTGTTTTTGCTTATAAAAAATATGGAAAGTTAAAAAATGTACATTTTATTCAAACAGATATAAGAAAATTACCTTTTAAAAAAAATTTCTTTGATTTTATTTGTTCAGATCAAGTTTTACATCATACAAAAGATACTCAAAGTTCATTCAAATATTTGACTAGGTTTCTCCAAAAAGCAGGAACCATTTCAATTTATGTATACAAAAAGAAGGGGCCTGTGCGTGAATTTTCTGATGATCACATACGCAAAACTGCAATTGATATGACTGAAAAAGAATGTATGACATTATCAAGAGAATTAGCATTGTTAGGAAAGTCTTTGTCCGAAATAAATAAGAAGATTAAAATTAAATCAGATATTTCTGTTTTAGGAATTAAAGCAGGCATTTATGACGTACAACGTTTTTTTATTGGAATTTCTTAAAATGTTGGTATTCTAAAGATGTGCCATTTGAACAAAGTATTGCAACAAATTTTGATTGGTATTTCCCAAAATATGCATATAGACATTCTCCTAAAGAAGTAAAAAAATGGTTTAAAGATACAAAGCTCAAAATTTCTCATTTCAATGAAATAGATAGTGGAATTAATGTAACCGGAATAAAATAATTTTTTTATTCTCTTGTTAATTTTTTATATTCTTTTTCTCCCCATGATTTTATATTTTTCTGTTTCATTTTTTTTACATAGTATAATTTTTCTATCCATCTTGCAACAAAATTTTCTATATTAATTGAAATTTTTGAAGATTTTCTATCAATACTGTTATATTTTTTATATAGCATTTCAAATATTTTTTCCCATTCTTCTGCTACTTTTTTTGGACATGATAGTTTATTGACATAATCATATTCTTCTTGTGCTAATTTATTCCTAAATTCTGCTGATTCTACAATTTTGTCAATTAATTCTGCTAATTTTTCAGGCTCTCTTGAATTAGGCAAAAATGGTGGAAGAATTTCTTTTTCCTCTATTATGGATGGACTTTTAGGATTTGTATAGCATATTACAGGCTTTTTACAAAACGCTGCATCCCGTTCTATTCCGCCTTGAATTCCTACTCGCATTTGTCCTAAAATAGCATCCACGGCCATAAAATATCGAGCAACCTCGTTTCTTTTAATTAATGGAATTAATTTAACTTGATTTGGTTTCTCTCTCATAAGTTTTTCATTAATTTCTCTCTCTTCTTCATTATTTTGAATGAACCATTCTACCTGAAGAACTTCAAAATCACTTCTGCATAATTTTAAAGCCTTCCAAATTATGTCAAATCCTTTCTCAAGTCCTATACGTTGGGCTGACAAAAACGTAAATTTTTCTTTTTTTATATTTTTTGCTTTTATATTTTCATTAAATAATTCTGTATCTACAAAAATCATATCCATTCTAATTGCATCTTTTCTGTATTTTTTTAATGGATAATAGTATTCAGTAGTAGGAGCAATACATGCTATTGCGTTATCAAAAACTTTTTTGTAAAATCGACGTTCAAATAAATTAAGATTAGTAATGGGGGTTTTAAGATAAGGTAATTTTGAATTTTTTACAAATGGTGGCGTAACAATATCACCACCAACAAAATACATCATGTAATTTAATCCTGCAAGATATGCAACTCTAGCAGCCGCCCATCCCATCACAATACAAAGATCGTATTCATTTTTAATTTCTTTAATTTTTTTAACTTGTTTTGAGATCAAAAGAGAATTAAAAAATTCCACATCATCAGATAATGTTTTTAAGGCATCTTGTTTTCTCGGAAAATTTATCAAGCGAATACTGGATTTTTTTGCAAATTTTTGTAATGTTTTAATATTGTCTGCAGTATCACCAATGGCCAAAATTTTCATGATTTTAACTACTAATTACAATAGAAATGTGTATCCATAATTCCTTTCATATAATATCCATTTGACTAAATAATTATTTTAAATATTCAAAAATGATTGTCTTTTTATTATTTTCATTAAATAATTGTATTTGCCCAAATCATGTTAAAATTCTATCTGTAACAAAGAAATTTAGGCATGATTAGTTAATAATAGAACGCTTTTAGGCAAATATGGTATCAGAGCAATTGATATACAACATTATTTGAGAAAATCACTATGAAGCAAAATATTGGATTTAGAGGTTGGTTTTATTTTAGACAAGGATGGAGTACTTATTTTGCCTTTGTTTTTGCTGCAATTAATACAATGGTTGTAACATACTATTTGGCAATTGAAAATATACCAGTTTTAAAAACTGTATTTCCAACATTTTATGTTTATTTGGGAATTATGGCTTCTATAGGAATCCCAATTCTCATTTTAGTAGGATATGCTCATCAAAAACGAACTCCCTCATACAAAGCTGAGGCCGATATTTACTATGAGTCTAATCCTCATGCATTAAGAACCTATAATGATGTAGAGCTTCTTTTACAGCTTAATTTGAAGCTAGTAAATCTTATGTTACAAGATATGGAGAAAAATAATGATTCTAAAGAAAAATCTGAATTACTAGAACTAAAACATGAAATTGAAACTTATTTCACCCAGAGAAAAAATGATAGAAAAACTGATGTAGAATTATTTAAGAAATTTTCTGGACTAAAATAAATTATGAATAAAAAAAATAAAGATACTGATGATTTGCATTCTGAACTGCAACAATTATACAAATTATTAAGAAAAGACACTAAACAAAAATGGAATCGTGTACTTCCATTCAATGAATTATTGTTCGATCGTTGGGAAAAAGCTGATTTTTTGAAATCTAAAAAAGGTGCAAATATTTATGATAATAGTTATGTTTTTGGTGATGTCTCTATAGGCAAAAATTCTTGGATTGGACCAAATACTATTTTAGATGGGTCTGGTGGAAGATTACAAATCGGAGATTTTTGTAGTATAAGCTCTGGGGTTCAGATCTACACTCATGATTCTGTCAAATGGGCACTAAGTGGTGGGAATCGTCAATATGAAAAAGGAAAAACATCCATTGGAAATAATTGTTACATTGGTCCTAATTCTATTATTAGTAAAGGAGTAAAAATTGGAAAATGTTCAGTAATTGGAGCACAAAGTTTTGTGAATACTTCAATACCTTCAAAATCAATTGCGGCAGGTTCTCCTGCAAAAGTAATAGGTAAAATCATAATCAAAAATGACAAAATTTCTTTTGATTATTACAATAAAACGAAATAATTCAATCTTAGTGTTTAAATGATCACAGATTCATGTCTTTGTGTTGCAATCATTAGATAAAAATGGAATTCAAAATATACTTTCTATTAGATATGATCCTACCAAGAAACCACCTATTTCCAAAGCTATGTGGAAAAATTTTTCTCCAAGTAATAACATATCCACAAATGAGATTTATTCTAAATTATTGTTATCTACAAAAAAAAACATTTCAAATGCCAATGAGCCTCTTGCAATTTCTTTAAGTGGTGGAATAGATTCCACTTTATGTCTTGCATTTTTAAGAAAAGCTTTCCCTAAAAGAAAAATATTTGCAATTTGTGGTGTATTTGAAGAAAGATTCGATGAATCAAATATTGCTCAAATGGCGGCCAAAAAATTTAATGCATCTCTTATAACTGTCAAAATGAATTCTATTTTTTCAAATATGCCTGAAATAGTTTCAATAACTGGAAAACCAAGATGGAATACATATAATCATATTATTGCTAAAGAGGCAAAAAAATATTCTAATACCTTAGTTACTGGTGATGGAGCTGATGAATTATTTGGCGGATATGTTTTTCGATATAAAAAATTCCTAACTTTATCTAGAAAGCACGATAATTGGAAAATTAAAATTTTAAATTATTTAGAGGGGCATAACCGTGATTGGGTACCAGATCAAGAATCAATGTTTGGTACTTCAATCAAATTTTCTTGGAAGAAAATTCATGAATATTTCAAACCTTATTTTCAAAATCCCTTAGATCCTTTACAACAAGTAATGTTAGCTGATTTTAATGGAAAATTATTATATGATTTCATTCCTACTAGCAAACAAATTTTTTCACATTATGATCTTAAACCAGGACAATTATTTTTAGATGATGATGTTGTTTCTTCTGCCTTACATCTACCAATCAGTCAAAAATATGATTTTAAATCTAACAAAGGCAAATTGGTTCTGCGTAAAATTGCAAAAAAATTAGACGTTCCACATTTAGATGAAAAGCGAGGTTTCTCTCCTAGTTTATTCTTTGATTGGGAGAAAAATGGGAAAAAAATTTTTAAAAAACATATTATTGATACAGAGCCATCTATTTTTAAGAAAAAATTAATCAATCCAAATTGGGTTTATCGTGCTTTTGAAATAGTAAAAGATGATAGTGACATAAGATACTTGAATAGACTAATTTCCATTCTATCTTTAGAAATCTGGTTTAGACTGTTTATTTCGAAAAACATCAAAACAACTACAAAATTAAAATAATTATTGAACTGTTTCTTTGATAATATTACACACTTGTTCTTGATCTTCTAAAGTTAAATTCTTATGAAGAGGTAGTGAAAGTGCATTTCTAAAAAGTTTTTCAGAATTTTGTAAATCGCCAACTCTTTTTAGATTTTCATAACCTGGTTCTAAATGTAAAGAATATGTACCAATTTGACTTTGAATTTTTCTCTCAGCTAATTTTTCTCTAATTTTATCTCTTAATCCTTCTTTTTCAACATAGCATGCGTATGTTTGATAAGTTTGTCTTGCATTATCCATTTTATATGCTGGTTTAACATTATCAATTTTCTCTAATAATTCATCGTATATTTTTGCTTTTGAAATTCTATCTGAAATTATATTTTCAATTTTTTTCATTTGAATTACTCCAATAGCTGCTAAAACATTTGATAATTTGTAATTCGTTCCTACGGTTTCAAATGATGCACCTCTTGCACCAAAATGTTTGAATTCATAAAATTTTTTGGCCATTTCACCATTATCTGTTGTGATCATCCCTCCTTCACCTGTTGTGATTACTTTTCTTGGATGAAAACTAAAACAAGAATAGTCTGCAATTTTTCCGACAGATTCATTGTTTAATTTTGCGCCCAAGCTACAAGCAGCATCTTCTACACATACCAATCCTAATTTTTTTGCTTTTTCATATAATCCTCCTTCTAATGGTACTCCTGCCCAAGAAACAGGCGAAAACACTTTCATGTTTTCATCATATGCAGATTCTAAGATACTTTCAGACATGTTCATGCTATCTATATCTACATCAACCAAAACTGGTTTTCCACCTGCTAAAATTACTGCTTCAGCAGTTGCAGGATATGTATAATCTGGAATGATGACTTCTTGATCTTTAATATCCAATCCTTCAAAAATCGTATGTAAGCCAGTAGTACACGATGTTACTGCAATTGCGTGTTTAACTCCCAAATAATCTGCTACTGATTGCTCAAATTCTTTCGTGGTGGCCCCTTCAGTGAGAAATCCTGTAGACATGACCTTTCTAATCTCATCAATTTCTTCTTCACCTACATCTGGAACTGCTAAAGGTATGCCTTTTTCTGTCAATAAACTTGATAATTTTCCTGTTATAATAAATCTTAAGTAGAGAAAGTTATTTAGTACATGAATTTTCCTTTTTAATATGAAAGTTCTAATTATTGGCTCAGAAGGATTTGTGGGTCAGAATTTGGTTAATGGGTTAAAAGATCAATTTGAAATTTTTACTGCTGATATGCCTAAAAATGGTTCTTATTCTAGATATACTCAGTTAGATATTATTGATAAATCAGCAGTTGAATCTGTTGTAAAAAATGTTGATGTAGTGATTAATCTTGCTGCACATTCTTTGATATCTTCTTTAGATGGAATTATTCCAAATGCAGAAATCAATATTCTTGGATTATTAAATGTCTTAGAAGCTTGCAGAAAAAATCAAATTAAAAAAATTGTTTTCACTTCTGCTTCTTCCCTTGTCGGAATTCCTTCAATGGAGAAAGTATCAGAAATACATTCTGCAAAACCACAAACTGCATATGGAATTACTAAATTAGCATCAGAACATTACATTAGACTATATCAAGAATTACATCAAATTGATTATGTAATATTTAGATTTTTTAATATCTATGGGCCATTTCAAAAAAATGGAGTTATTCCTGCATTTTATAATCGAATAAAAAGCAATGATCCAATTACCATTTTTGGAGAAGGTAATCAAATTCGTGATTATGTTTTCATCGAAGATGTGATCCCATTTTTCATCTCGGCTATATCTTCTTCAAAAGCACATAATTCAATTTTTAATTTAGGCACAGGTAAAGGCACATCAATCAAAGAAATTGTCGATATCATGGCTAAATTAACCGGTATTGAGCCTAAAATTGATATTAAAGATCCAAGACCTGGCGAAATTGGTAATTTTGTATCTGATACATCATTATTAGCAAAAACTTTTGATTCAATTCCTTCAACAGATGTTACAACAGGACTGAAGAATACTATATCTTGGCTAGAACAACATTCTTAATTGATGACATGTGTAATTATGGTAAATGTGAACTTTGTTGAAAAATAACTTACTAAAAAATGATATTCAAACCCATAAAAAAATTGTATCTATTTATGGATTAGGTAATGTTGGTGGATCCATTGCTGCAGTTTGGTTACGTTCAGGTGCAAAAGTCATCGGTGTTGATGTATCCAAAAAATTACTTCACAATATTAAAATCGGAAAATCTCATAAGAAAGAACCTTTTGTATCTGAAACTTTTACAAAAAATTTCTCTTCTGGAAATTTCACTTTATCTGACGATGGAATTGAAGCTTCAAAAAATTCACATGTTAAAATAATTTCTGTTCCTGTAGGATTAATTGGAAAGAAAGTTGATCTTAATATTGTTAAAACAGTAGGAAAAATATTGGTTTAGGGTTAAAAAAAACGATGCTGTTGTTTTATGTCCATCAGTACCACCAGGAACAACTGAAAAAATTCTTTTACCCATTTTAGAAAAAACTAGTAAATTAAAAGGTGGAAAAGATTTCTTTTTAGTTTATAATCCCGAAAGAATCTATGAAGGTAGAGCAATTCAAGATATTGAAGAAAATTATCCTGCAATAGTAGCAGGATTAGATCAATCCAGTTTAAAGTTTGGAAGAGAATTACTTTCAATTATTTCTAAAAAAGGCGTATTAGAATTATCTTCTATCGCGGCAGCAGAGGCTGAAAAAATATTTGAAGGCGTGTATAGAGATGTAAATATTGCACTTGCAAATCAACTAGCTGATTTATCATCTAAACTTGGGTTTGATTATTGGGAAGCGAGACAAGCTGCTAACTCTCAACCTTTTTGCCATTTACATTATCCTAGAACTGGCGTGGGAGGATTTTGCATTCCTGTTTATCCTAGATTTGTAATTGAATCTGGTGAAAAATTGGTAAATCTTTAGAATTGTTGAGACATTCACGAGACATAAACGATTTCATGCCTAAAAAATGTGTCAAAGATGCCATTTCAATGCTTCCTAAAAATAAAAAATCTAAAAAGAATTTGAAAATTGCAGTTTTAGGTTTAGGTTTCAGAGGAGATGTAACTGATTCTAGATTATCGCCTACGTATGCTGTTGCTGAAGAATTTTTACGTTATGGAAAAGTCGTCATTCATGATCCATTTATTTTTGAAGATCCAAACTTACCAAAAAATACAGTATTAACTTCCTCATTAACTGAATCTTTAAAAAATGCTGATCTAGTTTTTATTTCCACTGAACATAAAATGTATCAAAAACTTAAAACTTCTTCCTTTTCTAAAACTAAAAAACCTACTTTGCTCTTTTATGGGCGAAATATTTTAGATAGAACAAAAATAAAAAATGCGCATATTCAAATTATTGGAATGCCTTTTGATTAGAATCAAATACTTCATAGTTTATTTTTAATAATTTCAATTCTTTACTAAATCCTAATTCTTTTGAATCTAATTCAACTGTAAGATATGGAATTTCTTTATATTTAATAAATAATTTTGAAATAAATTCTGGTTGATTTGACGATTCTTTTTCAATAACTATATGTGTTAATTGTTTTTTCCTACCTGTTTCAATAAATTCTTCTAAAGATTTTGATTTATTATCATACATTATATTTGGACTTTCTATTATGTTCTCTTTCAAAATTGGAAAATCATTATTTGTTATATGAGTGATTTTGATATACTCAATTCCACTATATTGATTAATGCCATTACTTTTTTCTGCTATTATCTTTGCTAATTGATATTGTTCTTGAGATTCGTTAACATCTAATCCTTTAATTTCTAAATAACCTATTGAGGAAATTATAATTCCAATTATTATTATGACAAATAACAAAGCTCTTTTTTGAATTTTCTTTTCAAAAAATAATATTGCATAAAATGTTAGTAAAGTAAATACTGGAAATAATATGTACAAATAACGTGTTTCATGAAATTCTCTTGAAAATGCATATAATGCAGGAATTAGCATGAATAATGTATATAGGATTATTGTGAGTTTTTTATGATCAATATTTTGATATTTTCTTTGACTGATTATTACAACAAATGCAATAATCACGAATACTATGAATGTGGGGATTGTTACCCACCCACCAAATTTGATTAAATTGGTAATTGTGGTTATTGTTACATCAAGATAATACAAATCATTATTTCCGTTTGTTGGATATTGAGAAATATTAGAATGAGCTACTGCTCCTGCAGATACATGACTCAGAAAACCATCACTGCCTGTTGTATCAATCCTTATTGCTGTCATCGGTAAAAGTACCAAAACAAAAACCCCTAATGCAAGAAAATACTTTGGGATATTTTTTTTGCCCTTAAATCTAATAAAAAACATAATTGAAAATGGAATTATAATTAGTATTCCTTCATATCTAACTAAAGCAAATAATGCTACAGTACCAAAGCTTAAGTAAATAATTTTCATATTTTTACTAAGAAAGAAAAATAATGAAATAATTCCAAGTAATAGATAACTTGCTTCTGTAATTCCTAAGATCGAATTTATGATTAATCTTGGATCTAAAACAAATAGAGATGCACCTATGATAGAATAGAATTTTCCAATAAACCTTCTACATAATAAATAAACTGGAAAAATTGTTATTGTAGATATAATTATTGATAGCATTCTTTGAGTTGCCATATAATCAAGAACATTATCTGATGGAATAATGTAGAAAAAAATTGATAAGAATGTTGGCCAAGCATTATTAGGAAAATTATAACCATGAGGAAAGTGACCAAGTATGCTTAAATCACTTGCATAGAAAAAATATAGTAATCCATCTAATGTTATTGGTAAATTAAATGGAGCATAAACTAATCTAATAGATAATGCAAATATTCCAATTATAGATAAAATACATATTGATTTTTTATCAAACAATTTTTCTGTTAAATTATTTTCACTGATCATATATTCACAATGCATATGTTTTAACTGATTATATAGAACTTATCCTAAAACCTTCCAATACATCATGATGCATGCCAGATACACAAATCCAAGACAGTATCACAATTCCTTTCGTATCTGACTGTCGTCCCGTAAAGTCCGCATTTGAGCCATGCAAAGAACCGTTCTACGACAAACCTTTTTTTGCCATGATGTTCTTGATTCTTGTTTTGTGCAATGCCCTTTGAATTGTTCCCGTATGGAATGCAACAGTCAATCCCATGGCATCCCAGATAGCTTCCGATGTATGCCGCATTGTATCCCCTGTCGGCATACACTGAGATGATCTGCCGTATCAAACCATCATCTGCAGGTTCTGAGATGTCTTCTGGCACATCGATGAATTTCGTACTGTCATGGACACTTGCAGGGCTGGCCCTAATTGGGATTGGCAGTCCTGTCCTGTCTACTGCAACGTGTATTTTTGTGCCCAGGATCCTCTTGAACCCATCATATCCTATTTTGTCCCCCCTTTTTTGGCGGCAATTGACGATGAATCAATCGATATTTTTTCCAGGCTGATTTTTCCCTGCCTGTGTGCGGATTTGATCAGTCCTGATAGAATCCTTTTCCATTCCCTTTTGCTGCAGCTCTGAGAATCTCAGATGCGCAGTGGGTTTTGAACCGTATCTGTCTGGCATGTCTGCCCACCTGCAACCGGTTGCTAAAACAAACAATATTCAGTTGATTGCATTTTTGTCATTACATCCGGGTCTTCTAGTTTTTGCAGGTTTTGGCAGATGTGACGCAACTGTGTTCCATTGAATCTCTGGCATTTCTTTGTGAATTATGAAGTATGCATCAGCAGAGTCATTCTTAGATCCCGGTTATCACGAATTATTTACAAAATGATCGGTTTTAGGATGAGTTGATACTTTGAAGAAAAATTCAATTCTAATCTCAGATTTTATTTTTTGATTGATTTATACATATTCTTTATTTGAAATTATTACCTAAAATTTAACTATTAACATTTAATTAATAATTAATGTAATCTTGTACATGAGGTCAAATATCTTATTTATTACCATTGATTCTTTAAGGTCTGATAGATGTCATGGTAAAAATAAATCCTCTATTTTATCATGCATTGATTCTCTTATTGATAGAGGAGTATATTTTTCACAAAATTTTGTTTCTGCTGCACAAACAATGACAAGTCTATCTAGTATTTTCACTAGTGTATATCCTATTAAATCTGTGAACACAAAATCAAATTTTAATAAAATTTCTACAACTTATTTTGATTTTCTTAAAAATAATAATTATCATACGTGTTGTTGTGTACCTGATCTTTACTTTCTGAAAGAACTATCTGCCAATTTTGATGATCAAATTGTTTATCCTTATGTAGATACAACATCTCACATTCATGTATCTGACGATCTTGGTAAGAATATTTTGGATAAACTAAATAGCTTTGAATCTTCAATTCCTTGGATTTTTTATATTCATTTAATGGATCTAAAAGATCCTAAGGTGGGTTCTGATGCTTTTGATGACCTAAAATATGGACAACAGTCTTATGAGAGAAATTTATCTATAATTGATACTTGGCTAGAAAAAATTATTGAAAAAATTGATTTTTCTAATACTTTGGTAATAATATCTGCTGATCACGGTAAGTATATTCCTGTAACTGGAAAAGATACTACTGATATCCCTATGATTCAGAAAATAATGAGTAAGGGTAAGAAAACTTTACCATTTTTGACACCATTAGGAACAAAATGTTTTCATGCTTTTCAACAATTTGCAAAAAAAAAACGAGAAAGAAAACTCAAATCTGTTTATTCTGATTATGAAATGAGATCATTTACTAATGAAATTAATTCTAATCTTTATGATGAAATTTTAAACACTCCTTTGATTTTAACAGGATGTGGAATTAATTCATCAAAAATAATTCCAAATATGGTCAGAAGTATAGATATTTTTCCTACTATCATCGATTTAATTGGATTAAAAAATCCTAATCTGATTAATGGTAAAAGCTTATTGCCTTTAATCCAAGGATCTCAAACTAATGAATCACCAATTTACTTACAAAGTCCAATTTATCCTACAAAACTTAATGAAACAGTTGGAATACGTACTTCTAATTTTAAATACTTTCGAAATAGGGAAGATCAATCAAAAAATATTCATTTATTTGATCTACAAATTGATCCTCAAGAAACCATTAATCTGGCAGAAACCAAAAAAGAAATTGTTAATGAGATGGAGATTTTATTAAATAATGTCTATCATGATTTTTCTAAAATGGAATCACAAGAATTTTCAGATCAAGAATTAAAAAAAATTGAGGACGAATTAGATAAACTAGGATATATGTAAAAATAATTTCAAAAGAATTTACTTATAAGCAAATTTTTTATCTCATAATCATTCATGATGGCTTTGATACTAAAAGATGATAAAACATTATGAATAACCATACTATCTACGTAAATGATGTCTAATATCCGTGTAACATATTCTGGATTGTTTTTCTTCATTATTGGAATTATTACAATTTTTACTGGATTAGCATTCATGTTGATAGTAACTAGGAGCTTAACTTCTCAAGAATATGGTACTTGGAATTTAATTAATGGATTAATCATGTATACAGCTATAATTCAACCTATGACATCCTATTGGGTAACTCGAGAAATTGCAAGAGGGGAGAAATCAGGTAAGACAGCCATTTTTGCTAATGGTTTATTTTCATCCATAGGAATTTCGATTTATCTTTTAGTAGCGTTTTTCACTAGTCATCAAACTGACGCCGATCAACAGATTCTATTCTTTGGCGTTTTACTTGTTCCTATTTCATTTTTGAATGGACTTCTTGGTTCAATAAATATGGGATTTAAGCCACATGCTACAAGCATAGGTCAATTTTCTCTTGAAGCTTCAAAAATTCCTTTAGCAATGATTTTTATTTATTTTTTAGATTTTGGTGTTTCTGGAGTAATCCTCGCAGTATTTTTAGCTCATATTCCAAGTATTGCATTCCTTAGTTTTTCTGCCAAAGAAAAGATTATGGGTAAAATAAAAAAAGAATTTCTACAGAAATGGATAAAACTTTCATGGATTTCACTTTACCCTGCAATTGGTTCATTATTTAGATCACTAGACATCTTAATTTTTTCCGTAATTACTGGAAGTGTAATTGGTCTTGCGTATTATGGTGCGGCTTTGAGTGTTTCTACATTGGCTGTACATTCAGGTTCTATCTCTGCTGCGGTATACTCTAAACTATTAGGTGGTGGAAAAGCAGATTATTTACAAGATAACATCACACAAATTTTTTATTTTGCAATTCCTTTAGCTGCGCTTTCTATAACATTTGCAAAACCTGGATTATTTGCATTAAATCCAATTTATGAAATTGCCGCTCCGTTAGTATTAATCATGACTATGAGAGTAATTTTAGACACTTTCAATAAAGCATTTGCACAATTCATTACAGGTGCTGAAAAAGTTGATCTCGATTCAAAATCAACTTTTAAAAATTATGCAAAAAGTAAATTGTTTATTATTCCTACAATTTGTTTAATCCAAAATAGTGCATATGTAACTTTGTTAATTGGCGGATTGATCTTTTTAAGTTCAACTGATTTTGAATTTGAATTATTGGTTTATTGGGTATTATTGGGATTCCTTATTTCTATCCCAACAACCCTATACTTGTATATTTTAGTTCGACGTAATTTCGAAATCACAATTGATTCTAAACGAGTCATAAAATATCTAATTATCTGCATATTTACTTTTGGACCTGTCTATCTTTTAACAGAACAATATTTAGAATATAATGAAAAAATTATTGAATTCCTGCCTAATCTTTTCTTATTTAGTGGATTAGCAATAGGAGGTTATCTATTATTTACATATATTTTAGATATGAAAACAAAACAATTGTTTAATTCAATTATTAATGAAATTAAAACTAAATTAAAGTAGTATTTATTTAAATAAAAAATTATTATTTTTCATTGATTGCTATTACGTTCTTTTACAACTGTTACTAATGAGAACAACGAAATTGCAGTTACCATGAGTATAGTTCCCAATATTGTAGTCCCTATACCTATTAATGAAATATTGGTAATAATTTGTCTAGATTCACCAAATATTTGTAGTGTCCAAAGAATAAAAAATAATCCTGAAATTAAAAATCCCAATCCTGGAATTCCATAAAATTTTAGAGGATGTTCTATTGAAATGAATTTCATTGTACTTAGAATAACTGATGATCCGTGAGATACTGGATTATGTGTAGATGTATCACCATCATACAAAACTTTGATTGGCACTTCAACAATCTTAAATTTTTTTGAATTTGCTTTGATTAAAATTTCTGTTGACACCCCCATTCCTTGATCTGAAGGAGTAATTTCATTTAGAACTTTTTGATTATATGCTCTAAATCCACTTTGTGAGTCAGTTAATTTTTCATTTAATGAAGCATTAGTTAATTTAGTGATTGCTTTAATTCCTATTTTTCTATATTCTGGAACTTCTTTAGTGTCACCCTCATTAAGAAACCTTGAACCAATTACAATATCTGCATTGTTGTCTTTGATTGGTTCTAAAACCATTTCGATATCTTTAATCTGATGTTGCCCATCTGCATCAAATGTAACTAAAGCATCTACATTAATTTCCTTAGCTTTAAGAAAAATACTTCCTATTCCAGCTCCATATCCTAAATTTCTATCATGTTTAATCACTATTGCTCCTAATTCTTCTGCTATTTTGCCAGTTAGATCATTTGATCCATCGTCACACACAATAATTTTATTTGCAATTTTTTTTAATTTTAAAATAATTGAAGCGATATTTTTTTCTTCATTATATGCAGGAATACCAATAGCTATCTCCAATTTAATCACTAATACTTATGAAATATCATCCATTGTATTCTATAAGGTTTATTAATTTCATTCTAATAGAAGATATAATTAGACAGCATTTTAAGAATTAACATGATTGTAGAGGAAATAAAAGAAATTTTAAAAGAACATGATTATGATCAAAGTTCTGAAATTGATTCTAGAATTGAAACAATGTTAGAATCAATTAGAGATGATAATCAATACCATAAACTTGATTACATTATTGATTGGTTTAACGAAAAAAGAAAACAATCAGATATGATTGTAGAAGAGATTGGTATAAATGATTTAGAAAAATGGAATGTGAATGAAAAGTCTGGAAATATACATCATGATTCAGATGGTTTTTTTGAAATTATTGGAATTAAGGCTTCTAACACATTTGATCGTGAAGTTGGAAAAAAAGGATGGACTCAGCCTATAATTGCAAAAAATCCTGGTGGCATCCTTGGATTATTAATGAAAAAATTTAATGGAATCCCACATTACTTACTCCAAGCAAAAGCTGAACCCGGAAATATTGGAAAACTACAATTATCTCCAACTCTTCAAGCTACTACAAGTAATCTGCTAAAAGCACATGGTGGAGCGAGGCCTCTTTTTGCAGAGTACTTTGATAATCCAAAAAATGCAAAGATAATTTATGCAAAATGGCAATCCGAGGACGGTGGAAGATTTTATTTAAAATCTAATTTCAATATGATTGTAGAAGTGGATAAGGATGAAAAATTTGAAATACCTGACTATTTCATTTGGGTAACCCTATATCAAATCAAACAATTACTAAAAATTGAAAACTTTGTAGGTCCACACGTAAGAGGTATTATATCCTATTTGTAGAAAAATTGACTCCTATTAGATTTGGAATTATTGGTTGTTCAAGAATAGCAAAACGTTCAGTAATTCCTGGAATAATTAGATCAGACTTTACAGAATTAGAATTTATTGGTAGTAGATCTATTGAAAAAGCAGAAGAATTTGCAAAACAATTCGCTTGCAAAAAATTTGGTACTTTTCAAGATGTACTTTCAGATAATGACGTTGATGCTGTATACATTTCAACTCCAATTGGAACTCATGAAGAATGGTCAATTAAAGCATCTTTAGAAGGAAAACATATCTATTGTGAGAAATCTTCTACTGTTTCATTTGAATCTGCAAAAAAAATGATTGAATCTTCAAAACAAAATAATGTTAGACTTATGGAAGGCTTTATGTTTAAATTCCATCCTCAACATAAAAAAGTTAAAGAATTAATTAATAACAAAATGATAGGAGACTTACTTTCATTTGATGGGAAATTCGGCTTTCCTGCATTTCCAGAAGGAGATATTCGTTATAATAAAGATCTTGGTGGAGGTTTTTTGAATGATTCTGGATGTTATCCAATCGCTGCAAGTAGAATGATCTTTGAAAACGAACCTGTGAGTGTTTCATGTAATTTAATTATGGATTCAAAAATTGGTGTAGATGTAAAAGGAACATCTTATATGATTTTTCAAAATGGTAATTCTGCTTCAATAACTTATGGGAATGGTAATTATTATCAAGCGCAATATGGTATATGGGGTTCAAAAGGTACAATTTCATTAGAAAGAGCATATTCTGTCCCGAAAGATTTTGAAACTAATGTTAGACTGCAATATAGCTATAACCCTGATTGGAATTCAAAAAAAGATGAAAATTATAAAATTGCTCCCGTAGATCACTTTCTTGAAATGATTAATGAATTTTGTTTAGATATATCTGGAAAACAAAAATCTAAAATTAATTTTGAAAATGAATTGAAAAATCAAGCTAAAGTAATGGAAGCACATAGAATTTCAAATAATGAAAAGCGCCTTGTCACTTTAGATGAAATAATTTAAAAAATATTATTATTTATGAAAATAAATTGCTTGTCATGTAGGCAGCTTCATGAGAATTCCTGTTTTTTCTCGAAAAATAATTCGATAGTATTTTTTATATCTTCATACTGATCCCATCCATAACCATCAAATAGAATTACTCCTCCAGAAACTAGTCTTGGATAAAAAAATTCTAAGGCATCTAATGTTGGTTTTGAAGAATTAAGATCTATGTGCAGACAAAAAATTGAATCTGGAGCCTCAGGCTCTTTATTTAAGGAATCTGGCCTTTATGATATACTCAACTCGTCTTAAAACTAACCATTTGGACAATATTTGGGGATCAACTGGATCTATGAATAACGCAGTTTAAGGTAATCCCATGCAATTTCAAGAATTGACAGACAAGCAACGGGATGCCATAAAACCGCACATTCCAAAACCCGCCGGTACGGGACGTCCGCATAGTAATGACAGGATGATACTAGATGGAATCATCTGCGTGCTGGCTTCCGGATACGGATGGAGTGAGATGCCAAAAACATGCGGTGATGGTTCAACTGCCAATCCAAGGTTAAGAAGATGGCAGGAGTTTGGCACATGGAAAAAGATTTTGGGACGTGCAATCAAATCCGCACACAAATCGGGCAGGATTGACCTGCAAAAAACATCAATTGATTCATCATCAGTTCCCTCTAAAAAAGGGGCAATTCTATAGGAATGACGGATTCACGAGAGTCACAGGCACGAAATTACATGTTGCAGTGGACGGTACCGGCCTGCCAGTATCAATCGTAATGAGCCCTGCAGACATTCACGACAGTACAAAATTTGCAGACGTGATGGAATCAACTTCGGATTTCGCAGATGATTCCATGATGGAACAGATAGTTTCAGCTTATGCAGACAGGGGATGCGATTCAAAGCCAATCCGCAGTTATGTAAGATCAAGAGACATCATTCCGTGCATTCCTCTTAGAAAAAACAGCAGGACGGCAAGTGATGCAGGCAAGGACAGTTACAACAGGACAAGGTTTGTAGTGGGGAGGTTCTTTGCCAGGCTAAAAAATGGATATCACAGGACAAGATATGAAATAAACGCGGGAAATTATCCCGGGCTGGTTAACATTGCGTCATTTTTGATGCATTGCAGGGTTTTAAGATGAGTTGACTATGTTATCAGAAAATTCATTCAGATTTTTTTGGTCAAATCCATATCTAATTTTTCATATAGATTTACATGCCAAGATTCGCTTTCTAAGACCCTCTTCTTGCATATTTTCCCATGCATAATAAAGATGCATAGAAAAGTTTGATTTTTCAGCATTTTCTGAAATTGTTCTTAGAGGAAAAAAATCCAGTATATCCACATTCTACACCACATTCTACACCACATTCTACACCACATTCTACACCACATTCTACACCACATTCTACTAATGTATAATTTTCAGTTTTAGCAAATTTTTTTGCATGTTTAATTGCATATGCTACATTCCAATGTCTCCAAAGTAAACCATTCGTTATTTCAAGAGTGACGCCTTGAATTTTTTTTATCAAACATAAAATTTTCTTTAATAAATTCATTTATCTCAACAAATTTTTCACCTTCTTCATTCTCAAGTCAAGGAGGTTCATGAATAGTTGTCATTACACATCCAGAAAACTTTGATTTCTCAAAAAGTTTTTCTAATAAAACTTAGAAATGGTCTTAATGCTGGATGTTTTGAATAAATTTCTTGACCATATTTTACTAAACTACTTTCTGTCATTGTTCATCGATATTCTTTATACATCTAATAACTTTGTCTTGATGTTTTTTTTCTATATTTGGAAATAAGGGCAATGCTAATATTTCATCATATGTTGTAGAACTATTTTTTACATTTGACAATTTACAAAATTCTTTGTAAGCTTTGTACAAATGAATTGGCATCCAATAAACTGTTGTTCTTATACCTTCTTCTTTGAGTTTTTTGTATAATTGATTTCTAGATAACTTAAATGGTTTTCTGATTTTAATTGTGTATAAATGATAAGAGTGACTCTTTGTGTTAACCATGTCGGGCAATACTATGCCTGGAATATTTTGTAAATTTATATGATAATATCGTGCTGCTTTTTTACGTAATTCATTTATTTTTGAAATTCTTTTAAGTTGTGATATTCCTAAAGCTGCTCGAATTTCGTCTAATCTATAATTATATCCAGGCTCGTTAATCTCAAAAATCCAAGGATATCCACTAGAATAACGACTTTTTAGAGATCTAGACATTCCATGGCTACGTAACTGTCTTATTTTTTCAGCCATTTTTTTTGAATTGGTAATTACCATTCCTCCTTCTGCTGTTGTAATGTTTTTTGTTGGATAAAATGAAAAACATCCTGAATCACCAAATGTTCCAACATGTTTAGATTTATGAAATGTCCCGATTGCATGAGCACAATCTTCTATGACTTTTAAATTATTTTCTTTAGCAATTTTTAATATTTCATCTAAATTACAAACTTGACCATAAGTATGAACTGGAATAATTGCTTTAGTTTTTTTTGTAATATTTTTTTTTAAATTAGATGTTGATATGAAGTAATCGTTTTTGTTAATATCTACAACCACCGGTTTTGCATTACAAGCTAAAATTGCATTTGCATCTGCAACAAAAGTGAGATCTGGTATTATTACTTCGTCATTTTTTTTAAAACCTAATGTCATTAATGATAAATGTAATGCAGCTGTACAATTTGATACTGCAATTGCATATTTTGCTTTTGTATATTTACAAAAGTCTGATTCAAATTTTTCTAATTGAGGGCCTAAAGTAAGCATGTTTTGCTCTAATGCATTTTTCACATATTTTTTATCATCATCTGACACCCATGGGACATAAGCCGGAAATTTTATATCTGGATCATTGAAATAATCTTTTTTCACTCTTTCAGGCTATTTTTCTTGTATTTATTTTAATTTTTTTCTAAAATTGTTTCATATGTTTTTAGAAAATTTTTAGCCATAGATACAGAATTACATTCTTCATTTACAAAATTATGACCTGATAATCCTAGTTTTTCTCTCAAAATCGAATCATTAAGCAGTTTTTCAATTGCGTCTGCTAATTGATTAGGATTTTGAGGGTCTACTAAAATTCCATTTTTCATATCTTGAACAGTATATGGAATTCCATGTGATCTGGTTGAAATTACTGGTTTTTTAAAAGCAAATGACTCTAAAGGCGTCAGAGGAGACAATTCCCATTGTGATGGAAGAGCTAGAAATTCACTTTCACCATACGCTGATATCACATCATCTCTAGGTGGATTTTCTATTACGCGAATATTGTCTATAAGATTAAATTTTTTAATTAAATCATACATTTCTTTTTGATATCCAAAATCAACTCCCATTATCACAAGTTGGGAATTAGTTATCTTTTTTTCATTAACCAAAATATTGAAAGATTTAATCAAAGTCTCAATACCTTTACTTATTGAAAATCTTCCTACAAAAAGCACAAAATCTGATTTGATATTATATTTATTTTTAAATTCAATTTTACTTTGCAGAGATTTAAGATTTACACCGTTTCTAATTATCAATGTTTTAGATTTTTTATAAATTGATGAAAAGATCTCTTTTTCATATTCATTTGCAGCACAAACCGCAGATGCATATTTTACAATATTTTTAATATACAAATCTTGAATTTTGTAAAGAGTTTTTAAAAAAATCCCTGATTCGTTTAAGAAGGGATGAGTTGTCAAACCCCCTTGATCTGATACAATTAAAGGTACATTAAGTTTTTTTGAAGCGATCCATGCAATTATGGATTGAAAACTCCTTAGACCTATAGTATGAACGATATCTGGTTTGTCTTTAATTATTTGTGAATACATTGCGGGATTAAGAAAAAATAATTTTAAAGAAAACCATGAATGTGTTCTATTAATTTTAAATTTCTCAAATTTTTCATTTCTAGGTAATTTTTTATTAAATTTGTTTGGACCATTTGAAAAATCTAAATCTGTTGTATATATGGTTACATCGTGACCTAAAGTAGAAATTTCTCTTGCAATGTCTACTGCTAAAAAAGCAATACCTCCAAATTGCGTTGCAGGAAATGAAGCTGGACAAATAATCGCTATTTTCATATTTTTTTTTGAATTGATGAATATTTGAGGGTTGCTAGAAATTCTTATCTGTAGAAACTAAATTAAAAATTTTTTTATTTTATTTATTATAACTTATTTTACATTTTTTTTAAATAATTTTCAAATGATGTAAACTGAAATTTTTTAATTATTTTATCCATTTTGGATAATGCTTTTTCTAAATTATGATATGTTATGAAATTGTCTTTTTTTGACAAAGGAACTTTTTTCATATGTTCTGGTGTAAGTTCCCATGAATGAATATAAAATGTTGCAGGCATGCCTTCATTTTCATAATTTTTAATTGCATTTTCAATGATTTTTTGTGGTAATATTCTGAGATAAAATCCTCCTGCAGCTGGTATCTTTTTACCTAAAAATTTTGTTGTTAATAATGGAAATTCTGTAATTTTACTGTCATGATTGTGTTTTTCTAAACCATTTCCTGAAATTTTATAAGGTTTTTTTAATGCGTTTGGCATCCCATACATGTTAGTTTTTGCTGGTATGATACTGCTGTCATAAATATAATTATTTTTTTCTAATACGTCAATTGCCCATGATGTGGATTCATTTAATGAAAACGTAGGAGCTCTAAATCCTTTTGATTTCCCATTTGTAATTTTTTTAAATATTTTTAATTCTTCATCAAAATTTTCTTTATACCCTTTATCTGCTAAATTATTATGATACATGGTATGAAATCCAATTTCATGCCCATTTGAAATAATTTTATCAATAATTTCTGGTGTATGTTCTAATAATTCTCCTACAACAAAAAATGTGGCATAGGTCTCATTTTTATTTAGCCATTCTAGGATTTTATCAATCCCATTAACTACTGTAGGTTCTTTTTTCTCATTGTCTATTTTTTTTTGAATTAATTCTGGATGATACCAGTCTTCAAAATCAATTCCTAGTAAATTCATTTCATTATCTCTTATTCTAACTTTAATTTAACTTCAAAATTAATTAATGATCAATTTTTTTAATCACTCGTCCAGGATTACCTACGACTACACAATAATCTGGAATATCTTGTGTTACTACACTTCCTACAGAAATAATTGAATTTTCACCTATTGTTACTCCAGCTGTGACTATTGCACCTGGAAATAAAACTGCTCCAGATTTGATATTGACTTCGGCAACTTTTCTGGGAAATTCCCCATTCTTTAAAAACAAATTTGCTGTTGGATTGTTGTGAGCATAAACCATCACATTTGATCCAAACGTTACATTATCTTCAATATTTACTAATTTTGGATATACTAAATCTAATAAGACATACGGTGAAAAATGACAATTTTCACCAATATTAACTCCTCTACTTCTTTGGATTTTTGCAGTAAATTCAGAATGTGGAGATGAGTAAGCAATAGAATGTAAAATCCAAGATTTTAAAAATTTTATTTTCATTTTAAAATTACCAAAACTACCCTTGTAACCATAGTAGTCCATTAACTCTTTTTCATTTACTTTAATTGGATCATCCATCTATACATCATTCCTAAATTGTTAAATTTTTAATTCACGCCTATCTGATAAATGCTACCATTAGGTAAAAGGGTTCCAACAATTTTTGTGTAATAATTCATTCGTTTCATGACAAATATTAAAAATATGTTATAATGTTTTTAATTAGATAATGACATCAAAAGAAAAATTATCCAACTCATCCTAAAACCGATCATTTTGTAAACAATTCATGACAATCGGGATCTAAGAATGGCTCTGCCGATGCATCCTTCATGATTCACAAAGAAATGTCAGACATTCAATGGAACAGTTCTATTACATCTGCCAAAGCCTGCAAAAACCGGAAGGCCAGGATGCAATGACAGAAACACAATCAGCGGAATATCGTTTGTCCTAACAACCGGATGCAGGTGGGCAGACATGCCGGACAGATACGGTTCAAAATCCACCGTGTATCCGGGATTCTCAGAGCTGCAGCAAAAGGGAATATGGAAAAGGATTCTGTCAGAACTGATAAAATCCGCACACAGACAGGAAAAAATCAGCCTGCAAAAAATTTCAGTTGATTCATCGTCAATTGCCGCCAAAAAGGGGGGGGACAAAACAGGATATGACGGGTTCAAGAAGATCCTGGGCACAAAGATTCACGTTGCAGTAGACAGGACAGGACTGCCAATCTCAATCAGGGCCAGCCCTGCAAATGTACATGACAGTACGAAATTCATCGATGTGTTAGAGAACATCTCAGAACCTGCAGATGACGGTTTGATACGGGAGATCATCTCAGCGTATGCCGACAGGGGATACGATGCGGCATACATCAGAGACTATCTGGGATGCCATGGGATTACCGTTGCATTCCATACAAAAAGAACTCAAGGAACGTTGCACAAAACAGGAATCAAAAGCATTATGGCAAGACAAGGTTTGTCGTAGAGCGGTTCTTTGCCTGGCTCAAGTGCGGACTTTACGGGACGGCAGTCAGATACGAAGGGAACTGTGACAACTATCTTGGATTTGTGTATCTGGCATCCGTCATGATGTATTGGAGGGTTTTAGGATAAGTTCAGCACAGAAAATTGTATTTTAAGATAAGAGAGTTTTTTTTGCCTTTTTGCTTAATTTTACTATCATTGAATTAAAAAATTCACTACCTCTTCCTCCTGCATTATCTGAAATGCTTATTGCATCTGGAAAGGTTTTAATTAACTCTATATCTGGTATGATTTTTTTATCTTCCAATTCTTTTTGACGTTTTTTAATAATATCTTTATTTTTTCTAATTTCTTTTTCAGCATTAATTTTAGCCATGATGAATCCTTTTGAGATGTATGCCATCCACACTAACATATCTGTCAAAAATAATGTAAATTTCATTTTTGCGATTGTTTCTTTTGAATAATGTGTTAAAATGCAATATTTTCGATTTCTTTCTAACCAAAAAAATTTCTTTGCACTCCATTTCAAAGTATAACTTCTTACATGATAAATTATTGATTTTGGAACAAAATACGAAGAAATACCTAATTGTGCACCTCTCCATCCAAAATCCACATCATCATGATAAAGAAAAATAAATGAATCCAGCAACCCTATTTTTTTAATAGTTTCAGTTGATGTAAATAAACAAGTTCCAGCAGCATAGCCTATTTTCTCAATTTTATTTCGTTGATTTTTATCTATCATATCTACATCTCTAGAAAATCCAAATCCAAATAGATGAATCATATTTCCTGTACTTTGTAAAATTCCTTCTTCATTTAATGAAAGGATTTTTGGTTGATAAATCCCTTTACCAAATTCATCATATGCTCTAAATAATTCATCCAACCATTTTGACTCTACAACTGTATCCGGATTCATTATTACAATGTATTCGCCACTTGCATTTTGAATTCCAACATTATTTCCATCACAATAACCCAAATTGGTTTTATTTTCAATTAATTTTACTTGTTCAAACTGTTCCTTGCATTTTTTATGACTATTATCTGTAGAGATATTGTCTACTATTATCACCTCTAAATTTTGATAATTTGAATTTAGAATTGATCTAATGCAATTTAATAATAAATCTCCTGCATTATAATTTACTATTATTATGCTTACAAGTGGTTGTTTTTCTATTGACAAATCTTGTTTCTTTTTTTCCTTGTGTGTAATATTCCTTACTCTATCAATTATTCTAAAATAGGATTTTTGTACCTTCTCCTAACAGAAAAATTTTCTCATTTTGATTATGCTGCTCTGTGAATATAATCGTGGAATTTTTTGAAATTATACTATTTCTCATTTTTAATTTACCTTTTACAATACAATCCGACATAATTATAGATTCAGCAATATCTATTTCTGAAATTGTTGTATTATTTCCAATACTGATATTTGGACCGATTTTAGTTTTTGATTCAATTACACAATTTTCTCCAATTATGACTGGACCTTGTATTTCAACATCTTTTTGTATCTTAGAATTTTTTCCTATCATTACATTGCCTTGAATTTTAACACCTTCTTCCTTTGTTCCATCAAAATAAGGCTTCATTTTCTCTAAAATTGCACCGTTTGCATTAATTATGTCTTCAGGAGTACCCGTATCTTTCCAGTAATCAGTAATTGTGTCATAAGTTATTTTATATTTATTCTCAAGAAGCATTTGTAACGCGTCAGTAATTTCTAATTCATTTCTCCAAGAAGGTTTTAGATTTTTAATCATTTCAAAAATGACTGGTGTTAAAAAATAAATCCCTGTTACTGCAAGATTTGTTGGTGGATTTTTAGGTTTTTCCATTATTTTTATAATTTGTTCATTTTTTATATCTGCAATACCAAACCTAGAAGGATCATCTACTTCACATAATAGAATCGATGCTTCTGCATCTGAGTTTTCAAATTTTCTTGCAAAATCTTCAATGCTTTTCTGAATAATATTGTCTCCTAAAAACACTGTAAATTTTTCATTTCCTACAAAATCTTTACATAAATTAATTGCATGTGCTATTCCTCT
Source organism: uncultured Candidatus Nitrosopumilus sp. (assembly GCA_951812645.1). Taxonomy (GTDB): domain Archaea; phylum Thermoproteota; class Nitrososphaeria; order Nitrososphaerales; family Nitrosopumilaceae; genus Nitrosopumilus. Next base: position 1,089,974 of record CATOSM010000001.1, on the reverse strand, counting down.
TGGTTCATCTTGTTCAATATATGAAATTTTAACTCCAAATTTTTCTCCATCTCCATAATACTCTCTTACTTTGTTTGCTCCAATACCTCCTATGATGATTCCAATTTCTTTAGCACCCGCTTCTTTTAGAGAATTAATACAATATTGAGACATTGGCTTATTTGCAATAGGTAATAGTTGCTTTGGGCCTGTGTGTGTTAGTGGCCTTAATCGTGTTCCATGACCGCCATGTAGCAGTATGCCTTTCATTTATTCAGATGATTTACTAGTTTTATTTAGTTTCTACTATGTCCCAATACTTTTTCTAGAAATTTTTTTCCACCATTTTTCATTTTTTAAATACCATTCTATTGTATTTTCTAATCCTTCTTCAAAATTATGTGCAGGTTTCCATTTTAATTTATTTACAATTTTTTTAGAATCTAAACTATATCTAAAATCATGACCTAGACGATCTGGAACATATTTCATCAAATCACTTGATTTACCCATTAATTTTAGAATATTTTTAATAATCGAATTATTTGTAATTTCATTAGACCCTGCAATATTGTATGATTCACCTGGTTTTCCTTTATGTAATACTTGAAGAATTGCATCACAATGATCATCGACATATATCCAATCTCGTATATTTTTCCCAGAACCATAAACTGGAATTTTTTGATTTTTTTCTGCTAACATGATTACTTTTGGGATTAATTTTTCAGGGAATTGTCTAGGACCAAAATTATTTGTACACCGTGTTATCGTCGTATGTAGATCATATGTTATATGGTAAGAGTTTACCAATAATTCAGCAGATGCTTTAGATGAGGAATACGGACTAGATGGATTAAGATTATAATTTTCATTTGCACTAAAAGGTTTTTTTAAACTACCAAATACTTCATCAGTTGAAATTTGAATTAGTTTTTTCTTTAATTTCCTAACAGACTCTAATATCGTATAAGCTCCAATAATATTGGAGTCTATGAATGGTTTTGGATTTGTAATACTTCTATCTACATGAGATTCTGCAGCAAAGTTAATCACAATATCATTTTTTGATACTAATTTATCTACGAGCTTTTGATTTTGTATATTTCCTTTAATGAATTTATAATTTTTATTTTTATTAATTTCTTGAAGATTATCTAAATTAGAACCTGGTAATAACCCATCTATGTTAGTGATTTTATACTTAGGATATTCGTTCAAAATTTTTATAATAAAATTACTTCCGATGAAACCTAAACCTCCAGTAACCAAAATTTTCATAACATTCTAAATTTTTAAAAGCAAATAACGTTTTCTTAATTTAATTAGCGTAGTTTTTCAAAACAATTTTCTAAACAAAACTTAATTAACTAATCCAAAAATGATGTTTTGCTCTAAATATTATGAAAAAACTCACTGATTATAGTATTGAATTAGAAAATCATCCCACGAAAGACATTCAAGATCAACATGCGAATGGCTCTCTTTCCGTTATTTGGAGAGATTGGGATGCTCTAATCGATGATCCAAAAATGGTGTATGTAAGCTCTGTAAATGTTAGTGAACGGAAGGGACCTCATATCCACACACAAAGGAATAGCTACTTTACATGCATACATGGAAAGGTAGTTTTTATAATTCAAGAAAAATCTGGAAATTACATCGAAATAGAATCTTCTGCTGATAATCCAGTTATGGTTATTGTGCCTAAAAATATGGCATCTGCGCACGTAAATCTATCTGATGATGTATCCAAGGTTTTAACATTGGCAGATATTGCTTGGCGACCAAATGATAATGAAATGACCAATATTTCATTTGATGACTATAATTGGAATAAATGGAAATCAAATTAAATTGAAAGATTCATCAAAAACAATCGTTCTACTTTCTAAAAATTCTGATATTTCAGAAATCAAATCAATAATAAATAAAAAAAAAATTATTAGTTTTGATAATCATTCACATAAATTATTGTCTTCAAATAATATTGATCATGAAATTTCAGACATTTATCTTAACAAAAACGATTTACGATTAATCCAAAAGCTTTCTTATAAATTTGCTAAATGGCATAATGAAGAACAATTTTCAAAAATTATTACTTATGAGGATATCAATATTGGATTATTAATTCAAGTAGAATTCAATTATTTCCTAGTTCAATTCATTAAAAAATATTTAGAAATACTGAAAATTATATCCTGTTTTTCAGATTCATCTTTTCTTGTTTCTAGTGATCTTTATGATTTAGTAAATATTTTTACAAAAAATACTGTGAAATTAAATGATAATTTACCAAATACAGATTTTTATTATGATTCAGTACAAATTCCAATTAAAATCGGCAATAAAACTTTCAGATTAAAAATATCAAAGAATTTTTATACAAAATTATATTCTGCATTTGATAAATTAATTAATTTCTCTTTAAGTAAAAAAACAAATGATACTGCAACTAAATCTACATTATTTGTAGAGTTTGATACCATTAGATATCAAAGTATTTTTAAAAATTTACGTAACGTAAAGATAAATTCATTTGTGTATAATAGACGACGTCCGTCAATCTGGAATTTTAAATCTTATTGTATAATAAAAAATTCGGGAACTAAAATATTAAGTTCGTCTGTTTTATTAGATAATAAATTAAAAAATAAAATTGAAAATGATAAAAATATAATACAATCACTAATTTCAAAACTTTTTGAAAATGAAGATTCGCTTGAAAACTTTTTTTCTATAGAAGATAAATCTCTTTGGCCTGCTTTAAAATCTACATTTAAAAATTTGGTTGAAAAAAGATTTAGTGAATCTATCACTGAAATTCAATTATCTAAAAAAATCCTTTCAGAAAATCAATTTTCGTCTATTTTAGTATGGTCTGAAATAGGCTCAACAGAACAAATTATGGTGAAATTGGCTAAAAAACTAGGAATTTCGGTCGTTGTTTTGCAGCATGGTTTGTTCTTTGATTCTGATGATGAAGGTGCGTTTGATATGAATGATTTTCAAGGTGTCTTTCCGTATGACGCAGATTATTATGTGGTGTGGGGTGAAATAGAAAAATCACATGCAATCAAATTTGGTATTTCTTCAGAAAAGATTATTCCTTTGGGAGCCCCTATTTTTGATGAACTTCCAATCGATACAAATCCGTCTGATGATTATATTTTATTAGCAACATCTGGACCTGTACAAGAAAATGCTTTTGATTTAACGATTAATTCAATAGAAAAAAATGAAAAAATAATTAAAGAAATATGTTCAGTTGCAAATCGACTTGATAAAAAATTGGTAATTAAAATTCATCCATCTCCTGATGAGTTTGATCCAACTGATCTGGCAAAATCAATCCGTTCTGATTCTCTAGTTTTTAAAGCTGGTGATATTTCAGAGCTTATTCCACATTGCTCTGTATTTGTTGTGATAGATGTTTCAACTGTTATGCTGAACGCACAATTATTGAAAAAACCAGTTGTGTCTATTATTTCTAAAGATAGTGATTTTGGTTTCCCGACCATTATTACATCTAACTCTTGTATAACCGTAAATATTGAAGATTTTGAAAATACATTAAAAAAAATACTAACACAAAAAAATTATTCAGAATCTATAATTAAAGAAGGTATTTCTTATGCTAACAAATACTGTGTAAATCAAGGTTCTGCATCAATGGAATTATTGAAGTTTTTACGTAGGTTAAATTAGTATATTGATTTAAGCAAGTTTGTATATTTCATTTTATGAAAAAAATATCAAGGTTTAAAGAAAATTCCTATAACACCACAAATGACTTCGATTATCTTGATCAATTAGAAAAATATTATAATTCAAGTTTAGGTACTAACGTTGAAAAACTACAAAATTTTTCGAAATATGTACCTAGACAAGATTTAACTAATTTTATTGCAAAATATGAATTATTCAAAAAAATTTTAGAAGTTCCTGGTTCAATCATTGAATGTGGAGTCCTATTTGGTGGCGGTTTGATGACATTTGCACAATTGAGTGCAATTTTTGAGCACACTAATTTTATTCGGAAAATTATCGGATTTGATACATTTACAGGTTTTCCAAAACTATCTAAAATTGACAAATTGTCAAAATCACCACAAGCCAAAAAGGGTTCGTTTGCCATCGATTCTTATTCTGATCTTATGAAATCAATTTCATTATACAATTCAAATCGATTTTTAAATCATATTGATAAAGTTGAATTAATCAAAGGTAATGCAGAAAAAACCATTCCCAAATATGTTAAAAATAATCCTCAAACTATTATCAGTCTTTTGTATCTCGATTTTGTTTTATACAAACCTACCAAAATTGCTTTAGAATATTTTATACCTTTAATGCCAAAAGGCTCAATTATTGCATTCAATTTACTTGATGATGCTCATTGGCCTAGTGTAAGCAAAGCATTACATGATGTAATTGGAGTTTCTGATTTAAAATTACAAAAATTTAATTTTTCACCCTATACACAATATGTAATTCTTTAATTATTATCGTATGCTAATTTTTCTATATTGCCATTTTTGTCTCTAATCATATTACCTTTTTCGTCTGTTTTGAACAGTTCCTTATTGGCAAATTTATCTACTATCTTGTAAAATTCTTCTCTAGTAATTTCCATGTCGTCTAAAAAGTCTTGCATATATTTTTCTGGAATTTTACCTTCAAACTCTTTTACAAGTTTTAATCCCTCTTCTCTAGTGATTTTACCTGCTCTAATATCTAATGAAGCATGATCTGTCGCTCTCCCATATCCATATTTTATCCATTTAAAGTAATCATGCATTCCAGTGAATTTTGTATCTAAATTTTCCCAGTCTGTATATGTTCCTTCTTTTGCTTCTGGATTTCTACTAAATCCTATTTTTTCAACAGTCTCTAGAATTTTGTCAATATCATATTTTATGTATTGACCTAGAAAAATACCTGTAACTCCTACACGTTTGAGTTCTTCGTCTGATGGATAATTATATGCTTTAAGATCTTTAATATTAATTCCATTCTCTGTCATAATAGTAGGTTTTATTTTGTCAAACCAAAATACACCGTATTTTTCTAGCCATTCTTTATCCATTACCATTCCTCCACCAGGACCTCCATATTCCATCTGAGGATTTTCACCCCATATTATCAAAGGAACTTCATATGACACTGCAATTTGAAATGGAACTGTAAAAATTCCAACGTGTTCAGGCCAATTCACATCTCCAAGTTCAATTAGTCCAAACTTTTCCATTTTTTTGTAAATGTGTGGATTTGGAGTAAATTCAATACAATCAACTCCAATATTTTTAATATTTTCAATATTTTTTCTTCCTAATGGAATAAGATCTCTTGGATGAAAATTAACTAACAGTGGTTTTAAACCAAATTCATTTACAATCGTATGAACTTGAAAATGAGAATCTTTTCCTCCACTAACTGGAATTATACAATCATACTTGGTATCATCCTTGCTTCTGTATTTTTCTAGAATTGTTGCTAAGTCTTTTCTTCTTGAATCCCAATCAATTTTTTCCTTTTTTTCGGGTGCTTTACAGGCATCACATATGCCCTCATCATCAAATATTAGTAATGGTTTTGTATCTGGATAAAGACATTTTTTACAATATTTCAATTTTATACACTCTAAAATGCCTTACATCCTATAACTATTTTACTTAAACAATTTAAAAAATTGAATGAATTTTTATGCATTAAGATTTTTGATTGCTATTTACCTGTTTTTTTATCACTTTCAAAATTCCTTCCTCCAGTGATATATCTGGTTTATATTCTAACAATTTTTTTGCTTTTTCAATACTTGGAATTCTTATTAATATTTCATTTCTGTTTCTTTTTGATTCTTCAAAAGGAATGAATTTAACAGAACTCTGTGAACTCGCAAGTCCAATAATTTTTTCTGCTAATTCTTTAATGATAATTGGTTCATTGTTATTTCCTATATTGATTAATTGGCCATTTGCTTTATCTAATGCTAATGAAAATGCATTAGCTATATCTGTTACATAGCAAAATGCTCTAGTTTGTGAACCATTCCCATGTACAATGATGTCTTTATTTGCAATAGCTCTACTAACAAATTCTGGAAGCACCCAGTCTGTAGCTTGTTCATCTCCATAGACATTAAATAATCTAAACATAGTGTATTCCAATCCAAAATTTCTTGAATATGCTTTTATGTACTCTTCTGCAGCAAATTTACTTACACCATATGTTGTAATTGGAATAGGTTTGTCATCTTCATTCATGGGTATTTTTAATGGCTCACCATATACTTCTGAGGATGATGAAAAAATAATTTTTTTAATTTTGTTTATTCGGCATGCTTCTAAAACATTTTTTGTTCCTCCTAGATTTGTGTCTAGAGTAAGAACTGGATTTTCTTCTGTATGAATAACACCTAAAGTTGCAGCTAGATGTATGACCACGTCACAATCTTTTATTGAATCAATTACATTTTTTGTATCTTTTATGTCTCCTTGAATAAATTCATTATCTAGATTGGCAGGTTTTTTAAAATCAAAAATCTTAACCTCATGATTTTTACTCAAGTTTTTTACTACATTAGATCCAATAAATCCTGAACCTCCAGTAACTATAATTTTCATTAATTAATTTGTTTTAAATTTGGCTATAAAAATTGAATGAAATCAATAATTGGTTCTTAAATCAAGTTCATAGGTATGCTGAACCATTTCAAATCCGAGTTTTTTAAAAAGTGTAATGTATTTTTTATTTTTTGGACTTACATTTGCACGAAATTTACTTTTTGAATTTAGTGACATCAATTCTTTAATTGATTCAATTTGTGTAGATTCTTTTTCATATTTTTTAAGTATATGAATTCCAATTTCATGTTGTTTCGAAAGATAAATTGTCCCAATCTTATCCGTTTTTTTATATATTATGTACCATTTTGCATATGGTTTTGATTTTACAAATTTTACATGTTCTTCCCATGTTGGCATTCTTTTATGTGAAATGTTTACAAGAGGACGTCTTTGTAAAAGTAATTCATGCAGAAAAACATGGTCTTCTTTTTTTATTTTAGTTAATCTAATTTTTTCTCTTTTCATATCTTATTCAAATATTTTGAAATTTATTGATTGATGAAATTATATGATCAATATTTTTTTCGCTTAAATTTGGATGTGTGGCAATTGAAACAACATTTTCTCCAACTTTTTCAGTTTCAATTAATTTAGTTTTTTTATTTTTATACATACTCATTGTATGAATTGGCTTATAATGAATTCCAGTTTCAATTCCTTGCTCATCCATTTTCCTCATAAATTTTTTTCTATTATTAACACAAATCCAGTAGAAATGATATGAACATCCTTTATCCATTGGCATTTTATAATCACTTTTAATTTCTTTAAAATATCTTTCAGCAATATTCCTACGCTTTTTATTCAAGAAATCTAATTTCTTTAATTGTTCAATTCCAACAGCTGCAGCAAATTCATTCATGTAGAAATTCCACCCTAATTCTGATATGTCATATGTTGCGCCTTTTCTACTAGTAATACCACACCATCTACGAATTTTTAATTCATTTCCATACATCACATTTTTTTTATCATTTAATGTGATTGCGCCACCCGTAGGCATGGCTAAATTTTTCACTGGATGAAAACTAAAACATGCTGCACCATGTGCTCCAATTTTTTTATTTTTATAAGTACTTCCAGCTGCATGTGCAGCATCTTCAACTAATCTAAGATTATGCTTTTTACATAACTTTTGAATCTTATCCAGATTACATGGTAGACCCGCAAAATGAACTGGTAAGATCACTTTTGTTTTGTTAGTAGTTTTTTCTTCTATTGATGTTGGATCTATACAAAGTGATTTTGGATCTATATCTGCAAATATTGGAATTCCTCCATTATAGATTACTGCATGTGCAGTTGAAACAAAAGATAGGGATGGTAAAATTACTTCTTTTCCTTTAATATCCATCAGTGATAATGCTAAATGAAGAGCAGATGTTCCATTGTTAACTGCCACACATTTTTTGGCATTGACAAATTTTCTAAAATTTTCTTCAAAAATTTTTACATTACCGCTACCAGATCCAGATGCCCAAAAACGACTTTTTAATACTTTGATTATAGCTTGTTCTTCTTTTTTTCCAAAAACTGGATCAAATAATTTTATTTTATTTTTCATCGCCATTTTATTTTTCATCGGTTATTTCATAAGTGTATTGAATTAATTTAAAATCATTTTTCTTAAAAAATTTTACAGATTCTTTATTCTTGGGACTAATATTTGCAAGATATCGTAAATGTGGACTTTCTTTTATTAATAATTTTAATGCAGATGTTCCAATCCCTTTCTGTTGAATATTTTTTTTAATAAAAATACCAACTTCATTTTCAAAAGTTAGTAAAATTGTGCCTATTTTTTTATCTTCAGAACTAATTATGTACCATTTTGCATATGGTTTTGATTTTACAAATTTTACATGTTCTTCCCATGTTGGCATTCTTTTGTGTGAAATGAATGTTTTTGATTCACGTTCACCTAAAAGTTCATAAAGAAACTGTAAATCTTTTTGTTTTACTTTTTGTAAAGATATTTTATTTGACATTTTGATTATGTTAATAAGAAAATTTTCTATTTCTTATAGTTTTTTTAACACCTAAATATTATCATCATGCCGCTAAATTAAATCATGAATTTTATTGCTATAATACAAGCTAGAATGGGATCTACAAGACTTCCTAATAAAATTTTAATGAAAATTAATGGTATGTCTATAATAGAATCACTATTATCTCAACTATCTTATTCTAAATTATTACATCAAAAAATAATTGCTACTACAACGAATTCTTCTGATGATGATTTAATTAAACTATTAGATTCAATCAATGTTACTTATTTTCGAGGTAAGGAATCAGACGTATTGGATAGATATTATCAATGTGCAAAACAATTCGGGGTTAAGCAAATTGTCCGAATTAGTGGTGATGCGCCATTTATTGATCCAAATATTGTCGATAAAGTAATTGAATTTTTTAATAATTCTGATTTTGATTATGCAAATAATTTTTCTGATAAAAATAGATATCCGGTAGGTGCAGAAGTTGAAGTATTCTCATTTGAATCTTTAGAATCAGCTTGGATTAATTCAAAAAAACCTTCTGAAAGAGAGCATGTAACCCCGTATATCTATACGAATCCTACCAAATTTAGAATTGGCTATCTTGAATATACTGAGGACTTGTCAAAATTTCATTGGACAGTTGATAGATCAGAAGATCTCGAATTTGTAAAGGCAATTTATAAAAAAATCAAAAATAAGCCCATTTTACTTGAAAATATCTTAGAATTATTGGCGAAAGAACCTAACCTACTTGATATTAACAAAAACGTTGATTCTCATGAAGGTTACAAAAAATCATTACAAGAAGATAAAAATTATATCTGAACCAAAGAAATCTGTTTTACTTGTAAAAATATTCAAAATTTCATCATGACTCAACAAAAGTATTTTATCTCCAAATGATTTTATTTTTTGTTGACTGATAATTTATCAAAATTTGATAATTTAGATCATGTTTTTGTTATTGCAGAAGCTGGTTCAAATTGGAAATGTGGAACTTATGATGAAGATTTGATTCGTGCTAAACAATTAATTGAAATTGCTGCTCAAAGCGGTGCTGATGCAATAAAATTCCAAACATATAGGCCTGAAACTCTGTATGTTCAAAATGCTGGACAAAGTGATTATTTAACAAAACATGGAATTGATGAGAATATTAATGATATTTTTGAAAATCTTTCTATGCCTTATGAAATGATTCCTATACTTGCTGAATATGCTAAAAAACAAAAAATTATTTTTATGTCAACTCCATTTTCTATTGATGATGCAAAAGAGGTAGATCCTTTTGTAGATATTCATAAAATTGCATCATTTGAAATTAATCATATAAGACTTTTAGAATTTCTTGCTAAAACTAAAAAACCATTAATCATTTCAACTGGCGCAAGTACTTTTGACGAAATTGATTTTGCTGTAAATTTAATCAAGAACAACAACAATAACAATATCCGAATTTTACAATGTACTTCAAAATATCCATGTCCAATAAGCGCACTCAATCTATCTGTAATCCCAAAAATAAAATCTAGATATGATCTACCCGTGGGATTTTCTGATCATAGCATTGATCCTATAATTGCACCTATAATTGCTGTTGCATATGGTGCTACTGTAATTGAAAAACATTTTACTTTAGATAGGAATTCACCTGGACCAGATCACCCATTTGCATTAATTCCAAAGGAATTAGAAATGATGGTATCTTCTATTAGAAATGCTGAACTTGCACTAGGTTCTGGAAATAAACAGATTCTAAACGAAGAATTAGAATTAAGAAAATTCGCAACTCGTTCACTTCAAGCAATTAGAACTATTTCAAAAGGTGATATTTTAGAAGAAGGAATAAATTTTGACGTTTTAAGACCTGGTAATCGTACTAGAGGATTGGAAGCTAGATTTCTTGAATCCGTACATGGAAAGAAATCTAAAGTTGATATTGATGCAGGAAATGGAATTTCAGATTACGAATGAATCTATGTATGGGAATCTATTATTATGAAGGACAAAATACTTTTTTGGATAGATCAAACCTTAGTTGATTTTGGCACTGCAAAATTTTTAGAAGAAAAATATGATTGTGATTTATTTGGAATTGTGGATGTTGCCGATCGAACAAAAACTTTTTTTCAAAAACAAAAAATTGTTCAGTTTAAAAAAATTTGGTTCTATCATGATTATTTTAATATTAAAACAAAACCTGATATCGAATATTTAAAATCATTTGAAAAAAAATATTCTATTAATTTATGGTTACTTGCTTATAATGAAAGAATATTTTATAGATTTAATGATTATTTTAGATTTGCCGAAAATGAAGTAATGTGTATTTTAGAACAAGAATGTAAGCTTTATGAAAAAATTCTTGATGAAGTTAGGCCAACATACATAATCATGAGTCAACCTCCATTTCACCATAACTATCTTTTTTATAAAATTTGTAAGGCACGTAACATCAATGTTTTAATTTTAAAACCTGTTAGGATAGGCTACAAATGTCTAATTGCAGATGATGATGAGATGCTGGATTACAAAGGAAAAACATCTAATTCTACTTCTAGAACTTTTGAAGAATTAATTGATTATCATACAAATTTCAGTCTTCATAAACAAGGTCAAGAATTTGAAGAAAATTTTCAAAAATCGAAAACATCTTTTTTAAAGGCGGTTTATCAATTCTTAATTGTTTCTAACAACAGTAATTCAAAAACTCATTATACATATTATGGAAGAACAAAATTAAAAGTTCTATTCAAATCTATTATCTATAATTTAAAAACAAAATATCGAAAAATGTACATTGATAGGAATTTACCTAAAGAAATTGAAAAAAATGTAAAATTTATTTATTATCCAATGCATATTGAACAAGAAAGATCATTGTTATTGCTAGCACCATTTTATACAAATCAACTTGAAGTAATTACAAATATAGCACAATCTTTACCTATTGGATACAAACTCTTCTTAAAAGAACACCCAATGATGTTTGCTCGTAGTTGGAGATCAATTTCTGATTACAAAAAAATTATGGCATTACCCAATGTTGTATTTTTACATCCTTCCGTTAATCCTAATGATCTTTTAAAAAAATCTTCTTTAGTAATCACAATATCTGGTACTAGTAGTTTTGATGCGGCTATTTATCAAAAACCATCAATATTGTTTGTTGATACTGCTTTTTCGTCCTTGCCTTCAGTATTCAAACCTGCATCTCTTGATGAGTTACCATCTACTATCAGAAAAGCGTTAGAAACGACAGTACAAAACTCTGATCTAAACGAATATGTTAATTTTATTGATGATGTTTCATTTGATTTTGATTTTGATGGCTTTGTTCAACTTTTTGCAGATTATTTTTATTTTGGCGGATCATTGGTAGATACTGAAATATCTCTAGATAAGATGTCTGGCTTTTTAGAATTACAAAAAGAAAAATTTGAATTACTCTCTTCTGAATTTATTAAGAAAATAGAAAGCACTAAAAATATATCAAACAATTAATTTTTCTGCGACTAAAATCTTTTTTAATTCATCTTTTGACAGTAAATCTACTTTATCTGATGAGTATTGTCCAGACAAATTAGATTGTTGAAATTCTGGTAATAATTCATGATCTTGAGTTTGTTTATCAAAAATAACATAATCATCATCATTTTCATATGCATTTTTTAATTCATCTTTGATAATCAAAGACTCGTGAATTTTTTCTCCAGGTCTGATTGAAATTATTTCAGTTTCAGTTTTACTATTTAATAACTCAAGTATAACATCTTTCATATCTCCAACTTTGTATGCTTTTATTTTTGGAATAAAAATTTCACCTCCTACTCCTTTTGAAATTGCTCTAAAAATCAATTCTAAGGCTTCATCCATTGTAATGTTAAATCTTGTCATTTCAGGATCTGTTATTGTAATTTTCTTACCAGATCTAACTTGTTCTACTAGTGTTGGAACTAATGATCCTCTGCTTCCTAATACATTACCATATCTAACACAACTAAATTTGGTATCATGAAATCCTCTATAGTGATTTGCTGATACAAATAATCTTTCCATTAATAGTTTAGTAGCACCATATGTGTTTAACGGAGAAACAGCTTTATCAGTTCCAACAGCAAGAGCTATTTTCACATTATTTTCTAAACAACCGTCAATCAAATTTTGTGTTCCGTATACGTTAGTTTTTACCGCTTCAAATGGGTTGTATTCTACTACAGGCACGTGTTTTAATGCTGCAGCATGAATTACTATGTCTACATCTTCTAAAGATCTAAATAATCTTTCTTTATCTCTAACATCTCCGATAAAAAATCTTAATCGTTTATCTGGTAATCTGGCTCTCATCTGAACTTGCTTCCATTCATCTCTGCTAAAAATTCGAATTGTATCTACATCTGTTTTTAGAATTTTATTTACTAATGCGGTTCCTAATGATCCAGTTCCACCAGTAATGAGTATTTTTTTACCATCAAACAAGATGCTGAAGTTTTTATTAATTGAGTAAAAAACCTTGCCTTTATAACATGTTTACAGCTATTTTTGTTAAATGCCAATAACAAAACCAAATATTTTATTTTTAGTTCTTGATTCATTTAGATCAGACAAATGTGTTGGAGAAAATAAAACTGCAATTACTCCCAATATAGATTCATTAATCAAAAATGGAATTTATTTCCAACAAAACATAAGCTCTGCTTTTTCAACTTTGCTATCCACATCAAGTATTCTTACTGGACTTTATCCTTTTCAAGCTTTAAGAAGTGATCGAAAAAATATGAAATTCTTTTCTAACACAACTACTCACGTCCAACTTTTAAAAGATTTTGGATATTATACGTATGCTGCAATTCCTAATGCCCTTGAATTTTGGGGATTGGGAAAACATTTTGAAGATAAATTTGTTCCAAGTTACAAAGAATTAATTTTGTCATCAGGATTCGGTGAAAAAATTATTGATGAAATACAATCAAAAAAAAAAATGAATGAACCGTGGATAATGTATGTACATGCAATGGATCTTCATGAATTAGGAGAACTTCCTGAACCATTTAAGAACTCTAAATTTGGATTTAATAGATATGATCAAATGCTTTCATCTGTTGATGTCTGGTTAGGAAAAATATTACAAGAAATTGATTTGGACAAAACTATGGTTGTTCTCACAGGTGATCATGGTTCTGATGAAGCATCTTATACCCCATCAATGAAATTTGTAGATTATGATAAAAAACCACTTGATTTTGATGTTAAAGCACAAAAACTTGTTTCAAATACATTTTGGTTTAGACCTGACATATCACCCAAATTAAAATTCATTAGAAACACAATTGGAAAATGTCTTCGTTTACCTCAAAGTATACTTACAAAAATTCGCTTTGCTCAAATAAATCGACAAAAAATTAGTATGCATGAAAAACGAATTTTACGACATGCATTAGCTGATGTTGAAGAGATTTATGATAATTTAATTCGAGTCCCATTGGTATTTTCAGGTTATAATGTGCCAAAAGAAATAGTCATAGGGAAACAAACACGCTTAATTGATGTTTTCCCAACTGTTTGTGATTTAATAGGTTTACCACCAAGAAAAGATAAGATCCATGGAAGAAGTTTGAAGCCCTATTTTGATGGAGAAAATATGGATGAATTACCTGTAAGAATTGAATCTACCCCTAAATGGTTTGCGCCAGTAAGTAAAGATCAACTTGGTATTAGAACCTCCGAATACAAGTATTTTCGTAATAGAAATGATCCAAAAAAAGATGTCTGTTTATTCAATTTGAAAGTTGATCCTTTTGAAGAAAAAAATATTGCCAAGAAACATCATGATATAGTAGAAAAAATGGAAAATATTCTAACTACGTTAGAAACTGATTCTACTTTGGATGATAATTTTGAAGATATGGATGAAGAAACTAAAGAAAAAATTGAAACTGAATTAAAAAAATTAGGATATATTTAAAAAATATTTTATTTTTAATTATTTACATAATCCCAGTATGTATTTTGCCATTCACCATCACTATTTTTCCCCCACATGTTACCTCTGAATTTTTCTGCTACATTCCAAAATTCCTCTATGGGTATTTCTAAATGGTTACATAATTTTTTTATATACATATCGGCACATTTTCCGTCATATTTTTTTACTATTTTCAGTGCTTCCCCTCTTGACATCCTTCCATCTCTAATTGCATAACATGCATGATCATTTGCATGACCAAATCCAAATTTTATATTTTTTAACATTTGACTTACTTGTGTTAAATCACTGTCAATTTGTGCATACGGAACAAAAGTTCCAATTGCAGTTAAATCAAAGTCTTTTGAATGTCCTTTAAATCCATATTTTAACGCAAATTCTGCATTATGGAAAAAAGACCACTCTTTAAGATAATACTGTATCCAAATTGCTTTGTATTCTTTTTTCTCTAAACTTTTTCTATCATAGTGATACATGAAAAGATCTCTTTCTTCAATTTCATCATCCTCAAGATATTCTTTCCAGCCTGTTCCCAATGTATTTGATTGATTTACTCTTAATGCATTACCATCTGTTCCTAATCCTGTTAAAGTAACCCCTAAAGTTAATGCTCCATTTTCTCCTTGTATTATTAATGGAATATCAAATTGGTCTGCAATAATATATGCAGATGAATAAAGTGCGTATTCGGTAATTTTTTGTGGATTTAGATATTTGTAAAAATCCCTTCTCATCATCTTCTTCATTATTTTTGGGTTGGGACGTAATGAAATAACATCAAAACCTAGATTTTTTAGATTTTCAATATTTTGCTTTCCTAATTCTGTAATTCCATCTGGTTCTGCATTAACTAAAAGACAACGCAAACCTAACTTGTTACGTGCTGTAATTGCTTGAAATGTACTATCTTTACCTCCACTAACTCCAATAATGCAATCATAATTTGATTTAGTATTTTTTTTAGCCCATTTTGCAATATCATGTAATTCTTTTTCTCTTGATCCCCAATCAATTTTCTTTTTTTCTTCTTCCCAGAGACATGCACCGCATATACCATATTCATTAAAGTAAACTTTTGGTCTAGTATCTGGTTGTATACACTTTTTACAAACTCTCAATACATGGAAAATTTAGTAATTGTAATTAAAAGTGTTTAAAAAGATTTTTAAAATTTACGTTTATTTGAAGAATTACCAAAGTTTTTTAGATTTTATAACTATGCAGATCACTTGAATAGAAATTTATGATTAAAAGTAAAAACTGATTAATATTGTATTTGTATGTCTAAAACATGTCATTATTTTCTAATAGTTCTGCATTTGTAATTGCTGAAATGGCTAATGCTCATGAAGGAGAACTGAAAAAAGCTAAAAAAATTACTTTAGCTGCTGCAAATGCAGGAGCTGATGCAATCAAATATCAAAAATTTACCGCAAATGAATTAGCAGAACCTTCCCATGAATTTTATTCTCTTTACAAAAAATTAGAAATGACTAAAAAAGAATGGATTATTTTAATAAAATATGCAAAAAAATGTGGTTTGAAAGTTTTTGCAGATGTTTTTGGAATTAATAGCATAAAATCTTGTTTAGATCTTGGAGTAGATGGATTTAAAATTCATTCCTCTGATTTAATGAATCCTTCACTTCTTCGTTTTCTTTCAAAAGAAAAAAACCCAATCCTGCTTTCAACTGGAGGGTGTTTTTTAAATGAAATAGATGAAGCAATTAAAATTCTACAATCCACTCCCAAAGAAATTATCCTTATGCATGGATTTCAAGGTTATCCAACTAAACTATCTGATTTAAATTTGAATAAAATTAAAAAATTAAAAGAAAAATATCTTTTGAAAGTTGGTATTATGGATCATGTATCTGGAGAATCTGAATTATCTTCAGTAATTCCTATGATTGGAATTGGAATTGGTGCTACAATTATTGAAAAACATATTACATTAGATCGAGCTGAAAAAGGTCTAGACTATTTTTCCTCATTAAATCCTGATGAATTTAAAAAAATGATATTACATATAAGAAAAATTGAAAAAACTTTTGGAAAAGAAAAATTTGAACTTTCAAAAAATGAACTAGTGTATAGATTAGCGCATAAAAAAAACCCTATTGCAAAAAAATCTTTTAAAAAAGGTACGAAATTAGATGATCACCTTTTCAATTTCAAACGTACAAAATCAAAAAATTCTGTATCGTTATATGATTTTCGTGGGAAGATTTCTTCAAAAGATATCTCTAAAGGAAATGTTCTTACTGCTAATATGATAGATAAAAAATCGCATAAAATTGCTGCGGTTATTGCATGTAGGGTACACTCTACTAGATTATTTGCAAAACAAATGCAGCTTGTAGATAATAGACCTGTTATCGATCATATGATTAATCAACTTAAAACTTCAAAAATGATTACAGATATAGTTATCGCCATCAGTTCGAGACCTGGGAATGAGGTTTTTATAGATTATGCTAGAAAACATGGGCTAAAATTTGTAATTGGTGATGACACAGATGTCTTACAGCGTTTAATCAATGGTGCAAAATATGTAAACGCTGATATCATATTTCGAATTACTCCTGAAAATCCTTACATTTACTGGGAAGGTATTGACGAAATTTTACAAAAACATATTTCTGGTAATTATGATTTTTCAACGTGTTTTAATGTTCCATTAGGAGCTGGATACGAAGTTGTTAAACTAAGTGCTTTTGAAAAATCCCATAAAGAAGGTTCAAAAAAACATCGAAGTGAATTATGTTCATTATATATCCGTGAGAATACAAAAAAATTCAAAATATTCCATATTTCTACTCCTAAAGAATTTCAAAGACCTGAAATACGATTAACTGTAGATACTCCTGAAGATCTTTATGTTGCCAGAGCAATTCATGATGCTCTTGGAAAAAAACAAAAACTGATTTCTTTAAAAACTATTATCAAATTTTTGGATAATAATCCTTATTTGACAAAAATTAATTCTGGAGTACCATTAGATGTAAGTCGAATTTGGATAGAAGATGATCCTCTGAAAAAATAAATTTCTAATTCTATAATTTAATCAAATTTAGCCTTTCAATATAGCATATTTTTTGTTATTGAATATTATTTTAATACTTTAAATCGTAATATACAATAATGACTAGATTGGTTGGTATATTATGTTGACAGAAGAACTAGCTGATCATAAATTAGAATTAATTAAATCTGGTCAAAATTTTTTGGGGATTTTAAATGACATCAAACGAAGACCTGAAGATGCTGCTAATGAATTAGGTGTCCCGCTAGAAGAAATCAACTTAATTATTTCTGGTCAAAAAGCTGCCTCTCAAGAAATTTTAGAAAAAGCTGTTAAAATATGGCCTGTAAATGCAAGAGATTTTCATATAATTCAGGATGATTGTCCTACAGGAGTTAAAATCTTGACTATGAATGAATCAGAAAAAAGCGGTCGAATTATGGAAAGAGCAGGAAAACCATATTATGAATATCGTGATACTGCTATGAGTTCGGTTGCACCATTTCGCCCTGAATGGATAATGGAATTGTGTTATGTAGATAATAATGATCCTCAAAATCCTTCGGCACAATGGAATAATGGTCATTTTATGCATCAGTTTACTTATTTTATTGGAGAAGTGAATTTCTATTACAAAACATTAGATGGAGAAAAAAGAACTGCAATAATGAATACTGGTGATTCCATGTATATCACTCCCTTTGTACCTCATACATTCGCAACAAGAAAAGGAGCAAAACAAAATGGACTCATTCTTGCTTTAACTTATGGAAACAAACTTACTGGTGATATTCAACAAGAGCTTTCTGCGTTATCTACAACTCTGGGTTCTGAATTTGCTCTAGATTTTTCAAATAATGAAAAAACCTCCTCTTCTCTTCTTAAATTTAATATGGAAATTGCTAATATTACACTAGAGGAACTTTCTCGCCGTACAAATATACCTACATATGATTTAGATAGCTTTGAAACGGGTAAGCAAATTCCATCAAATCAAGACCTTGAAAAAATTGCTAATGCATTGAATGTTAACACAAGAGATCTTATGCCAAATGATAAGATAGAAGATCGAGTCATCATTAGACATCATGAAGATGGAAACAAATGGTATTTCCCAGAATTAACAAAAGCATATCGTTTTGTTGATCTTGCTTCAACTGTAACATTGCCCTATTCAAAAGCATTTGAGGTTGAAGTTTTAGATTCACAAAATAATGATCTTGATCTAAAAGCTGGACTTCATCAATATCTATACAATGTTGGTGATACTATGCTTACATTGAATTGGGAATTTGATGGAAAACAATTTTCTAAAAATATCAACGCTGGTGATTCAGTATATGTAAAACCCTTTGTTAGGCATAATTTAAGAGGAAAAGGCAAAATTCTAATTTTACGAATTGGGGGAAAAATTGTAGGCGATTCTCAGCGTGAATTATCTTTTGTTGGAAGAGAAAATACTAAACGAGCAATTGCAGAAACTATGCAATGGTTTGATTCTGCAGGCAAACATTAAAACAAATATTTCAAAAATTATAAGATAAAAATGAATAAAAAAAATCTCATTATAATTATGATTGATGGTGGTAGATTAGATCGTGCTTTAAATTCCTCCGTTTTTAACGCTTTAAAATCAAAATCTGTATTTTTCTCTCAATCTATAACATACGGGCCACATACAATTGCAGCAATGCATGCTGTGTTCAGCGGCTCATATGGAACTAGAACTGGAACAAATAGTTATTGGTCTACATTCAAATTTAAAAAAAATAGATTCAAAACAATAACTGAATATCTTAAAGAAAATAATTATTACACACATGCTGATGTTATCAATGAACTTGTTGTACCTAAACAGGGATTTGATGATTATGCTGTTCATGATGAAATAAATGATGATTTAACTCAACGTCATAAAGATCTACTAGATGATGCAAATGAAAAATGTAAATTAAATCAAAATTTCTTTCTATATTTGCATTATAGTAATATTCATACTGGTATAATGAATCAAGTTTTAAAAAAATATACTAATTTTAGTGAAGAATTTTTTAAATCTAGAAAACAAAATGAGGAAAGATATGATTCACTGTTTAATGCGGCTGAAACCTATTTGGATTCAATTCTTAATAAAATATCTGAATTACAATTAGATGAAAATTCGATCATTCTTGTAATATCTGATCACGGTGTTAGTGTTGGCGAAAAATTTGGGGAACGAGCATATGGTGTATTTTGTTATGATTATACATTAAGGTCATTTACATATTTTCTTGCAAAAGACTTTGTTCCTAAAGAAATTTCACAGCAAATCAGAACTATTGATTTCATGCCTACTATATTGGAATACCTTGGAATTAAATTAGATCCAACATTTGAACAGTTAGATGGAATTTCATTAATTCCGTTAATCAATGGAGAAAATATTCCAGAACAAACGGCGTATTCTGAAACTGGAAATCCTTTGGATAAAAAAGAGCCGCCTAAAGAGCCAAATACAATGTCCATTCGTTCATCAAAATGGAAATTAATTTACAATCAACATAATCAAACAAAAGAACTCTATGATTTAGAAAATGATCCAAATGAAGAAAAAAATCTAATTGGAACTGATTTGCCAATTGAAAAAAGTTTATGGGATGAATTAAAAGATACTCAAAATTCTACTTAAACATAGTTGCAGCTTTTTGTAAATCTTGATTTGTATCAATTTCACACCACTTCCCGTTAACAATAATTGGTTTTACATCAATTTTAGAATCCACTAATTCTTGAATTATATCTGTAAGATATCCTTTATGTAGAGAAGGAGCATCTTGAAAAGATCCTTTATGCATTTTTTCAAGATCCAGAAACTTATTTACAAATATTTTTGAACCTGCAGGTGATAGTTTCATAATTCCTAAAAATTCTCCGACATTATTTTTATTAGTTATGTGCTTTCGAATTTCCATAATTTTTCCCTCATCTAATAATACATTTTCAGCCTCTTCTGTTGTATGTTCTGTTCTATTCTCATAGTTTTTTTCCCAATCCATATCTATTGCAATTCCCATGTTTACGTTAGATTCAATAATTTTTGATAGTATGGCATAATCAAATATTATATCAGAATACACAATTAGAACTTCTCCAAAAATATAATCTCGTGCGGCCATTAAACTGCCTAGAATATCATGTTGTTGATAGTTTGAATCTTCTACATATACTACATTAGTTGCTGTAAATTTTTCCTTATGCGGGCCAGTTATAATTACAAATTTATCATATTGAATTTTTCTAAATATCTCTTGTTGATGTTGCATTATGGTTTTTTCATTAACTCTGATTAAATATTTCGGAAGATTCTTGGTTTTTTCTCCTAATCTTTTTCCCGTACCTGCAGCAATTACTATGATATTCATTTTAATTGTTGATTGCTTTCATGAATCTGGTTTTAATTAATGTAGACTCAATTTCAATTCTTTTACTAATGTACTTACTTTTTTCTATTTTAATTAATAGAAGTATGGGACCGTTGATTTTTTTAATTTTTGACAAAATTGTTTTTAAAGATTTTTCAGAATCTGCCTTGAAAATTTTATAGTTTGTATCTTTAGCAAGTAGATCAAGTTTTACTGATGATGAATTTGTTGGTTGGCCTCCTGTAGATTCATGTGCATTATTGTCAAATATAATGTGAATCAAATTTTTTGGTTTTAATGAACTGATTGTAACTATGGAACCCAGATTCATCAAAATATTACCATCGCCATCAAAAACATGTACTCGTTTTCTCGGTTTTTTTAGTGCCAATCCCAGAGATATTGATGAGGCAAGCCCCATGGATCCTATCATGTAGAAATTTGTTGGTCTATCTAATGCTTCATGTAAATCTCTACTCATAAATCCATTAGCAGATACCGCAATGTCTGTTTTTGTAAGTGAATTTATAACGATCTCTACAGCTTTGCGTCTAATCAAGAAACTCTCTCCTAACAATTAATGCACAAAATTCATCCTCTTTAATTTTTTTTAGAGCCCAATCACAACTTTTCTCCCAATTTTTGTCTGTAACAATTTTTGATTTTAAACCTAGTATTTTTATTAAATTTGGTTGAATTCTCCCAATTTTTGTATGCTCTGGGGCATCATCCTTTCTGTATCCACGCCAACCAATCAGAAAAATCATTGGAACATTATAAAGTTCAACTAATGATGTAATTGTGCTTAGAGAGTTTGCAAACCCTGCATTTTGCATAAAAACTAATGATGAGCTTTTAGCCATACTCATTCCAACTGAAATCCCTATCGCCTCTTCTTCTCTTGTAGTTATGATAATTTCTCTCTTCTTTAAGCCTTGATCAACAAAATGTTTTAAAGTTGAGTCCGGCACTCCTACAAAATTTTGTATTCCATTTTTACTTAAATAATCAAAAATATTTCGTTGGTTTATTTCCTTCAATTAACATAGCCCATTTTTTTCAAGTTGGTTTTAATCATCTCTTCTTCATTTTTAAGATCATACATTTTTTGTAATTCAAAAATATCTTCCATAGATGAAATTTGTTTATTTACATTTTCAAGGTTTTCTGAATTTTTTATTTCTTTTAAAATTTTATTCATTGCTGTATATGATGCACGTAATGTCTGATTTGCATATATTACCATGTTTATCTTATGTTTTTTTAAGTCCGTTAATTTTACACTTGGATATGATGTAGGAACAATTACTATTGGAATATTTCCACTCCATGAATCAACGAATTCAAATATTTCATTTGGCGTATTTTTTTTGGAATGAATTAAAATTGCATCTGCTCCTGCTTTTTCATATGCTTTTGCACGTTTTATTGCCTCATTCATTCCAAGATTTGCAATTAATGTCTCTGTTCTAGCTATTACTATAAAATCTGGATTTTTTTTTGCTTCTTTTGCTGCAATTATTTTTGCAACAAATTCTTTCTCGGGAAGTAATACTTGTGTCCCTCCTTCTAGAAGACTGTTCTGTTTTGGAAATATTTTATCCTCAATACTAATTGCTGCAACTCCTGCATTTTCATATTTCTTTACAGTATGACTTACATTGCTGGGGCCGCCAAAACCAGTATCACAATCAGCAATTACTGGAATATTACAAGCATCTGCCATGGATGCTGCTACATTTAGAAATTCTGTCATTGTCATAATGCTGGCATCAGGTAAAGCATGTGTAGCAGAAATTGCAAAACTTCCTGCCCAAACAGCATCAAATTTTTGGGTCTCGACAATTTTTGCAGACATTGCATCAAAAGCTCCGCCTACTTCAACTATATTGCCTGAGTCTAGTTTTTTACGTAAAATTTCAATTTGAGACATTAATTATGATTCCTATAGCGTGTTTTATTATTAAGGTATACAAAATTTTTACTCAGTGATTATGTCTGATGTTTACCAATTTTATGCCATGGCAAAAGAAACTGCCTGTCTTCTCACATCTTTCATGATAAATCTAGAACCATGCCATGAATTAGGAGTTTCTTCAAAACATACTAAACTATTATCTAAATTGTAGGGTTCAAAAATAAGACTTGATTCATCTTCATTTTCACAGATATAAGTTCCGCCAGGATCACCTTTTTGCCAACCTTTATTGAAATACATTAGTACATTAATTCTAGAATTTGTCGAACCGTCGGAATTAGTATAACCATCTATGTGTGGCAAACTAAAGTCTCCTTTATGTGAATTAATGAATCCTACATGAACTATTTTGAATTCAATTCCTGTAAATTTTGACATGTTTTCTACAAATTCTTTTGTGGTCAGATATTTGAAAAATTCATTCCATTCTGAACTAAATTTAGGATTTTCTTTTTCTAAAAATTGTTTTGGATCACCAAGTTCCATATTTCTAGACGAACGAGAAAAATCTTGATAATGCTTCCATGATTCATCATATTCTGGATATGTTTGATATAATTTCTCGTAAAATTCCTTATTAAAAACATCTTCAATAAATGCAAATTTGAATGGTTTATTATTTTTGAAAGTTTCACTATTTTTAAGATAGTTATCCCAATTCATTATTCCATTAGATTCTTTCATCTAATTGGCTGAAAATTAACTCCATATTAAAATTATGGATTAGATTAATTTTGCATTCATTTTGTATAGAAAACCAGTAAGAATAATTTTATATTTTTGCCTAATTATGGGACTTAAAATTTTGTATTTCAAGGCAATTTTGTAATCTGCATTTACTGATACTTTGGTTCCTGTTTCATTTTTTTCAAATAACACATCTACAATTGTTCCTTTAAAAGGACCAAAAATTACTTCTGAATGTGTCTGGTTTTCTCCAATCATAGAATGTTTTGATTTTTGGATTATTTCATGACTAAACACACTTCTAAAAATTAAAATTTCTTCAGTAATTGTCTCCTGATCTGTTTTTTCAAGTATTTTTACACTTTTAATTGATGATTCCAAATATTGTGGATAATCTTCAAATGATGTGGCTAATTCTATTAGTTTATCGGCAGGTGCTGGCAGATTTATTGAAAATTCTATGTCTGACAAGTGTTGTAGTTTTATGATTAACATATAAAATTGTTATTTATGATTTAGATCTTTTATTAAATTTCAAAATAGATGTTTCAATCCTTTATAATTGAGGGTGATATTATTTGTACAGAATCAATATGTTTACGCTTAAACAACCTTCCATGATAATATTCGGAAATAAATCTGCTCAAAATTATTCATTACCTGAAAATTCTTTAGTTATTACTTCTGGTGGAGCAAAGTCACGTGGCTGGCTAGATTATATCGGATTAAAAAATATGAATATTTTTGATAGTGTAGAATCAAATCCATCATTAACTACCGTAGAAAAAATTTTAGATAAATTCAAATCAAATGAATATTCTGCCATTGTTGGAATTGGTGGTGGTAGTTCTCTTGATGTAGCAAAATTTGTCGCATTTAAAATGAAAAAAAGAAAATTTTTGATTCCTACTACTTTTGGTAGTGGTAGTGAAGTAACACGAATATCTGTTTTAAAGGTTAATGGAAAAAAACAAAGTTTTCATAATGATGCATTGTTTGCTGATGTTGCTATTGTCGATTCTCATTTCATTCAAAATTCTTCTACAGAGGTGATTAAAAATTCTGCTATTGATGCTTGTGCTCAAAGTACTGAAGGTTATGATAGTAAATCTGGAAATATTTACACAAAATTCATGTGTGAGCAAGCATTTGATCTTTTAGAAGATGGAATTTTAAACAAAAATCCTGAAAATATTGTTTTAGGCTCATTATATGCAGGATTAGGTTTTGGAAATTGTTCTACAACTCTTGGTCATGCATTATCATATGTTTTTTCTAATGAAGGGATTTCACATGGCCATGCATTAGCATTTACCACTACAGTTGCACATAAATTTAATAAATCAAAATTTTACACTCGATTCAAATCTTTGGTTGAACAATTCGATTTTAATTCAATTTATTTAAAACAAAATCTTAGTGATGCTGCAAATTTAATTCAACAAGATAGAAAACATTTAGATAATAATCCAAAGAATGTCTCTAATGTAGATATTGTAAATTTATTGACAATAATTAATAATGAAAATGTTTTTTAATTTTTTTTATAATCTTTTTTTAATATAAATAACAGATTCTACTGGTGTAGGATCTACGTTATTTTTTATTGCCAAATAAATTGATGCATAATCTAAAATGTATATCATATTAACTAATTTTGAAAAAATATCTCCCTCTATAGAAATAATCTTTTCAAAATGTATGTTTTTTTCATTAAAATAATCTTCAAAAATCTTCCATCGTTCTTTAGTTTTCATGTAATCATCTTTCCCTTCTAATATTATAGGATCAATACTTGATTTTATTTCCCATGCAACAATTCCATTATGACTTGCTTCTACTACATCTTCAACAATTGCATGAGTTTTTGAATTTTCTTGTAATGATGTTTTGAATCTAATTGCAACAGCCTCTAATCCCCATGGATAGTAGATTAAAGGAATTCCCTTTAATCTCATGGCTAAACTAAGTGCTTTATTATCTAGCTTCATATTATGTGACGAAATATTTTTTTTTGTTTTTTCTAATTCTAGTATAGAATTTTCTATTTCTTTTTCCCCTACAGGAATAATTGTTTCTAAAATATGTAATATTGAATATAAAAAACTTACAAATGATGCTCTTGGAGAATGATATTTTTCAATTTTTCTAAACAAAATATTATTTTTGTTACAATAATTTTCCATTTCCCCCCCTGATGAAAATGCAATAATTTTACATCCAATTTTTTTTGCTGAATCCAATACAGAAAGCGTTTCAACAGTATTTCCTGATACACTTGTTGTAATGACAAGCGTATTACTGTCTACATTTTTTGGGAGCAGATATCCTTTTACAACATTTACGTGTAAATTAGTTCTGGATAAGACAGCTGAAAAAAAATCTCCTAATGTACCTGAACCCCCCATGCCTGCAAACACAATATGATTTATTTTCCCAAAATTTACTATTTCTATATCTGAATAATACGATTTTTTTGCAATTTCAGGCCAGCTATCATAAACTTCAAACATTTTTTCAGTATCTATTTTTTCAAGATCTTCCTTAGAAATCATTAGAAATTGTATATTGGGATATAATATAACGTTTCGAATTGATTTATTTTTAATAATTCATTTTAAAATTATTTCGTTAAAATAGGGCATTTTCTTTTAATAATTTGTAATCAATTTGATTGAAAAAAACATTTCATTGTGTACTGTAGAATGGAAGAATAACAAAGTAGTGATGATTGATCAAACAAAATTACCTAACGAACTTGTTTTTGTGGAATATGATAATTATGATCAAGTTGCAAATGCAATTAAGACTTTGATAGTTAGAGGTGCACCTGCAATTGGTGTATCTGGCGCATTTGGATTAGCTTTAGCGGTTTTACAAAGCAATGCTTCTGCTAAAGATGAATTAATTTTAGATTTAGAAACAGCACAAAGAATCCTTTTTGCAACTAGACCCACTGCAATAAATTTAGGATGGGGACTAGAAAAAATCATGACTGCTGCAAAAACTGGAAATTCTGTTGAAGAAATTAAGGATATAGTTATTTCTACTGCTAAAAAAATGGCAGATGAAGATATTGAAATTAACAAAACTATGGGAAAAAATGGCTCTTCGCTTTTTGATGATAATGACACAATTATGACCCATTGTAATGCTGGTGCTTTGGCTACTGTTGGATATGGAACTGCATTAGGTGTAATTCGCGCAACAAGAGAGAGCGGAAAAAATGTCAAAGTGATTGCGACTGAAACGAGACCGATTCAACAAGGATCCAGATTGACAGCATTTGAGCTAAAACATGATGGATTTGACGTTAGCCTAGTTCCTGATACTGCAGTAGGATATTCTATGGCAAATGGCTTAGTAAATAAAGTAGTTGTGGGTGCAGATCGAATTGTTAAAACTGGTCACGTATTTAATAAAATTGGAACATATCAGGTTGCAACGATGGCAAAACAACACGGAATTCCATTTTATGTTGCAGCACCATTGTCTACTATTGATCTAGAAACAAAGGCTGATGATGTAATTATTGAGATGAGAAAAGGTACCGAAGTTACTGGCATTGGCGAAAAAAAGACTGCTCCTGACGGTATTGGAGTAATCAACCCTGCATTTGATATGACTCCTCCGGAATTAGTTTCAGGTATTATTACTGAAAAAGGCGTGGCCAAGTTCCCATATGAAGAATCGATTCCAAAATTATTTGAAGCTAATAATTAGAAAGTTTTTATTGTTTTTTAAACTGCCGTATACAATATGAGTACTGTTTCCCCCCAAGCAATTGAAGAATCTCTAAAACAATGCATGGATCCTGAAGTTCCCCTTAACATCGTAGAGATGGGCTTGATTTATGGAATTGATGTTACTGAAAATAATGATGTGAATATCAAAATGACAATGACTACCCAAGGATGTCCACTTCATGAAACCCTGGTTCAAGACGCAACACGGTTTGCTAAAAAAGTCCCCGGCGTTAATAATGTCAAAATTGACATTGTATGGGAACCAGCATGGACAATGGACAAAATGACTGATGAGGGAAAAATGAAAATTAAAAACATGGGTGCTGCCATGAATACTCCTGCACCAATTAACTATGAAACTGCATTGCCACAGGGTGTTGGAAAATTAGTTCAACAAGAGGATGGCTCAATGGTTTTAGCAAATGAACATGAGCAAGGATTTATGGTGAACCAAGCAATTGTTGACTTTTGGAAGTCCTGTAATGGACAACGCAAAGTGACAGAGCTAGTTGAAGTATTTGCCCAACAAACTGGGTTACAAAGAAAACAGGTTGAAAAAGAAGTTATGCAATTGTTACAACAGCTACGTGATGGTGGACTGATTGCAATTTCAGGTCAACCGGATACTCCCAACGTTGAATTTAAAAAGTAATTTTAAAAGATATGGTTTGAGTTTGCACCATCAAAGTTTATTGTAACGCCTGATAGGTATTTTATTTTATTCTCAATTATTGATCTTACAAAATTACCTATCTCTTCAGGCTCTCCAAGTCTTTTCATGGGCAGCGTCTTTTCAAATTCCCTAACATTGTCTATTAATTCCTGGGTTCTATCAGTATTGATTGGACCTGGTGCAATGTTAACACAACTGATGTTTTTTTGAGCATATTCCTTGCTCAATACTTTGAAAACTTCGCTAAATGCTGTACGATATGCTGAAGATATTATCAATTTTGCATTTGGCTCTTTAATCACACTGGAGCTAATCAAAAAAACATATCCGCCATCATTGATTTTCATTTTTTGTAAGATAGTGCAAAACCCTAAAAATAACTGATTGTGATAAAATTTCCAATCCTCTTCAGTTATGTCTGCAAATGGTTTTGGTTTGGGGCCTCCCGTGTTTAAAACTAGAACGTCTGTCTGATTATTTTTCTTTAAAAACTCATTAACACTGTTCAAATTTGACGTATCAACATCATTCCTTGATGTAGCCAAGACATCAATATCTATTGTTTTTAGTGAATCTGCAATGGCTTTGCCTATTCCCCGCGAGCCTCCGAGAACAACAGCCCTAGTCATATTATTCTTAAAACAGCCTTGACAATTAAATTTCTTTAATGCCTGTAATCGTACCTAATACAGAATCCATCTGAACAATTGCCTTTTTTTCACTCCATCCTAGTGCAACGTACCAATCACCTGCATCATCATGATATCTTGTTTCAAGTGTTTTAGCATCACCTGGTTTAACATCGTATTTTTTTGCAATACCTGATATGGCAAGTGCAACGGCATCTTTCTCCTTCTCCAGACGCCTTTTCATTAATCCTATACCTGGACTCATACTGTACCTATAACCATTCATCTAATATAGTTAATTCAGAAAATTACCCATAAAGTCGAATTTTTCCAATTAACATCATTACAATATTTCAAATAGTGTCATAATTTCATAGAAACAAAATGAAATTAATTCAAAAGCTTTCAAATTCTGTAATTACAAAGTCCAGTACTCTTGTTTCACTAGTTTCAGTTTTGGCAGTAGTTGGCCCAATCGTGATCGTTTCAGCTGGATTTTGGGATGCTATTTCACATCTACAAAAAGAGCCAGAGTTTTTCTGGAGTCCTTCACACATGGTGGTGTACTTTGGAGTGTCAATGACTGGCTGCGCTGCAATTATGGGCACTATACTAGTAATTAGAAAATCCGTTAGAGGATCTCTGAAAACTGGAATTAAACTAGTAATTGTGGGATCCATGTTCCAAATCGTTTCAGGATTTGGTGATTCACTCTCACATGACGTTTACGGCATTGATGGATTAATTTCATGGTCTCACCAACCTCTTGAATTAGGGCTGGTCCTTGCATCCCTGGGCGCAGTTTTAATTTTAAAAAACAGGGAACATACAAGGCTCAAAATACTTCTTCCTTTCTCTATCATTGCATTTTTATTTTTTACGACGTGGTTAATCTTTAATCTAGTACTGACGTTTGGCCATACAATTCAATGCATACAAATCTATGAAATATTCTCTTCTGGCTGTTCTATACTGTAATTTTTTATTTTCATATATGAGATTACCATCAATACTATAGAACCGGCAAGAATCATAATTCCTGACGGAAACATTTTTTGAGAATTCGTATTGCCAAATTCTATCTGAATACCAATTGGATCCTCTGAAACATTTGTAACCCTTATTGCATACCCTCCATTCTCATTAAAATCAAAATACCCTACTGACATTTTTGTTTGAACTATCTGTTCCTCAATCACATTTTCTCTAACATCCAATATCTGAACAAAAATCTCCTCCCCCGAAAATTCAGGCATGTATAATCTGTAGTATCCTATACCAGTTCCTGAAAATTCCGCTTTTAGTTGAAAAGAACCTGATTGTTTTAACATTGCCGAATCGTGGCTTTTTTCTGTCTCGTCAAAAATGAACCCTGTCCAAACCATACCCGTAATCACTAGCATCAATCCAAGTTTGAATGGCGACATCTTCAACTCATCATATTGAAAAATTATTTAGTTTATAAGATAAACTAAAGGGCTCGGAGGGCTTCGATCCCTCGACCTGGCGGTTCGAAGCCGCCCGCACTATCCAGGCTGTGCAACGAGTCCAAACAAGTAAGAATTTAACGGGCCTAAATATCTGTCTAGATACTTTGAAGGTATCAAAAAAAGTGGTCGGTGTCGAGTATGCAATTAGAGATATTGTTCTTGCCGCGCGTAAAGTGGAGCAAAAAGGAATGCAAGTTGACTACCTAAACATAGGAGATCCCGTCCAATTTGGATTTGAACCTCCCCAAAACGTGAAACAGGCTTTGATTGACGCAGTTAACAATGGCGATAATTTCTATTCCACGTCTGAGGGTCTCTTAGAATTAAGGCAAGAAATTGCTAAAAAAGAAAGCGCCAAAGGACTCTCAATTACCGCCGATGACGTTCTGATCACCAATGGCGTTTCTGAAGGACTTGACATGGTAATCTCTTCTATCGTGGAAGAAGGGGACGAGGTACTGCTTCCGGGACCGTACTATCCCCCATACGCTTCCTATGTCCGATTACATGGAGGGGTACCTGTGGAGTTTGCAGTGGATCTCAACAATTCCACCCCTGACATCGATGACATCAAGTCTAAAATTACACCAAAGACCGTGGCCATTTGCCTGATCAGTCCAAACAACCCTACCGGTGCGGTGTTTAACGAAAAGGCGCTCAAAGATTTGGTGGATATTGCAAATCAGCATGATCTCTACATTATCTGTGATGAAATCTATGATCAAATAGTCTTTGATGAGAAATTTGTCGGAATCGGCAAAGTAGCTGGCGATTCACCAGTAATCGTTCTGAATGGTTTCTCCAAAGTCCACCTGATGTCCGGATGGAGAATTGGATACATTGCGTTTAATCAATCACCTCAGCTATCCGAACTGCGTGAGCATTTACCAAAGCTAGCAAGAGTAAGAATTGCAACCAATCTTCCAATCCAACATGCAGCTCTGGAATCCCTTAGGGGCCCTCAAAACTACATCAGTGATTTTGTTTCAGAGATGAAAAGGCACAGGGACCTGGTTGTCAAGCGGTTAAACCAAATGCCCGGACTGTCCTGCTCAAATCCCAAAGGCGCATTTTATGCATTTCCAAGAATTGAGGATGACAAGTTTGGAACGGATAAAGAGTTTGTGACAAAACTACTGGAACAAAAGGGCGTGCTAACTGTACACGGTTCCGGATTTGGAGAACGGTATGGCAGCGGACATTTTAGGCTAGTATGCTTGCCAAATCTTGAAGTTCTGGATTCTGCAATGAACAAAATTGAAGAATTTGTCAGTAACTCCAAACTGTAAACTTTTCAGGAATGATCTCTATTATGCAATCTGTTTGGTCTAGCAATTCCTTTGCAGACTTGTTTTCCAGCGTTTTAAAATAGCGCAAAAGAATTTTCTTTGCAATCGTTTTCACTTTGGGATTTCCTAAAATCAGATTTGCTTTTCCCCGTGCCATTACACCGTAGATGTTTGGCGCACTAACCCCCACATCGACACAGCAGCATACATGCCTGTCTTTCTTTAGGTTTTTTGCCTTTTGTGTTCTAGTGTTTGTTCCGACGTAGAATTTTTTTCCGCTGTATCTGTACCAAACCGGGGCAATGTGCGGAGTTTGGTTTTCACCCACCGTTGCCAGTCGTAATATTTTTTGTTCCTTAAGAAATTCGTCTCTTTTGCCCATGTCTTCTAAATCCCAATGCTACCATAAAAATCCCAAAGCATAACATTGCTACTGAGACCTTTTCGTTTGTAAATTCAGAGTTGACCAGAAAATCCTCCACAAAATCTATCCCCCATACCAGTAATTGCTGAATCATGACAATTCCTCCCATCACACAAAACATTACGCCGATGGCTGTAAACCAATTTCTGCCACGTCTGTAATACTCAGTACTCATGATAACCGAAATTGGACTCAGATGATTTTAATGCCCGGATTCTTAATCCCGTTTTGTATCATTGCGTTGAGCAGCAGCGGCGTAGACATTTCTGCAAGATATGACAGTTCAACTGGCCCAAGATAGACTGATCTTAATCCTTTGATTTGATCAATCAAATTATTGACAACCTGCACTGATTCTTTATCGTCTCCACAAACAAAGATGTCATAATCCAACTCTAGTGTTGGATTGATCAACTTTTTCTCAGAGATCACGTGAAATGCCGATACCAGTTTTGATTTATCCTTCATGTGGTTTGAAACCAGCCTGTATGAAAATGGCCTGTTCTCTTTAATTGAAATGCATTCAAACCCGACGTCTGTTCTTGTCATTGGAACAATTGGGGATACAACAACGCAAGTGTCTTTTACTTCTGACAGCATTCCAGAACAGACAGAATCGATATTCTCATATGGAATCGATAAAACCAATACATCACTTTCTTTTGCAACTGAAACGTTGCCGTCTCCAGAAATCGAGCCTTTTATTTCCCCAAACGCTTCCTTTGCAAGATTTGTGTATTCTGCAGCTGATTCAGATGCTCGTCCAGCATCCCTTGAACCAATAATGACATCATTGTTTTGTGACCATCTCAGGGCAAACCCTTTGCCCATTCCCCCCGTTCCACCAATAATTCCAACTTTCATGATATTTCTCGGACAATCTTATTATTATCTCTATTTAAAAGTCGATCAAATTGGGACAGATTATCTTTCTTAGACACGGTCAAGCAAAAAATAACACTGATAGGATACTTGCTGGACGGACAGAGGGAGTCCCATTAACTGAAACTGGAATCAAACAGGCTGAACAGACTGCCACATTACTTGAAGAGATGAATGTATCTGCAATCTATTCTAGCCCTATCCAACGAGCAAAACACACTGCAGAAATTGTTGGGAAACACAATTCAATTGACGTGACAGTTGATGAAAGATTAATCGAGCTTGACATGGGAAAATTTACTGGAATGCCTTACGATGAGATCTTTACCAGTCACGGCAACGTATTTTTGAAATTCTATAATGGCGAATTGGAAATTGCTCATAGTGGCGTAGAAACTTTTGATCAAGTCAAAAAACGCGTTTTAGGAATCGTCAATCACGCAATTGAGAATCATCCTGACGAAAACGTGGTTCTTGTAACCCATATGGATCCCATCAAGGCAATGCTTTCAACCATCGTGGATCTCTCCCCGACCAACCTCTTTGAATTAATCATAGCAAATGCCTCTCTTAACATCTTTAGGGAAAAAGATCAAAAATTTTCATTGTCCGGACTTAATGTAATGCATCCGTCTAGATTCGATCAGGTCTGGTAGCTAGCAATCTTGAAAACCCTTAAATAGAAATTATATTCCACGTCATTCAATCGCTAATGAACAATTTGGTCGGATTATTCTTAGTATTGGCAGTTTTGATGCTAGTCCCAGCTGTTGACTTGGCATTTGCTGCAGGTGATGAACCCGGAGAATACCTTGATCGTAGAGTGGTCATTTGGAATCTATTTTACCGAATGATGACAGTCGCATTCACTGTAGGCGCAGTGGTCTCTGGAACGATTATCTGGCAAGTGTGGAGGTTTAGAGAATCCCATCCAAAAGCAAAACCAACTCCCTACGAGGGCACGGACTGGTAATGATGGGCGGACACTCTAACTGGCCTGAATGGGTTTACATTGGAGTCGTAATAGCATTGATGACTTGGGTGGGTGCAGAAGCTTGGGAGGCAGAAAGAATCATAGAACACATCCCTGAGGATGCCAAAACCATCAAAGTAACTGGCCAACAGTGGTTCTGGACTTTTGAACATGAAGATGGTACCAAGGAAATCGGGGAATTACATGTAGAGGTTGGCAAGGCTTACAAATTCGAAATCCACTCTACTGACGTTAATCATTCCTTTAACATTCACGACTACGTAGTTTTAATGGATGCAATTCCTGGCAGAGTTAACACAGTCTGGTTTGCACCAGACGCTCCGGGCGTTCATGATATCCAATGTAGGGAATACTGCGGACTGATTCACTATAACATGCGTGGAACATTATATGTGGAGGAACCATCGTCTTGACAGGGCTTTTGTCACAAATTCCAATCGTTTGCAGCGGGGAGGTTAACCAATGGTTCTAGAATTACAAAAACCAAGACCGATTTGGCAAATCATGTTCTCAACACACCATACTGACGTTGGTTTGCTCTATCTGATTTCATCCCTTGCATTCTTGTTCTTAGGTGGAACTCTGGCCCTTGCAATCAGAGCTGAATTGTTCTTGCCGGGTGCCCAAATCATCGCAGATGCAATGACCTTCAACAGAATCTTTACAGTCCACGGTACGACATTGATCTTCTTATTCATTATTCCGTTTGCATCTGCCGTTGGCAACTACTATGTTCCAATCATGGTCAGATACAAAGACATGGCATATCCAAAACTCAATGCGATTGCATTTTGGATGATTCCACCAGCAGGCGCCCTCATCTGGCTGGGCTTTGCTGACTTTACTTGGTATGCAACACCTCCGTACTCTATTATCAGTGCCCCAGGACCTGCAGCAGACATGTGGATTTTCGGACTGAAGATCTTAGGCATATCTTCCATACTTGGCGCAATTAACTTTGTAGTCACCATTCTCAAATGTAAGCATCCGGACATGTCAATTGGACAAGTTCCGCTTTTGGCCTGGTCATTCCTGTCTTCGTCGTTGATTATCCTAGTCGCAATTCCTACATTTGCGGCAGCACTTTTGATGCTACTTACTGACAGACTTGGCGTAAGCGGGTTCTTTAATCCTGCAATGGGCGGTGACCCAATTGCATATGCTCACTTGTTTTGGTTCACATTCCATCCTGAAGTCTACGTTTTAGTCATTCCGGCAATTGGAATGATGTATGAAATCATTCCAAGATTCTCAAGAAAGCCTATCTACAGCTATAGCTCTGGCGTCTTTGCATTTGTTTTGTTATCCATTGTCGGTTTCTCATCATGGGCACACCACATGTATGCAACCGGAATGTCATTTACCGAAAAAACCGTGTTCATGGTAGGAACTCTTGCAGCAGTCCCGGCATCCGCAATGCACGTCTTTAACTTTATTGCAACAATGTGGAATGGCAGAATCAGATTCTCAACCCCAATGATGTGGGCAGTTGGTGGCATCGCATTGTTCTTCTCTGCAGGTGCAGGCGGCGTAGTTAACAGTGCAATGCCTTTGGACTTTACGACACACGATACTTACTGGGTGGTTGGACACTTCCATCTCTTTGTGATGGGAACTATCGCGTTCGGCTCAATTGGCTATCTTTACTACATGTTCCCATATGTCACTGGCAGAATGTACAACGAAACAATGGGTAAAATCCACTTTATCATGTCCTTTATCGGTACAGTACTAGTATTCTTTACACAACACGTACTTGGCTTGTACGGTATGCCAAGAAGAATTTTCGATTATCCGCCAATCCCAGAATGGATTGCTATGAACCAGATTGCCACTGTGGGTGCAATGGTAATTGGCATCAGTATGGCAATCTTCCTAGCGAACATGGTTTACAGTTCAGGAAAAGGCAAACTTGCAAACACCGATGATCCATTCGGTCTAGGTGGCAAATACTATTATCCGTTTGAGGCAAAGAACCCATCACATTAGGAGAAAGATGAAGTGACTCAAGACAATGCCCAATTTTACAGAACCACTCCGGCTAGGACCGGAAAAATGATGGCCATCATGCTAGGCATCTGTCTTGCTGGTGGGGCAATATTCTTTGCAATGTGGGACTATTGGATTTCAGAGCCAGCTCCAGTTGTAGCAATGATGGCAGGCGACTCTGGTTCAGCAGCAGGCCCCGCAGCACATACTGGTGCAACTATAGCGTCTGCGCTCTCATTTATTGAATCCTCTGACTTTAGGACTTTGGCGTTTAATGCATTACCCGGCGAACCTGATAGCAATCCGACCATCAATATGGAAGTTGGTGACAAAGTTGTCTTTGACGTGATCAATGACGGCAAGTCATTCCACTCGTTTGGCGTAACTGCCAATGATGAAGGCTTTGGCGGAATTATTGCAGGAAGTGAAATTGCAACTGCATCAAATCCATTAAAACCCGGCGAAAGTGGCAGTTCTGAATATGTTGCTGGTGAAGAAGGATTATTCTATTACATCTGTACAGTTCCAGGTCACAGAGAACAAGGAATGGTAGGCAAGATTGTTGTAGGCGATGTTGAAGTTCCAGAAGAGGTTGCACCTGCAGCCGAACCAGAACCAAAAGTAATGGAAGAAAAAATCCCCGTATCAACTGAACCTGTTGCATATGACGGTTCAATATCCCTCCCAGAGGGCTCTGGAGTTCCTGGATGTGATGAAACAAACGAATGCTATATTCCATATCATGTTACCGCATCAGCAGGCACTGAAATTATTTGGTCAAATGACGATACTGCGGCTCACACTGTAACAAGCGGCACTCCTGCAGACGGCCCTGATGGGATATTTGATAGCAGCATACTTGCCGGAGGCTTGACATTCTATGTAACCCTTGATCAAGCAGGCGAATATCCGTACTATTGCATCGTTCATCCTTGGATGATTGGTAACATAACAGTAGAATAGAAGAATTTTGGCCATCCAATACCTTGCACTAACAACGCTGACTGTTTTGTATTCACTAATGTTCATTGGCGGATACATCTCTGCAGCCGGACTCGGATTGACCTGTCCCGAATGGCCATTATGTCCAAATGGCATAATGCCTTCCGAAGAATATCTTATCGAGTGGGTTCATAGATTGGTAGCTGCGACAACCGGCGTTTTGATCATTGCAACCATGGTTGCAGGTCTTATCAACAAGAACGCCGATAGAAAAATCAAAACTACGAGTTCAATTGCAACTGCTTTAGTAATCACGCAAATTACTCTTGGCGCATTGGTAATCGATACAAAACTTCATGCAGTACTAGTCGCAATACACTTGGGAATTGGAATATGGCTATTTGGAATGGTATTGCTGACCACTCTATTTGCGTTCAGGCTATCAAAATCTGCAAAAACTTCTAGCGACTAAGCATCCTTCGGATTTCTGGCAGATAAATATACAGCATTATTCCTACAAACACAAAAGCACCAGTTGTTATTGCACCGATGAACACAAATCCAAATGGGCTCTGCGTACCCATGTTAAACGTATAAGTCAAAATCCCCTGAGAGTCACTCATGTCGTACAAATCTATCTTTACAATGTGATTTCCTATGTTCTTCCAGGTATAGTCAAAATCCCAATGGGCACCCTTGATTTCTGTAGGTGGAATTGCGTCTATTTGTTGATCGTGATGGTATATTCTAATTCCCATCGTAAAACTATCAACCTCTTCGTAATCGGCCCCTTCGGTGACTTTGATTAGAAATTGAGATGGCTCACCAATCTGTGGAAATTCCGGCGCTGTTGCAACTTGGACTCTGAAACCTCCGTATGATTCCTCTGCGGAATTAAACATAGAATGCCCATATGCTGCACTTGTACCTGAGTGTGCTGAAAAAATCAAAGCAAGGATCAAAAAGCCCGATCGCATCTTAGACATCAAACAACCATAGTAATATCACGAATATATTGTAAATCAATTCCTTTGCGAAAATCTTCAAAACCTTTAAATCCTGATTGCCAAGAAACCCAATCGTTGACCCTCGTTACAAAATCAATCGATATTAAAACACCTGTGGAGAATGTTTTTACCTACTTTGCAAGGCCAGAGCACGTTTCTGATCAAATCAAAAATGATGCAGTAGGAATGACAGTCGTTCCTATGGATATCAAGGAAGGAATGGGTGTCGGTACAACCTTTAGAATTATCGGTGACTTTAGCGGTAAACGCTTAGAGTGGGATTGTGAAACAACTGAATTCATCAGAAATGAGAAAATCACCGCCAAACAAATTGAAGGCCCATTCAAGAACTGGCAAATTACCAACGAATTCAAAGCATTAGGTAATAATCTTACAAGGGTAACCATGTCAGTAGATTACGATATGCCGTTTGGCCCTCTGGGGGCAATCATGGATAAAGCAAAATTTGCAAAATCTGCTGAAAAAGGGATGGAAACTGCCCTGTACAACGTTAGAGGATTACTAGAAGGCAATGGCTCAATTCCAGTATACATTACACTAGACGCATACCAAAAACTTCTAGCCGAAAAGAAAAAGATGAACGATGTTCCAGTCTCAACTGCCCTGACAGCAATCATTGAAAAATACAATGAAATTGAAGCCAAAGCATAAATCAAGTTCTAATTTATCTTAAAATCTTAAGATTAATAACAACTCTGGGCTTGATTATTTTGGTGGGTCTATGGCGCAGCCAGGTAGCGCACCGGACTCTTAATCCGGTTGTCAAGGGTCCGAATCCCTTTAGACCCGCCTTCTTTATTCCTCTTTTCTTGGACTAGTCCGACATCAAATGAGATTAAATTTCCAGAAAGGCTGACGTGTGTTTTCATGTTTGATTCTTTTAGTGACACAGTATTGGCAATTACTTGCATGAAATTACAAAATTTGCAGTAACGTGAAATTTTGCAAGTATCATAAAACCTGTGACAGAGTGGCAAGTGATACGTATTAACAACCAGCTACAAAATCACTATGAAGTTAGCTGTATTCATAATAATTCCTGGCTTGATTGCCATCATACCATATGGATATCAATAGGAATCTTCTGATCTGGTTCTTGTATAGACTGAAAAATTTTGAAAGTATTCAAATAAAAATAATCAATCAAAAAAACCAAAATGAATATGATGAAAGCATGCCAGAACAGATGAAATAGCGCAGAGTTGTTTTCTTTATTAGAAGAAACGGTCACATCCATCAGTTCTCAAAAATTTTCTAGTCTTACTATGTTGATAAAAACTAGAAGTCTGATTTTATGCAGAACACAGACAGATTTTGCATTCAGAAGCTAATTTTGAAGTCAGTTTGGGTTTTTTTGTATGATTGATTAACAATTCAATTGTTTTTTCTTTATTTTTTATTTTCTTTTTAGCGATTTTAAATAATTCTTCTTTAGTCAAATAATACATCATTCCTCTTGCTCCTGCAAGACTGCAATTAAGTGAAGAGTACCTACAATGTATTTGAGCATAGAATAAATTGTAGACAACAGTTCCAAGTTAGCAATACTTAACCATGATTAAGATCTCTTTAGAGGTTCCAAACATGGAAATAAATAAATACGGATTTATAAATATGTGTTATATTATGATTAAAACCGACGATAGCATTTTTGGTAGTATTACATTTAGTTTAAATGATGTCTTTATATATAAGATATATGAGCAAGGATGGATTAGATAACATGAGTCCTTCTGAAATTCTCAAAAAAGTAAAAAGTGGAGAAATAAAGTCTTGTAAATATAGCAACATCTCTGAATTTAAAAAAGCGATGCGTGCATAGTGAATAATGATAATTAGACCTATAGAAGGATTCAAAGACCACTATCAATCGTTTGATGAAAAAGAACAAGATTCATTAGATATCCTTGTTTCAAATATGTTAACAAGTGCATTAATTCTAAAAACACTAACAACCAAATTACAAGAGCACTACATTCAACTTCCTTTTCGAGATGGGAAAACTTTGCAATTCATTATTGATGATGAAGAAGATGCTTTAGTTGTTAGATTTTACATTCAACTCATCCTAAAACCGATCATTTTGTAAATAATTCATGACAATCGGGATCCAAGAATGACCCTGCTGACGTATCCTTCATGATTCACAAAGAAATGTCAGACACTCAATGGAACACGGTTGCATCACATCTGCCAAAGCCTGCAAAAACCGGAAGGCCAGGATGCAATGACAGAAACACAGTCAACGGAATGTTGTTTGTCCTAACAACCGGCTGCAGGTGGGCAGACATGCCGGACAGATACGGTTCAAAATCCACCTCGCATCTGAGATTCTCAGAGCTGCAGCAAAAGGGAATATGGAAAAGGATTCTATCCAGTTCAATCAAATCCGCACACAGACAGGGAAAAATCAGCCTGCAAAAAATCTCAGTTGGTTCATCATCAGTTGCCGCCAAAAAGGGGGGACAAAACAGGATATGACGGGTCCAGGAAGATCCTGGGCACAAAAATACACGCTGCAGTAGACAGGACAGGACTGCTAATCCCAATCAGGGCCAGCCCTGCAAATGTCCATGACAGTACGAAATTCATCGATGTGTCAGAAGACATCTCAGAACCTGCAGATGACGGTTTGATACGGCAGATCATCTCAGCGTATGCCGACAAGGGATACGATGCGGCAT
The DNA here is from genome assembly GCA_951812645.1 of uncultured Candidatus Nitrosopumilus sp. Classification (GTDB taxonomy): domain Archaea; phylum Thermoproteota; class Nitrososphaeria; order Nitrososphaerales; family Nitrosopumilaceae; genus Nitrosopumilus. The sequence goes on along the minus strand of CATOSM010000001.1, from coordinate 1,049,507 downwards.
ACATCAGAAACTATCTGAGATCCCATGGGATTGACTGTTGCATTCCATACAAAAAGAACTCAAAGAACATTGCACAAAACAGGAATCAAAAAAATTATGGCAAGACAAGGTTTGTCGTAGAGCGGTTCTTTGCCTGGCTCAAGTGCGGGCTTCACAGGACGGCAATCAGATACGAAAGGAACTGTGACAACTATCTTGGATTTGTGTATCTGGCATGTATCATGATGCATTGGAGGGTTTTAGGATAAGTTGGATAAAATATATTTTAATTCTGCAGATGGTTTGCATTGTGCCTGCTAGTTTTATTTACATTCATGTAAGTTACAAAAACTTTAAGGTATTGCAGCCTGACCCACACGGCTTTGGCCGCGACAGGGACGGCATTGGCTGCGAGAGATAATTTTGTTACCTGCAATACTAGTTACATTAACGAGTCAGCGATAAATACAACTATTATTTTATGATCCTAATGACAAAATACAACGCAAAGACAGTTTTGTTTGCACTACTTGTTATCAGCTTGGCAGTACCTGTCACAGCTAATACAGCATATGCTGATGATGATGCACAAGAAACAAAGTATTCCAAAAGCTATATCCAGAGAATGTTTGCAGAGCTGGAGCCTGTCATGGTATACGATGAGAACAAATACCTCTCACTTAACCAGACGGCAGTGCAATGGTATGGTTTCTCGCCATATGATGTAGAGTTTGCACAAGAGTACATTACCGTAAACAATAACCTAATTGATGCCATGGCATCAGGTGGCAACGTAACGGAGGCATTGCTTCCCATAACTGAGGGCAAGTTCAGCGGCATCTTTGATGAGAGCAAACGCGTAAAGCGAGGGTTCTGGGACAGTTCTGCTTGTGGTGGAAGCCTTAGCAATCCACATACATCATATAGAGAATATGTGCAAAGTGACTTGGATAAAAATACCAAAACAATACTTTTGGAACAGCAAGGATATCATAGCATAACACTTAGCTTGGATTCTTCTGTAGAGTTTGCCAAACTCTCAACAGAGTCACCTGTTTGCAATGATGGACCATTGCGAGATCAGGCAACCTTGAATTCTGCAGGTTATGCTTGGCAACCATTAGAGCCAAACCCTGAGCTCTTGGAATATGACGCACCTACATATTGGTGGAATGGATACACAATTTGGTGGCATGTTATCTACAATGAGGATGGTTCTGTAGTTGTAGGCGAGGCACCTGCTAATATCACAAAACCATTCTAGGTTTCATGGAAAGAAAACACAAGATACTATTTCTAGCATCATTCTCTCTTTTTATTCCTCTTATTGCTTTATTGTATGTAGAATCCTACACAGAAGATGTAATAATAATTAGGAATGTAATTTTTACCATCGGTGTTACTTTTACTTTGTTTTCTATTTTGTATTACCTAAAAAACACCAAAATCAACATTGTATTTAAAATCCTGATTTTGCTATTTTTGGCATTGGTATTGTTTACTTTGGTTGTCACTCCTGTGTCTTTCACTGTTTTTTCCTCATATGTAGCTCCAACTCTTCCAGAAATTCAAGAGTTTGAAAAACGATATGGATATGGACATGGATTGTCGACTTCGACATTGTTCTTTATGCCCTGGTATGAACTGGGAACGCCTGTAGACAAGGATACTGGAAATACAGTATATCTGAGAATAAAACCATATCATGTTATACCCTTGGTAAGGGAGCAGGTTATAGTTTGCAATGATCGTGAGAATGCTATAAAATATTTTGTGCACAATGAACATGTCTTGGATTATCTAAAAAATTATGATTGTTTTGATAATGGCCATACATACCCTAACATATCTAAAATAAATTAGATTTAATCGTGAAGAAAAAACTCATTCTTGTATTATTGGTAGCAATATCTGCTGTTCTGCTTGGCAGGGTATCAATAGATACTCATTTTGAATCAGGAAAACTTTTCTCAATTAGCTCAGATATTTTTTTAGGATCGTTAACTAATTCAGGATGTTTTTTCGGTGAAGATAAATGCCAACGCATTTGTACGGCATCGCCACCAATTTCTTTACCACATCCACCTGGACAGGCATTCTTAACTGACAATACTGTATTTTTGTTTTACAAATATTTAATTATGATCTTTTACAATATTAAATAAAAACTAATAATACTGCAAGGATTGACGCACCACTACCCAATAGATATAAAATTTCACGTAAATTTAGTTTTTTGTTGTGTTTTTTTACAGGTAATTTTTCAATATATTCTGAAGAAGTACCAATTGGAGGTCCTTATATTATTTTCTTAGGTTGTGTATTACACGATAAACAAAAATGAAAAGGCCTTCTATCTATATTAAGACAATAGAAATAAAATATAATAGAATATATCATGAGTAGCATTACAATTGCAATAATTGTATCAGGAGAGTCTATAGTAATTGCAGGTATGGATAAAATAAAAAATACTGTATGTATGAGTATAGATATTGGATCACGGATAGGATTCCACTTTTTTATTGTCAGATTTGTAAATCCGCATAAACCACAATGAGATAGTTCACAAGTGTGTATGTTCTCAGGATATTTTTTGTTACATAAACTGCATACTCTAACCATTATTTGGAATAATTATGATTAGTATAAAATTTGATCTTTATTATCTTTCACGATTCAAATAATCAAGGATTGTCTGCAACTTTTGATTGATATTACCTTGCAGCTCTTCAAGTTGCTCCCCTAACAGATCAATTTGCTTGGATTGCATGTTATTTTTATATTTCAACAAAGTAATCTTTTTTTCTTTTGCATCAATGATCTTTTCTAAGGTTAAAATTTTGTTGTTTAATGAAATTATTGATACTTCTGATGGCTGAGGTGTAGGTATTGGGGTAAAGGTAGGTGTAGCAACAACGTCTGTTACCATAATGATACCCTGCATCCCGGGGTGAACTGTACTAAAATAGCTAAATCTTCCTGGCTCAGTTGGCACCCCACTCAAATGAACTTCCAGCCAACAACAAACCAGAATCAAATACGCCATCTGGGTCAGTAGATGGACTATCTGATGTAAATGTGTGAGCTGCACTGTCAGCGTTTGTCATGATAACTGTATCACCGACATTGGCTCGTGCCATATGTGGGAGAAAACAACTTTGTTCAGTATCTTCGCATCCAGGGGTAGCAGAGCCAGATACAGGTTCAATTGTTACATCAGCTGCATATGCCAAAGATGCAGGTATCATAAAAAGTACCAAGAGATAAAAAACTAGAATTTTCATTAGTTGGGCAAATACAACATTACTATAAGAATATTATTATCTCGGGTATTGTACCGTAATCGGTTGGTTCTTCTTCTTGTTACCTTTCAGTTGATATGTTCAAGAAAATACTATGATGCTCTTAATGGAAATGGCATACCGTCAATAAACTCTAAATGATCTTTTTTATTATCAAAATAAACAAGTTTACTATAATGGTAATATGTAGAAACCAAAATTAATGATCATACTTTAATACATCACTTTCTCCTTACTTGGAGTGGAAAAGACTACAAAATTTATTCTAGCTTCAGTCATGTTATTAATAGTAATTGTATCAGGTTTTTCATTTTTTGCAATTAATTTTACCAATGATATACCAACTGATACAGCAGAGATATCTGATTTAACAATAATGAATGTAGTTTTTGCAGAATCTGATAACACAGCAAAGCTTGTAAAGCATACTAACATGAGAGGCGAGGCTGTATTTGTTTTACCATCTACTGCATCTGTACTTTTTGAGCGTGGCTATCTAATTTCTAATAATACCCTAGAAAATACATCATATGATCTTAATAAAAGATGGTCACACACACCAACTGCAAGCGGAAATTTGGGAGCTGGAATATCTGAAACCATTCCCTGGTATGAATTAAATTTACCTCAATATGTCAAGGTGGGTGAAGAATTTGAAATAAGCATTCCATATACATTTGTCAAATATGATGATGAGGATGGTACCATTCCAATAGAAGAAGCCGAGATTGATGAGATAATCAAACCCTCACCAGATATGTTTTATGGGTACACAGGAACTGAGTTAGTAATAACATATCCTGAACCTTTGGTTTTCTTAAATCCAAATGATGTGGATAAAACTAGTAAAGGATTCAATTATGATTGGCAAAAATATGGGTACTCTATTCAAAAAGAAATACATTATGACGTGAAAACTCCACACGACATCAAACTTCAATTTTTACTTAATGGTACGGTTGGTTATCCATTTCATGACATTCTTATTAAAATGGGACAATACTCGTATACAGAATTATTCATAAACGATTTGGGTAATGGTACATATGAAATCAGTGAGACAAAAGTTTTACCAAATTACGGACCAGGTGAAAACCCAACACCATGTGAGATTTGTCCAAGACCACCATCAAAATATTCAGAGACAGGTTCAAGTAATGCTATTCCATTAACCAAAGAGCAAGACTTTGAGATGATAGCTGAGGCAATTAGAACCGCCGAGGATCAATGGTGGTTATCTGATGGTAAATTTCAAAGTCTTGAGGAAATGTTACGGTATAACGGAGATGATTGGGCAGATGAGTTTCTAAAAATATACCCAGAATTTGTTGGTAGGTTTATTCTATCAATGATTGATTGGAGTATTCCTGAAGCTCATGCACAACTTGGATTTTTCATTGTTCATGGAGATGTGAAAGTTGAAGAATTGCCCAATAGATTTGTCAATCCTAGTGTCTCAATAGAATATTGTATTGAAGATAAAAATCTCACAACCAATACTCTTACAACAATGAACAAACTTGGTGGTTATCTTGCTTGTGAAGAATTAGAGAATGGCCAATTTACAATTCTTATGCCTACATCAGATCCTGACGGTGATGGAACCACACCGGATTTTGTGGTTACATTAAAACTAAAAAATGAAAATATTATATTAAAAGATAACACAAAAGAACAGAATCTTGTTGTCTATAGCACTGACTCTATTTCTAATCCTAAAAGTGTAACAGTCAATTTTAGGAATAATGATCAAGTTAGAATTGACAATAAAGATATTTTCTTCCAATCCTATAATGTATTCAAAATAACCCAAGACACTCTGACAAAATTCCACAATATAGGAGCTAGAAACATGCCTGTGCTAAACGTGTATTACGATACAGATCCAAATATGAATTCTATTGGACAATATTTCTCTGCATCCAATTCTATTCATTTAGATGATTATAGAGTTGGTTCTACTGTGATAAAAAGAGTAAGTGATTACCCTGTATGGATATCTCATGAAGTAGGTCATTTTTTACAAGATGCAGCTTACAAATATGCTAAATCATTACAAAGTGGCACTCCTGATGGAAAGTCCCCAACTGGTTGCGTTTCTAGAGGAGTAGGTCAACCAATACATGACTCAAATATTATTACAAACCAAGAATGTGCATGGTCTGAAGGTTGGGCAACATTTGTGGGAATATATGCAAACAATTCTCCAAACCACACCTCATTTGTTACTGGAGACAATAATAATTTTGAGAGTGGAACAAAAAATGACCAGTTATTTCCAACTAGTAACGGAGACTCTACAGAGGGTTGGATAACTGCTGCCCTTTGGGATATTCATGATAGTGTAGATGAAACCAGAGGCAATCCTAGAATAACAACTACTTATGATAAAATAGATGCATTGGATAGTAACCTTTGGACTGCTTTTAGTACAGATAAAGTGCAAAACATTGCATCGCCGTACATTGCATCAAACATTCATGATTTCAAAGCTGATTGGGATGCTTTGAATTATCCAGACATTACACCAATTTTTAATTTAAATTATATTTCTGATACCACATCATCTGTTTCTCCCACGACTTCTAATGGATTGACTACTATCTTTTCTGATACATTTGATAATCTTGATGCATGGACAAAAGAAGGGGAGTTAAATTGGCGCACCGGACTGCCTGACGAGGGAGGCCATCCACCAGATCATCCTATAACAAACACAGTGGCAGAAACTGATGACTGTGATGATGAATGTATACTTGTATTAACAAACAGTTTGGACCTTACATCATACAGCACTGCAAACTTGACATTATACAGATATGTTGATAACTCTCTTGATTCAGGCGAATATCTAAAAATTGACGTATCTTCTAATGGCGGCACAACTTGGAGCAATATCTTTACTTGGGCTGGTGGAGTTGATGACGATGATACATGGCACAAAGAAACCTTTGATCTTGCATCCTATCTTGGGTCATCTGACTTTACGATAAGGGCAGTTGCCAAAGCTAGTAGCTCTTCAGAAGATTTGATAATGGATTCTCTAAATATTACTGGGGCCAAAAACTCAGTTTCATCAAATGCTCAATTTTCTGATGACTTTGAGAGTGGTTTTTCAAAGTGGACTTTGAGTGCAGAAGATGACGATAACTGGGAAATTATAACGGTTCAACGCCCAGGAGCATCAGCAGATAACAAAGTTGCACAGTCATCTAACTGTGATAGAAACTGCTACATGGTATCTAACAGTATGGACACAACTGGTCAAAATGCCAAGCTATCATTTTATAGATTTATTTCTACATCCATTGACAATGGTGAAGGACTAAGGGTTCATGTCTCCACTAACAACGGCACAACTTGGACAGAGCTGGTTTTCTTGTCAGCTGATAATGACAAGGATGACTCTACTTGGACCAACGAGACAATAGATCTTTCATCATACCAGTCAAACCAGCTCAAAGTCAAATTTAACGCAGTATCTTCTTCTAGTAGCGAGATAGTCAGCGTTGATGATATAGTAATCTCGCTTGGTTCTGGTACTGTACCTCCACAACCATCCATCTCATTTAGTGAAGAGTTTGACAACCTGGATTCCTGGAGTAAATCAGGAGATGATAAGTGGAGTACTGTATCTACTTGGAGAGAAGGCAGCCCAACCACTGATGAAGCCAACAAATTTGCAACTGCCCATGACTGTGATAATACATGTACATTGACACTTACAAACCATGTTGACTTGTCATCACTTGGCTCTGCAAGTTTGGAGATATCGCGATTTGTAGACAGATCCTTAGATGATGATGAGTATATGGGAATCGACATTTATGACGGCTCCAGATGAATAACTATTGCGACATGGAGTGAGAATACAGATGCAGATACGGATGATTGGGAGATACAAAGAATAGACTTGTCAGCATATCTTAATGATGAGTTTAAGATTAGAATAAACGCACAGATGAGCAGTTTTAATGAGGATGTCGGCATTGATTATATCAGGATAACTGCTTGAGTTACATCTGAAAATAACCAAAGCTCCCTTGTGCCAAAAAGTGTAAAATTAAACATACCTTACGGTAACTTTATACACATAAAATAATACTGTCATATATGGGTCATCACCCCAACTTTACATCCTGAAAATATGATAAATGATACCAGAAAATTTATAATAATATTTTTTACTGCACTGATTGCAACTGCAATTGCACATGTGATGTTTTTTAGCACATTTTCATATGGCCTTAGGGTGGTGGCAACTATGATGTTTTTTATCGTTGCAGTATTTTACCCCACTTTGGAGTTTACTGATATAATTGAATCCAAAAAATCAATATGACTATTTCTAAAAAGATTTGATTTGTTGGCAGGCATCAAATGACTATAAATGCAAAGACAGTATTGGGAGTATTGGTTATTTCTCACATCTAGCCTGCCGAGAATATATTTTAATCACAGTTTTCACTTTAATCTTTTTCTTTTGCAATGGCGCATATACAAGTTTTTGACTTGATTTTATTTGGCAGCATGGCCCTGTCTTTATGGTTGCAGGACACAGGCAGTTGCAGTATCATGTGAAAAACACAACTGTCATGGTATAGCTTATCCTCCTTGTGCAAAACTAGGATACAAATGAGAAAACCAACGATAGCATGATTATCACTGGCAGCACATACTTGCACACATAAAGTATACGTTCAGGCATTGCTATTTTGCCATGCATGCCAAGCTGCTCAAGCAGTGTACCTTTGTCCATCCTCCACATCACTATAACTGCAAACATTCCTGCAGCAATCACCACGCCATAGCTGCCAATGTATTGGTCCAGCCAGTCAAGTGTTGGCGTATCTCCAATGCTAAGGGATACTGGAGAGTACCCAAGTGAGGCTACAATCCCAACTAGTAAGACAATACCTGATGATGCCAGTACGGCCTTTTTTCGCGAGATGCCAAACTGTTCTGATAGCGCACCTATTGGCACCTCTAACAATGATACGGCTGATGTCAGCCCCGCAATAAACAATAAAGCAAAAAACGCAGAGCCTACAACGCTACCAAAGGCCATCTCTGAGAATGCCTGGGGCAAGACTACAAAAGCCAGGTTTGTCCCAGATGCAGGATCTGCACCATACGAGAACACAAATGAGAATATCATAAAGCCTGCAATTACTGATACTGATGCGTTTGTCATAATAATTACAGACGAGGCCTTTGCCAGGGAAATTTTGTTTTTGATGTAAGAGCCGTATGCTACCATTACGCCCATACCAAGACTGAGTGAAAAAAAGACCTGCCCAAATGCCGTGCTCCATATTGCAGGATCTGATATCTTTGTGTAATCTGGCGTAAGATAGTATGCTATGCCCTTATCAGAGTCTGGCAGGGATACGGCATAAATGGCAAGTGGCACAAGTATTGCAATTAACGCTAGTACACCGTACTTGTTTAGGCGCTCTATGCTGCAAGATACGCCGCCAGCAGCAATTGCAGCTACTAAACCAAGCACTACACCAAATGATAATATTGGATAGTACGATGATGTCAGCCCATCAAATGTCATGGTATCATGCGATACAGTAGATACAAAAAAAGAGCCAACCCAGCCCAATATCACAAAGTAATACCCAGCTATGACAGTTATTACAATTACAGTAAATGCCCCTGCCCATCTAAAATGCGAACCCAAGCTTGCAAGGGAGCCAATTATGCTCTTGTTGTAGTACCGCCCCACTGCAAACTCTAAAGACATGAATATCAATCCAAAAAGAATTGTAACTGTAAAGTATGGTATTAGAAACGCGCCACCGCCGTTCTCACCTGTAATGTATGGAAAGCGCCAGATGTTGCCCATCCCTACTGCAGAGCCTACAGCTGCTAGGACAAAGCCAGTGTTTGTCCCCCATTTCTGCTCTGGCATGTCATGGTGTGTTGGCAGGGGATTATAAAAATACATTCACACTGGTAATGCGTAAAATCTCTTTTGCGATCAGCATGTGTGGCATGATACTGGCATACATGCATACTTTATGATATGTCTGTATCGATCAAGATCAATGATAAATAATACCTTGCTTCACATAATACATTATGAAACCCTCACTTCTAGCTGCAACTCTGGTCTTCTCAGTTGCTCTTTTGGTGCCAGGCAGCGCACTAGGCAACTATTCAAACCAGCTAGAAGATGATTATACTAGTAACAACAACAACAATGGCTTTACACAGCAAGACCTGGCAGGAGTTGATGTTGACTATTCCAAGGACGGCAATACTGATACCAATGAGACTGCGCTAAAGGATGCACATCAGGAACTGACTGAGATTATGATGGACCAGAATAGCTCAGAAAATCTGATCGTGCCAGACATTCCGTTTATTTACACATATGTTGCAGGTGACAAGCTAGTTGTTGGAATACACTTTGTTGCACAGCTAGTCGGAATAGAGTATACTGAGCAGCAGATACAAGATGCGCTAGGCTATGATTTGCCAATAGTAATAGAGTATGGATACGTTGAGCTAGAGTCCCATGTAAGCCCTGGGCTCATGCGAACATATGAAAGCCTTTATTCAAAACTATGTAGCCCTGTAAAGTCTGGATTCTTTGCCTCATGCAAGGCAATGGCTGAAGCCATGGTCGAGGATAACAAACTGCCATCATCAGAACTTGCCAAGTACAAAAAGACAACAACACCAACTGTACCGTCCACTACGACAACACCTCCTGTAACATCACAAGGAGACAATCCATGCGTAGATGACATTAGAAGCTCAGAGTGCACATATTACAAAAATTATAATGCAAGGTGCCATTTTCATGAGGACAGATCTTGTGACAGATACAAGTCCGGCATTGAAAAAGGCGGATACAATGTGGAAAAATTATTTTCATACCCACTATTATATGATCTTAGAAATTATAATGCCAAGATAGCAGGTGATGATATCATAGTTTTCTGGGACAACCCTATATTATACAAGTATGTCAAGCTGTATGGGTACATTGATGGAAAGTTCAAGTATTTTGGCCAGATGCCAAAAGGTACCACTAGTTATACAGTTGATGCCATACCAGGAAAAGAATACAAGTTTTATTTCAAGGTCTATTATTCCAGTCCGTATCCTATTGGGTATATCTCTTACAAGTATTTTGATATTGTAAAGCCTATTATGGTGCCGTTGCCTGACTGCGGCTCATCTCAGATACTAGAGGGTGTTCTTTGTGTTGACTTGCCAAAGTGCAAGTCTGATGAAAAACTAGTCGGGTTGGAGTGTGTTGATAGATGTCCAGCTAGTAATGAGGAATGGAATGGTGCTATGTGTATTGTAACATCATGTGATGCAGGCTTTGAGGTAAAAGACAATACATGTGTTGAGAAGCCAAAACCAGTACAGCCTGTAACTCCTGTAGAGCCAGTTGTGGTTACACCACCACAAAATAGCACCAAGGTTCAACTGATGGGCGGAATGGAGATGTTTATGACTTCAAGTAATTTTACACTTTCTAATGGCAATGTAGTACCTGCTGAAAGCGGGTTGGATTCTACACTATCTCTTGGAGTTGAACTTGATGATGGAACTATTGGAATGATTGCGCCTGGCCATGGAATCACACGTCCGATATATGATTCATTTTATGCAGCCAAAGATCCATTCTTTTTTGTAGACAGAAATAATACTTCGCATATATTTGCAAATACCACTGGAAAGATTAGTGTGTTGAAAAGTCCAACTAACAATGACTCTGGTTTCATTCCAGTAAATAATACTAACTTTACAGTGGAGTTAAATAAAATACAAACTTTAACTGGTAAAGTAATTGATGTTGTTCAAGGTAATGCTTCTAAGATATTGAAACAGGGTATGTCCTATCTATGTATGGTAAAGAAACAAACTCCCATGGTAAATTAGAATATACTAGAGTCACATATACTAATGTTTTATTAAAAATTGTATTTGAAAATTTAATGATTTCAAACTATACTAGTGCTGGTGGTGATAGTGGAGCTCCTATTATTCATCTCACAGATGGTATATCATATGTTGTTGGCACCCATAAAGGCAACATATGCAGTACCTTGAAAACTAATCCTGTCGTAGTATCTACAGACTTGGGTAACATACCTTTAACTTCATGTGATGTTGATAACCCTTACAAATTGTTTAGCCCTTGGGAAAACATCCGAGAATATCATAATTTGAAATAATTATTAATAATATTCTAAAACTTGAGAGAGATATGTTTCTGCCAAGTTTTTTGTTACACATTATTACTTGTCAACCAAATAACTCTAAATTATGAAAATATATCTAGTCTCATATGTGATCTTGTAGTTTGACTGCTTTGCCTAAATGTTATTTGTTCTCTGTAAATAATTTCTCAAAGTCATGTGGTGTCATACCTTCCATAAATGGATAATAATTCACATATGCTATCATCGGATATGGTAACTCTGTCTTGTCTTCTGGGATTTTTATAAATTGCCATTTTTTCTGCATCTGCATCCTTTCTGGTATTTCCTTTAGACACTCCTTTGATGTTCCTACATCAAGTATGCATCCGCGTTCATCACTGCTATCATATGTTGGATTACCATTTGAGGATATGTAGATACATACATCACCATATCTGCACATGGTATCAGAAAAATCATTCTGATCTGCCGTGTTACTAAAACACCCATGTATGGTAGCAATCTTTCTATCTTCCATTATCATGCAGTGTATTGCATCATTTGATACCTCTTCACTGGAAACTGCCATATACTTCCAATCACCAATAAAAGCTCTGGAAAAATTTCCATGTCTGCACACCTCATTCATTTCTGTTATTATGTCACAACCATGCTCCTCGATCATTGCTACGCCGTTATAATATACATACCAACATGTACCAAACATACAGGCATCTGCTCCAAATTCATCTAATTCCTCAAATGTTTGAAAACATCCAAAAAAAAGATATGATGCTATACAGTACGGTTTATCCACAATTATATGTGCTTGAAAAAACCCATTAAGATTATCATTGATATGATCAGAGTTGTTGGGTATCTCTGATACATTTAATGTGCCAAAAACAGGCAGATTTTTATGCATTTGTTTGAGGGTTATTTTGGTTGGATTATCAACGTTTAATGCCAATTCTTTATTTTCAAACTGTAATGCAAACTCATAAAACCCCCAACCACGCAGAGTTAATTTTTCAGATGATTGCTCTTTGACACATGCAAACTTTGTTTTCTCTGATGACTTTGCCATAATTTTGTAATTTTCATCGCAAATTTTACTGCCATCTATCTCAAATTCATATGTATATTCCTCAGCTAATGCATTCTCTACTGAAAATACTGATGCAACAAAAAACATGGCTATTAAAACAAGGCATTTTTCTTTAAAAAAACAGCCAAGAGCCACACTTTGATCAAAAGGTATCATATGAATTTAAATATTTATTTTAAATTTCTGCCAGTTTGGTGCCTTGATTGATTTTAAATTATGAATATGTTGTAAATATATTATGGCCAGTTAAAGTTCTCAGAGAGTTTGAGAGTATCTACTCTATTACCATGCCAGCAAGCCTCATCAGGTGATGTATGTAATATACAACCGTTCTTATCTGTAATGGCAGTACCATTAGAATAAATAAAATGGCCCATTCCGTGATTAATGTCATAACTCATCCTTACAAGCTCAAATGTTTGAAAGCAACTACGTAAGGTGCTGTCATAAATTATACAGTAAGGCTCTGCAATCTTTTTGTGTTGTGTCACAAGCTCAGAAGGCCAGTTAAATGGCATTGTTGCCTGTGCATCCTTTACGGGATTTTCCTTTTTACATCCCGCACCTATTTTATATCCAGTTACACACCCTTCGCTGTCCCTCATTGCAGTGCCATTAGAATAGATGTGATAGTATCCTGGCTTGCCATGTACACTCTGTATGTAATTGTTAAATGGTATAATGTCCTCCATTGTTGGAAAACATTTGCGTGCAAATGTGCCATCATCATAAAATATGCAATAAGGCTCATCTCTTACAATGCCTTGAAGTGTTGATGGGACTTTATCTTTAATGTCTTTGTTCTCTGCCCAATACTGGCTAAGATTATTTGGCCTTTCATAGGCAAACTTTATCAATTTGGGATGTATCATCTTGAGATCGCCGTGTGTAGGATGTGGTAATTTGGCATTTGTAAAATTTAACATCGCTAGATCAAGACGACTTTTATAATTCATTACATCCCTTTCAGAGTGAAAACATTTGATATCTGGCGGGCTTTGATACATACGTTCGTAAAATAATATGCAGTATGGCTTGTATTCCATAAAATTTCCTCCAAGAACTGCGTCTATTTTTGTCATTACATTTTCTGGATCTGTAAGATTCTCAGTTAGTGGTATGGTTGCAAATACTGCATTGTTTTGAACACTTGAGTATTTGAACTCCAGCTTGTTTGGCATCTCTGATTTTAACGCTTGTTCCTTTTTATCCAAATTAATGACAAATTGATTAAATCCCCATTGCCTATCTGCCAATCTTTCTGCAGTTAAGATGCTTACACACACCTGTTTTGTACTGTCTGTTTTTATTATTAGGTTGTAATCTTCTCTGCATACTTTGCTGCCATCTATCTCAAACTCGTAGCTATAATATTGGGCAAAGGCAGGCGTTGCAAAAAAACCTACAACAGAAAATATTACTAGAAAAACCAAGATTTTTTTTTGCAATTATAAAAATACTGGTACCTACATGTTATTATTTTAGATCCTAAAACGGGTTTTTCTCCATATTATGCATAAAAAAAATTAGAGGTCGGCATTGCAGTTCATGCAATACCATTGTCCGTCAGCTGTCTTGTCGCGGTCTTTTTTTGGGTGTTTGCACTTTGGAGCAAGCTGGGAATCTATCATCTTTAATACTTTGATGTAATCCCGTGCCATGCCAGATATGGAGTGTCCCATGGCCTTGGGAGTGTTCTCATCGCCGTATTCATACGTCCAATCTTTAATTAACTCCTCCATGCCGTCAGCTACCTTGGTGTAGTGCTGTATCGAGTACTGTATTATTTTTCGTGCCTTTTGTATGGTCATTAATGATTCTTGATGATCACAGATAAATCATAATATGCAATAATTTCAAAAAAACATAATACTAGTATTGGCAGCCGCATTTGCTGTGTAATAGTTTTGGTTATTCTGGCAGATCACAAAATCCACTAGAATATGAATCAAATGATACTGGCCCTCTACCAAATACATTTTGCTTGTATGCATCATATTTCTCATGACACATTGCAAGAGTCGTAGGTTTGTAGCTAGTTTGTATGCATGGTGTGTCCTGCATTAACATCCTCCTGCAATCATCAAATGGTGAATTATCCCATATACAGCCCCTATTAATTTGAGTCAAATCTTCTCTGCACACATCTGCCCAGTTATCTGGTATGATCTCCCCTGGCATGTCACTGTTTTGATGCAACAAGAATGGTTCTTTTTGTGTTTGAACAAAAACAATTACACAAACAATAACAGCAATAACTGCAACACCAAACAAGATATTACGATCAACTCATCCTAAAACCGATCATTTTGTAAATAATTCATGACAATCGGGATCCAAGAATGACCCTGCCGATGTATCTTTCATGATTCACAAGGAAATGTCAGACGTTCAATGGAACACGGTTGCATCACATCTGCAAAAACTGGCAGGCCAAGATGCAATGACAGAAACACAATCAACGTAATATTGTTTGTCCTAACAACCGGCTGCAGGCGGGCAGACATGCCAGACAGATACGGTTCAAAATCCACCGCGTATCTGAGATTCTCAGAACTGCAACAAAAGGGAATATGGAAAAGGATTTTATCAGGACTGATAAAACCTGCACACAGACAGGGAAAAACCAGCCTGCAAAAAATATCAATTGATTCATCATCAGTTGCCCCCAAAAGGAGGGGGACAAAACAGGATATGACGGGCTCAGGAAGATCCTGGGCACAAAAATACACATTGCAGCAGACAGGACAGGACTGCCAATCCCAATCAGGGCCAGCCCTGCAAATGTCCATGACAGTGCAAAATTCATTGGTGTGTCAGAAGACATCTCAGAACATGCAGATGATGGTTTGATACAATAATAATACAATAATAACACAATCATATCTGAATTAAGTGAGTAGAAGACATCTCAGAACCTGCAGATGATGGTTTGATACGGGAGATCATCTCAGCGTATGCCGACAGGGGATACGATGCGGCATTCATCAGAAACTATCTGGGATACCATGGGATTGACTGTTGCATTCCATACAAAAGGAACTCAAGAAACGTTGCACAAAACAGGAATCAAAAACATCATAGCAAGACAAGGTTTGTCGTAGAGCGGTTCCTTGCCTGGCTCAAGTGCGGACTTTACGGGACGGCAGTCCGATACGAAAGGAACTGTGACGACTGTCTCGGGTTTGTGTATCTGGCATGCATCATGATGTATTGGAGGGTTTTAGGATAAGTTCTACATTTCAGGTTTTAACAAAAACTTCTTTCTTGTTAAGTATGATGCTCTCACCCAACAAATCACTGTACTTGAAAAAGATACAAATATGCTACGTTGTCCCTTGTGTAAAAAAATATACTTAAATTAAAAACTTCAGTATTAGTCATTATGTATGGTATTGACTATGAGAGATAATCTCGTAATGTGTAAATTCTTACTGTATCAGCAAGTCAACGATAAACACGTCATACTGTTTGGATGTAAAAATATATCATTTGCTCGGAGTGAACCCACAGTCAAAATGCCAGCACCATTAATGATCATACTCTAATACATCATTTTCGCCCTATTTATAGTGGAAAAGACTACAAAAATTATTCTAGCTTCAGTCATGTTATTGATAGTAATTGTATCAGGTTTTTCATTTTTTGCAATTAATTTTACTAATGGTATAGCAACTGATACAGCAGAGATATCTGATTTAACAATAATAAGTGCAGTTTTTGCAGAATCAGATAACACAGCAAAGCTTGTAAAGCATACTAACATGAGAGGCGAGGCTGTATTTGTTTTACCATCTACTGCATCTGCACTTTTTGAGCGTGGCTATCTAATTTCTAATGATACCCTAATACAGACATCATATGACCTCAATAAAAGATGGTCACACACACCAACTGCAAGCGGAAATCTGGGATCTGGAATATCTGAAACCATCCCCTGGTATGAATTTGACTTGCCTCAGTATGTCAAGGTGGGTGAGGAGTTTACAATTAATGTACCATATACATATGTAAAATATGATACTAACGAATCAGACCATCCAGATGATTGGGAAGTAGATGAAATAATCAAATATCAAAAGTCAAATACCTATGATCATGATGGAACATTCTTTTCAGTTGGATATAATGACAATTTAACTTGGTTGAACCCAAGCGATGAATACTCTATACATGAATGGTACAACTCTCAATGGGATAAAAAAACATTTGACATTACCAAAAACATCCATTATGATATAGAAAACCTACATAATATTGAAGTTAGATTCCTACTTGAATCAGAACCAACATACCCATACAATAAATTTGATCTAAAAATTGGCCAACCTTGGGAAATATACTATTACATGAATTATGTTGGAGATGGGATTTATCAAATCAGTACCAATCAAATACTTCCAAATTGAGGACCTGGTGAAGAACCACAACCACCATATCCAGACAGATCTATAATTTCAATGGATGAGCATCCAGGATATATAGAAGAGAAAGATATAATTCGAGATTTAGATGCAATTGCAGAAGAACTTAGAGATGTAGATTTTGACTGGTCATATGATGGATTATTTTCAAGTATTGATGAGCATTTACGTTTAGGATATGGCAATGATACTGCCAATAATTTTTTAGAAAAATATCCTGAGTTTGTTGGTAAATTCATTTTACCATTATTGAACTGGGATATCCCGCAAGCTCATGCACAGTCATCGTTTAAGGTTGTAAGAGGGGATGTAAAAATTCAGGAATCGATATTATTTGAAAACCCTGGTGTTCCATTAGAGATTTGTATATATGATGAAAATCTAACATACGTGAATATCATAATCTGAAATAATTATTTTGTACTGTTCTAAAACTTGAGAGAGATATGTTTCTGACAAGTTTTTTGTTGCACATTATTACTTGTCTACCAAGTAACTCTAAATTATGAAAATATGTCCTAGGCTCATATGTGATCTTGTAATTTGACTGCTTTGCCTAAATGTTATTTGTTCTCTGAAAATAATTTCTCAAAGTGATGTGGTGTCATGCCCTTCATAAATGAAAAATAATTCACATATGCTATCATCGGATATGGTAACTCTGTCTTGTCTTCTGGGATTTTTACAAATTGCCATTCCTGCATCTGCATTATTTCTGGTATTTCCTGTAAATACTCCTTTGATGTTCCTGCATCAAGTATGCATTCGCGTTCATCACCGCTATCATATATCTGATTGCCATTTGAGGATGTATAGATACATACATCACCATATCTGCACATGGTATCAGAAAAATCACTCTGATCTACCGTGTTACTAAAGCACCCCTGAATGGTAGCAATCTTTCTATCTTCCATTATCATGCAGTGTACTGCATTACTTGGTACATCTTCGCTGGCAACTGCCATGTACTTCCAATCATCTATGAAAGTCCTGGACCAATTTCCATGCCTGCACACATCATTCATGCTTGTTATTATGTCACAACCATGCTCAATCATTGCTACGCCGTTATAATACACATACCAACATGTTCCAAACATACAGGACAAGATTCGTAGCGGAACGGTTCTTTGCCTGGCTGAAAAACGGGTTTCACAGAACAAGAATCAGATGTGAAAGAAACGCGGGAAATTATCCCGGGCTGGTTAACATTGCGCCATTTTTGATGTATTGCAGGGTTTTCAGATGAGTTGTATGTAATAAGGATGAAAGACAAGATCTCGTCTTGCAATTCCCACACTATTTTTATTTTTTAATAAAATCTTAGAATAATTTTCAATGCTATCTCTTGGATTCAGACAGTCAGAAACTTTTGTTAATTGTCCACCTGATCTTCCTAAAACAGTAGCTTGGAAATTCTCTGTAAGTTTATTGCCATTCCATAAATCAATTTGTTTTAATTGTAGATTATTTGTCGCCCAACCAATTGCATCTTGTGAAAAATCAGAATTTGTGATAAATAATCCTTTTTTAACATCTAAATCATCTAGCTTTGCACTAAAATCACGTATTTCTTTAATTCCAACTTTATTTGATTCAGCATAATTTTTACACTCTACTGCAAGTACAATTCTATTTCTCTTTGCAATGATATCAATCTCGTTTAGTTGACCAGAAGAATCTCTAGTTTTTGTTCTAGTTTCAGTGGAAAATCCCCTATCTTGAAGGATTTTTTCGACCATATCTTCTAAATTTGTTCCAAGTTCTTTGGCAGTTTTTTCTACAATGGGTTCTTCTAATATTTCATCATCAAATACAGATTCTTCTGAAATATTATTTTCAACAATAGCTTCTTTCTTAGTTTCTTTAGTAATTAGAGAACAATATTGAATCCACATTCAAGGCAAAATTTTATACTTCTTTTGAGATCCTCACCACATTCTGCACAAAATTTCATAATTTCATAATATAATGAATACTAATAAAATGATCATTAATTTTCAGGGAATTGAGCCTCCTCATGAAGTAAATCAGATAATTATTTTTGATATTTTTATATCTCCTGAAACCATATTGAATTATCCAGTGATTTTGCCTTTAAGTAAAAATTCCTTAGTAAGAAATTCTTCAGGCACATTTTTTTCAGCAGGGAGATAAACCCATACTGGAATATCCATAGTGGATAGGTAACTACAAAGAATTGGACCCATATCTTTCCATGCTAAATTCCCTAAACCACACCCTAAGGCAGGTATGGCAAGAGAAGTGATTCCTAATTTCTTATAATTAGTGACTAACCATTGTAATCCTTTTTCAATATCACTGATGTTACTATTATTTTTCCAATCGTCCTTTGTAGGAAAATGCAAAAACCATCTATTGTCTATGGTAGATGTTACATTAAGACCATCTGCAAATTCTTCCTTATAGGGACTTTCGCGTTTATACAATACAGGCTTACCCATTCTTAGTGTTTTTTTCTTACATTGATCTTGATAATGAACATAAACATCAGGAAATTGATATTTTGCACGAGATGCTAATCCTTTCCCCATAACACCCTTACAATTAACACTAACAGTTAGAGTTTGCATTCTGGAGAAAAACAAATCACCTTCAACCAATGAAAGATCATTTGTAAGATCAATTTTTTTAACAGGTTGAAAAAACATAATAGGTTCAGGAATTACAGGAGTGTTAGAAGAAATAGATTTGTCAATTTTTTTAGCAATTTCATGATTACTAACATAAATTGCATTAATAAGGTGAGGAGGGATCTTTTCAGGCACTAAACATTCTGCCATTATTTGCCTTTTAGTAGAATCATGCCATGACCACCACTTTAGTTTAGCCATTCTTTGTATTTGAGGTTCAACAAGATTAAACTGCTCCCCAGGATAAAATTTAGTGTTGTTACTTGCGGCATTTCCATCAGAAATAAAAACACCAGAAGCTTCAATAATGGATTTTCTAACTGCTATTGCAGCAATAGAATCAACAGATTTTTCCATAGTTACACGATAGAGCATTGGATTTCGTGGCTGGAAATACAGATTTGCGTAGTTCCACAGGCTTTTACCTTCGATTTCTTTTTTTTTACGATTAGAAATAATTTGTTTGTCATATACTGAAGTATGAGCTAATCCTTCAGATTCAATAGAATTATGAGATAAAATACCTTTTGAAATTATTGAAGGAATATTGTCTACATGTGTAATATAGAATAATGAACTGCTTACATCTGATGTGTATACAGTAAATTCCATGATTTTGAATTATAAATTATGTATTTTAAAGAAATGATTGAAAATAAGCTATCTTAGAGGGTTATTTTCTTCAAAAAAATTACGTATTATTCAGATAATCTAATTATAGTTAATGCTATGCACACTATCTAATCTACAAAAGCAGGTTCAGTTGGCAAATATGCTATCAATTGAGTTCTATTTCCACGAGCAAATTTATCTCGCAATGCAATATCTGATCTAGCAGGTGTATGCTGCATTTATCAGCCTAATTGTAAATTCTATTCAAGCAATGCCTGATGGAGGAAAGATTGAGATTGAATTTCATGCTAAAGAAAATCTTGCTGTTATGGGGTTTACTGATTCTGGATAAGGGATTTCTGATGATGATCTACCTAAAATATTTGAACCGTTATTTGCAACAAAGCAAAAAGGAACCGGTTTGGGTCTTGCAAGTTGTAAAAATATTATAGAACAACATCATGGCACTATTAAAGTTGAAAGCAACCCCTGCTATTTTTACAATAACTTTGCCAAAAATTATTCCTCAATAAAGATATTTTGAGATTAAGCTTTTCACACTTTTTTCAATAATGTAAATCTGGGCTTGTCAGGTTCTATGTCTTCATGCATATCCACATTACTGACAAATTTTACTTTAAAATCTAACCATTTATTTTTCATGTTTCGTGATTTTTGTTTTTCATCTATTTGTCTTTCTGTCTCTTCAAATTTTTCACAATTCATTATCCACTTTTTTGAAACTCTAAACATCTCTCCAACTCCTTTTTGGACTGTCTCATCATCCAGATAATTCATCAATCCGTGTGTAAAAACAAAATCAATTGAAGCGTCTTCGAATGGAAGCTCAGTTATAGAGCCTTTTTTAAAATTAGCAGATGATAATTTTTTTTGTGCAATATCTAGCGCATGATCATTAAGATCAATGCCGTGAATTTGAAATGTATCTCTAAATAGTCTCAAATCAATCCCTGTACCACATCCGATTTCTAACACGCTTGTACATCTCAAGGAAACGGCTAAATCTCTAACAAACTTTGCAAATTCTTCATTGTATCTAGATTCATTTTCATTTGCATATTGATTCCAAAATCTCTCATCATAAGTCATGGAATTTTTCAAGCTAACCCGTATTTGATGCTAATTGTTCAGTGTTGACATCTGCATGGAATGAGTTTTGTATCAAATGTACAGTCATGTGGTCCATCTGATTTTCCTTGCGTGGGTATCTCTTTCATACAGTCATCATGACGGCCTTTTCTACAAAACCAGCAGATCTCTTGAGTTTCTCCAGGTGCACACGATTCCATGATTCTCACTCTTTGATGCGGGTAAAAAACTAGATGAATTTTAGATAAAAGTCAACCACGGCAAAAATCTTTCATCTCTGCCCATTACTACATCTGTAAATGATTTTTGTAATGCCTTTGTAATGTTGCCCATTTTTCCATTACCGATTTTGACTCTGTCGATTTGTATAACCGATTTTACCTCAGCAGCAGTACCTGTCATGAAAATCTCATCTGCATTATACAGATCATCTCGTTCTAGATCACGTTCAATTACAAAACCCCCGTTCTCTTCAATGATTTGAATAATACTGTCTCTCGTAATGCCTTCCAGTCCTCCTGCTGAAAGCGGAGGCGTCTGAATAATGTCATCTTTTATTATGAAAATGTTCTCAGCACTTCCTTCTGCAACTTTACCATGATAATTCAGCATGATTGCCTCATCGTATCCATTTTCCAATGCCTCCATTCTTGCAAGAGCTGCATTTGCATAATTTGATGCGGCCTTTGCCTGCATTGGCTGAGATCTTGAATCAATTTTGGCCCAACTGGATACTTTGCATTTTGCTCCTGAAAACTTACCTGCCTTTGATTCACCCATTTTCCACTCCCAACAAGAAATTGAGACATCTACTTTGTTTGTAGTTGGAGTCAGTCCCATCGTCCCATATCCGTAGTATGCTAACGGTCTAATGTAGGATTCTTTGAGTCCGCCTGCTTGGACTGTTTTTATGATTGCATCTGAAATTATTTTTTTAGAGAATTGCATTTTCATTGAATACAGTTTTGCAGATTTGAAAAACCTATCAATATGCTCTGGCAGTCTAAAAATCGCTGATCCATTTGGAGTATTATAACACCTGACTCCCTCAAAAACTGATGTTGAATAGTGTAGCGCATGAGTCAATACGTGAACTTTGGCATCTTTGAATGGCACCAGTTTCCCATTCATCCATATTTTACCCACCTCTTTCATAGGAGTGCAAAAAATGCATGCTAATTTAAAGAATTATCTTTTCTCTTGATTTGCCTCAAACTACATATCTGATTACTCGTAAATTTCATTATGGAATGGACTTTGGGCTTTGCAGGCATGATTTTTCTTGTAGTGGGCTTGGTTGGCCAGGCATTTGAAATGCGAAGGATTCGATTAACCACTTACAAAGATGAGGATTCAGCCTCAGCAAATATTTTCATGAACAGGCGTAATTTCAAGTGGTACGCTTTGCTAGGCATTGGAATTGTTTTTTGGTTTGCAGCTGAGCGCATGTGAACAGATCTATATAGATCAGCTCTAAATAGTAGAAATTCCTATCTATATTATCGCGTGTTTTGGGTAACGCCGGGCTAACTCTAGATAAAGGTCCAAGAATAAACCCATGATGGCGGTTTACAGGTGAGAGCCCGTAACGCCACTCTTACACTAATCAAAATTAATCTTTGAAATTTCTTGATGAATTGCTTTTATGGCTTTTGCAATATTGTCTTCTGCATCCTCTACTACGATGATTATTCTTGAAGTTTCTTCCTGTGCATCCATATTCAATATGTTTAATCCCGACTCGCCAATTTTTGCGCTAGTTCTGGAAGCTACTTGTTGAACTCTCCACATCTGATCTCCAATCAGCGTGATGACTCCTCTGTTGTATGTTATTGTTGCAAGTGAATCAAATCCTAAAAGGTATTTCTCATTTCTTTTTACATAATCTGCATCTAAAAATAATATTCTTGAAAATTCAATTCCGTCTTTTGTAAATGGTGATAGGATAATAAATTCGCTATAGTGCTTGTCTTTTTCTAGCGACGTCAATAGTTTCTGAATTGCACTTGTTTCAATTCTAAAAATTGCGCAATTCTCTTTCCCTGTGACAATTTTAATTGGATGTCCTTTTTGCTCTTTCAGATTTCGTTTTATCGTGGTTATTTTTTCTGGATATTTCATGTTTGTAATTCTAATTGGAATGTCTACTCCATTTTCTACAATTTCTTTGATTGCAATTGGATCAAGTATTTTCATTCCAAACATGCCGGATAACCTTGCTTCATTGTATGACAGTTGAATGACTTCTCTTAGGTCAGAATCTACAATTTTTGGATCTGCCGAAACAACCGAGCTGTCTTTTTCAAAATCTATGCTGGACTCATATTTTTTATGAAATAGTATTCCCAAGTCCGCTGCAGTCCTATCCGAACCACCACGCTCATACGTTGTAGTTATTCCGTCTGCCGTCTTACCAATGAACCCTCCAATGGTAACAACGTCATTTTTCTCTACCAGTTCTGCAGCTTTTCCCATTTTTCCACTGGATTCTGATGCTAGAAAATTTGTAAACTCTATGTTGTTGTCTGTAATAATTGGCCAATCGTCATACTCTACTGCCTCTGCGTTAATTCCATTGCTTCTGAGAATATGGGTCATTACATGTGACATCAAAATTTCCCCTGAAAATGCCAGTGCTTTAGATCGCACTTCGTTTGCAAATTCTTTGCTTTCAAATGCCTCATCTAAGGCATTTTGTGCCTTTTCCAGGTGAAAACCAACTGTTTTGATACAATTTTCCTTGTTTTTCTCATCAACCATGTCTAGAATTTTCTGATAGGTCGATTTTACAATGTCCAAGGACGGTTTAATCTCGTTTTCAGCGTTCCTGCCTTGCTCTAAGATTACATCAGTCAATGAGCGTTTTTTGCCTTCATGCATTGTCAATGGGGCTGAAAAAACTGCAATTACTTTGGAATCCGTTTTCAAATTTGTAATTCTTTGGATAACCTTTGGAATGGTTTCACCGTTTGGGCCAATGGCACTGCCTCCAAACTTGGCAACTATTAGACCAGTCATAGCACTTTGTCAGAACCGATTGGCCATCTATTAAGCATTTGATTCTCAACTTGCTAATTTCTGTATGATGCCTGCTGCAACTTTGGCACCATCCGTTCTTGTCTGACTCCTTTTTTCTTCTAGTTTCTCTAGGATCAATTCCTCCAATCTGCTAATATCTTCATACTCAAATCCTTGCCCTCTTGCATTGTCTTCTTGCTCAAAATGTCCTTTGATTGGTATGAATATCGCAGGCGTTCCATATGCATTGGCCTCATCCACGGTTGATTTTCCCGCTAATGATACTAGAACATCAGCTGCAAATATCAATTCGTGTAAATTGTCAACAAACCCTAAATTTTTTACATTTTCAAATTTTTTACCTACTGCAGGACCTGAAACTAAAACCGCCTCTATGTCTTGATTAATTTTTGAAATAGTTTCTAGTGCTTTTTCAATTAGAAACAGCCCTGCACTGGTTCCGCCTATTGAAATGACTACGGTTTTCTTTTCAAAGCCAAATTTCTTCCTTAATTCCTCCCTTGACGAACCTGTTTGTCTTACTATCGGTCCTGTCTTTCTAATGTTATCCTTATCATCTCCATTTTCAGGAAAAATTACAACGTCACATTTTTTGATAATCCCTTGCATTGACTCGTTCATCTTTTTTTCAAAAAACGACGCTATGCCTTTGGTGAAACGAGTTTCAAATACATCTGTAATTAAAACAGTCGGGATTTTCATTTTATGTGCTACAGTCAATGATGCAAAATCCTCATCACTGATTACCAGTTTTGAATTACTTTTTTGCAGTATGTTCTCTGAAATATTTTTACAGTCCTTATAGTATTTGTAATAACTCCACAACCATTTTGCAGGATTTTTCAAAGTTCCATTTTCAACAATAAATGATGGTGGATTGTATACGTTCTGTACATTGTAGTTTAGTTTTTCTAGAATTTTTGCAGCTCCACTACCTGTAACAAAATTTGTTGAAGCATCCTGAAAATTATTCACTATTGCAATATCTCGAGTCACATGACCTAATCCAATCGGACTGGAAAAAAAATCAAAATTCTTCATATCTTGCTTAATTTTTTATCAAATTTCTAGATTTTCTCTTGTCTCAAAGTTTAAATGGATTTTAACAAGGTAGGTTTCTGGGCTCATAGTCCAGGTCGGTTATGACGTCGCCCTTACACGGCGAAGATCCGGGGTTCAAATCCCCGTGGGCCCATACCCTATATTGGGACTCGAATAGGAACGCACTCGTGCCTAAAGCATGGAAATCTCATTAGACAGGGTGAATCCTTGTTCAGAGCCTTATCAGCTGTTTTTAGATTCAATTCGTAGCCCATCAAGACCAATGTCTGCAAAAATAGATACAGCAGATAACGAACCTGACAAATATGCAGGAATGGTTTTACATTATAGTCATAATGCAGAAAAATACATCAAAGAAAATGATTATCACAAAGCAGGTGAAATGATGTGGGGAGCCATGTCATGTGTTCTCAAAACCGTATCTGCAAAAAGAAACAAATCAATTAATGGACATAGAGCCCTTGGAAGATTTGCTATAACATTAGCTAAACAAGATAAAGATATTTTTTATTCATATTCTCCTGCCAGTGTGTCACATCAAAGTTTCTTTGAATCTGATTTAGATTATTTTCTTGCTGATGCAGTTTGTAGAGATGTAGCAAAAACCATTGGAAAATTGATGATAAAGATCCTATTTTTCAAAACTCGAACGGATGAAACCCTGTCACAGAGACTTCGTGATGCATTAACAAACAAAAATATCATTATTGAAGATTTGTATGCATAATAAGGACTGTGATTACGCCTGAGGCATTCTTTTTCTTTGATATCATAACAGGGATTTCAAAATAGAACGAAATGTGATCTGTATAATCAAGAAATGGCAGTATCTGATGGAATCATTGAATCAAAAGGTAACGGATACGCATAGTCTGTAAAAAACAGCATGATATGGAATGGGGGAAAGTCAAAGGGCTGGATCGTAATTGCTGATTTTTCAGAATTGACATTTGCCACTGTTTTTCACACATCCAAAGCAAACCCGTTTATAGCCAAGATGGCATCATAAAACAGAATGATTTTTTGGAACTCTGTTCAATTTAGAATCCGCCCGACTAAGTCCTTCTGGGCTCAATCAATGGATGGATCACCATGTCTTGGTTATGCTGATTACGGCAATGCCATACATGAAAATCTTATTCTTTCACAAGGTTGTTTGAAATTCGATAATGGGCAAATAGGGAGAATGCTTTGAGTAAAATCACAGGCCAGCAAAAAACAGACAGCCATTTTTCAAAAATTGCTTCAAAATACAAGGAATTACGAACAACAGATACGGATCACATCCAGCATATCAAAAATCAACTGTCTAAAAAATCGCAGATTGTTATGGCCGATATTGGTTGTGGGGATGGGAGATATTCTATAGAACTTTTAAAATGCCTGGAAGATAGCAGTTATCTTCACTGTATCGATTTTAATGAAAGCATGATCAAACATCTAAAGAAATACTTGATCAGCCAAGACATTCTTAATTTCTGTGCTGCACCCGGCGATGCGAGCAAACTACCATTAGAAAGTGACACGATGGACTACATTGTCACATTCAATGCCATACATCATTTTGATATCCAAAAATTTTTGGCAGAAGTCTATGAATGTCTCAAAGAGGACGGCCGTGCATTTATTTATACACGTTTACGAAATCAGAATTCAAGGAATATTTGGGGACAATACTTTCCATTATTTTCTGAAATGGAAGATCGTTTGTTTGAATTTGATGAATTACAATATGCCATAAAAAAGGCAGATATGAAAATTATTCATACCAATGTCTTTGGACACAATAGAACATCCAGTCTAACAGATCTTGCAAACAAAGCAAAAAACAAGCATTATTCTACGTTTGACTTGTATAGCGAATCTGAATTTAAAAAATCACTAAAGGCATTCAAACAAAATATCACAGATAACTTCGATGATATGGAAAACATCCAATGGCAAGATGAGAATATTCTCATAGAAATTGGCAAATAGCATCATGGTAGGCCACATGGGAGATAAAGCAAACATGCCTATATGATCTTCAACCTTTCGTAGAATTTATTCCTAGACTGAAAAGAACCATTGATCATCCTAATGATAATGAAAAAGACCACGGATTTGAGAATTTAGCTCCATGTCATTTTACATGTAATCAGAAGAAGAAAAATAATTTTGACATAAAGTTAATTGCATTAAAAAAGTTAAACGAAAATTTCTCCGATTGCCGAGTCTCTGGGAGTGGGAGGAGAAATACATGTACTGGACTAGACGAATTGATGTATCTGCTTTTCTTGTGAGAGAAAGGGCGTTCTTTGTTACGCCCTTTTCTACTAAAATCGATCAACAAAATCTGGATGATATTGTATTTAATGATCTGTGAGATAGATACATCTATGATATTTAGTATCACCAAATCACAAATATTTATAAACTAATGTGGTTATATGATACTAAATGCATACTACAGCACTGCGTTTACTAAAACATGTGATGGGCGGTACCTCGGATTCTAAGGCTTTAATGAACATTGTAGAAATAAAAGAATGGCAATTTAACGAGCATATTAAAAATCTCATTCAAGAAAACTATATCAAAAAAAATGATGGTATAATTTCACTCCAAGACAATGCAAAATCTAAACTTTTACTATCTCTTTCAAGAAAACTCGATATTGAAAGACTTTTTCATGATTCAAATGAACAACTATTTCCATTATTGACAGAACCATTTACAGTTAATCAACTTTGTATTAATACCGGTTTTTCTTCTAGTACTGTTTATAGAGCAATTTCCGATTTTGAGTCAATAGGT
Source organism: uncultured Candidatus Nitrosopumilus sp. (assembly GCA_951812645.1). Lineage (GTDB taxonomy): Archaea > Thermoproteota > Nitrososphaeria > Nitrososphaerales > Nitrosopumilaceae > Nitrosopumilus. Next base: position 1,021,241 of record CATOSM010000001.1, on the reverse strand, counting down.
GTACTTACCAAAGAATTTGATTGGGATGATGCGTTAAAATCACGCATTCCAGATAAAATACAAATCTCTTCTACAAATAAAGAACTTGTAACTTTTGCAAAAATTTTAAAAACTGAGCAAGAAAGTCTTTATGAACCTAATGCACAAGTTATTTTCAAAAATGGTGCCATAACATTAAAAAAAGTATTATCTGGAAAAATTACCGAGGGCCAAACTACTGGATATTCTTTGTTTTCTGACTATGGAATTCAATACAATTCTCCATATGATTATTATGTAAAACAAGATTTTCCATTAGACATTCATGATATTTTAATACACATTGTTATGGCTGCACATGAGGCAAAAGACAAACTTGGTTTGATAATTGCTGTTGTTTTCTATGCTAAACATAAAGAAAAATTTGATACGATCAAACTCCGTAAACTGTCTGCCCTTTTTGGGATTTCCACAACTTGGTTAGATATAGAGGGTTATTTACGAAAACGTAATCTAAAAAATCCCGAGTTATTTCTCTCATGGGAAGAGTTTGTATCAAAAGCTACATTATACAACGTTCCATCTGAAAATTATATTTTACCTAATGCAACATCGGGTCTTTTTGCCAATATTGAAAAGAACTTATCAGAAAATATGACTATTTATCTTATAGGTGGAGAAAATATGAGAATCAAGAATCTTAAAGGTAGTACCAAAGACTGCGATATTGTTGTTGAAAACTCAACCGATTTTGAGAGGCTTAAATCAATATTGGTCACTAAATTAAATTATTCTAGAAAGCCTGTAGAACAGTTTTCTACAGAAGACGCTAGGATACTTCCAGATGATATTTTAGAACACCCATCTAGTAGTAGAATCGATTTATTTACAAAAAAAATAATGCATGCTGCAGTTCTTTCACATACCATGGTTTCACGTGCAGATATAATTGATTATGACAATCTCAAAGTCGGATTATTACGAAATGAGGACGTTTTTCTTTTAAAGGCTATAGCTAGCAGGGAAGGAGATATTCAAGATATGGAATTATTAGTACAAGGTGGCAGTCATCAACCTTCTGAATATCAACATGGCATGTTTGATTGGACTGTTGTATGGGAAGAAATGTTGTTACAAGAACATACGAATCATCTACGGGATTTCACAACTGATGTTTTTCAACAACTAAGTTATTTAGATGAACAAACTGGAATTGTTGCTCCTTTTCTAGATAAGTTAAAGCGCCATGTTTTAGATCGTTTAATCAAAAATAGACTACGTGGCGGAATACAGCCTCTAAACCATATCGTCGAATTACTTTATGGTGCTGACATATCTGAAAAAATGATACGGAATCGTGTGGATTCATTAGAACGAGATGGAACGCTAATCAAAAAGCGTATTGGCCGTAAAGTCTATTTGGAATTAGCTCGATCATCCATCTTCCCTGAACCTACATGGGAAATCAATACTGAAAATCTGAAGACATACTTGGATTGGAGATTTACATCCCGAACAAAACCATCTGATCCAAAAATAAGAGCATTTTCAGATGACTTGCTTGATTTTGGTTATACTACTATAGGAGAAATTGATGATATTGTCATTCACACGCTTGCAGTGGCAACTAATTATGAAAAAGATCATTTCCCTAAATTCAATTTAACAGCCATTGGATTCACAAAGATATGTGTAAAACTATCAAATATCTCAATAGGAAATATTAATGGATATCAAGTCAGTGAATTAAGGAACAACTCATCCTAAAACCGATCATTTTGTAAACAATTCATGACAATCGGGATCCAAGAATGACCATGCCGATGCATCCTTCATGGTTCACAAAGAGATGTCAGACATTCAATGGAACGGTTCTATCACATCTGCCAAAGCCTGCAAAAACCTGAAGGCCAGGATGCAATGACAGAAACACAATCAGCGGAACATTGTTTGTCCTAACAACCGGCTGCAGGCGGGCAGACATGCCGGACAGCTACGGTTCAAAACCCATCGCGCATCTGAGATTCTCAGGACTGCAGCAAAAGGGAATATGGAAAAGGATTCTGTCAGGACTGATAAAATCCGCACACAGGCAGGGAAAAATCAACCTGCAAAAAATCTCAGTTGATTCATCATCAGTTGTCGCCAAAAAAGGGGGGACAAAACAGGATATGACGGGTTCAGGAAGATCCTAGGCACAAAGATTCATGTTGCAGCAGACAGGACAGGACTGCCAATCCCAATCAGGGCCAGCCCTGCAAATGTCCATGACAGTACGAAATTCATTGGTGTGTCAGAAGACATCCCAGAACCTGCAGATGATGGTTTGATACGGCAGATCATCTCAGCATATGCCGACAGGGGATACGATGCGGCATGCATCAGAAGCTATCTGAGACGCCATGGGATTGACCGTTGCATTCCATACAAAAAGAACCCAAGGAACGTTGCACAAAACAGGAATCAAAGACATCATGGCAAGACAGGGTTTGTCGTAGAGCGGTTCTTTGCCTGGCCCAGGTGCGGACTTGACGGGACGGCAGTCAGATACGAAAGGAACTGTGATGACTGTCTTGGATTTGTGTATCTGGCATGCGTCATGATGCATTGGAGGGTTTTAGGATAAGTTCAATATGGAAACGCAATGGATGATAAAGAATCTGATGCATTCTTGTATGATTTATTAAAAAGATAAAACTAATACATTGAGCTGATCCCAAAACCGACCATTCAGGCAGTCTCCGATGACCGTCTGGGATCCGTTTATCGCCAAACACAGTACATTCCCGTGAAACTTCAAGAACCGACAGATTCACAATGCGTGCAGCGTGGAATCCCGCACCGCTTGACAGTGTCGGGCATTGTACGGCACATCCTGGTGTGAGACGATTTCATACCTGGGACAAAGCCTGCATCCCGGACAGATCATGGTATGGAATGTATTGGAGTTGGATCAAAAACAAACGGCCTCTGCAGAACCAACAGTTTATTAACCCCACTGATCACATGTATATCATGAGAAAATTCACCGCCTTACAATATACGATGTTTATGGTTGCGGCACTGGCCGTGCTGGTTGCGGTTCCTTCCGCATATGCAGCCACATTTAATGTGGATCCATTATGTGATGATGCTGATCCTAATACACCAGTTTGTGATGATCCTGCCACATACCGTACCATAAAGTCTGCAATTGGAGCCGCAGATCCAAATGATACCATATCAATCTCAGCTGGAACTTATGATGAAGGTAGAATAAATGTTAACAAAGCACTGACAATAGAGCCTGCTGCAAATGAAAGGGTAGTCCTTGACGGAGCATCCAGGCTTTATGTATATTCTAATGATGTTACCATAAAGGGTATCACGTTTAAGAATACTACGTCAGTCTATGCAATAACCATTGGCAAAACTGCATCTGATGTAACAATACACAACAACACGCTAGCAGACACTAGGGGGGGCGGAATAAATACGGCCAATGCAGCTGACACTCTGATACAAAACTTGGCTGTTACAGATAACGTGTTTGAGAACATTGGAACATTTTATGAGCCCGGATTGAATGTAACTCAAAAGGCCAAAAAACTGCATACTGCAATGTATTTCTCGACTAGTAAATCAAACCTAGGCGGCTTGCAGAATTCCAACATTACCGGCAACATCATTGATACTGCGACATTTGCCGGAATAAACCTGGGTGGTACTCAAAATATTCTGGTGCAAAACAACACAATCTCAAATCTTCCGGCATTTGCAATTCAGCTTGCATTGGGTGCCAGCCATATACAGATTCTTGACAATGACATACACAATGCAAACAATGCATTAGAGTACCTTAATGGGGTTCCAGAAGATGTCACTGAGGGAGCCATTCTGTTATGGGCCAAGGATTCCTCCCATGTTACCGTTAGCGGCAACTCCATCACTGGAGGCAATAACGGAATTGTCTACTGTACGGGAGCATGTGGGGTATCTCCAACAGAACTGGGAAATGCCAAAAATCCTTCGCATATCGTTGATACCACAACAAAGACTGACAGCACAAACACGTTTACCCGCAACACCTTTGACAGTGTAGGGGGCAGATATATCATCAACCAGGCATTCGGTCCGATGGTTGCAACGCACAACTATTACGGGACGGCAGCGCCTGACTTTACGGCAATATTGTCCGGAGACATAAACTACAATCCATACTATAATGATCCGGAACTCCAGGTACTCGTAGATAAAACAGGGACGGTACAAAAGTCAATAGCAGACCTTGACGTGTCAGACGTGTGCTCCATATCCCTTGGAACCTACGTCATGGACTTTGATGACGCAAAATACGGCGCCACGTCTGGCATTGTACAAAACCAGATCAAAAATGCCGGCAACCAGGACCTTGGGGGAATAAAGTTTACCTCTAGCGGATGGCAAAAGCCTGACGGCTCTGCCCTTTCTGGTGCCGTATCCAGGGTCGGCACTGATGTAACCAGTTCGGCATCCTATAGCACTATCAACGCTGGTACGGCCGGCATCACCCTTAATGCTGCCGACTTTACCGGACCAAACGCGCTTCCAACCTCAGAATCCTCCGGTTCTGCATCGGTCGGCTTTGTGCTTGACCTTAGCCGCGTTGCAACGGGTGCCGATGTCACCATCACGGAATCCGTAACCTATTCTGCAACCTGCAGCTAGGAATCCGACTGCACGGCCCCAAGGTACGGCAGTATGTTTTCCCTCTTTGCCATGATGCCGCAATAGGATACGTCACGGACTTGGGAAAAACATAACCGACCCATCCCAATACTCTCCAATACACCATGATGCATGCCAGGCAGGACTAATCCGGGATGGTTCCCACATTTCTTCTCATGCCTTGCCACGGTTCTTCTCAGCCCGTACCTGAGCCATGCAAGGAAACCTCTCAACGGCAAATCCTGCCTGTACCTGTTTTGTACTTCCCTGGCACAACGAATCAGGAATTCTTGCAGGAAATGCAGGCCAATAATTTGTTGCAATAGGCGTAAAAGTTTCTAAATCATTGTAACATTAGAAAATAATGCCTGTAACCATCCAATATCATGTTTGGAAAATATGTAATATCCTTCTGTAACCATTTAAACTAGAACTCTTCCTTCAACATGTACTGGTTGTAATTCTTTATGCTTTCTAGCGTCTTTTTCATTTTCAAATAAGAAAATACATGTGAATCTTGATGGATATTGTGAGAAATTTTCACGTCGGAAATGTTCCAAACTCCATTCATGCCTATATTCTCTTATCAAACTAGAATGAAATGGGGTAATTCTAGGAGGACTAGATTTTTTATCAACAAAAGCAAAATTTCCTTGTCCTGGTAATTCTGGTTCAGATTCAAATCTACCAGTACTCCCTAGTACTGTCATGGTGGTTTCTCAAATCCATCAATCCATACAAAGAAATGTCTTTCTGAATCGTCCTGAATCAAATTATTTTTTTGGCATTTTGTTATCATCCCAAGTATGTTCTGTTTTTTTTAAAAAAGAATATCCTAAATTGCGTCCAAGAAAAGTTCAGATCTCTAAAAATTGAACTTAATTTTATGATAGTTTTATTACTTCCAAAAACATAAAACATGATTATCACATGGCCATAATTTATGGAATTGCAGACAGTGAAAGAAGTCTTCTAGACAAGCCACCAAAAGAGGTCCAAAATATTGATGATATGGATAGAGTCAGAAAGGAATTTTATGGAAAAATGCAAAAACAACGTAGAGGAAAAAAGGCTTGGAACAGTTTTTTCAGAAGTCAAAAGATATCATTACAAAAGACAAGTTGATAAATTTCAATACAAAAAATTGGAAAGATTCGTACTGGAACTTGCGGAGAAGATGATGTTATAGGCGAACTATCAAAATTAAATGATAACTATCATATTTTGTGTGGTGTAGAAATGGAATTAGACTATTGGGTTACTTACAACGGAAGAAAAAATCTCAAATCATCTCAAATGGATGTTGCAGTTGTTTGTCCAAAGGGAGTATTTGTGATTGAAGTAAAAAATTGGAGCAATGAATACGCCAAAAAAAAAATAATCGAAATTTGAGTCCACATGAACAAACTCAAAGAGCTGGCTGTGTATTATGGATTACATTACAAAATGAATTGGGTGATGTTCGAGCAACCAATGTATTGCTATCTCTTAAGGGGAATTTATCATACAATCAAAATTATCGTTCAGTGTTTGTTTCTATCTTGGATACAACTAATCAATTTATAGAAAAAAAAGAAAATGTATTAGATCAAGATCCTAATTGCAATCGTACATGCAAAGAATTTGAAGCAAAAAAACCAAATGATGGAACTGCATGTGGTCAAGGACAAAAAAGATGCCAAATGTGTGAAACATGGGCAAACTATGCGGATGCATGCTGGCCTTCTTAGAACAAGGAGTTATCGAACTTGAAAAAGAGAACAAAATGTTAAGAGAAACCATGCCTGAACTAGGGGAGAAAATCTCTCAACTAAATGTAGTGTTCATGGAGCAAGTCAAAATCATATGTGATTGGGTATTGTCACAATAGAATTTTTCCTTGTTTATCCTATTTTACAACAGCCTTTACTTTGTAATCCCCTGGCAATCCACCAGATTGAAAAAATCAAAACTCCTACAGAGATAAATTTCAATTCCAATCCTTGCATTGGAAATAAAGACAGTCCTCCAACTGCACCTAAAATTACCGCCAACGGCGCAGTACATGCTGGACATCCTGGAGTAAATGCCGCAAATGCTCCTCCTAACATTGCCGAAGAATTTGATTTAACAGAGCTCATCCTCCTCATCCTAAATGCCATCATTGCAAAATTTATTCCAGCCAATGCTGAAACTCCTACAGTTAATCCAATCGATGTAATCATATACAAAGGAATTATCTCGATTGTTGTATCCAAATGGGTTGGCAACATCGACATTGTTAAGAAATAGTAGATTATTCCTAATCCTGTACCGCTAATTGTTGCAATTGACGCATATTTTTTTGTTGAAAGAACATTTGAAATTACTTGTATCTTGCTTGCCAAGCAGATTCATTTACAATCCATCATATTTTAACTATGTTTGATTAACCAAAGATTATTAGTCATAGGCAAATTGTACATGGTATGACCGAATTTTCATCTGAAGAAAAAACAATCCTCGTTCAATATGGAATTAAAAAATATGAAAATGAGGAAACCGTTACTGAAAAATTAAAGACCATTCTATCTGAAAAAGACATTCAAAGAAATATTGACACCCTTCTTGGGACTCAACGTGTCAGACGAATAGGGCCTGAAATTCTTGAAAACAACGAAAGTCATACAGAACTGCCTTCCCTTCCGGATAATCTTAAACCCATAATTGACAATCTCTAATTTGAAAAATTCTTAAACCACTACCATCCCAGACTGTAACATGAACAAACAGATCCTTTTTTCAAGTGTTTTGGCTTTAACCCTTCTATTGACATTTTCAATTGACCCTGCATTTGCACATCCGCATTCTGGACAAATACCAATCAGTGATCATGCGCACGAATCTCAAACTAAAGTTATTCCATTAAATGGAATGATCGGTCTTGAAAAATCAACGATATTTTTCCATTCATCTGAAGAAAACTCGTTGCCCTGGGCATACGTTGAGGGGAAAATTGCAAATCATGTAGAAGGTTATCCTGTAATAATTCAGATTTTTAAAGAAAATGACGCTGTCCACTTTGCCCAAACTGACGTAAGTGCAAACGGTACCTATGAATACAGGTTTAGGGTACTCAATTCTGAAAACGGAGTTGCTGGTAAAATCTTTGATGGTAATTATTCGGTTAGAATCTTCAAAGTAGTGCATTTGTATCAAGAAAATCTAATTTAGAATCCGCGCAATCCCTGTGGGCGTACAGTCTCTGGATGCTGCTTCATCCATTCTACTTTTTCTAGCATTTCTTGTTTATCTTGAGGGAATGTGCCCTTTACGTTATATGCATTAGAACCGTGATTCACTCTGAACACAATCTCCTCTTTTGTTTCAATCTGACTAATCAAGTCATACAGCTCCTCCAATGACTCATCATCATTTATTCTTGTAAATTCACCTCTGTATTTGTCGACAAATTCCTGCTTGATTCCGTTTTCTAAATACAGTGTCAATGCACCAACATAGTTTGGAGAACACGCACTAAGTACTTTTGCAGTACCCTTGATGTGATCCTTGGAATATGTCTTTCCACCCAATCCTAAAATCACCATGCATGACATTACATATCCTGCATCTTTTGCCTTGTTGACTGATCTGATAATTGTCTTTGCAACTGCACCTTTTGTCACCTTTTTTAGAACAATGTCTGAACCACTTTCAATTCCTAGATAAAACATGTCCAATCCTGCCTCATTCATCCGTTTCAGTTCACCTGGCGTTTTCTTTAAAATATTCATAGGCATTGCATAGCAAGAAACTCTCTCAATGTTTTGAAATTTTTCTCTAATGTATCTTACAATTTTTATCATATATTCTGCATCCAGATTCAGCGCATCACCGTCAGCAAGGAATACTCGCTTTGTATCTGGCAGATATCCTGCCATCATGTCAATCTCTGCTTTAACGTCTGCCCATGGCCGTTCAGAATACTCTTTTGATCTATACATGTCACAAAAGGAACATTCGTTAAACGAACACCCTAATGTCACCTGGAAAATCAATGATCTAGCTTCTGATGGCGGCCTATACAATGGCGCATCATAATTTAGCATCATTTTTGCTTCATTGAAATCTGTCTGATTATGTTTTTTATAGTTTCCATTGCACCCGTCCCAGAATACCTTTTAGTGGTAAACGGGGAAGAATTTCATAACTTATGGCCAACGATCCTGCTGCAAAAAGACTTGTTTGGTTTGTATTTGCTGGCTCACGGGGAGGTTTGAATCGATTAAGGATTATTTCAAAACTGAGGGAAAATCCCCTTAATGCAAACCAATTAGCCAAAGAATTAGGCCTTGATTACAAGGCCATCCAACACCATATTCGAGTATTGGAGAAAAACAACATGATAAACAGGGTTGGAGAAAAATACAACATCGTGTATTTTCTTTCAACCTTTCTTGAAGTTAACATGGAGACATTTGAAGAAATTGAACAGAAATTGGATAAAAGTAAATAAAAGATCTAGGGGTGTTTGTCGCTAAATGGAACCCACCTCGCTAATCCTGTCAATCGTCTCAATGGCAAACATGGGGATATTGGGAATCCTGATTGCCATATTTGGAAACATGTATCGCAAGACCCAAGCACAGCTTCCTTTGGGAATGATTGCCGTCGCTGGAATGCTAATTTTACACAATGTGATTGGTGCAATAGGTTACTTTTCTCATGAAATGATCTTCTCGCATGACATCTTCCCGTACATGCTGGGTGTATGCATTGCCGAACTTGCCGGTTTGATCATATTTTTGAAAATAATATTGGACTAAACTCGGTTTATTTGTAACAAAAATAATCTGATTATGTGTTACAGGAATGTCTAAAACTAAATAAAAATGTCCTTATCGCATTTGTAGCATCAATTACCATCTCAGCCATATCTGCCCAAATTTTATCTGATCAGGCTGATTATCTAAACACAACATATGCCACAGTTGTTGATTATGTAGTTTATTTTTCTGTTTTTAGCGGTTTGTTTTATCTTGATAACGGAAAGAAATATCGATTAGAATCTGGAAAGACCGATACTGCAAAATTAAAACATGATCTAAAAAAACTGATCACTTCCTTGGGTGTTGCTGAGATCGTCTATACAATTGTCCGATGGGCATTGCAATATTATCTTCTAACAGTGGGCTATGATCCATATTTGGCATCAATTGTATCCCAAGGGCTGTCTACAATTATTTACATGACAGTTCTAAATCTAAGCGTGAAGATGACAAGGTTGTATAAACATGGCAACTAGCATTTACGTTGACGGTTCTGGCGGGTCAAGTAGCGGTTTTGGATATTTTGTAAAAGAAACCGGTGATCGTTTTATGAAAAAAAACCTGATCTTACCAATAACCAGGCTGAATATCTGGCAATCATTTCAGCGTTAAAGAAGTACGCTGATTCCACTGATGAAATTATAATTTATAGTGATTCTAAAAACACCGTAAATCAACTGAATCATGAGTTTGCAATAAACAATGACCAGTTACGAACTTTAGCTCGGCAAGCCTGGGAAATCATAGGCAAATTTTCCAATCTGTCAATCATCTGGGTTCCTAGAAAGGAAAACCTGGCAGGTAAAATGCTGGGAAGCTAAAAATCACAGATCAGAGATTTCCAAGAATAACTTTATTATACAAAAATCTTAAAACCCGTTTATCATGGCAGATTCTGCAATCTTGTCTCCAAAATCTATTGCGGTAATTGGTGCATCTGATAAGAGAGGAAGTGTTGGAGCTACAATTACATCTAATATTATGAATGGGTTTAAAGGAACAGTCTATCCAATTAGTCCATCAAGAGATAAAGTCTTTTACAAAAAAGCATACAAATCTGTTTTAGATGTTCCAAAGCCAATCGATCTTGCAGTCATTGTAATCAAAAATACTCTGGTCACTCCTGTTTTAGAAGAATGTGGAAAGAAAAAAGTCAAGGGCGTCATCATCATCACAGCAGGTTTCAAAGAAGTCGATGAGGAAGGGGCTAAACGTGAACAGCAGGTAAAAGATATCGCTAAAAAATACAGGATGCAAGTTATTGGACCAAATTGTCTTGGTGTCATGAATCTTGATCCAAAGACAATGATGAATTCCACATTTCTCAAAGTCACGCCAAAGTCTGGAAAAATCGCACTTGTCTCACAAAGCGGTGCGATATGTGCAGCATTAGTAGAAGATGCCAGTGCACAGGGTATTGGTTTTTCAGCCGTTGTCAGTTTGGGAAACAAAGCCGTAATGAGCGAGGTCGACGTTCTAAAAATTCTTGCAAATCACAAACAAACTGAGGTTATCGTTATGTATCTTGAGGATATGGGCGATGGCCAAGAATTTCTTAAAGTCTGTAAAAATATCACCAAAAAACTCAAAAAACCTGTCCTGGTCTTAAAATCTGGACGGAGTCCTGAAGGTGCAAAGGCTGCAATGTCTCACACAGGTGCATTAATGGGCTCAGATGAAATCTATGATGCCCTGCTTAGACAGTCTGGAGCAATTAGAGTTGACACTATGGAAGAACTCTTTGATTATGCCACTGCATTTTCAAAACAACCCCTTCCATCAAAGGGCGAACTTGTAATCGTATCAAATGCCGGAGGACCTGCAATCATTTCCACTGATGCCTGCTCAAAAATGAACATCAAAATGGCAAACATCGCCTCTGTAAGAAAACAAATCGATTCTGTTATTCCCCCTTGGGGAAGTTCAAGAAATCCGGTAGATATTGTAGGTGACGCCGATTTTAATCGTTTTGAAAATGTTCTAGATAGAGTCCTAAGACATCCAAAAGTCGGTTCCGTAATCCCCATGTGCACTCCTTCTGGAACCTTGGATTATGACAAACTTGCTGAAGTCATTGTAAAAATGTCAAAGAAATACAAAAAGACAATGCTTGCAAGTTTGATGGGATTAGATGAGGGAATAACAAATAGGGAAATCCTTGCTAAAGGAAGTGTTCCATACTATGCATATGCTGAGGGCGCAATCCGAACTCTTGCAGCAATGATTCGCTTCTCAAATTGGACAAAAGCACCAAGTGGAAAAATTACAAAATTCAAGGTAAACAGAGCCAAAGCCCAAGAGATCTTTGACAAGGTTAAAGATGAAAAAAGACCGAATCTGTTAGAGGAAGAAGGACAAGAGGTTCTCAAGGCTTACGGTCTGCCTTTACCAAACAGCGCTCTTGCAACGTCTGAATCAGAAGCTGTAAGGATTGCAAAGAAAATAGGCTATCCTGTCGTAATGAAAATCGCATCTCCACAAATTATTCACAAATCTGATGCTGGTGGCGTTAAAGTTAATCTAACAAGCGACGCTGAAATTAAATCTGCCTTTAAAACCATAGTCAAAAACGCAAAAAGTTACAACAAAAAAGCCGAAGTCAAGGGCGTCTTAATTGTTGAGATGGTAAAAGGTGGCAAAGAGCTCATTATAGGATCAAAACTAGAGCCTGGTTTTGGCCCCGTAATCATGCTTGGCATGGGTGGAATCTACGTTGAAGTCCTCAAGGATGTGACGTTCAAACTTGCACCTGCAACTGACAAAGAAGCTGACGATATGATTGCATCAATAAAAACTCAAAAATTATTACAAGGAGTCAGAGGTGAAAAACCATCTGATACTGCAAAACTTTCTGAATGCATTCAAAGACTGTCACAACTGGTTTCAGACTTTAAAGAGATCAAAGAATTAGATATGAACCCTGTACTTGTCATGGAAAAAGGCAGGGGATGCAGAATCCTTGACGTTCGAATCGGACTCTGATCGCAATCCATTCCTAAATTTTCATTATAATTAATCTAGAATATTTATACAACATCAAAATGAATAATGTTACATGGCCAATGTCTTAAAGACAATCAGAACTGGGGATGATTACATCGAAAGTCTTAGGGGTCGTGATCTCAAAGTTTACCTATTTGGAGAATTAGTTAAAGAGCCGGTAGATCATCCTGTGATTAGGCCATCTATCAATGCTGTTGCAGAAACTTATGATTTAGCTTTGCGTGAAGAGGCACTAGCTTCTGCCGATTCATCAATTACGGGATTGAAAGTTAACAGATTTTTACATATTGCAGAAAGTGCAGAGGATCTAGTCTCACAAAATAAAATGCAAAGAAAACTTGGACAAAACACTGGAACCTGTTTCCAGAGATGTGTGGGAATGGATGCAATGAATTCTCTTCATTCTACGACATTTGAAATTGATGAAAAGCATGGAACTGATTATCACAAGCGATTCTTGGAATTTGTAAAAATGGTCCAGAAGGAAAATCTTGTAATTGGCGGTGCCATGACTGATCCTAAGGGAGACAGAAGCAAAGGACCTGCTGAACAAGATGATCCCGATTTGTTTACTAGGGTGGTAGAAACTGACGATAAGGGAGTTTATGTTTCAGGTGCCAAAGCACATCAGACTGGATGCATCAATTCCCACTGGATTATCTTGATGCCGACAATCAGACTGACAGAATCTGATAAGGACTGGGCAATTGTGGGCGCAATTCCCGCAGATACAAGAGGCGTTACTTACATTTACGGTAGACAATCTTGTGACACAAGAAGTATGGAAGAAGGCGACATTGATGATGGTAATGCAAAATTTGGGGGTCAAGAGGCTCTAATTATTTTAGACAAGGTGTTCATTCCATGGGATAAAATCTTCATGCATGGCGAATATGAATTTGCATCAATGCTTGTGGAGAGATTCACGTGTTATCATAGACGTAGTTATGTATGCAAGACAGGTCTTGGCGATGTGTTAATTGGTGCAGCAGCCACTATTGCAGATTACAATGGCGTTCCTAAGGTCTCTCACATTAAAGACAAGATTATTGAAATGACTCATCTTAACGAGACGATCTTTGCCGCAGGAATTGCATCATCACATCAAGGCCAAAAAATGAAGTCTGGCGTATATCTTAACGATGACATGCTTGCACAAGTTTGCAAACACAACGTTACACGATTCCCATATGAAATCAGTAGATTGGCACAAGATATCGCAGGTGGGCTAGTAGTTACACTGCCTTCTGAGAAAGATTTCAGACATCCAGAAGCAGGACCGCTACTCAAAAAATACCTTGCTGGAAGAAAAGGGACCGACGTAGAAAATAGAATGAGAATCTTAAGATTAATTGAAAACATGACTTTGGGAAGAAACGCAGTTGGTTATCTTACCGAGTCCATGCATGGAGCAGGTTCGCCACAAGCACAAAGAATCCAAATTCAAAGACAGATGCAGGTTGGATACAAAAAGAACTTGGCAAAGAACCTGGCTGGAATTACCAATGACATTGAAGAACCAAAAGAGCCATCTGATTACTTTAAGCGAGTTTTCAAAACAAAAGACTCTGTAATTTAGCCCCTGCTCATTTTCTACGAGTTACGTATTTTCTTAACCTCCTAGCACAAGATTTGCGATCTAGCTTGTTATTTTTTGACTAACAGTTCTTTGACAATCAAAATTTCTTGTCCTAACCAATGACCAACTCATCCTAAAACCGATCATTTTGTAAATAATTCGCGATAACCGGGATCTGACAATGACTCTGCTGACGCATCTTTCATGATTTACAAAGAGATGTCAGGCATTCAATGGGACACAGTTCTATCACATCTGCCAAAACCTGCCAAAACTTGCAAAAACTGGAAGGCCAAGATGTAATGACAGAAATACAATCAACGGAATATTGTTTGTCCTAACAACCGGCTGCAGGTGGGCAGACATGTCAGACAGATATGGTTCAAAATCCACTGCGCATCTGAGATTCTCAACTGCAGCAAAAGGGAATATGGAAAAGGATTCTATCCAGTTCAATCAAACCTGCACACAGACAGGTAAAAATCAACCTGCAAAAAATTTCAATTGATTCATCATCAGTTGCCGCCAAAAATAGGGGGACAAAACAGGTTATGACGGGTTCAAGAAGATCCTGGGCACAAAGATTCATGTTGCAATAGACAAGAGAGGAATGCCAATTTCAATTAGGGCCAGCCCTGCAAATGTCCATGACAGTACAAAATTCATCGATGTGTCAGAAGACATCTCAGAACTTGTAGATGGTGATTTGATAACCTGTTAATATCGAAGTGTCTTTCTTCTTCAATCTCCCCATTACTTTCTCACGGTCTCGAATCTCACCGTTCAATCTCTCCTAAATGTTGTTGTTCATGTCACCTGTAGGTGGATGTGTCTGACGTGTAGGGTTCTGTCCTCTCTCTTCAGTCCCGTATTCCTTCCTGTAGGCCTCATGGTATGATGGCAATCCGTCAGTAATCAAGACCTTTGGTTTCTTTTGTGCCACGTCTCTTGATTTCTTTAACAACCCTCTTGCATCATGGCCTTCCTTTCTGTCTGCTACCTCTTGGGCTATCCAGTATCGAGTCTCTTGATCCATTAATGCAAAGACGTACTTTAGGTCACCGTGAATCTTCATGAATATTTCATCAGCGTTCCATGCATCGCCTACGTTTGGTACTATTCTGTCAATGTATTTTTCCATTAGTTTTGTATATTTTGTAATCCAACTGTACACGATAACATGGGATACGTTAGTGCCTTGAAGCTTGAGGAATTTTGTTACACTTCTTAATGATTCTCCAGTGAAATAAAGCTGTAATGCAGATGTTATGGCCTGAGGGGTTGACTTCATTCTTTCAAATCCTAGATTCATCGAGAATGTCTTTTGACAGTCATAACACACAAATCTTTGAATGTTCCCTGATTTGTTTCTACGAACACCAAATTTTTTGATGTTTATTCCGTGACAGAACTTGCAACTTGATATTGTGATTGGTGAAATAGTAACCTTGTTCTTCTGTCTTACTTCTCTAATCTTGATCGATATTTCAATGGCATGAATATGCTTACAACAAACCTTTCTAAATTTGTGGTCTGCACAGTTGCAAGTCCATTTATCGTTAATCCTTACGACATCATAATCTCTTTTGGAAGTTTGTGAATTTACTTTGTAATGATGATCTGAAACTCTGATCAGATCGAATTTCAATGCAATTTGTTTCCCTTTTTGTTCACGCATGTTCATATGGTATCATAATTACACAATACATGAATATAATCTTTATGGTACCATAAAATAATTAACTTTTCTTTCTAATTCTCATAGAAGAGTTAATCATGCGTAAAAGTTCACCTCGTGTATGACCTTCTGTAAATTGAACTCGTGTCACTCTTCTTTGATAATCTCTAAGTTGTGTCTCTTTAGTTGAGATTTTTTCATAGGGATTTTCTGCTATTCTTTTTAGAATTTCAACTTTCACATTATTTTCTTCCATGCTTATCATTATCCATACATCTTAATAAAAGGCATTCTGTAACCTTTTTCAATTTCTTTACACGCAATATTTTGATTTGTATATAGGTCCAACATTCTAACTATCTTTTTTGCAACATCAGATTGATCTTCAGGTAATTCTTCTTCAGGTAATTTTAAATTTTTTGAAAATATAAAATCTAAATAAAATTCATGAGCGGGATATGAAAAAATCAAATCATGTGAAATTGCAGCTGATAATTCTTCTCGTTCAGAACTATCCGCAAACATATAATCGTTCAATAGGCGATGGGCATAATATCCAGTTAATGTTCTTTCACGATAATATCTTCCAATGTTTATACCATCAATTTGTTGAGCAAGTTGAACTAGCAAATCAGCTTCAACTGTTGATTTAGAATCTTTAAACCCATTATCTTGAAACATTTGTTCAACCTTTTGCCTACATTCTACTGCAAAGTTAGTAAAATAATCTAAAGACATCAAAGGAATTGTTCCCAATGAAACGTCAATAGGAGTTAGATAGGCATACGATGCAAACAAAATTTTATTTCCAGAAAGACATGTTAAAGTTCCTGCACTGGCAGAATGAAAAGGAATGATAAAATTAACTTTATCAGAAAAACTCCTAATTATTTGTCCTAACATATAACCTACATCAGCTTGTCCTCCCAATGTGTGTATTAAAACATCTAATTCCTTAACTCGTCTTGTGTCTCTACTAAACCCAGATCTTCTAAATTCATTGTATACTGTAGACATATCATCATTTGACATCATAGCATCAGGTGTTGCTGGATAATACAACACTAGTAAGGGATTAGTTCTGTTGGATTTGAGATTTAGACAGATTTTATCTAAATAGTTAAATGATGCTTCATCTGAACTTAGTATTTCTTCTAAACTTGTAGGGGGATCATTTTGCATTTTGCATTTTATCCTTCTTTTTTGATTTTGAGAATACTAGACCTTTTGCAGTAGCATTAATTTCTAAATCCTCGCCATTCGTCCAACCCAATTCATTCAAAACACTATCAGGTATAGTGATAACATGTTTGTAGTGTTTTTTATCTTTATACGTGTAAGCTAAATGTTTCTGTAATTTGACCATAATTATAGCAAAATATGGTACCACATTATAAATAAACTTTATGGTACCACATTATCAACCGATACTTAACAGGCAGAAGGTCTTACCGACAAGTTAACAGAACCATTTTATGTCATTAATAGATCGCCAAATTATTCCAAAATGACTACGGTTGAGCAAGAAAACAAGATCACAATAGAAGGCAATCAGGTAATCGTAGAAGAGTTTCAGACAAGTGATTATGATATTGTATCATACTTTGAGAATTTAGATGAATCAGATGATCTAGGTCAAAAACTAGAAAATGCATTAAAGATTGGAATAGTTGCAATGAAATCCATTGGTGTTGCAGGAAACGTCAACTATGTTGAAAAAGCATTTGATAACTTGGATGAAAAAATGAAACAAAAAATTGAATCTGTTTTTGGTAAGGATGGCCAATTCTCATATATCCTAAAAGATCATTTTGGAGAAGATGGAAAGGTAATCAAAGAGTTGTTTGATCCTAACAGAGAAGGAAGTCCGTTGTACTCATTGCGTACAGAACTTGAAAAAAATTTTTCAGACATTAGAGAAAAGATGGGAATTAATGTTGCAGTAGAGGAAGTTGTTGAAAAAAGTACACAAAAGGGATTTGATTTTGAAGATGAATGTGAAGAAAGACTTGAATGGATTGCAAAAAATCATTCAGATAAGTTAGAACGAACAGGCAAGAAAATAGGGAAGATTTCAAAAAGCTTGAAGGGGGATTTTGTATTAACATTAGGAGACATTGGTAAAAAGATTGTATTTGAGATGAAAAACAAAGAGACGATAACACTACCAGAAATTCAAAAAGAATTGAAAGAAGCAATGCAAAACAGAGAAGCAGAGTACGGAGTGTATGTAATAAAAAAGAAGAAAGCACTTCCCAAAAGTGTTGGATGGTTTAATGAATATGATGGAAACCAATTAGTTTGTGCAATAGAAAATGATGACGGGGACTCTTTAATTGATGGTGAGATTATTCATATTGCATACGAATGGGCAAGAGCAAAACTAAGAATTGTATCTGCCAAGGAAAAGAAACTTGATCCAACATTCATCAGAGAAAAAGCAGGAGAAATTCAAAAGAAGATTGGAGACATGAAGAAAATTAAGACACAATGCACTAATATTGAAAAGTCAACAAAGGCCATAAAAGAAACTACAAAAGACACTGAAACAGAAATTAAAAAAGAACTAGAAGAAATTATTGAATCTTTAGATTCTAAAGAATAACTAGACACGAATATACATAAGAACATTGGAGACCAGTTTCAATTATGAGAAAATTTGACCTCAACATAGAGGAAGTGTTAGAGGATTGGGAACCGTATCATGCGATAAGAGAGATTATTGCAAATGCAATTGATGAACAAATACTAACAAACACAAAAGAGATTGAAATTAAAAAAGAGAAGAATAGTTTTGTCATTCAGGATTATGGCCGTGGAATAAAATATGAGCATCTAACTCAGAATGAAAACGAAGAAAAGATTTCACATCCTGAACTAGTAATTGGAAAGTTTGGAGTTGGTCTAAAGGATGCATTAGCAACTTTTGATAGACATAAAATCAACATTACAATCAAATCAAGATACGGAGACATTACAATTGATAAATCATCAAAGTATGGGTTTGAAGATGTTGTTACACTTCATGCAGTTATTTCTTCACCATCAGAACCAGAAATGGCAGGTACCATGGTGATTCTTGAAGGATGTACAAAAGACGATATAGAAAAAGCAAAGAATCTTTTCTTGAAATTCTCTGGTGAAAAAGCATTAGAAAAAACACAGTATGGGGAAATTCTAAAGAAAGAATCTACATCAAAGATTTACATTAACGGAATCAAAGTTGCAGAAGAAGAGAATTTCCTGTTTTCATACAACATCACTTCTCTAACAAGTGCAATGAGAAAGGCGCTTAATCGAGAGCGAACACATGTTGGAAGAACTGCATACACAGAACGTGTAAAATCCATTTTGTTATCAAGCAAAGATGAAAAAGTTGCAAGAATGTTAGTTGAAGATCTAGAAGGATATCAAAAAGGAACAGAGCATGACGAGATGAAATATGTTGATGTTGCAGTACATGCATGTAAGATTCTAAACGCTACATCATCAGTAGTTTTTGTTACTCCCCAACAACTACAACATGATACAATGACAATAGATAATGCAAGACATGATGGATTATCAGTTATAGTCGTGCCTGAAACAATTAGTCAAAAGATACGTGGAGAACAAGACATGTCAGGGAACATCATGAGAGATTTAGGTCAATACAATGTCGAATGGAATGAGAGTTTTGAATTCAAATTTGTAAAACCATCAGAATTGGCCTCATCAGAGCGTGAAATTTTTGATAAAACATCAGATATCTTTGATTTGATCGGAGGAAAACCAAAGATGATCAAAGAAATTGCAATCTCTGAGACAATGCGAAGAGAGGAATCAGGAATGGAAGCATCAGGACTGTGGGAGCCAGACAAGAAAAGAGTAGTCATCAAACGAGAGCAACTAAAGAAAATGGAAGATTATGCAGGAACACTTCTACATGAATCAGGGCATGCAATCAGTGGTGCAGGGGATGTCTCAAGAGAGTTTGAACTAGAATTGACAGACATTATTGGAAAAATTTCTGCCAAATCAGCATAATTGAACAAAATACATTTTATTTTTTAATTCCTCAAAAGGACATTGTAAAGAGAGCGAGTACAATCAAGTAATGTTTGTTCTATAGGCTATGATCCTGCTTCCAGTATTTTAGAAGTAGAGTTCAATGATGGACCTATCTATCAGTACTTTGATGTTCCATCAAATGAATATTCATTACTAATGAGTGCAGCATCTAAAGGATCATACATGCACAGTAACATAAAGGGAAGATACAGATATCAACGTGTTAGTTAATGAGTACAAATACCATCAAAAAAGTTAGTTGAAAGTGGAGATATTGTAAAGATTGAAGATGGTTTGTATCAAGTAAAATCTTCTAGCGATAAAACAAAGTCATACATGGTTACATCAGACTCCTGTGACTTTCTTGGATTCAAAAATTTCTACAAATTTCATCACGTAAAAGGGCTTAATGCAAATTGTTCTCATTTAGAAGCTGTAAGAATTTTTGAGAAAGAAAACAAGTAATCAAAATTATTCCTTTTTCTTTCGTATTTTTTTGGGCTTATCAATGTCTTCGTATTCTATGAACTTATCCTAAAGCCCTACAATACGTCATGATGCATGCCAGATACACAAACCCGAGACAGTCATCACAGTTCCCTTCGTATCTGACTGCCGTCTCGTGAAGTCCTCACTTGAGCCAGGCAAATAACCGTTCTACGACAAACCTTGTCTTGCCATGATGTTTTTGATTCCTGTTTTGTGCAATGTTCTTTGAATTATTCCCGTATGGAATGCAACAGTCAATCCCATGGCATCCCAGATAGTTTATGATGCATGCCGCATCGTATCCCCTGTAGGTATACGCTGAGATGATCTGCCGTATCAAACCATCATCTGCAGGTTGAGATGTCTTCTGACACACCAATGAATTTTGTACCGTCATGGACATTTGCAGGGCTGGCCCTGATTGGGATTGGCAGTCCTGTCTACTGTAGCGTGAATCTTTGTGCCTAGGATCTTCCTGGACCCGTCATATCCTGTTTTGTCCCCCCTTTTTGGTTGCAACTGATGATGAATCAACTGAAATTTTTTGCAGGTTGATTTTTCCCTGTCTGTATGTAGATTTGATCAGTTCTGACAGAATCCTTTTCCATATTCCCTTTTGCTGCAGTTGAGAATCTCAGATGCGCAGTGGATTTTGAACCATATCTGTCTGACATGTCTGCCCACCTGCAGCCGGTTGTTAGGACAAACAATATTCCGTTGATTGTGCTTCTGTCATCACATCTTGGATGTCCTGTTCTTGCAGGTTTTGGCAGATGTGATAGAACCGTTCCATTGAACATCTGACATTTCTTTGTGAATCATGAAAGATATATCAGCAGAGTCATTGTCAGATCCCGGTTATCACGAATTATTTGCAAAATGATCGGTTTTAGGATGAGTTGGATATTCTTCCAAAAATTCCAGCAGCAGATCCTTTTGACAATCCTGAACCATCCCTTCTGAGAAATGGATTCCATCCAAGAAAACCGAATTAATCTGAGCATTTTCCTGTTTGGAAAGAAAACATTTCGGATATTTCTAAAGAAAGTCTGTTATCTACAAAATTGCCTTTGCATGATCTCAACTGCTGTCTCTTTACCAAAAACTAGACTCCTATCGAAAATTAAAGAGTCATCACATTGTTCAAAGCATAACATTGAAAAAGTTTTAGATATTTTTATTTTAAAAAAAGGTGATCTCAGACAGGGAAACCCATCTGGAATGCATCGCAGCTGGGTCAAAAACACACGGCCTCTGCGGAACCGACAGTTTATTAACCCCTCTGATCACAGGTATTCCATGAGAAAATTCACCGCCTTACACTATACGATGCTTATGGTTGCGGCACTTGCCGTGCTGGTTGCGGTTCCTTCCGCATATGCTGATACACTTACTGTAAATCCAGGATGTGCTGATGGTGATCGTGGGACACCAGTTTGTGATGATCCTACTATACACCGTACCATAAAGTCTGCAATTATGGCAGCAGCTAATGGTGATACCATATCAATCTCAGCTGGAACTTATGATGAAGGTAGAATAAATGTCAACAAAGCACTGACAATAGAGCCTGCTGCAAATGAAAGGGTAGTCCTTGACGGAGCATCCAGGCTTTATGTATATTCTAATGATGTTACCATAAAGGGTATCACGTTTAAGAATACTACGTCAGTCTATGCAATAACCATTTGGAAAACTGCATCTGATGTAACAATACACAACAACACGCTAGCAGACACTAGGGGGGGCGGAATAAATACGTCCAATGCAGCTGACACTCTGATACGAAACCTGAATGTGACAGATAACGTGTTTAAGAACATTGGAACATTTTACGAGCCCGGATTGAATGCTACTCAAAAGGCCAAGAAATTGATGAGTGCAATGTATTTTATTACTCTTAAGTCAAACGCAGGCGGCCTGCAGGATTCCAAAATTACCGGCAACACCATTGACACTGTGACATTTGCCGGAATAAACTTTGTTAACGGTGAAAATATCCTGATACAGGACAACACATTCTCAAATATTCCTGCCGCCGCAATTGATCTTCGAGCAGGTAAGCACATAAGGGTTCTTGAGAATCACATACATAATGCAAGCAATACGCTAGAATTCCTTAACGGAGTCAAAGACGATACCCTGCGAGGAGCTATCAAGTTGTCGGGAGGAGAGCCCATGTCTCATGTTACCGTTGGTAACAACACCATCTCTGGAGGCAATAACGGAATTGCCTTTTGTACAGGAAAATGTGGGGTATCTCCAAACGAACTGGGTAATACCAAATATCATCTGCATATAACTGATGAAGCAACAAAGATTGACAGCACAAACAGATTTACCCATAACACCTTTGATAACATAAAAGGCTTTGATATTATCAATAGGGCAGTAGGAGTGATGGTTGCAACGCACAACTATTACGGAGAAGCAGAGCCTGACTTTACAAAAATATTGTCCGGAGACATAAACTACAATCCATACTATAATGATCCGGAACTCAAGGTACTGGTAGATGATAAAAAAGGGACGGTACAAAAGTCAATTGCAGACCTTGAAGTATCAGACGTGTGCTCCATATCCCTTGGAACCTACGTCATGGACTTTGCAGGCGCAAAATACGGCGCCACGTCCAGTATCGTACAAAACCAAATCAAAAATGCCGGCAACCAGGACCTTGGGGGAATAAAGTTTACCTCTAGCGGATGGCAAAAGCCTGACGGCTCTGCCCTTTCTGGTGCCGTATCCAAGGTCGGCACTGATGTAACCAGTTCGGCATCCTATAGCACTATCCCAACTGATTCGGCCGGCATCAACTTTCCTGCTGCCAACTTTACCGGACCAAACGCGCTTCCAGGCTCAGAATCCTCCGGTTCTGCATCGGTCGGCTTTGTGCTTGACCTTAGCCGCGTTGCAACGGGACCTGATGTCACCATCACGGAATCCGTAACGTATTCAGCAACCTGCAGCTAGAGATCCGACTGCATGGCCCCATGGTACGGCGGCATTGCTGCAAGATAATTGATGAATTCGCACCAGAATGTAAAACCGATGGCACAACTCCTGGCATATGGTAGACATCCACAAGAACTCTTAGTTTTTTATTTTTTCTAAATCAAATTTTCAATATTACATAAATGATACTACTCTTGAGACTTGTGATTTCTGAGGATCCTTTTTTAGTAATTTTGACGTAATCATATCACCAAGCAAACAGGACGATCTGTTGCTTTGCCATAGAGCATATGTGAACCTGTTTGCCTGAAAAATTCAGTCTTCTTTTTTTGGATTTTCATCCTCACCTGTTTTATCTTCTATAGACTCTTCAATTCCTTCCATTTTTTCTTCTATTTTTGATGATTCTGATATGTCAATAGACTCCTTTGTGTCGTCTAGTTCTTCTGTATCTTTTGTCCCCTCCACATGTCCTGAATATTCAGAATCTTTTTGGATTTTATCTATATCTGACAGTTCCTCGGCAGTATCCTGACTTGACAAATCATCTGCTGATGATTTTTTCTGATCTTTTTTCTTTCCAATCATTTGTTTTGCAACCATTATTCCGAACACTACTACAATTATGATATAGTTGATTGGCGGTTTGAGTAACTGTGTGACATATCCTACTTGAGGAATCGTATATGCTACCTTTCCAATGTATTCTTCTTCTGTAATTGGAAAGTCAGTTCCTGGTATCGATGCCGGATTTGCATCTCCTTTTGTCCTGAGGGTTTTCGGATCTTCTTCCATAATTGACGCCACTCTATGAACTATAACTCGATTATGATCAGACGGCCTGTCAAACACAATGATGTCGTCTACCTGAATGTCTTCAAATGGCTCATGACCTGAAACTATCAAAACATCATATACTTTTAAAACCGGAATCATACTTCCACTTGCAACAACATAAAATGGATTTTGTGTTCCAAATACTGCTTGTAACCCAATCCAAATAACTAAAACTCCTACTCCGACAATAACAATGTCTTTTACTATTCCTTTAGGGATTGATCTTTTTGCCAATTATATTATCGCCTTAACATCATTGATTAAATTTACCAGCTATCGAATTTTAGTTCCACACTCTTCACAGAATTTAGAACCTTCTTTGTTGACAAATCCACAGCTAGGGCATTTTCCTGGCTGTCCTGCTGCTTCAGGAGTGCCCAAAAGAACAACCTCGCCTATTTTTTTAATACTATTCCACGATACACTCCCTTCGGTACCGCCTTCTTTAGTAATTACTAAAACCATAGATTGCGTAGAATCAATTCCAACTTGTTTGGCAGTTCCAATCTTGTTAGCATTTTCATCGTATACTGCTTTTCCTTCAATTGACGTGACTGAAGTTGCTGGACCTGGCTGTGTAACAGTTGGTTCTGGAGCTGCAGCCTCTGGTACTTGTTGTGGTGCAGCTTCTGGTTGCGGCGTACTTGCAACTTGTGGTTCTAATGGCTTTGCACTTCCAACTTCACCTCCTTCATCTTCTTTTTTGAAATCTCTGTATTCTGCAATCGAAGCGTTACATGAATTACAAATGTACTGACCCCGTTCTGCAAGAATTAGATTTTCTGCAACTTCCTCATTAGGATTTTCAAATTCTATTTTTGGAGAACCTTCAAATTCTTTTTCACATGCATTGCAAAAATATTTGGTAATTTTATCTGCATCCAATCTTCCAATTGGTGCTAAAAATAGATCAGGACCGCCTAGATTACCTTTCATCTGTTGTTCATCTGTAACGGTGGCCATTACATAGCCGCCAGATCCTCTTAATTTTTTAAGCCTAAGATCCTCACTCATGTCTGAGATTTATCAAAACGTCATTTAAGTATATATCAAAATTAATTTTCCAACAAAAAATATGGTGCTAATTCTGGTGAACGTTTTTAGGTACGTCCAATAAAATAACGTTACAATGGCTGTAACACAAATCTCAGATGCAAAATCATGGGAAGTCGATGTGATAAATTCTGACATTCCTGTCTTTGTAGACTTTTGGGCCGAATGGTGTGGTCCATGTAGAATGGTAGGTCCAGTAGTTGAAGAGCTGGCAGCTGACTATGATGGCAAAGTAAAATTTGTCAAGGTTAACGTTGATGAGGCCAACGAATTGGCATCAAAATACAATGTCTTTAGTATTCCAACTTTAATCCTCTTAAACAAAGGTCAAATAGTTAGCCAGCAAGTAGGTGCTGCATCTAAGGAATCCTATCGGGGTATGATTGATAGAGCACTCGCATAAATTCAAACACACGTTTTTCCTCTTTTTTGATCCTAAAGTAATTAATATTCCAAAAATCGAGTGAGATTATGTCGTTTGGCGAAGTCGATACACTAAACATGCTCTTTGACAAGCTGCAGAGTTTGTTTGATGAATCTCAAGGATACTATGAATCATTCCTTGATACAAATAACATGTACAAGAAAGGCCAAATAAGTGACAAAGAATTCTTTGAAAAATTAGGTGATTATACAGTCGCATACTCTGCATTAGAATTTTTAGCTATCAAAGTAATCTTTGAATTAAAAAAATCAATTGGTTCTGGTTCTGGAAACACGCAATCACCAGGACTAATGCCAGGAATGGGCCAACCAGGAATGATGGCAGGCGGAATGGGCCAACCGCCAAGATCCGGAACTGCAGAAAACCCTGTCGGCGGAAGTCCCCCAGGAATTGTTTCTGCACAAGAGGCATTTGGAGATGTTGGAACATTACCATCGCCAGATCCAGCATTGATGCCAAGACAAACAGCGCCGCAGCAAAGTGGAAATGGGTGTTCTTCTTGTGGCGCAGCACTTAGACCAAACGCAAAGTTTTGCACAAAGTGCGGTACAAAGGCATAAAATTAGTGGCTAAAAATTATTTTTCTATTCTTGGGTCGTTCCACATTCGGGGCAGAATTTTGCAGTAGCTGATAAACTCGTACCGCATTCAGAACAAAAACTGCCATTTGGAACTTGTTCATTGTACGCATTTCCAACCGTTGCTGAGCTTTTGACTGCCCCTGATGGAACATATGTTTCATCATCAATCAGGACTGGTTCAAAATCTTGTTCTACCAAATACGTCATCATTCTTGGAATTCCTTTTCCTTCGTTTTTTGGGTCTGGTACTGAATCCCCTAGCCAAAACGCAAATCTCATTAGAGTTAGTTCTGGTGTAGAAAATGCTAATGTGTGCTTTGACATGTAATCCTGTGCAGCTTTTTTGCCGTCAAAACCTTCCATGTACAATGATGTTTTTCATTTATGTATAATAGTTTCTGGAAGAGTGGACCGGGCCACCCAATGTAGAAATGATCAAAAATAAATAGGAATTTTACGTGATATTATTAGAATTAAAAGAGGATGTCAGTCAGATTACCTGGGGATATTTGATCCATATTTTGATGAAAAAGGCCCAATATTTTTTCTGCAAAGCCCTGATCCCAAATAACATACTTCCCACATCTATTGGGTGTATGAAGATATAGCCAATTGTGTTTATGCGCTACCATTTACTATACTTTCTATGAAAAAATATGACTACATTTTACAGAAAATACCTGTTACGCATCATATTTGGCTATCCTGGATTTTCATACCTCTCACAATTTCGTGCATTATCCTAGCTAATTCTCAAGATCTCTATGATCAAAATATGATAGATGCCAGATTGAGATGCAGACAAACAAAAATGGTAATATGATGATTATTTTGATTTTAGTATGGCAAAAGGGAATTTGGAGGAAGATTCCCTTCAAACTGATCAAATCAGCACACAGTCAGGAAGGGATTTACCTGCAAAAAATTTCAGTTGATTCATCATCAGTTGCCGCCAAAAAGGGATGGCAAGACAAGGTTTGTCGTAGAGCGGTTCCTTGCCTGGCTCAAGTGCGGGCTTCACGGGACGGCAGTCAGATACGAAAGGAACTGTGACAACTGTCTCAGGTTTGTGTATCTGGCATGCATCATGACGTATTGGAGGGTTTTAGGATGAGTTCATTGTCTATCTCTGGAAACGTTGCATGGATTCGCTTCCATGATACTGTAACGTCATTCATGTCAGAGTTTCTTGATTGGTTTGAAATGACTGTCAAATGATGATGATTCAGATAATTGGAATGACTTTTGGTAACCTTGTTCGCTCTTACTTTTTTTGAAAGATTCAAAACCAAGCCTGTGGCCCATTTTGGATTCTCCCTTGACAGTCTTGCCAATTGATCGACTCTTCGCCCAAAATCTCCCTCCAAAGCATCCTCAAAGATGCCACAAACTATCTTTCGTAATGTCCTTGCGTATTTTTTCTTGGTAGCATCTGCTTTTATTCCCTGCAAGAACAAGTCTAGGGCCAACCCTTCTGTGGAATGTGATGGTTCTTCTTTTGCTACCTTCAAGTGATCACCATTGTCGCGGAACCATAAAAAGGACACCAAAGTGGTGGACCGGGGGGGAATCGCACCCTCGACCTCCTCGTTGCGAACGAGGCATTATACTCCTAAACTACCGGCCCACAGATTACCTCCTTTCTGTGTTCTTTTATTCATTTTCTCAACGCATAATAGCCCGGATTAGATAAAGTTTTCAGATGACGTATGATACTGTAATTGTTGATTCGCACGTTATTTTGCCTCAAGGAATGGTTGAGAAAAACATCTTAATTGACGAGGGAAAAATTGCTGGATTAACAGCCGACATTCCTGCATGTGATCATAAAATTAACGGTGCGGGACTCGTTTCAGTTCCTGGCCCAATTGACACCCATGTTCACTATGGAGTCTATTCTCCAATCAATGAGGCTGCTAAAACTGAATCTCACGCTGCAGCAATAGGTGGAATAACAACTATGATGCGAATGCTCCGATTGGGTGATCCATTTTCAAACTCTTTACAAGCCCAACTCGATTCTGCATCCGGTAATCACCATGTTGATTATGCAATACACGCATCAATCTTTACGCCACAACAAATCAACGAAATGAATCTGTGTGTTGAGAAAGGAATCACATCTTTTAAAATTTACATGAATCTTGGCGGTGAAGTGGGTCACGTATACATGGACATGCCACCAAATTCCCCTAGTCTTGTTGCAGCTGAAGTAAATGTAACTGATGAATTAGTCGAACAAACAGTAAAAGCAGCGGCTAAGCTTGGCTGTCCTGTCTTAGTCCATGCCGAAGACTATGAGTCATGTGGCTGTGGAATTAAGACTGCAAAAGAAAAAAATCAAGACGGTTTATCTGCATGGTCTTCTAGCCGTTCTCCTGAGTATGAAGTAAAAGCAATCAAAACAGCATCAAAGTTTGGACGTGATCATGACTGTGTTATCTATTTTGTTCACATTGGTTCTGAGCTTGCATTAAAACAAATTCAAGAAGAGAAAAAGCTTGGAACAAAAATTTTCGTGGAAACATGCCCTCATTACTTGACTCTGTCTTATGAGAGACAATCCGGCTATCTTGCTAAGGTTATGCCCCCTATTAGAACAGAAAACGATCGAAAGGCAGTATGGAATGCACTATCTAATAACCAAATTGACACAATAGGAACTGATCACGTTGCAAATCAATTAAAACTCAAGCTTGATGGAGAAAATGTTTGGAGTGCTCTTGCTGGATTTCCTGGTATTGGTACACTCGTTCCAATTTTGCTAAACGACGGTGTGAATCAGAGGAATATTTCATTGGAGCAGTTTGTACGATTTACCAGTCAAAACGCCGCTCAGATTTTTGGAATGTATCCACAAAAGGGCACGCTTGAGAAGGGTTCTGATGCTGATGTTACTATGATTGATTTGAAAAAAGAAAAAACTGTAACCTCTGATCTGTTTGGAGGATTTTCCGATTATGTTGTATATGAGGGAAGAAATCTGACTGGCTGGCCTGTAAAAACCATCGTCCGGGGAGAACTTGTGGCTGAAAACTTTGAGGTCGTTGGAAGACTAGGTCATGGCAAACTAGTAGAGAGGAAAACCTAGTTTTTAGATAATGTCAAATTTGCCGTTATCTTTGGCCTTGTAAATTACGTCTGGCTTTCTCAAGAATATTCCTGATTCTAAAACTCCTGGCGCTTGTTTAATTTTTTGAGTAAGCGTTTTTGGATTTTTGATTACCCCGAAATCACAATCCAAAATCACGTTTCCATTTTCTGTAAAGAACGGATATCCTCTATCAAGTGTACGTATCTCTGCGTTTCCGCCTAGTTTTTCTATTGATTCTACTACGGTTGTTCTTGCAAGTGGATGAATTTCTATTGGAACAGTTCTTGTAAAGTTTTTTACAAATTTTGTCTTGTCTGCCATCACTATTACTTTTTTTGCAAGACCAAACAAAATATTTTCCCGTAACAAAGCTCCGCCGCCGCCCTTGATTACGTACTTTTGTGAGTCAATTTGGTCTGCACCATCAAATACGACATCAATATGTCCAACTTGATCGGCTTCAACTAGTGGTATGCCCCCTTTCTCTGCAGTTAATTTGATTTGTAATGACGTCGGGACTCCTTTGATGCTGTAACCTTTTAGTTTGATTAACTTTGCAAGTGATTTTACAAGCGCAGTAGCTGCTCGCCCACTGCCCAACCCAATCACATAATCATCTCTAACAAACTTTAACGCGTCATTTGATAATGCCTTGATGGCATCATCATAGGCCAATCATTCTACCTCTGCTTGATCAAGCTTTGATAACGCTTTCATGATGTCACTTTTGATTCTATCTAAATCATAGGCATCACCATCAAAGTCATCATCTAATGTGGTTGGTTTTTGTTGAATTGGTTCTGGAAGTGCTTTGTGTTCGGTAATCTTTGCAGCTTCCTTGTTCAAATCCGGTTTAGTCTCAATTCCGGTCTCAGGTTTTGGTGTCACTGATTGGACAATCTCAATTCTATCCTCGACTTTTGGTTTTGACTGTACTGCTTCCCGAATAATTTCCTCTTTTGGCTTGACTAGTTCTGTTTGAATTACTCTTGGTTTTAGCATTGGTTTTGCAACTTGTTTTGTTTCATTTTCAAATAATGGGAATTTTGGTTCCTTTCTTGAAACGTTTGTTAGCGTTGTTAATTCAAATGATTGTCTTGATTCTGTTGCAGGAATTTCAATTGGCTCTAATTTTGTCTCTTTTGGTTTGTCAAGGTTGAATACATTGGATGGTTTTGGTTTTGCAACTTGTTTAGTTTCTTGCTTCTTGTCTTTCGGTGTCTCAACTTTGGTACTTGTCATCTTTGATGACAGTTCGTATAATCTATCATCCAATCTTGATAATTTCTGATCCATCAATGTAATCAAACCGTCTCCGACTGGACCCAAGTCTGGATGATTGCTTGCCTGTTCGAGTTTCTCTAGTTTAGCTAATACAATTCCTAGTTGGTGTTGATATTTTAGTAACAATTTGTCCTTTTGAATTCTAGAAAATTCAGAATCCGCTTGATATAATCTTGAAATGGTTTTGGTCAGAATATCTTTTTCAATCTTTAATGAATTGATTTGACTTTTGATGTGTGAGCCAGCCCCAAGACTGAGTAACTGATTTTTGTCTCTTGGCATTTTACGTACAGCTGCTGCTGTAGCAACACCTGCTAATGAGCTAAGAATTAAAACAATTTCTTGCATCTATGTATACCATTTAATCCAGGAATACTTTCTGCGTTTGGCCTCTGGGAATCCACAACTTGCACATTGGTGGTGACGCTTGTGTAGTGAATTCTTGCCACATCTTCTGCATCTAATGTGAACTTTCTTTTTTGTAAAACCACCCATGGAAGTTGTACCTTTAGTCATTGCAGCCCACCTAATTCTGTACCGGTGGAGGGGAAATCATTACTACGTTATCCCCTCTAACCACAATGCTACCGAGGCTCTTAGAATCGCCTTCAGTAGGAATCTCCTCTGAAGAATCGAGTAGCAGGTTCATGTGTTGGTCAAAGCCTAAAAGATTGCCTCTGATGGTCTTGTTTCCCTTGAGTTTTATCAATACAACCTGATTGATACTCTCATCCAATACTTTTACTGCCATATCAACGGACATCAATAATCACTTATTGACTTGGATATTGAGGCGTTATATTAAATTTCCATTGGTAAAACTATGAGCTGTGCCCAGTGAGGCAAGTTTGACACTTTTTTCCGAGATTTTCTACGATCTCAGCTAAAGCCACCTGCCCGTCTTTCTTTGTAGCCTTTCTTGGATCACCCCAAATCCCATTTTTGGTAGCTTTTGGAAATGATTGATTTGCTAATTTTCCCATCTTTGCAATTTCTTGTCTTGTCATGCCTTCAGTACTTAGACCTTTTCTTGCTAAATTCATTTTGACATTCTTTGAAATCGCTAGCATCAATGAAGTCTCTACAAATCCTGCATGATCAAAGTCTCTTTGCATAAAATGCCAATAGGATAATGGAAAAACCTTTAGCCTGTTCTTTGAGATTTTTTTTAGTCTTGCATCTAGGTCTTTGACTGGTTTTAGATTCCCATGGTGTCCATTAATTACAAAAACCGTTTTGATGCCATTTGATAACAGTGATGAGCACAGATCTGTCAATACTGTTCTTAGGGTTGATTCTCTTATGCTTAAGTTAAAAAACGGCGCATGCTCATATGAGACTCCATAATCTAGTGTAGGCAACAAAAGATAGTTGTATTTTTCTGATATCTGTTTTGCAACTTCAGTTACGATATCAGAGTCAGTGGATATTGGTAAATGCGGTCCATGCTGTTCAATTGAGCCTACTGGAATGACTGCAACCTGTTTTTTCTTTAATATTGATCTTCTAATGTTTGGATCAAACTGAGTTTTTATATCTACCATTTAATTCACTTTGATTTTATGTGAACTTTTCTCCAACGAACTTCTAGTTTATTTTCTAGGTGCATCTTCATTGCCTTTAGTAGCGTGTCTGCTTCTAGTTTTTGGCCTTTAGATTTCATTTGTTCTAATGTATCGTTTGGATCTACTTTGAAAGAATCTTGGAAAATAATTGGTCCTTGATCCAAGCTTTCAGTCACATAGTGTGATGTAACGCCAACAATCTTTGTACCTCTTTCAAATGCCTGTGCATATGCAGAAGCTCCTGGAAATGCTGGTAGCAATGACGGATGAATGTTGATTATTCTATTCGGATACCTCCACACAAAGTTAGGACTGAGAATTCTCATGTATCTTGCAAGTGAGATCAAATCTATTTCGTATTTTTTACATACCTGGATGATTTTTTCCTCAGCTTTGTCTTGTACCTTCTCATCTATTGTAACAAATGGAATTTTTGCCTTCTTTGCCAGTGGTCCTAGTGTTTTCTGAGTGCCGATAATCACTGAAATCTTTCCTTTGAGTGATTTTGCATTAGCTAGAATTGTTTGCAGGCAAAGCGGCTCTTTGGTTACAAGCACTGCAATGTTTTTCTGAGAATTTGTTTCGTGACGTGTACTGACATCCATCTTTTCCTTCTTAGCTAGACTTTGAATATCTGCATCAAATTTTTTCACATCAATTGTTTCTGCAAAAGATACCTCAAGATACATGCCAAAAAGACCCTTGATTACATTTTGGTTTACTTTCTCAATGTTTCCTCCCTTCGAGAATGCAAAATTGGTAAATGCAGCTACAATTCCTTCTCTATCTTTACCTACCACTGTAATTCCCACCGCTGTCTTTTTCATGACTTTGTTTGCTGAGGATTTTCTCATTATTAATCATTCACAGAAAATCAAAATGGTGCGGGAGGTGGGATTTGAACCCACGAAATCCTAAGATATAGGGTCCTAAGCCCTACGCCTTTGACCAGGCTGGGCGACTCCCGCAACGGATTTGCCATTAAACACAAATTTATCTATTATTGCACAGTAGTGTGGCCAAGTTTTTTGGAACAAATGGAATTCGCGGAGTCTTTTCTGAAGATTTTACATTAGAATTTGTTCATGATATGGCCCTTGCAATGGGAACATACTTTGAGAAAGGTCCCGTACTGATAGGATATGACGGACGAACTTCCAGTCCTGCCATATGCAAGGTTGTAAGTGCCGCTCTTAATTCTATAGGAATTGACTGCAATGTTGCAGGAATTGTACCAACACCTTGTTTGGAATTTGCTGTAAAGGGTTTAGGATATTCTGGTGGATTAATGATCACCGCATCCCACAATCCTCCGCAATACAATGGAATCAAGCCTTGTGCTAAGGACGGTGTCGAGATTTCTCGTGAGGACGAACTAATTATTGAAGACATCTACTTGAAAAAAGGCTGGTTAGGAAAACCTGCAAAATGGGGGATTACAGGTACAGAAAATAGAGCAATCCAAACATACCTCAAAGGAATTATTTCACATGTTGATTCTAAACTAATAGAATCAAAGCATTTCAAAGTTGCTTTAGACTTAGGCAATGGTGCACAAGCAGTATCTGCACCAAATTTTTGTGAATTACTTGACTGTGAAACATTTCTTGTAAATCAAAAGATTGACGGTGCATTCCCAGGACGTGGATCAGAGCCCACCCCGCAAAATCTTTCAGAACTATCAAAGCTAGTACGAGAAAATAATGCAGATGTCGGAATTGCATTTGATGGTGATGGTGATAGAAGTATTTTTTGTGATAACAATGGGCATATACTGACAGGGGATAAATCTGCACTAGTACTTACACAGCATATTCTAAAAAAGAATCCTGGCTCTCTAGTTGTAACCTGTTTGAATTCTGGATCTAACATTGAGGTTCTTGCAGACAAGTATGCTTCCAAAGTAGTTAGAACCAAAGTTGGAAGTGTAGAGGTTTCAAGAAAGATGGTTCCAACTTATGCGTTAATTGGATTTGAAGAAAACGGTGGTTTCATGTATGGTAAGCACAACCAAGTTAGAGATGGATGTATGACTTTGGCACTGATGCTTGATTTGCTGGCAACATCTGGAAAGCCATTGACTGAGGAAATTGCCAACTTGCCTCCATCTTTTACCGCCAAAGACAAAGTCCCATGTTCTTCAGGGCAAGCACCAGGATTGATCTCTTCTCTGAAGGGGGAATTTCCTGATTCTGATACTTCTGATGGCATCAAAATCACAATTGATCCCAAAAATTGGGTTATGATTAGACCCAGTGGAACCGAACCCCTTGTCAGAGTATATGCCGAAGCTGAAAGCCAGGAGAAACTAGATACTCTGATGTCTGAATATCTTGCAAAAGTCAATTCAATAATTTCCCGACAACACTTTTAAAACCAAACTCATCGATGGATAGGATGGAGAATGAACCCCTAGGGTGACGAAATATGGGAAAAGCATATTATGTTAAATTTGAGACGCCAGAAGACCTCGTTAATCCAATCTTAGAGGCCGTTAGAGTATCATCTACCAGTGGTAAAGTCAAGAAAGGAACAAACGAAGCAACCAAGGCAATTGAACGTGGTACTAGTAAACTGATTGTAATCGCCGAAGATGTTGAACCGCCAGAGGTAGTAGCCCATCTTCCAATTCTATGTGAGGAACAAGGTGCAGCATATGCATTTGTACCAAGCAAAGGGGAATTAGGCAAATCATTAGGTATTGATATTACTTCTGCCGCTGCAGCAATTTTGGATGCAGGTGATGCACAGCACATTGTAGACCAAGTTGTATCATCCATCGCTAAAATTAAAGGCGGTAAGACTGAAGAATGAGTCAAAACGCAGAAGAAGTAGTTCAATCTGAAATCATTCAGATTGTTGGTAGAACCGGCATTGCCGGCGAAGTAATTCAAGTTAGAGTTAAAGTCCTTACCGGCAAGGATAAAGGAAGAATCCTTACAAGAAACGTCAAAGGCTCTGTTAGAGTGGGAGAAATTCTTATGCTGAGAGAAACTGAGAGGGAAGCAAAGAAAATCAAGTAGGCGTTATGAATGAGTCTTTTAGTCAAACCATGTAATTTCTGTGACAGACCAGTTGCAAAAGGTTCTGGTACCATGCTTGCCAAAAACGATGGAACCGTTCTATGGTTCTGTTCTGCAAAATGTAAAAAGAATGCACTAGTCCTAAAACGTGATCCAAGAAAACTAAAGTGGACAAAAAAATACGTGAAAGGCGGAATCAGAAAGAAGTAGAATTGACTGAACAATCACTATTTATTGTAAAACCTGATGCCGTAGCTAGAAATCTGGTTGGAGAAGTCGTGTCTCGATTCGAAAGAAAAGGCTTCAAACTTTTGAAACTAAAGATGTTTACATTTACTCAAGCACAAGCAGAAAATTTTTACGGCGTTCACAAAGACAAACCGTTCTTTGGGGAACTGACATCCTTTATCACTTCAGGCCCCGTTGTAGCCGCAATCATTGAAGGAAACAACGCAATTGCTACTACAAGAATAATGATTGGCGCAACTAAATCCTTTGAAGCAGATCCTGGTTCAATTAGAGGTGACTTTGGATTGGGCTTCAGTGAGAATATTATTCACGCATCGGATTCACAAGAAAGTTTTGATCACGAATCGAGGGTAGCATTTGAGTGATCTGATTTGCAAATTCGTCAGCCCATAGTGGCAGTTCTTGGTCACGTAGACTCTGGAAAAACATCTCTGTTAGATAGAATTCGCGGAACTGGCGTTCAAGGTAGAGAGGCAGGCGGAATTACTCAGCACATTGGTGCAAGCTTTCTTCCTACTGAAACAATCAAAGAAACATGCGGACCCCTTTACAAAAAATTAGAGCAGTCTGAAAACAAAGTTCCCGGACTGCTAGTAATTGATACTCCGGGACACGAGGTGTTTACAAATCTTCGTTCTAGAGGTGGCTCTGCTGCCGATATTGCTATTTTAGTAGTTGACGTTAATCGCGGATTTCAGCCACAGACAAATGAAAGCTTGAAAATTTTGCAAAGCAGAAAAGTTCCGTTTGTCGTCGCATTAAACAAATGTGATCAGATTTCCGGATGGAGAAAATCAGAAACCCAGTTCATCTCTCAGGCAATCAAAGAACAGGACGCATCAATTCAAACTGATCTGGATCAAAAAATCTATGATGTTGTAGGAACATTGTCCATCCTAGGATACAGATCTGAGGCATTTTACCGTGTAGATGATTTCAAGTCTGAAATTGCCATAGTTCCAATATCTGCCCGCTCCGGAGTTGGAGTTCCTGAACTGCTCAGTGTTTTAGTTGGCCTGACACAGCAATACTTGCAGAAACGACTTGATCAGGAAGAAAAGGAACCTCGTGGCATTGTACTTGAGGTAAAAGATGAGGTTGGATTGGGACAGACTGCAAATGTGATTCTAATTGACGGCTCAATCAAGAAAGAAAATAGCATCGTTGTGGCAAAACGTGATTCTGTAATTGTTACAAAACCCAAGGCATTACTTTTACCAAAGCCTCTTGACGAAATGCGCGATCCACGTGACAAATTCAAACCTGTACCTCAAGTTGACGCAGCAGCTGGTTTGAAAATCGCATCACCCGAACTGGAAGGCGTTCTTCCAGGCAGTACTCTTTATGTTGCATCAAATGATGGGGAGATTGCAAAATACACAGGCCTCATTGAATCTGAAATGAAATCCGTATTTGTTGATACTGAAACTAATGGCGTTATTCTAAAATGTGATACAATAGGCTCACTTGAGGCCATAGCTGAGATGCTAAAGCGCTCTCAAGTTCCTGTTGCTAAAGCAGACATTGGTCCTGTCAATAGGCGAGATGTGATTGAAGCCAAAGCTATCAAAGAAAATGATAGGCATCTTGGAGTCGTTCTGGCGTTTAACGTCAAAGTACTGCCTGATGCAAAGGAAGAATCAGAAACAAGCCACATTAGGCTCTTTGAGGACAAAGTGATCTACAGTCTAATTGACGATTACGATGCTTGGGTAGAAGAAGACTCTGCAAATGAGGAGGACGCAATGTTTGGTGAACTTACACCGATTTCAAAATTCTCATTTATGAAAGGAATGGTTTTCAGAAACAACAACCCTGCAGTTTTTGGCGTACGCGTAGATGTTGGAAATCTAAAGCATAAAATTCCATTTATGAACATGAAAGGACGTAAAGTTGGATATATCCACCAACTTCAACTCGACAAAAAGACTGTGTCATCAGCAAAAACAGGAGACGAGGTTGCATGTTCTGTGAAAGATGTTACAATTGGCAGACAAATATCTGAAGAGGAAGTATACTATACGCTTCCACCATCACATGAAGCAAAACAGATCTTGCAAAAATTCATGCACAAGCTCAGTCCTGAAGAACAAGAAGTATTCAACGATATAGTAAGAATTCAAAGAGAAATTGAACCAGTTTATGGTTACTAGCTAGAATGCTTTTTGCAAATCATATGAATTCCCGGAGCTCCCACTGCTCCCATCATTTTATCAACCATTTGTCCTGATTTGAACATGATAAATGTCGGAATTGACTGTACGGCAAATTTCATTGAAATGTTTTGGTTTTGATCAACATTTACTCTGGCAAATTTTATGCTTGGATATTTTTTTGAGAGACTCTCAAAGATTGGATGCATTGATTTGCATGGACCGCACCATTCTGCCCAAAAATCAACCAAAGTTGGATTCTCCGCGGAAACTATCTGATCAAAGTTTGAGTCATTCAAATCCATGATTCCAGGCTCAATTTTTGGCCCTGGCTTTGGTTTGAGCATCTCCTCCATCCTTTTTTGCATAATTCTTGCAATTTCTGGGTCTTCAGACAATGTGTATCAAAAACATGCTCTACTAAAAAATCTATGCTGACTTTTCCTTGTCTGTTTTGACGGGTATCGCTTCAAATCTTCTTGATTTGCAAATTGGGCACTGGTCTATGTATCTTGTAAAACTAACTGAAGTATATGCGATTCCACAATCTCCACAAATTCTGAGGTTTCTTCCTAGTTTGCCCATTAGTTTAGTATCAAAAAGCATTGTGATTAAAACTTAGCTTTTAATTTTTTACCAGAACTGCCACCATGGCTTTACTTCTGGCATCTTGACAATTGTACATACGCCATCAATCAGTTTTGTTCCAGTACCACATATGCCAAACTTTTTCTCTTCAACTGCTGGCTCTTCCAATCCGACTGCCTGGTAGATGGAATCATACTCTGCAAAGTTATCGTCAAACCACTTCTTGTAGCCTGCCTCTGTGTTGTATCTGTCAACATAGCTCTGCGGATCCCTTGCTTCATCCACAAATGATGCTAATCCTGGCTCTGTTGGTTCTGGCTCTGAAACCGGTTCGGGTATTGGCTGTGATCTTGTTATTACATCATTTACGGTAATTGTTACTGTCTCCCTATCTTCCATTCCGTCTTTTTTGGCAACTACATCCATGCTGTATGTTTTACCTGCGTCTGAATCTGACGGTGTCCATGAAAATACGCCTGTATTTGAAATAATTTTGGCTCCAGCAGGTGGATTTTTGTCCAAACTAAATACTACATTGCCAACTGAATTATCTACTAGCTTGACTGTAAACAGTAGTAATTTACCCTCATCTATGGAGATTTTACCAAGGGGACTAATCTGAACGTTTGTTGATTTTGGTGTAGCTGAGAATTCATTTGATGCATCACTCGTGCCTACAATATTGGTTGCTGAAACTTTGTATGTATATTTTGCATTTGTGACAAGATTTGTATGTGAATATGTTCTAGCTGCACTTTCTGTGTCAGCAACTAGAGTCGTGTAAGAATTATTGTCCCTTTTTACTTCGATTTTATAACCTGTAATTGGCGTGTTTCCATCTTCTACTGGCGCACCCCATGCCAGGTTGACTTGTGTTGATGAGACAACTGTCGCTGTTAGTTTTATTGGTGGTGAGGATTTTGCTATCTGAACCGCAGTTGATGTAGGAGGATCTTCTATTACATTTACAGAGTCTTTTCGCGGTGTAGCTGATGCAGTTGGTGATTCTGAAGTAGAACCAAATCCTACGTTTGCCTTGATGGCATATGTGTATGTCTTGTCAGTTTGTAAATTTGATACTACAAATGACGTGGTTCCTGCATTAGTGCTTCCGACTGTATCATCATATACATCGGCAGTAATTTCACGTACAATTCGATAACCGCTAATTGTTTGTCCAAAAGTTTCTGATGGTGGTTGCCATGAGAGCTTAATCTGACTAGGTGAAATTGCTGTTGCAGTCAGTGCCGTTGGAGTTGTCGTGTGTTCTGGTTTTGACGAAGTAGTCGATGCTGTAGTACTTGTTCCCTCTGAACTAATTGAATAAACACGATAAGTGTAGGTATTTTCTGAATCCAGACCTTTATGAATAAATGATGTGGTTGTACTCTCACTATCTAATACAACTGGAATGTAATCGGCAGAACCAGTTTTGTATTCTATTTTGTATCCTGTTATTGCGGGATAGTTATCTGGCATGTTAGGCTCTACCCATGAAAGTACTATTGACGTTGGAGAAACTGGTGACGCCTCAAGACTGTCTGGTCTATCTGGAAGTAAAACTGCAGGCCCTGATTTGAGTTCAAAGACTTGTACTCTGCCGTTATCTGAATCTGCCACTACAAGTAAATCATTAGTTTGATCTAGCGCAATTCCCGTTGGCTTGTTAAATTCCCCATCACCGTTGCCGGTTTTTCCAAACTCTTCAACAAAGCAAACTCCGTCTACAACCTCATCTGTTCCCGCAGGACAAGTATTTCCCTCAACTATCTCAAAGACTTGAATTCTATCATTGTCTGTATCTGCGACATAAAGCAAGTCATTGTCTGAATCATATGCGAGTCCTGCTGGCCCATCAAATTCACCTTCATCCGAACCTGTAGTTCCAAACTCTTCAACAAAGCAAACTCCGTCTACATCTTCATCTGTTCCTGCAGGACAATTGGTACCTGTAACCAGTTCAAAAATAACAATTCTGTCATTTCCAGAATCTGATACGTATAGTATCTGATCTGTATTGTCAATTATCATATGTGTCGGATTTTTAAAATCATCATTTCCATCAAACTCAAACATGAAATTGCCTGATGAATCAAAGACTGAAATTGAATCTTTCTGAATATTTGAAACTAGAATCTCTCTTGTAGATTCTTGAATTACGATTCCTTCTGCAGAACCTAGATACCCATCTAATGAGCTGTCCGAAGAACCAAACTTTGATTGAAACTCTCCATCGTCATCAAATATTTGGACTCTCTGATTACCTGAATCAACCACGTAAAATTTTCCTAACTGATCTCTTGCAATTGCCAGTGGTTTGTTAAACTGTCCATCTCCATCATCATCTGCCCCATCCGCATCATCGTTACAATTTCCAATTGCGGCAATATCACAAAATGTACCGTATTGGAAATCATCATCTCCATCATCCTCAAAAACGCTGATTCTGTCATTATTGCTGTCAACCACGTAGATGTTTTTTCCATTTTTGTCTAGTATGACATCTGCTGGCCCATCAAATTCATCGTCTCCTGTGCCTGTCGTACCAAATTTGAAAGAAAATTCAGGCTCAGCGTAGGCAAATTGAATAGATGCGATACAAAGTGTGAATAATAGGCCAAAAATTATTTTATTTTTCAAAGCGTGACCAGTCTTCATAACTCAAAAATAAAAAATCAGATAATAAATTTCACTACCCATTGCATCAATTGAGGTTTACCATATCTGGAGATTTTCTAGATTCTGATGTATTTTCTAGTCTGTAAAATGACAACTGCAGGTATTCCGAAATAAATTGCCAAATTCATCAAAATTACGCCAATTCCATATCCTAATACTTCAGATTCTGTCTCTGCATGTGACATTATGGGCAATGTTGAAAGTAATGGCGTAATTGATATTTTTACAAATTCTTTGAATGCTGGGTTTTCTCTTTGCATGTCTGCAATGTGTGGTGAGAATGAATAGTAGAACTGACTGAATCCTGTCATAAAGGACATTCCTGATTCTGTATTCATCAATTGATTATCTCTAATTTCTCTGAGTAGTTGAACCTGTGGCGCCATCTCCGAGCCATATGTTGCAGTAGCAATTAGGCATCCTCCTCTGGAATTATCTACAATAACACATGCTCCATCAACCAAATCAGTACCTGCTCCGCACTCCCCAAATTCTTCTTCAACTACTTCTGGCTCCTCCAATCCGACTGCCTGGTAGATGGTAATGTCAGGATGTGCTTTATCAAACCATTCTTTGTATGTTGTTTCTTTGTCATATCTGTCAACATAGTATTGTGGATCAATGTTTGGATCAACAAATGGTGCTAATTCAATTGGCTCCTCCAATCCGACTGCCTGGTAGATGGAATCATACTCTGCAAAGTTATCGTCAAACCACTTCTTGTAGCCTGCCTCTGTGTTGTATCTGTCAACATAGCTCTGCGGATCCCTTGCTTCGTCCACAAATGATGCTGGAATGAGCAGTGGCTCCTCCAATCCGACTGCCTGGTAGATGGAATCATACTCTGCAAAGTTATCGTCAAACCACTTCTTGTAGCCTGCCTCTGTGTTGTATCTGTCAACATAGCTCTGCGGATCCCTTGCTTCGTCCACAAATGGTGCTAATCCTGGCTCTGTTGGTTCTGGCTCTAAAACCGGTTCAGGCTCTGGTTCAGTAGTTTGTACTGGCGGTTCAGTTACAACTGGTTTGTCATTTACTGTTACAGTAATGGTTTCTTTATCTTCCAACAGTCCAGATTTAACTATAATGTCGAAAATATACCCTCCTGATTGAGAATTAGTCGGTGTCCAAGAAAATACTCCTGTGTCTCTGTTAATTTTTGCACCACTAGGATGATTTTGTAAACTAAATTCCTCGTCTGTGACTTCTGAATCTGCTATGCTTGCTGTAAAAGATAATTTCTGGTTTTCATCTACTTGTTTATTTCCAATAGGATTTAGAATTACTTCAAAGTCTGGTAACATGCTTGCAATGCCGTTATCATAACTGATTTTGAGCACTGTTCCGTTTACCGGTTGCTGATTTTCTGTAAATACTGTAACGGTATAGATTCCTTCTGATTTGAAAAGATCATCTGCATTAATTGATGTAAAAGTAAACGTTCCTCCAGTAGCAAATGCATTTCTATTTAGTTTTTCAGATGACGGTCCTTTCATCGCAGCTGTTATCAATAGCCCATTTTGCTCACTTACTGTTCCTGAAAGTGTAAATTTGTCATCAGCAGTGAAAGATTCTTTGTCGATATCCACTGTAAGAACGTCTGCGTGGGCAGGAACAACCATTAGAATAATCAACGAAAATGCAGAAAATAGCCCTAGTTTTGCTCTCATACTGGTCGTTTTACAACCAGGTCTTTTAAAAAATACGTATAATTTCTTCTAGGGAATTGCAAAGAATTGTTCACAAACTTTACAAATCAAGTAAGAATCGCATGTACACTCCGTTATCTTCTCTGATTTCCATATCATAAAACGTTGGGGCTTTGATTTCTACTTTGAAATTGTGTTTGACTACATCTAATGGTTCTCCATATGCAATCGCGTTGATTTCATATTCATGATTTTTTTCAATACTGAATTCTATTTTTCTAATTGCAAAACCTTCTGTAATTAGAACAAACGGTATCTCTTCTAACCAACTAAACAAGAGATAATGCAAATCCTTTCCATGTGCTGTGAATTCTTTCTGTCCTTTATCTTCTACTTTGTCTTGATCTAATGTTAGGTTGATTTCTGCATCTGCAGCAACTGCAAATGCTTCTTTGATGTCTTTTGCATTAACTTCAATTATTGCATCAGTTGCATGGTCTAGAAACTTGTAACTCAATTGTACTTTTGTGATGTGTCTGATTATTAATTTAGATGGTTCTGCCCGGCCGTGTTATCGTCTTCAAATATTCCAAACATATTTCCTTCAGTATCGGTGCATTGTGCAAACCATCCTATTTTTAGAATTGGCATCTTTG
Source organism: uncultured Candidatus Nitrosopumilus sp. (assembly GCA_951812645.1). GTDB lineage: Archaea > Thermoproteota > Nitrososphaeria > Nitrososphaerales > Nitrosopumilaceae > Nitrosopumilus. The sequence continues at coordinate 978,179 of CATOSM010000001.1, read as the reverse complement.
GTATGAGCAAGTGTCCTCCGTAATCTTTTTTGCAAATTCATCTGCTGACGAGACACTAATTGTATTAGCCATTCCCATCTGTCCTGGCATTCTTTTTGACATTCCTCCATCAATTCCTGGTTGTTCTGTTCCAGTTTTTGCCATCAAATAATCCACGGGTCCGTCCCATTTTTCAAGTTTCCAATCAGATACATCACTAAAATTTTTGTGCTCTTTCAGGATTGTCTACTGGAATATCAAAATGTGAAATTCCTGGCATGCGGTGTTTATTTAATTAAATTATTTAAAACCGATCTTTTGAATTTCACTATTTTAAAATTGGAATAAAATGACGATATCGTTATGAAGGCAGCCTGCTTTGATGGCAAAGTTATGACTTTTGATAACAATTATCCTGATCCAAATCCTGGTGAAGTACTAGTCCGTGTAAATCTGGCTGGGATTTGTGGAACTGACTTGGAAATTTTGGCTGGATACATGGCATATGACGGAGTCTTGGGCCATGAGTTTGTTGGAACCGTAGAGAAATCTGATAATCCCGAACTGATTGGAAAAAGAGTTGTAGGTGAAATTAATGCCGGATGTGGAGTCTGTGATTCTTGTCAAAAAGGAATGGACAGGCATTGTCCAAACAGAACAGTCCTTGGAATTTTGAAAAGAGATGGTGCCTTTGCAGAATATCTCTCATTGCCTGAGAAAAATCTGCATGTAATTCCTGATGGCATAACTGATGAGCAAGCAGTATTTGTTGAACCTCTTGCCGCAGCATTTGAAATTAAGGAACAGATATCATTAGAACCCAAATGGAGTGTGGCAGTAGTGGGTGATGGAAGACTGGCCCAACTAATTGTCAGAGTTTTAAAATTAACGTGTCCTAACCTTACTTGTTTTGGCAGACACTCAAGTAAGCTTGAAAGTTTGGTAAACACTGGAGTAAAAATCAAGGTTGGCATTGAACCCTCTGATGAACAATCCTTTGATCTGGTAGTTGAAGCCACCGGAAGCAATTCTGGTTTTGCAGATACTATGAAATTAATCAAACCCAGAGGAACTGTAATTCTAAAATCTACCATTGCATCACGGGAAAACCTTGATTTGACTCCTACCGTAGTCAATGAAATTACTTTGGTTGGCTCCCGCTGTGGGCTGTTCAAACCCGCAATAGACGCACTATCTACTGGCATTGTTTCAGTTGATTCCATGATTGATTCTACGTTTCCACTGGAAAAATATTCTGAGGCAATTGAGCATGCAAAGAAACCTGATACTCTAAAAGTATTTTTAAAACCATAAAAAATAAAAAAATCCAAACTGTGATGTTGGAAGGGTTATTTCATTCGTACAATGTCGATTTTAACTACTGGGCCATCCCATCCATGAGCTCTGATAAATCATCACCTCCGAAGATTCCTGGATGTGGAATGATTATTCCATCTTCAGCAATTGCTGGATTGGCAGCTCCCTTTCCTTTGTCGCTAGAACTTACTCCGGATTCAGCAGCACATGGAGGAACCAAGTCTGCAAAATCTTCAGTATTCATCTCAAGTTCTAACGTCATATGCTTTGGCATGGGTTGTTTTTTCCTTGTAGAATGGAATCTTTACCGAATCAATTCCAGCAATTCTGTGATTTGTACAAACCGGCATGCTTGCAAATGAGAGATGTCTATTTTCTCCATCGGCTGAAACTGTAAGGGTCTCAGAATATTGCAAATCCGTATTTACTGGATCATTTGCAGGGACTAGGTGTCCAACTGAACCTTTGACAATATCCATAACGCCAGATTTGCCTTCTAGTTTTTCAATTAGGAGACTGGCATTTTGATTCTCTGCTAATTGTTGAAGCTCATCAGAAGCTTTCTCTCCGACAGTAAACAAGATGGCATCTTTGGAATGTGTAACTAACAATGGAGGAGTTATTGGCTGGCCTGGGGCAATATTGGTTGCAGTTGCCTCACGCATCTGCGGCTTTGCAGCATTAGGCTCTGGAATTCCTACAACTCCTACCGCTGGTATTTTCACTAGTCCAGTCATTGCAAAAATTCCCGTCTTTTTTATTTTCACTAAACAAGGAATTTCAAAAAGTCACCTTAGGCATTTGCCCACTTTAGACCCCGATCTTTAGGCACAAAATATGCCTGCTGTGATAACTCGTAAGATAATTTAGTAAGATTTCAGTGTCAGAAGCAAATGGAACCTTTTGACTCTCTCTTGGTTTGGATTGCCGATTTTCTAGGCGGTCATCTTTATGAGGGAATTTTTTTAGCAGCCTTGCTTGAAACTATAGTCCCTCCAATTCCTACACTTGCCGTATTTCCAACTGCGGGGTTTCTAGCTTCTCAACAAGGAATTACGATATTTGGTTTAATTCCAATGATCCTTCTTGGTGCAACAGGTGCAACAATTGGAACATCTGCACTTTATCTAATCGCACTAAAGCTTGGACGTGTAGTTCTGCTTCGTTATTTGAAATATGTCAAAGTTGATGAGAAAAAATTAGAACGGGTTGAAGTTTGGTTTGAAAAATATGGTGATAAGGCAGTATTCTTGGGAAGAATGATTCCAGTAATGAGGGAAATGATCTCCGTTCCTGCTGGGTTGCTGAAAATGAAGATTCCAAAGTTTGTTCTTTACACTTTTGCAGGTTCGACTGTTTGGGCCTCTGCAACAATTTTAGCTGGATATTATTTTGGTGAGACAATTGGTCTTACCGCTAGCGTAACACCATCATTGCCTTAAATATTAAAAACACACTGTACTGTATGGCGTCCTTTTGTTTTGGACGTTCGCAGGGATTCTTCAACACTCCCCTGGCAATTGAAGAATTTCTGTTTCTAAAAACTTCCCAGTGTCTTTTGTTTTTTTGCATCCCAGATCAAGTCTTTCATTCCAAGCTGCATTCTCAAAGAATTTGCAGTATGTGGCCCAAACCCTTCATAGTGGTTGTTTGCCATCACCATTGCTAATGGAATATCCTTGGATTCTTGGAGTCTTTGCGCCCAACTTGTGATGGATTTCCCTTTATTTTTAGAAACTTTGCCAAATTCCGAATCTGGAATGGAACGGTCTCCAATCAATCTAACGTATAGACAGTCTGCCGTAATTGGCATTGGATTATCCACTCCTTGCACGTCATTCCAGACAAGACAAATCCTGTTTTGTCTGAGATATGATGTTGCCTCATCTGAAAACCACGATTCATGCCTTCCTTCAATAGGATATACAAAATCTTCTGGCAGTAATTCAAACAGCTGCTCTAATCTTGGTTTTGCCTCTTCAAATGACAATGATGGTGGTAGTTGTAGTATTAGGGCTGAAATTTTTTCATGAATTGGACTAAGCGATGCTAAAAATGAAAAAACCTCCGAATTTACCCTGTCCAATCTTTTTTCATGTGTAATCACTGATGGAAACTTTGCTGTAAATCTAAAATGTCTTGGAGTATCTGCATTCCATCGTCTTACTAGCTCCTGTGCAGGAATTTTGTAAAATGTTGAATTGATCTCTGTTATCTCAAAAAGCTGGGAATAGTATTTTAGCCATTCTGAACTTTTTAGATTTTTAGGATAAAATGTTCCAGACCATCCTTGATAACTCCATCCGGTACAACCAATTTTCAATTGCATGCTCTAGATTATTTTTAAAATTATTTTATTGCTTTGTATTTTGTTACGAAATAGGAAACGAGGTTTTCTGGAAGACAAATCGAATTTTGGATACTTCTACCCTTTTCATGTCTTCCTTTTTATCTGCCCACTTCCTCAAAGTCGTCTCTTTGAATTTCAGCAGGTCTGATAGACCTCGTCATCTATATTATGCAAAAACGAAATATAAAGAATTCCAAGTTAGTTCTTAATATTTATTTGATAAATACTCAAAAACTTGACAAATTTACATTGTTTCTAGGATCTACCTTATTATTCAATAGTGCGTATGATGACTGAAGACAGAACGTTGGGATGTTTACGTCCTTTCGTCGTGTTACATGTCAATGCCTACCTGCTTGGCATAGTAAAGGATACACGCAGAAAACTTCTGTCTTCTATCTTGTTAATTTTTTTGCTTTTGCAAATACTGCAGACCATTGGCTCCACGTTAGCCTGCCTGTCTGAGTATTTTGTTTTGATGGATGGTATGATGTCAAAATTTTGAATCCGTCATACGAGAATAACTTGTTATGTCCAAACTTTTCTGGTTTTACATTGTATATCTTGCATGCAGCATCGTATCCAATTTTCCCAAGACATAAAATCACTGTGATATTTTTTAGAATTTCTTTCTCTTGGCGCAAGTAATCAAAACAGGTGTCCATCTCTTCGCGAGTTGGCTTGTTTTGTGGCGGCGCACATCTTACTGCTGCAGTAATGTACGCATTTTTTAAGGCTAGTCCGTCATCCACACTTTGACTAGTTGGAATAGATGCAAATCCATGCCTGTGCATCACTTTTGCTAACCAGTCCCCCGATGAATCCCCTGTAAACATTCTTCCTGTCCTTGTTCCGCCATGTGCAGCAGGTGCCAATCCAACAATCAGTAACTCTGCTTTGACATCACCAAATCCTGAAAGTGGCTTGCCATAATATTTTTGGTCTTGGAATCGTCTTACCTTGTTTTTTGCAACATCTTTGATATACACATATAGTCTGGGACATTTCTTGCATCTTGCAATCTTTTTGTTTAGGGATTCAATTGATTTCATTCGCAATCATTATTCTTGTGGAAACCTATCCCTAAAAACAACTTTGTCAAGTGGTAACTGCCCCCCTCTAGGCATTGCAGGCTTTGTTCGCTTTCCTACTGCAATTAGCATCGTGATTATATGCTCTTTTGGAAGCCTGATTATCTCTGCAACTTTTTTAGGATCAAAACCTATCATTGGATTAGAATCATAACCCATTGATTTTGCTGCAAGCATGACTGTTTGAGCTGCAATCCCACAAGAACGCATTGCCTCATCTCTTTGTAATTCGTCTTTGCCTTCGTAAAACGGTCCCATTGCTGGCACCAAAAAGTCTTGAGATTCTTTTGGAGCATTAACCCAGTATTGTGCTGGATCATTTTCCCATGCTTTCAAATCTGCACAAACTACCAAAAGCAATGATGCATCAGTAACTTGACCTTGGTCCCACGCTGCAGCACGAATTTGTTTTCTAATTTCAGAATCTTTTACCAAAACAAATCTCCAGTTTTGCATGTTAAATGAAGTTGGTGACAAAACTGCCAATGACATTAATTGATTAATTTGATCATCGGTAAATCTGTGATTTGCATCGCAGTGTTTTACAGAACGACGTTCTTTGATTGCATCAAAAGTATCCACAGATATTTGGGCTTCATCTCTGTATTTATCTATTTGAAAAAATAAAAAAAACTGGACTAAAAAAATCCTAGTCTTCCGCTTCAGTTAAGATTGAATACAACTTGTTACGTAGATCTTGTTCTGATTTTGAACTTTGGACTGCTTTTTTGATTTTCTTTGATATTGCAACAACTATTGCATCTGCACCCTGTCTAGTGTTGGTCCAAATGATTTTTCTAATCTTGATTTTATCCTATCTTTTTTGACTTCAAACATTGCAGCCATTCCAGCTTTGTGCGTGGTCCATGTAGGTCTGTATCCCCTGTTATCGAGGAGCACTCAAATGAGTATGACGGCAAAGTAGATTTTGTCAAGATCAACGTTGATGAAAACAGCGAACTTCTACAAAAATACAATGTCTTTAGTATTTCTACACATGCTATTTTCAAAAATGGGAGGTGGTATCACAAAAAGTGGGATCTCCTACAAAAGAATCCTTTCAAACCATGATAGATAGTTCATTGAACTAGTCTTTCATTTTTTATCATTATCTAGGCGTGAAATTGTCAAAAATTATCTCATTTGTAATAAAAGATACTGAGCTTTGTACCGATAGCCTTTATATTCAAAAACTTTGAAAAATCACAATGAAAAGTACACAACTTCTAAGCGTTGTTTTATCACTAATCATGGTGTTTGGTGTAACTGCAGGTTCTGCATATGCACAAACTGATGGTGTGGATGATGCCTCAATTGAAGACGAAATCGAAGATCTTGAAATGGAGATTGAAGAGGAAGTCGAAGAAATTGAATCTGAAATGGAAGAAGGAGTTGACGATGCAACTGATGAAGAATCAGACGGTGATGTGGATTATGCCAGAGATGGTAGAGACTACAATCTTGATGAAAGACTAGCACATTTCTGTGACATTTCTAACGAAGAGACCCGTGAATTCTTTGAGCACCATCCAAGACTTGCACAATTTGCAGACAGATTAGCAAACTATTGTGATTTGTCTGACTATGCAAGAGATAGTAAACTCAAAGACTTTATCAGATTAAACATCACAGATGAAGATAGGGAACCAATTAGAGAATACATCAAAGATCACACCAAACGTGAATATCATGACGATGTTGATGAAGACTCTAGAGGAAAACTAGCTTCATGGTGTGAAATGTCTGAAGATGAAAAAAGTGCAGCTGCTGAAGAGCATGACAAAACCGATGAAATGGTAGCCAGAGCAAACAGTTACTGTACTATGTATGAATCAGACAGAGCAGACTTTATCGAAGAACGCATGAAAGAACGTATGATGGAGAAAAAATCTCATCATATCGACTATGAAAGATTGTGCAGTTTAACTGATTCAGAACGTGCAGCCGAAATTGATGATTCTGAAAAACTCGAAAGACTTGCCAACTGGTGTGAAATGACACCTGAGGAAAGAGAAGATTACAAGAAAGAACATCACGGTGAGAAGAAAGAGAAGATGTATGACAAAGTCATGTACAAAGCTCATGACAAAAAGCATGAGATGAAAATGAAATTGTCTGATAAATCTGACAGAATCAAAGCAATGATTATGAGCAATCATGACATTTCTGATGAGAAAAGGACAGAAATCAAGGCAAAATACATGGAAAAATACGGTGATTTGACTGACGAGAAAAAGTCAGAACTCAAAATGAAATTTGCAAAGCACCTCAAATCCATGAAACACAACTTTTCTGATGAGCATAAATCTGATATTCAAGATAGAATCGCTGAGATGAAGGCCTTCAAGGCAGAACTCCGCGAAAAAGCATCTGAAATGACTGCCGAGGAAAAACAAGAACTTAGATCAGAATTCATTGAAAAGGCAAAAGACATACAACTAGCATGGATTTCCCCACGTACACAAATTGCTGCCGGCGTTGATGTCGCAGAAGTTGAATGTCGTGAAGGATTAAGTCTTGTCATGAAAGCGTCAAACGGCGTTCCAATGTGCCTCAAGGCAGATACGGCACTTAAGATGATAGATAGAGGAACTGTAGTTCCTGCTAACTAATTTTTTCTTTTTTATTTATTTTAGAACATTCAATCTAAAAAAAGAGATTATTGAAGAACAGTGTTAAATAATCCACAGTTACTAAAATCCCATTAATATTTATATTATGATCATACTTAAATATTAAATATGATTTTCATAATACATGAGTGATTGGACCACTAAATGTGATTGTTGCACTGAAACAATTAAAAAAATAAGAAATGACGATTATACCTATTCTAATTATAATTTAGACGATACGCCTCATACAAAACATAATAAAATTTGGGTTGCTTCCATTGCTAGTTTTTCCCATTATGAAAAAACTTTTGAAAAATTAGATCCAGATTCAAAAATTGGAGAATTAACTGTAAAAGATTTAGATAATTTATTGGAATTGAAACTAAATCTAAAATTTGGTCAATATTATCATGGTCAAAGTGATTATAAGGAAATTTGGCTCACTCCGAAGAGGTTTCATTTTGAAAATACAGACTACTTTGTTTCTGGTAAAATCGATGGTGTAGAAAATGATGTTTTGATTGAATTAAAAACTACATGGGTTTCAAGTAAAACAAAAATGAATGGTGTTATCGACAGAGCACAAACTCAAGCAGATATTTATTCATGGATGGCAGGATACAAAGAAGCAAAAATAATTGTAAAAAATTTAGCAAAACCTGAATTGGATACAATTGTAAACTATCGTCCCGATATTTCTAAGGTGGAATCTCTTTCGGGTACATATATTGAAGAAAATAAAGAATCTATCAGACAATACTGAATTAATCAATTTTTAGTCGATCAAGCGATCTTTGCATATGTGATAAGACCGATTGATCAAACTAAAGTGTAAAAATAATTAATTGATCCGTTACATCAAATACTATGAACTTATCCTAAAACTCTCCAATACATCATGACGCATGCCAGATACACAAATCCAAGATAGTTGTCACAGTTCCCTTCGTATCTGACTGCCGTCCCGTAAAGTCCACACCTGGGCCAGGCAAGGAACCGCTCTACGACAAACCCTGTCTTGCCATGATGTTTTTGGCTCCTGTTTTGTGCAACGTTCCTTGAGTTCCTTTTGTATGGAATGCAACAGTCAATCCCATGGGATCCCAGATAGTCTCTGATGTATGCCGCATCGTATCCCCTGTAGGCATACGCTGAGACGATCTCCCGTATCAAACCGTCATCTGCAGGCTCTGAGATGTCTTCTGACACATCAATGAATTTCGTACTGTCATGGACATTTGCAGGGCTGGCCCTGATTGGGATTGGCAGTCCTGTCCTGTCTACTGCAGCGTGAATCTTTGTGCCCAGGATCTTCTTGAACCCGTCATATCCTGTTTTGTCCCCCCTTTTTTGGCGGCAACTGACGATGAGTCAATCGATGTTTTTTGCAGGCTGGTTTTTCCCTGTCTGTGTGCGGATTTTATCAGTCCTGATAGAATCCTTTTCCATATTCCCTTTTGCTGCAGCTCTGAGAATCTCAGATGCGCGGTGGATTTTGAGCCGTATCTGTCCGGCATGTCTGCCCGCCTGCAGCCGGTTGTTAGGACAAACGATATTCAGTTGGTTGTGTTTCTGTCATTGCATCTTGGCCTGCCGGTTTTTGCAGGCTTTGGGAGATGTGATGCAACCGTGTTCCATTGAGTGTCTGACATTTCTTTGTGAATCATGAAGGATACGTCAGCAGGGTCATTCTTGGATCCCGATTGTCATGAATTATTTACAAAATGATCGGTTTTAGGATGAGTTGGCAATCATTGCAACTTTACTTTACTGGCGAATCATTACGAAACGTCCAGAAATTCCTAAAGTTGCAGGGCGTGGACGTATCTCACAAGACCATCTATTGCTGGGTTAGAAAATACACTAAACTCATGAAGACATACCTTGACAAGATCACACCACAGATAGGCGACACTTGGAGGGCAGACGAGGTATTTGTCAAAATCCGAGGCGAGCTCAAATACATTTTCTCACTGATGGATGATGAAACACGCTTCTGGATTGCTCAGGAAGTATCTAACAAAAAGCACGGTCATAACGCTAGGGGGTTGCTCAAAGAAGGTAAGAAGGTAACCCAGATCAAGCCAAAAGTGTTCACCACTGACGGACTCCCATCATACAATATCGCACATCAGAAGGAATTTTGGGCAAGAAACAGAGACGAGAGAACCGTACACATTCGTCATATCCGATTACAAGGTGACAAGAACAACAACAAGATGGAACGCCTAAACGGAGAATTTCGAGATAGGGAAAAGGTCATGAGAGGAATCAAGACACGGGAATCTCCACTTTTTGACGGCTATCATCTTTATCACAACTACATCAGACCTCACATGAGTCTGGATAATGGACTCCCGCCGAAGCCTGCGGGATCACCGTAAATGGAGATAACAAATGGAAAACACTGATTCAGAACGCAAGCAGAAAGTGAAAAAGGTCATCAAGCTTGGCATGAAGTGTGCTTGGTTAGTCGTGGATTTGCTTGTTTAGGGGTATTTTTTTAAAAATGAATAAAATAAAGCAGTAAAGGGATCAAAAAATCTAGATATACACTAAAGTATACTCTAAAATTGAAATAAAATGAAGAAATTGGAAAATAATTCCATAGATGAAGAAGCATTTGCTTTGGGACTAGTTTTAAAAAATTTAGATAATTTTGATATGTCTACATTTCAGGGAAGGTTGATTTTACAGAAATCGGTTTATCTAATGCAAGCTTTTGATATTTACATTGGACATGATTTTTCATGGTATCTTCGTGGTCCATATTCCGCTCACTTGGCAAGTGTTGGGTTTAAACTACAAGAAAATTATGATAGAGTTCCAAAAGGCAAATTTGAAAAAGTAGTGCAAAAAAAATTCGAAGGTTTCCTTAGTTTTATGGAAGACAAAAAAAATGATCCAGATAGACTTGAGATACTAGCATCGATACATTTTCTAAAAAATATATATCCTAAAATGCCAAAAGAAGACATTCTTGAGAAAGTAAAGAATAAACAAAAATACTTTACAAAAAAACAATGTCAAGATGCATGGATTGAGCTTAATAGTGAGGATTTGATATAATGTCGTTAAAAATAAAGGGCACAGTATTCCCACAACAGAAGGTAACACGAAATTTTTCGGATGATTTTTCGGTTTTACGTAAAACTTTGAACGTTAACGATGCAGGAATCTTTTTCATGTTAGCTGATGCAACGTGTTCAACACGACCAAAAGTAGACATAGAGAAAATACACATTGATGTCTTCAAAAGTAAGAAAATTGCGACTCCAAAAATTAACAAAAATGATTTAGAAACATTAGAAATCATAAATGATTCAGAATTGATGAATGAGATAGCATCGAGTCGTAAAGAAACGAAAAAAGGCAGGACAGTATCGTGGAAGAAGGCGAAGATCCCTGTATAAAGAATATCGCAGAATTATCAATACGTTGCGCTAAATCCTACAAAAAGTTATCAAAAAAAGCGGATCCCAATTTACTCAAAGCGGTGAATGGGTGTATTGATGAATTAGAAGAGAATCCAGAATTAGGCAAAGAACTCACACAAGATCTAAAGGGCATGCGGTCAATACGTCTGAATGCTTTTCATTATAGGGTTGTCTATGAAGTTGTAAAAGGAAATCCCTCGAATAGAATCATCATACACATAATTGCACATAGAAAGAATGTCTATGATGAAATGGCAAAATATTTTGGTGTTGGATCTTATGCTGACCTGTGATTGGTCTTTTGTTCTTTACAATGACTGCAAAACAAATACCCATCTTTATGACCAATCCAATAATGTTGGACGTGCTTTATCAATGTCTGTAGAATGTAATTACGTCCTTAAAAACTGTCATATATGTTTGATGTTAAGTATGACGTAAAACTTTCTTGGTCATCGAAAAGTAACACGAAGGAAAATACCTACAGTGAAACAGAATCTATTCCAATCTTAATATCACCGTATTTTCATTTCCAAACAAAATGAAATACTGTTCATTATGCAATAATCCTTATTTAGATGAAGTGAAAATATGCTCGTTATTGCATTGTATTTCTTGTGGACCTACTCGGTTACATCTTGATAAAAAAAAGACTACCAATCCATTGGCGGTAATTGTCATTGTGGGTTTTTTTTGGAATGATCTTCCATTCATTGATTTTTGATAAAACTGAAGAAATACTTGGTTTTTTTGTATTTTTTGGGATCTTGATTGGGATGGTGGTTGTTAATGGGTTTAGTGCTCACTCTATATCTTTGTCTTGATTGTCTGGCGAAGGGGTTCACACCCATATCGAAAACACCATTACAAGAAACAAAAGTACATGATAATGAAAAAAAGACACATGTGGGAATATCTCCCGAAGATATCGCCAAACTTATCAAACCTGATCATGGATTTAAAACCAAATTGGATTTGAGGGCATGGTTGATGATAGCGGGATTAATATTGGCATTCATTGCACTTTTGTTTGGCGATATAATTCGTGCTTTTGTAGATAATGGAATATGAGTATTTTTCTTAAATTTTTAAATTTCAGCAACCGAATGGTGACACGGAGAAAACAACCGATGACGAAACAGAACCTAAATCCGCAATTTTTATCAATCCTGCTATGTCGAGATAATCTTTTCTAATCTTATCTTGAAACCAAGAGATGTTTTCATCTTTTTCATATTTCATATCGTATTTTCTTTCCTGTGCCGCAATTATTTTGAACGTGATCAACGCTTCAGGTATTGGGACGTACATTTCCCCCCCGTCAAATTCCACTTCTTGTTGATTTTCTAAAATTAATTTCCAATCTTTCTTAATTTCTAATCCTTTGATTTCATTGACTATGTCTCCTAACATTACATCAAAATGAATTGTTTCTCTTTTTCCATCTTTTAATACAATGTCCTTACGATATCTTGCACTTGTAGTTCCCAAACCTCGTTCTGTATATCCAAATTTCTCAAAAAAATCTGGAACTATATTTTTGTAGTATGAATCTTCATCATAAACTACAATGTCTATGTCTTGTGACATGTTGTCTTTTGTGTAATAATATACTGCCCACCCGCCTATTACTGTAGGATAATATCCAAGCGTTTTATTCAGCCTATTAACAAAATTCTTTAATTCTTCTCTACTGTTTGATGTAATCTCTGAATCATAATACGGTGTGCTCATCACCATACATCTCTGATGAATGTTTCAGCCTGATTTGATTTGTTATCACAATAAAGATCTATTATCGTTCTAACTTTGGAAGTGAATTGTTTATCATCCATTTCTACCACGTTGTCATCTATTTTCTCTTTATCATTATCTCCATCATCTTCTAAATCATAATGATAGAAATTGACAAGAATTTTCCCCTGCTCTAAATCTTTTATTTCATCTTCTAACACATGCTGTTTTTCTTTTGGGAGATACGCATAAACTGCATTATCTACAAAATGTTTATCATATTCACTTAAAGCTGTATTCAAACAAAAGATCGCTCCCTTTTTGACTAAATATTCCATTACCTCTTTTTTTGATTCTCCGATTGTAAAACTATCAAGTTTCGACATCTTTCTGAACTTACTGTAGAAGCTGATTAGGCCTACCGGGGATGTGACTTGATATTTCTGTCCTCCTCTACCTATACTTCCTGTCCTCCTCTACCTATACTTCCTGTCTGTGCAACATATCCAAGATCTTCCAATCCTTTTACGAAACTGTTCACTGTTGCACCAAAATCTTTCCCAAGGCATTCTTTTGCTATTTCTCTCTGTGCAAATTCTTCATGTGTTAGCATGTAATACATCATTTTGTATCGCTTGGGCGTAAATCTCATGGGCTCATCACATAGATCTGATCAATAAACATAGATCTGATCAATAAACATAGATCTGTTGTCATACATGAAGAAAAGAAATGCTAACTCATTAAAAAAGATAGATAATTAAGAGCGATTTTGAGTGAAAAATTGCGTAAAATGGTAACTTTGTACCGTTAGGATCAAATGAATCTAACGGTGCAGAAAGGTGATTTTTGTTGGCAATGTGATAAAGGGATGGGGAATTATAATAGAAAGGAGATTTTTTCTGATCTGGAGAGATTATCTTTCGATCCTTCTGGAAGGGCGAAAAAAACACCTCTACGAATCAGCAATTAAACGAAATTTGGAAGAAAAATACAGTCCATCCGAAATCATTCATGCATTAAGAACATTAGAAAAAACTTTTAACAAAAAAGGACAAAAATAATTACAAAAATAGATCCCATAGGTAATGTCCATTTCTATTATCCAAATGTTTTAGATGCCGATAAAAATAAATTCAATGTTGATAATGAAATCCGGAAATTTTCCGGATTAATTAAAAAATATTCTGAGAAGAAAATTATTGACACGATTGGAAATCATTTACATAATTTGGCTAGAACTGAATTACAATCAAAAAAGTCTACAATAATAGATGAACATACAAATAATTACAAAAATAGAACATGGAGAAAAAGCAATCATACTTTAGATATTATTGCTACTGATAAAATAAAAAAACTGACTGTGGGCATGGGAATAAAAAACAGTCTTGACGATATTCCAAAAAAGGAAGTTAAGATCAAACTAAAAATGCGTAAAACTTTTAGAATAAAGCCTATTTTTGCATGTAGATTTAGATATCATAAAAAATATGTCAGTGAAAATGGTGGTTTTTGTTGGAATTTTAAACAGCAAACATATCCTGAAAACAAAGCGAGTTTTGTAAAACCACTACAAGGCAGGTTAAATTTACCTATAACCGCTTCATCAAAAATTTCTAGAGATTGTTGCTGAACTAACAAAATGGATGAAAAAATATTCGTGATGGTTATCCTAATTCTGGAAACGCAGATAGTTTGGCACCTATTCTGCTTTGCAGCTCATTGATTTTTACTGCACTCTCTTGCATTTTTTTCATATTGTTTGCAAGTTTAGCAATTTTATATGATTTCCAAGATTTTTTTAATTCTGACCATACTTCTTCATCTTTAATTTTCTTTGTAGCGATTGATTTAACAAATTGAGCCATATTTGGCGTGTTAAAACATTCATTTCATTTCCAGAGTGAAGCGTTTTTTGAATTTAAGTCAAAATTTGTATCCTTTATCTTCATAGATAATTAGCAAATAAAATATGGCAAATCATGTCTAAATGCCTCCTAAATGCGGAGGATTTACCAAAAATCATAATTTTTTGTATGTGTGCATGAGGAGGAGTGCACTGATATCGTACACTCAATCTGTCATATCTCTTCAAGCATGACGGGGTTTGAACTTGCGTAAATAATCCCTGCTTGCACTATGATTACAATTACTGGCATCACTAAGGAAGGATCACGCCACTTATTTGGATGGGTAGAAATTGCAATTATTGCAATAATGGAAGTGATAATTGCTGACAATGTTACTAATCGTATTGATTACATAACATCCTGATGCCGTTCAAGGATATCAAGTATCCTTTGAAACTTTTTCACTCTTTGCTGGGATCCTTTGATCCCCTCCTACTCTAAAAAAGTTTATTCGTAATTATACAATCTATCGATCATACGGAAATACTGAGAATTTTATTTTAAGATGACTGAAATCTAAAATGAATTGTAACCCTCAAACAAGTACAATACACACCATGTTCCTGGATTTCTACCTTAATTCAACCTTTGATTTCTTATATCGCTTGTAATTATTTTTTTAATTTTCTTATGATCTTGCCATGATCCAGATATTTTATCAAACAACTTTAAGAATCTGTGTTTGTGATTATTCTCTTTCAACCAACTGTTTAATTTCATGATTACAAGATCAGATATCCGTTTATTTGAATTGGCCAATCGTAATTGGACATTTACTATCTTTGTATCTAAATCTGTGATATGACGTTCAATAGGTGTTTTTTCTTGGAAATATGTCGTTTTGTCTAATTGCTCCCCAAGTCGCGTTCGTTGTATTTCCAATCTTTCAATAATTATGATGGTCTCTTGAATCGGATCAATATCGTTTCTACTGGTATCTATTTCAGAATGCCAAAAATACACATCGTCGTTTATTGTAGATCTTGATATCTTTAGTAATTTTGAAATTTTTCCAGCCGAATAACCATATTCAAAACGTAATTTGCATACTCCATCTTTTCGTTTGATTTGCCCATCTTTTGTATACGGTGCCCCCTTTGTGATAATTCCATAATTATGTGATGTCATTTTCTCATTTACCATGTTTGTAAGATTAAAAACTGACTCCAGGTTAATACGGAATCCATTAGTTTGTTTTTAAAAATGGCATAGTTTGGCACAGTTATTGAGCCTAGAAAAATAAAATTTCTAAATTAAAATGTCCCCTTCTGCAACGTATGGGTTCCTTTTTGGAACACCATGAATCTCAAGTGATTCCAAATACTCTAGCTGGTCTGTCACCACCTTTGAATTGCCAAATGATATCAAAACTCTATCCTCATGCTGTATCTCATATGCTCCAACATCTGAAACCTCCTCACCATTTACCAAAAATGCAATGGACTTTTCCTCGTCAGCACAGAATGTCTTGTCAGTCATGGCATCTGCTGTACCCAGCACGATACATTGGGATGTAATCTCCACACCAAATGACTCAAAGAGCATCTCAAGTGGGACGCCAGTTGCATGTTTGTGAATCAGATACGAGTTGTGATTCTCAAAATGAATATACCTGCTTTGAAGCTGAAACTGTGGCAATCCAAAATCTATCTTTTCCCCCTCAACAAAGACTGCAATTGCCGCATGTGCATGGTCGCTGCCTAGCCTGCCCGCATCATACTTTATTGCCATTTTCTCATCCAGTGTCTTAAATGAGGTACTGTCCATTATCTGAGAATCAATCTCTTGCTGATTCAAAAAGTAATACGAAAAAATCCCTGCAGATACTAGAACAAATGCAATAATGGACACTGTCAAAATTCTGCCTTTTGGTTTTACGTCATTTTTTTCTGGCATTGGCTGAAAGTACGCTGAATCACTCTCATCTGCCCGTCCTGGCAGGCTATAATCCGAGTTCCCGTTAGGCAGTGCCTTGTCTGACAAACACCCTTCTCTATTCATCCAGCTATAAATTTCCATAACGTAAAATTCCTGAGAATTCTGTCTTACGCCAACCATTACACTGCAAGCACGTACTGGTTTGCCAGTATCCTTTTGATATCCTCAACGCATTGCCGTTTTGTACTGCCGACCAATCTCCATCGTGATTCCATCTTGTCTTCTAGAATCTCATATACGATATCAATCCCCTCGCCTGCATCTAGTTCTTTTTTGGAATAATCGTTAGTTCTTGCAGTAGTTTTTTCTCCAAGTGTGGGCACAACCAGTCATGAACTTTTCTATAAATTATACGATTAAAGCATCACCATGCACTCATCATTTATCCATATTCAGAGATGCAATGACATCAAACAAGTCATTTAATTTTAAAGTCCAGTTTAGTTGGCTAATATTGAACAAGATTGCCTAATTCATCGTAGAATACCATTTTGGATCTAGTAAAAAGTGCAGAATTATTTGCAAAAAACAAACATGGAGGACAGTTCAGGGCAGATGGAACTACGCCCTATTCCAAACATCTTGATGATGTAGTCAATCGACTCAAAAGTTTGGGAGTGATTGATGAGCAAGTCTTCTGTGCTGGATGGCTGCATGATGTTATGGAAAACACAGAAACGACTTTTGATAATTTGTATGAACAGTTTGATAGTGAGATCACTGTAATGGTTTCCTCACTGTCAAAAGATACGGCACTGCCTAGAAAAAAAAGAAACAGAGAATACATCACACAACTCAGGGAGGCATCATTTGATGCAAAACTAATCAAACTGTGTGATATTTCGGCAAATTTGAGCGATTTGAAAAAATATGAATCCTCAAAATCAAAAAAAATCCGTCTAGTAAAACAACAAAGACGTTATCTGAGTACGATAAAAAATGATTTGCTTGGCAATCCAAACTATCCACATGTCCAATCTCTGGTAGAAAGCGCAAACTTGATTTTTGTCAAATTTGGACAGAGACCTCTGTCTATCAAAACAGGCTAGCCTCAAATAATTCCAAAATCTTAAATTCTTAAATTTCCATACCACCTCATGACTGAAAATCAGGATTATGACGTATTTGAGGAAATTAACAAAAAATACTTCTCTGAAATTGGACAGTCAGTTCCACATGTCCAACAAGCACTATTTGATTTACAAAACGAGTTTTACAAGTCCTGGAAAAACACAGCTGATGCAAACACATCACTGTACAAAGAGTTTCTATCTGATTCAGGATACAAACTGCCAAAGGAGGCAAAAGACATTCTAACTAGCATGGGAGAGGAAACCACGAAATACCGAAACATCTGCAACAAGCTTGCAATATCAAATATAGAGTCTATGAAAAATGCCGCCAAAGTATGGAATGAGAATTCAGACGCGTTTGTAGAGTTGAATCGCAAGATAATGCGTAACTGGATGGGCTCTATTTCTCAAAAAAGAAAATAATTCCCACTATCCTGCCGGCAATTCTCACCCATCACAGAAATATCTAAATCACAACCAATTGAGGACTAGTTATCTTGGAACTGCCACGTGGAATGAGGGACTTTGAGGGGCAAGAAAATGCAGGCATTGAACACATTAGATCACATTTCAAAAAACTATCAGACCTGTATGGGTTCTCCTTTATGGATCCATCCCCAATGGAGCTATTGTCAACACTGGAAACAAAGTCCGGTCCTGGCATTCGCGATGAGATTTACCATTTCAAAGATAAAGGGGACAGAGAAGTGGCATTACGTTTTGACCTTACGATGGGCCTTACAAGATATGCGGCATCCCAAAAATCAATGAGGCTTCCAGCAAAGATCTCGGCCTTTGGCGGCGTGTTCAGATATGACGAACCACAAAAAGGAAGATATCGATATTTTCACCAATGGGATGCCGAAGTTTATGGTAAATCTGGCCTCGAATCAGAAGCTGAAATCATAGAAGTTACATCCAGACTATTTGATTCGCTACTGCTCAAGGATATCACAATCGATGTCAACCATCGTAATCTTGCGGAGTCCTACATCAACAAAGTCTTTGATTCAAAAGACCCAGAACTCGTTGCAGATATTTTAAGGGCAGTAGATAAAATTGCAAAAAAACCAAAAGAGCAGATTCTATCTGAATTCCAAGAGAAGGGCTATGCAACTGAAAAACTAGAAAAAATTCTAGAATTCTCACAAATCAAGGGCACTATAACAGAGGTGGAAAAAGCATTTGATGTCTCACAGCTAGAATCTTGGGACGAACTAAAACAACTAATTGATTCGCTAGATAACAGGGGAGTTTCAAACGTTAGGATTAATTTCGGAATCGTAAGGGGACTGGACTATTATTCCGGTGCGGTCTTTGAAGCATTTGATAAAAACTCCACATTGGGTGCATTGGCAGGCGGTGGACGATACGACACACTGACCAAAGCATTTGGGAGGGAAGACATTGGTGCAGCAGGGGTTGCAGGCGGCGTAGAAAGAATCATGCTGACAATGCAAGAACAAAAAATAATTCCTGAAACAAATCAAAGCAGAGTTGCAGTATTGTACATCAATGAGGACATGCAAAAAGTTGCCCATTCCATTACGTCACTGCTAAGGCTAAACAGCATCCCGACTGACATTGACTTGGCAGGGCGTAACATGAAAAAACAGATGGACATTGCAAGCAGGGCCAAATTTGCAATTATTGTAGGGCCTCAAGAATTAGAAAATGGAAATGTGGTTCTCAAAGACATGACAAACGGAACCGAAGGGACCATCTCAATTGAAAAGCTCACAGAAGACCCAAAGTCTATTCTTAATCTAGAAACGCCCTAGTCAGCATCATGATTTCAGGACCGCTGGTCAAATTCCCCACAACCACACAGTGATTATTTACCAAAATTCCTGATGACACATACGGAACACCGCTGTTGATAGAACTCTGCTCAATTTTCGTGCCTAATACGTTACCTATGGTCTTCATATCCTCCTCATCTGCCTCTGGATGGATTGCAGCACCAGAATCGTTTGCAACCAACACGACTCCTGCCTGATTAAACCCCGCAATTTTTTTCTGCAATACCTCTACTCCCAAAACATCTGAAATGGTTTGGCAGTCTTGCTTTGATAACCATGGAGATACAACTGCCCCTTTGTCATTTGCACAGATTACGTTTCCTAGCGCATTGAATTTTGTATCTAATACCCCAACCTCCAAATCCGTTTCTTCTTTTAGATACTCGTATTCATTTTCATAAGCAGTATTGGGTAACAAAATTCCTTTATTGTTCATAACTGACAATGCGCCAATCAGCCTGGTGTTTGCAATTGCAGTATGATGAACTTCAATATCTAGATATCTTGCAAGTTTGTCAGCTTTGGTTTGAGCAAATCCCATTGGAACCAGACCGATGCTGTCATTTACGGTAATGTATACTCCGAGATTTGGACCCTTGTACACATCATACTTGATAATATCCATATCCGGAGGATTGACAGTTGATCGTTATGAACGTAAGGAAATTTTTCCTTCCTGACAGATCCACAGTCTACCTGTGTGCTCGTAAAACGGATATCTAGCTTTAAATAATAACCACTAGAAAATTGTACTATGCCAATAGCAGAAAATTTCCCTGAGGGCCTAAAGCCACTAGGAAAGATTAACCTCGATGATGGAAATTTCCATATCATGTGGGGTCCAGGTAAAACCAAAAACACTGATGGCTCACAACTTGAAACGTTAGCTGACGCAGACGTTGTTGCAGCATATGCAGCAAGAGGCGAAGAGCAAGTTCCCCTTGGTGTTAGCGGTACAATGGTTGCAGTCGATTGGGATTCGTGTGTTGCAGATGGTGCTTGCATTGAGGCCTGTCCTGTACAAGTTTTCCAATGGTACAGAACCGAAAAAGACATTCCGGCAAAAGATGTTGTTGGTCAAACCTTTGCAGGCACCGGAAGTGATGTAAAAGACGACCGCAAAGATCTTACAGATAAAGCAGATCCAATCAGAGAGCACGATTGTATTTGGTGTATGGCGTGTGTTTCAGTATGTCCTCCAGCAGCTATCAAAGTTGATCAATCAAATGTTGAAAAACACGAAAGCGCTGCAAAAACTTTGTAGTTACAAGTATGTCATGCCTAGAACTTTGTGATTTTTATATTATCTTCTGAGTTTAGTCCCAACTAATTTTGTCTAGATTTAAATAATATTCTCAAATAATGGAATTATGGCAGATCTACAAATCCCTGAAGACTTTTGTCATAATGACGTAAAGCCAAAGGGTCAAACAAATCACGCAGACGGTGAGAACTTTCACTATATCTGGGGTGATGGAAGAACTGACGGTGCAGCATTCTCAAACGAAGATGTAAAGGCAGCCTATGCAGAAAGAGGGGAAGAGCAAGTTCCCCTTGGAATTCATGGTACTACTGTTGCAGTCGATTGGGATTCGTGTGTTGCAGCTGGTTCATGCATGAGTGTGTGTCCAGTCCAAACGTTCCAATGGTACAGAACCGAAAAAGATATTCCAGCAGCAAGCGCTATGGGGGAAACTTTTGAAGGAACTGGCTTGACAGAACAGGATGAAAGATTAGATTATACAGACAAATCACAGCCAATCAGAGAACACGATTGTACCGTTTGTATGGCTTGTCAAGAAATTTGTCCTGAAGGAGCTATTCGTATCGAATCAGCCAACCAAGAATGGCACGAGAAGGCAGCAGGAACTTATGTTCTAATGTCCTCTGGTTCTGAAAACCCACACGCACACGATTAAAGAAATTTTTTCTTTTTTCTTATTTTTCTATTTTACCTCAACAGATTTTAACCGCTATTATCCAAGAATTTTTGCAGAGGTCGCCTAGCTCGGTAGGGCGCGGGCCTTGAGAGCCTGTGTGCGCAAGCATACGGGGGTTCAAATCCCTCTCTCTGCGCTTCTCTTGTTATTGATAACCCGCAATAAACAAAATTTGCCGCTTAAATCAGATTCAGGATTATACCATCATGATTAAAGTCGACATTCACAACGCAAAAAAGAGGGCTGAATGTGCCAAGATATCTCTTCAAAAAAGGTTCTCGCATGAGAATGCCCAAACTGTCTGCAAGTTTATGGACCGGTTGCGACTTGACAACAAGTCATATGGAAGAATTGCAAACTATGCTGATTGCATCAGAAGAATTCTGGAAATCAAGGACGATAAAAACATCAAAGAATGGACCAGAGAAGAAATTGAATTTGAACTTATCCTAAAACCCTCCAATACATCATGATGCATGCCAGATACACAAACCCGAGACAGCTGTCACGGTTCCCTTCGCATCTGACTGCCGTCCCGTAAAGTCCGCACCTGAGCCAGGCAAAGAACCGCTCTACGACAAACCTCGTCTTGCCATAATGTTTTTGGCTCCTGTTCTGTGCAACGTTCCTTGAGTTCCTTTTGTATGGAATGCAACAGTCAATCCCATGGGATCCCAGATAGTCTCTGATGCATGCCGCATCGTATCCCCTGTCGGCATACACTGAGATGATCTCCCGTATCAAACCGTCATCTGCAGGTTCTGAGATGTTTTCCAACACACCGATGAATTTCGTACTGTCATGGACATTTGCAGGGCTGGCCCTGATTGAGATTGGCAGTCCTGTCCTGTCTACTGCAACGTGTATTTTTGTGCCCAGGATCTTCCTGGACCCGTCATATCCTATTTTGTCCCCCCTTTTTTGGCGGCAATTGACGATGAATCAATCGATATTTTTTCCAGGCTGATTTTTCCCTGTCTGTGTGCGGATTTTATCAGTCCTGACAGAATCCCTTTCCATATTCCCTTTTGCTGCAGCTCTGAGAATCTCAGATGCGCGGTGGATTTTGAACCGTATCTGTCCGGCATGTCTGCCCACCTGCAGCCGGTTGTTAGGACAAACAAAATTCCGTTGATTGTATTTCTGTCATTGCATCTTGGCCTGCCAGTTTTTGCAGGCTTTGGCAGATGTGTTGCAACTGTGTTCCATTGAGTGTCTGACATTTCTTTGTGAATCATGAAAGATACATCAGCAGGGTCATTCTTAGATCCCGATTGTCATGAATTATTTACAAAATGATCGGTTTTAGGATGAGTTGAAAATGAAAAAAACAAATTTCAATTTTATTCCTAGTTTTTAGATTGTTTAACAATATGTTCAAAAAACCATTTTTGTATTAAAAAAATAATGATTTATCATGCAAAAAGAAAATGAACAATGTGCAAGACGATTCCACATAATCGTTAATGCACAACCAAAACCTTGGGATGACGAAACGATTAACTATTCACAAGTAGTTGATTTGGCATTTCCTCCTCCTCATAAAGAAACAGAGATATTCACTGTTCAATACAGCTGTGGCCCAAAGGGAAATTCTCAGGGCACTCTTGTAGATGGACAGAGAGTAAAAGTCAGGAACAGAATGGTTTTCGATGTCACACGAACTGATAAATCGTAGCACTGATCTAAAACTTCTTCGAGATGAAGGGTATGAGGTAGAGTTACTTAACGGGTACCTCTTAATTCGTCATGTCCCATATGTCAATGACAAGAAACAGGTCGCATATGGAATACTAGTTTCATCTCTAGATTTATCCGGAGATTCTACTGTTAAACCATCTGATCATGTAGCGTTCTGGGTTGGAGATTATCCGTGTAATTCTAAAGGTTCACAATTAACCAGTCTAGTAAATCAGTGCAACATACAACAACAAATTGGAAATGAAATCACAGCTACACATTCATTTTCTCAGAAACCTTCTCCTGAAGGATATGCAAACTATCACCAAAAAATGACCCAATATGTCAAGATATTAGAAGGTGAGGCTCATGTAATTGAACCCGAGGCCACATCCAATATGTTTCTGCCCATTAAACTCACCGAAGTTGAATCAGTTTTCTGTTACTCAGACACTTCATCAAGTCGTGCAGGCATCACGTCCATCAATGAAAAACTAAAGAAAAACCGAATAGCAATCATAGGACTGGGAGGGACTGGATCATACATTCTAGATCTTGTGGCCAAAACAACAGTAGAGGAGATTCATCTTTTTGATGGAGATAAATTTCTCCAGCATAATGCATTCCGTTCACCAGGAGCACCATCATTTGATGATCTAACGAAAATAACAACCAAAGTGGAATGGTTTGCTGGAACCTATTCTAAGATGCGAAGAAAAATAATTCCTCACTCTCAATTTATCGATGAATCAAACATTACTGAATTAAATTCTATGGATTTTGTGTTCCTTTGTGTTGACAGTGGCAAATCAAGACAGACGATAATAAATCACCTATTAGAAAACAAGATATCATTCATCGACGTGGGAATGGGCATTTGTAATGAAAATGGATCATTGGTTGGTTCGGTTAGAATAACAACATGTACTCCATCTTTTTATAAGCATATGGCAAAAAGGATTCATTTTGAAGATACAGATGAGGATGAATATTCAAGCAACATCCAAATTGCAGACATGAATGCATTAAATGCATCTCTTGCAGTAATCAAGTGGAAGAAGATGTGTGGATTCTATCATGATTTTGGGCAGGAACATCACACCGTTTATGGAATTTCTACAAACACTGTTACAAATGACGAAAATGCAAATGAAACGTAAAGTGTTTAAACATAAGTTTGTAGAATTCATACCTGAAGTGATCAAAGAAGGAATATTGTACATTTCTGTACCTTATGCCACAGCAACTCACAAGTGTGCTTGTGGTTGTGGCGAGATTGTTGTAACTCCAATCAAGCCAGCAGATTGGAAACTAACTTGGGATGGAGAAACAGTTACAATGTATCCATCAATTGGGAATTGGAATTTTCCATGTAAATCACATTACTGGATTGAAGAAAGCAAAATAATATGGGCAAGGGAATGGAGTGACTCCGAAATAAAGAAAGGTCGTATAAAAGACAGAGCAATAAAAAACAGATACTATGGCAAGTTTCAAAAGTAATTTGATTATTCTTGTTTAGAAAAATACTGTAGATCTAAATCATTATCTTTTTTGCGATTGTGATCAAGTGGCAACTCTCGATTAAAAGATTTATTTAAAATTATTTTATGGTAAAATAATTTCAAAAAATAAACCTCTGAAGGGGATTTTTTTGATTGGTTCAAATCTTCGTATCGTCATAATCTTTTTTAGGTTAGCATCTCACCTAATTTTGATTGTCATCTGAATTCGGGCTAGATCCATTCATGTTTCTTGAACCCGAACAAAAAGTTTCTAAGGTTACTCGAGAATCAAAACCATTTCCTCCAAAAATTACCGAGTTTGATTCTGATATTTTTGAAGATAAAGAGTGGAAAGAACAAGAGATTTGGGATCAAGTAAAAAAAACTTCAAAAATTTTAAAAGAAAAAAAATTACGTTCAAAAAATCAAGGCTTCTGTGTTTTAGGCACAAATATTGATGCTGCAGGCCCCAATCTGAATCAAGTTCTCAATAAACTGAAAGGTGAAATAATTACATTTTATGATGAAACTCATTTTAAATTATTGGTAAGTGTTTCTGATGAGGCTTTATCAAATATGTTGGAAAAAGAACCTCCGCAATATTTTGAAAAATATGTTAGTATGATTAGACCTCTAACTATTACTGATCATTATCTCTATCATTTGAAAAATCTTTAAAAAAATCTGAAATGTTTTCAATGATAAAAATAATTCCAAATATTTCGCCTGATCAACAAAAACAATACGATACTCTCGTAAGGAACTTTCTCTCGGACAATAAGAAAAAAACTTTTGGCGAAAATCTGAAAAATGAAGGATTAATTTTTTCAGAACTAGATTATGAAACGATAAGAAAATTATTAGATGATTCTGATTTTATTTATCGTATTAGTAAAGTTCCAGAAGGAGTAGCTGAAAAAATCAAAACATCAAAAAAAGCAATCAAAGCAATACCTCAATCATTTCATGCATCAACAAAAAGAGAATTACCAATTATCACAGTAATGGACACAGGATTGAACCTGATTTCTCCACTGGACGGGTTGATTGAGAATCGGGATGGATACAATATGGATAATTTTGATGATAGTGATGATTTAGGTCATGGGACTCCTATTGCATGTTTATCAACAATTGGTGAAGATAGAAGAAACCCAATTTCAAAAATTATCTCTTACAAAATTTGGTCACAAGAGAAACCCACAGACTCTTTTTTGGGCATAATTGATGGAATACGAAAATACAAAGATAAATCAAGAATTTTTACTTCATCCATAGGTTTTCCTGATGCTGATTTAGAAGATGTTTATGAATTAGATAGAATTATCCAAAGAGAAAATATTGCTTTTATTTGTAGTGCCGGAAATATTGATGCTACAAAAATCAAGAATGAACTAAATTCAGGTAATCTCTATCCGTCATATCTAGAAAATTATCAAGTTATGGCACCTGGTAATGCAATATCTTCAATTGCAGTAGGTTCAATTGCTAAAAATCTGTCTATGAGTGGAACTCCCGTAAATGCGCTTGCACATGAAGGTGACGTTGCTCCATATAGCTGCTGTGGTTCAAAAAATAAATTCCTTTTTCAATGTGTCAAACCTGATTTTGTGGAACATGGAACTAATTTGATTTATGATGGTCATTCTGTTTCGGCCAATGGAGTTAATGGAATTACTAGCTTTACAAAAAATGGGACTATGTGCTCGAATTTCATAGGAACTAGTTTTTCATCTCCCTTGTTAGCAAGAAAATTTGCAGAAATTTTAGCTATGTATGGAAATCAAATTCAAAATGTTGAAACACTGAAAGCAATTTTTGCATTATCTTCAATTAAAAATCACTCTTCCTGTTCTGGTCTAGGCATTCCTCGTTCATTTACTGCTTGTCATAAAGATCAAGCTTTGTTTCTTACAGAAGGAACAATTCCATTATTTGATAAAACTGAGAAAAAAATTACAACTGTCACATCTGACGAAGTGTTTATAAAAGTTCCAAATTCCTCAATTGGAAAAATTACTTTGTGTATTGTACATTCTGATGATTATCATTGGGAAAATATTCCTTCTCTTAGTACATTC
Source organism: uncultured Candidatus Nitrosopumilus sp. (assembly GCA_951812645.1). Lineage (GTDB taxonomy): Archaea > Thermoproteota > Nitrososphaeria > Nitrososphaerales > Nitrosopumilaceae > Nitrosopumilus. The sequence goes on along the minus strand of CATOSM010000001.1, from coordinate 951,724 downwards.
ATTGAAGTTAATGCTAAAAAAACAGGAAGTGACTCATTTGTTCCTCCTATCAACGAACAAGATATTTTGAAGAAAACCAATACAAAAATTCTCACATATTCTTTTGAGAAAAAAAGTATGGAGGCTACTTGGACATTTAGAATTACCCCTCAGATTACCAAACGAATACCTACAAACTACATAAAAGAGACCAATATCCGTTATGGCTGTGCCATCCTTTTGTCAAGAAAAAGCGATGAGACAAGTAAATATTCAGTTACTAAACAAGTAAAATCTGTAAAGTGAAATTATGATTAATCCAAAACATATCTTAAAATCAACAAAAAGAATTGGTAAATATGAAACTATAATAATAAACAATCTCCAAAAATATTTTTCAAAATTAGGTTATCATGCAATTCCTCATGCTCGATTTGATATTGCATGGGGGAGTATTTTGTCTGATCTAGATTTATTGTTGGTTAAAGATGATCAATTAATTCTGGTTGAAGTAAAATCTTCAAAAGACAATCTTGCAAGAGCACGTAAACAAATTGAAGCTACTGAAGATTTTGTTGATAGGGTGTATATTGCTACAGATTATGAGCCAAAAAATGGCCTTCTAGAAAAGCTGGACGAATTATTGTTAAAGAAAATGTTGTAAACATAATTAAAGAACCTAAAATACTTGATCGAGAACCTCGACTAAAAACATTGTTGGTTCTACGTAAATCATCTTTGTCTTCTCTTTTGATGAATTTTGATTCTGAAAATAATTTGTCTAAATACCAGATGGCGAGAAAAATCCAACAATCCGATACTCGAAATATCAAAAAAAATATTAAGCAAATTATTACTTGTCAATAGTCTCTATGATCTATTGAATCTGGATTCTAATGTTGACATATTATTAATACCAAATAGAAAATTTATAGAAAAATTAATTATCTCATAGAGATTTGATGGATAAGTTCAATTTTCTTGCACATATTTTATTAAAAATATGTACATAATGTATTTTTACAAATTCCATTTGAGATACGGAGAAAAATACACGGTAAAAATTATAATTGACAGAAGAATGCTTAAATTTTATTACTTTTGTTCATTTTAGTCTATAATGCACTGTCTATTTTGTTAAAATTATTGCAGATATAACTGAAGATATAATTCCTGATGCCGCTCCTACCCCTATAGTTGTAACAAGTCCCCATTTTTCCCACCATGTGTCTTTTATCTCTTGTACAAACATCTTGACATCTGAAATTTGGTCATTTAATTTCTTAATTTCTTTCTTAATTTCTTTTTCTTTACCCTTACGTAAAACTACTGCATCACAAATTATTGTTCCGTCCTTTTGTTCTTGAAATGCTCCTCTTTTATCTATAGCTTCAATTATTTCATCAACTGCAAAAATATTTCTTATGTTGTTAATTTGTTGTATTAGTTCATCATCGGGAACAACGCAATGTGTTACAACAAATTTAACAACTTTTAAAGCCACTAGCGAATTATTTTGTATTCAATAATATTACTATTTGGTTCTTTTTGACATCATACACGTGATTGATGCGCCGGTTATGTCATGAATTTTTTTCCTTTTCTCTTTCATTTTTTCTCGATTTTCTGCTTCCATACTTATAATGACATTAGCCTCATCTGAACTGAGATCTTCATCTACAAGATAACCATACTGAAAACCAGGTAATTTTTCTGCCTCATCTATAACCTTTTGACGTGATTCTAATTCAGACAATACCAGCCAAGTGCTGGACAAAGATTGAGTCATACATGATACCCCCTTTGCTCGAAATTTGCTAAAAATACCTCTATAAATATGTAGTAATTACGATTCATATTGAAAATAGTTGTTAAGCCACATATAAGAATTATCAGATCAACAGAATCATTCAACCTAAATCATTATTCCTTTTTTCTTGAAGATAATTAATAAAGATAAATTCTTTATTTTGTCCTCTTGTCAAACAGTTTACAAGATTGATGAAATATCTTAGTGTTTTGAATTAAATACCAATTTCCAGAGTAAAAATATTCCTTGAATGATCGACAGATTTCTGAAAATCATTGTTCTCCCCAAACTTCATAAAAAATTACAATATGACATATTATGAAAAATTTAATTTCTAGTATTGATGATAGAACATTATGATTCAAGAAAATACATTCTTGAGTCCTAGAAAAGCATCCACAGGAGAACATGTCCCTTTAGATTCATTACTAATAATATTGAAATTATCCATTGTGGAGTACCAAAAGCATTATAGTCTCTCTCTGCGTTTCTATAATTGCTGACAACCCACAACGAACAAAATTTGTTGCTTAAATCAAATTCAGGATTGTGCTATCATGATTAAAATCGATATTCATAATGCAAAAAAGAGAACAGAGTGTGCCAAGATATCTCTTCAAAAAAGGCTCTCACATGAGAATGCCCAAATTGTCTGCAAGTTTATGGATAGGTTGAGACTGGATAACAAGTCATATGGCAGGATTGCAAACTATGCTGATTGTATCAGAAGAATTTTAGAAATCAAGGATGATAAAAATATCAAAGAATGGACACGAGAAGAAATTGAATTTATCCACAAGACAATAGCTGATTCTGACCATGAAAATTCTGTCAAGAAAGACACCCTTACTGGACTGAAGCGGATATGTCATTTTGCCATTCATGGTGAAATAGCTGATAAGGCAAAGGGAAAAGAATACGATCCGCTGGTTGCATGGATTACACCAGGATCATTCAAAGACAAATACCAGAAAATACAATCAAAGGACCTTCTCACCGATGATGAGATACTAAAGTTGATTCAGGCTGCAAAAAGAATAGGTGGGAAATATGTAAGGCGAAACATTGCAATCATCTTTGTTTTACTAGAGGGCGCATATCGCCCAGGCGAGCTTCTTGATATCCGAATAAGCGGAATAGAGTTTGAGGCAGACTTTGTGCGGATTTACACAACAGGAAAGACAGGGCCAAAATCACTTACACTTGTTGCAAGCCTTGAGCCCATCAAGGAATGGCTTGCAGAGCACCCCTACAGTGATGATCCGGATGCATTTTTGTTTTATCATGACAATGCAAACGGTTTGATACCATACAACAGATTCTCAGAACTGATAAAAAATACAAGGCGTATCTCTGGAATCCAAAAAAGGATCTGGCCATACCTGTTTAGGCACACCTCCCTTACCCAATACAGCAAAAAATTAGGCAATGTCGCCAAAATCTATGGCAACTGGTCAAGTGGCTCTAACATGCTTGCAGTCTATGAGCATCTGGCAAACTCTGATCAGGAAGATGCAATCCTGAAGCTGCACGGCCTCAAGAAGAATAATGCCAACAAATCAATCTTATTCTCAAAATCATGCCCAAGGTGTCATGTACAAAATAGCAGCGACAAGCATCATTGCATGTCGTGTGGAAAGGAATTGTCTGAAGATCTTGCAAAGCTAAAAGAGGCAAAGCGAGAAGCAGATGAAAACTTGACTGTACAGAATCTTGAGGGGACAATATATGAGAAAGTTGGGAATCTGGAATCATTGCTTGCAGAGCAGCAAAAGCTGATTCAAATCCTATTAAACGAAAAGAAAACCAGATGAACCATTTTTGAAATATTTGTCATTGGAACCCGTTATGAACTGGAATGTGTCAATTTTAGATGTAATCTGATTCTATAGAGCGGTTGCAATTCTTGTTATTTTCTTAATATTTTCTTGATGTATTTGATCTCTTTTTGGATTTTTTTGCTGTTTTCTTTAATTTGATTTTCAAGAATGTTCATCTTTGTTTTATTCATGTTATATAGTGATGAGATACTTTAAAGGGCAAAATTTTGCATTTCACTATAATAACATCATATTAAGAGTTGCACTCTGGAATTGATTTCAAAAATAACTAACAATAATTATGATTCAAAAAAAAGACTATGTCACAAAGATACTGAGCGTTGGTAATCAGTTTAGTTTCAAAATTAATCGCTTCCCATGATTTAGGTTTGTGAAATAGATGTGATGATTACATATATTTTTAATAAAATGTTTGCAGATCCAATAAGACCTGCTCCTTTACAGGTATTTTTTTGAGACTTGATTGTGGCTAATAGGATTGATTGATCTCACTAAATTGTTAATAGACTCTATCGGATCCTTTATACCGTACTGCCCCATACAATACGGTACATGGAAAAACACAAAATTGACTGCAAAACTCATGATTCACAAAATCGAGTAACCGATGTCGGATTTGATAAAAAAACTGTGCCTGTATCCAGGTGCATGACATGATCAAATCAGGTGATCATGAATTTTTTACACAAGACAAGTCTGGAAATCAGGCCAAAGTGAATCCGGGAGTAAGTTCTACAGGAAGAAAATTCCTTACGACTTCTAGAGATGGAATCACTGATAATAACTTGGACGAAATAACTGATAATAACTTGGACGAAATAACTGATAATAACTTGGACGAAATAACTGATTGTGGTTGTTCAAGTTAATTTTATTTTTTTATTTACAATACTTTAGCATGATCTCTGTTAGACATAAATTTGAATAAAGATTACGACATTAAAATATGAAATAAAGCATATCTAAATAGAACTAAAGGATTTGTCAAATATGGATGTTGAAAGAATAACTGAAGAAATCAAAAAAGTTAACATAAATTTAGCATCTATACATCAAGACGAACTAGATCACCTGTCTCGATTATTTTTTGTTGAAATAATGACGAATGGATGGTACGGTATGGATGAAGTTGAAAAAGTTTTAAAAATGTTATCTTATGAAGAACATACTAAAAAATCATACGTGAAATTGCAGAAACAATATGTTGTTTAAGATATCCACCACAAACTGTAGGGCGTAATCCAGATGGCTATAAAAAATTGATGAGTAAAATTTTAAGTTAAATTAAGAAAATGTCAGAAAAAGGTTGCCCTAAATGTAATATCAATTATCACATGATTTCTGACTCTTGCAATACTCCAATGTGTAAAAAATGTGGAGGTAAAATCATCTATCTAGATAATGAACTATCACAAAATAATAAAATGTTGCATGATCATATGTGGTCTTCAAACCTTGCTACTTCTAAGGATGTAGATCCTAATTATATCCCAAAGTGATAATTATCTTCAACACTCTACGTGTTTTACACTAAAATCAAATTCGTAATACTATACAAAATTACAAAATTCAAATCTGTTAAGACATGCACATACATGATTGCCTTTTTCGGACCCTATTTTTCAAGAATTTTAATTGATATTGGAAAGTGATCACTGTATCCCTTGTCATTGAACGAGCTTTTCTTTGACGGCCTGCCAAACCTCTTTGGCTTTTTGCCTGTTGAATTTTCCTATGATCACGGAATCATCCTTTATGACCAGTTCTCCATTCTTCTGAAGCAGTCCCTTTGATGCCATGAACTGATCAAGTATTGAATACTCGCTGCCATAGGCATGGGTGTATTGGCCGTCTGCTACAAGATTCCACATTGGATTGAACAACTTTGGTGACCTTGACCTTGCCACAGAATTTCTGCTGCTGCTGCCTAGCGCATATTCCGTAATTGCCCTGTCAAAAGGAGCGTCATTGAAGTCACCCATGGCCAATATTGCAACCTTGTCTCCGTGAATATCCATTATTCTTTGGTTGTGATATGCCAATGCCTCCCCCGCAATTATTCTGAACGGCTCTGTGTCATACTTGCCTGATATCCTTGCTGGCCAATGGTTCCCAATAATCACCAGACGGTTACCCTTTTTTGTCATAAAGTTAACCTGCAGGATGTCCCTTGTCGTGTTTCGCTTGATCAGCCAATGCGAGAATATCTTCTCGACATCAAACAGATCAGAATCATAGATAAAACCTACATCTATCCCACGACCGTCACCCATTTGCCAGTGGGCAATTTCATAATTTCTGCCACCGTCAATACTGTCAGCAAGCTTTTGCATTACGTTGTCATCCTCAATCTCACACATTCCCAAAATATCTGGGCCCCGATTTGAGTTAAGCTTGGAGATTATTTCTGACAGATTGGAAATCTTTTTGCTTAAGACCTTGTTGTTCCAGCCCTTCAACTCCCCTACAAGTTTTCTGGTTAATCGCTCTTCTCTTTGCCCGTAATCTTCAGTGTTAAACAGATTTTCAACATTCCACCAAGAAACATCATACTCTTTCAAGACCATCTCAAGTTAGAACGGGCATACTATCTTAAAAACTATCATAAAAGAATCGCACGAGATATTTCTTCAAAATCTTATTTTGCAATACTTGTCGCTATCAGTTATCGTTCTAATTGTTCTCGTGTCTTGTTGCCAAATTTTACGGGAGAGTCTTTGTCCCACGTTACGTATTCCCACTTCCAAAAGTCATGGTTGTTGTCATGTGGTGCAAGTGAATGGTTTGAAGTGTTGACGAAAATTACCGGATGATTCTTATCCATAAAATAGTGTTTTATTGCAACCTCTGCCCTGTTATGAGTAGAATCATCAAACAGCGTATCATTCCCGCTATAGATGTCCTTGAAATAGAATTTGCCTGATCTCTCTTCAAAGGACTCTATGTCTGTGGTTCTGCCATATCTCTGAGACCTGAAAATCCTGTACAAGAAATCAAGGAACCAGTTTCTGCGAAGACTCTCATCGTTGAATATCAGCGTTATCTCATGGTTTCCGCTGTCGTGTTTGTGAACATGCACCTCCCTTAGGAAGTTTTTCCATGCGTCAATTCTTGGCTGATAGATGACAGGGACAAATTCGTCAAAAACCTCATCACCATGGTCTGACTCGATCAGTTCCAAAGTTTCAGGCGGATTTCCCTGTTTTTGTTTTATCTCATCAAGCAGGTCATTTATGGCCTGACTGCTCTCGGATTTTACATTGACATCGTTTAGATCTCTGTGATGATTGTCACGGCTTTGCTGAACAGTAAATTCCAGTTCATTATCTGTTGCTTTTTTCACGTCCGTAGCCACAAAACCCATCATAAGGTTCACCGAAAAGTCAGAGTTTGCATATTCTGAATAGCCGTAATGTCTCCTTCGAAGAACAACCCTTACTCTGTTGTCAGTCATTCCGATGATTGTGACTTTGCAATCCTTGTAACTCCATGTCCTGTCCTGATTCTTCCAGTTAAGGTACCGTCTTGCACCTTCCATTCTTTCCTCGTAGATCTCTTGCCTGTATGAAAAGATGAAGATCATTACTTGTAGTTGCGTTTGACAGTTTTAAACAACAACTCATCCTAAAACCGATCATTTTGTAAATAATTCATGACAATCGGGATCTAAGAATGACTCTGCCGATGTATCTTTCATGATTCACAAAGAAATGTCAGACATTCAATGGAACAGTTCTATCACATCTGCCAAAGCCTGCAAAAACTGGCAGGCCAAGATGCAATGACAGAAACACAATCAACGGAATATTGTTTGTCCTAACAACCGGCTGCAGGTGGGCAGACATGCCGGACAGATACGGTTCAAAATCCACCGCGCATCTGAGATTCTCAGAACTGCAGCAAAAGGGAATATGGAAAAGGATTCTATCAGGACTGATAAAATCCGCACACAGACAGGGAAAAATCAACCTGGAAAAAATATCGGTTGATTCATCGTCAGTTCCCTCCAAAAAGGGGGCGACGTGATCGGATTTGACGGGTTCAAGAGAGTCACAGGCACGAAATTACACGTTGCGGTAGACGGTACCGGCCTGCCAGTATCAATCGTAATGAGCCCTGCAAATGAGCATGACAGTACGAAATTCGTAGACGTGATGGAACCAGTTTCGGATTTTGCAGACGATTCCATGATGGAACAGATGGTTTCAGTCTATGCAGACAGGGGATACGATTCAAAACCAATTCGCAGTTATGCAAGATCAAGAAACATCATTCCGTGCATTCCTTTTGGAAAAAACAGCAGGACGACAGATGATGATGCGGGCAAGGACAGTTACGACAAGACAAGGTTTGTAGCGGAACGGTTCTTTGCCTGGCTGAAAAACGGGTTTCACAGAACAGGAATCAGATGTGAAAGAAACGCGGGAAATTATCCCGGACTGGTTAGCATTGCGTCATTTTTGATGTATTGCAGGGTTTTAATATGAGTTGAATGCAAAACCATAATTTTAAGGGGAATAAAGGGAAAAAGGAACCATTTTTTGGTTCTTTATGGTCTGAATTAAAATTACAAGAAAGAAGAAAAAGAATGCTTTTTGTTAGGATACAAAAGAACCATTGGTACCTAAAGAATATTTTTTTGGGTAACAAGGAACCATTTTTTGGTTCTTTTTGTTCTTTGTTGGTAAATTCACTGTTAAAAATAGAGCATTCTCTTTGAAATGATGAAAAAGATCTATTGTACAAAAAATATTTGCAAAAAGGACATATCAAAAAGGAAACAAGTGAATGATCTTAATTTCAATCGGGCTGCCCAAAGATTAAAACCAATTCTGACAGTTATTTTATTGTTGAACTAACCAACGGAATTAGTCTACAAACCAATTGACACAAATAAATCCAAAACATGCTCCAAGAAATATTGATACGGAATCAATAGAAGGCATTTCTTCTAAAGAAACTGTACTTGCATATTGTCATAACATGAATCTGTACGTGAGAACAAGGTTTGCCAAGAATTGTTGAAGAACCACACAAGATGATCAATAACGCCTACCTTTATGTTACAGGTGCAGAAAAACACCAGTTCCTGTTTTGCTCATTTATGATATCTGTCCTCTATATGGCAGAGAATTTTCTCTATCTTTCTATGTGATGTGGTGCTTTGTGTAACAATAATCGCCTATGGGTAAATTATCGTGACACAAAATATAATTTTTATATACTTTGTGTAACAATAATTGCGTATAGGTGAATTATCGTGACACAAAATATACATGTTGGACTCCAAAATAGACTTCTTTTGGAACTCGCAGAAAAGGAGACTAGTGTGTTTGGCTTTGAGGATGCCAAGAAGATTCTACAGTCCAACAATTCAGCAACAAGACATGTCCTTATGAACCTGACAAAGAAAAGACGATTACAGAGAATAGAGAGGGGAAAATATCTACTGATACCAGAAAGAGCAGGCCAAGAACTGCACTGGGCCGAATCCCCTTGGGTGATAGTTCCTCATCTTATCGATGTCTATTATGTTGGCTTTTGGACTGCAATGAACTACTGGGATATGACAGAACAGATACCACATACCGTATTTGTTGCAACAACAAAAAGAAAAAGAAATCTAGAATTTGGAAATCAAAGATTTGAATTTGTAGCCTTGTCAAAGAAAAAATTCTTTGGTTCTGTCAAAGAAAAAGCAGGCAAAAAAGAGTCTTTCAATATCTCTTCCAGAGAAAAAACGATTGTGGATGGACTAATGCATCCTGAATACTGTGGAGGAATGGCAGAGGTAACTAAAGCGATGTGGAATGCACGAAAAGACGTTAACTGGCAGACAGTCATTGAAATTGCAGAGAAAGTAGAAATTAATGTAGTTTTGAAACGTCTGGGCTATCTGCTTTCTATTCTTGATATTGAAGGAAATATTTCAGAGAAAGCTAAAGAAAAAATAAAAAAATCTCCATATCATTACCTTGATCCTATTGCCAACAAAGACAAAATTAAAAATTCAAAAGAGTATGGATTGATAATCAACAGAACAAAAGACGAACTGCTTGGTTGGATGGAATACTGATGGATGGGCAATCGCCTAGAAAGTTAGCAGGCAAATATCAGATTCCTCTTGGAACATTGGAAAAAGATTATGCATTAACAAACTTGTTGTCAGTGATCGCCAATTTTCCAAAATTGAATAAAATGGTTTTCAAAGGTGGCACAGCGCTAAAGAAAGTATACTTTGAAAATTTCAGGTTTTCTGAAGATCTTGATTTTGTTTGTCTTGAGGATGTATCTGAGAATTTCATGAATTTTATAAGAGAAAACATGCAGGGGGGAGATTAGAAAATATGAACAGAAATACGGTATTCAAATCAAAATCGTAGTAGAATGACAACTTTTGGGACTGGAATAAGACAACTTACTACCCTAGTCCGGTTGGTGTCAAACCCAATTGTTTTGAAACAATTTTGTTGTTTCATTCGGTCATAAGGCATTTGTAAGATTTGAATTCACAACACTTGTTTCTAGAATTAAGAAATTTTTGAGCTTTAGATATCTTAAATATATGAATCTCTGAAGAAACGTTGCAGATGGAATTGTTTCATAAAAGTTTTACACAATCACTTATGATCAATTTTACAATTAGACACAAATCGTATCAATCTCTTATTGATCGTGGTTTGCCAAAATCTTTATAGTCACTCTGCGTTTTTAGCCTTCTACCTTAGATAATTCTGCCAACATTGCAGATAGTTGGATTTCGGAATTTGCTCCAACCAATACTCTATAATCATACTTTGCAATGATTTCTAAAATGTCAGCTAGCTTGTCATGTTTTGATTTGAACACTGCGGAGTTTAGATATTTTAGAAAATCTGATTCAGACATTCCATAGACTTTCACCAATTCTATCATCCTCTCTCTTGCTTCTCCCACCTTGCCCGATAATGCGATTTTTAGCACTTGATCAACATCGCTTGTCTTTGTCAAACCAGCTGATGCCTTTACGTTTTCCTCAGTAACTCCCCCAAGACTTGCAGTTGCCTGCATCAGATTAATGGCGTGTCTGAGGTCTCCTTCAGAGTAATCATAAACTGCCTTGAGGCCTTTTTTGTCAGTCCTTACTTTTTCAGCCTCTGCAATAAACCCTAGCCTGGCAACAACATCCTCTTCAGACACTGTGGTAAACTTGAAGGTGGCACATCTGCTCTGAATCGGGTCTATGATTTTTGAAATATTGTTAGCTATGAAAATAAACCTGCAAATCTTTGCGGTATCCTCTATAATTCGTCTTAGGGCTGTTTGTGCATCCCCTGTCATTTCGTCTGCCTCATCTAAAATGATGATTTTGAATGGAACCTCCGCCATTCCTGCAAATCTGGAGAATTTTTTGACTTTCTCTCGGACCATTCCTATCCCTCTCTCATCTGATGCGTTTAGCTCTAGTGTGTAATCTTTAGCGTAGTCTCCTAAAATCTGCCTTGCAACGCACAGTGCTGTAGTTGTTTTTCCAACACCTGCAGAACCTGAAAACATCAAGTGTGGCATGTCCGTTGGATCTTTGATTAAAGCCTCCAAACTACCAATAATTTCAGTCTGGTTTACAATATCTGAGAGTTTTTGAGGTCTGTACTTTTCTACCCACATACCTGTTTCAGCCATGTATATCAAATGCTAAATCCCACTAATAAATCCGAATTGGTTATTCTCACATGCCCCTGTCTTAAAATCAAATCTCACTCTAGATACATCCGATCAGCCTGAAATCAATTAGGATCAAATGATCTAACTAAATTGTTAACAGAATTGATCGATCCGGTACTTGAGGATCCAAATCAGAAAAAGTGATCTTAAATGGAAATAGACAAAGTTGAAAAAGTGCATTCTATAGGATACCGCCTAAAGGACGCTAAAGTTACCGTTAATCGGGATTTCAAGTATAATGTGGCAGGCATGAAAATTGAGGGTACCCAAGGGGATACAAACAATATGCCACAATGGGTTGGAAAAATTCTTTCTGATAACAGCATAGGAACACTAGATTCCCCAGACATGATCACCCAGCTAAAACAGGCACTATCAAAAGAAAAGATGGTTGGAGAATATAAAATATCCACACTTGATCCTCATTTTTACATAAAGCTAAAAGCATCCATGAAGGATCTAAACGCAAATGATTTTGATAGGGTGGAAAGTATGATGCTGGAATTATTTAGAATGAGGCGAGGAAAGCTAGTAAAGACTGCAGATGCATACAAACTGGACTCTGAGTTATACAACAAACTAACTGTAGAAGAAAACGTCTTCTACAAAACCATCTATGATAACAGCAAAGAATTTGAAAAACATATAAGAGGAGAACAAAATGAGCACGGCCCAAGCTAGCACATTCACTGACTCTGCCTTATCTGATAAAGTAAAAGAATTCTTAACACGATTCAAAGGCAGGGATGGCAGCTACAAGTATGTAGATGCAATCGACGAGATGATGCCAAGGAATGCAAAATACATAATTGTTGATTACAATGACTTGGTAATCGAAAAAGACATTGTACCAATGTTCTCAGAAAATCCAGACAGAATATTTGATGCGTTTGCAAGGGCAATCAAAGAGGCATTACAAACAAGATTCCCTGATTATGCAGAAAAGATCAAAGACGAAGTCCGTGTTAGACTAATTAATTTTCCATTAGAGCGCAGTCTAAGACAAATCAATGCCGAAACTATAGGAAAAATAACCAGTGTTTCAGGAATGGTGGTCAGAGCATCTGAGGTAAAACCCCTTGCAAAAGAACTAGTCTTTGTATGCCCGGATGGGCATCCGACCAAAGTGGTTCAACTCAAAGGAATGGACGTAAAAATTCCCGTAGTTTGTGATAATCCAAATTGTAAACATAGGGACTTTGAGCTAAAACCCGAGGCAAGCAAGTTTATCGATTTCCAAATATTGAGGCTCCAGGAATTACCTGAGGATTTGCCTCCAGGACAGCTGCCTCACTACGTTGATGTGACAACTAGGCAGGATTTAGTCGACAATTCGAGGCCAGGCGACAGAATTATCCTTACTGGCATGGTAAGAGTAGAGCAAGAGTCTGTCGCTGGAGTTCAGAGAGGCCATAGTGGATTATACCGATTAAGAATTGAGGGAAACAACATTGAATTTTTGAGCGGACGTGGCTCTAAAACTGACAGAAAAATTGGCAGAGAGGAAATTTCTCCCGAAGAGGAAAAATTAATCAAATCACTTGGACAAAGTTCTGACGTCTACCAGAGATTGATTGATTCATTTGCACCACACATTCAAGGCCAATCACTGATCAAAGAAGCAATTCTATTGCTTATTGTTGGCTCTAATCAGCGGTTACTTGGCGATGGAAGTAAGATTAGGGGAGACATTAACGTATTCTTAGTTGGAGATCCCGGTACTGCAAAATCCGAAATGCTAAAGTTTTGTGCAAGAATAGCACCAAGAGGCCTGTATACCTCTGGCAGAGGTTCCACCGCAGCTGGTCTTACTGCAGCTGTAGTTCGAGATAAAACAGGAATCATGATGTTAGAGGCTGGCGCAGTTGTACTGGGTGATCAAGGTCTTGTAAGTATAGACGAATTTGATAAGATGAAACCTGAGGACAGGAGTGCGTTGCACGAAGTTATGGAACAACAATCTGCAAGTATTGCAAAAGGCGGTATTGTAGCCACACTGAATGCAAGAACATCTATCTTGGCTGCAGCAAACCCAATGTACGGAAAATATGATCCCTTCAAAAATATCACAGAAAATGTTAACCTGCCAATTCCACTGCTTACAAGATTTGACTTGATATTTGTTGTAAGGGACATTCCAACTAAAGAGAGAGACACACAAATTGCAAGACACATCATCAAAAGAAACACATCACAAGGTACAGACAAAAAATCTGTAATTGAGGTTGATCTGCTGACAAAATACCTGTCATATGCAAAACGTGGCACCCCCGAATTGACAAAAGAAGCCGAAGACAAGATTCTCGATTACTACCTGCAAATGAGAAATGTAGAATCCGAAGAAATGATTACCGTTACTCCTAGACAACTAGAAGGCATTGTCAGACTCTCCACCGCAAGGGCAAGATTACTCATGAAAGACAGGGTGGAGGAGGAGGATGCAGACCGTGCAATATTCCTAATTCAGAGCATGCTTCAAGATGCAGGCGTAGATGTCAATACTGGCAAGGTGGATCTTGGCGTATTGCAAGGAAAGCCAAGAAGTGAGGTATCTAAGATGCAGTTATTCATGGATATCCTCAAAGGCCTTGAAGGCGATAACAAAGTTCCAGTCGAAGAAAAAACATTTGTCCAAGAACTCGAAAAGAGCGAAAAATTCACTGAAGAGGAGGCAAGAAACTATATTCGAAGAATGCTCAGAGAAGCATCTATTTATGAATCAAAACCCGGTCACTATAACCGAGTATGAATGTAGAAAAATTAAAACTCTCTGAACCTGCAATTGAATTTCTAAAATCACAAGGTTTTACAAAATTATATCCGCCACAGGCTGATAGTGTAAAGTCTGGCTTACTGGATGGAAAAAGCATTCTTGTTTCTGCCCCAACTGCCAGCGGAAAAACTCTGATTGCAATGCTTGCAATGCTGAGTTTTCTGTCAAACAATAAAGGAAAGGTGATCTATCTCAGTCCATTACGCGCACTAGCCGCTGAAAAATTCACAGAATTCAAAAAATTAGAAAAAGTTGCCTTAGGAAACAAAGCCAAAGTTGCAATATCCACTGGCGATTTTGAAAACATCGAAAAAAATCTAGAGAAAAGCAATGTGTTGATTCTGACAAATGAGAAGATGGATTCTATAATCCGACATGGGGCTGAATGGGTTGATGAGATTGGCCTGGTGATCTCTGACGAAGTCCATCTGATTGGAGACGAAAGCAGAGGCCCGACACTTGAAATGACTCTCACTCAACTCAAACTATTGGAAACAAAACCTCAGATTGTCGGTCTTAGCGCTACAATTACAAATTCTGATGAGATTGCTGATTGGCTTGAATGTAAATTGGTAAAAAATGACTGGAGGCCTGTTCCGCTATCTGAAGGAGTGTGTGATGAAGGCCAGGTTACAATGACCGATGGCAAAACCTTTGAGGTCGGGCGTAGTCTGATGGGAACCCCGATTGATTTGGCCGTGCAATCAGTAAGTGAGGGAGGCCAGTCTCTAGTATTTGCAGAGACTAGGACTCGCTCAAAATCCCTTGCTACAAAAGCAGCAGACACTGTTTCCAAATTACTGGAAAAAAAAGAGATTGCCGCATTAGAAAAAACGTCAAAGAAACTTTTATCTGAAAATGAACACACTGATCTAGTCAAAGCTTTGGCGACACTTGTAAAAAAAGGAGTTGGATTTCATCATGCAGGATTAAATCAAAAGTGCAGGGAAACAATAGAGCAAGAATTTCGTAAAGGCACAATCAAACTATTATCGTCTACCCCAACACTAGCAGCTGGTGTCAATCTACCAGCAAGACGAGTTGTAATATCCAGCGTTAATCGATACAATGCCAAAGTCGGCGGAAACAGACCAATCAGTATTTTAGAATACAAGCAACTTTGCGGAAGAGCTGGACGACCGCAGTATGATGACCATGGAGAATCGATCATAGTCGGAAATGGTAACGCCGAAGATCTAACTGATTATTACATACATGGTGAACCCGAAGCAATTGAATCAAAAATCACCGATGACAAGTCTTTACGAACTCACATACTAAGCGTAATTGTTACACATCCAGGGATTAAAAAAGAGGAAATTTTAGAATTCTTTTTGCAGACATTGGGTGGATTACAATCAAGAAAACCTACAGTAAAGTTTGCAATTGATATATCCCTGCGTTTTCTTTCAAGTAAATCTCTAATAATTAAAAAAGGCGAAAGATACGCTGCTACAGAATTTGGGAAAAAGACATCAGTGCTGTACATTGATCCGTTATCTGCAACATACTTTAGAGACTCGATTGAAAATGTCTCTGAAGAGAGAAAGCATACTTTTGGCTTTTTACACATGATTACAAACTGTGAAGAATTTTTCCCAAAATTCTCGCTGAGACAAAAAGATTACGAGACTGCAAGTTTAATGATAGAGAATAATTCCTCCCAATTGCTAGAGCCAATTTCAGAGTATGATTGCTCAAGGAGCCTTTTGGCTTTACAATCCTGGATTACTGAATCAACCGAACTATCCCTATCTGACAGCCTCGGAATTGAATCTGGGGATATGCATAGGATGGCTGAAAATGCCAACTGGCTGTCCTACTGTCTGCGAGAAATATCCAAGCACGTAGAACGTGCAGACCTGCTTGAAGAATTGGGCGATTTGAGAAATCGCGTAATTTATGGAATAAGAGAAGAACTACTTGATTTGGTACGGGTCAAGGGTATTGGAAGGGTTAGGGCACGAATTCTTTTCAAACATGGAATAAAGAACCTAGACGATCTGAGGAAAATTCCTGCAAATAAATTGGCAGAAATTGATAAAATTGGTTCAACCATTGCGGATAACATAAAGGCGGAGTTACGAAAGGTTAGATAATTGATTGATTTACTGGTTCCATCTATAATTTCCTGCACTGTTGCATTTGCAGTTGTATTTGCAACGACTCCCCCGCTAATCAAACTTTTAGAGAGGAGAAATTTTGCAGTAAAAGACATGAACAAAAAAGAAGACATCATGGTCGCAAGGCCCGGTGGCCCCGCACTCATTGCAGGAATCATTGCATCTGAGGTTGCTCTTTATGCGTTTTTACAAATGAACGAAATCCTTGGAATTCTCATCACGACATCTGCAGCGTTTGCAATTGGATATGTTGATGATAGAAAGGTAATGGGCGGATGGTTCAAACCCGTTGGATTGGCCATTGCTGCACTTCCTATAGTTGCATTTGGTGTGTATGACACTGATCTTGCTTTTCCATTGTTTGGGTCTGTACAAATTCCGGTACTCTATCTTGCATTAATCATGTTCATGATACCAATCACAGGAAACACAATCAACTCCATTGATGTTCTTAATGGAGTTGCAAGTGGATTCATGGTAATTGCAAGTTTTACGCTATCACTTTGTTTGCTTATTGTACAAAATTATGAAATAGCCGCGATCAGTTTGCCTCTCGGATTTGTATCTTTAGCTTTTTACAAGTATCATAAAATCCCAAGCAAGATTTTCCCTGGGGATTCTGGGGCACTAACATTAGGAGCAATGTATGGTGCTATTGCGATTATTGGCGGCATAGAAATTATAGCTGCAGTTGCTCTGTTGCCTGCAGTGATTAACTCATTTTTGTTCCTATCAAGCGTAAAACGTGTAGTAGAGCATAGACAAATCAAGGGAAAGCCTGTAGAACATACAGACGATTTCAAACTAAAGGCAACTGATGACAAAAAAGCACCTGTTACCCTGGTTAGATTGATTCTCGCAGGGGGCCCAATGTCAGAAAAACAGGTGGGATGTGCAATTTTCAAACTGGCAATATTTTCAGGGATTTTAGCAATAATTACCGCATTTATGATGGGCGTATCACTTTGAAGTCTGGTGTTTCTGGATTTCTGTTTGCAATGTGGGTTCTCATAATTGTGGGTGGTGGCATCATGGTTACCGTGTTAGGCCCATTTTCAATCCACCAATTTGGGGATTTTCATTGGACTGTAGCATCTGGAATTAAGGCAATAATTGCCATGGTCCTGGTCGTGATTTGGATTTTAATTTTATCAAAACTAAAGAATTGGATTTTCAAAAAAGAACTTAGGCCCTAGCCTTCTTTCCACCGCCTTTGTTTTTTGTCATATTCCTCTCTGCTGTATCTGATTGAAGCTGGCGAACCCATTACAACTGAATTCTCTGGAACATCTCGTGTTACAATTGCACCCATGGCAACAACACTCCTTTTTCCTACTGTAACACCTGCTTTGATTACTGCACGCGCACCAATTATTGCATTATCTCCAATTGTTACTCCTATCATCTTATCACACATTGGATAGGGATCATTTGTCAATACCGCAGCTGGTCCAATGAATACGTTCTTCCCGATTCTTGAAAGTGGCGGTATGTATGCCTGTCCTTCAATTTTTGTATTCTCGCCAATCTTTACATCATAATCAATGTGAGCAAGAGAACCAATCTTTACATTGTCACCGATTTCTACATCATCTCCAACATATGAGAAATGCCAAATCTGGACGTTTTCTCCAATCTTTGCTTTCTCTGAAATAAAATTAGCAGCCATTATCTCACAAATGCCATGGGTTTGCCTTTGTAATAATTTTTTCAGGCAGTTGACTCTTGTATTTTTTCAAAAACTCCGTTTCCTGTTTCTTGTCTCGTAGCTCATCAGGTAGCATTATTGGAATTTCCTCGATAATCGGGAAAAATCTGGAACATTTTGGGCAAAATATTGCACCTTCTGATATTATTCCTCCATGTTCTCTTATTTCAAATAATTCTAAAGGATGATTTTTGTCAATTGGACATGCCAAAATATCCATCATTGTCTTGTTCATTTTAGATCCAGATAGATAGGAATTCCTTTTTGACTAGATAAAAGTGCAGCTTCGGCAATTTTTGTCACATTAACTGCTTCTCGTGCTTTAACGATGTGTTGGCTTTTACCCTCAACTGCATCAAGAAAGCTTTGAATTTCCCGTGATAGTGGCTCTTGTTTTTCGTTTTGAACTTTTTCAGGCCCTTTATCCTTTTCCACAGTAATTTCTTGACTGATAAAGTCAGATGATATTATTGCGTCTGTGCACACCGCATTGAATTTTCTCACTTTTTTTGGAGTAATCCAGTTTGATGATATGATTGCAACTTTATCGTTTTTGTAGCCTAACATTATGCTTGCAAAGTCTTCATGTTCGTGTTTGATTTTCCCTGCTCTGGCAAATACCACGTGTGGCATGTCGTTAAACAACCAGTTTGCCGTATCAATATCATGAACTGACGTGTCATAAATAATTCCAACATCTTTGATGTGCAAAGGCATTCGATTCTCTCTGTGAAATTCAAGCATGACTAATTCTCCATATTTTTTGTCATTGACCATTGTTTTGACTACATCAACTGCAGGATTGAATCTTTCAATGTACCCGCATGTTAGAATCACTTTATTTTTTTCTGCAAGTTTGGATAGCGTTTCTCCGTTTTCTGATTGATACGTCATTGGTTTTTCAACAAAGACATGTTTTTTTGCTTCGAGTAACTTTTTTGCGATAGCTGTGTGAGTTGATGTTGGAGTTACTACAAACGCGCCATCGAATTCTTCCTTGTCTAATACATCATCCAATGACTCGTAGTGATTGACTGAATATTTTTCTCCATACTCTTTGCTTTTTTGAGGATCTGCATCACACACTGCTACTAGTACTCCTAACTGTGATAGAATCCTTGTATGGTTTTTACCCCATCCGCCCGTTCCAATTTGGACGATTTTCATCTAATATACCCCAGTTAACCAATGAGTGTAGTCTTCATTTTTACTCATTACTATCTCAGTATAATCCTGCATCATCTTTTTTGTAATGTCTCCTGGTTTTCCACTGCCGATTTTCTTTGAATCCATTTTGATGATTGGTGTAATCTCAGCTGCAGTTCCTGTTAAGAAAATCTCTTCTGAGACGATTAATTCACTTCTTGTAATCTCCCGTTCAACTACATCCATGTCTAAATCCTTTGCAATTTTGATTATTGCATCCCGTGTAATTCCTTCCAATGCTGATGAGGATAATGACGGAGTTACTAGTTGGCCATTTCTTACAATAAAGATGTTTTCTCCTGGGGCCTCACTGACGTTTCCATTATGATCTAGTAAAATTGCCTCATCAACACCGTTTCTTTTTGCTTCCTGTGTGGCAATAACGGAATTAAGATAATTGCCGCCCATTTTTGCTTGTGGAGGCGTAGACATGTCTGAAAATTTCCTCCATGATACGACTCCAGCAGTAATTCCATTTTTGTTAAACAAGTCTCCAAAAGGAAACGTAAAGATTGCAACATTGGTTGGTGCTTTTTCAGTCACATGTAGATTAATTCCATAATCCCCAACAAAATAAAATGGCCGTATATAGCATGATTTTTTTATTTTGTTTTTTTTGCAAATGCCAATTACCGCATTGGCGATCTCATCATCTGAATAATTTAACGAAATGCTGTAAAACTGGCCTGATCTCCTGAATCGCTTTACATGCTCTTCTAATCTAAACACGTTGAGGTTTTTTCCGTTCCAATACGCTCTAATCCCTTCAAAAACTGATGTTCCATAATGAATCGCGTGTGTTGTAATCGGAACTTGTGCTTTTTCTGTCAGAACATATCTCCCGTCAAACCATACATATTTTGAGAGAGGAAGTGCCATGAAATTTTTTTGCCATATGCGTATTAATCTCTATTTATTTTGAATACCCTTCTTTTGGAAACTTCATTCCTACAATTCTTGTAGTTTGATCTTCTTGATTTGCAAATCTCTCAACCGTATCCCATTTCTCTTCAATTATTTTCACTATGTTTTCTGGAACATCCTCTTTCCATGATGATCTATTTTCATGAACGGCGTCATACATCTTTTCTTTGACCGATGTTGCAGAAAGTGATTTTCTCTCTCCGATCTTTGGTTTCAGCCTATACATTTTCAACATGTATCCTTCAGATTTGTCCCCCGTATATGAAAAATAATCTCCCTTCACACCCTCAAGAATCTGTTTCCTAAGTCTCCATGATTTTCTTCTGACTAGTGGCGGCAAGTATTTTTTGAAAGGCGCATAAAACGCATAATCGTCAGTAATCCGAATTGAATCGCCAAAAATAGATTCAAGCATTTTCTTTCTAGTCTCAAAATTAAATGGAAAGCTCTTGCTGTTTATTTCTCTGTCCTCGTCTTTGAAAACTACGGGCATTACCTTGACAACATCTGCCTGTTTTTTTAGTTCTGTAATAATTTCTACATGTGCATTTGTTACGGGATTAAGATGTGCTAAATAAAGTGCCGTAGTCAATTACCCCACCTAAATATTTCTCATATTTCAATGATTGATGTTTTTAAAAATTCTATCCGTATGATTCGTATTTGACTTCAAAGCTTCCGTCTTTACGCTTATCGTGTTCGGTTATGAAGCCTTTTGGATTTAAGAAATCCATCACTCCATCTATGGTTCCTTGCCATCCACAAACATAGAATATTGTATTTTCCTTTGTGATTTTATCTCCGATCAGTTCCTCCAATGGCGATAATCCTCCGTCTCTTGGTCTTAGGAATGTTTCAACTCTGCCGACTTGTCCTGCCCATGATCTGTTAAACCATTCTTGCGGTCTGCTGATTGCAGCTCTGTATCTAAAGTTCCATTGATTCTTGCCTCTTGCAATGCTTTCGTTTTCAAGATTTGTCAGTAAATCCTTATAGCTTAATTCATCAATGTAGCTTGCTCCGTGCAAGACTATGATTTCACGCTTGTCTTCCGTATCGTGAAGATGTTGTGCAAAACTGACAAATGGCGCAAGACCTGTTCCTCCGCCAATGCAAACAATTCGCCTGTTATCCTTCTCACCGTTTGGCAGTTCTTCATTAATTAACAAAGCTCTTCCTGTAGGTTTCAGCCAAAGAACTTCATCCCCTTCCTTGATGTTGAATATTTGAGTAGTCAATCTGCCCGGAAGTGGTTTTCTAACCCATCTGATAACCAACTCCACATAATCTCTATTTTCTGGATGAGATGCAATTGAATATGCACGCCTGACAATTTTTCCACCCTCAGCAGGATTTGGCAGTCCTAATGTGATGAACTGACCTGCTTTGTATTCTGGAACAGGTCCTTCTTTTGGAACTAATCTAATAATTACAAGATCCTCTTTCAATAATTGTACATAAGTAACGGTTGCCTTGTTGTCTACCACCATAACGATTCAATCAGCATTTGCGAGGTTAAATATATTGTGTTAAGTTTTGATCTAATTTTCTTATTGACCGCTAAACGTTAATAACCAATTTGAAAAACATATTTCGATCAGTCTTCTGATTATTGGGCCGGTCGTCTAGTCCGGTAGGATAGGTGCATGGCATGCATCGGATCGAGGGTTCAAATCCCTTCCGGTCCACTTATTTTTTAATCAGTGAAATCATTTTTTCTATCTCAGGATCTTTATCTTGATAAACCTCATTAATTTTTTCATCAGAAATTGGAATATCCAAGCTAATTATTCCTTGCAAGGCGCTCTTCCTAACTTCTATGTTTGAATCCGATATCGCATCAAGAAAAATCTCTTTAGCTTCCAAAGCTCTTAGATGACTCAGAGCTCCCAGTGCACACGATCTTACCATCGAACGCTCATCTCTTGCAAGTTTGATTATTTCTGGAATTGCAGATGTTTCATTCCTGTTTGCTAATACAAGTGATACAAAACCTCTGATGTTTTTATTTCCAACCTTGAGCCTGCTAATCAAAAAACCTGATATGTTATTTTTGTTTAGCAATAACGAACTAAATGCTTCTCCTCTGACTGCAAGATCATCGTCGTCTAGTTTTGAAATCATTTTTTCCAAAATTTCGGGATCATCAACATTATCCAAAGTCTCCAAAATTTTGATTTTTTCTTCACTATTTCCCAATTCTAAAACCTTTGAAGTCTTTTCCAAGTTCCATTCAAATTCCTTTTTCTAGTTAATAACGGTTCAAATCTTTCATTTTTTTGATTAGATTTGAAAACATCCTTTTAGCTTTAAATTATCCTTAAATACCAAATTCTGCATGTCAACTGAAACACGAGACACAGTATTCATTGGTAAGAAGCCGTTGATGGCATATGTAACATCAACGCTAATTCAATTAGCAAACTTGCCATCCGTCAACATCAAAGCTAGAGGACTCAGCATCGGACGTGCTGTCGATGTAGCTCAAATCATTGCAAGAAAAACAGAAAATGCAGGCTACTCTATCGGAGAAATCAAAATTGGCTCAGAATCATTAGAGTCACAAGACGGTAGAACTAGAAACGTTTCAACAATAGAAATTGAAGTAAAGAGAAATCCCTCATAGAATTTCTTTACTTGAAATTTTTTATTTTATTATTTCTTTGATTCTTCGTATCTTTTTTCCATCTTTCCAAGTTTTGGCAATTCCACCATGTCTTTGGATTGATCAAAACTCACAACTTTTTGTTTATGCTTTGATGCCTTTCCCGTTTTCTTTAGTTCTTGTAAGATATTCATTGCTGCAAATGTGCTTGCATACAAAAGCGACAGTGGATATGATACTGAATCCAATTTTGCTTAATGCTTGTGCAGAACTTGGCGGGGTGGCACCTCCTTCACTCATGCTTGCAACTAGTGGCGCATTGATCCCTTTGCCTATTTTCTTCATTCCATCAATTGATCTCGGGGCTTCAACAAAAACTGCATGCGTTATCTACAGTTTCAGCAGCTCCGATAAATCCATAATCTGGCATTTCAAACAATGTGGCAGAAGTTTCATATCCTGTTTGAAACATTGCATCAAATCCTACTTTTTGAGCAATTTTTCCGCCTAGTGCGTCATAAACACCTGGAGTTACAAGTGGTTTTTTTGATTTTATCGTACTTTTCAAATTCTTCATAGTTTTGTACTTGTTCTGAATTATTTATGATTTTGATTGAATTATTACGATATTGGAAGTTGTATCTTCAATTACTCGATCCTGATTTCCTTTCCTTTCTTATTGGTATCTTTTTCTTGAATTTTCTTTAGTTCCGATTCTAAGAATTGTTTGTATTTGTTGGCTTCATCCTCAGTCATGCTGGCAAAATTAGAACTTAGAATGGTTCCCATTGTGGAAATTTTTTCTAATAGATCCATTGCGACAAATCGTCCCACATTCCCTAGTCTGAACAAAACCTCTAGTTGTTTTTTGACGATATCGTTTACTTTGTCCACATCTTCTGCCGTGTCTCTTCCCTTTTTGGTTAGCTGATATTTTCCGTCTTTAGTTTCTTCAACCAATCCCTCATCAAGCAATCTCCCCAATAACGGATAAATCAAGCCTGGCGAAGGCTTCCAAATTCCGTTACTCTGTTCTACGGCATAATCGATGATCTCTTTTCCAGTATGTGGTGTTTTTTTTAATAATTCTAAAATGAAATACCTTGAAAATCCTCTTGGAACCGAGCTTCCCACTCTTTGAAACCACTCAGAAATCATCACTAGTGATATCACTAGTGATATATTTTAATATTTTGGATCGTGCCTGCCAATTACTACATATTTATCCCGCCCAAAGCAAGTTTGACTGAAAAATGGTAGATTCCATAGAATTTGACTTGATCATTTGTGGTTCCGGATTGGCAGGTTTACGGGCTGCAATCGCTGCCGCAAAAAAAGGACCCAGTCTCAAAATCGGAATCGTTTCCAAAGTACAAATAATGCGTTCTCATTCTGTTTCGGCAGAAGGCGGAACAGCAGCGGTTCTTTTCGAGGATGAAGGTGATACCATTGAATCTCATGTTTATGACACTGTAAAAGGGAGTGATTTTCTTGCAGACCAGGATGTTGCTGAAAGATTATGTGTTGAAATGCCGCAAGAAATCCACCAATTAGATCATTGGGGAATGCCGTGGTCAAGACGAAACGATGGCAGAATTGATCAAAGAAACTTTGGAGGCTATAGTTTTCCTAGGGCGACATATGCATCAGACAAAGTCGGTTTCTTTGAAATGCAAACTTTGTATGATACATGTCAAAAATTTGAAAACATCGAATATCTCAACGAATGGTTTGCAACCTCTATCGTTCATGACGGAAAACGTTTCATGGGTGTTACCGCAATCGAATTAGGCTCTGGTACATTTTACACGATTAAAGGAAAGGCATTAATCGTTGCAACTGGCGGCGCTGGAAGATTATACAGCTTTTCAACCTATGCACTTTCTTCAACCCCTGATGGTTTGGATATGGGATTGCGTGCTGGTATGGCACTCAAAGATATGGAATTTGTCCAATTCCATCCTACGGGAATTTTGCCATCTGGAATTCTAATCACAGAAGGTGCAAGAGGGGAAGGGGGCTATCTTCTTAACAACAAAGGCAAACGATTTATGAAAACATATGCAGCTGGTAAAATGGAATTAGCCCCGCGTGATATTGTATCAAGATCAATTATGACGGAAATTCAAGAAGGCCGTGGATTCAAGCATGAGACTGGTCCAGATTGCATGAAGCTTGATTTACGCCATCTCGGAGATGAAAAAATCAAGGAAAAATTAGGGGGTATCAGGGAAATTTCTATCAAATTTTCAGGCCAAGATCCCGCTCAGGATTTGCTGGATGTCCGACCTGTCTGCCATTACATGATGGGGGGACTTCATACCGATATTGATGGTGCAACCGAGATTCAGGGAGTTTGGGCTGCCGGTGAGGCTGCCTGCAATAGCGTACATGGCTCAAACCGCTTAGGTGCAAACTCCACTTCCGAATGTATCGTTTGGGGCAAAATTACTGGAGAACTTGCAACTGACTATATTGAAAATAACCCGCAAACCAACCCGTGGCCTCATCATTTGGTGGCAGCCGAAGAGAAGAGAATCTATGATGGCATTTTTAGAGGAAACGGCGATGTTAATCCGTATGAGATTAGACAGCAACTTACTGATACAATGAACGATAAGGCATATGTCTACAGAAACGAAGCGAGTCTCGTTGAGGGCCTTAAAACAGTTAGAGACCTAAAGGCGCAGACCTGGAAACACGTGGATGATAAAGCAAAAGAATACAACACAAATTTT
Organism: uncultured Candidatus Nitrosopumilus sp.; assembly: GCA_951812645.1. GTDB lineage: Archaea > Thermoproteota > Nitrososphaeria > Nitrososphaerales > Nitrosopumilaceae > Nitrosopumilus. Next base: position 926,313 of record CATOSM010000001.1, on the reverse strand, counting down.
GCAAATGTCATGGAACTTGATTCCATGTTTAGAGTAGCGGAAATTGTCTTGCTTGGAGCAATTAATAGAAAAGAATCACGCGGTGCACATGCCAGAACCGATTATGCCAAACGTGACGATGCCAACTTTTTACATCACACACTTGCCTATTATGATCCAAATGGACCTATAATGAAAACACATCCTGTCACAATTACCAGGTATCAGCCAGTGGAGAGGAGATACTAGATGCCAAAAGACGAACATAAGGAAGGCATTGGGGGAATGATCAACCCCCGCAGATATGGAATTGAACGTGTTGCATATCTGCTAATGAGAATCAGCGGGTTGGGATTGTTGGCATATTTCATTGGCCATATTTATGAAACAAGTAATATCTTACGAGGCAAAGTCGGTTGGAACGATTTCTTGGATATGATCTCCACGACCGAAGGACATATCCTTATGTCAATCATAATTGCGATGTGCGTGTTCCACACTGTAAATGGGGTTCGAGTAATGCTGGGACATGGCGGCATTGGCGTAGGACAACCCTCAAGGCCTGATTATCCATACGATCCAGCATCACAAAATTACAGGCATAAGATAGGAATTTACTCTGCCATACTTCTTGCTGCAGTAGCAATGATGTATGGTTTAGCGGTAATGTTTGGTGAATAAAATGAAAGAAAGCACAATAATGAAAATTCACTATGGGACTGCCTTGGCATCGGTCGCCTTGGTCGCAGTTCATATTCTGATGCGTCTTACAACGGGCTACTCGGAATCTTTGGAATATGAGAATGTTCTTGCCAACTACAAATTCATTCCGTATGCCATCATGCTGGAATTGATTCTCATTTTACTGTCTGTCCATGGATTTAACGGACTTCGAGTAATCTTACTGGAGTTAAAACAGGGAAGAATGTATGAAAAAGCTGTTTCTTATGGGTGTCTTGCAGGAATGATTGGATTAATAGCCTACGGTTCAAGAACAATCATTATGACTAACATGGGGCTGGCATAGAAATGGCACAAGTCTCTAGTGTCTCAAACGGGCAACAACCTTCACCAAAATCCATCACTCTTAAAATTTCAAGATTCAACCCTGAACATGATGACGTAAGCGGATTTATGGAATTCAACGTCCAATATGAAAAGTGGACAACAGTCTTAGAGGCAATTCTTGATGTCAAAAAACATCTTGATCATTCCGTGGCAGTTCGCTACTCTTGTAGACAAGCAACGTGTGGTTCTTGTGGCATGATAATTAATGGAAAGCCTAGGCTGGCATGTTTTACAAAAATCAGCGAATTAGGTTCCAACGTTGTTACAGTCGAACCTATGAGCAATTTCCCTGTGATTCGTGATTTAACAGTGAAATTCGAAAAATTATTTGACACCCATCAAAAAATTAAACCGTATCTAATTCGAGATGATACCGAACTTTCATCTGATGAGAAGGAATTTTTGCAATCTCCTGAACAAGTAGGGCAGTACATCCAATTTGCAAATTGCATCAAATGTGGACTGTGTAATTCTGCATGCCCTACAATGGCCACTGACTCATCTTTTGTTGGCCCTCAAGCATTGGCCCAAGCATATCGCTATGTTGCCGATAGTAGAGATAAAGGAAAAGATTCCAGATTAAAAATAATTGATGACTCTCACGGTATCTGGAGATGTCACTTTGCCGGCTCATGCAGTCAGGTGTGTCCAAAAGGCGTTGATCCTGCAATGGGAATTCAATTACTTAGAGGATACATGCTGGGTTTTAGAGATTAACCCGATTTTTTTGGATTTGGACTATTGTTCACTTGATTGTTAATCTGTTCGGCCATAAAGTGATTTGAGACATTAACTTTAACGTCATTCACTCCTTCGACCTTCAAAAGATTGTCGTGTACATCTTGACAAATCTTGAAACCAAACACTGCTGGACAAAATGGACTTGTTAAATGCAAGTCTACTTTGACACCGCTATCACTGATATCCACCTCATCAATTAATTCTAGTTCTACAATTGATGTGTTGATTTCCGGATCTACAATCTTTGACAGCTCATCAAATATTTTCACCCGCATCTGCTTGACATCTTGGCTCATGTCGAGAAAACCATCGATGCTATATATAACCATTTTAGAACCCTAGGTAATGTATCGCTGGCGTCTTGGTACTGATTTGAGTGATATTACTTTAGATTATGTCTCATCAATTGATGATGACTCTCAAATTGCCCTTTATGACATTCTTGGCAGTCAGGCTCACGCTCTGATGCTATTTCAAAACGGCATCATCACAAAAAATGACGTAAAAAAAATCTTGTCTGCATTAGAGAATTTGAAAAATGAAAAATTTGATGCGCCATCTGGCGCAGAGGATATTCATGAACTTGTTGAAACACTGGTAATCAAAAAAGCTGGAATGGCCAGTGGAGGAAAAATGCATACTGCCAGATCCCGAAATGATCAGGTCGTACTGGATATTAGAATGAAAATTAGGGATGACATCAACATTCTCTGCAACTGCCTTTTAGACACCGTTGAGGCACTAGTTTCTGTTGCCAAAAACCATCAAAAAACAATCATGCCCCTTTACACCCATCTTCAGCAAGCACAAGCTGGATTATTCTCTCATTATCTTTTAGCACATGCCGATGCCTTGACTAGGGATTTTGAAAGGCTGTTTGATACCTTTAAGCGAATAAATCAAAGTCCCCTTGGCGCTGGTCCGGTTGGTGGAACAAGCATCCCTATTGATAGACATAGCACTGCAAAGATGTTGGGATTTGATGATCTTGTTGAAAACTCAATTGATGCAACAAGTACCAGGGACTTTGTAGCAGAATACGTTGCAATGGTCTCAATTTTGATGACTAATCTTAGCAAAATTTCTGAGGACTTTATTATCTGGTCCACGTCAGAATTTTCATTCATTGAACTATCTGACGAATTTACATCTCCTTCCAGTGTGATGCCTCAAAAAAAGAATCCTGATATTTTAGAACTAACGCGCGGTAAAACCGCAGAAGTCATTGGAAATTTGACTGCAATCTTAGCCACCGTTAAAGGATTGGCATCTGGGTATGGGAGGGATTTACAGCAAATCAAATCCTCCATCTGGTCCACGTCAGAAATTTCCATTGGCGCCCTGTTGATTTTAAAATCCGTACTTCTAACTGTGAAAATAAACGAAAAACAAATGAAAAAAATAACCGAATCAAGTAATCTGATTGCGTTAGATGTTGCTGAAAAACTGGTCCAAGAAGGAATTCCGTTTAGAGTGACCCACAGGATTTCAGGAATTCTTGTTCAGTTAGCCCATAACTCGAAAAAACCAATTTCAAAACTAACCCCATCTGAAATCAAAAAATCCGTAAATGGCACAAAAGTTGATCCCAAAACCGTCTCAAAAATCATTTCCTCGACAAGTGTAACTTCTTCATTAAAAGATAGGAAATCATTTGGTTCTTCAGGCTATGATGAACAAAAAAGGATGATTTCTGATAGGACTCAAAAAATCAATGAATACCGCTCTGTCCTGTTAGAAAGAGAAAACAAAATTAGTTCTTCTATTGATGATTTGACAAGACAAATCAACGCAATAATTTGATGAATAAAGTAAAGAGGAGGCGGGTCTAAAGGGATTCGGACCCTTGACAACCGGATTAAAAGTCCGGTGCGCTACCTGGCTGCGCCATAGACCCTAGTAAAAAATGCTTTAACTGTATAATTTAGTCTTTTACAAAAGATTTTGTTGTGACAGAAACTTTTAATCTGGCATTTTGACTCAAACAACTTGTGCCCTTGTAGTATAGCCCGGTCTAGAATTCGGCCCTGTCACGGCTGAGACGCGTGTTCAAATCCCGCCGAGGGCGCCATTATTTCTATTTTCAACACTTTATGATCAACTGACACGATCAAAATAGCTTTCAAAGAAAATAATTATTGAAAAATGATTTTCTGTTATTACTGCCACAAGAATATTAAAATTCAGGGAATTTTAGTGAATTTTATTGTCTGAAGAGAAAAAAGAATCTGAAATAGAGGCAAAACCTGCTGAAGATTCTACATCCACAGATGAATCTGCAAAAACTGAATCTAAAGCAGAAGCAGCTGCTAAAGCAGCAGAAGAAGCTAAAGCAGCAGAAGAAGCAACTGCAAAAGCAGAAGCAGCTGCTAAAGCAGCAGAAGATGCAGAAAATGCAGTTAAAGAAGCCTTGGCAAAAGCTGAAGCCGCAAAAGCAGAGGCAGAGGCCGCAGCAGAAGAAGAATACAAAGCAATAGCCGCTGAAGTCAAAGCAGATGCCGCAAAGAAATCAGATCATACATTCAAGAGACAAGGTGAGGAAATCTTTAGACGTGATATGGGCGAGCCTGAATTTTGGTTGGAGAAAGAAGATCGTTTCCCAAGACCAATCCTTTCTGCAGATGAACAAGAATCTCTTACTAGGCAAGCTGAGATTCCACAAGATCAAACTCCTGCATATGTTCCTGAACATGTTCTTAGTCCAGAATTTGGCGGTGTTTCAAATTATGAACGTGGTGTTGATACATTTTTAGAAGAAACAAGGCAAGAACTTGCACAATTAAAAAACAATCCTGATGCAACTGAAAAAGAGATTAAGGATGCTGAAAATCAAATCATTTACTTGGAATCACTACACGAAAATTTCTATATTGGCATGAATGTTTTTAGAACTGCTAAAGGCGGCAGGGATAAAATTAAAGCATAACAGGTGAATGATTTGGGACAGGTATCTTTTGATGTATTGAATGCACGAGTCACTTTCAAAAATATACCGCTGCATGCATTATCAAAATTCACTTTCAAAGACGTGGGTGCTGCATGTGCAGAATTTAAGAAAATTGACGGTGTTGAAGAATGCATTGTCATTCAGACTGCAAGCAGGGTAGAAATTTTTACTGTCAGTAATGTTGAAACTGATGATTCTCCTGATGCAAGAAGAGAAGAGGGTAAAGCACTAGTCTTAAACCAAATCAAAGATACTTGGGTATCTTTGTCATCTTTAGAACAAATTGACGTTGATCATTTTGATCAAACTCTTGAAGTCTACAAAGGAGACGATGTTTATCTACATCTATTACGACTGGCATCCGGACTTGATTCCGTAGTTGTTGGAAAACAAGAAGTGTTTGATGAAATCGTTCAATCCCTAGCCAACGCAAAAAATGCTGGAGTGTCTGGCAACATCTTGAATAAATTATTTGACAGTGTAATCAGATTGGCAGAACGAATGAGGGATACCACTGGAATTGCAAAAGATGTGATTTCATTAGGTGATGTTGCAGTAAAATTAGTTGATGAAAAAGCTGGGCTTGATTCTAAGAAAAAGGTCTTAGTAATTGGAACTGGTGAGCCTGCAGCAATGCTTGCAAAAACACTGAAGAAAAAAAGTATTGATTTTGATGTAGCAAGTAGAAGTGTTGAGCGCGCTACTGGCTTCACAACCATCCTTGGCGGCTCTCCTGTTGACTTTAATGACGTTTTAGCAGGGTTTGACAAATATGATATTGTTTTCGTCGCGACTACATCTGATTATTTCTTAATCACATACGATAGAATCAGATTGGTTATGGAGGAAAAGAAAAAGGGCACATTGGTTTTAGATTTGTCTGATCCTAGGACCGTTGATGAGGGAATTACCGCACTTCCTGGTATCAAATTACTGTTTAGAGATCAGATTACAGAACTCTATGAGGAAAGTGTAAAGGCTAGAGCGGGCATTGTCCCGGCAGTAGAAAAAATCATTGAAAAGGAACTTCCCGTTTTATCCGCTAGGATGAAGAGACTGGATGCCTAATTTTACTATAGTCCCTGTTTTCTTAATAGAAACTGCATAACTGCCTCTTTAGAGTAATCTATTCCGTGTTCCTCGTCAGTATGAGCCCTAAAATTATCAATAACCGCCTCCATTTCGCCTTCGGCTACAAAATTACATTCAAATCCATAATCATTACACTTGAGTTTTGCCATATTTTGGTAGAAAAATAGTCAATATAAAAATCCACAGGTATTAAATCACTAGAGGTAATTTCTTTTTTGAAATACCAGAACATGAGTTGCTGTTTTTAAGTCATCTATCCATATGACTCGAATTTAATTCCGAAACTCCCATCTGGCTTTTTCTCATGTTCTGTAACGAAACCTTTCGGACCCAGATGTTCAATGACCCCATCAATCGTTCCTTGATACCCACAAATGTAGATGATGCTATTTTCTGGAGTTAGTTCTTCTCCTACCATTTCTTCCACGGGCGATAATCCGGATTTTTTATCAGGCTTGAAAAATGATTCTACCCTGCCTACATGACCATTCCAAGATCTGTTAAAGAATTCCTTTGGTCTGCTGATTGCAGCTCTGTATCTAAAGTTCCATTGCTCTCTTCCTCTTTTTTCACTTTCTAATTCCAAATCTGTCAATAATCGTTTATAGCTTAGCTCATCAACGTAACTTGCACCGTGCAGAACGACCACTTCCCGTTTATCATTAGTGTCGTGGAAATGCTTTGCAAATGCAATAAATGGTGCCAGTCCTGTACCCCCGCCTACACAAATCACTCTTCGGTTATCCTTTTGTCCGTCAGGTAGTTTGTCACTAATTTGTAATGCAGCCCCTGTCGGATCTCCGAGAGAAACTTCATCTCCAACACTTAGATAAAACAATTCAGTAGTTACACGACCTGGAAGTGGTTTTCTAACCCATCTGATTACAAATTCAAAATAATCTCTATTTTCCGCATGTGATGCAATAGAATATGCCCGCCTGACAACTTTTTTCTCCGCCGGAATTGGAAGGCCTATTGTCAAAAATTGGCCTGTTTTGTATTCTGGCATTCCGTTTTCTGGAACTAGTCTTATGATTACAAGATCCTCTTTCAGTAACTCCCTATAGACTACTTTTGCTTTCATCTCAGTTACCATACAAGAGATTTTCTCTTGACTTTGGTTAAATGTATTTCTCTTAGCATTTGCCTTGTAAAATCTGCTGAGATCCCAATAGCGCTAAATTATCAAGCAATTCTCTAATCTGGAATTTCATTTGCTGATCTGTGACATTATTTCATCAAGAATTTCTTGGCTTGCTGCTGCGATAAAAGAAACCCTTGTATCATAACCTAGATCTGCATCAAGGGGATTTAGTCTTCCATCCAATAGCAATCCTCCTGCTTCTTTTACAATCACATAACCTGCAGCAATATCTTGAATTCTTATCTTCTCTCTCAAATCGATAAAAATATCCATCAATCCTCTTGCAAACATTGCCATTTCAAGAGCATTTGCCCCAAAATGTCTTGTATGATTGTGATTTTCAAATATTGGGCGCATTTTATTCATCAACTCGATTGATGCACCAGACGTGTTAATTCCCACTATTTTGTAAATAGGATCCTTTTTGCGCACTTTGATCTGTTCCTCCTTGAAAAACGCGCCTTTGTTTTTTGATGCCCAATACGTTTCTCCGTTTGAAAGATCCGTAATTACTCCATCAGTAATTGAACTAAGCTTGTTCTCTGTCGCAAATGCTAACGAACTACAAAAAAATGGAACTCCCCTTACTGCATTTGCCGAACCATCAATTGCATCCATTATGACAAACCCTTTTGGTTTATTTGATATTTCCACCCTGCCGCACTCTTCTCCTAAAACAACACATTCAAAATCAATCTCTTTAAGATAATCTAAAACAGTTTTTTCTGCAATAATGTCTATGTTCCTTGAAACGTCTCCCCCCGCACCAATTCCGAAATCCCCTGCAGCATCATCTGTTCCGGCAAGATCTTTTACATTTTCATAAATTCTCTTTGAAGCTTCACGAAGAATTTCTATGACTTCCATGTTGTCAAACCAGTCATTCGTAATTTAAGTGAAGAAAATATCTGGTTTGAAAGCATAAATAACAATAAGGAAGATTAACGACTGTGAGTGGCAAGGATCAATCCGTAATTAGTAAAGAAGCTTTGATGGGTACAAAACCTGGGAAGCAGATCATAAAACAGGCACTGTTCAAATCTAAAGGCTACAAATTATTTAACAAATACAAAGACGAAACAGAAAACCAATTTCCAAATTTTGCAGAACGATTTGCACAAGGATTGTCAAATGAAATAAAATCCGATACCGATCCGAATGCCACCCAACAGGCATTTGGCAATGAAGTAGGCTCCACCGAAATCATCCTAAACGCCTCTGAGATCGAGCCTATAAAATCAAAATTAGAGAGTCCTGACGTTATGCAAGATAGGGTAAATCGAATTTTAAACTCAAACTTTGTAAAAATGACTTTTCCTGTCTTCAATGGATTATTTGATGCAGCTGCTGAATTTTCTGGAAGAGATGATCCACAACTAAAACAAGACGTGGTTGAAGGGCATATCCTTGCAATTGATCTAAGTGAGCCCATGGACAGAATTGTAGACAAGGATGAGGATTTGGAATTTCTTGATGATTACAAACTGATGAATCCCTATATCTTGAAATTGGCTCGAGATAAAATTTCAAAAGGTGGGGAACACGTTCTAAAGGAATTTGAGGCGGGATTTGAAGATGCCAGAATTGGACAGTATCTGGATGAGAAGCTCAAATCAAAACCGACTGAAATTACTGAGGAAGAAATGACTCTGTCTTACAAAAAATACCGCGCAGTGATGGGAACTGCTGGAAGAAACATGGCCTTGGCAGAAAACCCCCTTGGTGAGATTTTCTATTTGGGTATGGCAAGAGCTGCTGAAGGCGTCGGCTGTGGAAATGAAATTGAGGATTCTATCAAAAGTGGATTTGTAAAAATTCCTTCTTGGCCACTTTATTATTCATTGTTAGCCAATGACGTAAAAAAAGGATTTGAAGTCACGTTAGAAAAAAGTAATTTGTATCTACATGATGCAAGGCTTGCACTTGATTTGCTACCTGATAACTTCTCACACAAAGAATTTTTGGAATTCTTGTTCTTAACCGTGGAACATTATAATCAATACTGGCATAACAAATTGGAAAAGGCCAGCAGGTGGTCTGAGTACCAATCTAAACTTCCCAAGTGATTACTTTGATGTGGTCTGAAAAATACCGACCTCAGATAGTTTCTGACATGGTGGGAAATGAAGAATCTCGCGCAGCCATTACCGAGTGGTTTGTTAAATGGAAAAAAGGTACAAAACCCCTGCTTTTAGTAGGCCCGCCTGGAATTGGAAAAACTACCGTTGCATATCTTGCGGCAAAGCGGTTTGGATATGATGTGATTGGACTGAATGCAAGCGATGTTAGAAGCAAGTCTAGAATAAACGAAATTCTTACGCCTGTTCTAGCTAATGTGAGTGTCATGGGCACTCCTATGATATTTGTAGATGAAGTCGATGGAATCCACGGCCGCGGTGATTATGGAGGCGCATCAGCACTTGTTGACATTCTCAAAGAACCTACGGTGCCAATTCTTCTTGCTGCAAATAGCGACACATCTGATAAAATGAAAAGTATCAAAAAAGCAGTAAAGACAGTAGAATTCAGAAAAATTCCACCGCGATTATTGCGTGTATATCTTGATAATATATTAAAAAAACAAAATACAAAACTGAGTCCCGGTGCATTAGTAAAAGCTATTGATAAATCAAAAGGTGACGTTCGTTCCATGATAAATCTTGCACAGTCTCTAGTAACCGGATTCAATCCTCAAACTGAAAAATCTTTTGAAAACATAAATGTCGAAGACGGCGTAAATGCTTTCTTTAAAGCAAACTCTATTGAGGAAGCTAGAGGCGTTCTTTATGCCATGCAAATTGATCCTAGAGAAAAAATCAGTGCGTTTTATTCTAGCATCATAACAAGCGGTTTGGATAATTCCACCATGGCAAAACATCTTGAAATCATATCCAACGCAGACATGCTTTTTGGAAGAATCATGAAAACTCAAAATTGGAGATTGCTTCGCTACCTAAATGATATCTTGGTTAAATTATACCAAAATGATGACCGAATCCGTTATACCCAGTACAACTTATCTTGGCCCTTGCTAAATAGAGTCAGATGGGATGGCGCAAAAATAAAATCACTGTCTTCCGTAATGGCTAGAAAATTACACCAATCCTCTAGTTCCTTTGTAACCTCTTGTCTGCCATTTGTTTTGTTTTGCATCAAAAATAAAACTCTTCAATTAGATCTTGAAGAAACTTTTGGGGATATCATTGACAAGGAGATTGGACTAACACGATGAGTTGGAGGAAAATTCCCATGAAGTTTCCTGGAACTTGCATTGTCTGTAATGAAAAAATTCCTGTGAATGAAATTGGTTTATGGGCTAAAGGTTTGGGCGTAAAGCATGAAAAATGTGCCCAGGCCGATGAATTACAGTGCATGGTATGTGGGGCCCCTGCTGGATGTCCGCAATGTGAGTTTCAAGATAATTGTGATATTCCTAACGTATCTCAATTCTGTATATGTAAGAAATGTGGTGACGAAAAAGATTCCTTCGTAACCTATCAAAAATCGGCAAATAAAAAATTCCCGCTTTTGAATACCTGACGTTCTAAAATCTCTATTGATCGTTAAATTTTTGTAATTTTTTTACAAATCTTAATTCTCAAAGTAAATATAGGAAAACCATATTGGTTTAGAATGTCGTGCATTCTGAAAAGATTGATGGATATAACCAAAAAAATAAAACCGCATTACAAGGCGGCGGCCAAGATCGAATCAAGGCACAACACGAGAAAGGTAAATTAACTGCTCGTGAAAGAATCAACCTCCTGGTTGATGAGGGCACTTTCACAGAAATTGACCCCCTGGTCACTCATCACTATCATGAATATGATATGCAGAAAAAGAAATTCTATACTGATGGTGTAGTTGGCGGTTATGGCAATGTTAATGGAAGGCAAATCTTTGTTTTTGCATATGATTTCACTGTACTTGGTGGCACGCTCAGTCAGATGGGGGCTAAAAAGATTACAAAATTAATGGATCATGCAGTTCGAACCGGATGTCCCATGATTGGAATTATGGATTCTGGGGGTGCCCGAATTCAAGAGGGTATAATGAGTTTAGATGGATTTGCAGATATCTTTTATCATAACCAACTGGCGTCAGGAGTCATCCCTCAGATTACTGCAAGTATAGGCCCTTCCGCTGGCGGTTCTGTTTATTCTCCTGCAATGACTGATTTTGTTATAATGGTAGAAAAAGCTGGAAGCATGTTTGTCACAGGACCTGACGTTGTCAAGACTGTATTGGGCGAGGAAATCTCCTTTGATGACCTTGGCGGTGCCATGACTCATGGTTCAAAAAGTGGTGTTGCACACTTTGTTGCAGAAAATGAATACCAGTGCATGGATTACATCAAAAAATTAATTTCATTTCTTCCACAAAATAATACAGAGGAACCGCCAAAAACAAAGACAGATGATGATCCAAATAGGTTGGATCACAATCTCATCAATGTAATTCCTGAAAATCCCTTACAACCATATGATATGAAAGAAATCATCAATTCTATTGCAGATAACCGTGAGTTCTTTGAAGTGCATGAACTCTTTGCACCAAATATTGTTGTAGGCTATGGTAGAATGAACGGACAAGCAGTTGGAATCATTGCAAATAATCCCACGCATCTAGCTGGCGCACTTGATATTGATTCTTCAAACAAAGCCGCACGCTTTATCAGATTTTGTGATTCATTTAACATTCCCATTCTGACTCTGGTTGATACTCCGGGTTACATGCCTGGTTCTAACCAGGAACACAATGGCATCATTAGGCATGGGAGTAAACTGCTGTATGCATATTGCGAAGCAACTGTTCCAAGAATCACTTTGGTTATTGGTAAGGCATATGGCGGAGCATACATTGCGATGGGAAGTAAAAACCTTGGAACTGATATCAACTATGCATGGCCAACTGCAAGATGCGCTGTGCTAGGTGGAGAGGCGGCAGTCAAAATTATGTCCAGAAAAGAACTTGCCGCAGCAGACGATCCCGAGGCGCTCAAGAAACAGCTAATCGATGAGTTTGCAGAGAAATTTGAGAATCCATATGTGGCAGCATCTCATGGAACTGTAGATAATGTGATTGATCCAGCTGAAACACGGCCGATGATAATCAAAGCACTCCAAATGCTAGCAAACAAGAGAGAAAAGCAACTTCCAAGAAAACACGGAAATATCAATTTGTGATTAGTGATGATTGAAAAGGTACTGATTGCCAACAGAGGAGAAATTGCCTTGCGTGTAATCAGAACATGCAATGCACTAGGAATAAGGACTGTTGCAGTCTATTCTGACGAGGATTACAATTCCTCACATGTTAAGAAGGCAGATGAATCCTATCACATCGGAGAGGCCGCTCCCGCAAAATCTTATCTAAACCAAGAAAAGATCCTTGAAGTCATGTTAGCTTCAGGTGCCAATGCTGTGCATCCTGGCTATGGCTTCCTTTCTGAAAATGATGACTTTGCAAGATTGTGTGAAAAAAATAAAATCACCTTCATTGGTCCCTCTGCAGATTCTATGAATTTATGCGGCGATAAAATGGTGTGCAAGGCTGCAATGTTAAAAGCACAAGTTCCGACTGTTCCTGGAAGTCCTGGATTGGTAAGGGATGCAGAAGATGCAGCAAAAGTTGCAAACGATATTGGATATCCTGTTATGTTAAAATCAGTTTATGGTGGTGGGGGTCGTGGAATCAGAATTGTAACAAATGACAAAGAGCTGCATGAGGGTTTTCAAACAGTAACCTCCGAATCTATTGCCGCTGTTGGAAAGTCTGCAATAATTGTTGAAAAATTCCTAAAAAAAACAAGACACATTGAATATCAGATGTGCAGGGATCATCATGGAAATGCAGTACATCTCTTTGAGAGGGAATGTTCCATTCAAAGAAGAAATCAGAAATTAATTGAACAGACCCCCTCTCCTGTAGTAGATGATGCAAAAAGAGAGGAAATCGGCGAAATAGTTGTTAGGGCAGCAGAGGCAGTTGATTACACCAATCTTGGTACGGCCGAATTCTTGAGGGCAGATAATGGAGAGTTTTATTTCATTGAAATCAATGCAAGACTCCAAGTAGAGCATCCAATCAGTGAGATGGTTTCGGGATTGGACTTTGTCAAACTACAAATCGATATTGCAAACGGAGAACCACTCCCATTCAAACAAAAAGATCTAAGGATGAATGGATATGCGATTGAATGTAGAATCAACGCAGAAGATACATTTTTGGACTTTGCACCCTCAACTGGACCCGTTCCGGATGTAACAATCCCTGCAGGACCAAACGTTAGGTGTGACACCTATCTCTATCCCGGCTGCACAGTATCCCCGTTTTATGATTCACTAATGGCCAAACTCTGTACGTGGGGTCCGACATTTGAGGAGTCACGAACAAGAATGCTTACTGCATTAAGTGACATGTATGTTGAAGGCGTTGAAACATCCATTCCACTTTACAAAACAATTCTAAACTCTGAGGAGTACAAAAAAGGAGAACTGTCCACTGACTTTCTGAAACGTTATGACATGATTGACAGACTGACTGAAGACCTCAAGAAAGAAAAAGAAGAAAAGAGCGACGCAGCTTTGGCCGCAGCTGTCATTCATTCTGAATATTTCAAAAGCAGGGCTCAAAACGGTGGTACCAGCAGTGCAACATGGAAAAACAAACTGGATTGATGGTTGATGGACTATAAGATATCTGACGTTGAAAAATCCTTTGACGCAAAAATTGTTGGAAACTTGGGCAACAACGATTATGTGGTTAAGATCAATGACAAAGAACACCAGTTAAGAATTATCGCCATGGATGCAAAAGGCATCGAATTTATCTTAGATCAGCAATATCACAAAGCAAAATATCTTGAGACTTTAACTAGTGAAATGAATCTTGTAATTGATCACGTTCCAATTACACTAAACATGAACGCCCATTTTGATGAGGTTGTTTTCAAAAACTCCGGTGGCAGCGGCTCAGGAGGTGCCCAATTAGCATTGAAAAGCCAGATTCCGGGCAAGGTCGTATCAATTGCAGTATCTGAAGGTGATCCTGTTAAGAAGGGTGACGCTGTTTGTACATTGGAGTCAATGAAGATGCAGGTTGCAGTAAAAGCTCACAAGGATGGTGTCGTGAAAAATCTCAAAATTAAAGAAGGTGCAACTGTTGCTAAAGGCGACGTTATCGCAGATCTGGAATGATTTCTTATTTTAAGAAATTTTTAATCTCTTCATAGTTTGGCTCTTTTAATGGATCCTCTGAAACCCACCTGTAACCGATTTTACCATCTTCATTAATTATAAAGACAGAGCGTTTTGCTGCGTTGTAATCTTTGATATGAAGCAAGTCTGGCATCAGAACATCATAATCTTTGATCGTTTTACTTGTATAATCTCCTAACAATGGAAAGTTAAAGCTGTGTTTTTCTGCAAATGCCTTGTTTGCAAACGGTCCGTCATTACTAATTGCTATCACCTTGGCACCAGTATCTGAGATTTCCTTCCAAGAGTCTCTAAATGTACAGAGTTCTGCTTCACAGACTGGAGAGCTGGCTGCGACTATGAACGATAAGACTATTTTTCCTCCTTTAAATTCCTCCAAAGTCCTCAGTTTCAATTCGGTATCCGGAAGCTCAAATCCTGGAGCAACGTCTCCCACATTCAATGACATGATCGCCTTTCTGATGTTATCCTATTAAGTCCTTTTCAAAAATATTTTTTCCAAATTTTGATCCAAAAACGAAACATACCTTTTTATACAAAAATCAGGGTGAAAAGCTAAATTGGTCGGGGAATTGGCGGGCAATTACAGTACCGTTGTATTGATGTTTGCGTTTGGTATGGTAGCTATGGCTCCAGCCTTGGTTATTTCAAGAATGGTTTCCCCTCGAAAAAGAAGCAATCCGGTTAAATTTTTGCCGATGGAATGCGGTCAAGTCCCGTCAGGAGAGGGACGAACCCATTTCATGATGCAGTATTATCCGTATATTCTGATGTTTGTGGTCTTTGACGTAATGGCAATTTTCTTGTATGCATGGGGAAGTGCACTTTTAGAAATTCCAAAGATGGCGACTTTGCCTATGATGGGATTTTTGGCAATTATGTTTGGTGCAATGGCATTTGCATTATATCAATCAGGGAGAAGAAGAATATGGTAATTATTTATAGAAATTGTATTTACGGGGATAGGGGATAAAATTGCTTAAAGATTTAGTCACACCGGAAAATGCAAATGTCTTTGTAGGAAAGTTGGGAGATATTTTAGAAAAGGCAATTGACAAGCCATTGGGCTATGCCATTAATTGGGGTAGAATTTGGTCGCTCTGGCCTGTCCACATTGAAACAGCTTGTTGCAGTGTTGAGTTTGGTGCAGCATCGAGTCCCAGATACGATGTTGAAAGATTTGGTATCATTGAAGCATTCGGTTCACTTAGACAATGCGATCTTGTGGTTGTCCAAGGAACCATCACAAGAAAAATGGCGCCACGTCTCAGATTAGTTTATGATCAAATGCCAGAACCAAAGTACGTGATTGCTATGGGCGCCTGTGCAATTACTGGAGGTCTGTATTTTGATTCATACAATGTACTTCCGGGAATTGATGGAGTTATTCCAGTTGATGTCTATGTTCCAGGTTGCCCACCTAGACCTGAAACTCTTATTCAAGGATGTATGTTATTGCAAGAGAAAATCAAGAGAATGAAGGCTAGGAAGTTTGTATGATGGGCACTCAAACTGAAAATCCTCCTGCAGATGCCAAGCCTGAAGTAAAATCACCCCCGCCAAAGCCTGCAGCAAAGAAACCCGAAGCTCCTCCGGTAGAATTACCTGCATTTGAAAAAAGTATTTCTGATAAAATCGTTGAAAAATTCGGTGATAAAGTCGAGGTTGGGTTTGTAAAAGAGGATAGGGTTAGAATTAACGTTGGCAGAGAAAATGTCCATGACGTGGCTGAATTTATCCGCGATGGGCTAAATTATGATCATGTCGAATCTGTTTCAGGCGTAGATTATCCTGCAGATGACGAAATTGAGGTCGTTTATCATATTGGTTCGTATACTGATTCCTCATTAGCAAGGCAAGTCCTTGTTTTGGCCACTAGAGCTCAAAGAGAAACTGATCCAATACCTGGAAATGATGCCACAAAGCTACCCACTCTTAGAGATGTATTTTACAGCGTTGAATTTCATGAAAGGGAAGTTTTTGAAATGTTTGGAGTTTTCTTTGAGGGCCATCCTGATAACAGACGATTGCTTTTGCCAGAGGACTGGGCAGATTTACCGCCACTTCGAAAGGACTTTGCAATAAAAGGCAGATAGGGATGACAGAGTTACCGCCGGGATTAGCACTCCAAAAAGTTGACGAGAGAATCATGACTCTCAATGTTGGACCGCAGCATCCTGGTTCTGGCCACATGAGAATTGTTGTACAAATTGACGGCGATTATATCGTTGCATGTGATCCTGATCCGGGCTACGTTCACCGCGGAGAAGAAAAAATGGCAGAGTATAGAAATTACATCACTAATATTCCTCACTTGGAAAGGCCAGTAATTCACGATTCATGCAATGTACTCTATCCGTATGTTTTGGGGGCAGAGGAATTACTTGGAATAGAAGTTCCAGAGCGTGCAAAATACGTTAGAGTGATTGCATCTGAACTAAACAGATGTATCTACATAATGTACTGGCTAGCAATTTACGGAATCTTCTTGGGACATTCCACCATGTTCATGTGGCCTGCAGGTGATCGTGAGCTCTTGATTGATCTTATGGAAAAAATGACTGGTGCCAGAGTAACGCACGCTCATTTTGTTCCAGGCGGAGTTAGAAACGACTTGCCGCCAAATTTTGAAGATGTTTGCCTACGTCAAGTAAACTATTTTGAAAAACGTATCAAAGAGTATGCTGCCGTATTTTATGATAACCCCATCCTGATTTCAAGAACTAGGGATACGGGAGTTTTATCAAGACAAGATGCCATAAGATATGGAACCACCGGTTCTGTACTTCGTGCAAGTGGCGTAGATTATGATCTTAGAGTCAAGGAACCATATGATGTCTATGACGAACTAGACGTTCACACTAATGTCATGAAAGAAGGAGATTCTTATGCAAGATCTAGAATACCCTGGCTTGATATGATGGAGAGTTGCAACATCATTAGACAGGCATTACAAAAAATGCCAAAATCAGGTTCCGTTAGAGTTAAGCTAAAACCAAATCCAAAAACCAAAGGGTTGGAATCCGTCTACAAGCGAGTAGAGTCAGGCAGGGGCTCCTTGGGATGCTATATCGTATCTGATGCAAAAGCAGAACCGTATAGGGTAAAGTTGAGTGTGCCTTCTTTTAGAAACCTAATCGCATTACCAAATCTTCTACGAGGCGAAAAACTTGGTAACATGCCATCAGTATATTGGAGTTTGAATTATTGGCCAGTGGAGGCAGACCGATAAATGTCTGTCATTGCACCAAACTTCAAACTTAGTGAATTCATCAAGTCCCTGCTTGATAACATATTTTGGATAATGCTAATTCTGGCCGTCATTGGGCTTCCGGCAGTCATGATGATTCTATTTGTTGTTCCAATGCCTGTAATTGATGGGGAATTGCTTACGCCATTCCTTGCATTTACTTGGATGGCAGATCCTACACGCGTTCTTCCTGTAGTTCATGCATTCATGGCAACTGACATCTTCAGGGTCATGGCATTTCCTGGATTTGGTTTTGCTGCATTGCTAGCTGCTGGCACAATTTTCATTGAAAGAAAAATGCTTGCAAAATTGCAATTAAGAGTAGGTCCTTTCTATTGTGGAAAGGTTGAGGGCATATTACAATTAATGGGCGACGGCCTAAAATTGATTTCAAAGGAAATTATCATTCCCGCAAAGGCTGATAAGCCTATTTTCTGGGCGGCTCCCGTCCTCTTTGTTGCAGCTGCAGCATCATTTGTCGCGTTCATTCCTGTTGCACCCGGTTGGGTAGTTGCAGATGTAGAGATGGGACTGCTTGGAGTCTTTGCAGTAATTGGATTTTTCCCAATTATTACAATTCTTTCTGCATGGTCTGCAAACAGTAAATTCCCATTCATTGGTGGCATTAGGGCCCTATTCCAAATGGTCTCATTTGAGATTCCGTTAATTTTGTCTTTGTTAGGCGTTGTAATGCTAACTGGCTCCCTAAATCTGTCTGAGATTGCTGCAAGCCAATCCAGTTTCCCATGGATTGTATTCTTGCCGGTTGGTGCAATTGTTTTCTTTATTACAATGCTTGCAGAATTAGAAAGAATTCCATTTGATTTACCGGAGGCAGAAAGTGAAATTGTTGCTGGATGGCTAACTGAATTGTCTGGTATGATGTACGGTCTTGTTCAATTAGGAACTTATCTGAAGCTTTATGCATTTGCAGCATTGTTTGTCGTAATTTTCCTTGGCGGATGGAACGGTCCGATGGTTGTACCTCCATTCCCAGAGGAACTTCTCACTGGAGTTGAAATGGGTCCTGTCACTGTGGGTCCATTCCCCGGATTGCCGTTATTTGATCAGGCAATGCTTAATGGCACATTTTGGTTTGTTTTGAAAACCGTAGGTGTGATCTTCTTTATCTTGCTACCTAGAGGCGTGTTCCCAAGAATCAGGATTGATATGCTGTTGAGCCTGGGATGGACCAAATTGATTGGATTAGCATTCGTTAACATCTTTATTGCACTTGGCCTGCTTTACGCTGGAGTGCTGGGACCGGGAGGATTGCAATAATGGGAACCGCAACCGGCATCATTCGGGCATTAAATTCTGGAATTAAACACATTGCCACAAAGCGATTTACACTTCGCTATCCTGAGGAGAAACTAAAATTTGTAGGTGACGGATATCAATTTGATCCATCAACAGGCGTTGGTATTGCTGGATTAAAAGGCAGACATATGCTATTTCATGATCACTGTACAGGGTGTCAATTGTGTTCAATCGCATGTGAAGGAGTTGCAGAAGCTATTGCAATGGTAAAAGTTCCTGAGGAACAAACACAAAACAAAAAATCAATCATGCCTCAAATTGATTACGGAAAATGTGTTTTCTGCGGTCTTTGCGTTGATGCCTGTCCGTTTTACGCACTTTACATGACTAACGATTACGAATTATCATCGTTCACAAAAGAGGGTCTGATTTACACTCCTGCCCAACTTGCTGTAAAGCCATATGTTGCACAAGACAGTGAGATTCAAATTTCTGACAGAGGCGCAACACATGGCTGATGCTGCCTTTCTTGGACTAGCTGTAATTACAATCGGTTCAGCTATCGCAGCGCTTGAATTAAGATCGCTGATTTATGGTTCCATTGCTTTGATGGGAACTTTGGGTGGTATTGCAGGATTCTTTTTCTTGCTTGATGCGCCATTTGTTGCATTGTTCCAATTAGCAGTCTATGTCGGTTCTATCGCTGTATTGATTTTGTTTACTGTAATGTTGGTAAAAAGGGAATTAATTTTCAAAAAAATTGAGGACAAGCGTAGAAAATTTGCAGGTATTGGTCTGATGTTGACCGTCATGGTTTCATTGGGTGCAGTATTCTTAGATTCTGGCATCAAAACAATAACTACCGATGAGCCTGCCACTAATTTTAGGGATATAGGAACTGACTTTGTAACATATTATTGGCCCGCATTGATTCTGATGGGATTAATCCTGGCAGGTTCTGTAACCGGCGCACTGGTTTTAGCAAAGCGTGAGGATGTGGAGAATGACCAACGAACTAATTGATTTTACCCTGGTGTCAGTTGCCCTGCTTGGCATAGGCATCTATGGCCTTGCAGTCAAACGCAATTTCATCCGAATGCTGTTTGCAGTTGAAATTATCATCAACGCCGCAAATCTCAACATCGTCGCTTTTGGCAGGTTTTTACCTCATACTGGTGGCCAAACAATGGCCTTATTCTCAATTGCAATTGCAGCAGCAGAAGTTGCAGTCGGATTGTCTTTAATCATTGTAGCTTATCGGATGTATCAAAATGTCGATATTGCCGACTTTAGGAGTCTGAAGGGATAATGGAATACGTATTATTGCAGGCTGTTTTCTTGCCACTGCTATTGTCTCCAGCAGCCTATGTCATTGGAAGAAAAGCAGGTCCAACACCTGCAATGTGGCTTACATTTGCAATTCTCCTATACGCCACGATTCTTGTAATCAATGCAGCAGTGTCTGGAACTGTAGAGGAACACTATCCATGGACAACACAGTTTGGAGAATTTGGTTTCCTGTTGGATGGGCTGGCATCACCATTTGCAATAATGATTTATGTCTTGTCCACTATTTTGGCTATCTACTCCAAGCCATACATGATTCATAAATTCCATGAACAATTTGAAGAAGAAAAAAACCTCAATACATCTGGCAGTGGACAAACTTCGGTCGTTGAATCCTCATCTCTTACAAATTACGTAAATGCAAAATCTGGATTGTACTTTGCACTGTACCTTGTATTTGCAATGGGCATGCTTGGAACGGTTCTTTCAACAAACCTGATCGAGTTTTACATCTTCTTTGAGGTTATGCTCATTCCTGGGTTCTTCCTAGTTGCAATGTGGGGTGATGGTCCAAGAAGAAAGATTGGTTTAATGTTCCTGTTTTGGACTCATGCCGGTGCAGTAGTTTTACTGTTGGGATTCTTGATGATTGGCTTGACTTTGGGCAGTTTTGACTTTGCAGATATTCGCGAATCTGAAATACCTCCAGACATTGCAATGTATTCTGCAGTTGCAATAGCAATAGGCCTTGGCGTTAAACTGGCCGTATTCATGTTCCATGTTTGGCTTCCATACGTTCACGGCTCAGCACCTACTCCAATCAGCGCATTGCTGTCTCCAGCAATGATTGGCATTGGAGCGTATGGCGTCTTCAGATTAATTGTAGAATTTTTGCCATTGACATATGCAGAACTCTCTATATGGTTACACGTCTGGGGTCTTGTTACAATGATTTATGGCGGTGCAATGGCGCTGATGCAAGATGATCTAAAACGCCTTCTTGCATATTCTAGCATAAGTCAAATGGGTTATCTCCTGTTTGGCATTGGTTCAATGTCAGTTCTTGGCCTTGCAGGTGCAGAGATGATGTATGTAACACACGCAATCGGAAAAGGCATTCTCTTCATGATGGCCGGAATTATCATTGTTAAAGTCGGAACTAGAAGTATCTCAAAGTTAGGTGGCCTGGCAGGAAAGATGCCAATCACTGCAGTATGTGCTGTTATTGGCGCATTAACTATCATGGGAGTTCCACCAACAGGCGGTTTCATGGGCGAATGGCCTCTCTTCTTTGGTGCATTAGAGACTGCCATTGCGGAAGGTTCTGCCGTTAGAGCAGTAACATTTGGTCTGGGTCTTGTTGCAACTGCCCTGACAATGTCTTACATGCTTTGGATGCTTAAACGCGTATTCTTTGGAAAGACTCCCGAACATCTTGAAAACGTGAAGGAGGGAAGTTGGTACATGACAGCGCCAATGATGGTATTGGCAGGATTCTCAATCGTAGTCGGTATTTATCCGGATGTTTTCTTGAAGACGATCGTTCCATACATGAGTGGAGTGTTGGGAGTATAGATTATGGCAACTGAATCCTTTGGACTGCCATTTGAAGCAACATCAACTGCGGCTTGGCTAGTTTGGATTTTGCCATTTGCAGCTGCGATGATTATGCCGGGTGCTGGAAAACTATCCAGGCGAGCTACCGGATACGTTGCAGTTGGATTTGCATTGATGAGCGCATTATCTGCTGCATCATTATTGCCGCTTGCAGTTGAAGGTTCTGAAATTCACAACCAAGTAATGTGGATTGAGGCAATCGGATTGAACGGCGGTGTGCTAGCTGACCCCCTGTCTGTAATCATGGCAAATGTTGTCGGCTGGATTTCGTTCCTCATTATGATTTACAGTACCGGTTACATGAAAGGCGATAAAGACACCACAAGATTCTGGTTCTGGATGATGTTCTTTATTGGTTCAATGCAATTAATCGTATTATCTGACAACTTGTTACAGGTCTTCTTTGGTTGGGAGGGTGTAGGTCTTGCCTCATACATGCTGATAAGTTTCTGGTATCGTGATAAAAGGAAGGATCACGTTGGACAAGAAGGGCGTACTGCCCTTGGTCTCTTGGATTACTATGCACCAACACATGCCGGTATGAAGGCATTCATCATGACCAAAGTTGGAGACGTGATGATGATTGCTGGCATGCTTTTGATATTCTTGTATGCTGGAACATTTGGCTTCAAGGAACTCATGGGAGGGACTGAATGGGCAGTTGCAATGAATGCAGAAGGGATGCTAGTTCCTGCATTTGTATTGCTATTTGGCGGTGCCATTGGCAAATCGGCACAATTCCCACTTAACGAATGGCTCTTGGAGGCCATGACTGGCCCAACCGCAGTTTCCGCCCTTATCCACGCAGCAACAATGGTCAAAGCAGGCGTATTCCTGGTTGCAAGAATTGGTCCTATCGTCTTTGCGTTGGGAGCTGCAGGAATTATGGCAGACCAATTCTTTGAGATTATTGCATGGGTTGGTGCAATTACAGCCCTGCTGCTTGCAACACAAGGAATGGTTAATCCGGAAATCAAGAAAGTTCTTGCCTATTCTACTGGTTCTCAGATTGGTTACATGATGATGGCACTGGGTGTTGCAGGACTATCCCATCAATATGTTGATGGTTACACAGCAGGTTTCTTCCACTTGATTTCTCACGCAATGTTCAAGGCCTCATTGTTCATGGCGGCAGGTTCTTTACTGCATGTTGTCGGTTCAAGATTTATGACGGATATGGGGGGCTTGCGAAAATCAATGAAGAAGACTTATGCATTCATGTGGGCCGCCGGTCTTGGTTTAATGGGCGCACCATTTATCACAACAGGTTTCTGGAGTAAGGATGCAATATTTGCATCAGTTTACACATCGGGAAACGAATGGGCATTACCGCTATTTGCAATTGCAGTGTTGACTGCAATAATCACTGCATTCTATACTACAAGAATGATTGGCATGGTCTTCTTTGGAAACAAGAGCAAACATATCCAAAGGATGGAAGAAGAAGGACATCACATACATGAGGCATCACTGTCGATGTGGGTTCCATACGGAATTTTAGCTGTACTTACAATCGGAATTGGATTAATTGGATTATCAACAGAACATGGCTTACACCATATGTTCGAAGTATATCTTGAAGATTCGTTTGGCATTAACAGCGAACACGCAAAATCCGAATCTTCAATCTTGCCGGATTTTTTGAATGGTATTAACCCAGTTGCGCTTGGTGCTTCACTTGTGGCATTTGCTACAGGAATTGGATTAGGTTACATATTCTATATTGGAAGATGGGTTGATCCGGTAAAATTTGTCAATTCAAATATTTTCTTTTATGCCATTCACAAACTTTTCTTAAACAGATGGTATCTTAACGCAATCATCTATTGGTGCTTTGTTGTAGCCCCATTATGGTTGGCAAGAGCAATTTTCAGATACTTTGAAAAGACCGCTATCGATTATGGTATGAATGATGGAGTTCAAAAAGCAGTTGTATGGGGTGCCAGAGTTGTTCAAGGAACTCAAACCGGCGTTTCACAATCATATCTATTCGTATTTGGAGCAGGACTGCTATTCGTAGTTCTGATATTGCTGATATAGGGGAATTATGGGATGATCGAGATTACTTCAACCCCGTTGGTATTAATCGCAATTTTGGGCACTGTCGGAATTCTTCTTCCAATAATCAGTATTGCAAGAAGGGAAAAAGGCTCAAATTCATTTTATGCCGTAATTGCATTTGCCGCATTAATCGCATCCATAGGATATGTTGGATACCAATTCATCAATGACAATATCGCTTCATCTGCACTTTTCTCAGAAGATGTAATCGTAGATGACGGCTTTGGAGGATTCTTTGCAATTGCAATGCTGATTGTTGCCCTATTCACAACTGTCGGCTCTTTCAACTATATGCGCAAACACAACTCCCCTGCTGTCTACTATTCACTAATTTTACTTGCCACCATCGGCATGGTTCTAGTTGCATATTCCACTGATTTGATAATGCTATTTGTTGCATGGGAATTGATGAGCATTCCAACGTACGTTTTGGTTGGTTATGTGAAAAAGAACCCAAGTTCAAACGAGGCCGCTCTGAAATACTTCCTCTTTGGCGCACTATCATCTGCAATCATAGTTTACGGCATTTCACTTGCTTATGGCCTAACAGGCTCTACAAATATCGGAGACGTAATTCAGGGCTATTCAACGCTTGATCCTTCGCTATTACCACTTGCGTTGCTTTCAGTTGGAATGTTTATTGCAGGATTTGGATTCAAAATGGGACTTGTTCCGTTCCACCAATGGTTGCCAGACACCTACGAGGGTGCCCCTGCACCAATTGCGGCACTATTAGCTGCTGCAACCAAGAAAGCAGGATTTGCCGCATCAATTAGGATTATAATTCTTGGAATGGCAGTTTTGAATCTTGACTGGACTTTGGCTCTTGGTATTATCGCAGTTATGACCATGACTGTGGGAAATGTCGCTGCAATCATGCAAAAGAACGTCTCTAGAATGCTGGCATACTCTAGTATCGCACATGCTGGATACATTTTGATCGGCCTTGCTGTTTCACCGCACAGTTCTCTTGGATTACAGGGCTCTTTGTACCAAATTATGAATCACGCTGTAATGAAAGGCGCAGCATTTATTGCGATAGCCGGTATTGTAACAACCCTTGCAGCAACCCACATTGATAAACTAAAGGGACTTGGAAGGCGAATGCCAATTACAGCACTCGGTTTGGTTATTGCCCTCTTTGCATTGGCAGGCGTACCCCCACTTTCAGGATTTTGGAGTAAATTGATGCTGTTTGGCGGTGCATTAGATGCAACATCTGCATTGTGGTGGGCCCCATGGCTTGCAATAGCCGGCGTACTCAACAGTGCATTATCCCTTGCATACTATGGCTGGATTACGAGAAAGATGTACTTTGAAGGGGAAACCGAAAAGAGGGTCGCAGAGCCAAAATCCGTTATTGCAGTTATGATCTTCTCAACAATATTCCTAGTCGGATTTGGCGTATATCCAGAACCATTACTAAAGTTTGTAGAGTTTGCAACACCTGTAATCAGTTTTGGTCCTATGCCTTAAACGAAGTAAATTTAATCAAGTTATCTAGATTCATTTTTGCCTCGCTGTCTGGAATGCTTCTGAGCGCGGTTCTTGCTTTTTCTGAATACTCTTTTAACATCTCTTCCATTTTGTTAAACACGTCTCTAGGATCAGAACTTTTCTTAATCAGCAAATTAAACAGTTTGTCTTCATTTTTCCAATCTAGTAAATCGTCTCTAATCTGGTATGCAATTCCTAGGTTCCTTCCATATTCAGTTAATGCCTCAATCTGCTCTTCAGTCCCGTTTGCAATTATTGCGCCTATTCTTGATGCAACCTGGAATGCAACTGCTGTTTTGTATTCTATTACCCTTAGATAGTCATCAAACGTTACATCTTCATTATTTTCCAATCTTCCTTCAATCATCTCCCCCTCGCTCATTAACATTGCAGTGGTGGCCAAATCCTTTGTAATCCTGGCATTGTCTAATCTGGACGAAATGGCAAGAATCAGTCCCAAAACAAAATCCCCTGTCAGCACGCTTGTATTGTATCCATATCTGACATGAAATGGCTCTTTTTGCCTCCTCACAGTCTCCTCATCAATGATATCATCGTGAATGATTGACTCCATGTGAAGAAATTCAACCGCACATGAGGCTGCTAGCACATTTTCGTCAATTTTACCTACGCTTTCAGCTGCTAAATTCAAAACAATCGGCCTAATCCGTTTTCCCCCTTCCAGAGAATATCTTAGAGGGCCAATAAATTCAGATTCAGAATAAATGCCAAGTTCATCATCCAGTGCCTGATCTATCCGCCGAATGTACTTTCCACAAGTCTCTAGTAGGGGATTTATCTCGATATTTTTCCTGTCCAAGATGGGCCTGATCAAAAAACTTTGCCATAAGTAAATAAATCTTGGTGCTCCAGCCGGGATTTGAACCCGGGATCTTTGCCTTGAAAGGGCAAAATGCTTGACCGGTCTACACCACTGGAACCCACGAAAATTATTTTTTATGACCATAAAATCTTTTGTAAACCACAAAGATTTTTTTATTGGCGTAATTGATGGTGAATCATGAACATAATACAAAAAATTGACGAAATGATTGAAGAAAGAAGTTTACTAAAACACCCATTTTACCAAATGTGGTCTGATGGAAAATTAACACAGGAATCTTTGGCAGGTTATTCCAAAGAATACTTTCAGCTTGTAAAAGCAGTCCCCTCCTTTATGGCCCCCATTGTTGAGAAATCCCCTGATTCTGTAACCAGCGAATTGGTAGAAAACCAACAAGAGGAATCTGATCATATCAAGCCATGGATTGCTTTTGCCGGCCAACTTGGAATATCTGAAGATGAACTAATCCCATATTCTGGAACCGCTAAAACCAGACAGGCGGTATCTGATTTGACTCAGCTAATGGATACCTTTGACGGCGGCGCATGTGCAATGTACGCTTTTGAAAAGGAAATTCCCAAGATCAGTCAAACCAAACTTGATGGGTTGGCGGAATTTTATGGATTAGCAAACAATGAGGCCACTGAATACTTTAGACTTCACACCGAGGCTGACGTTAGGCATGCGGCATCTTGGAGAAATATTTTGGAGAAGTCCTCTGTTGACTCTGGTAGCTTGATTGAAATTGCAGATAAATCAATTTCAGCGCAAAACCTGCTGCTTGATGGCTGCTACGAGGAATACTGCTAACCTCATAACATTTTATACCTGATAGAAAATCCCTTTGCTTAGGGCCCGTAACTCAGCTTGGTAGAGTAACCGGCTCATAACCGGTGAGCCAAGGGATCGAAGCCCTTCGGGCCCATATTCTCCAGCATTCGAGACCTGCTTTTAAGCAAATGAAATACGACATTATGGAGAAAAATAATGCCTGAAAAGAAAAAACCTGCAACAAAAGATCTTCTGCAAGATGATAATGTACGATGTTGGTACCAAAATACAAGCAGAGGAAGCAAGCTAAATGCAGACATTAGGTTACGCAGATTGAATTTATTTTGTTACAGAACAAACACTACGCCTGCCAAGCTTGTAAAGGTTGGAAGAAAAGACGTCATAACGATAGAGAACATGTTGTTAGATCATGTATCCTGGTTGGAATCGCAAAACTATGCGCCAAACTATATCGATGGGATACTAAAGTCAATAAAGTCATGGCTAGTATTCAACTACATCGAGCTAAAAAGAAAAGTAAAGATTGCAAATGCCGGGATTCCAGTATAGATACAAGACGAACAAGTACCAACTAAGCCACAGTTACAATCAATTCTTAATGTTGCAAACCCCAGAACTCGAACTAGTATCAGTTTGATGGCCTTTTCAGGTATCAGACCACAAGTAATGGGAAACTATGATGGAACAGATGGTCTCAAGCTAGCTGATCTGCCTGATTTAGTGATTGAATCAGACGGCAAATCAGTTAGCTTTGTACATGTTCCGGCAATGGTGATAGTAAGAGCTACACTTAGCAAGGCCAAAAACAAGTACTTTACGTTCTTGCCATCTGAAGGTTGTGAGTATGTTCTAGGTTATTTGAGAAAAAGGATTTCAGCTGGCGAAAAACTCGCTGGAAATTCACCTGTCATATCTTTGGAGCAAGGATATCAATCTAGAAGAAGATACAAAATTCAGAACCAATCTGGTTTAATCACAACACCACGAATTACATCTGACATTAGAAAAGCCATATGGAGCATAACAAAGGTAAGACCGTATGTTTTGCGAGCATATTTTGACACGCAACTATTACTTGCAGAAAGCCATGGAAGGATGACTCATGCTTATAGACAGTTCTCTATGGGTCACAAGGGAGACATTGAAGCTAGATACACTACAAACAAAGGCAGATTAACTGATGAGATGATTACCGACATGAGAAGGGCGTATTCAAAGAGCCAAGAATTTTTGTGTACCATAAATGGTGATAATAACAATTCAGCACAAAACAAAAAGGAGATGCTACTTGATATGTGGCGTGAGCAGGCAAAGCTTTATGGAATTGATCCCGTAAAAATCAAAATAGAAAAGCAAAGAACATCTAGTTCAACAGATACAAAAAGCAAAAAAATTTCAGACATTGAACAGCAAACAAATGCAATAAGACAAGAGATAATGAAAGTAATGTCTGCATCTCAAGTGAAACATCAACAAACATATGATGGAAAAATAATAACAAATGATGAGCAGCTATTACATCACATATGCCAAGGTTGGGAACCAATAAAGGAACTAGCAGAGAATCGCATAATCATTAGAAGAAGAAAATAAAGAACTTATCCTAAAACCCTCCAATACATCATGACGCATGCCAGATACACAAATCCAAGACAGTTGTCACAGTTCCCTTCGTATCTGACTGCCGTCCTGTGAAGTCCGCACCTGGGCCAGGCAAGGAACCGCTCTACGACAAACCTTGTCTTGCCATGATGCCTTTGATTCCTGTTTTGTGCAACGTTCTTCGAGTTCTTTTTGTATGGAATGCAGCAGTCAATCCCATGGGATCTCAGATAGTTTCTGATGTATGCCGCATCGTATCCCTTGTCGGCATACACTGAGACGATCTGCCGTATCAAACCATCACCTGCAAGTTCTGAGATGTTTTCCAACACATCAATGAATTTCGTACTGTCATGGACATTTGCAGGGCTGGCCCTGATTGGGATTGGCAGTCCTGTCCTGTCTACTGCAACGTGCATTTTTGTGCCCAGGATCTTCCTGAACCCGTCATATCCTGTTTTGTCCCCCCTTTTTTGGCGGCAACTGACGATGAATCAATCGATATTTTTTCCAGGCTGGTTTTTCCCTGTCTGTGTGCGGATTTTATCAGTCCTGATGGAATCCTTTTCCATATTCCCTTTTGCTGCAGCTCTGAGAATCTCAGATGCGCGGTGGATTTTGAACCGTATCTGTTTGGCATGTCTGCCCACCTGCAGCCGGTTGTTAGGACAAACAACATTCCGTTGACTGTGTTTCTGTCATTGCATCTTGGCCTTCCGGTTTTTGCAGGCTTTGGGAGATGTGATGCAACCGTCTTCCATTGAGTGTCTGACATTTCTTTGTGAATCATGAAGGATGCATCAGCAGGGTCATTCTTGGATCCCGATTGTCATGAATTATTTACAAAATGATCGGTTTTAGGATGAGTTGCAAGTCTCCTTGTTCTCTTATTATTTTTTCTCCCAACATATCTTGAACTGTGTATGTAGAAGTTCTTGTCATGCCATCAGGATTTCCACTAAACGTATTTTTCTGCAGATATAGATTAAGCAATGTACAGGAATAGGGCTTCCCATCAATTATTCCTGCCATTAGTGGAAAAGATTTGTTGTCATGTGTAAATGGTAAATTTTTTAAATTTAGAAAAAGTCCATTTTTTGGATCATATGATAATATCCCTCGATAGCCTTCATCTTCAATAAAAAATTCTCCTATTTTTGTAAATGATTCTGTTAATTTCACAGTTTTTAATTTTTTTGAATGTTAATTAATTTTAGTTTGAATATTTCTTAAATGCTAAAAATTTGAAAATCTTTCATATGATTTGTCTAAACCATGAATCAATTAGGGTTATGGTGTGTCAGATGAATTTTTAGATTGTTACTAGTTAATTTTTGAATAAATTCAAATTTGTTGAGAATTGAACCAATAAAAAATGCCCTTAAGGGGAATTTTTTAAAATTTTTGATTTACACCACCATATACTTCTAATAAACAAAAACCGTGATTATGCTGTAGATTGTGTAAAATTTTCAAACTAGGTAATCTTATTTTCTATATTAGGAGTAGGTTTTGAGATATTTTGAGCTATTTTGAGCTATAATCTAGTAGATGTGAATACATGTTCGAACTCTAAGCGTAATGTAATTCAGTTATAAAGAAACTCTAACTAGTCTATCATTTCTTTATAAAGAAACTCTAAATTAATTGGATCTACGATATAAAGAAGTTCTCAGTGTAAAAAACATGGTAAAAGACAGTGATATTAGAAAAGCAAACCCCTGGTGGAAATCAGCAAAGTCTTGCCTCCGCCAGTAGGGACGTTTAGATAGAACAATTAGAAAAGCAAACCCCTGGTGGAAATCAGCAAAGAGTATTGAAAAAGATGACAAGATAGAAGAATGGAAAAATTCTGAAATAAAATATGATTCAAGATTAAGACATAAAATTCAATTCAATTATGCTGCAAACAATTCAGTATTTTATACACTGCGAGGTCCGAGGCAAGTTGGAAAGACAACTCTAATAAAATTACAAATTCAAGATTTTTTAAAAAATGGAATTAACCCTTGGAATATTTTCTACTATTCATTTGATCTAATAACTTCAAAACAAGAACTGGTTGATGTAATTGATGCATATTTAAGATTAAGCAAACGGCAAAGAACAAATGAAAGAACCTATTTTTTCCTAGATGAAATATCTGTAGTAAACGATTGGGCAAATGCAATAAAATGGCTAGTGGACAATAAAAGATTCCAAAACAGTACCACCCTTGCAACGGGTTCTCAAGCCTCTAGAATAATGAATCAAACTGAAAAGTTACCTGGAAGAAAAGGGCGCACTAGTGGTCCTTATGATAAAATACTTCTGCCTATGAAATTTGTAGAATTTGTTAGTATTTGTGACAAAGATTTGGCAAAATTCATTTCAGAGAATCAATTACTTTCATCTACTCACAGAATAAAAAAATTCTCACAGATGGTAGCAAAAGAAATACCTAAAGATATTGAAGAATTAAACGACAATTATCTAGATGATCTAAATGACTATCTATATGAGTACATGTTAACAGGTGGAATACCAAAAATAGTAGATGAAAAATTAAAAACCAATAATATTGAAGCAGATTTGTATACAGAATATCTAAATGGAATTAAGGGAGATTGGCAGGAACTAAAGAAAAAAGAAACACTGTTGCAGCAATTTTGTAGTGCAATAATTGAAAGCTATGGATCAAGTACAAATTGGGACAATCTAAGAAAATCTGCTCAATTAAGTGGGTGGGCCACAGCACAAGACTATGGATTAACCCTCAAAGAAATGCTCGTAACTACGATAATTCAACGATATGGAGAAAAGAAGAAAATTCCGTTAATTGCAAAAGATAAAAAATTCTATTTTCATGACCCGTTTTATCTTCATATTTTCAACTCCTGGTTAGGCTCAAAAGACCCATTTTCACTAGCTGAAGAATATCTTTCTGATGAGATTAGAAAAAGTAGTGTTGTTGAAGGAGTAGTAGCAGACCACCTGATTAGATGGGCATTTACACTGTCTGAGAATAAGCATGGGTTTGATTATGGAAATCAGTTAATGTTTTGGAAAGATGACAAAAATAGGGAAGTTGATTTTGTTTTATATCAGCAAGATAAATTTGAATTTCCTATAGAAGTAAAATTTAGAAATAAAGTAGATACTAGAGAATTAGGTGGATTAACTAGCTTTTTAGATACAACTGGAGTCAAAAGTGGATTGGTTTTATCTAAAAATGAACTAGATGAAAGAAAAGACTATCTTTTTGTACCGACATCTGTATTTTTGATGTTTATTTAGTAAGGTAATCGTCAGCGTGACCTAAAGATTTTATTCATATAATATTACTTGCACGTGTGACTCTGAATCTTGTTATTGCACTTATGATTGCAATTATTTTTTTGTAACTTCTTTTGGATTATATGTCACATTTAAGAAAAATTTTCAATCATCAACTGAGGGTCAATCTAAAACGAAAAGAAGAGGAGAACTTGGATTCTTTATGTTAATGATCGGATTGATTCTTACTGTATCTGCGTATGGTTTTTCATTTATCTTAACAACTACTACTGATTATTGTATTGTGGATGGAATTTTAGATTCACTTAACAAGACAAAACTTCAGAATTGTATTTCAAAATATTCAGATTTTAACATGTTGACGTATTATATTGGATTCGCAGGAATAATTCTACTGGCTGTAGCATCATATTTGTTCAGTCCACTAACTTTCAAAAAATCAAGAACATGATCAATGTCTTTAATCATGCCTAAAAATACTCAAGTTCATATTTTTATCATGTTATTATCTTAATCCATAAAAAGACAGATTATGATTATCGAGTGAAACTAACTCTATAGTTATTCTCCAAAGTGGATTCCTGATAGATTGTATTTACACGTGGGTCCTAAAAATTACCCATTAACTATATCCCCAGCACAACGTGCATTAGGTTTTCTTTCTAACTAAAACATTATAAAATATAACAACGTAACGTACGTGAAACCTTGAAAAAACTGATTAAATTAGGGGTTTCGTATGCTGGACAAAACGGGAACCTTCGGGCCCATGCCCTACCTGATCCCTTGTTTGGTCCCATGATGGTAAAGGAGGCCTTTCCATGAGCAAGCAAGATGCACCATTGGATGAATTTTCCGACACTATTCCATATGGGAATTACATCACTCCAATCAGGGATGATCAATACAAGGACTCATAAAAAACATTATGGAGATTTGGCGGGTATTCTGGCAGAATCTGGAATCAATGGGATAAAAAAGAACCCTCGTCCTGAAAAAGACAAACCGCTAATTGACAACCCTGATCTAACTGTTAACATGATAAAGAAATTGGATTGTCATGTAGAGAGAATTGAGAAGGAAAAAACAGGCGAATAATAGAATATCTAAATGCAATGTTTTGTATGATGGTCAAATTATTACAAAAACATCAATTCATGATATGACAAAATTTTTCCTAACATTTGGATCTAATCTTTATATTTTAATTTTATGTGCTATCTTTTTGAATTCTGCAAACAATTCATCCAATGTCGGTGTAAAATATACCCCATCCAGTCCATTTTTATGCCCCATCAGCTTCTCTGCATGTTATAGTTTACTGAATTATCCATCTTGAGTATCGTATTGAATCTCTTCCTGAATCCATGGTCTATCTGTACATCATAACGATTATCCTTCTTGTGTTTTCTTATGTTGCTTTTTGATACTGTTCTATACACTACACTTCTGGCACCGCTCCATCCGAGCTGCTTTGGTACTGTTTTCCCTGTTGTAAAAATTGGCGTATTATCGTCAAATATTTCGCCATTTCTTCTGCGATAGATATGGTATGCCTTTAATGCTCTTGATGCCTGGGGGTGAGAAATACCCAGTATTCTTCCATGTATTCTGCATACAATAGTACAGCATAACAGCTGTATGGCATTTTTTTCATATGCTTGAAAAGCAGTGGATGATCAAAGACTCCTATTCTTGCACCAGTTGATGCAAGAAAATGAATGAGTGCCTTGTTTCTGATGTTTCTTGTATTTTGTAAAATTCCCTTGATCTCTTTTGCTGTGTACGAACGCAATACCTGGTTTTTCTGTTTTTGTGGAAACATTTTGTGTATTATGTTCCAATTCAGGTTTATGCTGTTCATAATACAATAGTGCTTAATTCCTTTAAACTTTGACGGTATGGAATTGGGATTTGCTGTCTGTTTTAGTTCAATTAGATAGTCTTCAAGCTCACGTTGTAATTCTGATGAAGAATACCGTGATAGTTTATTGGCCGAATCAATATTCATGAATTTAATGAACTGCTTTAGATGTGAATTGTAATTATTTGCAGTATATTTTGATTTGATAGATTCTTCAAATAAGATCATACACCTTTGATTTGATGGCATGTGGGATTATTGCAGAATGTGTTTTTTTGTACAAGCGTTTCATAAAGTAGATCTTTTTATCTTTCTAACTGTATTGTGCGTTTACAGTATATTTTACGCAAAATTATTTTACAAACCCGCTATTATAATCCATAATGAATTCATCTCTTGTAATTTCACAATCATGTAATACCGCTAATAACGTTCCAATTTTTAACATGCTATTTCCTGCAGGAATGGTCGTAAACATTCCACCCTTTCTTAATCTGACATGACTCCCTTTCTGTTTTAATACTGTAAATCCTTTTTTGCTAACATACTTTATCATTGAATTACACGAGATTTTAGGGATTCTAGTCATTGATAATTATGAACTACCAGCATGTTAAAGTCAGATATGTTGT
This sequence comes from uncultured Candidatus Nitrosopumilus sp., assembly GCA_951812645.1. GTDB lineage: Archaea > Thermoproteota > Nitrososphaeria > Nitrososphaerales > Nitrosopumilaceae > Nitrosopumilus. Next base: position 892,140 of record CATOSM010000001.1, on the reverse strand, counting down.
CATCTATTGAAACTTCTACTGCCTCTTTCATATTTTCTACTACTTGACCGTATGTTCCACCTTGTGAGTTAGCATGCAACTCCTCACATCTTCCAAAAAACCCCCCACCATCTTTGTCGGGAGTTATGATGACTGTGTATGTTTTTTTCTGTATTGTAGAACTCATGATATGATATTGTTTTAAAAAGTATTAAAAAAGCATTGTTGACCCGTCACTTGCAACTTAGCGGTAGATATTTCTCCTTTTACTTGGAAAGTACTGGCATATGAAAATCTAACAAGTTGATAGTAATTCTTTTATATGTTTAATACAAGATCTGTTATGCATCAAAATATCGAATGCGGAAAAAGTAAAGGTGGCGGATGGCCTAGTAAGAATCCGGGCAAACCATCTGGTGGCGGTAGAGATAACAACTAAAATTTATTAGTTTGTCTATCGATTTTATTTTCTTATTTGTATTCTGAATGATGGGTTTGCACTTGTTATGTGGGTTAATCATAGAAGCATGTAATGATTATGAATTGTATATAATTTGATGCGTCAACTCCCGACAGGATTGACGCAATTTTTTGTTGTTCATTTTTATTATTTGCATGGGGTAATTTTGTATTGGAAATTTCAGATTGATTTATTGAGTCATATATTGTTCCTTGTGAACATGTCGAACTTGTCCTAAAGCCCTCCAATACATCATGACGCATGCCAGATACACAAACCCGAGACAGTCATCACAGTTCATTTCGTATCTGACTGCCGTCCTGTGAAGTCCGCATTTGAGCCATGTAAGGAACCGTTCTACGACAAACCTTGTCTTGCCATGATGTTTTTGATTCCTGTTTTGTGCAATGTCCTTTGAATTGTTCCCGTATAGAATACAACAGTCAATCCCATGGCATCCCAGATAGTTTCTGATGTATGCCGCATCGTATCCCCTGTAGGCATACGCTGAAGATGATCTGCCGTATCAAACCATCACCTGCAGGTTCTGAGATGTCTTATGACACATCAATGAATTTTGTACTGTCATGGACATTTACAGGGCTGGCCCTAATTGAGATTGGCAGTCCTGTCCCGTCTACTGCAGCGTGTATTTTTGTGCCCAGGATCTTTCTGAACCCGTCATATCCTGTTTTGTCCCCCCTTTTTTGGCGGCAACTGATGATGAATCAACTGAAATTTTTTGCAGGTTGATTTTTCCCTGTCTGTGTGCATATTTGATTGAACTGGATAGAATCCTTTTCCATATTCCTTTTTGCTGCAGTTCTGAGAATCTCAGATGCGCAGTGGATTTTGAACCGTATCTGTCTGGCATGTCTGCCCACCTGCAACCGGTTGTTAGGACAAACAATATTCCGTTGATTGTGTTTCTGTCATTACATCCTGGTCTTCCGGTTTTTGCAGATGTGATGCAACTGCGTTCCATTGAATGTCTGACATTTCTTTGTGAATCATGAAAGATGTATCAGCAGAGCCATTCTTAGATCCCGATTATCATGAATTACTTACAAAATGATCGGTTTTAGGATGAGTTGATAATCAACCACTGCCTCTTAAAAACGTGCTTAAAACGGTTGAATCATATACAAAGATCAGCATTATTTCCCATTATTTTTAAACCAAGCAAATCAAAAATCATCTGGCCGCAATGAAGAATCAGAGTTATATCTGAATGATGATTGGAAGGCATTTGTCTGAGCTGCCGAAACTCATTTGTTGGTTTGATTTTTTACTTTTTCTAGAACCGTCTCATCGATGAGATTCTGTTCAACTAAAGCTTCTGCAATTTGCAGAACATTCAAAACTGAATGCATTTTCACCCCTAACCCTTCCATCGCTTTACCTGCCCCTTCCATCCTATCTACAATTACATACGCATCTTTAACTTGTATGTTTACCTCTTTTAGGGATTTTATTGCATTGACAACCGAACCCCCTGTAGTGGCAACATCGTCTATCATTACCGCCTTCATATCGTCATGAATCCTTCCTTCAACTGATTTTGATGTCCCGTAATCTTTTGGCTTACTTCTTACGTAGATGAGTGGCTTGACTGTTTCGATTGCCAATGCTGATGCAATCACTAGGCCTCCTGTTGGTACCGAAACAATTGATTCGAAATTATCCAATCCAATATCTTGACTAATCTCACTTTCTAGACGCTTTACCATTTTTCTAAATTCAATAGGATAGCCTGGAACCAACCTCAAATCTACATAATACGGACTCTTTTTTCCACTTGCCAGTTCAAAGTCACCAAATTTTATGATGCCTTTTTCATGCAAAAAGGTCGCAAACTCTTTCACAAATTCCATACAAAATTTAACTACACTTGATTTATTTTGTTTTGTATTGTGTGATAATTATGCCTGAAATCTGGTTAAATTATGGTATTGCTGACGTAGTTTTGGATATAAAGGCAGAAAATTTGGGGCAAAAAATTGATTCTGAAGGTAAAATCTTGGATGATTCAGCGATCAATGAAAAACTAAACACATTGGATTTATCAAAACCGATGGAACTCGTAGTCTTGCACAATTCTAAATCCATTCTAAAAATCATTTCTTCCCTGTTCACTTTATGTGAGCAAAAATCAAAGCCATTCCCCAAAATACTGACCGACAAAAAAATCCTCAACTTGGTAAAGTCTGGCCTACCTGAGGGAAGCTCAATTAACGAATTTGCCGATCCTGATATCTCAAACCCTAATTTGGTTTTCATGGGAGAAATGGAGTTTAATGGATTATTCGGTTATGAGACAATTGCCACGCGTCTTATCAAAAAATTCGGTCAAGAATCAATGCTTTCAGCATATGCAAAAAGACAAGGAAATCTCCCAACTCCCGGACAGTATCCTGAAAGTCTTGCAGAAGCAAAAAAATTTGCAGATGATTTTGAAATTCAGGGAATAGAAATTATTGCAAATTCTGAAGGCATCATTGATTTTTCAACGGGCCATCCTTCTGAAACTATCGGATCTACAAAAACACTCGAATCAAATTCAATCAAGGATGTAGGTCAGCACAAAACAATGGTCATAAGCACTGGCAAAGATGCAAGCAATGACAATTTAGGAACCTCATTCTCTTCACTTTGGAATTGTTCTAATGCCATCAGAAAAGACGGTCTTGCTATCCTAGTTGCCGAATGTAAAGGAGGTCTGGGGTCTGATGCATTACAGCAGCATCTTGAAGACAGATTGACTTTGGAACAATTGAAAAACCCTAGCAAGTACGTTGACGGGATGGAGGATTTGTTGTTTCTTTCAGAAATTCAAAAGAACTTTCAGATAGGCCTAGTTTCCATCTTACCTGAGTTTTATGCCAAGAAACTTGGTTTGATTTCAATGCAGGGGATAAAATATTCTATGGATTACATTCTAAAAACACAAGGTGCTAGACAGAAAGTCGCAGTTGTTACAGACGGTGCAAGATTACTACTAAGATAGTATTCCTGGTAAAATCTGCGTCGGTAAGGGAGCGCACAGGACTGCCAATCCTATAATTCCGACGTACGCTAGTTTTCTATTTCGTGAAAGTGGTGATACATCATCCAATGGTGATGCACTGGGGTTTCTTCTACTTAGTACAAAAATCAGCATTGCCATTGGCCAGAAATTTAGCAAAACAAGTACCCCCAAGCTTCCGTACGTTGCATAGCGGTGGATTTTTGAACCCATCAAAGTTCTGGCTAAATGGCCCCCGTCCAATTGCCATGCCGGTAGCAAATTGATAAACGTGATTAGATACCCGACCCATGCGGCAAAGATGAAAGGTGTCATGTATATTGTATTTCCATATAGGTCCCCCTTTCCAAACAATGCTAAACTGGCAGTCAGGAGTAATGGCTCTCCCAAAGCCCAATCCCGTAATCTTGGATCATCAATCACTTCTCCCATGATCAGATCATCCAAAACTGGCGCTGTGTATGCACCATAAATTGAAACGATAATTGCAATCACCAAACCTGCAATTGGACCTGCAATTGCCACATCAAACAAAATCTCTCGATTAATTGTCAGTCCTCTTGATTGAATCAGCGCTCCAAATGTCGGTATTCCGTATATTGGAATTCCCGGTAGAAAATACGGCCATGTGGTCTTTAGCTTGTGCTTCTTAGCAGCAATCATGTGGCCAAGCTCATGAGCGCCTAGAATTCCCATCAATGCCAATACGTAATATATTGAAACTTCTAACGGATCTCCTAAATCCACAATTGTATTTCCAAAGGATGTTTTGTAATATCCATCAAACATAACGAACCCTATCACAACAACAAACAAAATTCTGGGAATCCATGATGAGCTTAAAAATCTCCTCTGCCTTCCTGGTGGAAATTTTTGAATGATGAGATACAGGTCTCCATTTTCAATTTTTTCTAATTTGGAGACATATCTCACATCTTCTAACTCTCTTGCCAAATCTTCAAATTTTGATTTAAAATCATCATCACCAATTTTGAATTCCAAGGAGAACTCATTTTTGGTAAATTCACTCACACGAAATATGGAATTAACTAGCGAAATGATATCTTCTTGTGAAGGATCCCCCATCTCTTTAACGCTATATTTTTCCATTAAATGGTCTTTTGGTTTAAAATTAAATATCGATAATGCGCTATAGAGTCATGCAAGTGATTCTTAGACAGTTGGGGGGTTGTAATATACGGCGGGCAGAGCCTAGCGATCTTATCTCTGTAATGGAAATCAATTTGAAAACCCTGCCTGAGCACTATTCGGACTATTTCTATGAGAGTCTGCTTGCCGAATTGCCTGAAGCATTCATCGTAGCGGAAATCGGTGGAAAGCATGTTGGTTACATCATGTGTAAAACTGAATTCGGCTTTTCAAATTTTAAAAAATTAGGTTTTGTAAAGAAAGGCCACGTAGTTTCTATTGCCGTACTTGATGAACACAGGAAAAAAGGAATTGGAAATGCTCTTGTCGAAGAATCTGTTAACGGCGTAAAACTGAGAAAATGTGACGAATTCTATCTAGAAGTGAGATGCAGTAATACAGACGCTGTTAGATTATATGAAAGATTGGGATTTGCAATTAGGCAGCAATTAAACGCCTATTACAGAGATGGCGAAGATGCATATCTTATGGCAATTGAGTTAAGCTAGTTCAAACCAATAAATAACTCACAAAAAATTCTTCGCCATGGATAAACGAAAAGGAATGGGCATTACCATTTTTGCTCTCTGTATTGGCGGATTTTTTGTTTATGCATACTTGCTAATGCTTTCTGAATGGAGTCCAATCGTATTACAACTGTCCGTGCTGATGATTGCCGGAGGAATTTTGGGAGTCATTGCATGGATTGGGTATGTGATGGCAACAACAAAGCCCTCTCCCGCATCTATCACATCTGATGACTAAATTATTTGGAAATCCTTACATCTACCACTGTTTGATAGTATCTTGGACCCACCGCTCTAACTATTTTTGAATCTAAAATTTCTGATTTGACTGGCGTTACACTGAGATAGCGTTCTTCTGAAAGTTTTACTGCATCCGTTTTTTTGTCTGCGTGTATGTGTGAATAATAGTGAATGATTCCGCCGTCTTTGGTTGTACTGATTGCAGGTTCTAAAAATTCGTCTGATCTTTCTGGCAACAACATTAGCGTCCTATCCGATTTATTCATCAACTGTTCCTTGATAATCTGTGACGAATCCCCGTTAATTGAAATCACGTTTCCTGCAAGCCTGTTTAGTCCAATATTTGCTTCACACAACTTTGAAGCGATAGGGTTGATATCTAGGCTATATACAGTGCATTTTTTTCTTTTTGCTGCCATAATTGAAAACATCCCTACCCCTGCAAACATGTTGGTCATTATCTCCCCCTCTTGAATTAGATTGGCTATCCTCTCTCTTTCTGTGGATAATCTGGGCGAAAAAAATGCATTTTTTACATCGACAGTAAATCTACAACCAAATTCTCTGTATTCTGTCTCCGTATTATCCTCGCCTGCAAGAATCTCTAAATCTCTAGTGCGAAAATCCCCTTCCACTGCAGAGGCCTGATAAAATACGCTTTTTACAATTTTTACTTCGTCTAAGAGTGTCTTGCCAATGATCTTCTTTTTTGATAAGAGCGAATCGGGAATTCTTACAATGATTATCCGTCCTATCTGATCAAATGCGGAAATCAGTCCGTCACTTTCTTTTTCGGTAAGCACGTCTTCCAGTGCTTTTTTTAACATTCGGGTCAATGCCTGTAATAGAAGTTTCCAGTCGTTTTCTGGTCTTTATCCAACCTGCTTTCCAATTTGTTTACGCGTGGCCTCAGACTTCTTTCGTCTCTTCTAAATGACATGTCTAATGACTTCAGGAACCTGTTCATTGCATCAGCTTTTGGCATCGGTGATGTGGCCACACCTGCAGAACCTGGTTCGCCTTCAAAAATTATCATAGAGTCTGACATCAAATCCATTAATTGTAAATCATGATCAATGATTACTGCCGATTTTCCAAAGGAGCGAACAAACTTTTGTAGGAATTTTGCAACTGCAATCCTGTCTTCTACATCCAAAAATGCCGAAGGTTCGTCTAACGCATACAAATCAACCTTCTGTAGCAAACAAGACGCAACAGCCACTTTTTGCAATTCTCCCCCCGATAAGTTCCTGATAGATTTGCTGTAAAGTTTTTTAATTTTTAATGGATCCAGTATCTGCTCTTCTTCCATACTTCCTTCTACCGGATTCCCATTTGCTTTATCTAAAATCGAAATTACTTCTACATCAAGATCATTTTGAAGGTATTGTGGCTTGTAAGCAATTTTGATTTTCTTATCAACGCTTCCGGAATCTGGCCTTTCGACCCCTGCAATCATCTTCATCATGGTGGTTTTACCCAATGCATTAGCACCCATTATTCCCAAAACTTCCCCTTTTCTTATCGATCCGGGCTCAATCTGTACTGAAAATGTGGGGTATTTTTTTCCTAGTTTTGGGTACGAAAGAACTTCGCTACCTTCTTGGAAAATGTCAGTAGATGAGGACGATACATCAAAGGAAAATTTCTTATCTCTAAACCTCACGTTTTCGTTTGGCAAATACCCGTCAAGAAAAACATTGATTCCAATCTTGGTAGACAAAATATTTGAAACAATCCCGTATGCCGTAGGTTCCCCATACAGCACCTCGATATAGTCACTTAGAAAATCCAATAATGTCAAATCATGCTCCACTACCATCACACTTTTTCCCGTTTTAGCCAAATTTTGTATTACCCTGGCCACTCCTGTCCTTTGAAAAACATCATTGTATGATGACGGTTCATCAAAAAAGTAAAACTCTGTATCCTTTGATGCCGCTGCTGCAACTGCAATCCTTTGCAGTTCTCCACCGCTTAATTCTTTCAAACTCTGTTCCATTGAATTTTCCAATCCTAGTTCTCTGATTAACTCCCTTGTTGCCCCACGTTCGTCATACTTGTCAAGTAATTCTTTGCCTGTTCCATCAAACGCTTGTGCAATGTGATGTACTTGCTGTGGTTTTATTGACGCGCTAATTTGCCTTTGTTCAATTTTTTCAAAATGTTGCTTCATCTCTGTCCCACTGTAATGTTTTAAAATCTCATCCCATTCTGGTGGGTTCTCATGTCTTCCTAAATTCGGTTTAAGGTTGCCTGATAGAATGTTGACAACTGTACTTTTACCCATTCCGTTCCTTCCCAATAATCCGACAACTTCCCCTTTCTTTGGCGTAGGCAGCCTGTATAGTCGAAACGAATTCATCCCATACTGGTGAATTTTATCAGTTGCAATCTCACTTGCAAGGTTGACAATCGTTATTGCATCAAATGGGCATACTTTGACGCAAATTCCACAGCCATTGCAAACGTCTTCATCAATCTGTGCCTTTTTTGCCTCTTCGTTAACGGTGACACATTCTGCACCTGACTTGTTCACTGGGCAATATTTTATGCATTCCAGGCCACATTTTTGTGGCTGACACAGATCTTGGTCTAAAACTGCTACCCTGTGAGTCATGTTGTAAACCGGTATTTTCTTTGCTTTATACCTATTTTGGGATGGTCATAATCTGGCGTTAGGTTAATAGATGAGAATTTGGCAACGAATTTCAAGCCGGCCATAGCGTTAGGGTGCGACCCAATCCCGTTCCGAACTTGGAAGTCAAACCTGACGTCGCTGTTGTGCTACTAAGATGCGAGAGCTCTTGGGAAGCAACGGTGCTGGCATTTTCTGCTTTACAACCAATCTTTTAATACTGAATTAATTTGATTGATGTGAACTCGATGCCAAATTGCAGTGTCTGTGGAGAAACATGTGATAATGACATACGATTACTAAACCACATGATGGAAAAACACGGTTGGAGAAATCCAAATGTCGGCACTCCTGATAGGAATAGTAGGGGATACTGATTCTATAAACTTTGCAAATAATCTAAGGCCAATCTTACACCAAAACCTGTAGCACCTTTTGGATTGTATGGTTTTTCTTTTGTAGCACCCTGTGTCCATGCAACACCTGCAATATCGATATGGGCCCACGGAGTTTTTTCCACTGCATTTCTCAAAAATGCCGCAGCCATAATAGTTCCAGCCGCTCTTCCAATCCCGACATTTTTCATATCTGCAACATCTGATTTTATCATGTCCATATAGTCTTGGTTTAATGGAAGCTCCCAAATTTCTTCTGCGGTTCTTTTAGATGAATCATTGATCTTCTTTGTCAGTCTTTCATCATTTGATACAATTGCAGCAACATTCGTTCCTAATGCAACTATGCATGCGCCTGTCAGTGTTGCAAAATCAATGATTGCTTTTGGCGAATAATGTCTTTCTCCATATGCCATCGCATCTGCTAAAATCAATCTTCCCTCGGCATCTGTATTTAGAATCTCCGCCGTTTTTCCACCATACATCTTTATTATGTCCCCTGGCCTGTATGATTTTCCATCTGGCATATTTTCAACTGAAGGAACTATTCCTACAACGTTGATTGGTGTTTTTAATTCTGAAATCGCTTTCATTATCCCCAACACCGTACATCCTCCACATTTGTCAAATTTCATTTCATCCATTGAGGCACCGGGTTTTAATGAAATTCCCCCCGTGTCAAATGTAACTGCTTTTCCAACCAACACGATTGGTTTGTCACTTCCTCCTCCACGCATATGTTCTAAAATAATTAATTTTGGTTGATTGCTACTTCCTTGACCTACTGCTGAAATCCCTCCAAACCCTCTCTTCTTTAGATCTGGTTCTGAAATCACACTGCATTTCATTTTGTTCCTTTTTGACATATTTTTTGCAAAGTTTGCTAATGTTGCAGGAGTGCATTCGTTTGGTGGCAAATTTGCAATACTTTTGGCAAATATTGCACCCTCTGCGACAATCTCTGCGGCTTTGATGGCTTTTAGAATTTCGTTTGATTTTGAAACAATGATTGTAAGATCTGGGGAACTCTCAACTTTCTCTGTTTTGAATCTTTCAAATTTGTATAAGGCCATTTTGGAACCCTCAATAATTTGAGTGACTGCAGAAGTCGGCTCTGCTATAAAGTTTGGAGGTGCAATGACTGAAAATTCTTTTAGTTTTAACTCTCTTGCTTTTTGAGCAATCTTTCCTGAAACAAGTCTGATGGTATCGTTTGTCATGTTTTCTTTTTTACCTATTCCTGCAAGCAGAATTCTTTGCACTGAATTTTTTCCGGATAGCGGAATGATGCTTGTTTTTCCTAATTTTCCTTCCATATCTTTCAGAGATTGATTAATGGCAGATGTGGCTTTGGTATCAAATTTTGGCAATCCGATAACTTTGTCAGAATCTTCTAGGACAAATCCGCATAGAAGGCCTGTCTTCTTTTTTGCAGAACTTTCAGTCTTTATTTTCATTGCAAGGTTCTTTTCTTAAAGTATTATTTAGATTTACTTAGATCTATCGTTCTGCTATTGGTGATCAGACTCGCTGATCTAACAAAAACTGCCTTTGCCGCTTTACATTCGTATTGGCATCCGTCTTCAATTCTAATATTTGACATTTTTTTTGTTTTTTCAAGTAAAATTGACTTGATTAGCGGAAACAAAGCTGCCCTTCCTCCACATGCTCTCCTTTTGTCAATAAACCAAAACATGTCCAAAGCGTCTTCCTCTAAAATATCACTTCTTATTTTTTCACCAAATTCTGAATAGTGTCCTATGATTGCTATTCTGTCTCTTGCAAAAAAACTAACCATTTTTGCAAATTTCATGCACAAATAGCATTGGTTGTCAAACAGCACTATTGGAATGTTTTTGCTAATCTCCATGATGATATGTGGTATTATCCAAATTAATATTTTACAGATCTAACAAATCAAATCTATTTTGACATTTTACGACACCCATGATAGACGGTCTAAATCCTGAAGGGTTTACTTGTGCCTCATGCCATACAGGTTGCTGTAAGGGATGTGTGATATTTGTTGATGCGCATGATGCCTATGGATTGTCTAAAGGATTGAGATTAACTCTTCAAAGTTTTTTGGAAACTCGTGGTGCAAAAGATTGCTCTTTAGGTGTCCAAGTCAGGGAAGGCTTGATGGATCTTGCCTTAAAACAAAAAAATGGCGGCTGTGAATCTCTTGAAGAAACCAAAGATGTTTTTAGATGTGCTGTAAATGATTTCAAACCTGGTGCGTGTAAATCATATCCGTTTGAAATGAAAAATGGAAAACTAACCCAAATGAATGGGTATGATGCGTCCAGTAGACTGGGATCCTGTAGAATTTGAAAACATGATGATAACTCATCCAAAAAAAGATGAATCTGAATGGAAATTCTATGATCGTCTTGCTAAAGAATAGAATTTAAAATATGGAACAAAAAAATCACTATCTGAACTTTTAAAATTTATGTTGGATGGGGCAGAACCCTAATTTCATGATTGAACCGTTTAATATTTTTGAGATGTTTTCCTCAAAACTTACTATTAATTTTAGAAGTAGATTTTTATTCGATTTACAAGCATAACGTTGCAAATGGGGCTCAATTACTATCAAACTAAGAAAAATATTCTTAGAGCTCGTAAATTGGTCATTAAAGGAACCAGCACAGCTGGATCCGGCCATCCCGGCGGTTCATTCTCAATGGCAGAAATTTTAGGATGTCTGTTTAACAAATATCTGAAATTTGATCCTAAAAATCCACAATGGAAAGATCGTGATCGCTTAGTTTTATCAAAAGGACATGCCGCCCCTGGATTATTTTCTAATATGGCGGTTGCAGGATATTTTCCAGAATCTGAAATTGAGACTTTACGTAAATTTGGCAGTAGATTACAAGGACATCCGGATCTCAAGTGTCCTGGGGTAGAATTTTGTGGGGGTTCTCTGGGCACCGGCCTATCGTATTCTGTGGGTATCGCACTTGCTGCAAAAATTGATTCTAAAGATCACCGCGTGTATACAATCATTGGAGATGGAGAATCTGACGAAGGGCAAGTTTGGGAGGCTGCAATGACTGCCTCAAAATACAAAGTTGATAATCTTACTGCCTTTCTTGATAGGAATTTTATTCAACAAGATTCTTACACTGAAAAAATAATGCCTCTTGATGAGAAGTTGGAGGGGGATAATCTTTCAGAAATGTGGAAAGATGCATCACGTTGGAAAACTGGTGATAAGTGGAGATCTTTTGGCTGGAATGTTATTGAGATTGATGGACACAGAGTAGAACAAATTGATGCGGCTATTGCAAAGGCAAATGCAACAAAAGGCATACCTACCATGATCATTTCTAGAACGATCAAAGGAAAATCAGTTGAGCACATGGAAGACAATCCCAAGTGGCATGGAAAAGCTCCCAGTTATGACGTCGTTCCAATAATTAATCTTGAATTAGATTCCCAATTTATGATCTCACCCTCTATTATTGCAGGTGATGTGACAGACTTGGAAAACGAAATTAAACGCTGTGTGACTGGCAGGGCCGATTATATCCATCTTGACGTCATGGATGGACAGTTTGTTCCAACAAAAACATTTGATCATACAAAAATCAAAGAATTAAGACCGCTAACTGTAATTCCATTTGACACTCATTTGATGATAAATGATCCTGTTAAACATGTTGCAGACTACGTTGATGCTGGCAGTGATATAATCACTGTTCATGCTGAGGTCACTGATGAATCTAGTTTTGGTGAAATTCATGACTTATTAAAACAAAATCAAGTCGGTGTTGGTTTTGCAATGAATCCCGATACTGAATTACCTGAATGGTCTTACGAATTTTTAGAATCCCTTGATCAATTAATTGTCATGTCTGTCGTACCTGGAAAATCTGGACAAAGATACATTGAAGAAACACATGCTAAGATGTCCAGATTAAATCCTGTCTTAAAGGAGAATAATTTTTCAGGTTATGTTGAGGCTGATGGAGGTGTAAATCTTGAAAATATCGGTTCAGTATTTGCTGATGGCGCACGCGCCTTTGTAGGCGGCGGTGCCATTATTGGTCAGCAAGATGTTAGAGCTGCTATTGGGGACTTTAGAACTCAAGTTTTGAAATCTAGAAGACACAGTCTACTTGCTAAGGCAAATGAATTGGGTGGGGGTGATTTAGTAAACAAATGGATTGGCTTGCATGTTATAGGTGAAAAACAAGAGCAAATTAAAAAAATTGCACAGGAGGCTGGATACATTTGAATGAACCGACAATGACTGACATGCGTTCAGAATATTCTAAATCCCTAATTCAAGTAGGGAAAGAAAATTCCGATGTGGTTGTTTTGGGTGCTGATACAACTGATTCGCTAAAAACCTCTGGATTTGGAAAAGAGTTTCCTAATCGATTTTTTAATGTAGGTATTGCAGAAGCCAATCTTGTTACAATGTCTGCCGGATTAGCCGCATCTGGAAAGATTTCCTTTGCTAGTACTTATGCAATATTTTTGCCTGGTAGAGCAGTTGATCAAATCAGAAACAATGTAGCCTATCCGTCACCTCCTGGCAAAAAAGGCCTTGACGTAAAATTAGTTACTTCTCATGGCGGTTTGTCTGTAGGGCCTGATGGCGGCTCTCACCAGCAACTTGAAGATATTGCAATAATGAGAGTCATTCCAAACTTCCGAGTCTTCATTCCTGCTGATACTATTGCAGTTTCAAAACTGACCCGACTTATGGCAAGAGAATATGGCCCATTTTATATGAGAATGGCCAGATCAAAAACTCCGTTAGTCCATACCGACTCCCAAGATTTCCAAATTGGCAAGGGAATTACTTTACGGGATGGCTCTGATTGCACTATAGCTGCATGCGGTATCACCGTTCGAATGGCCTTGGAAGCTGCTGAATCTTTACAACAAGAAGGCATTTCCTGTAGGGTTTTGGATATATTTTCAATCAAACCAATAGACAATGATCTTTTAGAAAAAGCAGCTAGAGAAACTGGTTGTATTGTAACAACTGAGGAACACAACATTGTAGGCGGTATGGGTTCTGCAGTAGCGGAATCTGTTTCTGAATCTTACCCTGTGCCACTTAAGAGAATTGGAGCCCAAGACATGTTTGGAGAATCTGCACGTGACGATGAAATTCCCTTGCTCTTAGAAAAGCATGGAATAACATCTTTTAATATGGCAAGACAAGCCAAGGAAATTAGGAGCAAAAAGTTATGAAAATTTTTCTTGACACTGCCAATCTTGAATCTATAAAAAAATTCAATGATATGGGATTGCTGGATGGGATTACAACCAATCCCTCTCTAATGTACAAAGAAGGTGGCAATCCAAAAGATGCCATGGAGGAAATTACAAAAATCATCAAAGGCGATGTAAGTTTGGAAGTTCTTAGCACTGAATATTCTGGAATGGTGGAGGAAGGTAAGCGTCTTCGTCAACACGGTGACAATGTTGTTGTGAAAGTTCCAATGACCCCTGACGGTCTTAAAGCATGCAAATCTCTTTCATCTGAAGGCATTCCTGTAAATGTCACATTGATCTTTTCTGCAAATCAGGCTTTACTTGCTGCAAAATCTGGAGCAAAATATGTTAGCCCGTTTATTGGTAGATTAGACGATGTTGGTCAAAACGGCATGGAGTTGATTTCTGAAATTAAAGAAATTTTTTCAAATTATAACTTTGGAACCCAGATTCTTGTTGCAAGTGTACGCCATCCATTACATGTTGTCGATGCTGCAAAAATAGGCGCCGATGTTGTTACATTACCTCCGGGAGTATTGGATAAAATGATGCTACATCCATTGACAAAAATCGGTTTAGGGAATTTCCTTGCTGATTGGGAAAAAATGAAATCTGGAAACCCAGATGTTAAAATCTAATAAAATTTTTTGAGAAGATTAAAGAAAAACCTTTAATGAAAAATTACTGTTAGTCCCTTTATCCTCTGCTTTTTCTAGAACCGGTGCCTCTGCCTGTACTTCTGGTCATTCCCTTAGTACTGGTCACTTTTTTTGTTGCAGGCGCGTCGCCTAGTTTTCTAGAACCGGTGCCTCTGCCTGACGAAACAGTCCTATTTGATGCTGCTTTTCTTCTTGCTTCTTGGATCTTTTTGAAGTCATCTCCAGACCATTTTGAGGCATCATCGTCAACTTCAATAGTTCCAGTGCCCCTGCCAGTTCGAATTTTAATTTTCCCCATGGTTTAGATAAAATTATCTTGTATTTATCTAAGCTTATTTTTCGGAACGGATCCTAATTTTTTGTTTTTAACTACTAATCCATCCCAATTTCTTGAAATATGTAAACATCATGACTGCAGGTATTGCTGATGCAATTATTACAACTATGAAAGTAGTAAATGGACCTAAAACCATCGAGTCATTCCCGATTCCTCCGGGCAAATCCACATTCATTCCATAAAATGTGCCGATCACCGTTGATGGGATGGCCAGAGTGAAAATTATTGTCAATACCGCAAGAACTTTGTTTGTTTTCTCAGTGCTTAACACAAAATCTGTGTCTTTGTAGATTTCCATAGTCTCTCTGGATTCTTCTAACGTTTCAATCACTTTGTCGATATGATCAATTACATCATCATAGTATAATATGAGTTCGTCATCCTCACGAGAAAACCGTTTTACGTTTTTTGCTATTTCTAAAACAAATTTCTTTAACGGATTGGCTATTCTTCTTAGCCTGTTAATCTCTCTTCTAAGTAAGGCAATACTCCTTGCCACTGGTTTTGTTTCATCAAACACCCTATCTTCTATTTCGTCTAAATTTGCAATAATTTTTCTTGATGTGTGTAACAGATCGTCTACTAGAACGTCCAATATTTCATGCAATAGCAATCCTGAAGATTTTCCTAACAGCCTGTCTTTCCTATCTTGATCTGCATCTGTTTTGCATATGTCCACTAACTCTACAAGTGGTTTAAGATCTCCTTGATGAACAGTGACCAAGAAATTCTTTCCTACAAATATTGATAATTGACTGTTTTTTGATATTCCTACTTTTTGTGCCAATGGTGGAAAATGCAGAATCACAAAGAAATGATCATCATAACTGTCTAATTTTGGGAGTTCAAATTTTGTCATACAATCTTCTATGTTCAATGCGTTGAAATCGTATCTTTCAGCTAATTTTTCAACGTCGTTTCTATCGGGATTCTGCAAATCAATCCATACGAATTCTTTTCCTTGAATGGCTTCAATTTTGCTTTCAATAGGGGCCTCCATTGGTTTTTTATTTGAACGTAACCTGTTTGTGATGAAACCTTTTCTCATGTCGAAAAACACCCCAATCTGACAAATTTAAAGCGATCGCTATGGCATAACGAAAATCAATTCTAAACTTGAGGCTGGGTTTGTCTGAATAAACTATTCATTGTACCCACGGTAGAAAATGATTCATTCCAACCCATGTTAATCCTGCCGTTATTCCCATTGCAATCCACCATAAACGCATACAGCCAGTTTTACCTAGTCAATAATAAATCTACAGCCCAATTTTCAACATGATCTTAAAGATTATTACTGGATGAACAGATTTCTCTTTTGTGGCCTTCGTAGTACAGTGGTTAGTATAGAGGATTGTGGATCCTCGGACAGGAGTTCGATTCCCCTCGAGGGCCCTCTATAATCTTAAAAAATACCGAATTTACCTGATTCCATCTCTTCTTTTATGGCCAACTTGAATCTTGGATATTTTTCTTCCACATTATTTGCCAACCATGTCAAAAACTTCTTTTCATTCCCTTTTCCTTTCAATTTTTCAAAATCAGGTCCCATCATTTCAGCTAATTTTTCTACTAACGTTCTATTCACGCTTAATACAAAAAAATGCCATCCAAACGCAAATTCTGAATCAGTCATAACAAAATCATCTCCCCCATGCACCATCTCTTCTAAGAGTGATAACTGACGAGTTAATGCCTTACTTGTTTTATCGTAATCGATTGCAGAAACATTGATGTTAATTCTACCTTCCATACATGATTTGTATAAAAACAAAATAAAAGGATTACACAAATTATTCTTTTAAAAGATGTTCAAAATCTATGCCAAAATGCATTTTCATAATATTGACGTATGTTTGAATTGATTCGGGGATCTCATCTCCACATGCTACACCAAGTTTTTTTGCATTAATCCAGATTGTCAAAGTTTGAATGATCGTTAAAAATCGATCATTTTTAATTTCTGGCATCCCGATTGCTTTGGTATATCTCTCAGCAAATTCCCATGCCGTGACAAAATCCACACATTTTACACCGAAAATTGATAGTAATTGCTCTTGCAAATTTTCTGCCTTTTTGAATGGAGTTTTATTCATGATGTATGGAAATTCCACTTTATCTGGCAAACATTCTGGAAGAGGTCCCCAAATCGTAATTATTTTTGCATCCTGTTCAAGTTCTCCAAATTTTTCCATCATCGCATCGATTATATTTTCATCTGTAAACCAGAACAAAATTACAGATGCATTTGAAATATCTGCATCTTGAATGTTGTCACAAACTAATTCTGCTTTGACACTTTTTTCCTTAATGTTTTCTTTTGCCAGGTTTATTTTTCCAGCATTGTTATCAATTCCAATTGCTTTTTTCACCCCAAATTCTTCAAAAGCTATTTTGATTCCTCTTTCGCTTCCACAACCTAAATGATAAAAAACATCATCATTGCCTAAATTTACAAACTTAAAAATATCTCTAAAAGATTTTTCAGATATCTGAATATCTTCCCCACTCAACAAATTGTCTGGAAGCGTTTCCAGGTATTCCTCAATTTTCATCATGTTTAATAAAATAAACGAGAATTTATTCTCTTATGCTTTCTAATTTTGAAACTGCCTGCCATAATTGGGTCCTAACATATGATGGCATGTTGGGGTCTTGTGTAACATCATCTAATAGACTAATTGTATTTGCCGCTCTGACTGATAATGAATATTCCTGATTATTCAGATCTGCAATCAAATCGGTAATGGACTTTTTAATTGTTTTAGGGGTTGAATTGCTGGCAGTAATTTGCTCAAGTGTTTCAATTGCCTCTTTCATCGATTCTTTATTTTGTGCTTCATCAGCCATTTTTACACCTTATCTTAAAAATTAGAAGTATATAGTTACATCTCTACAAAAACATTGTCTGATTCTACGACAACATTGTACGATGTCAAATCTCTAATTTTTGCAGGAAATTTCAACAGCTTGCCCGTTTTACAATCAAATTCTGCTTTGTGCCATCCGCAGGTAATAGTACACCCGTCCAATTTTCCTTCTGATAGGCTAGAACCTGAATGTGTACATGAATCATCTGTAGCACAATACTCTCCATCGATATTAGCAACTAACACATCTCTACCATCAATTGACACTTTGATCATTTTTCCAGGTGGCATATCTGATGTTTTACCGGCAATAATTCTTCCCATTGAGGTTTTTATCTAATCATTCCTAATAATTTTTTGTGTATATGGCAAATTTGGAAATACGAGAAGCAAATGACGCAGACAAATTCCGAGTTTTAAAATTTTGTAAAAATACTTTTTCTTGGGGTGATTATGTTGAACATGTTTGGAATTTTTGGCTATCTGAAGGCCATCTGTTTTTAGGCCAAAAACCACATCCTGTTGGTATTTGTCATGCATTTTATTCTGATGATCAAATTTGGATTGAAGGAATTAGGATTGATTCATCTTTCCGACGTCAAAACATTGCCTCAGAATTGGTGAAACATGCTGAATCTGTTGGGGTAGCAAAAAACCTCTCCTTTTCATACATGCTGATTGACACTGAAAATTCCATCTCCATCTCCATGGCAAATTCCTTAGGCTATCAAATTTTTGAAACGTGGAATTTTTATTCGATTGAGCCAAAAATTAACCCAAACCACCATGTGTCTTTTGAAAAACCACCTGATCTTACATCTCGTTCTCATTATGTAAAATCTTGGAGATGGCTTCCTTTTGATGATGTAACTCTGAATTTATTATATGATCAAAATAGAATTGTTACCTCGTCTGCGAGCACCGAAAACTCGGTTGCAATTCTTACTGATTCTGAACATTTTTCTAAAACACTGATAGTAACTTTATTTTCTGGTTCAAATGAATCTACATCTGGAATTTTATCTTTTTTGCAAGATTATGGTCTGAATAGAAGTTATGAAAGAGTTCAAATTCTAACTAAAGAGAAATTACCCGATTTTGATTCATTAGAATCTAGAATTTCATTTCATTTGATGAAGAAATCTTTGGTTTAGTTTGATTTGGTAATTTTGACAGTGTTGTTGAGCGTACCTAAATTCTCAATTTCCATCTCTACCTTGTCTCCGTCTTTGAGAAACACCGCATTTGGTTTGTTCAGCATTACTCCTGCTGGCGTTCCCGTAGAAATGATGTCGCCTTTTTCAAGTGTCATGACTTTGGATATCTTTGACACAATTTCTGGAATTTTAATAAACATGCTCTCTGATGATGAACTTTGTCTTAATTCCCCATTGATCTTTGTTGTCATTTTGAGTTTTTGAGGATCCTTGATCTCATCTTTTGTTGTTATCCATGGCCCACACGGCGCAAATGAATCAAAACTTTTGCCTCTTGTGAATTGTTTATCTTTGAATTGAATATCTCTTGCTGAAACGTCATTGAATACCATATATCCAAATATCATATCAAAGGCCTCATCCATGCTGACGTTTTTACAATTCTTCCCGATTACTAATGCTAATTCTACTTCATAATCCAACTGTGTGACAAAATCTGGGCATACTATGTCTGAATTTGTACCGTTTAATGCGGTTCGGGGTTTTATCACAATGGCAGGATCTTCTGGTGCCTGTAATCCTTGTTCTCTGGCATGATCTACATAATTGAATGCTAGACAAATTATTTTATTGGGATTTGGAATTGGTGGCAATATTTTGTATTTGGAAATACTTTCACCATACGGCAATTCGTTAGTTTTATTTTTAATTTCATCATACCATCCATCAAAAAGAAAATCTTTTACATTTTGAGGAATTGGAACTCCAGTCAAGTAAGTAATCTCATCTTTGGTTGATACTTTATCTCCTTTGACAAAACCATATGTCTCATTATCGTCACGCGATAGTCTTGCTATTTTCATTACTGATCACTTGTGTGTAAAAATTGCTTGATTTTGTGAATCTTTTCTACAATATCCAAATCTGACAAACTGAATTTCTTCTCCCTCCTTTAATTGTAGATAATGCGGTTCTGTATAAACGTCTAATTCTTCTAAACTATCCTCATTAAATTCTTCTCCATTAAACAATGTCTTTGGAATTACCATCCTGATTCCATGTGCTGTTTTTTGTGGAACCCACTGAATTTTTGGAACATTTGCTGTATCATCATTTTCAATAAAATCCCCTTCTAACTCCATGCCTTCCTTCGTAATTGATACATTTCCTAGTCCTAACAAACGAATTTGTGTTCCTTCTTTGATATCTTGTGCATCGTCCCCTGAAATGTAAAAATTCCCATCTATCTCAATTTTTCTCTTTCCCATGTCATTAATTGGATGATTTGGAATTTCTACTGATGCCATTGATAATTTCTGTACTTTGAGTTTTTTTGCATCATTTACCATGAATAATCTTATGCTATCTGCATCTACAAATTTTCTGTTAAATGCTTCAAGCGAATCAAATGGTGCGAGTGTGTTTGCTTTGGTTAAACCCAAAGACATGATGAACTTTCTAATTGCTTCTGGTTTGATTCCTCTCCGTCTTAATGCCTCTAGAGTTGGTAATCTAGGATCATCATACCATGAAACCTTCCCTTCTTCTATCAGCGGTTTGATTATTCTCTTTGAAATAGGCATTCCTTTGAATTCTAGCCGTGAGAAAAACCCCTGTGATGGCTTTCTCATTACAAGTGCGTCTAAAATCGCATCAGTTAGCTCTTTTCTCAATTCAAACTCTTTGGAACGGAAGGCGTGAGTGACACCATCTATGCTATCCTCAATAGCTACGGCCATGTCGTAACTTGGCCAAATCCTATATCTCTCCCCTAGCGTGTAATGTTTTCCTTCAATGATTCTAAATAATACTGGATCTCGCATTACGGCATTATCTGCCTTCATGTCTCCACGAAATCTTACTATTGCATCTCCTGGTTTGAATTTCTCATTCATCTTTTCCCAATTTTTATTATTTTTTTCAATATCTTCTCTGCTGCATTTGCAAGCTTTTCTTTCCCTTCTGTTTCTACTAATGTCCTCTCTTTTACAAGTACACACGTAGGCCTTGCCTGAACTGATCAACTCATTTCCTTTTTGATAAAACAACTCCATATCGTCAGATGTGCTTTTTACTGTATCAAATTCAATTCCTAACCATTCTAATCCTACTTTGATTGCTGCATGATATTCCATTCTTTCCGCTTCTGGATTTGTATCATCCATTCTGAGAATGAATTTACCCCCATACATCTTTGCATATTCTGAATTAATGATTGCAGCTTTTGCATGGCCTATGTGAGGATATCCGTTTGGTTCGGGAGGAAATCTTGTTATGACTTTGCCTTGCTCTGCATCCTTTAGTTCTGGCAGTCCTTCTCTTTCTTCAATTTTTTCTTTCGGTGCTAAAAGTTCAGGAAAGTGTCCTTTGATTTCATTTTCTTGTTCTTCAGGCGATAATTGATTTACCGATGTAACTATTTCTGATATCTCTGGTGAAATTTCCTTTACTTTACTTCTAAATTCTGGTTTTGTTCCAAGAATTTTTCCTAAGATAATTTTATCTCTAGCTTCTCCACCGTACTCAAAAGCATTTTGAAGAGCCATTTTTCTGACCTCTTTTCTTAGTTCTCCATCCATGCTGATTCTTCCCTATGTGGCTATAGATTTCTTTTAACTACAAAATCTAACAGTGAGATTAATTCTATTTTGGCAGGACCGGAATATTTTGTCAATGATTTTTTGGCTTTTTCTGCGTATTTTAGAGCCTGTTTTCTCACATCTTGTTCAATTCCTAAGGATCTAATCACTTCTACTGATTTGCCAAGATCTTTTCTAGAAATCTTCGGATTTCCAAATGATTTTAAAATAATTTTTTTGTCGTTTCCTTTTGCTAATCTTATTGCCATTAGAATTGGAAGTGACTTTTTACCTTCTCTCAAATCATTACCTACTGGTTTTTTTGTAATTTTTGGATCTCCCATTACGCCAATAAGATCATCTGTAATTTGAAATGCAATTCCTAAATTCCTTCCAAATGATGAAAGATTTGAAATGTCTGTTGTTTTGTTAGTCGCACAAATTGCACCCATTGCACAAGACACATCAAATAGCGCAGCTGTTTTTTTCCCTATCATTGCAATGTATTCTGTTTGAGAAGGAATTTTTCTCTCTTCAGCCATTTTTACATCTAGTAACTGACCTTCACAAATGTCTACACAAGCTTTTGAAAGTCTAGAAACAAGCTGTGCAGTTGCATTTGCTGATAATCTTGAATCAGCAATCACTTGAAATGCTTTTGAAAATAAGACATCTCCTGCTAAAATTGCAATTGACATGCCGAATTTTTTATGTACTGTAGGAACTCCATGACGCATCTCGTCATTATCCATGATGTCATCATGAACTAATGAGAAATTGTGAATCATTTCGACTGCACTTGCGGCAGGCATCGCATTGGATGTTTTACCTTTTAAAACTTGACAACTTTTAATCGCCATATGTGGCCTAAGTCTTTTTCCACCGTTGGCGATTAGATGTCCTGCAGCGTCATAGAGTCTTTTTGGATTCCCTTTTAATTTTGAGTTGAGATATCTGTTTACTGTTTTTGCATTTTTTTCAATTTGTTTAGTTTTTTTCATTTACCAGTCTCCATTTTTCGTTTGGCAGGTGAATCTTAATTGCTTTTTGCAATCCATCATGAACTTCACTGTCTATCCATGCAGATAAGACATTTGTGTGCTTTTCAAGCATGGACTTGTCTGATTTATCTAGTAATTCGAGTGCGATAAGCATCCAAGGACAATAGGTCTCTGGATTTTCCTCCAATTCTAAGAGTAATTGCTTTGCCGAAATCCATTTTATCTCATCTATTTCTCCTTCAATTTCTTTTAGCTCTGTAGATTTGTCAATTATTCCAATTAACGTTCCACAGATTTCGTTTTCAGAACCTACATCTTTGTATGGAACATGATATTCAAACTTGTGTAAATAATCTAGAGTGCCTGTAATTCCTAGTTCTTCAGGCATTCTTCTTTCTCCGGACGAAACATATGTTTCAGATTCTCTTGGATGGCTTGCAAATGTTCCATCCCAATCATTTGGCCAGAGCATTTTTTCTTTAGCTCTTCTCGTAAGAGCTAACCGCCCATCGCCATCAAACAGTAAGGCAGTAAATGCCCTGTGAAGTTTTCCGTTTGGTAAATGACATTTTACTTTTTCTTCAGTCCCTATCGGATTATCATTTTCATCAACTAGTATTACAAATTCTTCAGACATTCCTTTTACCTCTAAACAACGTACCTTCAAATGTCTTATCTTTAACCGCTTTCACAATTCTATCTGGTTTATTTCCATTTACAAGGAAAACATTCAACCCCATCTTCGAAATTTTTGATGCTTCTTCTACTTTTCTAGTCATTCCGCCTGTTACATCCATTTTATTTTCAGAAATGTCTGGTTTTTCACCTTGAAGTTCATGGATTAACTTTTTTGATTTTAGATCCGAATATAGTCCGTCTTCATTTAGTGCAAAAACACACAGTCTTGGTTCTAGTGCTTTTGCAAGATGTGTCATAATTCTGTCTCCAGATAAGATGTATGTTTTTTTTTGACCATACCACAAGGCATCTCCAAATGTGACTGGAATCAAGCCTGATTTAGAAATTTTTTCAATTTCTTTGATTTTTTTAGAAATGGGTTTATTTCCTGACATAAAATCTGTAGGTGGAAGACAATATGGATTAAGTTTGTTTTTTATCATTGAATCTAAAATTATTTTATTTAATTCAATCATTGAATTTTTGACAATTGAAACTCCACGTAGATCGTATTTTCTTTCTTTGGTGTGCATATCATATTTTACTGACCAGTAATGACCATAGGATCCGCCTCCATGGACAATTATTATTGGCTCATTAATTTTCTTCAGACCTTTTGTCAGATTTTCTACTGTCTTTCTTCTGGCCGATAACGGTTTTTCTTTATTTGTGATAATTGAACCGCCTAATTTTATCAGTATCATGCTGTCCAGATCAATCTGATCAGTTAAAAAGTATCCAGTCCTTTAAAATCAATTTTGACTGAAAAACAATCATAATTCTCATTCTTGAAATTGTTCATTGCTTCTGTAACATTTGATTCCTCAGTTATGGCAAATATGCATCCTCCGCCTCCTGCACCAGTTATTTTTGATCCAAATGATCTGTTGTTTCCTATTTGAATCATTTTTCTTAATTGATCATTTGAAATCCCAATCGTTTCTAAATATTCTTGATTTTCAGAAGCCTTGTTTCCTAATTCACTTATGTTGTTTTCTTTTAAGAATTTTAGTGCCTCTTTAATCAATTTTGACTCTTTTTCACATAATGAAGAAAAATTATTTTCATCCCTTTCCTTGAATTGTTTAACTCCTTCAACTACTGATTTTGTTGAATGTTCTATGTTTGAATTTGCAATTACTAGGTGGAAATTAGGCTCAGATTCTATTTTTTTGAATCCGTTTATCCCATCATATTCCATTATTCCTCCATATGTGCATACAGTGCAATCTGCTCCTGACGTATTCTCAAAAATAGTTTTTTCAGCTTCTATTGCAAGCTCTAAAATTTCTTCTTTGGATGTTTCTTTGAATAATCTTGAGATTGCTGCAGCTCCTGCAACACAACATGCCGATGAAGATCCCAATCCTACGCCTAACGGAATATCTGATTCTACATTAATTTGAATTCCAATGTTTTGATTTTTTAAAATTTTGTCTGCTAAATAATAAAAAGGCTCTAGTGGGGAATTTATCTCTGAAATTTTTCCCCCTGATTCCAACTCTAAATTACCAATATCTGATTTGATTAAGATTTTCCTTTCTTGAATTGTTTCTGCAGTTACTGTAACCCTTTTGTCTATTGCGCATAGGATTGCTTTTACGCCATATACTACAAAATGTTCGCCAAAAAGAATTACTTTTGCAGGCGCAGAAGCTTTGGATTTCAATAGAACGCTAGAATCATGAAAATCATTCGATTTCTTCTTCGGTAATCTTTGTTTCAAAATCATCGATTTCTTCTTTCATTGGTTCGCCTTCTTTCAATTCTCCTCTTTCAATTAAGACTTGACGTACCAATAGCCAGTAAACTGTTGCAAGAGCCTTTCTTCCTCTATTGTTTGCTGGAATAATTACATCTAGATTTGATGTAATGTTGTCCGTATTTGCAATTCCGATAATTGGAATGCCTGCATTTGTTGCTTCAATAATTGCTTGTTCATCTACTTGAGGATCTGAAATTAAAACCAATTTTGGCTCAATGTAATACGGTAATGATGGATTTGTTAGAGTTCCTGGCATGAATCTATTTAGCAGTTTTTTAGAGCCCAAATGTTCACAGAATTTCTCAATTGGAGTTTCTGCATACTGTCTGCCTGAGCATACGATGAGATTTTCAGCGCCTAATCTGCTGATGAATTTGGCTGCCGTTTCAATTTTTTCTAATGTGATGTCCAAATCAAGCATGTAAAGTCCTTCAGGACTAGCTTTAGTGATGAACGGTTTCATGAATTTTGTCTTTACCTGTGTACCTACCCTGATTCCGGTAGCTAAAACCTTCTTTTTGATGTCAGTTGCTTCAGTTTGTTGACTCATGACGATTTTAAATCTCTGCCATACCGCGTATTAAATCATGCTCTGACAGTCGTAATAATTCGTTGAGTTTTGCCACTCTTTCGCCTCCAACAATGCCTACTTTGAGCATTTTTGACTTTGTAGCAAGACCGATATGAGATATTTGTGAATCTGTGGATTCTCCAGATCGATGTGAAGTAATTAGTTTGATGTTGTTTTGGGTTGATTCCTCGGCAAATTCTAAAGCGTCAAAAAGACTACCTGCTTGATTGACTTTTAAAATTGCCGCATTACATGATTTTTTGTCAATTGCCTTTTTTAGAATGTTTTTGTTAGTAACTGTCAAGTCGTCTCCAGTTACTAGGGTATTTGGGAATTTTTTTGTCAATTCTGACATATCTTCAAATGCTTCTTCATGAACTGCATCTTCTGCATAAATTAATTTAAAATCATCAATAATGTTTGCTGCAAAATCTATTTGTTCCCCGGTTGAATTTTCAAATCCTGCTCTATCGTAAACATATTTTCCTTTTTCTTCATTCCATTGCGTTGATGATGCAAAATCAACTCCTAGTGAGACCTCTTTTCCCAGCGTAAATCCTAAATTTTCACAGGCCTTTGCAGAAATTTCTAGCGCTTTTTGATTTTCTAATTTTGGTGCCCATCCACCTTCATCACCCCTGCCGTTTGTAAAATTGGGATCTTCTTTCTCTAATGCCTTACGTAATTCTTTGTGTACTGATAGATTAGTTTCGATGGCATCTTCTATGGTTTTAGAACCTGTTGCACAAATTAGTATTTCTTGAATATCTGGCGTTCCGGGTCCTGCATGTGCACCACCTCCTAAAATATTCCCTAGTGGAAATGGAAATTTAAATGAAGATTCTGATGAGAGTGCCTTGAATAATGGTTCATCATTTGCTTTTGATGCTGATTCCATTGCGGCAATTGTAACTGCAAAAGCTAAAGATCCTCCAACTACTGAATAATTTTCAGAGCCATCAAGACTTTTTAAAACGTCATGAATTCCTTTTAGATCTGATGATTCCAACCCGATAAATTTTTGAGAGTTACCTTTCAAAATTTTAAGACTTTCTTCTGGATTTCCATTTGGAAAACTAACTGCCTCATGTTTTCCTACACTTGCACCTGACGGTGCACACACTCTACCTAAAAATCTGTTATCTGATTGAACATCTACCTCGATTGTTTTACTGCCTCTACTGTTGAATAAAATACGTCCTTCAATTGAGGAAATTTTAGCCAAGTTATTCTAACTCAGATTGAACTTCTTGTTTTCTTCTCTGAATTGCTTCGTAGAATGGAATAACTTGTTGTATTGTTTCTACGGTGGTCAAGAGCATTCTTCTACAACAATATCTTTCAACACCTAAAGAGTCAAGAGTTTTTGTAGGATCTTCGCCTGCCTTGATTTTATTTTGATAATCATCAAATTTATCGGCAATTAATTTTCCACAGGTTAGACATCTAACAGGAATTAACACGAACGAAAAAGTAACCAAGGATTATAAAAACCATGCAAGAATTTTTCATTGCGGACGTCGCCCAGCCTGGCCAAAGGCGCTAGCTTGAGGGGCTAGTCTCTCAGGAGTTCGTGGGTTCAAATCCCATCGTCCGCACCATCCAATTCTTGATTATTTCTCTAATTTTTGTAAAATCTTGATTAATTCGGTTCTTCTTTTTTCTTCAGTAATTACAGATCGGACATCATCTACTAGAATTCTGTTCACATCAGTTTTTCGCCTTGCTTCCTTTACCACTTTATCATACATTGAAAAAGTATACAATTGCAGATACAGATTCTCCATTATCTCAAAAGTTCTTGTAGCTTCATCGATTTTATTCATTCTAATTTTATCAAACACCTGTCTTTTTAATTCTCCAACACAATCTAGCAGTCCTAAAACATATGATTCAGGCATAACTGCTAATTTTTTATCCGAAGGAATTTCTTTTTGTTCTACAATTGCAATTAAACATGCAGCCTCTACAAATTCCTGTTCTGGTGTAATTAGATACCTTTGTAACCCCCCTGTAGCCTTTTTCTTGTACTTTTTCAATAACGTCTCAGCCTGTTTTAGATTTTTTTTACCAAGTGTCATGTCTCCTTTATGAACTGCGATTATTGATCTACTACACAGGATAATTATTTCTCTTGTATTTTTCAACAGGAATTCTCTATCATCTTGAGTTTCTCCAAGATTTTTTGCAATTTTATTTAATGATGTTTTTACATTTTTTAGTGTCATGCCTACAGATATTTTGAAACTAGGATAAAGCCTTTTGCTAAACTCTTAGCCAATCTATGCAAAGTATGTATTAAAATAAATCATGATATACATGATATGTGACTAATGGATCATTGACAATCTTTGAATCCGCCATAAAACCACCTCATACAGAAAAATTGTTTGTCCTAACAACCGGCTGCAGGCGGGCAGACATGCCGGACAGATACGGTTCAAAATCCACCGCGCATCTGAGATTCTCAGAATTGCAGCAAAAGGGAATATGGAAAAGGATTCTGTCAGGACTGATAAAATCCGCACACGGGCAGGGAAAGATCAGCCTGCAAAAAATATCGATTGATTCATCATCAGTTGCCGCCAAAAAGGGGGGGGACAAAACAGGATATGGCGGGTTCAGGAAGATCCTGGGCACAAAGATTCACGCTGCAGTAGACGGGACAGGACTGCCAATCTCAATCAGGGCCAGCCCTGCAAACATTCATGACAGTACGAAATTCATCGATGTGTCAGAAGACATCTCAGAACCTGCAGATGATGGTTTTATACGGCAGATCATCTCAGCGTATGCCGACAGGGGATACGATGCGGCATACATCAGAAACTATCTGAGATGCCATGGGATTGACTGTTGCATTCCATACAAAAAGAACTCAAGGAACGTTGCACAAAACAGGAACCAAAGACATTATGGCAAGACAAGGTTTGTCGTAGAGCGGTTCCTTGCCTGGCTCAAGTGCGGACTTCACAGGACGGCAGTCAGATACGAAGGGAACTGTGACGACTGTCTTGGATTTGTGTATCTGGCATGCATCATGATGTATTGGAGGGTTTTAGGATAAGTTCACTAATGTTTAAGTTTTGAAAATACATAGAATAATGATTGTCTGATTATAGGCCTAAACATACTATTTTTGATAAAGAGAAATTTTTAGAAGAAAGATCAAAGCTTGGAGGACTAGCCCAAAAAGGCATGAAAACTACTGGTGGAACTGACATTGATTGGGTCATTGAACATAGAGGTGGGTTCATTGTAATGGAAAACAAAACTTTCGTTAAAGATTGGATAAATATTCCAGTAGGTCAAATGATTACTTTTGTAGAAATGTACAAAAAATTAAATTCTGATGGAAGATGCCATTTTCTTATTTTTGGATTTGATCATGATGTTGATTTTAAAAATCCAGAATCAAAAACATGGTATTTTGATATGAAAGATTGGGATAATGGAAAGATTTGTCCTAAGAGAACTGTTTCATACAAAAGTTATGGGGTGCATAGAAGAGAAATGATCTTGATCACATTGAGGGAATATAGAGAATTGATGGAAAAATATTGGAAAGAGTTTGAAGAGAACAAACCATTAGAGAATAAATCTAAAGAGAACAAACCATTAGAGAATAAATCTAAAGAGAACAAACCATTAGAGAATAAATCTAAAGAGAACAAACAAAAGAAAGAAGCCCAAAAGAAAAATCGCTCAGCGTATGAGCCATGGACTGAATCTAATGATGATTTTTTAAAGAAATATTGGAATGATAAATCAAATAACCAAAGTAAATATGAAAAGATACAAGAATTGTCTGAAAAAACAGGCCGAAGTAAGGGGGCTATTTTATCAAGATTAGAGAAAAAGGGCTTGGTTTAGAATCTAAACACATTGTCAATCCATTTATTTGACATAATTTAAGAGCAGAAAAAAGTTAGTCCAGGATCAAATTATTTTATCTAAGGCACAGTTAAAACCCGTTTAGACGATAGAGGCCTTAAGACTCATATCGTCAAACCTGTACCGGGATGCGAGTTAGCTTGCCTCTTTTTTAATAAATCCACAAAAAAATTTGAGATCATTTAGAATCTAAACACATTGTCAAATGATTCGATTTTATGCCTGTTTTAGCCATGTTTCGTACTTTCAAAGCTCTTATTTTGGATATATTTTCATGAGAGATATGGAAATTACAGTTGATCAAATGTACAATATTGAAAATAAGGGTCATGATATGGGATTTTTAAAAAAATTCATGATGGAAAATGCTGGTGCTGCATCAGTTAGAAGATTACTTGAAAAAATTGATAACATAGAATCAAAAAACGTGCTAATTTTTGTTGGATTGGGTAATAATGGAGGGGATGGATTAGTGATGGCACGCCATCTTGCAGGATATGGTGCCAAAGTCACTGTCATGCTTCTTGGGAGTCCTGAGGAGATCAAAACTGAAGAAAGCAATTGGAATTGGTCCATTTTAGAGAAAATGCCTTCTGTGAAACTCTTACATGGTGATTCTTTAGAATTTGGATTTACTCCTGATGTCATAATCGATGGTATACTTGGAACAGGAATATCTGGAGAAATTAGAGAACCCCATGCATCTGCAATTAATTACATTAATGCTACAGATTGCTACAAGTTTGCAGTTGACGTTCCTTCTGGGTTGGATCCACAAACTGGAGAAACTGCCAATGTTTTTACCAAGTGCAACTTGACTGTGACGTTTCATAAAATGAAAGAAGGAATTCCCAAACGAAAGGATCTAACTGGTGAACTATTTGCAGAAAAAATTGGAATACCTCCTGAGGCTGAAGAGGGAATACTGTGAAAGTTCATCAAATCCAAGTAGGAAACATGCAAAATTTTTCATACATTGTTGTTGATGAAGATACCGGTGAGTCTATAATCATTGATCCGTCTTGGGATTTATTAGAATTAGAAATGATCATAAAAGAAAATAATCTAAAAATAAAATACATTGTAAATACCCATCATCATTTTGATCACACTTTGGGAAATGAGGCAATGGCGCAATCTACCAAAGCTCCAATCATTCAACATGAAAATTCGGAAATCAAACACGACATTACAGTCAAAGATGGTGATTTTATAGAATTTGGGAATTCTAAATTAAAAGTACTTCATACACCTGGTCATTCTAAAGACAGCATCTGTTTAATCGGCGATGGAAAAATTTTCTCAGGTGATACGTTATTTGTTGGAAATTGTGGAAGGATTGATTTGCCTGGGGGTTCTGCCAAAGATCTCTATCGTAGCCTTTTTGACATTTTGCATAATTTGGATGAAAATCTAGTCATGTATTCTGGTCATAATTATGGTTCTTCTGAAATTTCCACTTTGGGCCAAGAAAAACTCACTAATCATGTAATGCAAAAACGTACTGAACAGCAATTTCTTGATATGATGGGTTGATGATATTCATGGATGATTTTGAATTATTTGGAAATATAGAGCAAGGAAAAAGTTTTCTTGAATCTTTAAAAACCTCCAGATCTCTTTTTTCTTTTGTTACGTCTTATACTGAAACATGTGAAATTCCTGGAATTACTATTGCGGGCGCAAATAAGGACTCGATACAATTTACTCCTCCAGCCGATGCAGAATATCTTCATTATGGTTATTGTAAAACAATTGATAAAATCCCAATGACCCCTGATGGTAAACCTACCCCTGGTTTACTGACAAAAGCTGCATTAGAATCTGCCAGTATTCCGCATCTGACAATAAATGCTGGAAGTAAAATTTCTCCACAACTTCCTTTCATAGATACTGGAATGTCTTTTGGAAAAAACATTGCAATTGAGGATGCTATGACTGATTCACAAGTATCCCATGCTGTAGATTATGGTAGGATAATTGGACGGAGTTTAGCCTCTCTTACTGACTGCTTAATCATCGGTGAAAGTATTCCGGGAGGAACAACTACTGCACTAGCTGTTTTGAAAGCATCAGGATTTGATGCCAAAGTAAGCTCTAGCATTCCAAATAATCCCGTTGAACTCAAGACCCAAACTGCTGATTCTGCCTTAAAGAGAATCGATTCTGATCATCCTTATAGTATTGTAGCTAAAGTTGGTGATCCTATGATTCCGTTTGTAGCAGGAATGCTGAGTTCTGCATCTAGTGTGTCAAATGTTATGTTAGCTGGTGGAACACAAATGGCTGCAGTTTTGGCTTTTGCTTCAAAAATTGGATTTAATGAAGAAACTACTGCCATAGGAACCACATCCTACATTACAGGTGATGAATCTGCCAACTTCATTGATCTGATAGAAGAAATTGCAAACATTCCTGCAATTTCGGTAAATCCGGGCTTGAAAAATTCCAAATTCCCTGGATTAAAGGCATTTTCTGAAGGATTTGCCAAAGAGGGTGTTGGGGCAGGTGGGTGTATCACTTCATCCATGCTAAAAACTGGTAATGACTCTTCAAAATTTTTAGAAATTGCTGAAAAAGAATATGATAGATTGTTTACTTTACGGTAACTGATTTTGCTAAATTTCTAGGATAGTCTGGATCTGCATCTTTTTCTAGAGCTGCATAATATGATAAAAATTGAATGGGTATTATTTCTGAAATTGGATACAGCACTTGATCTATTTTTGGCATCTCTATCCAATGATCATAGACGTCACTTTCAATATCTGAAATCCCGATAATTTTTGCTCCACGGGCTTTAATTTCTCTGGCACTAGTCAGTGTGTCTGAGTATGTTGAATCGTTTGGATTAAAAATTATCACAAACACATTTTCATCCATTAGTGCAAGAGGCCCATGTTTTAATTCTCCTCCTGGGATTCCTTCTGCATGCATGTATGTTAGCTCTTTGAGTTTAAGTGCTGCTTCAATTGCAATTGGATAATTTATTCCTCTACCCAAAATGTATACATCTGAAACATCCTTTAGTTTTGCGGCAATCTCTTGAATTTTTGTTGGATTTTCTAATATCTTCACAATTGATTCTGCAAATTTTTTAAAATTAATTGTAATGCTATCATCACTTAATTTTTGTACAATTTTGTAGAGTATGACTAGTTGGGATGTGAAACTTTTTGTTGCTGCTACTCCTATTTCTGGGCCACAATTCATTCCTATCACCACATCTGCTTCTCTAGCAAGTGAGGATGTCATCAAATTTACGATCCCTATGATCTTACAATTTGCCTGTTTTCCAATTTTTACAGCTTCTAAAACATCTGCACTCTCGCCACTTTGCGATATTGCAATTATGATTGAATTTTCTTCAATACTATCCGGTGCAAACTGAAGTTCACTTGACATGATGGGCTCTGCTTTAATTTTTACATATTTTGAGAAAATCTGCTTTGCAATTAGTGCGGAATTATAGCTGGTTCCACTGCCTGTAACATAGATATTTTTGGCATGTTTTATGTAATCTGCCGTTTTTTCTATTGCTTCTTGAGTTTTCTCTCCTGCTTTTAGGATGGTCTCATGTTGTTCGTAGATTTCTTTTAGTGTATAATGTGCATAATCACCTTTGTATGCATCCCCGAATTCTTTTGATACTTTTGTTATGCCATATTTTGCGTGTTCTCCTTGAAAATCCAAAATTTGGAATTTATTCTTCTCCAAAATTACAAAATTCCCATTTTCCAAGTAAATTGCATCATTTGTATATTCAATAAATCCTAAAACATCACTTGATAGGAAGAAATCATCTTGCCCAATTCCTATGATTAATGGTTCATGAAATCTTGCTGCAGCTAGTTCTCCATTTTCAAACATCGCCACAAATGCATAGTGACCCTTGATTTCCGAAACTGTTTTGAGAATTGTCTCTTTTACATTCTTCGTGTTGCCATGATGTTTTTGAAGCAAATTTGCAATAATCTCACTATCTGTTTCACTTTTGAAATTATATCCCTCTGATTCTAATTGTTTTTTTAACTCTTCAAAATTCTCTATTATCCCATTGTGCACAATTGCGATTTTTCCTGAATTACTCGGATGTGGATGTGCGTTAAAATCTGTAACTCTTCCATGTGTTGCCCACCGTGTATGTCCGATCCCGACTTTTCCTGGTAGTGTATCTAGTTGAATTTTTGAATTTACTTCACTTACTTTTCCAATCCCTTTTTTTAATCCAATTTGGTTGTTTGACTCTGTTGCAACTCCTACACTGTCGTACCCTCTATACTCCATTCTTTTCAAACCTTTGACAATGATTGGAGCTGCCATTTCGTTTCCGTAATAGCCTATAATTGAGCACATTATGATTATCTTTGATAATTTGGGGTTATTTACTGATAAGCCTATTTTTTTGATTATTATGTTGAAGAAGTTTCATCTTTTGGGGATTCAGTAGCAGGAGTCTCAGTTGTTTCTTCAGTATCGTCAACTGTTGGTTTTTCTTCCTTTGTCTTTTCTAACATGGCAGGAATTTTTGATCCTGGTGCAAACTTTACACTGTCTTCTTCTTCCACAGTTACTGTATATGATGGAATGTTGATCTTTCTTTCTCCAATCATGATGTGACCGTGAATTACTGCCTGTCTTGCTTGATATGGTGTCTTAAATCCTAATTTCTTTGTAACAATAGTTTGTAATCTTCTTGATAGCAAGTCTGTTGCATTAAGGTTAAGCACATCATCTAATGTCGCATCTGCACTAACTAAACCAATTCTTGCAAGGGAGTTCATTAAGATTGGTTCTTTTTCTGCTCTGATTTCCTGTCTTAATGAAAGTAATGATCTAGCCTGCTGTCTTACGCGAGATAATTCTGTATGCGCTTTCCATAATTCTCTTTTGGTTCTTAATCCAAACGTTCCGAGAGTTTTGAGCTCATCCATTTTTAATTCATAATTGAGTGGTCTCTTTGGTTTTCTCCATACTTTACGTGGATACTTTGGATCTCCCATTAAAAACACCTATTCTTTTTTCTCCGCTGCCGCCGGAGATGGAGTTTCTGCCGCCGGAGTACCATCTGGACCTGCCGGAGCTGCTGCCGCTGGAGCACCTGCCCCTCCTTTCTTAGCTGGAGCTGCTAAACCACCTTTGGCTACGCCTACTGCTCCTCCTTTTCTACCCGTACATCTGGTTCTCTGTCCTCTAACTTTAAGGCCACTTAGATGACGATAACCTCTCCAACTTGCAGTAACTCTTTCTCTTTCAATGTCGTTTCTTAGTGTAAATGGAATATCTGATGTCAGTAGATGCAAATCTGTACCAGTTTCAATATCTTTTCTTCTGTTAAGGAACCATGTTGGGAAATTACTTGCAATTGGATCTGTAATCAGTCTTTCAATTGCTTTAACATTTTCTTCGGTAAGATTACCTATGTTGGAATTTGGATTAATTTTAAGAGTATCAAGAATTGCAGTGGCAAAATTAAAACCTAGACCCTTTATCTGAGTTAGTCCTATGACCATCTTTTTCTCACCTTTAATGTCGTTTCCGACAATTCTGACAATGTGTCTGTATTCTTGTGCGCTCAAGTATTCCAAAATTCAAAGAATCCCCGATAAAAACCATGCTAGGCGTCAAACTTGATAATTTTTGACATGCTTTCCATTTTTTACTCAATATCTGCCTGAATTTGACTATTTTTCATCTAAGATTATCTAAAGTCTTCAGCACTGGTCCAATCATTACCCTGAACGTTCCACTGATTACACTGACAGCATTTCTTGATCCCCCTTTGAGCGTCTACATCTATGCAGTAACAATGTGTTCCTTTACCTGACGGATCTTTGTCGCAGAGTTTTTGCATATTTTCCTCGGTTGGCTTTTTCTTAATTATCTTATTGGAATCATATGTGCAAAAAAATTATAACATTCAAAATTTAGCAGTAAACCATGAGTGATGACTTTGATCGAGAAAAAGTTGTAGAATGTATGTTTGATCCTGTAACTTCTTCAATTTTGGCAGAACTTGAAGATGGGGAAAAAGAGTGCTCTTACTTGGCAGAACAATCATCAATATCTGAATCCGAAGTTCTTGAGAGATTATCTTATTTGATTGAACATGGATTTATTTCAAAAAATCCTGATAGCGCTAAATGTTCACTTTCTGCAAATTCTGACAGGCTTACAAGTATTGTGGAAGATGGTGACAATTTTGATGCGGCTGTTAGCGGTCTAGAAAAAATGGACAGTTATCTAAACTGATTTTTTCCTATTTTTAATTTCATATATTGCACTTGCAGCCAATCCTATCGTCCCGACAATAAGAACTGTAAAAGAAATTGTTGACAGGATGAATTTTTTGCCTGCATCTGGAAGGGGACCAATTGCACCTGTTACGTAAATTTCATCATCTATGGAGCTCTGAATAATTAATTGATATGTGCCAGATTCATATATGTCAAATTCCATTTCAATCAACTCATCATTTATTTTTTCAGAAACAATTTCAATATCTGCAGGGTCTATGATTTTAACTGAAATTGCGTTTTCTTGAAATTCCATTATTTGTACTGCAAAAATTCCCACTGATGATTCCTCCTTGTTTATGTCTACTGAAACGTTTACAGTCTCACTAGTTTTGACCTTTCCATTTCCTTGATTAATCCCCTCTAATGTTACTTGACTTTCTACTGCTGATATTGCCAAACCTGCAACTGTCAATAATCCAAAAATCACAATGACTAATCCTGTTTTTTGCACAGATTTAGCCTGATTGCCTTTGGTTTAAACCTAATTTTTTGAAAATTTGTCAGTCCTGTACAAGAAAGTTAGATCAGGCTAAAAAAGTTAGCTTGGTGTAACTTTAAATAAAGATTTTTGATTTTTCAATACATTGCAAATTAACCGTTCCACAATCATGATTTTGTCTCTTTCAATAGTGATTGGTCTATCTGCAATTCTATTTTTTCCAATTATTTCCGATGCCCAATCTGAACCAAAAACGTTTGTTACACATTCTGGTGCTGTAGTTCAAACATCTGGTGAAATTATTGATCCGCTGTATACTGTTTCTACTGTAGAATTTGATCCAGATGAATTTTTGAGAAATTTTGAATATGGAAGGGCGTCCATTTCTGAAAGTGGACAGACAATTAGGGATTATACGATTATTGCTGAAGATGACGGGGTTCAAGAAATTTCGCCCGGTATTTTTTTTAATGTTTGGACTTTTAATGGAACTGTTCCCGGTCCTACCATAAGAGCTACTGAAGGAGACATTGTTAGGATCAAATTCATCAACAATGGCTCAAAAGAACACACAATGCATTTTCATGGAATTCATCCAGCTGGAATGGATGGAGTCTTTGAACCTGTAGGTGGTAATGGCGGACAATTTATTTATGAATTTGAAGCCGGACCTGTTGGAGTTCATCCATACCATTGTCATATTATGCCCCTTGAGGAACATATCGTACGTGGTCTTTACGGTGTTTTCATAGTTGATCCAAAAGAAAAACGACCACCTGCTGACGAAATGGTGATGGTTCTAAATGGTTTGGATATGGATTTTGATGGGGAAAACAATTTCTATGCCGCAAACACAATTCCTTTCTACTATCAACATCATCCAATCCAAATCAATACTGGTGAACTGATTCGGGTCTATGTAGTCAATATGGTGGAATTTGATCCAATAAATAATCTTCACCTTCATGGAAATCTGTACAAATATTATCCCACAGGAACTGATCTTGTTCCTTCATTTTACACTGATATGATTACCCTGTCTCAAACTGAACGTGGAATCATGGAGTTTGAATATGATTATCCTGGCAAGTATCTCTTCCACGCTCACAAAGTAGAATTTTCAGAGAAAGGGTGGGTTGGAATATTCCTTGTAAAGGATAATCCAGAAAAAAATATGCCGGAAGTAGAGTATGGAACTTGATGATAAATCGTCTAAGGGTAAAGTTGTTGCAAGTGGATTAATTCCATTTGCTTTTGTAATTCTAATGATGGTGTACATTTTTGGTCCTGGCGCTGATTTGTTAGATTTAGGAATTCCGTTACCTGAAATCACTATCGAAAAAGTTGATTTTGTTGATTCTGAAATTCAAGCCACTGTTAGAAACACAGGACCGATTCCTGTTGAGGTGTCTATGGCAGATGTAAATGATAGAATTCAACCTGCTGCTGTAGAACCCGATAGATTCCTTGATAGGTTTGAGACAACTTTGGTAAGAATTCCATTTGAATGGAATGATGCTGAACCATATGTTATTGGAATAACAATCGAAGATGGAACAAGATTCGAAAAAGAAGTTGAAGCTGCCGCTCCTGCATTAGAACCTAGTTTAGATCTTGCTATCTTTTTTGCAATTATTGGAACTTATGTTGGAATTATTCCTGTTATGATTGGATTATTGTGGCTTCCCTTTATCAAGAAGATAAGCAAACAAAAATTCCATTTCTTTTTAGCATTAACTGCAGGATTGCTGCTTTTCTTAGCAATTGATTCTGTTGAAGAAGCAGTGGGAGTTTCTGATGAAAGCCTGGCAGGAAGCTTCAATGGTGGTTTACTGGTTGTTACTGTAACAATACTGTCTTTTCTTGGGTTATATTATTCTGGAAACAAACTTGTTGAAAGAGCCAGTTCTTCAAAGCTTGCAAAACCAATTGCAATAGCATTCATGATTTCTGTTGGTATAGGGCTGCATAATTTTGGAGAAGGACTTGCAATTGGCGCAGCAGTTGGGTTGGGCTCTGTTGCATTTAGTACATTTTTGATTATTGGATTTGCATTACATAATACTACCGAGGGCATAGCTATTGCCGCACCAATGTCAAGAGGAAAATTGATGATTGGAAAATTGGCTGCAATGGGTCTGATTGCAGGAGCACCTGCTATTTTTGGTGCCTGGATTGGAGGTTTTGTATATTCCCCATTCACTTCAGTAATTTTTCTCTCAATTGGTGCCGGTGCAATATTTCAAGTAATTCTTGTAATAATGAAATGGATTAGAGATGAGGGTGATCATAATCTCTCAAGTGCTTCAGTAACATCTGGCTTTGCAGCGGGTATGTTAGTAATGTATATGACAAGTATCTTAGTTTAATCTGGTTCTGGATGAATTGTTATTACGGCATTTTTGATTTCTGCTCTAATGACGTGTTCTATCTCTGATGTCAAATCATGAACTTTTTCAATTGATAATTCCTTGTCAAATGAGCAATCAATATCTATTTTCAAAATATTCTCAAATTTCAAGGACAATATTCTTCCAATTCTTTTAATATCTGAATATTTCTCTAAAATTGACTTAATTTTCTCTTCGGTTTCTGTATCTTCAACATTAAATTTCTCAGGAACTGTGACAAAAGGCTCTAAATGTATTGTAGCATGTGTGATATCTGGAATTTGTTCCTGTATTTTTTGTTCAATAAGTTCAGAAATTTTATGTGCTGATAGTAGGTTAATCCCTCTATCTACCATTACGTGGAGATTGGAATATGTTTTTCCTTTGGTTTTATGCGTACTGACGTTGTGCACCCCTCTTACTCCTTCCATACCCTTTGCAATTTCTAAAATTTTTGCATCTAGTGGGACATCCTTCCAATCTGGTTCAAAATGGATTACAGCTGATGCATTTGGGATTTTGTTTCTTATATTTTTTTCAACGCTAGCACTAATTTCATGTGCTTTTTCAAAACTAGTATCCCCCCTCAATGAGATGGTCACATCTGCAAAAATCATGTCTCCTGATCTGCGCATCAATATTGAGCCTGCTTCCATCACTCCGTCTGTATCTGTTGAAATCTCTCTGACCGTTTCCACTAATTCTGGTGATATGACATCTGTCAAGTCCAATGCTGTTTTGTATACTAGTTTTACACTTAATGCAGCTAGTAACACTCCTAAAATCAATGCAGCTACAAAGTCTCCAAAGTATAATCCATATGACACCAAAACAATTCCTATGATTGCAACTACTGTAGAACCAAGATCCATAAGCGCATGATAAAAATCTGCCTTTAGTGTTGCACCTCCAATTTTCTTAATAGATCTTCTTAGTATGATAATTCTAAAAAGGCCAATACCAATCGTGTATAGTCCCCCGATAATGGCAAACAATCCTGGCAAAATATTTGGCGGCGGACTTTGCAGTCTGCTGATTGATTCATAAATGAAAAAACAGGCAATCAGAAAAATTGCCATGCCTCCAATTAATCCTCCCAACGATTCAATTTTCCCATGACCATAGGTATGTTCTGCATCTGGTGGTTTAATGGCCCATCTTGCAGCTAAAAGTAAAACAACTGTAACTACGCTATCTAGTAATGCATGAATACTATCAGTAATTAACGCAAGACTGTTGGATACTAGACCAAAAATCAATTCTACTACAAATGCTGAAAAAATAGCCAAGAGTGAAATTTGCAAAACTCTGGTTCTCTGTACAAACATTCCCTCTTTTTGATAATTTAATCACGTATTACCGTTTTCTACGAAACAATCATGCGACAGCGTTATTTGTAATGAAATTGGGCTTTTCACTATGTTGGACGGAAAATA
Organism: uncultured Candidatus Nitrosopumilus sp.; assembly: GCA_951812645.1. Classification (GTDB taxonomy): domain Archaea; phylum Thermoproteota; class Nitrososphaeria; order Nitrososphaerales; family Nitrosopumilaceae; genus Nitrosopumilus. Next base: position 852,408 of record CATOSM010000001.1, on the reverse strand, counting down.
CCTTGGCATGATGACCATTTTTTCAGTAATGTCACTTATTCCGTTCATTGACGCTGAAGCATCCGGCAATCCTAACCTGTTCGTTTCTGCCGAAAATTCTCAATTTGACAATCGCTTTACCGGCTCTATGGTTGTAGAAGTCGTTGTAATTGATCCAAATCTATCTGATACTGGTGAAGGTAAGGGAGAATCAGATGTTGTGATCAACGGCAAATCATTACGAATGGTTCAGGCAACTGATGGTAATTGGTATGCTTATTTTGCTAATGTCGACAAAGCCAAAAAAGCAGATTCAACCGTTGGAAAAAGCGGCGAAGGATTGGATTTTGGAGTTTTCTGTAGTAGAGATACCTCTGCATCTGCCATAGGAATCACACTTTCAGAAACTGAAGGATTTGCAATTCCTAGAACTGTCGCTGGTTCAACTAATGGAAATGATTCATTTTTACAATGCACTAGTTCCCCAACTGCAACTTCTAATTTGAACAATGTTGTTAGAAATCCAAAATCTATCAATACGAATCCAAATGTTTCCACTGGCCAAATTGGATTAAATTCTAATGCATGGCCACTGATTCAACTTTTCTCATTTGATAATGTCAATATACAGTACAATCCTGCTGGTACAATTCAACAAGTTTCATTAGATTACGATGAAATTGAAGACATTTCTATGGCTCTTGATAGGGACATCTATCCAAACAATGCTGAGGTCTTCTTAACTGTAAATGATTTTCAATTAAATCAAGATCCCACTGATGAGGACTCTTGGACATTTAATATCAATTCTACATCATCAACATTCTATCAAGCATATGATACTTCTGGTTCAAATTCTGCTAATGGTGATGCTGGACTTGTCAATTTAGTTCCCCATCTTTCAAATCTTGGGTTTGAAGACAATGGAATTCTCTCGGTAAACTTGGGTTCTGTTCTTGAATTACAATCTAACAATGAACAATCTGGCACACTTGTCTCTGATGGAGCCACTTCTTATACCCGGATTGTAACTATTGTAGAAACTGGTCCTAACTCCGGCACATTTGATAATGTTGATGATGGTGATCAATCTATTTTAGGAATTTTGAGTGATGCTCCAAGAGGCCAAACTGGTTCAATAACATACAATGACAAATCTGTTTCTATTCTAACTGGCTCTTCATCTGCCACTGTGTCTTTGATAAATCCTACATTGACTATTGGTGATGGTATTGGCTCATTGAAACCTGGAGTCAAGGTGCCTGTTGTGTTAGTTGATCCTGATCAAAACACTAATTCTGGTACTAGAAATGATTTGGATGTATTTGTCGATTCAAGTATAATTCCAACCATGAGGATTGGTGATCCTGTAACACTTGAAAGTGCCTCTGATGTTCGTTTTTTTACTACTTCTATGACTGCATTTCCTGGTGCCTCTATCACATCTAATGTTCCAGATACAAACTCGGCACGACTAGTAATTGATACCACATCCGCAACAAATGGCTCTTTTGAAAAAATTTCTATGAATTTGGGAATTTCGGCTTCTAAACTACAATCACAATTAATCGATTCATCTGCATCCGATTCCGATGGGACTAATTGGATAAACTATGATTTCAGATCATTTTCAAATGATCTTGGGATTTCTGACTTTTCTGACACGACAATTGGGTTAGCATTTGGCACCGTCAGTTCTACTCCTATCCCTATTGTTGATAAAGGTGATTTGAATGCCTCATCAGGATTTATACAAATTGATACTGATGATGTCAAATCTATATTTACAAAAACAGGTACCGTTTTTGTTATAATCAATTTTGATTATAGCAATGACTCTGGCACCGTCGGAACTATTTCTAATGAAATTCGTTCACAACCTATCGTACTTGATTTCTTTTCGTTTGGAATAATAAATTCCGATGATGCTAACAACGCTATCTATCGTTTTGAATTAGAAGAGACTGATGATAATTCATCCAAATTTGATGGAACTATGGAATACTCTGTCGCAAACGAACTAAATATTTTGGATCCAGAATTCATCAAAACTGTTCAAACAATCGATGATCAAATTAGATTCATTGTCACTGACAGATTGGTAGGCGATGAAGGAATCACAATATCCTATTCCGATCTTGACGCATCTGGGGTTTTTACTACCTCTTCTATTCAGAGCGAAGCGAATACTGACTCTGGAATATTATCATCAAACTCTAAATCTTATCGTTTTGGACAACCAGTAACTATCACTGTTAATGATCCTGATCTTAATTTGAAACATGATCTAGTTGACATCTATTTTACTGTAAATGATCCGAATTCTTCTAATGTGGACACTGTTGGAAAAGACGGAACAATTTTACTTGAAGTATTGATCAAAGATATTCGTTACAAACGTTGTACTGTTGGCGGTACAGAATATGGCGGTTTAGGTGCAAGTGGCTTTACTCTAGTTGAAACCGGACCTGCTACTGGAATTTTTGAGGGTGTCTTTAAAATGCCTTCAAAAATATGTAACAAATCTGGTACTGCATTAATCTCATCTGCCGGTGGTAGTTTGGATGCAAAATATTATGATTCTCGAGATGCATTAGGCAATGCAAACACATTCAGTCTTTTGAGAAACACATCTACCTCTTTTTACACTGCCCCTCAACTTAGTGCATATGAAATTGTAAAACCTATTTCAGGAGACGTTGTAGATGTTGTCCTTTCTGGCAGCATTGATAATCACCGAAGGGGTGTTCCAATGGCGGTACTTATCACAACTCCTGACGGTACTACTCAGAATTTCGGTGCAACTTTATCAAATAACGGTAGTTATAGATCCATAATTTCAATCAATGAGAATTCACTAGATGGTATTTATCAAATTGATTTGTCTCATAATGGCGTATTTGTAAAATCTGTTTCATTTGTTGTGACAAATCCTACAATTCCTGAGTGGATCAAAAATAATGCAAAATGGTGGTCTTCTGACACTGTATCTGATGATGAATTTGTTAATGGACTTGAATACTTGGTCAAAGAAGGCATGATTACTATTTTCCCTGGTACTTCTGAACCTATATCTGAACACGAAATTCCTGGTTGGATCAAAAATAATGCAAAATGGTGGGCTGGCGATCAAATTTCTGACGAAGACTTTGTAAAATCAATTCAACACTTGGTCAAAAAAGGTATCATAAGAATATAATCCGGTCAACTTTTCTTTCATTTAAAACATAAATACTCTGAATCAATGAATCAAATTGAAAATGAGGCTAACTGGGTTCTTGGCATTTGTATTGTTATCTACTTCAATTCTATCTTATGGTGTTGGTGGCACTGCTTTTGCAACTAGTGATCCTAATCCTGCATTACCGGTATCTACTGATCTTGAAATTGTTGGAAATGGCGCAACAGTGAAATTCTCTGGCACTTTACCTGATTATGATTCTTCATCTGGAAAAGGATTAACATACATTATTTTTTCTCCTGATGACGTAATTGTCCAAATTGGACAAGTAACGCTAAATTCTGATGGTACTTTTGAGGAGAGCTTTGTAGCCGGTGGTCCGCGATGGAAATCTGCTGGTGATTATACTGTTAAAATACAATATGGTGCTGATAAATCTGAAGTTTCTGTTAATTATGTTGGTGGAGAACAAGTCGTTAGTGGCCAACCAGAGCCTGAACCAGAGCCTGAACCAGAGCCTGAACCAGAGCCTGAACCAGAGCCTGAACCAGAGCCTGAACCAGAGCCTGAACCAGAGCCTGAACCAGAGCCAACATGTGGGGATGGAACTATCTTGGTAAATGGAATTTGTCAAGTTGCTCCTACTCAATCCGATGAAAAATCTGGATGTCTAATTGCAACTGCAACATATGGAACTGAATTGGCTCCGCAAGTTCAATTGCTAAGGGAGATTAGAGATAATACTTTGTTAAGTACCGCGTCTGGAACATCATTTATGACTGGTTTTAACACGCTATACTATTCATTTGCACCAACAGTTTCTGATTGGGAAAGAGAAAATCCAATGTTTAAAGAAACAGTAAAGACTCTTATCACTCCAATGCTTTCAACTTTATCTATCATGTCTCTTGCAGATGAAGGTTCAGATGCAGAAGTATTGGCATTGGGAATATCTGTAATTGCATTGAACTTGGGAATGTATATTGCAGCACCAGCACTAGTTGGATTCAAAGTTAGCAGAATCATTAAATCTAGAAAATAACCTGCTTCCGCCCTAGGTTATTATACTGAAACAGATCATTCCATTTCATGAAAGTTGAATACGAAGAATTTGAATCAGTTGAAGATCTTCTGATGTATATGGCATCAGCTGCCCCTCCAATGAAAAACACTATGCCAATCAGTTCCTATAAAGGAAATGTAATGTCGTTTATTCCTCTTAGTCCTGCTACTGGGGAAACATATCTTATGCTTTATGCAAAGGGTTCTCTTGAAACCGGGATTTATGAGTTTGATGTAGCATCAAAATCGTTTAAAAAAGTTGAAGGCGTAGAAAGAGCTGACAAAGTTTACTTTATTTCTTTAACACCAAAACGAAATACTATAGCAGACGCTGCTATGGAAAACCTATAATTTCTTCGTTTGAATTTTAGGCGCAGTTACAGATCTGCTTCTTGCATATTTGTCGATGATTTCATCTGGAGTTCTTCCATTGAAAAGATCCTTACACAATCCCCGTAAATATCTCATAATTGCCCACGTTCCTGCTTTGAGAATTCCATACATGAAGACTTTCATTGGCGGACCGTATGTCTTGTTTCTAAGAATAATCGGAATGATGTCATTAATTACGCGCAAATTGTTCTCCCAGCACTTCCAGAATAATGTGAATTGTGCTTCATTGAGATTGCCAAAGTGCATCGAGTTCTTTTCACTGAAGTCCTGATAGAGTAATGGCGCTACAAGCCCTCTAAAGTCCATCTCCCTAAAGTCACTCATCATATCTATCGTATATTGAATGTCGTCTGGTGTTTCATCAGGCCAACCGATAATGATTGTTGCAGCTGGGAACCAATGGTTTTCATTTAGGATTTTTGCACCTTCTCTTACTACACTACCCCACTCTTCTGGGGCGAATGGCTTTGTTTTAACACCCAAGTGTTTCTTGACCATTGCAGGTGCCACTGTTTCAATTCCAAGATTAGTTGCAAGCCATCTTCCAGTTCTGTCTTGTTCATTGACGTGTGAAATCTGTTGCATCAATGCAGGATCTGCTGCAACTGCTGAGAATGTCATATGTGTGGTTCCAACAAAGTTTGCTCCTAATCCTTTGAGACCTTTCCATAAATCAACAATGGCGTCCCTGTTTGGTACAAAGTCTCTGTTATCGCAACCATAAAGTAACATTTCATCAGAATGCAACCAAACAGAATCAAATCCATAATCCAAGTTTGTCTTAGCTTCGTGTTGCAGCCTTTCTAATGGTAAATCTTTCTTTGATCTTTTGTTAACATCACAAAAGTCACATCCTCTTCCACATCCTCGCATTGCCTCAATAAGTGAATTAATGGTTGGACCTTCAATTACCGGAATGTTTTCAAGATTTCTTACAAAACAATGCATTAGTTCTGGAGCATCATTTTTTTCTAAATCTTGGAACAAATCAACTGCCAGCTCATCTGCTTCTCCCACTACAACTGTGTCAATTCCGTGAATTTTCATTCTGTCTGATTTTGCTAATTCCCATGCCCCGTTACCCCCTACCACAACTTTGAAATCATATTTCTTCTTTAACTGGATAATGCTTGCACACATTTTTTTGAATTTCATTGCAACATAGGATAGTTTTTCTGGAGACATTGTTGTAGTTACCGGTGCCATTCCTAGTGGATCCATTACGTTAATTCCTACAACTTTGGTATCTGGTCCTATTGATCTGTTGAGCATTTCAGGATGTGCCATGAATACGTCTTCTCTTTTGTATCCTCCTTGAATCAGCGAACTTTCAATTCTTCTTAATCCTACTTGAGCAACTTTTACCTGTCCTGTTATTGGATCCGTTTCTACGGAGGGACAAAATACCTTGTCAAAAACCCATTCTGGTAAAACTTCGTATGGACCACATGCAATAAACCCATAAAGAAAATTTCCCCTGTAATTTGTCATCAAACTACGATCAGCAGTAAGTACAACACGTTTGCCAGCCAATTATCCAAGTTCTTCTGTGATGTTATATATCATTTACGAGGATAATCAGCCCTGTAGTCTATTTAGAATTATTTTTTTTAATTGCTCTATTTGCAATATTAGCTGCTATCCCCCCAGCAGCGATTCCATTGTCGATATTTACCACTGATAATCCCAGAGAACAACTTTGAAGCATTGATGCCAGTGCCGCAATTCCTTTCTCTCCATATCCGTATCCTACCGACGTTGGAATCCCTATGATTGGAATATCTACTAATGTGGAAACTAGAGTTGCTAGTGCCCCTTCCATTCCTGCAGCAACTATGATGCAATCTACATCCTCATCTATCATTTTTTTTAACACTGGAAAAATTCTTTGAATTCCTGCTACCCCTACATCATAACTTGTAATACACTTACAATTCATCGCCTCACACATCAATCTTGATTCTTCTGCGACTCCGATGTCTGATGTGCCTGCAGTCATTATGCCCACTCTGCCTCCTTGAAATTTTATTGGTTTTTTGAATAGTAATATCGATGATGAATTTTTACCTGTCTTGATTTTCACTTTCAATCTCTTTGAAAATGACACCATTTTTGGATAATCTTCTTTTTTAATTCTTGATATTATTACTGAATTTGTTTTTTCTAATACTTTTTTTGCAATTTTTTTCGTTTCATCTAATTCCTTTGTTTCTGCAAAAACCACTTCTGGAATCCCCCTTCTTTTTCTTCTGTCAACGTCTATTTTTGCAATTCCCTCCACTTCCTCAATTGAGTACAACGACAATAGTTTTTTTGCATTACTGACTGAGATTTTTCCTTCTTTTAATGACTCTAAAATTTCATGAATTTCCATTGATGATTTATCTTTGTTTGTATAAAAAAAGGCTTAGATTTCAATACCTGAGATGGCGCCTTTTACACTCTCAACGGCTTTATCAAATACCTGTTTTTCTTGATCATTCAGATCCAGTTCAATAATTTTTTCTACCCCTTTCTTTCCAATAATTGCAGGAACCCCTATGGCGACATCCGAATGACCGTATTCCCCATCAAGATAAGTTGCAACTGGAATGACTTGTTTTCTGTCTCTTACTACTGATTCTAAAATTGCTGAAATTGCATTTCCTGGGGCGTGTACCGTAGCACCCTTCAATTCAATCACTTTAGCGGCCACTTGCTTTGTGTTTAGAACCAGTTCATCTAACTTTTCTTGTGGTAGAAGTGATGACAGTGGAATTCCTGAGACTGATGAGAATCTTGGTAATGGTAGCATGTTTTCTCCATGTTCTCCTATTACCAGGGCCCTGATGGAGTCACGTGAGTGCCCTGTCGCTTCATGAATAAATTGTCTAAATCTTGATAGATCTAACATCCCTCCCATGCCAAATACTCTGCTTCTATCAAATCCTGAAACTTTGTAAGTAATGTATGCCATAGGATCAAGCGGGTTTGTAACTGGAATTATCATAGAGCCATCTGCATGTTTTTTTACATTTTCTACTACGCCTTTTACTATTGACGCATTAATTTTCAAAAGATCCATTCTTGTCATTCCTGGCTTTCTTCCAGAACCTGATACGACTACTACTGCTTTAGATCCCTTCATATCTTCAAAGTTGTTAGATCCTTTTACTTCTACATCAATTCCTTGCTCTGATAACATGTGATTGATATCCATTGCTTCCCCTTGTGGAAGGCCTTCAGCAACATCTAGCAGTAGAATTTGATCATCTAATCGTTTTAGTGCCGAAAACAATGCTGCATCTCCACCTACTTTGCCGGATCCAATTATAGTAATCATGGAATTCGGTGTCAATTTTCAATAATTAAATCTAATGAAATTTCTCAGATATCAGTCGAATTTATAAGCATTTTTGGTAATTTTTAATCATGGTTCTGGTAATTGATCCTCAGATTGCAGGAATATCCGGAGATATGCTTCTTTGCTCATTAGTTGATCTTGGTGCTGACAAAAATAAAATAATTATCGGCGTAAGACAATCTGCAAAATTTCTTCCAGACTCTACGATTAAAAAACTTGATTTTGAATATGTTAGCAAACATGGAATTCAATCTCTTAGCTTGGTATTGGAGATTGATGAAGATATTCGCGAAAGAAAAGGGCTTGAAATCAAAAATGCGATTGTCAACTCTGTTGAAGAACTCAAATTATCTGATAAAGCAAAAATATTTGCAGAATCCTGTATTGATACTCTAATTTCTTCAGAATCTAAAATCCATGGAATTTCAAAGGAATCTGTTCATTTCCATGAGGCCTCTGGCATTGACACTTTGGTAGATATCGTTGGAATTACGATTGCTTTGGATGACATGCGATTATTTGATGAAAAAATTACTTCTTTACCTGTTGCCGTGGGTGGAAAATCTGTAACTTTTTCGCATGGAACTATGTCAAATCCTGCCAGTGCGATTCTTGAAATTTTCAAAAATTCCAATTTAATAATTCAAGGCAATGATGCAAATGAGGAGATTACTACCCCTACTGGTGCCTGCATTTTGGTTAATTTGACACAGGAATGTTTGAAATATTACCCATCAATGAAAGTGTCTTCAATTGGCTATGGTGCGGGTCAAAAGGATTTTGAATCTTTTTCTAATGTCCTAAAACTTGTTAGAGGCACTGATACTCATCTTGATGTTGATTCTGTTAAAATACTTGAAACAAACGTTGATGACGTTTCTGGAGAAATCTTGGGAAATTTGATTGAAAAAATTATGCAAAAAGGCGCTCGTGATGTTTCTATTTATCATGGAATTACTAAAAAAGGCAGACCTACAAATCTTGTCTCTATAATGTGTACTAGTGAAAATGTTGAAGAAATTATAGATACACTGGTATTGGAAACTGGCACTTTGGGAATTCGGATATCCGATTCTAATCGATTCACTGTGCCTAGAACAAATCACAGCATCTCTGTCCTTTTGAATGACGAATCCTTTCAGGTTAATTATAAAAAATCCCAGTTTAAAGGAAAATCTGATTTTAAAATTGAATTTGATGATCTGAAAAACATTTCCAACGCCATTGATAAATCAATCAAAGATACGGAATCCATGATAAGAAAAGAAATTGAAAAATTGGAGATTGGCAATGTCTAAACTTGACGAACTTGTAAACTGGTTTGGTGATAAAAACAAAGTCATCGTTGCATTATCTGGCGGTGTGGACAGTGCACTTGTTGCATATGCTGCATTTCAAAAATTAGGAAATTCTGCCATTGCCGTTACTGCCGATTACAAAACTTTGTCTAGGGAAGAACTTGATGCATCTAAAGAAATCTGTTCTGAAATTGGCATTTCCCAAATCTTTTTAGATTATAGCGAACTTGAAAATGAAGATTTTACAAAAAACGATTCGACTAGGTGTTTTCATTGCAGAATGGAACTAGGTGATCATTTAACCCGATTGGCCAAGAATCACGATGTCAAGATTATAGTCGATGGAACCAATGTTGATGACTTGGGTGATTATAGGCCTGGAATTGCCGCATTAAAACAAAATGGAATACGTAGCCCACTTCTCGAAACGAATTTCTCAAAATTACAAATCCGTGAAACTGCCAAGATGGTTGGATTGTCTGCATTTGATAAACCCTCAAATTCCTGTTTGGCATCAAGAATCCCCTGGGGTCAACGAGTTACCGCTGAAAAATTAACTCGAATAGAATTTGGGGAAACAATTGTTAAACAACTAACCAATGTGAAACAGGTCCGCGTTCGTGATATTGACGGCTCTGCAAAAATAGAAGTTGAAAGACACATGATATCCAAATTTGATGAAATTATTTTAAAACAACTAGCTGAAAAATTAACGATGATTGGATTTACTTCTGTTAAAGTTGATCCGGAAGGATACAAGCCAGGAAAAATTAATGTGATCGCAGATTGATTTATCTTGATAATGCGGCATCCACTCAAATTCATAAAGATGTTTTAGATTCAATGCTACCCTATCTAAAAGAACAATATGGCAATGCATCATCTATACACAGATATGGTAGATTGGCTCGTAAGGCCATTGAAAAATCTAGAAAACAAATTGCGTTGCTGATCAACGCTGATCCTTCTGAAATTTTGCTTACTTCTGGAGGCACAGAATCTAATAATACGGTATTGCAAGGAATTTTGACTACCGATTCGCCTAGCCATGTCATCACTTCTTCAATTGAGCATGATGCAATTTTAGAGCCCTGTAAGAAACTTGCCAATACTGGCACTGCTGTAGATTATCTTTCTGTGGATGAACTTGGATTCGTTGATTTGTCTGAATTGGAGAGCAAAATATCTGATAAGACTTCTCTTGTTTCTATTATGTTTGGAAATAATGAAATTGGAACCATACAAAAAATCTCGGAAATTGCTAAAATATGTAATAATCAGAACGTTCCATTTCATACTGATGCCGTACAAGCAGTTGGCAAGGTTCCGATTGATGTTAAGGAATTGGGTGTGGATTTTTTGTCTGTTTCTTCTCACAAGCTTCATGGACCAAAGGGCATAGGTGCGTTATTTATCAAAAAAGGCATCAAAATCGATCCTGTGATTTTAGGTGGCGGTCAAGAATCTGGGTTGCGTTCCGGTACAGAAAACGTTGCAAATATTGTGGGATTTGGAAGAGCCTGTGAGATTGCTAAAAATAATTTAAATGAAAATATGGACTATGTATCTAAACTTAGAGATCTTTTGATCAGAAAAATCTTGGATGAAATTCCTGAAGTTACTCTAAACGGTGATCCTAAACTCCGATTACTAAATAACGCACATTTTACATTTCTTGGCGTTAATGGTGAGGATCTAATTATCAAGCTTGACGAATATGGTATTGCAGCCTCTACCGGTTCGGCATGTTCTGTTCACACACAAAGGGCATCACATGTTTTACAAGCAATGGGATTTTCACATGAGCAAATTACTGGTTCCTTGAGATTGACTCTGAGTGCACTGAATAACGAAAAAGAGATTGAAGAAACTATCAAGTCCCTTAAAATAATTGTTGAAGAGCTGAGATCTTTTTCTCCGTTTAAAGAGAAGTATTCATTTAATTCTAAAAATTAGTTTGAAATTTATTTCTTGTGACTGCAATCGTGGCCATTATTCCTACGATTAAAACCATCGTTACAATCGCTCCAAATTCTGGAATTACATACGTCCCAATCACCTCAATATCAGAATCCCCCTCTTCAAAATTTATCGTTATAACTCTGGTTTCTGAATGTACAGCTGATTCCTCATAGGGAACCTCGATTCCATCTATCAAAATTATGAATGTGTCATCTTTACCATCCTGCTTTTCAGCCCCAATGAATTCTCTTGGAAGTTCCAATGTTACGCTTCCTTCATCTGTTGGCTCAATATGGACTATCAATGCAAAAATATCTGAATCAATTACCATGTCCTTGATATTGGCCCCTTTGATGGTATACTTTACATCAAAAGTTCCATGGCTTCCGGCATCTACTTCGTAATTTGTTGTTGTAACTGCCGCTGCTGATTTTGGTATGAATGAAAACTCTGTCTCTGCCTCATATTCTTGATAAAATGCTTTGATTGTATAATTTCCTTGGATTCTCCATATTGGCGGTTCAGCTATGATTGTTTTAGTAAAACTTCCATCTTGAGATACTGTGATTTGTGCTATTTCTATGATTGATCCTTCTTGAATAATTTGTAATAATACTGGCGTTTCTCCAATTTTTGTTGCCACTTGTCCTGAAATTACGATTGTATCCCCTTCCTCATAATTCTCATCATTAGTCTGAACTGAAATCAAATACTCTTGTCCAAATGCCGTACCTGTATAAATTGCTAATAATGCAATGAGACTGAAAAATATTTTAGAATTCATAATTTTCAAAATGCGTGTTTGTATATTTCCTTTACTATCAAAAAATGAAAAAAAGTTGTGAACTTAGTATCTTGGAATAATGCTAAGTCTTGATTTTGCAGATACTGCAATTATTGAGATAACTGCTACTGCTAGAATCATGGCTGCGATTGTACCAAATTCTGGGACTACGTGGGTACCTATTATTTCAATTTGTTCAGCGCCTGCTGGGAACATTACTGTTACTTTATTTCCAACAATTTGACATTCTGGTTCACCACATTCTTCTCCATCAACTAACACCATGAAAATTCCTTCCGCGGTTGTTTTTGATGGGGTTACTGTTAATGTTCCGTCATCTTCAGCGTTGATGCTAATGATAATTGAACCATTATCACCTGAATTGAGAGATGTACTTGTTACCATTCCACCTGCAATAGTAAATGGCATGCATTGACCACTTGCAGATAGTTGACTAGCACCACATTGCTTGTTTTGTATTGGTGTGCTATAATCTGGAACATATACAACTCCGCCACTAAGATTTACTTTGGCAAAATTGCTTTTTTCAGCGCTGCCATAGTTTACTTTAATGGTGTATGTACCATCGTATTTCCACATTGCACCTGCTGTGTTTAATGCTGTCTCAAAACTGCCATCTTTTGCTACAATTAATTGATCAATTGTAACAATGGAATTTAGAGGACTAATCACAGTAACTGTAACTGGAAATCCAGCCTCATTTGCTACTTGACCTTCTACCATAATCATGTCACTATGCCCATATTCTGTTTTGTCTGTCCAAACAGATATTGGGATGTCGTGAAGCAACATTTGATTTGCTGCTTCTCTTGCATCCTCCATGGAACATCCTACACATGCTTGTGGAAGATCATTCATGTGGGTATCATCCATGTGATCTCCATGATCTTCGGCATGTGCTGATGACATGCTTAAAGTACCGACTGCAGTCAATATGGCTAGTAGCGCGAACGACGTACGGTTGTTCATCTTGATGCGATTTGCATCTGTCTCTATTTATGTATATTTAAAAATGAAAAAAAGTTGTGAACTTAGTATCTTGGAATAATGCTAAGTCTTGATTTTGCAGATACTGCAATTATTGAGATAACTGCTACTGCTAGAATCATGGCTGCGATTGTACCGAACTCTGGTACTACAACCCCATCTTCGATCTCAATCATATCTGAAGCAGAATATAGTGGATCGTCAAATTGTTGTGCAACTACAGTGTAAAATCCATCCTGTTTCCATAATGGTCCACCAACTGTAATTTCTGCAGCAAAGCTTCCATCAAGCATTGGTGATATTTGGTCAACTGTTATCACATTGCCACTTGGTGACGTTATAGTTAATGTGATATCCTGACTTACTCTATCTGTCATTCCTGTAACTTCAAACATTGTAGAACCGTTCTCGGCAGTTACGTTGTCGAGTGTAATTCCTGTAGGTGTAGCGACATTGTTTGTAGTTGGCGTGAAAATTCCTGTCTCTAAATTAGATTCAGTTACAGAAGTTCTTTCAGCCATTCCATTTGCCACTTCAACAAGTACTTTCATAGTGTACAATGAATTTGTACCCACGCCTTGCATTGCTTGAATTTCATAAAATCCATTTTCAGTCCATGCTGGACTAATTTTGAATGTGGCTGCAAAGTCTCCGTTCCCATCTGCTGTTATTTGATCAACTGATACCAACTTTTGGTTTGGAGACGTTACAGTAAACGTGATGTCTGTAATATCTGAAATTGTTTTACCTGTAACGGTAATTGTATCTGATCCCTTATCAGCTGTTGCTGTTAGTGACATTCCTAGAGATTGAGCAAAGGCGTCTTGTTGAATTGAAGTCATTGAAACTAATGACAATGTCATGAGGACTATTCCCATTGATGTTGTAGAACGTTTAAAATTCATCCTAATTTTCCCCAGCATTATTGCTATTTATGTATATTTAAAAAGGGTTCTGTCAAGTTAGCGTGGCCCTGATTTACGATTTTCTAGTGTAAAGTAGCGAGACCTGAGTAAAATTGTTATACTTTCTAGCGGATTTTCTTGAATTTAATTACTGGTTGAGAATCAATATTGTATATAGGTTCACCTTCAATATTGTATAGATCAGTCTTTCGTACTTGACCTACAACAGTCTTTACACTTAATATCGTATCATTGCTTAGATTGTACACGTTAAACTCTTCCTTTAGCGTATTACATTCTATATCTTCATCAACAATGGATGATGTTATGTTCATATTTGGTTCTAATCGTCTACCATTTGGGTTTCTAGCATTTTGAGGAACAAATACGTGTATGTCTACAGCAGAGTTCAAAGAAGCGCCGTTAGGATCAAATTGGTTTTGTAATAAATGGTTTATTCGTGTCAATGTACTTAGTATTGTACCATCCCAAGTTTGTAAAAACTAGGCACTGGTATTCTTTGTGGTGTGGCCGTAACATATCCCATATCTTTAATGTCTTTAATAATTTCCTCTAGTGGAATTGTCATCTTTTATCACACCTCAATTTTTTTAGAAGTTACAATACTGTTTGATCTCCCGTGTATGTCCATTATAGAGTCTTTGAATAGTTTGTGTTTTTGTGTTACAAGATGTTCATATGGTTGAAGAATAACAGGCATGCTTTCCACTTTCTTATATTTTCCTTTTATTCCCCAGACTGAGCCTTCAAACTCTTTGCTCATTGTTCTGGATGAAATTTATAAATTTCTATTTGATAATTACCTTTAATTAAAATAAAATGTTTACCGTTCCAGAGAATAGGATATTTTTCCCTTTTTCCATCATGTTAGAATTATAAACTAATATTTCTTCACCGTCAATTTTTATAACATATGCCTCTTCAACTGCAAGTTCTTTTTTAAAAACTTTGGATTCTGTTGTTATTGAAGTTGTTTCCAAGTGAATTTCAGAAGAGTTATCCAAACTGGAGAGAGTTGCCGTGTAGCGTAAAGGCTGTTCGTACTCTTGTGTATAATCAAGGTAAGAATTTGATTCCTGTCTAAATACAGGCATATACATGATAGTAAAATATAGTACTTATAACTTTTTTAATATTAGCTCTATTTCATCTGTCCTTCGTGTCAATTCCTTACCTTGAATTTTTAATTGCTCAAGTTCCAAATGGAGTGCTTTTTTTCAGTTGGATTTGATGAAAGTCCACAACAAACATCTTTTTTCTTTCCATTCTCATAATATATGTAATCAACTCATCTTCAAACCCTGCAATACATCAAAAATGACGTAATGTTAACCAACCCGAGATAATTTCCTGCGTTTCTTTCATATCTTGTTCTGTGAAACCCATTTTTCAGCCAGGCAAAGAACCGTTCCACTGCAAACCTTGTCCTGTTGTAACTGTCCTTGCCTGCATCATCATTTGCCGTCCTGCTGTTTTTTCTAAGAGGAATGCACGGAATGATGTTTCTTGATTTTACATGATTACGAATTGATTTCGAATCGTATCCCTTGTCTGCATAAACTGAAACCATTTGTTCCATCATGGAATCATCTGCGAAATCCGAAGTTGATTCCATCACATCTGCAAATTTCGTACTGTCATGAATGTCTGCAGGGCTCATTACAATTGATATTGGCAAGCCGGTACCGTCCACTGCAACATGTAATTTTGTGCCTATGATTCTCTTGAATCCGTCAAATCCGATCACGTCGCCCCTTTTTTAGAGGGAATTGACGATGAATCAATCGATATTTTTTGCATGTCAATCCTGCCCGATTTATGTGCGGATTTGATTGCACGTCCCAAAATCTTTTTCCATATGCCAAACTCCTGCCATCTTCTTAGCCTTGGATTGGCAGCTGAGTCATCGCCGTATGTTTTTGGCATCTCATCCCATCCGCATCCGGAAACCAGCACGTAGATGATTACATTTAAAACCGTTCGGTCATTGCTTCTTGGGCGTCCTGTGGCGGCAGGTTTTGGCAACAACGGTTTCATCACATCCCGTTGTCTGTCATCTCGGCGAATTTCATGTACAGTTTAGAAACTAGCAGTTTATGGATCCAAATGATCATCAAATATTGTCTAAGGGGTTAGTTTTAAGATGAGTTGAAAATACACGCAAGACGTAAGACCATTGTTCCAAAAGAGTGAGAAAGTTGCTGGAAAAAAGCCCAAGGTATTGTTATCTGACGGGCTAGAAACTTATGCAAGCTCACAAAAAGGAATGGTACATGAAATACAAGGAAGAACAAACCCGGCACATACGCCACATTCATTTCAAAAGCGACAGAAACACAAACAAGATGGAACGCCTTAACGGTGAGATTAGAGACAGGGAAAAGGTAATGAGAAGTTTGAAAACTGACGATTCACCAATACTTGCAGGTATGCAGATTTTCCACAATTACATTCGTGGACACATGGGAATTGACAGCAGGACACCAAACAAAAAGGCAGGTGTGAGAATTGGGGGTAAGGGCAAGTGTATCACATTAATCCAAAATGCAAGCTTGTAAAGTCATCGAGTAAACCTATCTTGTGGCATTGTCTCTGTCTTAGGCATGTCATCAGTTTGGGGTTTTTTGTCTCCATACATGATCATTACCGTAAACATTGTGTTCCAGTTTATTGTACCCAGATGATAATGGACATCTTGTTTGATATCCACCACTTGATCCTCACCAATTGATTTGAGAAAATCATTCACGTCACACTCTATTCGTTCAAGTTTTTTATCATGGAATAGTTTTATTTTCATTGTCTATCCAAAAATCACAATATATGCTTTAACTGAGATTTTAAATTAGAACTAGTGCCGTTTAGTCTTTTGATTTCTTTCTCCAATTCCTGAACTCTTTCTGACTCTGATCTTTCAAAATTATTCTCATAATCGTTATTGGTATAGCTTGAACTGGTACTTGCAGGATATGTATGTGAGCATTTGTCCCCCCTGATATTTTCATATATCCAATCGTTGTTTTTTGTATCCTTTAGCATAACTGTCATATCCACTGGCCTAGGACTATCAGTCCCATAGAGTAATATCTGCTCATTTTTGTTATCTATTGCGTGTAATGTAAAACTGACTTTGTAATGATGGCATTTATCCAACGTAATGTGAGGTATTTCTTGTGTAGCTGTCCTGCCATTAGTGGTCTTGACGTACCAACCATCAAGAGATGAACCTTCTCCAGTGTTGAGAATGGTTAGCCACTCATTGCCTGAATCAGCGCCAGTAGGATTTGCTTCAGCCTGCCAAATTATGACATCTGCATAAGCGTTAGATATGGAAAATGTAAAAAACAAAACAGTTAGAATTGCAAGTGTTTTACGCAATAGATCAAAACCGGAATGAGAATATTTAATGATTGCCAATCTTTAGGTCTAGACACTTTACACTGGAAAATTGTAAATCAAAGCTCCGCTAACTTGACAGAACCTTAAAAAGAGAAAAAAGATGAAATTTAGTATCTTGGCATAATACTAAGTTTTGATTTTGCAGATACTGCAATTATTGAGATAATTGCTACTGCTAGAATCATGGCTGCGATTGTACCGAATTCTGGAACTACAAAGGTACCGATTATTTCGATCTCTTCAGCTCCTGCTGGGAATGCTATGGTGAGTACTCTTTCAGTCGCAGTTGTCGTTTCTGTAAATTCTACTTCTTCTCCATCAATTAAGACGTAAAATTCGTCATCTCCATCATTAATTGTTGCATCCAATACAGATCTGGGAATTGTGAGTGTAAGTGAACCATCTTCTGTGGCATCAATGGATATAATCAGCGAATTTGCATTCACATCAGGCATGATGCTTAGTAGTCTTCCGCCTGTAATCTCATATCCGATTAAATCACTAGAACCTGTTACTGAAACGGTTGTATCCGTTACTACGCTTTTATCATCTCCTGTACCTGTAGGTGGATTTACTGGAATAGTAGATCCTCCAAAGTCAAATGATGTGGTTGCAGAACGATTTGATGTTCCGTATTGAACTGTGACCGTATATGTTCCTTCTGTAGTCATTAGTGCTCCACCAGCTGTAGCTTCTGTACTGAATTTTTTATCAGCACCAACTGTGATTTGTGCAACTG
Source organism: uncultured Candidatus Nitrosopumilus sp. (assembly GCA_951812645.1). Taxonomy (GTDB): domain Archaea; phylum Thermoproteota; class Nitrososphaeria; order Nitrososphaerales; family Nitrosopumilaceae; genus Nitrosopumilus. The sequence continues at coordinate 834,334 of CATOSM010000001.1, read as the reverse complement.
ATACCAAGTTTCCGTTAGGAGCTTTGATAATCACACTTACTGGGGTTCCTGAATACAGATCTCTCACTTCTCCTGCTACTAGAATTACTTCACCTTCGGCATAGGAAGATTTGTCTGTAGTAACAACAATCGAGCTTTGTATTTGTCCAAATGCGGGTTCCATGCCAATACCTGCAACCAAGATTGCAGTAAGGACAAACACCTGTAAATGAGCTTTCATAATTTTACGCCCAGATTTATGCTATTTAAGGTTGTGAAAAAATTTGTTGACTAAATAGAAAAAGATGGTTTTCTGACCCAATTCAAATTACATATATATTAACCCGAGCGTGAATTTTTGACAGTTTGTGCGCGTTATTTTCTGTTACATTCAGTGTTCGACATGGAGGTTTTGTAAATGGCAACTAAGAAAAATCAAATCCTTGTACCTGATCATGTCTATGTCCCAAAACACGAAATCATCACCAAACAAGAGGCTGAAGCAGTTTTAGAAAAATACAACTGCAAGCCTACTGAATTACCGTTAATCTTTGTCAACGATCCTGCAATTCTGGGACTTGGTGTAAAACCTGGTGATATGATCAAGATCACTAGAAAAAGTCCAACTGCTGGTGAAAGTCTCTATTATCGATATGTGGTGGAAATCTAGATGGCTGATCCTTCAACTAAAAGATGGCCAGTTATTCAAGACATCTTAAAACGCGAAGGTATCGCACGTCAACACCTGAACTCTTTTGATGAATTTTTAGAAAGAGGACTACAAAGTATCATTAATGAAGTTGGACAAATTGATATCGAAAACACAGAGTATCCTTACAAAATCCAATTAGGTAAAGTAAAACTTCAACAACCTCGAATGATGGAACTTGATGGTTCAATCACCCATATCACTCCAGCCGAGGCCCGATTAAGAAACGTCTCTTATTCTGCACCTGTAATGATGGAAGCAAGTGTTGTTGAAGATGGTAAGATTTTAGAATCTAGATTCGTACATATCGGAGACGTACCAGTTATGGCAAAGTCCAATGCATGTATTCTACATAATTTCTCTTCCCAAAAATTAGTTGAGCATGGAGAAGATCCAAATGACCCTGGTGGCTATTTCATCATCAATGGTTCTGAACGTGTTATTGTTGGGTTGGAAGATCTCTCCTACAACAAGATAATTGTTGATAGAGAAACCGTTGGCGGAAACATTGTTTTCAAAGCCAAAGTATACTCTTCAATTGTAGGCTATCGTGCAAAATTGGAGCTTGTCATGAAAAATGACGGACTAATCGTTGCTAGAATTCCCGGTTCCCCAGTTGACATTCCTGTTGTCACACTAATGAGAGCACTTGGATTAGAATCTGACAGGGAAATCGCATCTGTGGTTTCACTGGTAGATGAGATTCAAGATGAACTTGAAGGCTCTTTTGAGAAAGCAGGAGATGTCCCAACGTCAAAAGACGCCATTGTCTATATCAGTAAGAGAATCGCACCTGGAATGCTAGAAGAGTTCCAGATAAAACGAGCTGAGACTTTACTTGATTGGGGCCTGTTGCCTCATTTGGGTAAACATCCTGAAAACAGAAAAGAAAAAGCACAATTCTTGGGTGAGGCCGCCTGCAAATTATTAGAACTGAAACTGGGCTGGATTACTCCTGATGACAAGGATCACTATGGAAACAAAGTAATCAAATTTGCAGGACAGATGCTGGCAGATCTATTCAGAACCGCGTTTAGAAACCTAGTCAGAGATATGAAATACCAATTAGAGCGCTCCGGTCAAAAGCGTGGAATTAACGCTGTTGCAGCTGCAATTCGTCCGGGAATTATCACTGATAAATTAAACAACGCTATTGCAACCGGAAACTGGGGAAGAGGCCGTGTAGGTGTCACTCAATTACTTGATAGGACTAACTACCTTTCAACCATCAGCCATCTTAGAAGAATTCAATCTCCTCTGAGTAGAACTCAGCCAAACTTTGAAGCAAGGGACTTGCACGCAACTCACTTTGGAAGAATTTGTCCTAGTGAAACCCCTGAAGGCTCTAACTGTGGCTTGGTCAAAAACTTGGCCCTGTCTGGAATTATCTCAGTAAACGTGCCCTCTGAAGAAATTGTAGAAAAACTCTATGATCTTGGAACCGTTCATTTCTTTGACGCAAAAGAAGATTTGAAGAAGGATGGGACTAGGATATTTGTGGATGGCAGACTAATTGGATATTACAAAGACGGTGAGGAACTGGCACAATCCCTTAGGGATTTGAGACGGAATTCAAAAATCCATCCTCACGTTGGAGTCTCCTTCCATAAATCTGAGGTTGAAGGATCAACAAGAAGGCTTTACGTGAACTGCAATGCCGGTAGGGTATTGCGACCATTGATTATCATTAAGGATAACAAGCCTCTGCTGACATCAGAATTACTGGATAAAATCTCAAAGAAATTACTCTCCTGGACTGATCTTTTGAGAATGGGCGTATTAGAAATGATTGATGCAAATGAGGAAGAAAATTGCTATGTTACTTTGGATGAAAAGGATTCAAAGAAACACACTCACTTGGAGGTTTTCCCACCTGCAATTCTTGGTGCAGGTGCTTCTATCATTCCATATCCTGAGCACAACCAATCTCCAAGAAACACATACGAGTCTGCCATGGCAAAACAAAGTTTGGGATTTTCAACACCTATGATGAATACCAGTACCTATGTCAGACAGCACTTTATGCTGTATCCGCAAGTCCCAATTGTTAACACAAAAGCAATGAAACTTTTGGGGTTGGAAGATAGACCAGCTGGACAAAATTGTGTTGTTGCAGTATTGCCTTTTGACGGTTACAATATCGAAGATGCAATCGTATTGAGTAAAGCCTCTGTTGACAGGGGTCTTGGTAGGACCTTCTTCTTTAGAATCTATGATGCAGAAGCCAAACAATATCCCGGTGGAATGCGTGACACTTTTGAAATTCCAAACGCTGAAGATAACATCAGAGGTTACAAGGGTGAGCGTGCATACAGATTACTTGAAGATGATGGCGTAGTCGCGTCAGAGGCACCAGTCAAAGGTGGGGATATCCTAATTGGAAAAACCAGTCCTCCGAGATTTATGGAGGAGTACAGGGAATTCGAATCATCTGGCCCTTACAGGCGAGATACCTCAGTCGGTGTAAGGCCATCTGAAGCTGGAGTTATTGACACTGTTGTTATGACTCAATCAAACGAAGGCGGAAAGATGTATAAAATTAGAGCAAGGGATATGAGAATTCCTGAGATTGGCGATAAATTTGCATCAAGACACGGACAAAAAGGCGTACTCGGAATTTTAGCTAAAGCGGAAGATTTGCCATATACTGCAAGTGGAATGTCTCCTGATGTCTTGATTAATCCACACGCATTCCCCTCAAGAATGACAGTTGGAATGATGATGGAGTCTGTATGTGGCAAAGCCGCAGCATTACGTGGAAAACGATTTGATGGCTCTGCATTTGTTGGAGAGAAAATGCCTGAGGTTAAGGAAGTGATGGATGCACATGGTTTCAAGTATTCTGGTAAGGAGACAATGTATGATGGCAGAACCGGAAAGCCATTCCCAGTAGACGTATTCATCGGTGTCGTATATTATCAAAAACTTCATCATATGGTTGCAGACAAAATCCATGCAAGAGCTCGTGGACAAGTTCAGATGCTGACCAAGCAACCAACTGAAGGAAGAGCAAGAGGCGGCGGATTAAGATTTGGTGAAATGGAAAGAGACTGTTTGATTGCTTATGGCGCTTCAATGATCCTTAAAGATAGACTGCTAGATGAATCTGACAAATCTGATATTTTCGTATGTGAAAGATGTGGTCTTGTTGCATATCACGATGTCAAACAAAGAAAATACGTTTGCCGCGTTTGTGGGGATAAAGCAAAAGTATCTTCTGTCTCTGTAGCATATGCATTCAAACTGCTGTTGCAAGAAATGCAGAGTCTTAACGTTGCACCACGATTGTTAATCAAGGAGAAAATCTGATGTCTGTTCAAGCAATTAAAGCAATTGACGGGATTAGATTTTCCGTATGGTCCCCAACTGAAATCAGAAAATATTCTGTAGCCGAGATCACTGCTCCTGAAACATACGATGAAGATGGAATGCCGGTACAGGGAGGTCTTATGGATGGAAGATTGGGGACATTGGAGCCTGGACAAAAATGTCTTACCTGTGGAAACACTGCTGCAAGATGTCCCGGACACTTTGGACATATTGAACTTGCTGAACCAATCTTACACATTGCATTTATTGATAACATCTACAAACTATTACAATCAACATGTCGCTCATGCGCAAGGCTCAAAGTGCCTCAAGAGGATCTCAACTCTTTCAAGAAAATTAAAGACAAGCATGCGGCATACACCGTCGTCTCGCAAAAACGCATACCCGAACAAATCATTGAAAAAGCTAAAAAGGCAAAAGAATGCCCTCACTGCGGAAAAACCCAATACGAATTAGTGTTTACAAAACCGACTATCTTTGTAGAAAAAACTGAGATCGGCGAACACCGGTTATTGCCAATTACCATCCGGGAAAGATTTTCACAGATCGCAGATGAAGATTTGGAATTGCTATCCTATGATCCCATGACTGCAAGGCCGGAATGGTTTATTCTTCAAGCGTTACCCGTTCCACCAGTCACCGTTAGGCCTTCCATTATTCTTGAAACTGGAATTAGATCCGAAGACGATTTGACACACAAGATGGTGGATATCATCAGAGTTAATCAGAGATTAAAGGAAAGTAAAGAGGCTGGAACCCCCCCACTTATCGTTCAAGACTTGGTTGACTTGCTGCAATATCACTCTACGACGTATTTTGATAATGAGGTATCTGGAATTCCACAAGCCCATCATCGCTCTGGACGTCCGCTCAAGACGCTAACTCAGAGACTAAAAGGAAAGGAAGGCCGATTTAGAGGTTCATTATCCGGAAAGAGAGTCGACTTTTCTAGCAGGACTGTAATCTCACCTGATCCCAATCTGGATTTGTCTGAAGTTGGCGTCCCTGAACAGATTGCAATGAAGCTAACTATTCCTGAAATTGTCACTGAATGGAATATCGAAAGAATGCGAAAAATGGTAGTTAACGGGCCTGAAAAATTCCCGGGCGTAAACTATATCGTTAGACCTGACGGCGTAAAAATTAGATTGGATTTCGTAGAAGACCGTTCTACCATTGCCGAAACCCTTGAAATTGGATATTTGATTGAAAGGCATCTTTCTGACGGTGACATTGTCATGTTCAACAGACAGCCATCACTTCACCAAATGTCCATCATGGCCCACTATGTGAGGGTTCTTCCAGGCAAGACTTTCAGATTACATCCATCTGTATGCCCGCCATACAATGCAGACTTTGATGGCGACGAGATGAATCTTCACGTTCCTCAAAGTGAGGAGGCAAGGGCAGAAGCAATTCTTTTGATGAGGGTTCAAGACCAACTGATTTCTCCAAGATACGGCGGTCCAATCATTGGCGCACTAAGAGACTTTGTAACTGGCGCATATCTTCTTACGAAAGATGACACTGTTCTATCCGTTCAGGAATTTTCAAATTATGCAATGCTTGGCGGCTATGCTGACGCTCTTCCAAAACCCGGTACCAAGACAAAAGATGGACCTGCATATACTGGAAAACAGCTCTTTTCGTTATTCCTTCCCTCTGATTTTAACTACGTCCTTACATCAAAATGGTCAAAGGGAACCAAAGGTAAAGAGAAAGACGTTGTAATTAAAAACGGGGAACTAATCAGTGGCGTAATTGACAAAACATCAATTGGTGCTGAAGAGCCAGAAAGTATCCTGCACAGAATTACAAAAGACTATGGGAACGGAATTGGCAAGAATTTCTTAAACTCTGTTTTAATTATGGTAAAGCAATTCATCACTCATTATGGATTTAGTTATGGGTATGGTGATCTTGAAGTTCCGGAAAAGAACGTTCAGAAGATCTTGGATGATATTGACGAAACATACGGTGTTGTTGCTGATTTAACTGATCAATACAACAAGGGAACCTTGAAACTTACTAGGGGTATGAAATCTGAAGAAGCTCTGGAGGCCTATATTGTCAATGAGTTGGGTAAGGCAAGAATCAAAGCGGGAGACACTGCAAATGACTCTCTAGATGACAGTAACGCTGGAAAAATCATGGCGACAACCGGTGCCAGGGGTTCAGCACTCAACGTAGGCCAGATGGCTGGTGCGTTAGGTCAGCAGTCAAGAAGAGGCAACAGAATGAATGACGGCTATAGCAATCGTGCATTAACTCACTATCAAGAGCATGATAGTAACCCCGACGCACACGGGTTCGTAAAATCAAACTATAGAACCGGCCTAACCGCTTTAGAATTCTTCTTCCATGCAATGGGAGGCCGTGAAGGACTTGTAGATACCGCAGTCAGAACACAGCAAAGTGGCTACATGCAGCGCAGATTGATCAATGCTTTAGAGCACATTAGGTTGGAATACGACGGAACTGTAAGAGATCCACACGGGCACATCGTTCAATTCTTGTATGGTGAGGATGGAATTGATGTTCAGAAAAGTGACCATGGTGAGGCATTTAACGCAAGCAGATTGGCCGAATCTCAAACCATTATCGATTCTGGCAAAAAGGCAGCAAAAGATGAAATCGACACTCTTGCCAAAAAATACACCAAGACGTTTAATCCTAGATTGACTTGCCTTGTAACTGATGCTTTACAAAAATCTAACCTGAGTAAAGATGGCGTCGAAGCAGTTTGTAAGAAAGGACTTTCGCTTTACAACAAGGCAAAAGTAGAACCAGGACAGGCTGTGGGAATTGTAACTGCACAGTCCATTGGCGAACCTGGAACTCAGATGACTTTGAGAACATTCCACTTTGCGGGAATTAAAGAAAGAAACGTAACCTTGGGTCTTCCAAGATTGATTGAACTAGTTGATGCTAGAAAGAAACCTGTCACTCCAACCATGGATATCTATCTTGACGACGAATCTAAAAAATCCAGAGAAAAAGCAATTGAAGTGGCCCGAAATGTATTACAAACTAAAGTTAGTGCGTTAATTGCGGATATTGAAACTGATTATTCTACCAACATCAAATTAATCATGAGTACGAACAGACTCAGTGAAAGAGGATGTTCTATCTCTGAAGTAGAAGCAGCACTTTCTTCAAACAAAAAATTCAAGATGGAAATAACCGGCGAATTAGTCACCTTGAATTTGGTTGAGGAGGCAGATACTGCCACTGCAATTGCAATTAGAAACAAGGTTCTCAACACAACCGTTAAAGGCGTTCCGGATATCGAACGAGTAACTTTGGTTCAAAAGGATGACGAATGGGTTATCCAAACGACTGGCTCCAACATCGCCAAAGTGCTTGAAGTAAAAGGCATTGATAAAAAGAACGTTAGAACGAACAATGTCTTTGAAATCGCTGGAACTTTGGGTATTGAAGCTGCAAGAAATTCTTTGATTGATGAACTTAATCATACTTTGGGTGATCAAGGATTAGAGGTTGATAACCGCTACATCATGTTGGTATCTGATTTAATGTGTTCAAGGGGATACATGCAACAAATTGGTAGGCATGGGATTGCTGGAACCAAAGATAGCGTTCTTGCAAGGGCTGCATTCGAAATTACAGTGCCTACAATTGCACATGCCGCACTTGGCGGTGAAATTGAGCAATTAAGAGGCATCACTGAAAATGTAATTGTTGGCAGTAACATTCCAATTGGAAGCGGTACTGTTGACTTGTACATGCAAGTCTCCAAAAAGAAGTGATTTGCGCAACGCTTATCACAAATAACTAGACCAAAATTCTGTGTTCAAGGCAAGCCCCCGACTCGTGAAAAGGTGACTACAATTCTAAAGGACACCGATACGGTTGACTGGGTTGCGACCATTGGTTCAGAAAGTGCCGAGACTCCCTCCATCATGCCCTGTGTCGTAATTGATGCATTAGCACGCTCAAAAATACGGCAAAATGAAATATCTTTCTTGAATTCTATTACTGAACCAAAATAAATTCTGACTGGAATGGAAGAATAAAATTTTATGTCAAAGCGATATTTTATGATCCCCTAACATTCTGGTGTGTAATCATGAATGATCTATGATGAAGGATGACTGGGGGTTTTCATTTGCCGGAAGGACAATGGATTATTTTGGTGGCAAGGCGATCACTTCTGACATAACCGCCCTGTTTGAGCTAATCAAGAATTCCCGTGATGCCAATGCAAAAGAGGTTACAATCCGCCTCAAAAATATCGATAAAAAAGATGCTGCCAAGATAGGGGCTTGTGATAACTGCAACGGGATGTCTGAGAATGATGTAAAGGAAAAATGGATGGTGCTTGGAACTGGTTCTTGCTTGTACAGTGATAAAACAAAAAACGGAAAACCCGTCTGGGGTGAGATGGGAATGGGAATAACGGCTTGTCAGAAGTTGGGTAGTAAGACTGACCTGATTTCTGTAAAAGGCAAACAAAGAGCCAATATGACTTTTGATTGGTCCGTTTTCGAAAAGCCCGGAATAGCAGTTGACAAGATTACATTTACTGTAGAGGCTGGCAGTTCAGATGGTATGGAAAGTGGTCTTACGTTGGAAATAAGCGGCTTGAAATCAAAATGGACACCAAAAAAATCAATGAGCTAAAAGTGGAACTCAGCATTCCAATTTCCGACGAAATTTTTGGTGACGTCAAGATTGTAGTAAATGTTGAGAGGGAGGACGGTGTAGTTATTGGAAAAAATTTATGCAGAACTCAGAGAACGAATTACTAACAACGCTCCTTTCAAACTTGATGCAACATTTGCAAACAACAAACTCAAAGTCTCCATCCTTACACAGGTGGGGAAGAAGGGAACTTGGCAGGAACAGGTTGTTCCTGGAATATGTGACGGTGCAACAGTTGGTCCATTTTCAGCTGATATCTTTCATTTTCCAAGGGCTCCTGGAAAAGAAAAACCCTCCATTCTTGAAACCTATTATGATAACCGAATCGGGACTGAGAAACTCGAGTCATCTCTAAAACGGAATTATGGCATGTTCCTTCATCGTGACGGTGCATGGATGAACCATTTTCCAAAGTCAGATCTTGATAGAGCATCACTTGTTGCTGCGGAAGACTGTGTGACAATGGGTGATGCAATCTGTGATCTTCCCGCATTGCAACCTCCCGCAAAAAATCTCAAGATTAAGGACTCTGTTAGGAAATACAGAAAATCCCCAGAACGTGAATTCCAAAAATGGTCTCGTGGAAAACAAAAGAAATTGCATAATAACATCACAAGATGGCACAGGGAGATGGAAATTGGAGTTTTCAAGAATATGAAGCAGGGTGGAAAATGGTCCCAACCTTCAAAATCTGACAGGGATGAGATCGGTTACAGTAACGAATCCTTCAATGACAAATGGAGGAGACTATCAAACAAAGAACCTTCTTGGACTGTCGTGTCTCATCTTTCCAAGGACGGTTACATGTACATACATCCCACGCAGAACCGAACAGTTTCTGTCAGAGAGGCAGCCTGACTGCAGAGCTTTCCAGACCCGTTTGTTTTTTCAGGTTCTCGCTCTGCACAGTTCAAACAGATTGGAAATGCTGTTCCACCGCTTTTGGCAATGGCAATAGGAAAACATCTAAAAAGAATACTTGCAGACTAAAATTACATGACAGATATTTTTTCTCCGGAAAAACGAAGCTGGGTAATGTCACGAATCCGCGGAAAGGATACCGGCATAGAAAATAAGATGAAGGCACTTCTTCGTTCTAGCAAAATTAAATTCAAACAGCACCCAAAAATGTTTGGAAACCCCGACTTTCTTGTCGGCAAAAAGACGTTGATTTTTTGTGATGGTGATTTTTGGCATGGCTTTCAATACGAAAAAAAGAAAAAGCCCCGAAAAAAATTCTGGAAAGACAAAATCGAGGGAAACATGAGACGTGACAAAAGAATCTCAAGAAAATTAAGGCGTGATGGATATTCTGTTATTCGTTTGTGGGAGCATGACATTCAAAAGAGGCCTCTTGTATGTCTGAACAAAATAATTCGCTTTATGCGGTAATCCTGATAAAATATTTTGACCGAAGAAAAGAAAAAGACTTGTACATGTCTAATCAGATGCCTGAAGAATACTCGCGACTTTTGAAGAAACCCGAGGCACGACACCGCTATTGGCACATCCAAAAGGCAGGCCGTGATTTCTTTCCCGAATCAGACTCTGTCTTTAAACTGAAACTTGATGAACTTATCCTAAAACCCTCCAATGCATCATGATGCATGCCAGATACACAAATCCAAGACAGTTGTCACAGTTCCCTTCGCATCTGACTGCCGTCCCGTGAAGCCCGCACCTGGGCCAGGCAAGGAACCGCTCTACGACAAACCCTGTCTTGCCATGATGCTTTTGATTCCTGTTTCGTGCAACGTTCCTTGAGTTCTTTTTGTATGGAATGCAACAGTCAATCCCATGGGATCCCAGATAGCTTCCGATGCATGCCGCATCGCATCCCCTGTCGGCATACACTGAGATGATCTGCCGTATCAAACCATCACCTGCAAGTTCTGAGATGTTCTCTAACACATCAATGAATTTCGTACTGTCATGGACATTTGCAGGGCTGGACCTGATTGGGATTGGCAGTCCTGTCCCGTCTACCGCAGCGTGAATCTTTGTGCCCAGGATCCTCCTGAACCCGTCATATCCTATTTTGTCCCCCCTTTTTTGGCGGCAACTGACGATGAACCAATTGAAATTTTTTGCAGGCTGATTTTTCCCTGTCTGTGTGCGGATTTGATCAGTCCTGACAGAATCCCTTTCCATATTCCCTTTTGCCGCAGTCCTGAGAATCTCAGATGCGCGGTGGATTTTGAGCCGTATCTGTCCGGCATGCCTGCCACCTGCAGCCGGTTGTTAGGACAAACAATGTTCCGCTGACTGTATTTCTGTCATTGCATCCTGGCCTTCCGGTTTTTGCAGGCTTTGGCAGATGTGATAGAACCGTTCCATTGCATGCCTGACATCTCTTTGTGAACCATGAAGGATGCATCGGCATGGTCATTCTTGGATCCCGATTGTCACGAATCGTTTACAAAATGATCTGTTTTAGGATGGATTGACGGTATGGGTAAAATCCTTCTTGACACAGATAAAACAATTATTGCAAATCTAGAACCAGTTAGAAAAGAATTGATTCTAAATTGTAGCCATTCAAAAGATATGCAAGATGTGGATTCCAATGGCAATCGATATTGTATGGATAGCAACTGGGATCTCTAATTTTTTTTCCAACATGCTTAAGTTAATACAAAATAATGAAAGGCATGGGCTTGTTTGATATTTTTAGAAAAAATTCAGTGCGTCAAATAGAGAACGAATGAGAAAAATCCGTCAATCTGGAAAAGATGGGGAGGATCAGTTCCGACGTGATAAATTTTTGTTAACAACTCGTCCTAAAACTAGCCATTTGGACAATATTCGGGGATCAGCTGGATCTTTGAATAATGCAGTCCAGGGTAATCCCATGCAATTTCGAGAATCAACAAGCAATTGGATGCCATAAAACCGCACATTCCAAGACCAGCCAGACGGGGCGTCCACGCAGCAATGACATTATGATACCCAGTGGAATCATCTGCGTTTTGGTGCCTGGATGCAGGCGGAGTGAGATGCCAAAGACATTCGGTGATGGTTCAGCTGCCAATCCAAGATTGCGCAAACGGCGGCAAAAAGGAGATTGGAAAAGGATTCTCAGATGTGCAATCAAATCAGCACGCAAACAAGACAGAATCAATCTGCAAAAGATACCTGCAGGTTCCTCCATGGCAAGACAGGATTTGTTGCAGAACGATTTCTTGCATGGCTCAAGCGTGGATCTCACAGGACTGCAATCAGATACGAAAGGAAGCGTGATGGCTGTCTTGGATTTGTCTGCCTGGCATGCATCATGATGTATTGAAGGGTTTTAGGATGAGTTGTAAATATTGGACGTAAACACCGCGGTAAGAATTTTGTTGAGACCCAAACTGATTGGACTGGAAAAACTCGTAAAATCCCTTGGGGGGGTTTAAACGAAATAAATCCCCCTTTTTACAAAACAAAAGAAACTCGTAATTTGCATGTTAGAGGATATGCTGATGCTGAGTATGGTACAGAATCACGAACTGAAGATAAACATGGAAACAGATTGGAACACAATATTTTTTCTGGAAGATGGGAAAAAGCAAAAAATTCAAAATCTGTTGACTCTATCTGGGGTTCTGGCAAACCCAAAAAACGAAAAAGCAAGTCCGACTCAATTTGGTGATGTTACATGCGTAATACTGAAAAATCAATCGAAGTTAACATTCTAAGACATCTGGCAAACTGTCTTGAAGAAAGAACTCGTAGACAAACCACGATTTTATCACCGTCACAGATTTTGGAGGAATCTGTGGGATGTGACGACATTCTGCATGGATTACCACGTGGATGTGCAATTGCAATTCAAACGACCTGAAGAATTTGATGCAAACCACGCAAAATTCAAAATTGACTAACCCAATAGGCGTTTTGAGAAGATTATTTCCCCCACTAAACGTGTTTTATTTTTTATCTCCATTTTCAACGCATTTGGAATTTATTCAAGAACAGTCTGCAATACTGGGAAGATCCTATGCTGTTGATGCACATATGACGCATCATCTGTTGACAAATCTTTTGTCAAGATCTAAGACAAGAACTGTCCGTGTTCGGAAATCTGATGGCGAAGTACTATTTACCGGAAATAGGAAAAGACGAACTATTCGCTGCCCTTTGGACATTGATTTCTTTTGCAGGCACTTTTCTTCACATGGGATTGGCCATCCATCTGGCAGTCCTGCAAGGGGAAAAAACTGCCTCCCCCATCCTATGATCTTTCTCAATTTGTAGACCTGATGGAAAAAATTCATTTCACTAGAATCTAAGAAGGATAATCTTCCAAAAATGAAAAATTCATTCAAAAAATATCGCTATCAATTAAGGGGTGTATTTTACATGCATGCTACAGATGCTGATATAACCTGATTTTGTTGGTGCGTACATTTGAAAATGCCTAAATATGGCCCAATCAGGTTGAAATTGAACAATAATTGCTTAATTCCTTACACATTTCATTCTACAAATCAATGAAAACTACTGACTTGCACATGCAAGCAAGAAAAGATAAGAACAGGCGGTAATCATGGCTGACGAAATTTCTACATTGATGAATAACAGTAAAAATAAGGTCGTCTTACTTCGTTTAAGGAACACTAAGACTGTACAGGGCGTTCTAAAAGATTTTGATATCCACATGAATCTTGCTCTGGATGATGCTGAAGACGTTTCCGAAGAGAAACATGAAAAACTTGGTAAAATCTTACTTCGTGGGGATAATATTTTAGCAGTATCACTGCCTGATGAGGAATCATAGAAATCGTCCATCAAACATTAAATTCATTGATTCCTAATTTTTAGCATGCTGCATCTTTTGCTGTTCTCACTTGTTCTTTTACCTGCATTTGGTCAATCCGGTCCTGATTATGGTAATCCTTACTCTCCAATTTTTACTGACAAACCCGTTTATTCATGGACTGATAAAATGAAAATAACTATCGTTGCTCCAAGTTGGAATACCAGTAAACATTTGATTGATTCTATTGGAGACTCTAACACACATCCAATCAAAATTTCAACGTCTGAACATTCTCTAGGGCCGTACAAATTTACTGAAACCGATGCAAACTCTGGAGTTTTTACTGCCGAGGTAATTCTGACTGGCTTTGCACATGATGCTGACGGTGATAGGGATTTTGATACCAATCCTAGAACTTTTGGATCTGGCCCTACTAGTGGATTTTTAGAAGCTGATAGGGATTCTGCCATAACCGTCTCTTTTGAGTTTGCAGACGGCGTTGTGCTGGTTGAATCAGTCCCTGTAAGTTGGAATGTTGGAACAATCAATTTTACAGAAGATCTTTTCTCATTTGAAAACCCCGTAACGGTAAATGTGGTTGATGTTGATATGAATCTAAACCCTGAGGCCATGGATAACATTCCGATACAAATTTTTTCAGACTCTGATGTTGCAGGAATTGAAGTTAATGCTGTAGAGACCTCTGAAAGTTCAGGATCTTTTATTGCAGTTGTTTCTTTATCTGAAAATTCCCCCTCCAGTGGAAACAGACTCCATTCTGTACCCGGCGATGCTATTTTTGCAAAATATGACGATTACACACTACCAAAGCCTTATTCAAAATCCGACAATTTGGAAATTGAAACTTTGGCAAGAGTTGATTCTTCTGCTCTTCCAATTGGGAGAATCAAAAATCCTCCAATTACTTATGGGCTTGGTAATTCTCTAGAATCTTTTTCACCAAATTCCCAAATGCAGATAGTTGGAACACTATCCAACGAACATAACTTTAAACAAAAATTTGTGTACATGTTTCAAGTAAAAAATGACGAAAATACCGTTGATTCCCTTTCTTGGATTCAGGTAGAAATCCCTGCCAATCAAGTCCTAGACGTTTATCAATCTTGGATTCCTAAAAAATCAGGAGTCTATGAAGTACAAACCTTTGTTTGGAATTCGATTAATGATCCCATAGCTCTATCTTCACCTGCATCTACGATGATTGCAATCCCTTGAAAGGAATAATTTCTGCGTGCCCAAAGTAGAAAATGCAGGGGTAATTCCCAATACGCATCCTGACACAGGAGTAAAAAATGCTAATTTCTATTTAATAATCACTCTCTTTAGTTTCCTAAACTGATTTTATGACATATTGTGCACAATTTTTCAATAAACCTATAAGGCCCTGACAAGACGATCGTCTTAAGGAAAAACATGAGTAAGATACTTGAAAAATCATTGCGTGATGCCCGAAAAGAGGATAGGCTGACAATGGGCACCAAACAAGTTTTAAACTCTTTAAAAAATTCCAAGCTAATCGTATTGTCTCAATCCATTAAAAAAGGCATGATTGTGCAAATTGAATCTGACGCAAAAAAAGAAAAAATACCCTTAGTAAACTTTCAAGGAACCTCAGTCGCATTAGGCAGACTATGCGGCTTACAATTTAGAATTTCAACAATTTCATTTACATCTCTAGACGATGCTAGCATCAAATCAATTGTAAAAGATACAGAGGCTGAGGAAAAAAATGATTAACCATAATTCCTTTAATGTAGGTTTAAATGAGACCTTTTTTGTTCGGAGATAAAAAGGATTTCTAATGACACAATCAATTAAACTCACGACTGATCAAATGCGAATGATGTCGCTATTTCAGAACGTAACTGGTGCAACTGCTCGTGATTGTGTGGAAGATGAAAAGCAAGATAGGGTAATTTTTGTAGTTAATACTGGTAAAATGGGTCTTGCAATTGGCAAGGGTGGCATCCACATCAAGTCCTTACAAAATATTGTTAAGAGAAATGTCGAATTGGTTGAATTCGACGAAGATCCTGCAAAATTTTTGTCCAATTTACTTAATTCGAAGCTAATTTCTGAAGTAAAAATAAATAAACGACCTGACGGGACAAAGCAGGCGATAGTGGTGGTAGATCCGAGAAAGAAGGGCATTGTAGTTGGAAGAGAAGGCAGAAATGCAGAGAAGGCAAGATTGCTTGCAAAACGATATTTTGATATTAGCAGCGTATTGATTAATAGTCCTGAACGGGCAACTTTGGAGATGTAGGATGTGAGGAAATCTCCACTTGGATTATTTGCTGGCAGGGTTCTTACGATTAAAAAGAAGAAACAGAGATGGGCAATCTCCACTTTCAAACGGAGAAAATTAGGGATTGATAAGAAAGCTGATCCTCTTGCAGGGGCCCCCCAGGCTAGGGGTATTGTTTTAGAAAAAGTGGGTGTTGCAGCAAAGCAGCCAAACTCTGCTATCAGAAAATGTGTTCGGGTTCAATTGATTAAAAACGGAAAAACCGTCACTGCATTCTTGCCACGAGACGGCGCAATGAATTTCATTGACGAACACGATGAGGTTCACATTCAAGGAATGGGTGCTACTCAAGGCGGCGCAATGGGAGATATTCCCGGGGTTAGATTCAAAGTTTTCAAAGTCAATGGTACTGCATTACATGAGTTAGTAATCGGAAAGAAGGAAAAACCAAGGAGATAGAAATGGCACAAACTAAAAACCTGTTACTGTTCAGAAAATGGGATTTATCTGATATTGAAGTCAAAGATCCTGGACTAAAAACTGCCATTTCTTTAAGAAAGCAGATTTTGCCATATACTTATGGCCGCTCTGCACTAAAGAGATTCAATAAAGCAGATGTCAACATTGTTGAAAGATTCATCAACAAAACAATGCACTTTGGAAAGAAATATGCAAAGAACACCGGTAGAATGACTGGTAAGAAAACCAAACTTCTCAATACTGTGAAAACCTCTTTTAATATCATTGCGCTAAAAACTGGCCAAAACCCAGTTGAAGTTTTAGTTAGGGCAGTAGAGTTTTCTGCCCCTAATGAGGATACTACTAGAATCGTTTATGGTGGAACTGTTTACCATGTTTCAGTCGACGTTGCGCCAATTAGACGAGTAGATTTGGCTCTGAGATTTATTGCAGACGCTATCAAAGAGGCGACTTTCTCAAATCCAAAACCGATAGAGGAACACATGGCTGAACAACTGATGCTTGCAGCCGCAAATGATCCTGCAGCCCCTTCCGTCAAGAAAAAGAATGAGTTGGAACGCATAGCACAGGCATCTAGATAGGTACTTTATCCAATTTTACCAGTAGCCCGAGGCAGATTCGAACTGCCGTCTCCGCCTATCCGCTCTTGAGATCCAGAGGGCAGAATCCTTGACCGCTAGACT
Source organism: uncultured Candidatus Nitrosopumilus sp. (assembly GCA_951812645.1). Lineage (GTDB taxonomy): Archaea > Thermoproteota > Nitrososphaeria > Nitrososphaerales > Nitrosopumilaceae > Nitrosopumilus. The sequence goes on along the minus strand of CATOSM010000001.1, from coordinate 817,475 downwards.
ATCGGGCTACCTGAAGAAATTTTGTTGTTTTAGAATATATTCATTTGTTGCAATTACTTTAGTCTAACCTCGTGAATTGCTGTTGCGTAACCACATGGCGCCCTTAATCTCATGTACGGAATCAATCTGAAATGAATTGAATAGACATGGCCTTCCTTTCTGATAATTCCTTTTTGCATTAATGATACTAGGCCCCTTGACGGGATGCTAATCGGGATGTTTCTTTCTTTACAAACCCTTTCGCGTTTTTCTTGAAATTGTTCTAATGAAAACGCAACATCATCAGTTTCCAAAACCAAAGGCCAAACTATCTCGCTCCATACAAATCGTCTATTTTCTGTGGCTGAGGCATATTTTCCTTTTTCACTCAACATTAATAACAACTGCAAGAGATGTTATAACTTGATAGTTGCCTCAAAACGAAATCGAAGAATCACTGAATTTGCTAGAAAAAGATTGGGATGTTGATCCTGTTCTTAGAAAATTCATGCTAGGCAAAATTACTGATGTCTCTGACTATCCCATCAAAGTAAAGGACGTTGTTTTTCATGTTCCTTATCTGAATTCAGAAAAGAGATACATTCTATGGAAATGCTACTGGCCTGACTGCCATAACTGCTGTGACAGGCAAGGCAGATTGCCTCTAACCTCTGATGATCTTATTGCTATTGGTAGGGGCTTGAAATACAAAAGACCGTCTGATTTTATCAAAAACGAAACTCTGACAGCGACCTATCAGGAACCCGGACCTTCTGGACAAATGACAACAATGACCACAATCAACCTAAAAAGAAAGACTGATGAAACTGAGGCAGATGATGGCACTCATATTTCATGCAGGTTTTTAGATGGTAAAGGTGGATGCAGCATGCATCCTGATAGGCCCGGCGTATGTTACCTGTATCCGTTTTCAAGTTGGTTGGAAAATGAACAGGGAAAAGCCAGAGTTCATGCCGCATACCAATTTACTGGGGATTGCCCTGGGTTCTACCTTGCTGATAGTTTAGATCCTATGAGGGAGGAATTCAAAGATTATTCCAAAACCATTTATGATTACAATATGGCCTCAAACAGAACTAATCGTGAAAACCTTGGCTCTGTAAGTTTCAGCTAGGCTTTTGCAACTTTCATCAAATCCGCAATTTTGACATTCATTCCAAACCTGTCTTCATGTTTTTTCATATATCTGAATATTGCAATAAAGTCTGGCAATGCCTTTAAGAAGCTGAAATCTTTGTGAATTTTTGCCCTCACGAAATTGAATACTTTGGCGTATACTTTGTAATGCTCTTCCACCGCTTTTTCGTATGCTCTGAAATCATGCATATTTTCTAAGAAAATCTCTACGCATTGCATTGATGGAATGATTCCCTCACCTAATAACGCATATACAGTTCCTATTGATTCTCCCACACCTACAACTTTTCCTGAATAGTATGGCTTACATCTATCTGGGGTTGCTAATCTGATTGGACGTCCTTTTGTCTGGAGAACTTTTCCTCCGTGTTTTTTTAGAAAATCATCCGTTGCTTTCATATGTTGTTTATTGTAATCTCCTGCTCCAATGTGGGCCCATTTTTCGCCTAATGGGAAATACCAGAAATAACCTGACATTCCCGGAAACGGTTCAATGTAAAAATCATCATACGGAACCTTGTTCTCGTATTCTACTTTGTATTCATATGTCGGCAAAAAGAAATCCTCCTTTAATTTTGGCAGATATACTCTATGAAATCCTGTACAATCTACAATCATGTCGTATTCTTCTTCCAATTCTCCTATTGACGGCGGTGCCCCGTAAATGACTTTAGAATCTTTAATGAAGTCTTTGATCAATCCCAATTTGTCGTATGTACACAGGCCCTTTAACCCAATATCGAATTTTACATCACTATTCATCCTGACATGCATGTTTTTTCCATCATGGATTAGAAAATCATCAAAATCCCGTCCAGTTTTTTTACAAAATTCTGCCAGTATTGGTTTTATTGTTCCCCATGCACAAATTGAATCATGTTTTTCTTGAACCATTCTTTCATATCCGACAACTTTATGCTCTGAATTTTTTAGTCTGGCCATGAGATAAGAACCTGCTACGCCCATTCCCATCACTGCCATCTTCAAGATATTCTGCGATTAATTTACGCCTAATAAATACACTATCTGGGATTTTTACTAGTGTTTTCTCATTAGTAGGAAAAAGTAGTGTTAGTTAAATACCAAAATTGGATAGTACGTGTGAAAAGGTAGTCTTTCGTCTGATTACAAAAGTTTCAGGCCTTAAGATAATCACTGTCATCAGTTAGCAAGTCGCTACTGATCTTAAGTGAGGAGCTGTCATCGACGTCCTTTAGGTGTTGATCTTAAGCTCGCCCTCCTTTCTTATTACATTAAATTTGGCATTGTTTTGGTAATCTTATGGACACATTTGATGCCATCAAGACCAGACGTGCTGTAAAGAAGTTTGACAGTGCTTACAAAATGACTCCTGATCAAGTCAAATCTTTGATGGAATTGACGATTTTATCTCCTACCAGCTATAATCAGCAAAATTGGCGCTTTGTCACAGTTACAGATAAATCGATAAAAGAACAAATCTCAAAAGCAGCACGTGATCAGGCTCAACCAAAAGACGGCTCTCTGGTTGTTGTCTTATGTGGAAATCTCAATGCATGGAAAGAAGATCCGTTACGATACTGGAAGGATCATCCTGTAGAGAAACAGGAATTGGTTGCTAGTTCATTATCTAAGAAATATTCTGGCAGTCCTCAAAACAGGCGCGATGAGGCAATTCGTTCATGCGGATTTGCAGGACAAACTATAATGCTTGCAGCCAAACAAATGGGCCTTGATTCTTGTCCCATGGTTGGATTTGACTATGATGAATTGGCAAAAATCATCAAACTACCTGAAGATCATCTGATTGTTTTGATGATTGTAGTTGGGAAAGCTGCAGAACCTGCCAATCCTCGTGGTGGCCAACTTCCTTTATCTGATATTGTTTTTGAAAATAATTTCTAGTCCCGTTTGATGCGCAATATGTTGCAATGACCTAAGTTTATCATCTGTGCCATATCGTAGATATCACGGGTGTGGATAAGGCAGTAAAGAAGCCTGAGGTGTCCAACCAAGGATTAAAGGTAATCCTTGAAGATCTTGACGAACAGTTAGATGATGTTCGCTCTGATCCTTGACTTGGGGGGCTGGCTGACGATTTCGAAAATCTGTTTTATGCCTACTTGAAAACTTGGATTAAAAGTAATCTGAAGTTCTTGATATTTTAAACAACTAGAAAAAAATAACCTCTATTCAATTAGGATTGCTGGTTTGAACGGTCTTGCATGCCTTGCTTTTCCTTTTGGATCATAGATATTGCTATCTGATTCCGAATATACAATAATACCTGCACCAAACTCTTTCTTTCCCACGCTTTCTAATTCGGATTTTAAAAACTCTTTTTCATCAAATGAGTCTGATCCAAGCCTCATCTGTTTGATCTCTTCGGATTCAGAATGCAAATCTCTGATTACTTTTTGTATGTAGTCTGGCATTTTTCTGGCGTCTGCAGTTTCTGGATCTGCAATAATTTCCCTCATTACAGCTCCCATGTTGTTTTGACCCCCTACCATTATGCTCAATATTTTACGATACACTTTGGATTTCATAGAGTCTGAATTGACATAGATTACGATTTTCTTTGGCGTAATTTCTGTGACTTTGAGAATATTCGTAATATCATCTATGGTTGATTTTAGTAAATTCTCTGATTGTATGGCAGTAGCATCAATTTCATCTTTAGAATGTGTAGGCCATGCTGATTTTGAAACAAGCTCTGTATTTCCTAGTTTTTCCCACATTTCTTCGGCAATATGTGGTGCAAATGGGGATAACATTGCAACACGTGTAGAGTTTATCTTGTGCATTATACCCGTAACATCATTTCTTCCTTTTGCCTCAATTCTTTTGTTGTACCAGCCCAAATCTGTTTCAAATGAAAACAAAATCTCATGCAGTCCCTCCCTTAATCTCATTTTTTCAAGGGATTCTGTAACTGTGCCAACCATGTGGTGTAGTTTGGACAAAATCCATCTGTCTTCTGCTTGCAACTCTGAAACTGGCTCATTTTTGAGCCTAGAACATTCCTCTAACAGGGATGCAAGCTTGTTCTGAATTCCATGCACTGATTCCATGTTAAAATCAGCATCCTGAAGTAACTCTGCTGACGATATGATGGCTAGTCTGATTGGATCTGCACCATGGTCTTTGATTGCAGTACGTAATGGAATGATATTTCCCATGCTCTTTGACATTTTAGCGCCGCCCATCATCACACTGCCATTAACGACAATTTCCCGTGGCCAGAATTTTCTCTCAAACACTGCGACATGATTTAACACAAAGAATGACAGATGATTTTGTACCAAATCCCTTCCTGAATGCCTTGAATCGACTGGATAAAAATAATTGAATTCTTTTTTCACTGTCTCAATTACCTCTTCACCAAGCTTGGATGTTGATGTAGCTAATGCGACATCCCCTCTGTCCAACAAAATGTAATCAAACAATTCCCTAGTCAGATTCTCAGGCGTAATGGTTCCATCATTAACAAACCGTGAAATGGTATAATATGCCATGTAAATTACGCTATCTGAAAGCGATTCCACGGTCCAATCTTTATCCCATGGAAGCTTGGTTCCCAACCCCTGCTGTCTTGCACAAGCTCGCTCATGTAACCAATCAATCACTTCCTTGAATTCTGTTCTAATGTTACTTGGTAGGATATCCATCTCATCAAAACAACTACGAGCTAGTTCCTTCCACTCTTCATCCCCATAATTCAAGAACCACTGATTGTTCAATACTTTGACAACGCACTCTGCACCACATCTACAATGTACCGGTGCATTTTCTAACATTGGAAATTTTTCTAAATGGTTGTTTTCTTGGAGCCACGTTCTGATTTTGTCCCGCCCGAACCGGACCTTTTCATTGCTAAACTGCCTGCATTTCTCATTTAGCCTGCCATCCGTAAACTCTTTGAGATACAATTCTTTTGTCGCTTCTTCTAGTTTATCATCTGACTGGTCTGACACACCCAATTTTTCACAAATCTCCTTTGCAGGACATTCTCCATATCCTTCAGTGACAATGATTGGAATGGGCTCGATCTTTGAGGCCAATTCGTGATTTTTAGCCTTCAAATCCATCAAAGCTTGGTAATCTTTCGGGGCATGAGCAGGCACTGCCATTACCAGGCCAGTGCCCATACCGGGCTCTACAAAGTCTGCAGGCAACACGGGGATCTCTCGTCCGTCGTGATTGGCCGCATTCTGCCCGATTATCTCACTGCCTGGAATTTCCCCGACTGCTGAAACCTGCTTTTCAAAGAATTCCATCTTGTGTGCACATTCTTCGGAAACTATCCATGTTTCATCATCCACTGTGACTTTTTTGTAAACCGTATCTGGATTGACCCACAAATTTGTGATTCCAAAAATTGTTTCAGGCCGTAGTGTTGTAACGGGAAAAATAAATTCACCAAGCTTGAATTTTATCAAAAAGTTCTTTTCATCAATTTTTGGCTCTACGTCCCCCATTGTATCATGCTGTGATACTGGATTCTGATCTTTTGGACACCATCCAACTGGGTGTGAGCCCTGAATGATTCTACCGTTTTCTTTCAGTGTGGTAATCTGCCATTCAATAAATTTTTGATAACCTGGAGCGATGGTAGTGAACTCGCGTCTCCAATCAACGGAGTATCCCATCTCCATCATTCCTGATTTTATCTCCTCATGGAAATAATCTGCAATCTTTATCGGTTCAACAAATGTTTTGATTGCTTCTTCTGGAACATGATACACATTTCTTAATCCGTCCAGAATTTCTCCTTCTCCCTTCTGAATTCTTTTAGCCATTCCTAAAACAGGGGTTCCAGTATAATGGAATCCCATTGGGAATAATACATTGTATCCGTTCATTCGGCAAAACCTTGCGTGAACGTCAGCCAGCGTGTATGTCCTTCCATGTCCAATATGCTGTGGCGAGTTTGGATATGGATATGCCACTGTAATGAATTTCTTTGGCTTATCATTTGGGTCTGCCTCAAAGTCCTTGGATTCTGCCCACCTATTTCTCCATTTGGTTTCTATTTCATTCCAGTTGACCGTCATCATATCATCCTAAAATCATTGATTTTGCTTTGGCTATCGCCTGCTCTTTTTTAGATGTGTCCCTTCCTCCGCCTTGAGCAAATTTTGCGTCACCGCCGCCTGAACCGCCCAGAATTGAGGCTGTTTCCCTGGCAACCTCTCCTGCATTTATGCCTGATCGCTCTCCTGCAAACACCATTATGCGTACGGTTGAACCCGCCTCAAAAATCCCACAAAATGCGGCAGCACTGTCCTTGGCAACTATTTTTTTGCCAAAATTTTGGCAAAAGAAATCATCATAACCGCCACCTGACGCAAAACACAACTTGCCCCTTGTTTCTATTCCGTCAGATTCTGCTGATTCTCCAGAAATTATTTTCTCTAGTAAAACTGGAATCCGTTCTCTAGCTCTTGCCTTGCTTTCTTCCCTTTGTTTTTCTAACTGCTCTCTCTGCCTTGCCTCTTCGGCCTGTTTTTTGGATTCCTCTTCCTGTTCTTTTACATATTCGAATGCGGTTGGACCCGAAACAAATTCAATACGAACCACTCCGTCTTGAATTCGTTTTGTTTTCGTAATTTTGATCAACTCGATGTCCCCTGTTTTCTTGACATGCGTTCCGCCACATGCTTCAGTGTCTTTATCCCCAATTGATACAATTCTGACTGATCTTACTGGAACCACCCCTCCCTGATAAATTCTAAATCCGTATTTTTGCTCTGCAGTCCCTCTGTCATAATGGCCAATGCTAACTGGGTGGTCATCCCTCACCATTTGATTCGCCGCATCCTCAATCTGTTTTACTTGCTCATCAGTCAGCGATGAATGGTGCGTAATGTCCAATCTTGCATGATCATCATCTTTGAATGCAGAATGCTGCCAAATCCAAGAACCTAGCACTCCTCTGGATGACGCATTGATGATGTGAGTGCTGGTATGGTTTTTGGTAATATTTGCACGACGAGTTTCATCAACCCTGCAAGTTACCGTTTCCCCTTCTTTTGGAACTCCCCCATCTAGTTTGTGAACAATAACGTCTGCATGCTTATCCACGTTGGTCACTTTGAATCCTGCGATGCTTCCATGGTCTGGTTCCTGTCCGCCCCCCCTGGCATAAAACGAAGTTCTATCTAGTACAACTTGGTCATCAAAGACTTTGATTACTTTGGCGTCAAACTCCATTGGGTCATCTTTGTAAAACAGAGTCTCAGTTTCAGGCAATTCCTCCAGTGGAAGCCCTGCAATTGATTTTTTCTTCTCGGATTGGTGCAAATCAGATAGTTTGGAGTAAAACTGTGAAGGAATCTCTGCAATCGCATTAACTTCTTTGAGATATTCAGGGGTGATTCCATCTGATTCGTATAGTGTGATAAGTTCACCGACTGAAGGAGCTCCTCTCTCACGAATCCTTTCTGCCTTTTTCTTCATGTGAATTTTAGAATCCTCATATCTTGCGGACTCTAGTTTCAGAATCGCCTTGACGTCTTCTCTCTTCTCATCTAATTCTGGATACGTATCTTTCAGATAGTCAATATGAGTATCTATCAAATCACCAATGTCCAATTTCACATCTAATCTGTCAATCGTCCCATTGATTCTTCGCAACATCATTCTCAAGTTGTATCCTCCGCCAACGTTTGATGGCAGTGCACCATCAGTAATGGCAAAGATGAGCGTCCTTAAATGATCTGCAATTAGATAAACCCCCTCAAGCGGTGTAATCACTTTGTCTAGCTGTCCATCTGTTATTCCTGCATTTTTAATCGCAAGACGTCTTACTTGATTCAAATCATCGAAATGATCAATCTCTCTTGCAATCTCTGTAAAGTATTTCTTTAAAATACCGGAATCCGAATCAATTCCTATTTTCCCAAACAGTTTCTGATTGATTGGACCAAAACAGCAGTCATACGCAGTGGGTGTGCCCATAGTAATCCATGCAAATCGTTCCAATCCTGCACCCATATCGATAACTCTTTGATCAAGTGTGGTATGCTGTCCCAACTCTCCCTGGAATTCGGTAAACACTGCGTTTCCCAGTTCTAACCCTCTAACAAAGTATTCTAGTGACGGACCAAATGAACCGCCACCTGCCCAGACATCCTCAACAAACACAACTTCTTCTTCTTTAATTCCAAACTGACTGGTCAACAACCTAAAGTCCAAATCAACACATTCGTCTTTCCAATATCCTCCCAGATCAGGTACACTGTGCTGTCCGATCATGCAGAAACTGGAGAAATGCCTTCCTGTAACCCCAACATTTTCTAAATCTTTGAAACGCAAACAAGTCTGCGGAACTACAAGTGGGTTTGCGGGAAATTCAAATACCACTTTGCTTCCCATCACCCTCTGAAAATCCACAACTGATGCAATTGTAAAAAACAAATCATCCCGCCATCTGCAAACTACTGGATATCTTGAAACTGACGTGTGATTATTTTTCACAAAAAATTCTTCAACCTGTCTCCATGACTGGGTATAGTCAAATCTTTTACTAGTTGGAGGCTCTCCGATGAACGAATAGGTGTCCAATCCGTCATCAGGACACAAGTCCCTATCTGCATTTAGGGTCCAAAAAAACCTGCCACATTTAGAACATGACTTTCTGACAAATCCCTGCTCTTGGAATAATCTTACATTATAGTACTTCTCAGGATCTGCCGAAAATTCTTTTAGAATCTGATTCTTATCCAATGCTGAGGCTGCTTGATACTGATATTAAGAATTGTCGATTAATAATACATTAAATATTCATGTACAATAGGGCATAATGTTTCTAAACCACATGTCAAAATCTGTCATAATTGCGGTCATAATTGTCTGAACTGTTTTTCACTCACAAACAACAAAACCAGCTCAAGATTCATTTGCTCAAAATTATTTTGAACTCTTTTTTGAACAGTTCATTTTCACGCATAAAAAAACTCAGAATTTTCGAATTTCAGAATTCATGAGTGAAAAACATACTTTTTCACTCATGAAAAAGAGTATGTGCAGTTCAGAATTTCTGAATTTCACAAATGAACTTTTTCAGAAACTATTGAACAAATTAACTATTATTTTCGGAGACTTTTTTTTGAAATCTAGAATGCACACCAAAGACGATCAGATTGAATTGATGTTGCGCAAAGATTTAATTTCTGATGGCGTAATCCGCACAAAATATATTTCAGAAAAAATAAATCGATCTGAACGCCAGACTCGACGCTATCTTGTAACAATGTCAAAATACAAAATGATATCATTAACTGATTCAAAAAGACTAGAAAAATCTCAAGGACAGATTCAAAAACACCACTTTAAGACCATCACTCGAGACGATTTCGTCCAAATTCCAGAGAGATAAAACAATGGATTGATGGATATCTTGCCTGAGGTTTAAAATTCAAAACAATATCTAGATACATCTCATATGCAAAATTTATCTTTAATTTTATGTCCGAGTCCCATATGCAGAAGTACTTTTCACCTCTGATGTAACAAAGAAGGTGAGTGACTTGATCTTACAGGATGGAAATTTTGCGTTGTATGTCTGGTGTAGGATTGCATTACGTACTGGAGTATGTAGTAGTGCAATCTCTACAATGACTTGGGATAGAGTATTTTTTGATTCAAATCTTTTCAAGCTAGAGCAACATGAAACCAAAGATCTTCGTGGTCACATTTACTTGGGAGAAGATGGAGAATGGAAACTAAAATATGTTCCAGAATATTTGAGAAAAATATCACTTCAATGGAAAATACTATCTCCTGATACACAGTTTCTTTGGTTTGCAGGCAAGAATTATGTCCCCTCAAACAAACATGAGGCACATAAGATTAGAATGCAGATGTCAAAGAATCTCAAATATTGTTATTCTAAAATATCTCATATGGTAACTCCACAAACTAGAGAATACATGATGAAAAGACCCGATCATATGCTAAGACATATTCTGGTTCAACAATTAAAGGATTCAGGATTGACAAATGAAGAAATTGCAGATTCTTTTGGTTGGAGAAGTTCTGATCGTGTAAAGAATTGGTATTCTAAACCTTCTGAGAAAAATTTACAAGAAATTGGTAAAAGAATAGAGAAAATCATTTTTTGAAAATTCCAATTTCTAATCTGTTACTTGGTTCAAATTTCAGCGGGAGCATAACTTTGCTGGGGTATATGCAAGCTTCTCTCATTTGATCCTTGGTGAAAACTATGGTAAAAAAAGGCAAAATAAAAGTAAAATTTGAACTCTAGAAAATCAACACACCAAACAGAATTAATCAGGATTATATGAAAGTATATTATGTAATGGAATATGGAAATAGGGTTATTTTTAGGAGCAGGGGCATCAGTACCATACAGCAAACCAACTACGGTTGAATTAAAAAATAAATTATTAGAGAAATTTGGAGATGGTACTCTATCAAACATTGTTAGAATATCTAGAATTTCAAGATATTGAATACGTCTTAACAGCAGTCAGAGAAATAGTGAGATTTTCTAAAACCTTAGGAGGTAAATTTTGTGTAAATAACACAGACAATTTTGGAGGACATGCAGAGACACTAAAAGAATTTGAAGGCATGTTGGAAAATGAAATTTTTAAGAATTATTCGTGGAATCATTCTGATGACAAAACAATTGATAAAATATTTTCAGCTTTCTTTAATTTAATAAAAAAACATGGGGAGGAAATCATAGTATTCACCACAAATTATGACAGAAGTATTGAAGAATATTGTAGTAATGGAAGTAACAAATTAAGATGTATTGACGGATTTTATTTAGATCAATACAATAATCGATTCCTTTGGGCAAAGGGAGATTATGGATATATGGGTAAGAATAATGCAGGTCATGATGTATTTCTGTATAAAATACACGGCTCATTAAATTGGAAAAAACATACAAAATATGGAATTGAAAGAACAACATACGAAAGAAAACCTGAAGATTCTAACTACGATGAAGATTTTCTCATATATCCAACATTATCTCCTAAAGATGAAGCAGAAGGAAAAGAACCCTACAATACAATTCTGAAAAAATTTGATGAAAAATTAAAATCATTGGATATCTGTATTGTGATTGGTTTTTCATTCAGAGACAAACATGTTAATGAAAAAATGGAAGACTTTGTAAATGAAGGAAAGACGCTCATAGTCTTAGGACCAAGTGGAATATCAGATTTTAGAATCAACGTATTAAAACAAGATCCTGCACATGAAGAATTAAAAAAATGGAAACAATCAGAAATTCTAAGATTACGAGACAATATAAAAAATAAAAAAATAAAAATGAATGTTCATTTTATTCAGAAAAAATTAGAAGCAGAAACAATTGATAAAATTATACACGATATTGAAAGATCAATAGAACCTGAAAAAGACATGTTTTAAAATCAACAAAAAGACAGTTCGCAATAGCACAAATACATTATTTTTTACGCTTTGAAAGCAATTCATCATTAGGACAATCATAAGGTGCAGGCTCATAAACAGGCAATTTATCAAACATTATCTGAGTCTCTCGAGATAATTTACCAATCTTAACAGGTTCATTTCTATCAGAATTAATGATTTCAATTTTTTCTTTTTTGAATGGAGAAAGTACCAAGAATAAATCTTCAGGTCCAAATCTAAAAGAATTTAGACGTTCACGTTTCTGTACAAATCTAACACTTCTGAAAGGAGTTCCATAAAGAGCCCATGACGCAAACCCAATCAAATCATCATTTTCTTTAATTACAGATTCAACAATAAAGCTATGATTTTTATGAATTTGATTGAGTATCGGAACTGGATATCTTTCTTCTTCTAACACCCAATTCACCACATTTAGAACATCAATTATTGCCTGCCTTGCAACATCTTCAGATAGTTTCCCGACATAAGAATGCAAAGTGGTTTTTTTAGTCTAGCATCATTGAATCAATTCCAGAGTTCAGGTTCATCTTCTAATGATCTTTCAGTAACTTCTTTGAAATCCTCAGTTAAGATCTTGTGAAAACCAGATTTACCATTCTTTTTCTTTTCAAAGGCAATAATTTTATCAATCATTTTTTAGACTCTTCTTTAGACTGCCCTTTTTTTATCAACCGCTGAAAGAGATATTCAGTAGTGGCAGATTCTAATGCAGTATTAATCACCATAACAGATTTGTTAAATCCCCCTTGAGAAAAACCATGCAAGGAATCAAGATATAATGCATCATGAACAGATACTTTTTCTTGAGAATCTAAGCAAGATTCTATTTCATTCTTTTTAATATCTTGATTTTTAATTTCATTGGGAAAATTAAACATGGTTAGTATTGGTTGACCATGTATCTGACCGCCAACATTCTTTCCATTATCATCAAACAAATCAAACTTATTCAAACAAACATCAGAGCCTGGAAGATTATGAATCCAATGTTTTTTTGCATGCCAACGAATTATTTTGATTAATCTATTAAGATAGATAAGACTCTTTTTTGGACATTATCCTGATTATCCTGATAGAGATCCTCTAGAATTCCATCATCATCATTTGTGTTTGTCTAGATTGAGTATTTTCACGTGTTAACTGAATTATTGCTGTTATTCCATCCACTATTACATTGTATGTACCATTATCTAATAATGCAAAAGGAAGAGTTAGATCAACGATTGTTTTTTTGACCAATAATTGATTAGCATGAATCAACATTTATGGTTATCAATGATTATAATAATCTAGTTTTTAATATAGAAGAGATTCTACAGAATTCCTTTGTTTTAGTTTTTGAACTCATCCTAAAACACCCAGTACACCGTTGTTTATTTGGCATGCACCATCCCAACCTGCAACCGGTTGTTAAGACAAACAATATTCCGTTGATTGTATTTCTATCATTACATCTTGGACTGCCAGTTTTTGCAGGCTTTGGCAGATGTGATAGAACCCTTCCATTGAATGCCTGACATCTCTGTGAACCATGAGGGATGCATCGGCAGGGTCATTCTTGGATCCCGACTGTCACGAATCGTTTACAAAATGATCGGTTTTAGGATGAGTTGAATTTAATTCGTGAGAGTCATGTCTGATTGAACAGGAATAAATACACTGTACACTTGAACCTATTCGTGTTTGGAAGTAAACCAAAACTAAAAGAAGGAACCCATGTTTTCTCGGTTAAAAAAAATGGCGAATTCAACGACTTTATTTTTGGTGTGGTTACAGGGGTTGATGGGCAAAGAGTAGGGGTCAACGGTGTAATTGTAAACCCCGTCGGACTCAAAAATAAAATCGCTCAAGGAAAAACCGGTGAACGTTCAAGAGAAATTTTAGAGCATCCGACCCCTGATAACGTCGTACTGGCTTTGGTGTATAGGATAGAACATGAAAATTATGCTGCAGAACTAAATCTTGATGTCGATAAATGCGATATTATTCCCCCCAAAGTGTATGCGATGCTTGATGGATGGATTCGTGAATCACTGCCTGAATTCTTTAATGCTGTTTTATCTTTGCCAGAAGGCGCTGAAAGAGACGAGGCAAAACGCGTTTTGAGAAGTAGAAAGGACACTCTGACTGATCAGAATCTTAAACGAACAGTATATGCTGTTTGCAGAAGTTTGAAAATTGTCAACTAGGATTTTCTAGGCGTCAGTTCTCCATAGTTTTATATTATCCAGTAGGAAAATTTCGGTACAATGGAATATGTTTACGCTGCCTTACTTCTCCATAAACTAGACAAAGAAGTCAACGAGGCAAACCTAAGCTCGGTTGTTAAAGCATCTGGTGCTGAAGTTAACGAAGCCCAAGTTAAGTCTCTAGTTGCAGCCCTGGCCGATGTCAATATCGATGAGGCAGTTAAAGCCGCACCAGTCGCAGTTGCAGCCGCTCCAGCAGCAGATGCACCAGCCGGCGGTGAAGCAAAGAAAGAGGAAAAGAAAGAAGAACCTAAAAACGAAGAAGCGGCCATGGAAGGATTGTCTTCCTTGTTTGGCTAAGCAACTTTATTTTTATCAAATTTACTTTTGATCTTTATTTTTATCAAATCTTAATTAGCAATAGCTCTCAGTTTGCATTGAATGGTGGATTTTTCTTTCCCAGTTGACGGTTTCATTAGTGTTTTGGATTATTTGGGAACGATAGCCTTTGCAGTAACTGGTGCCTCAAAAGCTATTGCGCATAAGGCAGATATCTTTGGAATTCTCGTATTGGCGACTGTTGTTGGAGTAGGCGGTGGGGCAACCCGTGATGTTGTTTTTGGAAGATTTCCTACTGCTTTCTCTGATCCTACCTACGTTGGATTGACTGCTGGAACCGGAATCTTGATGTTCTTTTTCTTTACTCGTCTCAAAAATAAAATGAACGTCTGGCTAGTTTTTGATGCTGTAGGATTGGGGGTGTTTTCAATTTTAGGTGCATCGATTGCGTATCAGGTTGTTGGATTGGATTTCTTACCTATGCTTTTTGGAGGGATGATAACTGCAATTGGTGGTGGCATTCTTCGAGATATCTCTGTCCGAGAAATACCTATAGTTTTTGTAAAAGAAGTATATGCCGTTGCAAGCTTTACTGGAATCATAGTTTTTTACCTGGTTCTTACATTTGGTGTCGATGTACAAATTGCATCGATAACTGGAATCATTACTGCAACTGGAATAAGACTGCTTGCTATGAGATACAATTGGAATCTTCCTAAAGTTCAAGAAATTTAAGCTGGGGTGTAATCTTTTGCTTGCCCTGCAACTGCTTTTGCCTGTGAATCTGCTTTTTGTAAAATTTGCTCTTTTGTCTCATCTGTCATAAATCCTGATTCAACAGATACAGAACGAGCTGATTGAGATGCTTTGCTGAGAACCTGTGAAATATTTTCTGCAGTAACATATGCTGCCTCAATTGATAACGATATTGCTTCTTGGTGTGCTTGTGAGAATGATTCTCTGATTTTCTCAACATCGATTATCATTTCTTCTTCAGCATAAACAAGTCCTGCCTCTAATGCTGAAGACAACGATATTCCTGCTTCTACTGGTTTGATGTCTAATTTGCCTAAAATTGAAGCCAATTTTTCATTAATTGCTTCTCCTTTCTTTACTGGCGTACTATCCTTTGCAATCCAAATTGTTCCTTGATCAATTTTAGTTGAAATCCCTGCCTCTTTGAATTCTGTAAGCATCGGACCTGGTGCAATGCCCGTGTTCTTTGCAGGAACAACCACGTCAAAACTTGCAAGATCTCCCCCTCTTGCTGCCATCATTACTTTATTTTTGGCAAGAAGAACATTTAGCTTGAATGGTGACATGTCTGTAAATAAGAACATACATTGTCCTGATAGTTTGCCTGCAATGTCTCTGACTCCTGGAATATCTAACTCTTGAAATGCTTTTTTAGCAACTTTATCTTTGATGCTGAAAAATTCTACCTCTCCTGCCAATGTTTTTCTTAATGGGAGAATTTGCGTTGAACGAACTTTTCCCATTTTAATTATGGCCAATACCTTGTATTTTTTTGGCAATTCTTGTAATTGCTGATACATTTGACTCTTTCTTTTAGGGTATGTTGTTCTATTCTCATGCATATTTCTTCTTAACCTCCTGTGCCTGTTTAATTGGTTTGCCCATTGTAGTTTTCATCAAAACCTTCTTCATGTTCCTTTCTCCGTTTGGTAATTTCTTTTCAATCGCACTTAGGACCGTATGTGCATTGATTGCCAAATCTGCATCATCCATGGATATGTCTCCAATTTTAGATGAAATTGATAATGATGCTCTCGTTCTTACTTTGATGCATGTTCTGAATCTTTCTATGAATGCCTCAATAGACGCATCAAAGGGTACCGGTGTTGGCATTTTTCCTCTTGGACCTAAAAGCTGACCTAGTGTTTTGCCAACTTCCGGCATAACTTTTGTATCTGCCAAAAAGAAATCATGCTTGTTAATGAATTTACGTGATTCCCTCTTGTCTGCCCCATATTTTTGTAATTCTTCAGTTCCAATCACCGTATCTGCCTTTGCAGCTTTTGCCTTTTGATTCATATCTCCCGTTGCTATAATGCAGACCACTGCAGGGGAACTTGTTTTTGGAAGCTGAACAACCTCATTGATTGCAAATCCCTTCTTAACGTCAATATCTTTGAAAGTAACGATTAATTCTACAGATTGCTTGAATTTTCTCTCTTTTGTTGCAGCTTTTGCTTCTTTTGCCATTTCAGCAAGCTGGGCGTCTGTAATCATTACGAAACAATTTCTAGAAAACCTACTTAAAATCGTTTATAGGTTGAGTTTTCTGCTCTCTATTTATTTTAAAAAAATTACATATTTTTCATGAAATTATTATAATTAAGGTGGAAACAATGCTGAAAACCTACATATATTAAATCAGAGCCATCTTTTTCGAACACGTTGCACCGTTTTGATGAATTGGATATGAAGTTACTTTATGAATTGACTACTGACGGTTCGGTTTCTGTTCCTACATTATCAAAAAAACTTGGAATTAATGCTTCAGTGCTTTACAGTAGAATTAAGAGACTAGTGAAGAAAAAACTCATCAAAAAATTCACTGTTGAGATTGATGACTCTCTGCTAGGTATTGGAGTGAAAGCTTCAGTTGGAGTAAACCGTGATCCAAAGCTTAAGGATGTTATTCATAAAAAATTCATGGAAACTGCAGAAGTTGTATCCATTTCCGAAGTAACTGGCAGGTTTGATATCATGCTTCAAGTCTATGCTAAGAATCTTGAGGCTCTTCATGCAATTGTAATTGATAAAATCGGTAAAATTGAGGGCATTGAAAGTACCGAAACATTTGTGGAATTACAAAAAACCGATAAAGATCCTGTTTATCTGGTTAATTGATCACTTGAATTTTTCATCCCATTTGCCATCGTTAACTTCGGCAGTGATTTCTTTTGGGGTTTTTCCTTCTACCTTGATTCCCAATGCAAGGCAAGTGCCTATGATTGTCTTTGCAACTGATTTTAGTGAAGAAGCGTAAGATTTTTCAAGTTTGGTATTTGCAACCTTTACTATTGCGTCCATAGTCACATCTCCTGCCCATTCAGTACCTGATGCGCCTGAGCCTTTTTGAATTCCCGCTTCTTTCATAATTAGGGCAGCGGCTGACGGAATACCTATTTCAATTTCGTACTTTTTTGTATCCGTATCAACAATTACCGTGACTGGAACTTTCATTCCTTCAAAGTCTTTTGTCTTGTCATTGATTGAATTGATGACCTCCATAATGTTGACTCCCAGAGGGCCTAGTGCCGGACCTAATGGCGGGCCTGCTGATGCCCCTCCGCCTGTTACAAGTGATGATACTTTTTGCTCTCCCATGCTAAATCAAACCCACGATGAAAATTTAATCCTTCCTAGGCCCCACTAGATAGTTTTAGGTAGTTTGCGTCTACTGTGACTGGTAATTGATACGATGCATCCAACAAAACCACGGTTGCTTCTTCCTTATCCGTGTCAATTCTAGTAATCGTTGCTTTCATTCCTTTGAATGGACCTCCTGTGATTTCGATGACATTATCTACTGCTAACTGTGAAACTGTTGATTTCTTAACTAGATATCCTTCAATATCTTTGAATTCTAACTCTCCTCTTAACTGGCCTCGAATATGCCTGACTCCTTCTACTGCCATGTAAGCATCGCTAGGATTGATTGCCTCGATTACAACGTATCCTTTCAAATCACTTACCCAAAATACTGATTGAATATTGATCTGATTTGCGTTAGCTTTTGCCTCTAATAACCTCATAACTACCTTCTCCTGACCCCCGGTGGTCCTAATTGCAAACAAATGTGATTTAATTTCTTCAGACAATGCTATCTACCAAATGTAACTACAGAAAAGACAAACTGAATTGTAAAACCAATAGCTCCTACACCTGCTATTCCTAACAAAACCAATCTTAAATGCTGCTGATACTCATCTTTGTCTGGTTTTTTAGCCATTTTCAGGGTATTGGCCATGTTTTTCAAAGTCTGCCTAGGGTTCATTGCTGGAAATTAATAAGGTGTCCTTATATCTCTTATCTCATGGAGTTGCTAATTGCATATCAGGATGACCCCGCCGGACGTAATATGGCAAAATACCTTTCTAAAGATATGACTTTGGATGGTGATATTTTTCATGGAAAATACTATGATCTTGTGATGATCAAAACCCCTGCCATCTCTGCTGATTGGTTGGAGGAAAAATATGATTATGACGGATTTATCTTTCTATCAAAACACGCCGCTGAATCTGGAGTACTTGCATTGACTTGTCATAGTACTGGAAATTTCTCTGATGCGAAATTTGGTGGCAATGACAAACAAATTGCAATTCCTAAACCTGGCTTTCAAAAAAAATATCTTCAAGCACTAAAATACAATCAATCCCAATTCCCTGATTTCCAGATTACTATAGAGGCAACCCATCATGGACCTACCGCATTAACAAAACCTTCTATTTTTGTAGAAATCGGAACAACTGAAAAACAATGGACAGATGAATCCCTGTGTAGCTCTGTTGCAGAATTAGTTCACAAGGTACTCTCTGAACCAATTCCTGAAAGCCCTGTGGCAATATGTTTCGGCGGTACCCATTACCCTTCTAAATTCACAGATGAACTGTTGGATGGAAAACATGCACTTGGCACTGTTATTCCAAAACATGCTCTAGGCGGAATTGATGAAGAGCTGTTTTCTCATATCTTGACGCAAAATAGTATGGCAAGGACTGCGCTTTTGGATTGGCGTGGATTGGGACCGCACAAACAAAAAATACTTGATCTTCTTGAATCCTCTGATCTTGAGGTGGTTAAGCTTTGAATTTACAACAAAAAATTTACAAAAAGTTACTTGAGGTTCCCAAAGGACAGATAACGACTTATGGGGAATTAGCAAAAGCTGTTGGACTGAAAAACGGTCAACGCGCGGTTGGAAAAATAATGAATAAGAATCCATACCCTGTGATAATTCCCTGTCATAGGGTTGTGATGTCTACTGGAAAAATTGGCGGGTATGCATATGGAGAGCATGTCAAGACTAAGATGTTGGATGATGAAGGAATTAAAATTGAAAACGGGAAGGTTTTAGGATTAGAAAATATAATCTATCGATTCTAATCTTTTCGCTTATCCTTAATCTCTGCCATTAAGGTTCTGAGGTGTGCCTTGTTTCTCACTGTGTTTCCTCCGACCTTTTTGTAAAGGGCCCAGAATTCTGGATTCGTCAAATCTTTTCTATCCTTTGCAATCTTTAACAGTCTTCTTAACGCTCTGACTTTTGCAACGTAGACCTCTTTTTTACCCACTCTTGCACCCTTTCTTCCTTGCTTGGATCCTTGCGTTGTGCCCCTTTTGTTCCTCTGATCCTTCTTATCTTGTGCCCTTCCTCTTGATGTACCTGTAAATGGCTTGATTTTGATTGTATTTGCTGTTATGAGGCTTCTGATGTTTTCTCTTGTAATTGCATCTGCAACATCATCCAAGTGGTCTGTGTCAAACTTAATTCTGTGAACCCCGACACCCGTAACTCTTGCTGCGAGTCTTTTCTTAGCTCTAAGATTTACTACCACTTGCACTCACTCTCGCATTAAAAACCTTGAATTTCCGTTCAACTGCTTTGACGATTATTTCTTTTCTCTTTTTAGTTCCAACACTGTGGCCAAATCTTATGCCGTCTTTCTTTGGATCCAATTTTTCCAAATCATTCAAGTTGTAAACCAGATTATCTGTAAATCCCGAAGGGTGCAATCCCCTTGCAGCTTTTGGTCCGCCATATCCAACTTTAACAAGACCTGGACGACCTCTGCTTTTTTGCTTTCTTTGATGGTGATCTATCCCTTTTGGCTTTCTCCAATTAGTTTGAAGCCTAACATAACGCCAACTTTCTGGTCTTTCAAAGTCTGGCTTGTGCTCTTTAGCCTCCTGCCTCTTTGCAAGTAATTCTTCGTTGATCGTCATGAAGTTGAGTCTTGAATTTTGGAATAAATACGTTCCTAGATGTAAAAACATCTGCTATAGGAAAAAGATAATAAGGAAACTTATTCGGGATCGAATATCTCATGAATCCGCCTGGGATTGATAATGGTATTCTTGGAGGCCTAATCCTCTGACTCAAGTACTTGGTACTGCGGCAACTGAGAAGTTTTCCTCACAATTGATTGCTTTTGGCATTAAACCATCCAAAGTTCACCGAAACCTAGGCGTTGATGAAATGGTGAAATTGGCAGTTGATAGGAAAGAGGGCGTAGTAAATTCTACAGGCTCACTTTCAGTAAATACTGGAAAATATACTGGAAGATCCCCTGATGACCGGTTTATTGTATATGATGATAAGACACAT
This sequence comes from uncultured Candidatus Nitrosopumilus sp., assembly GCA_951812645.1. Classification (GTDB taxonomy): domain Archaea; phylum Thermoproteota; class Nitrososphaeria; order Nitrososphaerales; family Nitrosopumilaceae; genus Nitrosopumilus. The sequence goes on along the minus strand of CATOSM010000001.1, from coordinate 797,027 downwards.
GATACAATTGATTGGGGAAAAATCAATCATCAATTCCCAAGTGGCAAGTTTGAAAAACTCTTTGAAAAAATGAAAGACTTTGTTGATAATAAGGAACTTTTTGTTTTTGATGGCTTTGTAGGGGCTGATCCTGACACTCGTTTGCCTATTAGGGTAATCAATGATCATGTTTGGCAAAGTATGTTTTCTAGCAATCTGTTTATTAGACCAACTGGTGATGAATTAGAGGAACATGAACCTGAATTTACTATTTTGTGTATTAATGACTTTGTTGCTGATCCTGAAACTGATGGAACTAGAACCGATGTCTTTATTCTGATTGATTTAACAAGAAAAATCGTTTTGATTGGTGGAACAGAATATGCCGGTGAAATGAAAAAATCCATGTTTGGCGTAATGAATTTCTTGTTGCCTGAGAGAAACATCTTTCCGATGCATTGCTCTGCAAATATTGGTGAAAAAGGAGACACTGCTTTATTTTTTGGGTTATCCGGTACCGGCAAAACTACTCTTTCTGCAGACCCTAATAGAAAGTTAATCGGCGATGACGAACATGGATGGTCTGACAATGGAACTTTTAACTTTGAAGGTGGCTGTTATGCAAAATGTATTAACCTGAGTCAGGAAGCAGAACCTGAAATTTGGAATGCCATCAAACCTGGAGCCCTTCTGGAAAACGTTGTATTAAATTACAATGTTCCTGACTATGATGATAATACTTTAACAGAAAACACCCGTGTTGGCTATCCCTTAGATCACATCCCTGGTGCAGTAATGCCTAGTGTTGGCGGTAATCCTAGGGTGATTGTATTCTTGACTGCAGACGCATTAGGTGTCTTGCCCCCCGTGTCTCGACTTACAAAAGAAGGTGCAATGTATCATTTCATGTCAGGTTATACCAGCAAGCTAGCTGGCACAGAGAGGGGAATCAAAGAACCAAAATCTGTATTTTCCCAATGCTTTGGGGCCCCGTTCATGCCTAGACCTGCATCCGTTTATGCTAAACTTCTTGGAGAAAAAATTAATCGGCATAACACCGTGGTTTATCTTGTAAACACTGGATGGTCTGGTGGCGCATATGGGGTTGGAAAAAGAATTAAGATCAAGTATAGCCGTGCTATGGTCACTGCAGCCCTTACTGGCGCACTTGACATTGTAAAATACAGACATGATGATTTGTTAAATTTGGATATTCCTACAGAAGTAGAAGGCGTTCCATCTGAAATTTTAGATCCAAAAAACACTTGGGTCGATAAAGACTCGTATGATCTTTCTGCTAAAAAACTGGCCCAAATGTTTGTAGAAAACTTCAAGAGATTTGAAAACGCCCCACCTAAAATCATTGCTGCCGGTCCAAAAATTTCACAATAGGTTGTTTTCTTTTTATAATTCCAAAGATTCCAACGCCAATTGCAATTATTGCAATTATTAGAATTTGTTTTTCTGGAATATCCGGCATGCTTGTTCTATTTTGATTTTCATCCAGAGAACTAATTTGAATTGTATTAAATGCGTTTGATGCATTTCCGTTAATCCTGATCTTGGCATCTATCCAATATTCTGAATTTTCATAAATTTCAATTGACGCTTTTTTCTCTGGCGTTGTGGTTGTAGTTATCGTACTGCCGTCTTTGCTATTTGTAACAATGATTTTTGCAAAACTCCATTTTTCTGGATGATGAATTTCAAAATTCAGATTTTGATTTTGTTGAGATGCCGTAATTGAACCCGGGGTGTAGTGTAGTATAAATGGAATAACATAACGAATGTCTTCATGATTTATGATTACTTTGCCTTCATGCTCTCCGAATTTTTCTTCATTCATACTCACTTTCACAAGTAATGTGTCACCCTCTAAAATGTGTGCAAAATTCATCGTGTCTGAGCCTTCAAATTTTACATCCAAATTATCCAATGTCCCTTCCAACAGTTTTAAATCAAATTTTTGTTCAGCAATTAATTTTTCAGATGAAATATTGCTCACAAAATTTGGTGGAATTATGATTAATTTTGCATTGTAGGCATTCTCAATGCTTAATCTACCTGCACCTGCTTCATGAACTGAAAATTCTTGGTTATAGGCGTCAGAAACATCGTTTACAGTAGTTAGTAATAACGACTTGATTTCATGATGATGAAGTTCTGGGTTTTTTTGTAGGAGTAATGCTGCCGCGCCACTGACATGGGGGGCTGCATAACTTGTACCGCTAGTGAAATTATATCCCGCATAATTCTGCGTGGTGTTGATATATGCCCCGGGTGCAACAATTTCCGGTTTGATATAGAATGGCGATACTGGGCCTCTGGAACTAAAGTGTGCCACAAAATCTGGATTGTAAAACAAATGTATCGTCCCTTCACTGTTTTCATTTAGCGTGTCTCTAATTTCCAACCCTTCTTTTCTATCCATAGACACTACGGGAATTTGTGGGGCATATCCTTCATCCACAAATTCGTGAATTAATTCCCCCAAAAAGATTCCCGGTCTATCATTATAAACAATCAATGCTTTGGCACCTGCTTTTGCGGCATTTTCTTCTTTGATTGAAAAATATAACAGCTGATCCTTTACATCGCTACCTCTTTCAACAATTACAATTGAATCCCCTGCATCCAACCCTTCAAAATCCTCAGTTTTACCGTACTCTGCAAAAATTACTTTTCCCGTAATCGATTCTTCTAATTTTGAAGAACCTACCATTGGAATTATTGTGTATTCTTTCCCATCAATTTCCAACGTTGCAACCAAACTAGATGTTAGATTGTTATATGTTGCGCCCACTGTCACTGATCCAAAATTTCGGCCTGGACTTCCTATTGTTTTTAAATCTGGTCCATCATTTCCAGCTGCTGTCACGACAAAAATTTCTTTCTCCAATGCGAAATTCACCGCACGCTCAATCTTTGAATTTGTTTTGTTTACTCCTAAACTTATATTGATGATGTCTGCATCATCTTCAATTGCTTTTTGAATTGCCCTGATGATTAGTTCAGATGAGACCCCTTCACCATCTTCTGAAACTTTGTAAGCCAAAATCTTTGCTTTGGGTGCCATGCCCATTATTTCCCCATCTGCTGCAATTACTCCTGCAACCTGAGTACCGTGACCATTTGTATCCAAAGGAGGCTGACCTTCTTGTATGAAGTTAAATCCTCCGATGACTTTACCTTTTGGTCCCCATCCGAAAAGATCTGGATGATTAAAATCCACTCCGGTATCTATTACTGCTACTTTGATTCCAGACCCGTCTATTCCGTCTGTTCTTGGACTGTCTGCTCCAACAAAGGGCACACTTCTTTGCAGATATGCTCTGATTTCCTTTTCTGATTCTAATGCCTGTGATAAAACAAAAATGCCTGAAAGTGCGATAATTATTGAAAAAATTGCTACTATTTTCACATCTTTTGTATTTGATTTCACAGTAAAAATGAATTGCTTGCTAAAGCAATAAATTGAATAAACTTTCAAAGTCAACTATGGGAAAATACACTCTTCCTGAAATGCCATATGCTTATGATGCATTAGAACCTCACATTGATGCAAAAACAATGGAGATTCATCACACAAAGCATCATCAAACATACACTGACAAACTAAATGCAGCTCTTGAAACATGTCCAACTGAAATTCAAGACAAAGACATTCTTGACATCCTGTCTGACATCAAGTCAGTACCAGATGACAAAAGAGGCGCAATTAACTTCAATGGTGGTGGTTATGACAACCACAGGCTATTTTGGAATAACATGAAACCGAATGGAGGCGGGGAACCTGGAGGATCTGTTGCTGATGCAATCAATGATTCTTTTGGAAGCTTTTCTGACTTCAAAGAGAAATTTTCGTCTACAACAGCCGTAATTCAAGGCAGTGGTTGGGGATGGTTAGTATACAACCCTTCTTCTGGAAAGGTCGAATACAAATCCATGCCGAATCAAACCAGTCCGAGAACTGAGGGACTGGTACCATTGTTAGGCTGTGATGTATGGGAACATGCATACTATCTCAACTACCAAAACAAAAGACCTGTCTATATTGAGGCATGGTGGAACGTTGTAAATTGGGACGAAGTAGAATCTAGATTCTCTAAAGCAAAATAAAGATAAACCTTTATTTTTTCTATTTCTTAATCTATTTTTTAAAAACTCATGAATCCATTTATAACCATCAGGAAAATGTTTGTTGTACATGAGTGAAGAACAGGCAGAACAATTAATGCAACAAATGCAAATGCTTGAAAATTATTTCTCTGATTTATCTCAAAGAGAAGTCACTTTCATGAATATTTTGAGAGAAGCAACTGCCTCAATCGAATCTATAAAGTCCCTTGGTCGGAATCCTGAATCTGAAACCCTAGTTCCAATCGGCATGGGAACATATGTTCCTACAAAAATTTCGTCAAATTCTAAAATTGTTTTGAATATAGGCGCAGGCGTTGCAGTCGAAAAAGATTTTCCCTCTGCAACCAATTATCTTGAAGCAAGAATAAAAGAAATTGAAATTGCGTTACAGGATACATCAGCAAAAAAGCAGGATGCTTCCGCACGACTAGAACAAGGAAAAGCACAGATGAACCAAATGATGCAGTCTATGCAGCAACCTACGCCGCCTCCAACCTCGGGATAGGGGTATGTTTGACAAACTTCGTAGTGCATTTTCTAATGCAGCGAAAAGTCTTGGGGAAACAGAACTTGACGAAAAAGACATTGAGGACATTCTCTTTGAATTGGAAATATCCCTCCTGGAATCTGATGTCGCTACCGAAGTTATTGATTCTGTAAAAACTGATCTTAAAGAAAGACTGATTGGTGCTAAAGTAGACAAGCATGAAATTGAAAAATTTGTCAAAGATGGCTTAATCTCAAGTATCTCTTCATTATTTGATGCTGCTGGAAACTACAACCTTTTGGAAAAAATAGACGAAAGCAAGGATAAAGGACAACCCTTCTTGATTTTATTTGTTGGAATTAATGGTACCGGCAAAACCACTTCATTAGCTAAAGTTGCACATCTGTTAAAAGAAAAAAAATACTCTGTGGTAATTGCCGCCGCTGACACCTTTAGAGCTGGCGCTATTGAACAATTACGAGAACATACTAACCGCTTGAACCTAAAGCTGGTAGCTCAAAATTACAATTCTGATCCTGCCGCTGTTGCTAGAGACGCGGTGCTGTATGCCAAGTCTCATAAAACTGACTGTGTTCTAATTGACACTGCCGGTAGGATGCAGACCAGCGAAAACCTGATGCAACAAATTGCAAAAATTACCAAAGTTGTAAATCCTGACATGAAAATTTTTGTAGGTGATTCTCTAGCTGGCAACGATACTGTAAATCAAGCTCGTGAATTCTTTGAACATGTAAAATTTGACGCTTCGATTTTAACTAAAAGTGATGCAGATGCAAGAGGTGGAGCTGCACTGTCCATTGTGAAAGTCACCTCTACCCCTGTTCTCTATGTTGGCGTGGGCCAAGAATACGCTGATCTCAAACCCTTTGATAAGGAACTTTTCTTGGAAACTGTTTTTGGTTCATTGGATGATGTAACTATTACAAAAAATATCGAACCGCAACCAACACCGGAACCGCAAATTTCTTCTGATGATCCATTTGATGGAATCACTGATAATGAGATTGCAACTTATTCAGATTTGTTTGATGTTCCTCCACCTGAAAATGATAACGATGCACTAAAGCTTGGCAACAAAATTCACCAATGGCTCAAAGATGGAAAACCAAAACCTGGCGAATCAAAAATAGATGATGATGAGGCTGAAGATGAAAAAGAGATGCAAAAACATGATAAAGAAGAACTCGAAAAGAAAAAAGGTAGGTTCGGGTTCCTTAGAAGATGAAACTAAAAACAAAAAATTTACTGACTTTGGGAGAATTATCTCCGAAAGAATTTTCGGGATTAATTGATGAATCCATTAAACTAAAAAATGAACTCAAAAAAAACGGAAACAAACCGATCTTAAAAAATAAAACATTGACAATGATTTTTCAAAAACCATCAACACGAACACGTGTTAGTTTTGAAATTGGTATGTTTCAATTAGGTGGGCATGCTGTAAATCTTTCTTCTAACGATATGCAATTATCTAGAGGTGAATCAATAGAGGATACTGCAAAAACCCTTTCTCGGTATTCTGATTGTATAATGGCACGTGTATATGATCATGAATTACTTGAAACATTATCTCAACATGCAAGCGTTCCTGTAATCAATGGTCTTTCAGACGCTTTCCATCCTTGTCAAATTTTAGCAGATTTTATGACAATAAAAGAAAAAAAGAAAAAATTCAAAGGATTAAAAATCGCTTGGATTGGTGATGGTAACAATGTATGCAACTCGATGATTCATGGTGCTGCATTAACTGGAGTTCATATGTCCATTGCAACTCCCAAAGGCTTTGAGCCTGATAAAAATACTGTAACACAAGCTAAAAAATTAACTAGTGTTGAATTAACAACTGATCCACTCATTGCATCTAAAAATGCAGATGTGATTGTAGCCGATACATTCTCATCAATTCACAATCTTGATGAAGAAAGATTAAAAAAATTCTTACCAAAATACCAGGTTAATGACAAATTAATGAAGTCTGCAAAGAAAGACGCGATCTTTTTACATTGTCTTCCAGCAAAGAGGGAACAAGAGGTAACTTCATCTGTAATTGATGGTCCTCAGTCTGTCGTTTGGGATGAGGCAGAAAATCGTTTGCATACACAGAAGGCTTTGCTTGCGGCTCTCATCCACGCTTAACGTATATAAGAGCAGATTCAAACTCGGTCTCTATAGATGGCCTATTCAAAAATACTGAGGAGATTAAGGGAAGAAAAGACCAATTATAGAAAACGTGGAACCATGTTGATGGGCAAACGTGATTTTATCACTGTAAATATTACTAATGAAAATACTCAAGTCCAAATTCTAAAGCCTGGCATGACTGGCGACAAAGTAGTTGCCTCTGCCCATTCTAGATATCTGCTTGAAAAAGGATGGAAGGGCTCTAGAAAAAGTGTCCCTGCCGCATATCTTACTGGTTACTTGGCTGGTAAGAAAGCATTAGGTCAAGGCGCAAAAGATGCAATTTTGTATACTGGTACTAGAAGATATACTCAAAGAATGGCCGCAGCTCTTAAGGGAGTGATTGATGCAGGTGTCGAAGTGCCAGCTGACGAAGAAACATTTCCCTCTGATGAAAGAATTAACGGCGAACATTTAACGGTAAAAAATGAGGTTTCAAAAATAAAGTCTTCAATTGATAGTGAGGCTAAATAGAAATGAGTCAGGCAGCACAATCAAAAAGCTCACAAGGTCCCCGTGGCAAAGCTGCACCTGTTTATGGTAGGGGTCCTCCTGGTGGGGCTAAAGGTGGAGACCGTCCAAGACGCCCACGAAGAGAACCTGAAGAAGAAGTCTGGATTCCTAAAACTATTTTGGGGCAAAAAGTCGCATCTGGAGAGATTTCATCACTTGAAGAAATTATTGAATTAGGATTAAGAATTCAAGAATCAGGAATTATCAAAAAATTACTGCCTGACTTGAAAAGTGAAGTCGTTGATGTGGGAATTATTCAGAAAATGACTTCCAATGGCCAATCAACCCGATTCAAAGCAATTGTTGCCGCAGGAAATGAAAATGGTTACTTGGGAATTGGACAGGGAAAATCAAAACAAATGCGTATAGCTATTGAAAAAGCAACTAGTCAGGCATTTCTTAACGTTCAGCCAATCAAAATGGGATGTGGTAGCTGGGAATGCAGGTGTGATCAAAAGCATTCTGTTCCATTCAAAGTCAAAGGAAAGGGCGGTAGCGTTACTATCGAAATCATTCCTGCACCCCGTGGATTGGGACTTGTAGCAGGCGGTAAAATTAAGCGACTATTGGAGTTGGCTGGCCTTAAAGATGCATGGACTACTGCAAAAGGTTCAACTCCTACAATGAATTCGACTTCGAAAGCAATATTGGGTTGTCTCAGGCAGACATTTAGTCAGGGTTGATGAATTATGGTAAACGCATATCTTGTTGTTAGAATAAAAGGCCAAGCAGACTGTCCATACTGGGCAACCCATACTATGACTTTGTTAAAATTAGACAAGAAATATCGTGCAACCATTCTCCCTGCAAAAGAAAATACTTTGGGCATGTTAAGAAAAGTACAACATTACGTATCTTGGATTGAACTTGACTCCTCTTTGGCAAAAGAATTGATTGATAAGAAGGCTAGAAAATCTGGCTATCAAAAAATCACTCCTGAAGATCTGAAAGAACTTGGATTTTCTAGTACTGATGAACTGGCAACAGCTTTGGCCGATGGAAGAGCCACTTTATCAAAATTAAAACCACTAAAACCCTGGTTTGCGCTGGCGCCACCGGCACATGGATTCAAAAGAAGTACCAAGAAGCTATATGGACAAAAAGGCATTCTTGGGCAAAACAAAGAGCTTGATACTATTGTAAGGAGAATGATTTAACATGGCAAGTAGATTACGAAAAACAAGACGGCTTAGAGGCGGACGGCACATGGGATGGGGACAAGTAGGCCAACACCGTGCAAGTGGTCACAAAGGCGGTCTTGGAATTACTGGTATGAAAAAGCATCATAGAAGCACAATGATAAAAGAAGACCCAGACCATTACAACCACACTTTACCTAAAACACCTCACCCAAATATTACCAAAAAATGGACTAGTCTGAGAGATCTAGATGACTTGTTTGCAAAGTTCGGTAAAGAAGAAGGGGGCAAAAGAATCGTAGACCTTGAAAGTGCAGGATATGATAAACTCCTTGGTGGCGGAAAAATAACAAACGCATATTCCGTCAAAGTTCCACAGTTTACTGCATCCGCTGAAGAAAAACTAAAAGCTGTCGGGGGAGAAGTGTTGGTCAACAATGGCTGAGGGAACAGTTACTGCAACCATTCGAAAAATTGTCTTCAAAGCAGAGCCATACCTACCCCAAGTTCCAAAACCTAAAAAGAAAATCCCTCTCCAGGTGAGATTGCTTTGGTGTGGGGTTGCATTGCTTATCTACATGGTTATGGGTCAAACTCCTCTATTTGGAGCAACTGCACCGCAATTTGACTTTCTAGCCTTTGCTAGAGTTATTTTTGCATCCCAACAAGGCACCCTGGTTGAGTTGGGCATAGGGCCTATAGTCACAGCTGGACTCTTGATGCAGCTGCTGAGGGGCTCTGATATTCTCAAATTTGATTTCAAAAAGCCAGAAGAGCGAGGAATCTTTCAAACCGCTACCAAGCTTGTAACTTATGTTGTAATCGTAGCCGAGTCTATTGTATATGCCGCAGCTGTTTATGGGCCGGGTGTAACTGAGCCATATGTCCTGTATGTGATAATAGGGCAGCTGATGGCGGCGTCTGTCATCATCATGTTCCTAGATGAGCTAATTCAGAAAGGTTGGGGACTTGGTAGTGGAATCAGTCTGTTCATTATGGCAGGCGTAGCTCAGCAAATTCTTTGGAGCATGTTCAGCCCATTGCCTGCCGGTGATGGGGGGATGATCGGTATTATTCCGTACATTGCAGAATCCCTTACCGGCAGCGGCGATATAACGAATGTCTTGTTCCGTTCTAACCAGTTACCGAGTATCTTTGGATTGTGTCTTACTGCTGGAGTGCTATTGGTACTTGTATTCACTCAGGGAATTAAGATTGAAATCCCAATCGTCTCTACAAAATACAGGGGTTTCTCTGCTGTTTACCCAATCAAATTGATGTATGTTTCAAACATTCCAGTTATTCTGGCCTCTGCCCTCACTGCAAACGCTGTTTTCATATTCCAAATGCTGTGGGCAAACATGAATCCTAGAAACAATAATTTCCTCATGAACCTTGTTGCCCAGTTTGATCCCACCAGTCCTAACACTCCTATAGGCGGCATAATATACTACATCACTCCCCCAAGAGGTTTAGATGTCGCTGCATTGGATCCAATGCGTGCGGTAGGATACGTTTTGTTTATGATTGGAATTGTAGTTGTGTTTGGCAGACTCTGGGTTGAACTTGGCGGTTTATCCCCAAAGAGCGCAGCTCAGAACCTACTTGACGCCGATGTACAAATTCCTGGATTTAGAAGATCAAACAAGCCAGTTGAGGCGCTACTAAACAAGTATATTCCGTCTGTTACAATTATTGGCTCTATGATCCTGGGTGGACTTGCAGGCATGTCTGACGTCCTCGGAGTCTTTGGTTCTGGAATCGGAGTTTTACTTATGGTGGACATTCTCATCAACTATTACACACAATTAGTTCGAGAACAAGTTGAAGTCGCCATGCCGCGTTTAGGTGCTTTGCTTGGCAGAAAATAAAAAAATTGTAGTGATAGGAATTCCAGGTGTCGGAAAAACTACGCTATTATCAAAAATTGTCGAAATTCTAAAAGATCACGAAAAAAACGTTCACATGGTCAGCTATGGCACTTTGATGTTTGACGTTGCTAAAGAAAACGGTCTTACCGACAGAGACGAATTGAGAAAATTACCTGTATCTGAGCAACAACGCCTTCAAAAACTAGCTGCCGAAAAAATTGCCTCACATAATGAGGAAGTTATCATCATTGACACTCATGCATTCATTAGTTCTCCGGAAGGCTACTATCCCGGATTACCCGAACACGTTCTAAAAATCATCCAACCTACAAATTTTGTATCTGTTTCTGCAAAACCCGAAGAAATCTACAATAGGCGCATGAAGGACGATACCAGAAATAGAGACAAAATCACCCTTGCCAACATTAAAAAGGAACTGGATGTCCAGTCAGGCATGATTTCCGCATGTGCTGTAATCACCGGGGCCCCGGTTAGACTTGTCCTTAACGGTGAGGGAAAGGTTGATGAGGCAGCTGATAAAATCATTAGTGCAATAGGGCTGTAAAAAATGGATTTCAACTTTGTACTGCTTTTCATCGAATCTATTCCTCTACAGTTTGATATCTTTGGAGGCGAAAGAATGGCTCTGGGCAGTGATGATCCGATCATCAAAGGACTGGTTCTCTCAATGTTCGTAGTAACCGGATTTGGCATCCTTCTAAACATTTTCAATTCTGCTGTTAGAAAGAAGATGGTTGATCAAGTTAAACTAAAACGAATCATGAAAGAGACCCGCGCTTGGCAAAAAGAGAGAATGTCTGCCATGAGAGCTAAAGATCAGGCCAAAGCTGCCGAACTAGGTAAAAAATCCGCATACATGAACAAAATGTCTATGGAGATGATGCAAATGAATATGCGACCCATGATGATTACTTTTGTCCCGTTAATTCTGATTTTTTATCTCGTGCTGCCTGCACTGTTCACTTACACTGTTGCTATATCCCCAATCCCTCTAAACGTAATTCCTGGTGACATGTTCCAACTAACATGCACAGCAGAACAGGCTGCAGATCCTGACCATGTTTGTACTGCCGAAAACGCATTGTATCTTTGGGCTTGGTACTTCCTTTCATCGATTGCATTCAGTGGAATCATCATGAAGCTGACAAAAACCTCTATGGATCTTAGTTGACCAAATCTATTGTGATTTCCGGTCCTCCTGCTGTGGGGAAGACTACTGTAGCTAAAGGGTTGTCTAAAGAGTTCCGATTACAGTATCTTAGCGGTGGCGACGTCCTCAAAGAAATGGCTCGTGAGCAAGGATTCGATTCTGCAGGCGGTGATTGGTGGGATACTGCAGAAGGCATGAAATTTCTAAACCAGCGTGAGGAAAATTCTGAATTTGATAAAAAATTAGACGAAAAATTAATCGCTCTTTTTAATCAAGGTGGAATGGTAATCACCAGTTATACCCTCCCATGGTTAATCAAGGATGGAATAAGAATTTGGCTAGAGGGTTCCCATGAAAGTAGCACTAAACGAATGCAATCTCGAGATAGTATGAGTTCTGAAGACGCCTATGAAATCACAAAAGAAAGATTTGACAAGAATAAGGCGCTGTACAAGAAACTGTATGGTTTTGATTTCGGCGAAGACAAATCTGTATTTGACTTGATCATAAACACTGATAATCTAACTGCACAGCAAGTAGTTGATGCCGCCAAAGAGACTGTGAGAAAACTGCTATGACTCTAAAACAACTTGAAAATCTAATTGAAATTGATCAGGATGTTACTGATGATGCTTATGGCACCTATTATGACAAAAGAACCGTGGAACAGCTACTAAATTACGGAATTATAATTTTGGACAAACCTCCGGGCCCCACAAGTCATGAGACCGTTGCTTGGACAAAGCGGCTCTTAAAGCTCCCGAAAATTGGTCACAGCGGTACTCTGGATCCGCAGGTTTCTGGTGTCTTACCCTTAGGCTTGGGTGAGGCAACTAAAGCGTTGGGCGTTTTACTTTATGGCCCTAAGGAATATCATGCTTTGGGCAGAGTGCACTCCTTGCCGCCAAAGGAAAAACTGGATGAGATTATTGAAATGTTTCAAGGTGAGATCTTTCAAAAGCCACCACAACGTTCAGCCGTACTTAGACAGACAAGAACCAGAACCATCTATGAACTTGAAGTTATAGAACAAAAGGAAAGATTACTTTTGACTAGAATCTTGTGTGAAGCAGGCACATACATCAGAAAACTCTATTATGATATTGGAGAAATCTTGGGGCCTGGTGCAACCATGGTTGAGCTTAGGCGAACAAGAGTCGATCAATTCTGTGAGCGAGACGGTTTAGTCACTCTGCACGAACTTGCAGATGCGTTTGCATTATGGGAAGAGAAAAAAGACGATAGCAGGCTTTTGAAAATGATAAAACCCGTTGAATCCGCCCTTAGCGAATTAAAATCCGCAGTGATCAGAGACTCTGCAGTCGATGCAATGTGTCACGGTGCACAATTAGCCATTCCTGGAATTCTGAAAATATCTCCGCATTTGAGAAAGGGTGACGTTGTTGGAATATACACACAAAAAGGAGAGGCAGTAGCACTGGCAGAATCTGCCATGTCTGAAGAGGAAATACGCGATGCCACTAAGGGATATGCATTTGAAACCAAAAGAATTGTCATGGCTCCTAACACCTATCCGAAAAAATGGAGGACAAAACTCTCCCCTCCAAAGGATTAAAAATTCAAAAATTATTTTAAAACAAATTGTTAGCAAAAAGTCTTGTAATTTCTATTGGCATTGGCGTGATTGCTGGATTTATTTTCGGCGTATATCTGATTGATGTTAAAATTACAAGCCAATTGGTTTTTGTTGACGGCCCTTCAATCTCTGTGGTCACTGAAAAATCTGATTTTAAAATCGGTGAAGGGATATCTGTCAAAATAGTAAATTCCGGAACTGTTCCGTTAACTTATTCTGACAGCACCTATGATCTGCGCATAACGGGCCTATCCGGAATCTTGATGTTTTCACCCGTAGTTGATAAAGAAAACCTGTCTTCTAGTCTGGAACCTGGCGAAGAGATCAATTTTTCTTGGAATCAAGTCAAAAATGATGGAGATACGGCTTTGGAAGGACTGTACAAAATATCTGCAAAAGGAATAGATGATCAAGGCAACGTCATTGAAAAATCCACCACCGTAACAATTTGGAAGTAGGTTTACAGTACCACAATTTATAATTACAACTCCCCGAATATCTTTGTCGCAAGACTTGTGCCGGGGTCGCCTAGCCTGGTAGGGCGCGCGCCTGGAAATAATTGACCATAAAGCGCGTTCTCGCAAGGGAACGGGAGTTCAAATCTCCCTCCCGGCGCCTATAACTATGATGTATGGGCCCAATGAACGAAACTTGCCCGCTTTAAATTCAAGTCATATCCATAATACCATGAAGGACAAAAGATCCCATGACTGGCATAACTCGCAGAGCAGAGTCGAGCTTGCCAAGATAAGAATTGCAAAACGGTTCTCAAAAGAAAATACCTAGACCGCGTGTAGGTTTTTGGACAAACTGAGACCTGGTAACATGTCTTATGGAAGAATAGAAAATTATTCTGGCTCTGCCATACGAATACTGCAGATAAAGGATGACAAGAAGATAGAGAAATGGTCAAAAAGAGAGATTGAGCAAGTACACAAGGCAATAGCTGATTCTGCATATGAGAACTCGGTCAAAAAAGACACCTTGACAGCACTGAAGCGATTGTATCATTTTGCAGCGCATGATGAGATTGCAATAAAGGCAAAGGGGATCGATTATGATCCTGCCGTTTAATGGATAACTCCAGGTTCCTTTATTGACAGGTATGAGAAGATACAGGCAAAAGACCTGCTTACTGACAGTGAAATACTTTATCTGATTCAAACCATAAAACAGATTGGAGGGATGTTTGTCAAGAGAAACATTGCGCTTGTCTTTATTCTGCTTGAAGGTGCATACCGGCCTGGTGAGCTGCTAAACATCAAAATTGGCGGAATAGAGTTTGAATCTGATTTTGTACGGATTTATACGACTGGAAAGACCGGACCAAAGTCACTAACCCTTGTAGCATCATACGGTCCATTAAAAGAATGGCTTTCCATTCATCCAAAAAGCAATGATCCTGATGCGTTTTTGTTCTATCAGGATAATGACGACAATGTGATGAGGTATTGGACACTTGATTACATAATCAGACATGCAAGAAAGAAGGCCAACATAAAAAAGCGCATATGTATATCTGTTTAGACATACTTCCCTTACAGAGTATAGCAAAAAATTGGGAACCGTGGCCAAAATTTACGGCAATTGGTCCAAAGACTAGCACATGCTTACCCGCTATGAGCATCTTCCAAACTCGGATCAGGAGGATGCTGTGTTGAGGCTGCATAATCTCAAAAAAGACGATAAAGAAAATTCCGTTCTATTTCCAAAGATTTGTCCCCGCTACAAGCAACGAAATTCAAGTGATAATCCGCACTGTATTCACTGTGGAATGGAATTGGCAAAGACTTTGGCGCACCTAAGAGAAGCAAGACAAAACACTTCACATAATGGCGCTAAAGATCTTGCATATGTATTTTTTAAAAGGATTGAGAGTCTTGAGTTGTTATTTGAAGAACAACAGCAGCTAATTAGCAGGCTTGTAAATGAAAGGAAATGATTGTAATTAATTCTCTTAAGGAGAATTTTTTGATTGGTTCAAATCCCACACGATCATATTTTTAATGAAATAATTGTGTACTCATGATCTTTTTTTATTAATTTGGTTTCAATTTTGCATGCTTAATAATCAAAAACCCTATCTGAGTTTACACTC
Organism: uncultured Candidatus Nitrosopumilus sp.; assembly: GCA_951812645.1. GTDB lineage: Archaea > Thermoproteota > Nitrososphaeria > Nitrososphaerales > Nitrosopumilaceae > Nitrosopumilus. Next base: position 781,830 of record CATOSM010000001.1, on the reverse strand, counting down.
AAAAACACAAAATCGATAAAAATCAAGAACTAAAGGAGGTTCGAAGCCGATGGCGGGATCTGAATCTAAGGTTTGAGTCCTATTCTCAACAATTTTGGTTTTTAGTTTAGGTAGTTGTTTTTGCAATCCTATATTACTAGGTTTTCAATGGTATTTGAGATTTTGAGATAATAGAATAACCCATTTCGATATTTTCTTTAATATCTATAACCTGTCAAAGTGAAATATGCTAATTCCTGTTGCTCGAACAGATAGTGGAATAAAACTATGCTTGGACAACGCACGAAGAATACTGAATTCAGTCCAAATTTTATACAATCACGAGGATTGGACATTGACGCTTAATCATGCTATTGTGTTGTACTATTATGCTTTTGAGGAATTTGGTAAAGCAATAAAACTCAAGGAAGATAAAGATAATGCTATAGAAAACAGTGAAACTAACATTGTTGTAAATTGGTAGAAAGATCATAATTGCAAAATTAAAGCTGTTAGAAGAGTGTATGGAAGTAAATTTGATCTAGACAAAAACAGTCTTCTTAATATGGGTGATTATGTTGATGGAACCATATCAAACCTACTACCTACTGACGTTGTAATTAATAACCACATGGAAAGGAGTAATTATCTTTTGACTGATTATGATATTTGTAATAATAAATGGGGCCCTGCGATACCGACGTTTACAATTAGTAGCATTAAAGAAAAAACACCTGAATTAAGTACTACAATTCGTAATTTTAGAGAACGGTTTTGCTATGAAATCGAAACCGATGATTAGAAAATGAAAGATGAAGGGGTCAAAAGACCACTCCTTTAATTTGAATTTCCATAATGCAACACGAAACTTCCTTCCAGTTTCAGTTGTTATTTCACCTTGAAGAACAGGTGCATTCTCATTAGTGGATCTATTTTTCCATAATGCTATTTTGCCCAAGTTCTTTCTTTCACTTACATCTATCTCGTTTGTCAGCAATAGTCCTGTGAATTCAGGACTTTTCATTTGCTTCCATTATCAAACACCTCCAAGCGTTAATTCTGGAGCCATGCCATCTGATTTTTGTCGACGTCTAGGAGCGGCCGTTTCCCAGAGTTTCACGTAGAAAAGGAAAAATTAGAATGAGCATAACGATTAAATTTTGTATTATACTATAACCAAACTCTTTAAGTCAAGGTCCAATATTAGAGATCATAAATGGAAAACGAATCATGTGGTACTCCCCCAAAAGATGGAAAAGAGTTAGGGAATCAATGTGAAATCAATTTACAAAAAGAATATGAAAATCAAAATTATAAAGTAATAAAATTGGCACCAAACGCACCTGCTGATTTGTTAGTTGAGAAAGATGGAATAAAGACATTTGTTGAAGCCAAAGCAGGCAGTGCTGAACTCACTCCAAACCAAAAGAATTTTGAAAATCAGGTGAAAAATATGGGAAATGACAAAATTAATCATAAGATCAGGCGTTGCGGTTGCGATGGAAATCCAATTTAACAAAATTCATCTAATTTTTGATTGTATATTTCTAAATCTGTTATTTTGATCGCGATTGTATAAAAAATAATCTCGGGAAACCAACTTATTTAATTCAAAAGACATTCACTAAATCACAATCATTTCAAAAGTTAATGTTATTGAACTACCTTTTAGAATTATGTCGAAAGCATTTTTATCAATATCCCTCAAATGTTATGAACCAAAAACTTACGGTAATAATGATTTAGAACGGAAAAAAGAACTTCGGGATTTAATCTTGTACAAGATAGAAGACATATCTGAAATCCAAAAGAAATGCAGGGGAAAACAACTCTCATTTGATGTTTGTTTTAATTTTTATTCAGATACAGAAGTTGATGGCAGAAAAACTAAAGATCTTGACAATATGTTGAAAATATTTTGTGATGTATTTCCTGAATTTATTGACCGTGACAAAACTGTGAAGGGTTTGGGGTTAATTGAAGATGATAGAGACGACTTGATTTTTGAGATAAATTGTGAAAAGAGACTGGTAGGATTTGAGTCAGAAGAAGGAATTGATTTTAGCATCTATGAATATCCAAAACTCTAGATTTTTGTTCAAGTTACAATGATCCACTTTATACAATGCTAGATTATTTTATTTTCTAGTATGCAAAATACAATTGCAATAATCTGTGATTGTGATGAAACACTAGCACCAGATACCACTAATTTCTTGTTAGAACAAAATGGAATTAAAGTAAAACTCTTCTGGAACAAAATCACGAAACTTGTGTCTCAGGGATGGGATCCTCCACAAGCATGGATGATTGAAATACTGAAATTGATTCAATCAGGACAAATTAAACAGAACACAAATCAAAAACTTTCTCAGTTGGGAAAGAAAATTACTCCTTATGATGAGGTGCCAGAGTTTATTCCTCAAATCAAATCAATGGTAAAAAAGAACAAGGACTTTGATGAAGCAGGAGTAAATGTTGAATTTTATATTATTTCATCTGGATTTGAAGATTTAATCAAAGGAAGTGTTTTATCAAAACATTTTACAGATATTTTTGCTGGAAGATTTAACGAAGACAAGAAAACCAAAAAAATCGACGGTGTCAAATCAAGTGTGACATTTACTGAGAAAACCAAATTCCTTTATGCAATCAACAAAGGAATCACTGGAAAAGAATTGAGACGTTGTCCTTTTAGTGTAAATGATGCAATTAAACGAGAAGACAGACGAATTCCATTTGAATACATGGTGTATATCGGCGATAGCCCTGGTGACATCCCTTGTTTTTCAGCAGTCAAAGGATATGGTGGAAATTGTATTGGAATTGTTGGAAAACATTCGGTTAACAAAGGGTATCAACTTGCTCGTGGAAAAAGAACTACTGTTGGACCTTATTCAAGAAATTACAAAAAAGGCAGTGATTTGAGAAATGTACTTGATACAATTGTAAAGAAAATTGGTTATGACATTGTCGACAAAAAGAAAAGGCATCTTACATGAAAGCAACTTACAAGAAAGAAACACTTCCTGATCCTGCGTATGAGGGAGAGACATACGATAACTATACACTAAAACGAAATGTAGAGTTTTGTTGTGATGCATTCAAGAACTATTGTAAAAAATTTACTGGATGGAGTTATGATTATGGAAAGTTTGGAATTGTAGACCAAATAACATACGAAGGACATTCAGTACCTCTGATTGATTTTTGTCCTTTCTGTGGAGAAAATATAGAATACGAAGACATTGACAAGCCCAAAAAAACACGAAAGAAAAAGAAATAATTTTGATTACTTGTTTTCTTTCTCAAAAATTCTTACAGCTTCTAAATGGGAACAATTTGCCTTTAGTCCTTTTCCGTGATAAAATTTGTAGAAATTTTTGAATCCAAGACAGTCACAGGAGTCTGATGTAACCCTGTATGACTTTGTTTTGTCGCTAGAAGACTTTACTTGATACAAACCATCTTCAATCTTTACAATGTCTCCATTTTCAACTAACTTTTTTGCTTTTTTGATTGTATTTGCACACATTAACTAACACGTTGATATCTGTATCTTCCCTTTATGTTGCTGTGCATGTATGATCCTTTGGATGCTGCACTCATTAGTCCTGAATGTTCATTTGATGGAACATCAAAATAATGATAAATAGATCCATCATTAAACTCTACTTCTAAAATGCTGGAAGCAGGATCATAGCCTATAGAATAAACATTACTTGATTGTACTCGTTCTCTTTCCAATGTCGTTTAGAGGAATTAAAAAGTAAAATGTATTTTGTTCAATTATGCTGATTTGGCAGAAATTTTTCCAATAATGTTTGTTAATTCTGATTCAAATTCTCTTGATACATCTCCTGCTCCACTTAATGCATGACCTGTTTCATGAAGCAATGTCGCTGCATACAACACTATTTTCTTTAATTGATCACGTTTGATGACAACTCTCTCCTTGTTTGGTTCCCAAAGGCCAACTGCCTCCATGCCTGAATCTTCTCTGCGCATAGTCTCAGATATCAAAACATCTTTGATCTTCTTTGGTTTTCCTCCAATCAAATCAAAGATATCTGATGTTTTATCATATATTTCACGCTCACTTGCATTCAATTCAGATGGCTTTACAAATTTGAATTCAAAACTCTCGTTCCATTCAAGATTGTATTGTCCTAAATTCCTCATCGTATTTCCAGAAATATCTTTCATTCCCTGCATCTTTTGGCTTATCGTTTCAGGCACAACAATAATTGATAATCCATCATGTCGAGCGTTATCTATTGCCATAGCATCATATTGCAGTTGTTGAGGTGTTACAAAAACTACTGACGATTTGGTGTTTAGTATCTTACATGCATGTACTGCAACATCAATGTATTTCATCTCGTCATGTTCTTTCCCTCTTTGATATCCTTCAAGGTCTTCTACTAGTAGACGAGCAACTTTTTCATCATTACTTGAAAGTAGAATAGATTTTACTCGTTCTGTATATGCAGTCCTTCCAACATGTGTTCTTTCACGATTCAGTGCCTTTCGCATTGGCCCGGTTAATGAAGTAATGTTGTATGAAAAAAGAAAATTATCTTCTTCTGCAACTTTGATTCCATTAATGTAAATTTTTGAAACAGACTCTTTTTTTAGAATTTCACCATATTGCGTCTTTTCTAATCTCTTTTCACCTGAAAATTTCAAGAAAAGACTTTTTGCTTTTTCCACATCATCTTTGGTACATCCTTCAAGGATTATTTTTGTTCCAACAATTTCTGACTCTGAAGGATCAGAGATAACTGCATGAAGTGTGATTACATCTTCAAACCCTTGCTTGGACGATTTGTCAATTGTAATATCGCCATGTTTTGATTTTATCATGATGTTTATTTTATGTCTGTCAAACGTAGCTAGTGCATCTTTCAAACCAACTCCAAATTTTCCAATTACTAGTTCTGGATGTGAAATCTTCTCATCGTTTTCATTCTGAGTCAAATGTTCGTATTTTATACCACGTCCATAATCTCGAATAACAAAACTGTTTTTTTCTTTTTTAATTTCAATCTCTTGTGTGTCTGTGAGTATCTGTTCATCAATTGCATTGGCAATAATTTCTCTTATTGCATGATATACTTCCCAGTCTTCTAAAACTTCCTCGATGTTAAGATCAAACTTTCTCATAATTGAAACTGGTCTCCAATGTTCTTATGCATTTTAGAAACTCATGCTGTTGCAACAGATCCGATTCCTTCTGTTTCAATTTTTACTGTATTATATGAGTTCTCTTTTACTGTTAGTACATATGGCAATATCTCCTTTACATCTTCCACATGAGTAATGATTAGGATCTGTTTGAACTGATTTGAAAGTTCAGAAAATGCCTCTAGTATGTTATTTTTCCTTCCTTTGTCTTGACTTCCAAATATTTCATCTAATGCTATGAAATTAGCCTGCATTCCTCCTGCACGCTCTGCCAATTCCTGAGAAATTGCAATACGCAAACAAAGATTTGCTAGATCTTCCTCTCCGCCTGAAAATCTTTCAGTTGTAAAACTACTTCCTTCATCTTCAATTCTAACATTGTAATCTTTGTCAAGTTCCATTGAAGGATATTTCCCTTTTGTAATTTTTCTAAACAATTCAGATGCTCTCTGTGAAAGTATTGGTCTTATTCTAGAAATAAGATCTAGTCTAAATTCATTCATTATTTTTTCTAGTTTGCTTCTTGAACCAATCTTTTCCTTTTCTTTGTCGATTGTAATTCGTTTTTCTTTTTCTTCTTTGATATCTTCTACGATTTGTTTTATCTGCAATGTTAGATTTGTACTCTCACCATTTAATTCAATCCATTTTTCTCTAGTTTTTCTATGGTTTTCTTTTACATCTTCCAAATTTTCTTCAGACTTTTTATATTCTGACTCACTATATCCTATAGAATCTAGCCTCTTTGTTTCAGTTTTTTCTCTTTTATCTAGTTTTGAAATGATATCATTGGATTGTTTTTGTCTGCTTGATAAAATTGGTATTCTTTTTACGTCTGCAACTAATTTCATGGATTCATCTTTGATCTTAGAAAGTTCGTTGTGTTGTTTGCTTATTGTAAGGTGATGTTTGCGATTGTATTTCAAACCTGAGAATTTTTTTAATTTCTTTGCCAAGTTTGTTTTATCCCGGTTCATCGTAGCAATCGCTTTTTTACCGCCTTTTAACTGAGTTTGCAGAGACGTTCTTTCAGTCTTCATGTTTCTAAGTTTCTCTATATTCTCATCTAGTCCAGCAATTTTCTTTTTGATTGATTCAAGTTCCAAATCTAATTTTTTCTTTTTCTCATAATCAGCATTAATCTTGTCAGTCAGTTTGGATATTTCCTTGGAAAAATACTTTGAAACGTGAGTAAGGTGGTCTATTAGAGGTCGTTTACAAGTGGGGCATTCTCCATCCTTTCCAAGTTCCTTGATTGTATAAAATTCCTCTTCAAGTTCTGATTTTCGTGCACGGTTGTCCTTTATTCTTGTAGAGATTACGCTTATGGATTTATTGACACCTTCTTTATTTGCCTCTTGTTTTTCTTGTTCTTTATCTTGTTTTTTGAGTTCTTGATCAAGACCTTTTAATTTAACAAGGCTTTTTTCAATTTTTTTGTTAACAGTTTCCTGTTTTCGAATCTTAGGGGAAATTGCAGAGTATTGTTCTTCTAATCCTTGTTTTTCTTTGAATTTTCCATATGATGAATCAAGTTTCTCTTTTTGTTTTTTTATCGTTTCATATTCTTTTACTTTTGGTGCAATCTGATTCATTCTCTTTTTAGACTTGTTTGCAGTCTTTAGATCTGATACTATCGTTTCTTTCTCTTCTATTTTCGAGTTTTTTTGTTCTACTGTTTTTGCAAGATCCTTACTTGCTTTGTTGTAATTACGATATTTTTTCTCATGTATTGCAAACTCTGTTTTTCTTCTCTTTTCTTCTGTCAATAATGTTTTGATTTTACTATCATGTTCTTGGATTTGCTTTGATGTTTTTTCTTTTTCTTCAGATATTTCACTAGATTGCTTTTCAAGCGAGTCAATGTCTTTTAGGTTGCTTTGTAGAAAAGAAATTTTATCCATGCTAACTCTAACATCACTTCGTATCGTACTTATGGCATCATCTATTTTGTTAATTCTCAATAGTCTCACTATTGTTTTCTTTCTTTCTCCTGGTTGCAGGTTTGACAAAGAGTCAAGTTCTTTTTGTTTTGCAAATACAGAAGTGAAAAATGCAACATGATCCATACCTGTCCTTTTTGCAATGAACTCAGATACTTCATTCATTCCTCTGACTTCGGCATTGGCATTTCCATTAACAAATATACTAGCATGACCAGATGCATTCTTTCCTTTTAATTCTCGGACAATTTTTACAGTGTCAGACCCAAGCATCATTTCAAGTGTAACACTGCAATTCTCGGATTCAGGGATTCCAGTTGTCTTTATCTGGTCTTTTTTTGTTCTAGATGCACTGTTCCCATACAAACACCAGCCAACTGCTTCGATCAGAGAGGATTTTCCAGAACCATTTCTTCCAACTATGCCTATCAGACCTGTAGGAAATTCAATGTCCTCATCTTGATATCGTCTATAGTTTTTTAGATGAATTCTTTTCAGAAACATCATGCATCCTCCTCTATTACTCGACTGAGGTATTCATTTCCTAGTGTTTTAATCTCTTCTAGTTCTTTGAGTTCAAGTTCGAGTTTCTGCAAATAGTTTTCAAATTCTTCATTAATTGAACCGATTTGAGAAGACGAGATATTGTTGTTTTCATCAAACTTCCAGTTATACACAGGTTCATAATGCAATATGCCAGACATTATCTGTCGTATCTTTTCTAAATCTAAAGACGAGTGGACATGACGTGGAATGTTATCAAAGATTACTTTGATAATTTTACCATCGGTATTTCCTGAAACCATTGTTTCAAGTTTGTCCAGAACTTCGGATGCACTGAGTTTTTCACAGTCAATTGGTTCAAAGACTTTCATGTCTCGTGCATTTGTAGGAATATGTTTGACTGAAAAATCACTAAGAGTCACTTCCAAGAAACCCTTCTTGTCTTTAACTTCATTGAAACTAAATCTTTCAGGCGAACTGCAATAGTAAGCATTGTCTTTAATTTTCAAAAATTTATGGTAATGGCCTAGTGCGATGTAATCAAAATTACTTTTGAGAGCAGATGCAGGAATTGTTTGTTCTTTGAACTCCCCCCACGATGCTTCATCAACACCACGTATGGCCGTATGTGCGACCATTACGTTGTACTTGAAAGATTTGTCTACTTTTAATTTTTTGATACTCTCTTGCAAATCCTCATCAGAATACGAATGAGGGATTGCATGAATTGCACATTCTCCAATCTTTAGTTTTTCATACTTGCCACCAAAAACAGGATAGACATCTGGAAAGTACTGTAGTATTTTGAATATTGTATCTGCTGATTTTTGTCTTGGTGTAGAGTGATTTCCTGCTATTATGACAGTAGGGATATGCTCTTTTGATAGTCTGGATATTTGTTCCAATGCCACAGAAATTGCTCTGTTTGATGGACGAATGCTGTCAAACAAATCTCCTGCATGAATGACAAGATCTGGTTTTGTTTTAATGATATAGTCCACTATCTCTTTGAAGACACCATAGACATCATTTTCTCGTTTGTTGATTGCAGATTCTGAGTCAAATCGACTATAATCGGAATATCCAAGATGGGTGTCTGAAAAATGTACTATTTTCATACTCTAGCATTTTCTTTAAAACGGATATATATAAATAACAGGCCAAATCCGCAGAATGAATTTAAGAACTTTGGTTCTAAATAATATCTACAACTCATCCTAAAACCGATCATTTTGTAAATAATTCATGACAATCGGGATCCAAGAATGACCCTGCCGATGTATCCTTCATGATTCACAAGGAAATGTCAGACATTCAATGGAACACAGTTGCATCACATCTGCCAAAACCTGCAAAAACTGGAAGGCCAAGATGCAATGACAGAAACACAATCAACGGAATATTGTTTGTCCTAACAACCGGCTGCAGGTGGGCAGACATGCCAGACAGATACGGTTCAAAATCCACCGCGCATCTGAGATTCTCAGAGCTGCAGCAAAAGGGAATATGGAAAAGGATTCTGTCAGGTTGTAAAATCCCAGTACGCTAGATCCGGAAATTAGGAGCAGCAAAAGGGAATATGGAAAAGGATTCTGTCAGGACTGATAAAATCCGCACACAGACAGGGAAAAATCAGCCTGCAAAAAATATCGATTGATTCATCGTCAATTGCCGCCAAAAAAGGGGGGGGACAAAACAGGATATGACGGGTTCAAGAAGATCCTGGGCACAAAAATACATGTTGCAGTAGACGGGACAGGACTGCCAATCTCAATTAGGGCCAGCCCTGCAAATGTCCATGACAGTACGAAATTCATTGATGTGTTAGAGAACATCTCAGAACCTGTAGATGACGGTTTGATACGGGAGATCATCTCGGTGTATGCCGACAAGGGATACGATGCGGCATACATCAGAAACTATCTGGGATGCCATGGGATTGACCGTTGCATTTCATACAAAAAGAACCCAAGGAACGTTGCACAAAACAGGAATCAAAAAAATTATGGCAAGACAAGGTTTGTCGTAGAGCGGTTCTTTGCCTGGCTCAAGTGCGGACTTTACGGGACGGCAGTCAGATACGAAAGGAACTGTGACAACTATCTCGGGTTTGTGTATCTGGCATACGTCATGATGTATTGGAAGGTTTTAGGATGAGTTCGAAATTAAAAAAAGAACTGGACGACACTGAAAAAGACTTTTTACTAAAACTTTCAGACCTATGTAAAATTTATTTCAAATATCAAGAATTTCAGAGAAGCAAGGCAGTCATTGATTTTGATGACATGGTAGTTCGGACAATTGAACTCTTCAAGAAAAAAGAAAATGTCCTTTCAAAATATCAGAAAAAATTCAAACATGTATTGGTAGATGAATTTCAAGATAATAATTTTGTACAACTTGAGCTTGTAAAACTAATCGCAAAAGATGGGAACGTTACAGTAGTAGGAGATGATGATCAAAGCATATACAGATTCCAAGGAGCATATCTTACAAACTTTAAGGATTTTCAATCTTACTTCCCAGACACTACCGTAGTTGTATTGAATAGAAATTACCGTAGTCCCCAGAATATTGTAAATCTTGCAAGCCAATCACTTGAAGGTGTTCCAGAAAGACATGCAAAGAAACTCAAATCAGAACATGAGGAAGGAGAAAAGATAACTGTTGCTCAATGTTCAAACGAGTCATCAGAAGTAGAATTTGTGGTCAAAACCATAAAGGAACTACTAGACAAAAAAATCGAGAGAAGAGACGGTACGTCTGATCCTCTCACTTACAGAGACTTTGTAGCATTGTCTCGAAGAAAAGCAGAAGGGAAGAAATTCGCAAAGACTCTAAAGGCACACGGTATTCCAACCACATTTATCGGCGAATCTAATATTTTTTCATCACCAATAGTTCGAGATTTGATGGCATTTTTGGAAATTTCCAACAAACCCACCACGTCAGGCATAGAAATTAACAGACTCCTGAAGAATCACGGCCTAAATGAGATAAACGTAGCAAGGATCAACCACGTAGCAAAGAAAAAGGCAAGAGCAGACCCCACTGACATTGATTTTGTTTTTGACACAATTAAAGACTGCAATGAACTAGACATTAGTCAAAAAGAACAGGTAAAAGAACTAGCAGAACAAATCCAGAAAATAATAGAACTCGAATCAAAGATGACAATCAGTGAGATGGTATATGAAATAATCATGTCTGTATCTGATCTTTACAAAAGATCGATTCAGTCTGACACTCCTGAAAATCACAGAAATCAGCTCATTCTAAAAGAATTCTACACCATTGCAAATGAATACGAATCACTTAATCCACAAGGAACGTTAGATGACTTCATTAATTATTTGAACTTGATGGGACAGTTTGACGTAGAACTAAAGGAAGGTTCAGGACTTGATAACTCAGTACAAGTAACTACAATACACCAGAGCAAGGGACGAGAATTTCCTGTTGTTTTTGTTGTAGACATTGCCCAAAACAAACTTCCACTTAGATACAGAGCAAAAAAGTTCTATGTTCCAAATTAACTGTCAAAAGGAATGACACAATCAGATGAAGAAAAAGAATTGTATGTTAAAGAAGAAAGGAGATTATTCTACGTTGCAATGACAAGGGCGCAAAATTTATTGTACATCACATATGCAAAAAGATATGGACAAAATGTAAGAGTAACAAAACCATCCAGATTTCTTGATGAAATTAAATTCGAGGATAATCCTTTGGTAAACCTTGTAAAATATGACGGACAAAACGATGAAGTGTTGCTTGAGGGAGAAAGAAGAGTTGAGAAAGTAAAACAAGGCTTGCAAGAAAAAGCAGTTAGTTCTCTTAATCAAATGCACTTGAAAACTGCAGTTCAAAGAATTGTTGAACTTGCAAAAGTAAAGCACTGAAAAAATGGAAGTTTTGAAGGATTCAAGCAGAAGAGATTCTTAATTTTGAAGATGGTGAAAACAATCTAAAGGCAGACTTGGAAGGAAAGAAAATCCCCCTCCTAAACAAGGATGAACTGAGACTCAGTGCATCAAAGATAAAGACATACAGAGATTGTCCTCTAAAGTTCAAGTTTTCTTATGTGATTCAGGCACCAACAAAAGCAAGATCCTACTTTGAACTTGGTACTGCTGTGCATGCAGTAGCAGAACACTTGACTAAACTTCAGATGGAAGGAACAGAACCTACTGAAAAATTAGCCTTTGAAATTTTAGAAAAAGAATGGAATGCAAACTCTTTCCAGTCTGAAACTCAAGAAAACCAGGCCAAAGAAAAAGCAAAGACTATGATCAAGACATATCTGAAATGGATATCTGAAATGGATATCTGAAAATGAAAATTCCCCGGTTGTAGTAGAACAGCCATTTAGAATTGAAATCAAAGGTGTTCCGTTCAATGGATTTATCGACAGAGTAGAAAAAACTCCTGATGAAAAGTTTGCAGTAGTTGATTTCAAAACAGGTGGAGTTTATGAGACAAGCAAATCAATCAAAGTAGATCCTCAGATGAACGTGTATGCATTAGGAGTTGAGAAGCAATACGGTGAACTTCCTGTAAATGCTTCACTGTTTTATCTAAAACATGACAAGATAGTGGATAACCCAATTGAAGAATCTCAAGTAAAATCCGTCAAAGAAGAGATCGGTGAGACAGTGAAATCAATTTTGAGCGAAGATTTTGAAGCAACCCCAAGCTACCAAACATGCAGAAATTGTGAATATTGGAGCATTTGCAACAAGAAAGAGAATGAAGAGTAATTATTTTCACTCAATACTCTGAATTTTGCAAGAATCATTATCTATATCTGGACATTAACTCAGAATTGATTATATGACGGTAAAAAATGATCTATTCAATCCCAAAACTATCAAACGATTATGTTCAGATGTAAAAATATCAATTTCTCAGAAAAAGGCCACCAAAGAATGGTTAAAACTTTTAGAAAAAGGTGAATTAGAAAAAGAAAAGCAAAATTATTTTAAATTTGGGTTAATCATTCTAAAAGATCTACTTGGATATCCTGTCAAAGAGGAAATGGGATATGAGGAAGGCAATGTAGAATTCACATTTGCAAACAAAGAAGGTAAAAAGATAGTCTGTTTTGAGGCCAAAGGAACTAAAACAAAAGATCTTTTTGCTCCACAGTATAGAGACAAAAAAGAACATTCCACTCCAGTAAAACAGACATGGGATTACATGGGAACTTTGAATCTAGATTATGGTATTGCTACTAATTACAAACAATTTGTGTTAATAGACAAAAGCAAAGGGACATCAAAATACCATATTTTTGATTTCAAAGATGTAAAAAATAATGAAGAGAAACTAAAGGAATTCGTAGCAATTTTCTCCAAAAACAGCATCATTGACAACAAATTTGTCAGTACTCTTTATGACCAATCAGTCACAGAAGAGAAAGAATTCACAAAGCAATTCTACAAACTTTTCCACGAAACTCGTTTGATGTTGATAAAAGAATTTCAGAGTAACGGGGAGATTGAAAGGGCCGAGGCCATTCACTATGCACAGTTGTTCTTAAACCGCATGACTTTCATTTTCTTTGCAGAAGATACAGGGAAAGTTCCCCAAAAATTGATTCGAGATCAAATATTGAAAGTGTTGGATGCAGTGCCAGTATATGAGCACTCCAGATATGCATGTGATACAATTTACTCGCTTTTTGAAGGCCTTGACAAAGGAGCAAGCACACCGGTTTAGATATTTGGTTTTAACGGAGGTCTATTTCAGGACAAAATACCTCCAAGATTTTACGTAAAAGACCTAACAGAGCCAGGTTTCTTTAAGGAGGAATATCAAAATTCAGAGCTAAAAAAGAAAATAAAGTTAGACGAGTTTGCAGAGAAAGTAATAAAGAAATACAAAAACAGGATCAATCCAATCATCACTAATTTACTTTACATGTCCTCGTTTGATTTCAATACCGAACTCAATGTAAATATTTTAGGGCATATTTTTGAACAGTCTCTTACTGACCTTGAAGAACTACAAGAAAATAAAACATCAAAATGCAAGAAAGAAGGGATTTTCTATACTCCAGAATACATTACAGATTACATTTGTAGAAATACAATAATTCCATATCTATCAAAAAAGAATTTCACCACCCCTGAGGATCTTGTTAAAGAATATTCTGAAAATATCGAAGAATTGGAAGAAAAATTTAGAAAAATAAAAATCTTAGACCCTGCCTGTGGGAGTGGTGCGTTTTTACTAAAAGCAGTTGATGTGTTACTAGAAATCCACAAAGAAATTCAGACATTTAAAGAGTTTAAAGGTCAATACAGCATTTCAATGAGGGGTAAAAAACACAAGCAAATAGCAGAACAATTTACTCTTACAAAATGGAACGAAGAATATGAAGCAAGAAAAATTATTGAGAATAATATTTTTGGAGTTGACATTAATGAAGAATCAACAGAGATCACAAAACTAAGTCTATTTCTAAAAATTGCTACCGGTAATCGAAAATTAATTGATCTATCCCAAAATATCAAAGTAGGTAATAGTCTAATTTCCAATAAGTCTATTGATGCTAATGCAATTGATTGGAAAAATGAGTTTTCAGAAATATTTGCTGATGATGGTTTCGACATCATTATAGGAAACCCTCCGTATGGAAGATATGGCACACTTGGTGAAAAACAAAAAGAATTTCTGAAACAACAGAATTTACTTGGAAAAACTTCTGACATTTCAGAGTCATTTATCCGATTAGGTTTGCAAGAATTAGTGAAAGATAATGGTTTGTTTAGTTTCATCATTCCAAAAGGGTTGTCATATGTAAAATCTTGGGAAGACACACGAAAATTATTACTAAAACAGAACATAAGAAAATTAATTGATGCAAGTAAGGCTTTTGAAGAAGTGCTTTATGAACAAATTATTTTCATTCTTAAAAAACAAAAACAAGAAAACAAATCAATAGAAATCGGATCAATTCGACCAAATAAAACAGAATCTTTACGTTTAAGCCTAAATTATTTTAATGAAAGAGTGTTTCCTACAGGACTTGATCTGCCAAAAATACAAATTTTAGAAAAAATAACAAAAAATACTGAACCTATTAAGAAATTTATGAAATGTTGGTATGGAAAAGGAGGAATGACTCCTAAAGTAAATAGAAAAAACAAAGGATTAAGATTGTTAACCGGCAAAGAAATTGCAAGGTATGGATTTAATGATAATACAGAAATATGGTTCCTAGACGAAAAATACGTCTCTGAAGAAGACTTGAAAAGAGCTAAAATTGAAAAGGTTGTAGCTCAAGACATAGTTGCACATATTACAAAACCTACGCCATACATAAAATTGACAGCATCACTTGATACGGAACAGAGATTCTGTCTAAATACTGTCATGTGTTTTGCAGAGAATAAATCAGGATTAAAAAACCCTTTTTTGTTATCTTTAATAAATTCAAAACTAATTTCGTTTTATTATTACTTCTTTATTTTTAATCAGGCGATAAGAACGATGCATTTCATGCCTGGATATTCTGATTACATCCCTATTCCCACTAACTATTCAAAATATCATGACACGATCATAAAACATAGTAAAACAATGTTAGATCTTACTAATGAAATTAATTCATTACGTTCTAGATTTTTATTGAGACTTAAAACAAATTACTCGATACATAAATTCTCAGAAAAAATAGCCTCATTTCATAAAATGAATTTTGATGAACTAGTTAAGGAATTAGGAAAAAGAAAGGTATCTCTTTCATTAAAACAACAAGATGAATTAGAAGATTATTTTGATGAAAACAAGTTAAAGATGAATTCATTACAAGAAAAATTGGAAAAAACAAATAAAGAGATTAATCAAATTTTTTATGATATGTACGGACTAGATAAAAATGATATTAACGTTATTGAAGAAAATGTTCCTATTTGATTTTATATTGTATACTTTATCGCGGATCAATTCCAATGTCTAACATTCTTTGAATTATGCTATGAGAAAACTTTTCAGCTTCCCTTTTCTCTAATGTTAAACTCTCAGTTGCATCTTCACTGAAAACCCAATCCTTCACACAAGAAAGATGTCTAGAAAAATCTCTTCATAACGTGGTTCAAATTAATTTCATAGTTTTCTTCTCTACCAATATAGACAACCTGTTTTGCTCTTTTCTTGATCTGAACCTTAGTAATTTTGAATTTTTTGATACAAGTTGCAATGTCTTCTTTGTCTCTATCATTCAGTCTTCCAACCTTTGTAACTATGATGTCTACAGGATCAAGAACTCTCAGGGCCATGTTCTTCATTTTTGTTCTGACAGGTTTGCTTTTTGTAAGATAGTCCTCTGGCAAGTCTTGACTGAAGACCATCCCATCATTCCACATGTCTACTTTGAACCCATGAGGAACCAAGTTCAAAACCCTCTGAAATTCATCAAAATCTTCTCCAGGAATGGTAAAATCAACATCAATAGTTGATGCCTTGGCATTATGTAGGGTCATAGCCGTGCCTCCAACTGCCACTACTGTTATTCTTCTCTCCAGTTCTTTGTCTAATTCCTCTAGAAAGTCCAGTAATTGTTGCTTATTCAAAGACACCGTATAGCCTCATCTTCTTTTCAATGTCTCCTGGATCAAGTTTGATGCCATCTTGTTTTTTGTTGTGGACTACAGAGTTGCGCAATTCCTTTACTGCCCGCGTTAGTTCTTCGACAGGTTTTATCGCATCCAAAACCTCAAGGACATCATAGAGTTTTTTCAAGACACCAAACTTTGTTGCCAAAAAGACCAAGAGGTTGTAGTTGACTCGTACTTCATTTTTTCCAAGTATTATCGGAATTGCTTCAATTCTTCTAATGCTTTTCTCCTTTAGCAGAATGGATGTTATGATATATTCAATACTTATTGGAATTCCATTTGTAACTTTGTTTCCCATCTCCTTGTATCCAAGTCTTGCAAGATTAAATACAATATCCTGCTCTAAAATCTTTGCTGGGTTTGTCTCTTCTCCTGTCTTTATTCTCATTCCTTCTTTTAGTGCAGACATGATATCTATCCAAAATGTTTGTGGATGTGAGAGAACTATTTTATTAGACAACATCTCCCTTGCAACATTGACCTCATCTGAAATCAGTAATTCTAAAAATTTTCTTCCATTAATTAAAACATGATCTATTCTGACATTATACATTTGGTAAAGTAATTGCAGTATTGCACGAATTGCAGTAATCTCTCCTTCAATGTCTCCTTTTCGTTTAGAGTCTTTTAGCAAAATTAGTAACTCGATTTTATTGAGTTTGGAATTTCTTTCTGGATTTATCATGGACATGGATTTTATAAAATAGAAATCCCTGACATGTGTGTTAAGGTCAAGTAACAACAATTGTAGGTCCTGCCTTTTTTCAAGAAACATAGTTTTTCTTCTTAGTTCCATCTCTGCTAACAGGTTAACTAACAAAGGATTTTTAAAATTTAAACTAGCAATAGAAGATTTACCGATTTTTTCAATTGTGATAATTTTTGATTCTGCCATTTCATGAATTGATATGTGAGTATTCTTGTAATCTGCAGAACCATAGATTTGGCCAATCTTGTTCTTTATCTCATGAATTGACATTGGGTTGCCAATCTTTCTGGCTAGAACATCTAATATTCTGTATGTGTTTTCTCTCATATCTGGGCACCAACTATAGTAAATATCACATATTATTATGGTTTATTACCATAATATTATGGTAAAAGTACTATAAATAGATAGTACATTGCCAGTATAAAAAAATAGATTACTACAAGAGATAAGTTAGAAACTGTCCCAATAAGAAACTAATTCCTGCTAAAGAAAATATTTCTATTAGTTTTGGAAATGGATGTTTACTCCTTGAAGAAATTTGCTGCATTTGTTCACCCAATTCTTTAATAGATATTTCATAAAGAGATTTATCCAAATTTTTAATAGTTTCACAACGTTGGATAAAACTATCAAGTAGATCAGTGACGGTACTTGAACTAATTGTTTCTTTGTTCTCATTAAAATATTGTCTTAGGTCATCTAAAGAACCAAAATTATAAGTTAATTGAATAGATTTTTGACGTAGGTTTTGTAGAATCTGTATTAGTTTTGAATCATATTTTGTTAGTAAAATATATCCAGGAATTTCGATAGTTAGTACATAACTTACAATTACTGAATACCCAATAAATGCAACATAATCAATTATTTGAAAATTGGCATAATGAGTTACCACAAATACTGTAATTAAAAATGTAAAAGCATTAATTCCAAAAAGAATTGGTAGATGTTTTATTCTTTCATTTTTTCTTAGATGTCCAATTATTGTAATTATAGATGAAATAATAATATGAGAAATAATTCCTACATAAAAAATAATTTGAATATCTATCAATAATGACATTCAATCAGTCCACCTTGAGTTCTTCTGACTCTTGTTCAGATACAACTTTAGGTTTTTCTGATTGTTTAGATATCCACGATTGAATTAACGGTATAAAAGATTTTTGTTTTTCAAAATTGATTAAATCAATTATCTCTGCTCTTTGATAATAAACAGTTGTTCCCTCCTTTAACACAGTGACATATGCTTTTTTATCGGTAAGGGAGGCCATATATTTTGGCAAATTTCTACGATCCAGTGTAAGTTTATCTGCTAATTCTTGAGCACTGATCTTATCTTTAGTTAAAAACAAAATTGCTGCCCGTTTTTCTGAGCGACCAATAATCTCTACCAAATCATTGATGATTGTATCCACATTTGAAAGAGTCATAATTCTATTGATATTATGTGTAGAGCTTTTGATTCGTTCAATGTCATTTCTAATATCTCGTATATCGTCTTTCATTTGATCCTCTTTCTCGTTTACCATTTTTCACCTAAAACCTCCGCTCATGAACTTTTTTATCGTCTATTTCAACAGCTTTCACTAATCCTTTTTGCCGAAGTTTGCTAAGCACTTTTCTTATGTTACCTGTATCCTTTCCCATCTTGGTTGCAATATCTTGAGTGGTATTTTCTCCATCGCATAGTTGGTATACTTTTTCCTCTATCGAACCAGATTGCAGTAATTTAGATTTTGCAGATTCAACACTTTCTTTGTTGGTTAGAAGTAGAATTACTTTGATATCTTCTAACAAATCTTGTATGTTTGATAATTTGTCATCATTCATCTTCTTTCTCTCCTTGTTCATTTTTCAATTTCTTACGTAATTTTGTCTGAGTTACATATACTTGATTTGCTGTCTTTCCAAGAATAGTTGCAATTTCTGACACAGGTAGTCCTGCCTTCATAAGAATACCAATTTGATCTATGACTGGCTTGTCCTTGATCAAATCAAATGATAAGAGTCTCATTATAGTATCAAGTTTACTGGAAAATTCTTTGAATTGTTTATCATCCATTTTTATCAACCTCAGATTCTTCTTTATCAACCTGTTCTTCTAGTACAGTTGGGATAAGTTCTGACCAAGATGCAGGAACAAAATCCAATCGTCTAGTAGGGGGTTTATTGTAGGGTCTTTCAACTAGACTTGTTTCTTCAAGAATTTTGAGAAAAATATCTATGGCACGCTTTGTTTTTCCAAGAATTTTTGCGATTTCATCAGATTGTCTCGAACCGTCAAGTAGGCACCAAATTTTCTTCCGATCATCATTACTAGCATATTGTTCTAATGCCTTTTCAATTGTAGGCCCATTGCTTAATGACATTATCCAAGAAATTTTCTTTAATTCTTTGAGAATGTCTTCATCAATTGTCATTTGATTCATCTCCTGTTTTTATTTCCTCTTCTGTAATGAACTCTGTTTGATTTTGTTCTTCCAAAGATGTAGTTTGTTCCTTTTTAATCGTAGGTGGAATTTTAATTCCATAATCTTCTAAATAAAAAATTTTGAAATAACGACTTCCAACACCTTTGACTTTTTCACCCTTCATTAAACCTAATTTGTACCAGCTCTTCCAATAGGTACTGATTGTTTTGATGCCAATATTGACAATTGTACCAATCTCTCTAGTGGTTCTGTCATCACTTAGATGATACGTAAGTATTTTTTCTTGACTATCAAGTTGTTTTGTAAGTATTGTTCTTACTTTCTCAATCCCATTAATCTTCATCCATATTTTAATTTCCTCTAATGTACTAGTATTCTGATTTAATGCTGTCACTACATCATCTAACATTGAAGGTTTTTGTCTATTATTCACTTTCCATTTACTCCTTTGTTGTTTCAATGTCTTTTTTGGTACCTGCCTCATCTAATTCTGGGATCTTCATTCCAAACATCTTCAAATCAAAAGATTTTTTGAATCTACTACCGCCACTAGCAGGTATTGACTCTCCTATTCCTAAAGACATCCATTCCTTCCACATTTCGGTAACCCTTGGCTGGCTAACTCCGATGGATTTTGCAATAGATACACTAGTATTTTTCTCATCACTCAAATGATACGCATGTATTTTTTTAGGGTTGTTTAAGGTTGTGAATGGAACTTCTTTCACTTGGTTGAATCCAAGAAACCTAAGCCATTTTTCTATATCTTTTAACAATCCTATCTTTTCCTGCTCTATGTTTATTCCAATTTCTCCTTTGCAGAATTATCCATTTCAGGCAATGAAACTGCAATACCGATATCAGCAAGCGAAAATGTTCGTTTCATTCTACCACCTTCGTATTTTTTAGATTTTTCCATTATGCCTAACATATACCATTTTTTCCATTGAGAGATTATCTTTGTACGTCCTATTGATACTATTTTTTCTAAATCCCTAACACTTTTTTCACCATCACTCAATTCGTAAACTCTTTTTTCGTCTTCTGATAAAAGATTGGTTTCAAAAATTGTCTTCAATTGATTCATTCCAGCCAATCTGTCCCATCTCAATTGCTCTTCCATTAGTTTGCCTATTTTATCCAACTTTTCTTCAGTTGTTGTCATACTTAATCCTTGATCACATTAAAAGTCAAATTAATATAAATATCTTATGATATTGTTAAATTATCAAAATATTAGAAATTTACTTGTAAATAACATACATTATACTATTTCATTTTAAGACAAATAATAATTGTCCATGAATAATTAAAAACTAATTAAGAAAATTTACCTTTAAAATAAGGTTAAACTTAATATTTATTATTTCTATTTGTATGTAATTCTAAATTGTCCATAATTTATCATATAATGGCCTTCTTTTAGGTGGGAATTTAAAATATTCTTACGGACATAACTTATTTTATTTACATTCTTTAACATAAACAGTAATACAATGAAATTATGCAAATATGGGATAGGATGGGCAGTCTTTTGGAGGGTCAATTGTATTAAAAAATAGTTATTAGAATTTTGCATGTAAAAGACAATTTTCCTAATAATGTAATTATGCATACCTACTTTTATCAAACTTTACAAAATTTTCTTGGTTAGATGATTATAACTAGCAAAGCAGTGTCTAAATAGCTCTAACTCTGCCATATTTTCAAGAAAAACAGTCTCTCTTTGATCTTCGTATATAGATCCGCGTTTTTGGTAGGTCATTTGTAAATCCATTATTATTTTGAAAAATTAACTCGGGTATGATTTACTTTTTTAACATATCATAAACTCTCTTACAATAATTCTCAAATTGGTCTTCCTTTCCATCTTTCTTCTCCCACTCCATCCATAATCGTGCAACATTATCTTGTTTCCATTTCTTGTACTTTATTTTCTCTAATTCTTTTAACATGTATTTATAATTGAATAAATCTTGTTCATACATTAAATGATATTTTTCTTTTAGAGAACCTTGTGTGACTCCAAAGGCATCTATATTCAACTCATCTTAAAACCCTGCAATACATCAAAAATGACGCAATGTTAACCAACCCGAGATAATTTCCTGCGTTTCTTTCATATCTTGTTCTGTGAAACCCGTTTTTCAGCCAGGCAAAGAACCGTTCTACTGCGAACCTTGTCCTGTTGTAACTGTCCTTGCCTGCATCATCATTTGTCGTCCTGCTGTTTTTTCTAAGAGGAATGCACGGAATGATGTTTCTTGATTTTACATGATTACGAATTGATTTCGAATCGTATCCCTTGTCTGCATAAACTGAAACCATTTGTTCCATCATGGAATCATCTGCGAAATCCGAAGTTGATTCCATCACATCTATGAATTTCGTACTGTCGTGAATGTCTGCAGGGCTCATTACAGTTGATATTGGCAGGCCGGCACCATCTGCTGCAACATGTAATTTCGTGTCTGAAATCCTCTTGAATCCGTCAAATCCGATCACGTCGCCCCTTTTTGGAGGGAACTGACGATGAACCAATTGATATTTTTTGCAGGTCAATCCTGCCCGATTTATGTGCGGATTTGATTGCACGTCCCAAAATCTTTTCCCATATGCCAAACTCCTGCCATTTTCTTAGCCTTGGATTGGCAGCTGAGTCATCGTTGTATGTTTTTGGTATCTCATCCCATCCGCATCCGGAAACCAGCACGCAGATGATTCCATTTAAAACCATTCGGTCATTGCTTCTTGGGCGTCCTGTGGCGGCAGGTTTTGGCAACAACGGTTCCATCACGTCCCGTTGTCTGTCATATCGGCGAATTTCATGTACAGTTTGGAAACTAGCAGTTTATGGATCCAAATGATCATCAAATATTGTCTAAGGGGTTGGTTTTAAGATGAGTTGTTTATTCATCCGTTAGGCCCACACGCAATGTTTATAATCCCTCCCGGCGCGTCTTTACTTTTAATGTTGGACTTTATATGTAGAATCTAAATTCTAACTGTTGAGTACCTTGGACTCCTCTGAAATTTCTTCTTCTGAATGGCTGTCTCTAAACCGATTTCTTCATGATCTAAAACAAGTAAATCACAGATGCGTTTCTGTCTACTATCCTTATGGTAAGGGCGATGAAACAATTTCATTACTTCACGAGGGTAAACGAAACGAGGCAATTGAAAAAATTGAACTAAAAATCCAAAACAGAATTCTTCAACTTAGAAAGAATCCCAAATCTGTTGGAAAATTTGCCAAAACGCTTTGCATTTTTGGATGGATGCACAATGGCAAAATCGTCCTTAAAGAAATCGGAACTTCAAAAAAACTTCCTTATGTCTACATGGTACACAAAAAACCTTATCTCAAACCCTTCGGTGACATTCTCAAAACCAATCATGACGTATTGTTAGTAACTCTTGATCAAAAGACTGCAAGAATACAGAAATTTCATGGCAGTCAAATATTACAGGAATCTAAACTTCGAATCGATTTACAGGGCCGGCATAAAAAAGGGGGTCAGAGTCAAGGGCGATTCCTACGGGCAAGACAGACGAAAATCCATGTCTTTTTTAAGAAAGTAGCAAACAAAGTACGGGCGATGGATTCTAATTCCAAGTTGATTTTATTGGGTGGATCTGGTAATGCAAAAACTGAGTTTTATGACGAACTTGATTCTGAATTATCCAAAAAATGCAGATTTGTAGAAAACTTGTCTTTTTCTACATCTTCTAAAGAGATTCATGAGAAAATCATTCACCACCTATGCCGGCATAGACGAAAACAAGTGGTAGAATTACTCGCAAAATACGAAAAATTAGTCAAGGATGGTCTGACTGCTAGGCGAAATAACGTAATTTACAAAGCATTGGAGATTGGTGCTGTCGATACACTGATTGTATCTGCAAATTATCATACTGATTCTCAATTCAAAAATATTTTGAAGATGCTTGAAATAGCCAAAAATACCTCAGCCACTATAGAATTTGTTGTCTCTCCGAACATCATCAAGAAATTAGATATGGATAATTCTGTCTTGGCTATCCTTAGGTATAAAATAAAATAACTTTGCCTTTAATCCCTTGATTGTATTTTTTCAATAATCTCTGCAAACTTCCAAGGCCCACATTTTGCATCTTGCCTTTCATTGGCAAATAGCCCTGTTTTGTCAAGGTGGTTTACAATGTGTGCTGAAAATGGCAATGCTCCTGTAGCTCCTGGTGAATTGTAGTTCAATATGTGAAATGACATTTCGCCTTTTTCTAACACTGCGTCTGGCACAAATTTCCCCTCTTCATTGATTACTGATGATCTTATTCCTGCAGTCCCTTTTTCAGTAATTTTGTCCGGATCTATTTTTGGCAGGAATTTTTTTACCCTGCCAATCATCCTTGCTTTTGACATTGATGATTGCATCTCACTAATTGCAAGCTCTTGAAATCGTCTGTCAAAAATTGCTTTTCTTGCACCTGACCCTAGCATCTCTAACATTTTTGGAATAAATTCTCTGATATTTTTAGCTGTGTCATATCCATAGGGACTAAAAACTGGAACTGCATTCGGTCCAATTTCACAACTTCCATCCGCTCTTAAAATCCAATGCGGATCTAAAAATGGATATTCTGGAAATTCAGGAACAGAATACACGCTTGATTTTGTTATGTTGTTGTATTCCTTTGGAGCTTTCCAGTATTCCCCTCTAAAATGCACATCTGCTAATTTTTCTGCCACTCCCATATCATGTGCAATGTCTATTGATTCCCCGCCGGCTGCATTGATTAGGAATTTTGCAAATATTTCATCCTTGTCATTTAATGTAACTGTCAATCTGTTTTTTTCTTTTTTGATTTTAGTTACCTTGCTATTAAACAAAAACTCTGTGCCGTTGTTTTGACTATCGTTCATTATTGATTTTGCAAGTATCGCATAGTCTGTAGATGCATCTCTGTAAACACACAAAGCTGACTCGCATTCTATTTCTGGCTCTATTTTTTTAATTTCCTCCCCGTTCAACAATTCAATGTCACGTTCATCCAATCCGTTCTCTTTTCCCCATTTGAGATGTTTCTCAAGAACGTTGATTCCTTTTTCATCTACTGATACCTCAACCACTCCATCTCTTTTGAATGGCAATTTCTTTAATCCTGCATACGTTTCCCACATTTCATAACCATGAAAGGCTGATTTTGCAAATAATTTTTTTCTCTCAGGATTGTACAGATATGGCGCATGCACCTTTCCTGTATTTCTTCCACTTGTATGAAACGCAACATTTTGAGCCTGCTCGATGACTGCTATCTTTTTTGAATCATTCAAACATGACAAAAAATACGATATTGATGTTCCAAGAATCCCTCCTCCGATGATTACAGCATCAAAACTATTTGTCAATCGCTCTCAATCTTAATTTTACATGCCTGATAATAAAACTCAATTAGATGCAATCAAGATTAATATCCGATAAAATTCTAAACTTCGCCATGTTGCCTGATAGGTGCTCAGTGATGGAAGAAGGAAAACAGTGTGTTAATCCTCCGCAATTTATCGTCTCTATCATTGCAGGATCTGATGAGTATATGGTGGGTGTTACTTGTCAAAAACACAAACAAATTGTTTCAGGTAAGATCGGAGTTTTACAAAACGAGGGAAAAATGCATGATGGAAGAATTAGTTTTTCACCTGTAAAAGCAGTTGGAACTGATTGTGTACATGGTGATACTGACGATTTTGTTCAAATTGATATGAATCGTTCCAAAAACTGAAATAATTTCACGTTCAAGGCCTCTATATGCTCTTTGAATTATTGTCTGATTTGGTGAAAATCGATGATGTCCTGATTATTGTAAAAAATAACTCTGTAACTGGCGAAATTCGAAGCAATTCTCTTGGTATTAGGCAAAAAGAGAAATGGATTACGATTGGCGATAATGATGGTCCGGCTCACATGCATATTAATTCTGAATTGATAAAATCTGCAGAATTTATCGAAGAACAAAAGCCTGATGGAGCCAGCTTCGGTGTGAGATTTTTTGATGATTCTGGTGAGCGTGCTGTTGCAGCATTTTTTACAAAAATGCATGATGATTCTAAAAGATTAGCCGTAGAAGGAAAAACGCTCTATGATCAATTACGTGAAAAATTCACCTCTAAAATTCAGTTTTAAAAAAACCTTGCCTGAAAAAGACAAGGAGAAAAAATATTATTCTTCAGACTCTTTCTTCTTCTTCTCTTTTTCAGATTGCAGTTTAGCTAATTCTAATTCTTCGTTTGTATGTTTGAATTTCTTCATTCTGCTTTTAGATTGCGATTTAGATATAAAAACTGCACATTCTTCAGGATCCTCACTTGGGCGTAAAAATCAATATCCTACCGAATAGATTGGTCTTTTTCCATTAATTCCCAAGTTTAGATTTTTTACTGTGATCTCAGCCATTTTCATCCTTGTTTCTTTTGTTGAGCTTCCTATGTGCGGAGCTAAGACAATATTTTGTAGTTTCACAAATGGGTGGTTTTCATCAATCGGCTCTTTTTCAAACACATCCAATCCTGCGCCTGCAATTACTTTTTTCTTTAATGCCTTTGCAAGATCTCTTTCATCTATCACTTTTCCTCTTGACGTGTTAATCAAAAATGCCGATTTTTTCATTTTTCTAAAAACATCCATGCCAAACAACCTGTCTGTTTCTTTTGTATGTGGAACATGTATTGAAACAAAGTCACTCTGTGTGATTAGCTTTTCAAATGAAACATATTTTGCGTTTAATGTCTTCTCTTTAGATTTTGAAACTGGTTTTCTACTGTGGTACAATATTTTCATCTCCAATGCTTTTGCTCTTTTGGCAAATGTACTGCCAATTCTTCCAAGACCTAAAATTCCAATCGTTTTTCCCTGAAGGTCTGCCCCGACATAATCGAATGCCCCGTAGACTTCCTTCCATTTTCCATTTCGAATAACTCTATCCCCCTCCGTCATTCTTCTTGAAATGTCAAGCAATAATGCCAGTGCCATATCTGCCGTGGCATCTGTTAGAACTTCTGGGGTATATCCTACACGGATCTTCTTTTTCTTGGCAAACTCTGTATCTATATGATCAAACCCTACGCTATACGTGCTAATCACTCTGAGATTTTTTCCTTCTTTGATCAACTCTTCATCGATATTATCATACGGAAAACAAATCAACCCATCAACATCCTTGATCTTTGATCGCAGTTTGGTTTTTGGAATGGGAATTTTGCCAGAATGTATCTCGATTTGATATTTCTTTCTTAATTCTTTTAGCGCAAAATCATGTAAAGTTCTTGTCAGAAAAATTTTTCCCCCCATCAGTCTTGATGTTCATCTCAAACCATTTATACGATTTCTTTGTAGCTTCCTTATTGTCTTCTGAAATTGAGGAAGAATTTGCTATATGCGTAGAGTGTGGAAATTCTATTGAAAAGTGTGTCTGTGTATGTCCTTATTGCGGTGAACGTGACAAATGTGAGTGTGCATTGTTTGATGCCGCAACTGGAGGTTGAAGAAATGAACCCTCTTGCTATTAAAATTCGGGAATTGTGTGAAATACTATGAGTTCTGTTGATTTTACTTGGCTAATTGGAGGCCCTCAAGGCAGCGGCGTTGAATCTGGCGCCAATGTTTTTTCTAAGGTATGTGCTGAAATGGGATATCAGGTATTTGGCAAACGAGAATTTTATTCTAACATCAAAGGTGAACATAGTTATTTTGCAGTAAGAGTTTCTGACAAAAAAATCCATTCAAATGTAAATGATGTTAACCTCATGGCCTCTTTTGATGCTGAAACCATCTTTCGTCATTATGATGAGGTTGTTTCTGATGGGGGAATCATTTATGATTCTGATCTAGAAGATATTAAAACCGACTCTGTACGTACACTGGATGCACCATTCAGGGAAAGATTGCATAAAATCTTAGAATCAAAAAATAAACCATTGACTATTGCAGGTGTTTTAGAAATTGCAAAGGAAAATGGCGTTAAATTATTTCCAGTATCCTTCAAATCTATTCTGGAAACTCTTTCTGAAGAAACTGAAAATCCTCGTCTGAAGGGACTTGTTAGGATGTTCAATGTCATAGGGGTTTCTTTATCTTTAGGATTGGTTAAGATGCCTACCGATTCTTTGCAAAAAACTATTGAATCTATATTTTCAAAAAAACCTGAAATCGCAAAAATAAATCAGCAGACAGCAGCCTATTCGTATAATTGTGCTACTGTAAAATTTGAAAATTTTAACCATACTTTACTTGGTGTCGATAAAGAGCCTGGGACTATGTTGGTACAGGGTTTTCATGGAACTGCTTTGGGCAAGATGGCTTGTGGTTGTAGACTTCAACCATACTATCCAATCACACCAGCATCTGACGAATCTGTATTCCTTGAATCAAATGAAATCCTAGAGGTAACTGATGAAAGACCTGGTTCAACTGCTGTTATTCAAACTGAAGATGAAATTAGTGCTATGGGCATGGCTATTGGCGGTGCATTAGCTGGAACCCGTTCTGCAACTTGTACTTCTGGACCTGGTTTTGCACTGATGGTGGAAATGCTGGGTTGGGCAGGAATAAATGAAGTCCCCATAGTTATTACCAACTATCAAAGAAGCGGACCGTCGACTGGCCTTCCCACACGTCATGGCCAAGATGATTTACTTTTTTCAGTGCATGCCGGACATGGTGATTTTCCCAAAATTGTTTATGCCTCTGGAGATGTCGAAGAGAGTTTCTATGATACTGGTAACTGTTTTAATTATGCCGATGTTTTTCAAGTCCCTGTCATTCATCTAATGGATAAATTCCATGCCAGTTCCGTAATCACTTGTAAGAGATTTGATCCCCAAAAAATCTCTGTCAATAGAGGAAAATTATTGGAAAAGGTGGATGACGGGTATAGGAGATTTGAATTTACCGATGATGGTATTTCCCCTAGATCTAGACTGGGGATTGATAATGGAATATTTTGGAATACTGGTGACGAATCTGATGAGTCTGGACATATTACCGAAGATCCTATCTTGCGTGTAAAAATGATGGATAAGAGAATGTCCCGTCTGGATTTAATCCTAAAAGAAATTTCTGATGAACAACAGGCAAAATCATTTGGCGTAGGGGACTATACTGTAATTTCTTGGGGCTCTTCAAAAGGCCCTGTCCTTGACGCAATTGATATGCTCAAAAATGAAGGAATCTCAATTGGATTTATACAATTAAAATTATTGCATCCATTCCCAAGTGACTATGTTAACTTCCTGCTCAAAGACGCAAAAACAATAATTGACGTTGAGGCTAATCATTCCGGACAGTTGGGCAAACTATTCAAACAAAATACTGGGCGTGATATCGACTACTTTATCTTAAAATACACTGGACGGGCTATGACTTGCACTGAAGTTCATGATTCGCTTAAAAAAATTGTTCAAAACAAAGCAAACAAACGAGAGGTTTTGATGCATGGCGCTTAAACTGGCTGATTACAAAACAGACGTACATAATGACTGGTGTCCTGGCTGTGGTGATTTTGGAATCGTTAATGCAATTCAAATGGCATTGGCAGAAATGGGAATAGAGAGGGATAAGGCCGCAATGTTTTCTGGCATTGGCTGCTCTGGCAAAACATCCCATTACATTAACACATATGGCGTTCACACTCTACATGGAAGAGTTTTAACATTTGCACAGGGTGCAAAGATTGCAAATCCTGAATTAACCGTAGTTGCAGTTGGCGGAGATGGCGATGGTCTGGGAATCGGCGCTGGACATTTTGTAGCTGCTGGTAGAAGAAACGTGGATATGACTTACATTGTTTTTGATAACGGGGTTTATGGTTTGACCAAGGGCCAGGCATCCCCGACTTTGAAATTGGGGGAAAAAACCAAATCTTTGCCCTCTCCAAATACCAATTCAAACGTTAATCCTATTGGATTGGCAATTGCAAGCGGGTTTACATTTGTAGCACGTGGATATTCCTATGACGTTAGGCATCTCAAAGATTTGATTATCAGGGCTGTTGATCACAAGGGCCTCTCATTTCTTGATGTTTTGCAACCTTGTCCAACTTACAATGATCTTAACACTAGAGATTGGTACGCTGGTACTGATTTAGTTGATGAAGCACAAAAACGACATTCTAGAATTTACAAGTTAGAAGATCACAACTATGAACCGCTCGTACACTATGGGTCTGAGGTTGAAGTCAATGAGAAGCTGTCCCAGGCCTTGATCAAGTCTCTTGAATGGGGAAATAAAATCCCAATTGGAGTATTTTACAAAAATGAACTCACTTCCCCATATACTCAGAGGATTAAAGACAAAATTCCAAATTATTTGGAAAACTCTCCTGCCAAACAAAATATTTCCAAAAATGGAATCTCTAATACTGACATTTCAAAAATATTGGATTCTCTAGAAGTGTAGTTTGATGTATGGAACCTAAGAAGTTATAGGCAAGTTTTGTGGAATGTTATTTTGCATTTGAACATTAACGAGGCAAATAAAATATTTAGGAAATCTATCATAAAGGGTTTTTTTGAACCGCAGTTGGTTAATTTGGATTTTAAAAAATCGCCTGTCAAACATCCAGGCATCAACGATGATGGTCTCATGCAGTCTGATCTGCTACATGTGTTTTTTGATGTTGAAACTGGTTCTGATTATCCTGATGGCGATGAATGGTTTATTGTCGAATTACTGTTCCCCCATGACATAAAACTACCTGACGCTCTGAAAGGCCCTGATTATTTTACAACTCTAGCTGTTGATGACGGTAGAACATTTTGGCATCATCGTGAATTAATTCGCTACAAATATGGAAAATCCAAAAAACTTCTTGATGCTTTGGGCTTTTTAGAATCAAAGTATAAAGAGCTCCATGAATTGCTGGAACCTCTGCAAAAAGATCTTAAATGATCTCGTTCCACGAGTCTCCTCTGTAGGTGTATCTTTTATCATTCGATGCCGCTTTCTCTAGACGCCATCTGATTGACTCTGAATCAAACTTGTATGTAATTTGTACAATTCCTGTCGGTATCTTTTCTGGATCTAGATGATATGGCAGTAATTCTAAAACAAAATCAATCTTTTCCAATGCGTTATCAAACCACTGTTTATCTTCGATGTCTATTGTGAAGACAATTTTTGGATTTCCTGAAAAATTAATCACAATTTTCAATGCGTTTCCGCTGCCTCTGCGCCGTTTCATTTCTTTGAAAACCGCTTTGACTTTTTCCCACCGTTTAAAATCAAACCACTGAAAAAACTCTTCATTGAACTGTAACGGGATATCTATATCCAAAAAACTCACAAATTTCTCGTCATTTGGTTCTATTTCATCTTGAATCACTGTAAAATGTGAATTCAGATATCCGTATAGAACTTCAACTTCCCACGGTGAAATCCCATAATACCGTAATGCGGCTTTGATATTCCCTGACAATAAATTAGAATCAAAAAAATCGTAATTAAAGCTTCAAACTTGCTGTATTGCGTGTCAATTAACCTTAAAATTATATGGAATTAGATGTAAAATTCAACATGAAGAAAGAATTTGTAGTAAAGAGCATTGATTCTGCACATGATGGGGCCCCATACGTTGTAGTTTCCTTATCTTCCCTAAAAGATCTAAAAGAGGGAAGTCAAAACCCGCAGCCACCCTTTGGAAGCCCAAAGGTAATGGGTTTTTCAAACATGAATGACATGATGAAAGATTTGAACAAAATGATGTCTGGCATGGGCGGGGGTATGCAATCTGGCGTCACTCAACTAAAACTTGAAATGCACGAATACAAAGAGATGGGTCTTTCAGTTGGAGATAAAGTCTTTTTGGAGTTAAGCAAGGCTGAAACTTTGGGCGTATAGTTTACCAAACCGTGTTAAAGTATTTCCAGCCATAAAACGCCGCAATCGTACCGATGACAAATAACATCGGCTTCCATGCAAATACTGGAATGCTCGGAGTTGCAAGCTTGACTTTATAATTATCAACTATGGCATGAACATTTTTTTTAATTTTATCGTGCCAAATACTGTAATCCACTTGATACTTTTTCAAAATTTCTTCTACTTCATACACCACTGGCGTTCTTTGAGAAAACAAATGCTGCAAATAATCCCTTGAAACTTCTACTTCTGCATGAATTCCAATCAGTCCTTTTTTCAAATCAACCATCCTCACGTGCATCTCCCATGGTTTTTTTAATTTTAAATTTAGACCGCTTCCAATTTGATCTGGCTGCCTGTGTTCGAGTTTTACTTTGGTGAAACCCTCCTCTGCAAAAATCCTTGTCAATTCTTCAAAACTTTTCTTGACTACGATGTGGAGCTGTTCGACACCCTCTTTACTGTCCACGTTGATTTTGTGTTTTATTCCGTCCAAAAATGAAACTGTTTTGGGATATGTGGTGAGATATTCCATATTTTTTCCATTCTGGGCCTCTATTTAAAGCAGAACTAGATTTTAGATTACGTATTTCGTGAACTTGATAACCCTCTTACGTAAACACATTGATCAGGCGAAATCGCCATTTCTGATGGGTTGATTCTTCTGTCAGTAAGCCTGGCATCTGAATTTTTTATTATTGCAAATGGTTTTGATTCTGCACCCTCTCCCATCCTGTGATTTGCAATTGTGGCTAAATTGTCTACAACAGCTTGAAATGTGACTTTTAGTGAATTTCCATCCAGGTCTTTTTTTGCCCTCATGTCTAAAACAGGTTCAATTCCCGCACATGCTACTGCGACCCCCGATGTTCCAATCCTTGCCGGCATTAACCTGCTATCCACCAGAATAATTCCTACATGAATGAAAAATTTCAAGAATATCTTTCTACGAATTTGCTCTGCAGTAAGATATGGGTCCGTAGGATACAGTATGGCTTTGCCTTTTTTTGCATTTGATTTATCAATTCCTGCATTTGGTGCCATTACGTTATCTGAAGATGTGATGACAAATCCTCCAATGCCCCCAAAGATTTTATCCGATTCTCTTGTGATAATTTCTGCCATCTCTGATTTTAATCGGAATTCCTTTGAAATTTTTCTGCCTTCTTCAGATGCCACAATTCCATCCAAATTTACGATTCTTCCCTGTGAATTTGAAACGTATTTTGTAGATATGACTAAAACGTCCCCTTCTTCTAATTTTGCATGATTATTCTCCAGTGTTCTTAACAGTGACTCAAAAATGTCAAACTCCTTCTCCATTCTTTCTGCTAAAAGTGGTAAAACCGATAATTGCACAGTATTATGCACATTCTTTTTCTTTTTTATTGTTCTGAAAAGCTTTTAATCTGTATGGCGAGCTTTTTTGATCATGAATATTGTTGAGAAAATTCTTGCTCGTGGTGCAGGAAAATCATCTGTTGCCCCTGATGATGTAGTTTTTGCTAAAGTGGATAAAGTCATGATGCATGATGTGTCTGGGCCCGGCGTGATCAAGGTATTTGACAAATTAAGGAAACAGGGTATTTCCGTAGACAAGTTATGGGATTCTTCTAAAGTGTGGGTAGCTGAAGACCATTTTGTTCCTTCAGCTGAAAAAATGTCTGCTGAAAACATTGTAAAACTATCAAATTTCACTAAAAATTATGGAATTGAAAAACATTTCAAATATGGGATGGGACAATATGGGATTTGTCATACTATCTCTCATGAAGAAGCAATGGTAATGCCTGGCGATGTATATGTTGGTGGGGATTCCCATACCAATACTACTGGTGCTTTAGGTGCTTTTGCTTGTGGATTAGGACACACCGATATTGCATATGTTTTATTGAATGGAGAAATTTGGTTCAAAGTTCCGGAGACATATTACTTTAAGCTAAATGGAAGATTGCCTGATCATGTAATGGCCAAAGATCTTATTCTAAAAATTATTGGGGAAATAGGAACCGATGGAGGTGCATATCAGGCAATGCAGTTTGGAGGCAGTGGCATTGATGAAATGTCTGTTGAAAGTAGATTGACATTATGCAATATGACTACCGAGGCTGGTGCAAAGAATGGGATTGTCGAACCAGATCAAAAGGTTGTAGACTATCTCAGTCAAAGAAGGGCAACCAGTTTCAATTTGGTTAAGGGTGATGATGACGCTCAATACGCCAAAGTCTTTGAGTTTGAAAGCTCAGAAATGGAACCGACTGTTGCAAAACCGTTTTCCCCTGAAAACACCTGCGTGGTCAGAGAAGCACCTTCTGTCGAATTGGATAAATCCTATATTGGTTCGTGCACTGGTGCAAAATACGAAGATTTGGAAGCTGCCGCAAGAATTCTAAAAGGACGAAAAGTAAAGATTCGAACGGAAATTTTACCTGCAGCAATTTCGATTTATCGGCGAGCCATGGAGAATGGATTGCTCAAAATTTTCTTAGATGCTGGAGTTACCGTTGGACCTCCAACCTGTGGCGCCTGTTGTGGTGCACACATGGGAGTTTTAGCAAAAGACGAAATCTGCATTAGCACCACAAATAGAAATTTCCCTGGTAGAATGGGACATGTGGAATCCCAAACATATCTTGCATCCCCAATGGTTGCAGCAGCTTCTGC
This sequence comes from uncultured Candidatus Nitrosopumilus sp., assembly GCA_951812645.1. Classification (GTDB taxonomy): domain Archaea; phylum Thermoproteota; class Nitrososphaeria; order Nitrososphaerales; family Nitrosopumilaceae; genus Nitrosopumilus. The sequence continues at coordinate 747,891 of CATOSM010000001.1, read as the reverse complement.
TGTAACTGGAAAAATCACCGATCCGAGGGACTTGTAATGAAAGGCAACGTCATAAAATATGCCCGTGATAACATTGACACTGATGTTATAATTCCTGGACAATATCTCAAAGTACATGATTATGCAGAACTTGCAACTCATGCGATGGAAGGATTAGATCCTGACTTTCATTCTAAAGTAAAAGAGGGTGATTTCATTTTATCTGGCAAAAATTTTGGATGTGGTTCTTCTCGCGAACATGCTCCTATAGCGCTATCCCATTCTGGTGTAAAAGCAGTCCTTGCATTGTCTTTTGCAAGAATCTTCTATCGAAACGCAGTAGATGGGGCTTTTTTGTTACCTGTAGAGATTGAACAAGATGCCTATGATGGAATTTCAGAAGGTGATGAAATAACCATCGACGTTGATACAAATGAAATCAATAACGTCACAAAAAACCAAACATACAAAATAAAACCTTTTTCAGAAATTATCGGAAAAATAATTGCCGCAGGCGGTCTTTTCAAATACAAGCCAGATCAGGATTAAAATGGGCACTACTCTTTTTGAGAAAATCTGGGAATCTCACATCGTTGTTGAAAAACAGGATAACCCATCATTAATTTACATAGACAGGCATCTTGTTCATGAAGTAACATCTCCCCAAGCTTTTGATGGGTTACGGATGAATAACCGAAAGGTCAGACGCCCTGATCTTACAATTGCCACCATGGATCACAATGTCCCAACAACTGATCGCACACTACCTATCTTAGATCAAACATCATCGGTTCAAATCAAAGCATTGGAAAAAAACTGTAAAGATTTTGGAATAAAATTATTTGACATTGACAGCCCTAATCAGGGCATTGTTCATGTGATTGGGCCTCAACTGGGAATAACGTTACCTGGTTCCACCGTTGTTTGTGGCGATAGCCACACGTCCACTCATGGCGCTTTTGGGGCCTTGGCATTGGGCATTGGTACAAGTGACGTTGAACATGTTCTAGCCTCTCAAACCATGTGGCTAGAAAAACCAAAACCTTTTGAAATTAGAGTGGAGGGAAAACGAAATAACCCCCATGCGGTAACTGCAAAAGATATTGTTTTGTCTATCATCAAAAATATTGGGACTGGTGGGGGAACTGGAACCGTAATTGAATACCGCGGTGAGGGAATCGCTGATCTTTCCATGGAGCAACGAATGACTATCTGTAATATGTCTATTGAGGCAGGTGCCCGTGCAGGCTTGATAGCTCCCGATGAGAAAACTTTTGATTATTTACGAAATAGGGAATACACTCCAAAAAATTACGAGTCTTTAGTTGATTCCTGGAAAGACACTTTGAAGACAGACGGCGATGCAAAGTTTGAGAAACAATTCATTTTAGATATCAATGATATTGCCCCTCAAGTAAGCTGGGGAACAAATCCCGGAATGACTTGTGATGTCACTGAATCTATTCCGTTTCCTGATGAATTTTCTCAAGGGGATTTAAATCAAAAGAAGGGAGCTGAAAAGGCCCTTGATTACATGGATCTGAAACCTGGAACTCCGATTGAGGATATCAAAATTGACCGTGTGTTTATTGGCTCATGCACAAATGCAAGATTGGAAGATCTTATTGAGGCATCCAAGGCAATCAAAGGACAAAAAATTTCATCCAACATCGAGGCGATGGTGGTTCCTGGTTCTCAAATGGTAAAAAAACAAGCTGAGGATATGGGTCTGGATAAAATCTTCATTGATGCTAACTTTGAATGGAGAGAAGCTGGTTGTAGTATGTGTCTTGGAATGAATCCTGATGTTTTATCTCCCGGTGAACGCTGTGCGAGTACCTCTAATCGAAACTTTGAAGGCCGACAAGGCAATGGAGGAAGAACCCATCTGGTAAGTCCTGTAATGGCCGCCGCCGCCGCTATCAAAGGACATTTTGTAGATGTCAGGAAGATGGATTTGAGTTAGTATGGAACCATTCAAAAAAATTACTAGCATTGTTACCCCTCTTGACAAAGTAAATGTGGACACTGATCAGATAATTCCAAAACAATTCTTAAAACTGGTTCAAAAATCCGGCTTTGGAAAGTTTCTTTTCTTCAATTGGAGATATGGTGAAAATGAGAGCAAAAAATCCGATTTTATCTTAAATGATTCAAAATATGAAAACTCACAAATTCTTGTGGCCGGTGATAATTTCGGTTGTGGGTCTAGCCGCGAGCACGCAGTTTGGGCTCTGCTTGATTTTGGCTTTTCTGTAATCATAGCTCCTTCCTTTGCCGATATCTTCTCTAGCAACTGCCTCAAAAACGGTGTCTTGCCTATCTCAATCAGTCAGGAAATTGTAGAGAGGTTACAGCAAGAGTCTGACCCAGTTGAGATTGATTTGGAAAACCAAACAATCAAAACACCTTCTGATGAAATTTCCTTTGAAATAGATTCATATCAGAAAAAGATCCTTTTAGAAGGGCTGGATGACATTGCAATTACTTTTCAATACGAGGATAAAATTTCAGAATTTGAAAAACAGTCTAAAGTCCCATCTGTCTTATAATCTTCTTTACTGCTTTCTCATTTCTTTCTATCGTCATTGGCGACTCTGCATCTATCCATTCTTTTTCACCAATATCAAAGGCACTGATTTTGCCTTCTTTAGACAATTCTTGCAAAATATCATATGATAGGTTGATCTCTTTTTGTTTTTGTTTTGTTTTGATTTTCCTGATGATTTCTTTGCCTAAAATGTAGATCCCTAAACATTCTGATAATTGCAACTTCATAACTGGTTTTTCTTTGAATTCTTTTATGATTCCATTTTCAACTGTAGCAAACCCCGTTTCTTCCTTTCTTCTTGTTCTGGTGGCAATACATGCTGAACTGTTTTTTTCTTTGAAGATCTCTCTCATTTCTTTTAGATCTATTGCGCATAAATTATCTACAAACCATAACACAAATTCCGGGTCATCTTTGAGCCTATTTGCAACATGTGACAAATCCCCCCCTGTACCACTTTGTGAGTCTTGAACAAACGTGATTTTTTTCTGGTTTCCATAATAACTCTTGATTTGTCCTCCCAATCCTTTGAAATCTGAAATTATGATTATTTCATCAATAAAATTAAAAGATTTTAGATATCTTACAACATAATCCACCAGTGGCCTTCCATTAATCGGAGTCATTGCTTTTGGAAAGTATTCAGTATATGGTTTGCCTCTTGTTCCCTTGCCTCCTGCAAGAATTACAGCCTTCACGGCCTAACGGTATGATTTCTGCTTTCTTCTTCTTGCGCCCGGTCCGCCAAATTTCTTTGGTTCTTTTCTTCTGGCATCTCCGCTGACTAGATATTTGTCAAAATCAGTGATACGCTTTCTGAGATCCTCTCTGGTTGATTTTGGGAAAGGGTGATCTTTTGGCTCTTTCTTAGATTTTGTCCATCCTGTTAGAGCTCTTGAAATCCCAGTCGCAGTTGCACTTGCCTGTCCCATAAAACCACCGCCTCTTACTCTTACAGAAATATCGATTTTGTCCCTCAAATCCCCTGTGATCTCTAATGGTGCTAGAATTACTTCTCTAGCGGTTTCTTGTGGAATCATCTCTACTGGAATGTTGTTGATTCTAATTTTTCCTTTACCTTTTGTAATGTAAACGTGAGCACTAGCTGTTTTTCTAGTTGCAAAATAAATTTCAGTTTTTGGAGTTGTCATTCAGTCCACCCTATCACTCTACATAATTCCCCCAATGCCGTATAATTTGACGGGGTCTTTCTGATTTTTGCTTTTTCAAATTGAATTTTATCGAGTGATTTAATTTCTCTGGGAGAACCAATGTATGTTCTAAGTCTTTGGTATGCTTCTTTACCTGATGGCTTTCTATCAAATGGCAACATCTGGCGAATCATTTTTGCCATTACCGTATCGGGTCTTCTATAGTGTACTGGACCATGTTTGTAGTTGATAATACTGTTAATTTCCAAAAATTCCCTATATTCTTTAATCTGATTACTCCTTGTTCCGCTCATCATGATTTTCTCACAGTTTACCACCGATACCCTATTTCCTTTAACTAGTAATTTTGCCACATTTGATGCCAATCTTCCGGCAATATGATCTGTCGCGTCTATCACAATCGGTCTGTCAGTTCTTACGACTGCTTCTTGTTTTCTTCCTGTAGGTCTGTTTATTCTTCCATTAGCCAAGTAACACTACCCCTTTTCCTGTTGGATTCTGCTCAATTAAATCTGAATGCGTGATTAGTTTGCCTCCTTTTTCAATAATTTTGGTTGCTGCAGAATTTGAAACTGAAAACGAGAATAATGTAATTTTATGAGAAATATCGCCTGTTCCAAGTACTTTACCTGGGAATACTACAATGTCGTTTTCTTTAGTCAATTGACCAATTCTATTCAGATTGAGATCCCTTCTTGCAATTGACGGTTTCAATGCATATTCTGCCAATTTTGCCCAAATCGGCGCATCATTTTTTGTAGATGCTTTCTTTAGATCTTTTGCCATGCTTATGACGACTTGACTAGTCATGTGAATAATGCGGTTTGAAACCCAAATATAATGCCTATGCTTAGTTTACGCTTCAACTTGGTCAATCATCTCTTTGAATTGACTGATTCTGTTACTTACTTCATCCACTCCTGAGATGATTATTTGTTCTGGATCAAGTGCGCCTGTTGATTCTACTGTTAGAACTTTGACGTCTTCTTTGTCTGTATCTGTAAGTGTCGAAATCGCTGCAGAATTCCATTTTGCATGTTCAGTCCCGCGTCCTAGTCTTGCATAACACTCGACCTTGATTTTCTGGCCTGGTGCAAGCTGAACTATTGGAATTTTATCTGATGTTGGTTTAATCGAATCGTCTTCAGATGACAATTCGTTTGAAATAACTGTTCTTGTAACATCCGAGTCTCCTGAATCTAAAACTAACATTACCTTGCAATTGGAGCATCCTGTCTCACTCTGACATTCACATTTGGATGGCTCATTGAATCTGGCCAAATCTGTGGTTAATGGAATAAGTCCTAACCTGTGGGCAAGGCCTTCATCTGGCAATACTGAAGAGTTTTCAATAATATCCACCGTATCCACTGCAAATGTTGGAACGCCATTAAGGCACACACGTCTAAGTGCATTTGCATACTGTAATGGGATGCCCTTTAGTTTTACAGCAATCTTTTGACTATCTTTACTAATTACCTCCAAGGATGACAAATCTTGAACAGAATCTTCAAAGTCCACATAAAAATCTAGCTAGTTTTACGTATAGATAAATAGCAAATCCTTGTAACCACTTTTGAAATGGCAGACGTAACATTAGTGAGATATTCCTTTGAGGGCGAAAAATTTGAAATTATGGTAAAACCTGATCCCGCACTTGATTACAAATTAGGTAAGAAAAAGGACATTTCCGCAGTATTGGTATCTGATGAAATCTACACGGATTCGGGTAGGGGTACTCGGCCTTCTTCTGAGAAGTTGATAAAAGCATTCAAAACCGAAGACCAGACTGAAATTGCTCAAATTATTCTTGAAAAAGGTGATCTAAACCTCACAACTGATCAAAGAAGAAAAATGATTGAAGATAAGAAGAAACAGATTGTTACATTTATCGCCAAAACATACGTAGACCCTAAAACACACCTTCCTCATCCTCCACTAAGAATCGAACAAGCCATGAAGGACGGTCGAGTATCAGTTGATCCTCAGAAGAGTGTCGACGAACAAGTTAAGGACATTGTTGATAAATTACGTTCAATAATTGCTTTGAAATCTGAAAATCTGCAGTTGGAAATAGTTGTTCCTGCACAGTTTGCTTCCCAATCATACGCTGTCCTAAAATCAGTTGGTTCACTACAAAACGAAGAATGGCAAAGTAATGGCTCTCTAAAAGCAATACTTGAAATACCCGCTGCGGCAAGGCCAAACATGATAGACAGATTGGGCTCTATAACCAAAGGTTCTGCAACAGTAGAGGTAATCCGATGACGGATAACAAAAGAAAATATGTCATTCCCGGCGATGTTGTCACTACTGGTCCGTTTAGGCCTGAACAAAACGTGGTATTGGAAGGAAATAGGATAATCTCTACTGCTATTGGAATTTCTGAAATTTACGATGATTCCGTTAAGGTCATCCCGTTAACTGGAAAATATATTCCTAAAATCAACGATCTTGTAATTGGCAAAGTTATTTCTCACACTTCTTTGTCTTGGGAATTGGATATCAATTCATGCTACGTTGGATTCTTGCCTGCACAAGACGTATTTGGACGGGACTTTTCTGCTCATGCCGATGAACTTTCATCCAAACTAAAATCTGGTGACTTGGTTGCAGCACGCATAGCTAATTTTGATAGAACCCGAGACCCTTTGGTGACTATATCTGATAGGGATTTGGGACAAATTGATTCTGGTGACTTGGTAAAAATTTCTCCAAGTAAGGTTCCACGCCTAATTGGAAAACGAGGCAGTATGATTCAGATGATCGAAATGGCCACAAACGCTGCAGTCACTATTGGCCAGAACGGCTGGGTTGTAGTCTCTTGTGAAACTCCAGAGGGATTATTAAAGGCTAAAAAAGCAATTGAAATGATTAATGAAAAGGCACATGTTGCTAATTTAACTGATCAAGTGAAAGAAATGTTAGAAATAAGGGATGATGAATCATAATGGGCGGAAGAGACGCAACAATGGTCCTATTGGACGAAAACGGTATTCGTTGTGATGGTCGTAAAGTAGACGAACCACGGCGAATCATGATTAAAGCCGGCGGATTGAAAAATGCCGACGGTTCTGCTTACATTGAATTTGGTGATAACAAAATCCTGGTTGGAGTTTTTGGCCCAAGAGACGTACATCCAAAACATATGTCAAATACCGATACTGGAATTTTACGAGTTAGATACCATATGGAACCATTTTCTGTCGGTGAGAGAAAAAACCCCGCACCCTCAAGAAGGGAAATTGAAATTTCCAAAGTAATCAAAGAGGCCTTGGAACCTGCAGTAATGTTGGAAAAATTCCCAAGAACTGCAGTCGACGTATTTATTGAAATCTTACAAGCAGACGGTGGAACCCGCTGTGCTGCACTTACTGCGGCATCAGTAGCACTAGCTGATGCTGGTATCCCTATGAGAGATATGGTTGCAGCAATTGCAGCAGGTAAGGTTGCTGATACTGTCATCTTGGATGTTAATAATGAAGAAGACCAAGCAGGTCAGGCTGACATGCCAATTGGTTACATGCCGAGTCTTGAAAAAATCACACTACTGCAACTAGATGGCGTCTTAACTCCTGAAGAATACAAAAAATGTGTCCAAGTTGGAGTTGATGGCTGCAAACTAGTTTATGATTTACAAAAGAAAGCGCTTAACGACAAATACTTTGGAAACAAAGGCGGTTAGATTATGACAACGCATTCTGTTTTAGATGAACTAAAGAAAACTCAGATCCTTGAACTGTTGGAACAGGGAAACAGAGTTGACGGTAGAGCGTTTGATGAGGCAAGAGATCTTACAATTGAAATCAATGCAATTCCCAAGGCAAACGGTTCTGCAAGAATCCGACTAGGTGACACTGAAGTTATCTGCGGTGTTAAAATTCAACCAGACAGACCATTTCCAGACACTGGTGACAAAGGGATTTTCATGTGTACTGCTGAACTACTGCCTCTATCCCATCCAACTGTAGAAACTGGTCCTCCACAACCGCCAGTAATTGAATTGGCAAGAGTTACTGATAGGGGAATTAGAGAAAGCCATATGATTGATGTAACCAAATTAGTAATTCTCAAAGACAAATCAGTCGTTGGAGTGTTTGCCGATAATGTTGTAGTTGATCAAGACGGAAATCTATTTGATGCATGCTCCTATGCCGCAACTGCCGCATTACTCACATCCAAAACCCCAAAATGGGATTGGGTTGATGAAAGACCGACATTGGTAGAAGGTGAGGAAACACCATTACCAATCGAAACAATTCCTGTTTCTGTAACAATGGGCAAAATTGGAAATCACATCATAGTTGATCCAAATGGCGATGAATGGGATAGTATGGATGCCAGAGTTACAATTACTACCGATTCAAATGGAAATATCTGTGCCTTACAAAAAGGTGGAGATGATGGCTTTACTTTGGATGAAATTGTCAAATGTGGCGAAGTTTCAGTTAAGGTTGGGGCACAAATTAGAGAAAAATTAAAAGCAGCTCGGGATGCAAGCAATTAAAATGGCAAAAGCAAAAAAATCCCTAAAGGGACTGGGTGCTCGATACGGAATTAAGCTTAGAAAACAATATACAAAAATCCACTTGCAATTAAAGGAAAAAAGAACCTGTCCTGAATGTGGTTCACAGACATTTGGACGTGACGCTGTAGGAATTTGGTCTTGTAAGAAATGCAGCTATAAAATAGCTGGAACAGCATACGATGTTAAACTTTAGTGCAAAAATCACTGTAGACGCTAAAGATAAAACAAAAGCAATTTTTGATTCTGTAAATGCTGATAATGAATTTTATCCTGAAAATCCTGTAAAAACCAAGATATCTTTTGATAAACAAATTACTATTTTGGCTGAATCTGAACAAATAACTCATCTTCGAGCTAACCTTAATTCTACACTTCGATTAATTCAAGCAAGCTACGATTCAATTGAGTCGGTAAAGATTTGACACAATAGCGTATGATAAACAGACATCCCGATTTGGATCACAAACTGACAGTCATTTGATCAATGAATCACACAAATTCAATAGAAAAAGATTGATAGAATAATATCTCTCAATGGTTTATTGCATAAATCATCTATTGATACTATGGCACGCGACAAAGAAGAAACTGTACATGCATGCAATGTTGCATCTAAAATAATTTGTACGCAACTCATCCCAAAACCGATCACTTTGTAGATAATTCATGACAATCGGGATCCAAGAATGACCCTGCCGATGCATCCTTCATGACTCACAAAGACATGCGAGACACTCAACGGAACACAGCTGCATCAGACTGCCAAAACCTGCCAAAACTGAAAGGCCGGGATGCAATGATACAAATGCAATCAACGGAATTTTGTCTGTCTTAACAGCCGGTTGCAGGTCGGGATGATGCATGACAAGTAAGCAATGGCGTACTGGAGGGTTTCAGGACAAGTTCGCGTTAACTGGGAAATTCTTCTAGGATCAAATGACATGCAGGCCTATATTTTGATAAAACGTAGATCTGGTTCTGAAAATAAAACAATATCAGAATTTAGCGAATTAAAACAAATTGTTGAAACCAATGGAATGTGGGGACAGTATGATATTCTTCCAAAAATTCCAGCAGCAGATCCTTTTGACAACCCTGAACCATCCCTTCTGAGAAATGGATTCCATCCAAGAAAACCGAATCAATCTGAGCATTTTCCTGTTTGGAAAGAAAACATTTCGGATATTTCTAAAGAAAGTCTGTTATCTACAAAACTGCCTTTGCATGATCTCAACTGCTGCCTACTAAAAACTAGACTCGTATCGAAAATTAAAGTCATCACATTGTTCAAAGCATAACATTGAAAAAGTTTTAGATACTTTTATTTTAAAAAAAGGTGATCCCACACAGGGAAACCCAGCTAGAATGCATCACATCTGGGCCAAAAACACACGGCCTCTGCAGAACCAACGGTTTATTAACCCCTCTGATCACAGGTATTCCATGAGAAAATTCACCACCTTACAATATACGATGTTTATGATTGCGGCACTTGCCATGCTGGTTGCGGTTCCTTCCGCACATGCAGTTACTGTGGATGCATCATGTCAGGATGACGATAACAATGGCGTATGTAACGATCCGGCAATATTTAAGAAAATAAAGCCTGCAATTGCAGCAGCAAATCCAGGTGATACCATATCCATCTCAGCTGGAACTTATGTTGAAAATTACATGGCTATTGAAAAACCGTTGACAATAGAGCCTGCTGCAAATGAAAGGGTAATCCTTAGTGGGGCATCTCGGATTGATGTATTTTCTGATGATGTTACCATAAAGGGTATCACGTTTAAGAATACCACACATGGCTATACAATAGCTATTGGGACAACTGCATCTGATGTAACAATACACAACAACACGTTTGCAGACACTAGAGGCCATGGACTATATACGTACAACAAACCTAACACTCTGATACAAAACCTGACTGTGACAGATAACGTGTTTAAGAACATTGGAACGTTTTACGCTCCCGGATCAACTCTTGATCAAAAGGCCAAGGCATTAAAGACTGCAATGTATTTTGTTATGCTTACCTCAAACGCAGGCGGCCTGCATAATTCCAACATTACCGGCAACACCATTGATACTACGACATGGGCAGGAATAAGCGTTGTTAAGGGTGAAAATATTCTGATACAGGACAACACAATCTCAAATCTTCCTGCCTCTGCAATTGGTTTTCGAGCAGTTGAGCACATAAGGGTTCTTGACAATCACATACATAATGCAAGCAATACGCTAGAATTCCTTAATGGAGTCAAAGACGATACCCTGCGAGGAGCTATCGGGTTAGGGGGAGAAGAGCCCATGTCTCATGTTACCGTTGGTAACAACACCATCTCTGGCGGCAATAACGGAATTGTCTTTTGTACGGGAAAATGTGGGGTATCTCCACAAGAACTGGGTAATACCAAAAATCCTCTGCATATAACTGATGAAGCAACAAAGATTGACAAGACAAACAGATTTACCCATAACACCTTTGATAACATAAAGGGCTTTGATATTATCAACCGGGCAGTGGGCGTGATGGTTGCAACGCACAACTATTACGGGACAGCAACGCCTGACTTTACGGCAATATTGTCCGGAGACGTACATTACAATCCCTACTATGGTGATCCTGAACGCATGGTGCTGGTAGATGACGGCAAGGGGACATTACAAAAGTCAATAGCAGACCTTGCCGTATCAGACGTGTGCTCCATATCCCTTGGAAGCTACATCATGGACTTTGATGACGCAAAATACGGCGCCACGTCCAGTATCGTACAAAACCAAATCAAAAATGCCGGCAACCAGGATCTTGGAGGAATAAAGTTTACCTCTACCGGATGGCTAAAGCCTGACGGCTCTGCCCTTCCTGATGCCGTATCCAAGGTCGGCACTGACGTCACCAGTTCGGCATCCTATAGCACTATCAACGCTGGTACGGCCGGCATCACCTTTGATAATCGCAACTTTACCGGACCAAATACGCTTCCAGACTCAGAATCTTCTGATTCTGCACTGGTCGGCTTTGTGCTTGACCTTACCGGCGTTGCAACGGGTGCAGATGTCACCATCATGGAATCCGTAACGTATTCAGCAACCTGCAGCTAGAGATCCGACTGCATGGCCCCATGGTACGGCAGCCATGTTTTCCCTTTTTGCCATGATGCCGCAATAGGATATGTCACGGACTTGGCAAAAACATAACCGACTCATCCCAATACATCATGATGCATGCCAGGCAGGACTGATCCGGGATGGTTCCCACAGTTTCTTTTCATGCCTTGCCACAGTTCTTCCCAACCCGTACCTGAGCCAGGCAAGGAAACCTCTCAACGGCAAACCCTGCCTTGCCGTACCCCTTTTGCACATTCCCTGGCACAACGAATCTGGAATTCTTCCTGTAGGGAATGCAGCATCTGATTCCGTGACATCTGCAAGTCTCCGATATATGCCGCATCATAACCCCCCCTTTTTGGCAGCAGCTGATCAATACGGAAAAGGATTCTATCAGAACCAATCAGGTCTGCACACAGACAGGAACGGATTTGCCTGCAAAAAAATTTCAGTTGATTCATCCTCAATTGCCGCCAAAAAAGGGGGGACAAAACAGGATATGACGGGTTCAGGAAGATCCTGGGTACCAAGATTCACGCTACAGCAAACATGACAGGACTGCCAATCCAAATAAGGCCATCTCTGCAAATGCCAATGACTAAAATTCATTGGTGTGTCAGAAGACATCTCAGAACCTGCAGATGATGGTTTGATACGGCAGATCATCTCAGCGTATGCCGACAGGGGATACGATGCGGCATACATCAGAAACTATCTGAGATCCCATGGGATTGACTGTTGCATTCCATACAAAAAGAACTCAAAGAACGTTGCACAAAATAGGAATCAAAAACATCATGGCAAGACAGGGTTTGTCGTAGAGCGGTTCCTTGTATGGCTCAAGTGCGGACTTCACAGGACGGCAGTCAGATACGAAGGGAACTGTGATGACTGTCTTGATTTGTGTATCTGGCATGCATCATGATGCATTGGAGGGCTTTAGGATAAGTTCACGATATTGCCAATTTTATGCCTACTAAAAACATGCATTGATTGGTTTTCAGACAAAACAAAGTATCGTTTGGAATGCGTACGGTGAGTTACTTTTCCATCTGCTGATTAAAGAGGTTGTTGTAGTTTATGCAGACAAGGGATACAGTAACGCCATCAGAAATTGTTTGAAAGACAGAAATCTGATTGCATGCACTACGTTTAAGAATAATGGCAAATTCCCTGAAAATAAACCATACAAAAAGTACAATCCGGTCAGAGACGTTGTGGGGAGATTCTTTGCCCGGCTGAAGAATGGTTTTCACAAAACAAGAATCATATGCGAAAAGAAATGTGGCAACTATCTTGCATTTGTTTACCTTGCATCATTTTTGATGCATTGGAGGGTTTTGAGATGAGTCGATGATACTGTTTGATCGATTCCATCTGACAAGCTTACGGTCATTTTTTCTTGACGTATTTTTGCAATCTGCTTTCCAACCCAAGAGCCTGATGGAATTGTGCATCAGTCAATATCTTTAGTTTTTCTGCAGCTGGTTCAGTGTGACAGTTGCCAAGACAGCATTCCATGATGAGGTGATGGATGTCGTCTGAACTGTACAGGACATCGCTTTTCTGTGAAGTGGAAAACAACAATGCTGTGCACGCTATTTTAGCGATATTTTCAAATGCATCAGTCGTGTAATGATTGGTGTGTGCAGAAAAATCATCAGGGTAATTCACACTTGATGGGACAGTACACTTTCATCAACTTTTTCTATCCGGATTCGTTGTTTAACTGATGAAACAGTGACTAGTCTGTGATCTAAATTGGGTTGCATTTCCAAGTATTGAAACCCAGTTAAAGTTTGCTAAAAAATAGAAAAAAGGTCAGTTCAACGGTGAACTAACTCGGCTATCAACTACTCATTGCTAGAATATTCTGATAATTAAACATTTGTGGACCTGCTGGGAATCGGATCCATACCCTTCAGTTGATAGCCGAACATTCTGCCATTAAACTACAGGCCCACAAAAACAATCAACTAATACTTGCTTTAGTTGTTCTGAAAAGTTAGAATTTAATGTCGGATAAAAAATCATCTAAATTTTCTCAATGGGGATTTTGAACTTTTTCCAGTTCTAGCAAAGCAGAGAATGTTTTTTCGTGATTTTTTTATCATCGTGCCATTATCATCCCTTGATCCAAAGATATCGAACTTATCCCAAGACCAGCCATTCAGACAAATTCTGATGACTCTCTGGATCTATCCATTACCAAACACAACACATTCTGATGAAATTTACAAAAATGACAGACTCGCAATGGCACACAACAGAGAAACATCTTCCAAGACCGGCCAAAACGGGAAGGCCCAGGGAAGATGACAGAACCGCAATAAACGCAGTCATGTCTGTACTGGTTACCGGTTGCAGGCCGACTGACCTGCCCATACAGTATGGCTCCAAACCATCAGCACACAGAAGGTTTCAGGTTTTGCAGAAAAAAGACGTGTGGAAAAGGATTCCATCCAGTCCAATGAAAACAGCACACAGGCAAGACAGAACCAACCTGCAAAAGATATCGATTGATTCATCGATAGTTCCCCCTAAAAAAGGGGCGATGTGATCGGATTTGACGGGTTCAAGAGAGTCACAGGCACGAAATTACATGTTGCAGTAGACGGTACCGGCCTGCCAATATCAGTTGTAATGAGCCCTGCAGACATTTACGACAGTACAAGATTTGCAGATGTGATGGAATTAATTTCGGATTTTGCAGATGATTCCATGATGGAACAGATAGTTTCAGTCTATGCAGACAGGGGATACGGTTCAAAACCAATTCGCAGTTATGTAAGATCAAGAAACATCATTCCGTGCATTCCTTTTAGAAAAAACAGCAGGACGGCAGATGATGATGCAGGCAAGGACAGTTACGACAGGACAGGGTTTGTGGTGGAAAGGTTCTTTGCCTGGCTGAAAAACGGGTTTCACAGAACAAGAATCAGATGTGAAAGAAACGCGGGAAATTATCTCTGGCTGGTTAGCATTGCGTCATTTTTGATGTATTGCAGGGTTTTAAGATGAGTTGGTAATATGCAAGTAAATCCTGATTGGACTACACAAAAAGTTCATACCTTCTTAGAATGGGATCACCGACGTAAAGGTGGCAAGTTGGGGGAGCCTGTGGTTTTTAATGGTGCAGACGATTTGATGAAACGGTTGCAGTGAGCACAAATGGCATTCTTTGCAAAACTGTAGTTTACCCGCAATCAAATCCTCAAACAGAGTCTCTTAATTTAGATCTTGCCTAGCAACGCGTTATTGACAGATTACTTGTGAATTGGAAGTTGTGGAAGATCCTGAAGATCATTCTTGCGCTGTAGGCTGTCCACATATTCCAGAAATTTGCAATGCAATTCAGTGTTGCTGTGGTAATGTGGGGACCCACTGCTGCTTTAGACAGAATCATGGGGGAAACCGGCTTTCAGGTCATACAATTTCACTTGTTTCTTGTTCTGAATAGACTCGTGCTTAGCACATCCCTAAGGGGGCATTTTCGGTGTCCGGTAAGAATATAACGAAACAAATTTTTTGACTAATCATGTCAGCAGGACAGCAAGTGCCACCATGGCTTCAAGAACAATTGATGAAAATGCAGCAATCCCAACAAAGCCTACAATCCATTGTGACTCAAAAACAACATCTTGAAATTGAAAAAGCAGAAACTGAAAAAGCTCTTGAAGAATTAAAAAAGGTTGCTGATGGTGATGCTGTCTTTAAGCAAGCTGGCACTGTCTTGATTAAATCAAAAAAACAGGAATTGATTGATGAACTTGAAGAACGAATTGAATTAACTAAAACCCGTGGCACTGTTCTTGAAAAACAAGAAACACGCCTAAAAGAAACCCTCAAAGAACAAGAGGCAAAAATCACCGAACTTATGAAGAGTAATTCTGGGAACGCGCCTCCGAATTCCCCTCCTGTGGAAGACAATCCCAGAAAATAGCCTCTTTTACACAATTTCATACAGATATTAGCAATTATTCTTAGATGATATTGTGAAATTAGAAGATCTTCGAATCATTGTAGATGAACGTGAAAGAAAAAGCGGCATTCCTGATTTGCTAAAATCCATTGGATTGAATATTGAAATGAAAACATTGCCCATTGGTGATTATATCGTTGCCCCTGAAACTATTGTTGAGAGGAAAAGCATTCGTGATCTATTGGCGTCAATTTTCGATGGCCGTCTTTTTGATCAATGCTCTAGATTAAAGGAACACTTTGAGCATCCTGTCGTTTTGATGGAGGGCAACGTTGACGAGATTGAAGAAATTGCCGAAAACCCTCTAATTTTTTACGGTGCAATCTCAACGGTGGTTCTGGATTTTAAAATTCCTGTAATCCCAACTCCTAGTGCTTCGCATACCGCAAAATTATTGGTATCCATGTGTTCAAGAAAGGACACTCCTAAAGGACCATATTTGAAAAAGATCAAAAAATCATCTGATATAGAAAAACAGCAACTCTCCGTCCTTTGCAGCCTGCCTGGAATTGGAGAAAGATTTGCAGTCCGAATGCTTGAAAAATTTGGAACTCCTCTAAAAGTTTTCAGTGCTACTGCCGCCGAATTGGCAAAAGTTGAGGGTTTGGGTGAGGCTCGTGCCAAAAAGATCAAGAAAACTTTGGATTCAAAGAGTAAACTTGCAAAAAAATCTAACCAAAAAACATTGCATGACTCTTGATTTTGACGATATCTTTATTTGAGCAATTTTCTTTTTAGGGCGGTCCCACACATTGGACATTCTTTTCCTGACGTGTGGTTTGTCCTACATCCCGGGCAATAATGCATCCATTTCCCTGCATCTTTGATTCCTCTTGTCATTATTGGCAGAATTTCTATGCCTATGTTTTTGGCCACGTTTGAAATTGCAAAATCGTCACTAATTATCTGACCCTTTGTCTCAATACCTAATGCAATGATGGAAATGTCTTGTTTTGACAGCTGTGGAAAATCCCCTGTATCCTTTGACGCTTTAATTGCGTTTTTTGTAGATTCTGAATCTGGCTCTCTAATTCTTAATCTGTTAGTTTCAAGCAAAGTTCCTAACGCATCATGATTTTTCTTTATGTGTTTAATTTCATCGTATACTAGCGACGTTGTGTAGCAATCATCTGGTGTTCTAAATGGGACTCCCGCATAAAACGCACTGGCGTCTAAAATTTTAAAATCCAAGTTTGCTCATCTGTCTCAGCCCTCGCTTTTTTAATCTCAAAAAAACTGCCGGTTTTTTGTATTTTCTAATGGTGATTGGTTCCTCATATCCGATCGTCCTAACAACCTGAGCATCCATTGCAATATTGCAATCATGCGAGCAGACGATTTCAATTTTTTCATCTGGAACAATTAATGAGGCTAATCTATACACTGGTGCAACTGGCGTGATTATCAAAACATCCAAGCTTTCATGCAAAATGGGTCCTCCTAGTGAAAATGAATGACCCGTGGAACCGCTCGGGGTGGCAACAATCATTCCGTCCATTTTTTGTTTTACCGTGTCATCTTGAAATTTAACTTTAATTTCAGCAGTTTTTGTCAAGTTTGTCCTGGTGATATAAATTTCATTTAACGCCGGTGGAAATTCTTTTCCCCCACAAGATGCTACCACCCTTGTTCTTTTGTCTAAAAAGAAACTATCCTTTAGAATTTGCTCTATTGCTCCATCAATCTCCTCTATTGTAATTTCTGCCAAAATTCCTCTATTTCCGCCTACGTTGATAGTCAAAATTGGCGTTTCATTCTCTAAATTTCTGAAAACCCGTAGCGTCGTTCCATCCCCTCCAAGCGTTATGACCAAATCTAGTTTTTCCTTTTTCAGTTCTTCTAACGCATCTATCTGCTTTGCACCCTCAACTCCTACTGGAGAAATTGTATATACTGTGGACTTTTTTGCCAAGAGTTTTTTTGTAACTTCCTTTGCAGCTTGTTCCGAGTCTTTAGAGCCTACTTTGCTTACCACTGCCACTTTTTGTAATTTCAAGCAGTTCCTCTGAAGCCTATTTACATAAAAATGATATTTTTAGCATTCTTTGGAAAAACAATTAAGTATGAAAACAAATCCGTACAGATTATGAGTTACGCGCATCCTGAAGTCTTGGTTGACACAGAATGGGTATCACAAAATCCTCCTAACGAAAACAGGAGACTAGTTGAAGTTGATTATGATCCTGTAAATGGATATCAAAAAGGCCACATTAATGGTGCCAGTCTAATTTGGTGGAAACGGGACATCAATGATCCTGTTACGAGAGATATCATTAGCAAAAAAGAGTTTGAAGCATTAATGGCCAGAAATGGAATTACCGCAGACGCTGAAGTAATTCTGTATGGTGATTTTAACAATTGGTTTGCGGCATTTGTTTTCTGGGTTTTCAAAATTTACGGACACGAAAATCTAAAGATTATGAATGGTGGACGCAAAAAATGGGAATTAGAAAACAAAGGTTACACTACTGATGAGCCCCAAACTGCACAGACAACTTATGTTGCACAACCTCCTGACGAGGGACTGCGTGCGTATCTCTTTGATGTTAGCAGAGCACTAGATAAAGAGGACACTGTAATGGTTGATGTCAGATCTCCTGCAGAATTTACTGGTCAAATTACAGCCCCGCCAGAATATCCGATGGAACATGCACAAAGAGGCGGTCACATCCCTGATGCAAACAATATTCCTTGGGCAACTGCAGTCAATGATGCTGATGGCACTTTCAAAACTTTTGAGGAACTAAAACAGAATTACGAACCAAAAGGTGTTACTCCTGACAAGGATGTAATTTGTTACTGTAGAATTGGAGAGCGCTCTTCACACAGTTGGTTTGTTCTGAAATATCTCCTTGGATATCCAAAGGTCCGAAACTATGATGGGTCTTGGACTGAATGGGGAAACATGATAGGCAATCCTGTGGAAAAATAAATTGCTTCTAGACCTTCCTGTCTTAAAGAAAGGCTCTTTCTATTTCATCAAAGATGGGGAATCTGATATTATCATGGAGGATAAAACCAAGAGAGGCCTTGAAATTAAGGAAACGTCCGTTGACGAGAAAATCAACGTAAAAGCCGATAAAGGCATGATCCATGACATGGATGGAATTGGACATTGGGTTCCTATCAGATGGTATTTTTCAAAGGATTCCTATGATCTCCCTCAGGTGGAAGTTCATGCAGAAGCTATGGAAAAAAAATACACGGAACTCAGAGAATTAACATGTCCCGATGATGACTACTGATAACCTTTTTAACTAAAATAAACTTAGAAAAATTGCATGTCCCTACTCCTTAAGGATCGCGTTTATTCGATGGAAGCGCCAACAGCAAAGCGGGGTGTTTATCCCTTACATGGATTCAAACTTGGACTCTACCGGTTACCGATAAAGCTTGAAGAGATTGCAGAATTAAAATCAGTCCATGACGGTCTGAAAAAGGCATTTGAAATGGATATGTATGCTGATAGAATCTTTGCAACCTATCGCTGGAAAGAGCAAAACATGGATGATCCTGACGCAAAGGGATATGAAGAAGTTGACTTGTCCGTTACTGTAGAAATCGTAACTGGCGAAGTGGTAGATATCATTTATCAGGTTTTCCCAATTGAAAAATTCGGTGACCCGAATTGGGTTAAAGATTATAGAAAGAAAGCAGATCATTTTGCAAAAATGGTAATTGATACTATTTTACGAAATACGATTTTGGCTGACAAAATGATTTCTTATTATGCCAAGGCTGAAAAAATTTCAGAAATTGCCGCTATTCAAAAGTTAGAGGAACTAACTCCTCTTGCAAAAATTGTTCTTGGTGCAAAACCAAAACCTGTTGAAGCAAAAGAAGACGAAGAAGAGGAAGATGACGGCGCAATTGAAATTCCTGACGGCGCAAAGCCCGGGCCAATCGATGTTGATTACAAGTCAAAGATGAAAGCATCCAAATCCTATGAAGCCGCTGAGCATACCATCAAAACCTGGGGTAGAAAAGGAACTGGAAATGGCATCATGGGTGTATGGGGCGAATTTGTTTCAGTTGATTATGATATTTGTGTAGCTGACGGTGGATGCATTGAAGCATGCCCTGTAGGCGTCTATGAATGGTTTGACACTCCTGGTAATCCTGCATCTGAACAAAAACCGTTAATGTCAAAAGAACCTGATTGTATTTTCTGTCTTGCATGTGAAGGCGTATGTCCTCCACAAGCAATCAAAATTTACGAGCAAAAATAATTTTAACTTCTTGCAACTTAAATAGAGATTAGTAATTCTGTGAATCTAGGTATATGGCGGATAACCCTTTTACCCAATTTGTATTTGATCTGTTTATCCTATCTGCTATTATAATTGCGGCCTACACTGCCAATTTCTATTATCTCGCATTTATCTCTAGAACTCGGAAAGAACCTCGTCCAACTCTGGATTGGGGATCTCCTTCTGTTACCATTCAACTACCCATTTACAATGAAAAGTATGTTGCAAAAAGACTAGTTGACGCAGTATGTAATTTAGATTACCCAAAAGACAAAATGAGAATAATGGTCTGTGATGATTCAGACGACGATACTGTGGAATTATTACATAATGTGGTTGATGATTACTCAAAACAGGGGGTTAACATTGAACATGTGAGGAGAGAAACCCGTCAAGGGTACAAAGCTGGCGCTCTTAAACATGCAATGAAAACAACCGATACTGATCTTGTTGCTATTTTTGATGCTGATTTTATTCCTCCTAACTGGTTCCTCAAGCGAGCAATTCCACACTTTTCAAAATCTAACATTGGTCTAGTTCAATGTAGATGGGGACACGTTAATGAGAACTATTCCTCTTTAACTCAAGTGCAGGCATTGAGTATAGATTTCCATTTTCTTGTAGAACAAAAGGCAAAAAGCAATTCTAATCTATTTATGAATTTTAACGGCACTGCGGGCATCTGGAAACGAGAATGTATTGAGGATGCTGGCGGTTGGCATACTGCAACCCTTGTCGAAGACCTTGATCTAAGTTATAGGGCACAAATGAAGGGCTGGAAATGTCTATTCATACCTGATATTGTAGTTGATGCTGAACTACCTGCACAAATGAATGGTGCAAAGAGACAGCAATTTCGTTGGGCAAAAGGCTCCATCCAATGTGCAATAAAGTTGCTCTCTGATCTTGGTCTAAAACGCAATGTCGGGATTGAGGCAAAAATTCAGGCCTTTATTCAATTAACTCGTCACATAGTCTATCCTCTAGTTCTCATACAATTTTTGACATTGCCTATTTTGTTGGCAGCTCAAGTTAATCTCTATGTTGTAAGCGTTCTTCCTGTATTAACAATTGCGACATATCTTGCCATGGGGCCTGGTGCATATGTCATCGTAATACGTGGCATGTATCACAAGTCTTGGAAGTCTAAGGCGAAATTGCTTCCAGCCTTGCTTGTTTACAATGCTGGAATGTCTGTAAACAACACTGTTGCAGTTTTTGACGCTATCCTTGGCAAGAAAAACGTCTTTCATAGAACTCCAAAATATGGGATAGTCACACAAAAAGATGACTGGAGGGATAAAGCATACAATTTACCTTTTACACAAACAACTCTTTTAGAAATATTCTTTGGCGTTTATGGAATCATGGGAGTCTTGATCTCAATTTTTTCAAATAATCCTGTCTTTGTACCGATCATTGCCATACAAACAACTGGGTTTTTCTATATTGCCTACATGAGTTTGTCTCATACTAGATTTAAAAGAAATAAATCAAGTGATAGTCGACCGAAAACCAAGAAAGAAAAAATGGCAAATACTGTTTACAAGCTTTCCGTGATTGGAATAGTTGGAATTATTGTTTTTGGGGTATTTATGGCAATTTATGGATACAATTCTGACATTTACCCTCTTGATAGAATTAGAGGGAATTTTGATGGAATTGTATCCTCGTCGGATCCTGTTGTAATCCGTGAACATTTGGAATCAATACAGGATGATTTGAATGTTGTCATGGCCAGTCTTCCTGAAATTACTGATGCTGATGGCGAAGTTGTTTCCAAGAATCCTGTCTGGATATTTGCAACCGAATCTACTAACTTCATTAGAATTCAAAATAACGTAAACTCTATGCTTGTAGATGCTGATGAAATGGCCTCTCTTTCAAAAGATAACGCCGCGTATTCTGCTGGCATGATTGATCTGGATAATCGTTCCTTGTTGTTAAGAGCCAACATTATGGATGCAACTCCATACATGTATGTCAGCCCTGCAAACATGATGTTTAGTGTGATTTGGATTGCGGCAATCGTTGGAATTTTTGCTGCATTAAAACGCAAGAAAGAGCAACTCGCCAATTCTGATGACGAATGACTAGGAAATATTTAGATCATTTCTGATTTCATCCACCGCTCTGATGCCATAAATGTCTCGTATCTGCTGAATTCTGATTGCTTCTTTTAACATGTCTCTTCCAATCGCATTAGTCAAAATAGAATATACGTCGCTAAATCTGACCTCCCATCTGTCTGCACAATCCAGTATCTTGCTTACTGCCCACTGTCTTACCTCGTGAGGCAGCGGTATTTTTTCCCCTGATTCTATTGAAATTCTATCAAACAAATTTACAATCTCTGCAGTCTGTGATGCCATTTTTTCGATATCCCTTGCAACACCATACTTTGATTCAGAATTCATTCTGATGTTTGATTGATATTCTGATAGCTTTAACAATGCCATCATTTCTTTTGACGAGTCACTAGATGCCTTGTTGGTAACTTCCTTAATTGACTGTAATTCTTCAAAGAGCCTTTCTGATTTTTTATGGAATTCTACTGATGATTCGTCTTGCCTTTTTAGAGTGTCTGAAACTGATGATATTTTCTGCTCAATGCTGTTTGTCTTATCAAAGACGTTTTGTTTGAAATTTGAAAATTCTTCTTGAACCGATTTTAGTCCTTCTCCGACAAATACTGCTGAATCTGTCCTCTGTGTCAATGCGCCTATCTCTGTTTCAATCTTATCTATTTTGCCGCCCAAGTCTTTGATGGATTCCAGGCTCAAACTGTCCATAGAACCTGCTTTTGACGATATGGTGTCAAATTGCTGTTTTAGTCCGTCGATAACCCCGCCAAGAGAATCGATTTTTGATGCTTTTGACGATATGGCATCGATTGTAATTTTAATTGCATCCAATTCTGCATTAAGATTTGAACCTGATGATGCCCCTTCGGATATTCTTCCCAATTCCTGTTTGAGACTCTCTATAATTTGAGAGCCTGTGTCTAGCTTGTCTGTTTTTCCAGAAATTTCATCTATTTTGTTTTTAAGATCGTTCATTTCTGAACCTATCTCTGCAAATGAATCTGTTTTTCCAGATACTTTTCGCAGGTCATCTCTGACTTCATCAATTCTTTGTGCAATTTTGATAATCATCTGAGAATTGTTTTTAATTGAATTCATACTGTCTTCTACCTGTTGAGACAGTTCCTCTGATTTTGATGCCTTTTGCAATTCTGATATCCTGCCCATTTCTTTTTCTAACTTTGCTGTTTGATCATTGATTTTTGTTACTAGATTTGACTGTGCCCTAACCTGGTTTAGCCCAGCGTATAATTTTTGGGTGTCATCTTCAATGATGCTGATTTGCTTTGATTGTTTTTGTATGTGCTCTAGTGTTGATGTTAGTGTATCGATCATCCCTTTCATTGAGACCAGTACCTTTTGGTTTTCCCCGAATATTTTCGACATGACTTTGATCTCTTTTTGTAAAGCCTTGTTGGAATCTGAGACCGACGCCACTTTTTTTAATAATGCTGATGGTGATGGCTCCCTTTTTGTCTTTGTCGCAGTTTTTTTCTTCATGGTTTTGACAGTCATGTATGTCTGGTTGAAAATTTGGAAATAAAAAAGTTGGGTATAAAATAAAAAATGTAAAGAGTTACTTGTTTACAACTTCTGGTTCGTGAAGTAATTCATGAAATGTCTTTTCAGCCAAACCATTTGCTGTTTCAATGAACCCTCTTGGACAATATTCGCATTGGATCATATAGTACGGTATGGTACCGTACTATTAATATTCAGGTGATAACAAAGTAACCAATGTTGCAGTCAGATACCCCAGGTCATATCTCCACATAAATTTCAGACGACCCAATCATCATCCTGCACATCAATTATGACGTTTGGGCATAAAACGGTTAAAGATTTTCAAAACTACCGAGCCTGAGAAAAATTAAGTCTTTTGCAAATTCTTAATCCGCAATCATTTTTAAACAAATTTGTTTAATGATAGCATGCAAAGCGTTCCGCTTCAGATAGACTCCAATGGGATTCAGAGCTCTCTGAATAACACTGTCTCTAGTTTAATCGAGCAAATTACTCCCGAGCTTCCACACACAAGCTTTGTCACTGATCTAGCATTCATCATGATTATTGGTGCAGTTGTCACTCTTGCATTTTTTAAAATTAAGCAGCCCTTGATCATTGGATATCTTTTTGCAGGAATGCTAATTGGTCCATTTTCTCATATATGGTCTTGGATATTGCCTGAAGGCGGTCCTACTGCTGATGTTTTGGAGGGCGTCGGAATCTTGTCTGATATTTCTGCATTGAATCTTTTTGCTGAAATCGGCGTGATCTTACTTTTGTTTGTGATTGGAATTGAGTTTCCATATGCCAAAATTAGAAGTATAGGGCGTGTAGCCATTGGAGTTGGAACTATTGGATTGTTTTCTACATTGGGTGCCCTATTTTACACTGCAACTGCTCTTGGTCTGGAATTTATGGATGCGCTATTTATCGCAGCTGCACTATCCATTTCCAGTACTGCAATCATCGTGAAAATTTTAGAGGAGATGGGAAGAATAAAGAAAGAATCCTCCATTCTCGTTTTGGGTATCTTGATTGTAGAGGATGTAATCGCGGTTATCTTGATTTCCTCCTTACAATCGATTGCATTGGTCGGTTCTGTATCTGTAGAATCTATTATTGTGGTTGTCCTTGTTGCAACTGGATTAATTGTGGGAACCTTCACTGTTGGAACCCGTGTAATTCCCCCACTTATTGATAGAGTGGCAGCAGCAGAACATCGTGAAATTTTGCTACTGAGTGTTTTAGGGGTATGCTTTGGCTATGCTCTGCTTGCAAATATTGTGGGCCTATCAGTCGCAATCGGTGCATTCTTGGCGGGCGTTCTGGTGGCCGAATCAAAGTCTGCCGAAGTGGCAAAACTGCTTTCCAGCCCGATTAAAGACATGTTCGTTGCCATCTTCTTCATATCCGTTGGAGCGTTGATGGATGTTTCACAACTTGAAAATTACATTTGGGTCGCAGTCGCATTAATCGCAGTTGCAACGGGAATGAAGTTTGGGGGAAATCTGCTAGGAAACCTTTTGTTTAGGCAAAGGCGTGGCAAGGCATTCCGTTCTGCATTTACTTTGGCTGCTCCGCGGGGGGAGTTTTCAATTGTAATCGTAAAGGCTGGTGTGGATATTGGCGCTGTCAGCGCTTTCCTGTTCCCGTTGGTGGGCATAATCTCCATCATTACTGCATTTATCTCTCCTTTCTTGGTAAAAGCTGGGGATAAAATAATGCCTGCAATAGAAAAAGACAATGTCTGATGAATTAAAGCGAATGTCCGAACAGGCCCATGACGGTATCACCACGTTTGATTTTGAAGGTAGGGCCGCTCCCTGTATTGTGATTGACGTAAAAAAATACGGCGCTATAAGAGCCAAAGTTGAAGGACAGCCGTTTTCTGTAAACACCGATCTAAATATACTTCAAGATGGCTTAGGGAATGCTTTTGTTGAAATGGTTTTAACTTTCTCAACTGGAAATCTCGTTGAAAAATTTCTTATCAACGCAAAAACTGATTTGAATTTTTTTGAAACTCTTGCAAATACTTCCATGTTCGTACTTCATTCTCCTGAATCTGAATGTGGGAAAGACAGTGTAATTGCAATTCAACTACCGCGTCCCGAAAAAGCACACGATGCATTGGAAATCATCAATGACGCATTAATTCCTAAAAATCAATAAACGGTGCAGTTACCGGGATTTGAACCCGGGTCACGTACTTGGCAAGCACGAGTACTAACCAGACTGTACTATAACTGCAACAACCCTCAAGGCTGAATTTGGATATTAAACTGTTTTTAACTATTTCAAATAAGATGTATTATGGATGAAAAACTTTTCAAGAAAATAGAGCAAAAAATTCAAGATTCTATTTCAAACAAAGACGAGATTAAACAACTCGTTGAATCTCTTTCTAATGTAGACAATTCAAAATCATTCGTATTGGGTGTAGTTGTTGGACGAATCTACAACACGTTTTATTACCAGTCCAAAAGAATTCTTAACCGAGAGCCAACAAAACAAGAATTTGATGAATTTTTAGAATTTATTAAAAGTAAGGAATCCGATCTGAATCACCTATGGTGACAGCTTGTTCCATTCTACCACCTTGATTAGTGGCGTTCCTGGTAATTTTACACATGAACCGTGGAGTGCCTTCTTTGCAGCTTCCAAATGTGCTTCCCCGCTGACATATAACTCCATGATGCACTGCCCTTGTCTTACTCTTGCTCCCAAGCTAACTGCTTTTCCCCAAGATCTCCTCATTCCTTCCGAAACTCTGTCTGCACCTGCCGTTGCAATCTGTTTGTTTTCTCTTAGTAGATTATGCGGGTATATTCTTAATCTTGAATAATATCCTGACTCACCAGTTGTTTTTTCCAGTGTTTTGTTTGCTGCTAGTCTTGTAGATTCAATGGCCATGTGCCTAATCTGGATTTTCTCATTTAGCAACAATTGAACACAATATTCGTAAGTTCCTCTCTTGCCGCCTTGGAATTTTGCAATTTTTATTTGCGGCTTGCCCTTGATGTATTCCTTTCTTGTAAAGACCTGTCCCTTCCCGTCTCTGTAATTGGCACCGTGCATGATAATCTCAAGCCAGAACGCCCATATTTTAACGGTTAGCCACTTCCACCTCGTACTGTCCAATGCTTATATGGAAATCCATTGATTCTGTCTTCATTATGGAAGAGACTCCTTTGGTCAACGGGGAACTGGTTTCAGATCAAACTCGTATCTCTCAAAAAAACATGGTTCACGAATTAGATTTGAAAGGATTTGGAGAAATTGAAAAAGAAAAATTATTTCTAAAATCATTCGAAACTCTTTATTTGCTATACACAAAAAGATTGATTCTCAAGAGTGGCAGGAGGCAAATTGATTTTGATTATTACATGAATGCCTGTCAAAAATCTGATTCCGAAATTTTAACCAAGTTTTTGATATACCGTGATTTGAGAAATAGGGGCTATGTTGTGAAGGATGGATTTGGGTTTGGTTCTGATTTTAGAGTGTATGAACGAGGACATTATGGTGAAAGAGGGGCAAAATTTTTGATTTTCGGCCTAAATGAAGGCCGGCAAGAAAAAATGGGACATTTGCAAAAAAAGATTGAAGAAATCACTCAAATGGGAAAGGAACCAATCATCGCAGTGATTGAAAGACGTGGAGAAGTAATCTATTACAAGATTAACAGAATGAGTTTTTTTGAGAATAAATCTAGGCTAGAAAATTCTTTTGAGCCTTAATCCCTCATTATCCATTCTGACGAATATTTTAAAAGACTGTTCTCTTCTGCATGCATAAAATCATGCACATCAACGTGCCTTGTTTTATTTTCCCACAGTTCTTCAAAATCTTTTACTTTTCTTTCAACTCTGGATTTGTCGTTCCATGATGTAAATACGTCGACTGATTCAAAGTCTCTAGTCTGGGATGAAAATGATTCTTTGGACGTTCCGGTAAATGCCACTGTCTGATCTTCCTCGTCTCTGAATATCCCGATTCGTTCTGAAAACGTGTCTGCTATTCTCTCTGAATTTGGAATGGCAATTTTCAATTCCACTTGCCCATTATTTACAATCTTTCGAAGTTTTTCAATTTTGGCGTCTTTGATTAATTTGCCTTCCAATGATTTTGTATATTTTTCAGAAAAGAGCTTTGTAAATAAATTCAGGTCCGCAGTTCTGAACCTATGACCTGTAATCACTCTTAATTTTGCCTTTCCCTCTACAAATCTTTCAAATGACACTGAAAATGTAGACAGTGTTTGAATTGATAGAAAGTCAACGCATCTGTCATACTCGATACAGTTGCTCAGACATGGGAGAAAAAATTCTGCTACAATGTCGTCTCTGTCAGAACGATATTCCTCTTTTAGTTCGATCTCTCTTAGGCCCAACAGACTTCATTGAGGATTTTATTATTTAAACAAACAATTTTTAAAACTTTGACGCTCCCGTCGGGCATTGGACTATTTGCGCCCATGCCCGGCAGAACATTCTCACTAACCTTGTACCGATGACTTCCTTTTTGCAGAGTCATGATGCTAATAATGAATGATGATATTATTTAGCAATTATTGGATTGTGCCAAAAATCATCTATCATCTTTTATGGTTCAAATTTGATCGGGAGCACAATGTGTGTGGGGTACTATAACAGCACTCCATTTAACGCCCCCTGGATGGTATACCAAAAAGTATCCTGATCAGTAACCCTGAAGAAGAGCATCAATGATTTTCAAAAAATGTATGGCTCTATTTTTCAGGGTCGTATCCAAAAGTCTTTAGCGCATTGATGTATTTTTCATGCCAAACATGACACTCATTACACAATCCAATTTTTCTGAAAACTCCCTTCTCATCTCTACCTAATTCTTTGATATGATGCTGTGTAAGTTCAGTTCTTTTCTTGCAAATTGGACATTGTCCTAAAGTTCCACCCATGCCAGTAAGATTATGACCAGTTTGATATTATTTTCTGTTTACTTGAAAGAATTTCTTAGTTTAGGATGAAATTTTTTTATACTCAAGATAAAAATATTGTCTATTCTAACATGACTGAATACAATGGGCCTAAAAGTATGGATGAACTAGAGAAAATGTTCTATGGTGAAAATAAAGACGGGTTAAACGTAGATACAAAAAAACTTCAATCTTATCATGACCAAATACGCACTGAGATTACCTCCCCAGATAATGAAAAATTTATTGAGAGATTATTTGAGCCCCTGGGTGATATTCAAAAAATTAATGAGACAGATGAAGAAAAAACTTCTGATTTTGTTGTTAAAGATAAGTAATTACTGATAGAAGTTACCAGTCTAAATACTGATGAATCAGGATTGGTTAAATTTTCTGAAAAGAAAATAATGAAAAAATAAGAAAAACGCTAAGACACATAGTAGAAAAAGAAGATTCTGACTTCTCTAATTTTGATAGAGGTGGAGTTGTTATCTTGGATTTTATTTTTAATTTTTACACCGAATTATACGACGAATTAAAAAAATGTCCAGAAAATATTACTAAAATGATTTCAAATGAAATTAAATTTATAATATTTTTGCATAATCCCACTTCATTTAATGAAACTGCTAGAAAAGAGAATCCACCAGTATTATTCCTAAGACGAGATTATACAATACATTTAAAATCAATACGTTATTTTGATGATTTCTTAATTTGTTATATCGATTAGATTCATTTTATTCTTGTTTGATAAATTTTTAGAAAGTTTTTCTGGATCTTCTCATTCTGGTAAATCATTGAAGGTATTCTCGAATTCTTTTTAGATAATATTTTGATTCATCCTTGGTGTATTGTGGTTTTAGTTCTATCAATCTATTAATGATTTGTTCATCAGACATTTCCTGTTTCTGTCCAATGTAATCTAAATAATGTAAAGACACGATTAACTCCAAAGTTCTACTTGAATGAATGTCCCTTCCAAGAAATTCTTTTAGTTTTTTTAGAATTTTTTTCTCATTAGGAAAAGTATCCAATACATCTCTATCTGATTCGTCTCTATTATCATCATAAAGGACGGCGGTTAGTTTTCTATCATAAGGCCCGTGCAGGTACCAACTAAAACGAAATCCTAAGAAAATCCCAAATGCTTCTACCAGATAAGTTAACTTCTGTAATTGTTTGCGACTAGAAAAATTCTCCAAACTAGGAGTTACTCCAAGACCTCCATATAGTTGGATTAATTTATCACGTACTTTCATACGACCCTACGTCTTTTATGAAATCTGTGAAGTAAAACACAAGTCTTTGTAACTCATTTTTGCCTTTGTCGGTGAGTTCGTAAAACGTCTTTGGCTTTCTTCCTTCGAATTCTTTTCTATATTGTATGATTTCCAAGTCTTCTAGAACTCTTAGATGATTGGCCAAATTACCGTCACTGTTAATCCTGATTCCATTTCGAAGTGCTGGAAAATCTAATGCTCCAAATCTTCTCAATGCCACCATAATCATTAATTTGTATGGATGAAATATCTGAGCAGGTAAATCAGAAAAATTTGATTTTTTAAAAATATCATTGAATGGTGATTCTTCAAACATTTTATTATCAAATAATTGACTCATACGCTTTCTACAATAAAGTGGGTTTTGTTTACTATTATTTCCTTTCTTTTCCAAAGTGGTCAAAATACTATGATTACTCATATTATTTATAGTACTTTGTAAATAATACAACTTTGTTTTTTATTATACACTTATAACGAAGTATGAGAAATTGGAGATAATGCAGTCTAAAGCAGAACAAATACCAAAGACAATACATGTCACCATCAAAACCATAGAAGGTGACGAGGATAGATTCAAGTTCAAACAGACTATTCTCGGAGACGCAAAGAAAGAAGCACTAGAACGGTTCGGAATCTGTCCTCCACCTGGGGTTACATACAGGTTGGCTGAAATGAAAAATGATTCCTTTAGGCCGTTTGACGACAACAAAACCCTTGTTGATGAAGGGGTTGAAAACAAAGACACAATCTGGTTAGGAACAGAGCAACAGGTAGGGTGACTATGAAATCTAATAATACTACGGTCCCAAAAGTGTACTTCGAACATACGTTAGTAGGTGACCGTAGTATATTTTTTTTACTAATTGGAGGTTTCTAGGATTTGGATGCTAGGCTTGCAGAAATTTCTTTTTTTGAGGAAGCCAAAAAACTCAAAAAAGTAATGAGTGGCTGGATTGACGAAGAGAGCATAACAGTAGAAGAAAAAACCATCTACATCAATCTTTTAAGAAAGTCTGACAAGAAAGAGTTTTTCTTAAAATGCATATGTGATGGTGAATTTCCAATACAACCTGCTGATTATGTTTTTGTCAATCCTGAAACAAAAATAGATGATAGTAAGGAATATTGGCCTGATGATGGACAAGAGGCCTTCAAAATGAATGAAAATCCAAGATGGATATGCATTGCAGGAACTCGTGAATATAAAAAAAGACATTCTGACCATCAGTTTTCTCCCACTTTTCACACACTTGCTCAAACTGTGTTTCATATTTTTAGACAAATTAATGGATGGAAGAAAAATGCATAGACTTCCACAAAAAATAAAACAATTAGCAATACCCGGATCAATCTTTCGGTCTACCATTTCAAAATTTCAAGAAATAGGAGAACAGCAAAAAGAGGCAATAGCATATTGGACTGGAACATTAAATCAAGAAAAAGGTGAAATTAGAAATGTAATATTTGCCGACAGTTACAATGAATTTGAAAATGAGAAACTGTTTGCACGCGTTCCATTACAAACGACATTTCAGATTGGAAAATTAATTCATGAGAGAAATGAAGTTTTGTTCGCACAGATTCATTCTCATCCTTTTGAAGCCTTTCATTCCTTCACAGATGATAATTATCCAATTTCTCACAAACTCGGATTTCTTTCCATCATTGTTCCCTTTTTTGGTAAAAATGTATCTTGTCTTACTGACTGTAAAGTTTACGAATATGAAGGCAATGCAAAATGAAATGAACTGGACACATTACAAATTAGCAATAGATTTCAAATCAAAGGGGATTTTAATGAACGATAGACATAATCGCAGTAATTTGTTGCTGAATCAATACAAAGTTTCAGCAATTGACAAACTGCGTGAAAAAACGGTAGTGATAACTGGAGATGACAAACTTCTTTCTACAGATAATGGTCTTGTTATGGCTAAAACACTAGTTAATCTGACGTGCAGATTCATCGATAAAATCCACATTGTTTTACCTAATTCTAGGATTAACCTGCAACAAGAACTTGAAAAATTTGCAAAAGAAATAGGGGTCGAAGTTTCTAATGAATTTCCATCAAAGATAGATGTAGTCGTATCAATTGGAAATTCTTCAGCAATGGGAAATTTACGGATCAATATCAATTCTGATGGCTGGGTATCGCATTTGGCTTGTAATAAGGTGGTGAAATCATTTAACAAGCCTAATCAAAATCCAATAGGGGCTATGGGTGCAGCATGTTTTGCTTCATCAGAAGTTTTCAAAAGCATATTTCGATTAAGGGAACATGATGAAAAGAAAATATCCAAGCATCCAAATGATTTTGTATTTTCGTTTTTAACATACTTGTTCAATGAGGATAATTTTGATTTCCCAGCCAATCTGAAAATTAATGATGATATTCTTTTGATTGGTGCAGGTGCAGTCGGCAGCGCCTTTATTTTTGGATTATCCCAAATTCCAAATATTCATGCAAAAATAACAGTAATTGACGATGATGAATTTGATGAAACTAGTACAAGATGTTTAACTTATTTTCCTGATAAAATAGGAAAAAATAAAGCAAAAGTCGCCGAGGGATATTCCATTGATGATTTAGAAATAGTTTCACAGCCTGTAAAATTTGAAAACTTTGATAACAAAAATTCATTTCCAATAATTGTATCTACTGTGGATAACAATGATACTCGTTATCAAATCCAGTATGAATTGCCAAAAATAATTTTTCACGGAGCAACAGGAAATAGCGTGTCTAATGTGTCAAATAAAATTCCAAAATAATGCCTGTCTATGTTGTATGTATCAGATTAATAACCTAACTCAGGAAGAACTGATATCCAAAGAAACAGGAATACCTTTGGACGATGTAAAAAATACACTTTTAACCAATGG
This sequence comes from uncultured Candidatus Nitrosopumilus sp., assembly GCA_951812645.1. Classification (GTDB taxonomy): domain Archaea; phylum Thermoproteota; class Nitrososphaeria; order Nitrososphaerales; family Nitrosopumilaceae; genus Nitrosopumilus. The sequence continues at coordinate 715,596 of CATOSM010000001.1, read as the reverse complement.
GAATTTCTCACGGTCTCATTTTGAACACATGCAGAAAAAACATGGTAAAAGAATAGAATTATTTAGAAATTTTATCGGTGAACCTTTTAGAGACGTATATACTCAGAATGTTTGTGGTCAATTAAAGATTAAAACAGATAAGGGTACGAAGGCTGCAACGGTCTCTTTTGTTTCGTTCCTGTCTGGATTAGTTTTGATTTCTGAAATCATAAAACATTTTTCGACATCATTAATTAATTTCCCAATGAACAACCATCTAGATTTTCTTAGATTTAACTTGTTTTTGCCAGACAGGAGTCATATCGTGAAGAGAATCAAGAATCCGGATTGCCCATTTTGTGCAAAAACTACCATTCAGAATTATTTTTGTGAAAAATGGGCTATGGCAAATTAGTTACTATGTGAAATAAACTAAAACCAATTGAACTTACGTTTTGATAGTGGGTTGGATAGATTCTTGCTGATTCTGTTTTTCTCTTAATGCTGCCAACAATCTATTCTTTGTTGTCTTCAATATTCGGTCAAATTCCTTTCTTTCAATTTTCTCTTTAATGTATTTCAACGAGGGCCTTGACAAATTGTACTTTATCACTTCTTTTGGTTCCAGTTTCAGAATCTCTTCTGCGTTAGCCTCAAAATCTGTATTTATCGCATTTTCATCTTCATAAATTACAAAAGTATCCAAATTTGCGCCTAGAACCGGAACCAAATCAATGTCGTCTGCCTCTTTTCCTATGTGTTTTATTGAAATCACGTTGAGGTGCTTTCTTTCCAAAACACCGTCTTTTCCGTCAAATTTGGACTCTGGATTGTTTATGTAATTGCGTATTGTATTCCACATGTTTTTCCAGTAGTGCTGTCCTCTCAAAACATCACCACTTTTGCTGTTTAGGTCAACAAACTCATCAAACACAACATCCCGCACAGGCCTTCTGAAAGGAGCAAGAGGTTTTATCGGCTCTTTTGTCTTTTCGTTGTCTGTTGTAGGAAATCCGACAAGGCAAAAGTTGAACGGCTTTATCTGTTTATAGTAATCTTTGTCTTTGTCTAGTTTTTTCAGTCTGTTTCTTATCCTTGGCTTGGATACGGAAATTTGAGATATTGCATACTTGCCTTCATATTTTTCTTGAAGTTGTTTGCGTGTAACTTGTAGTGAAAATCAAGAATGTCTTTCCAGACTTTGGGTGACCAGTCCTTTTCAAGGTCTTCTTCTGTTTTTGCAAACGGATCAAGCAGATATCCCAATCCGTGTGATGAGTATTTCTTTTTGTCAATCTTGATTTCGCCTATTTTATCATCTATGGTGTAAAGGCAGTATCTCTTTGCAGATTCCGTAAAACAAGACATTTCCTTTCTCCATCTTGAATACGTCAATATTTTCCTTGCTTTTGAAATCATACGGGTTTAGTTTTTGGAAAAACTCTTGTACCTGTTTTCTGTACTGTGTAGGAACTACCATGGAATCAGTGTCACAATATGCATGTGTTGCATTTCTTCTTGAAAGAAATACTTCGGTTGCTGCAAGCAATAGTCTTGCAGCAGAAGTAATTGAGACAGCAATTATTAGGTTGAACATGAATCCTGGTTTCTCTCGTTTGGGTTTTTCATTTTTAAATCTCTCCAAGCCATACACGTTAACAGTCGAGGGCTTTGAGGATTCTTCAACATAAATCTGGACAAAGATTCCATAACTAATCGAGTTGGTAATTATCTTTATGACGTTCTGATTTCTTTCATAGTTGTCATATTCTGGAGTGTCCTCACCAAACGTATCTCTCTTGTCTTTTATTTTCTGCCTGTGCTCTATTAGTCTCTTGAAGAGGTCTTCTTTGTAGGGGTCTATCTTGGCTCCGTGAATCTCTGTCTGCTCTAGGTTCTTCTCTACATTCTTAGGCACAAATTTCATGCCTTGAGTAATTTCTGGAGTCCTTCCCGTGTAGAGTTTTGAGGCTACAACATCAGCAATGCTATACCATAACGGAGCCTTTGAAGTGAGCCTGTTTACGCCTATATTCCAGACAATCTTTTCATCATATTTTGCCCTGACAGGATGAACATCATCATTGGGCCTAATCTGCACTATTCCTTGGAGTTTTTTCCAGTTCTCCTTGTTCTGAATGTCTTCTAACTCAAGAATCAATAAAATTCCGTATCTCATCAGTAGCATCAAAATATTCAATTTTGTCGGCAATTACAAAATTCCACAATCCCTGAAGTGTGCATACTGTAGGATACATGCTTAGAAAATCAATCAGATCCGCTTCAATCGGAGTTTTTCTAATCTTGCACTCGGTTCTTCCTCCAAAGTATGCGTTCATTATGTGGCCTGTAATCTCTGTGGAAAATCAGAATTCTTCTCTGCAAATGACTTAACTTTGATTTTTCTCAAAAGTTCCTTTCCTATAGATGCAGGGGTGTATGCCTTTGTAATTGGAATATCTAGTTTGTATTCATCAAATTCCTCTTTTGTTTTTTGGTAGAGAGAATAAGTTGCCTTTACATCAGCAATACAGTATTCGATATATTCCACACCGTAAATCTTACCGTGTTCCTTTACTTTCTGTTTTTTATATTTCGTTTCAAAGTCTTTACATGCTTTTGCTAGAGAACGTTTTTTGTCTGTTAATGCATGTACTGTCATTCTCAAGTCAAGAAAGTTTCCTCTGAATCTCTTTTGTTCTTTCAACTCATCTTAAAACACTGCAATACATCAAAAATGGCGCAATGTTAACCAGCCCAAGATAATTTCCTGCGTTTCTTTCACATCTTATTCCTGTTCTATAAAACCCGTTTTTCAGCCAGGCAAAGAACCTCTCCACTACAAACCTTGTCCTGTTGTAACTGTCCTTGCCCGCATCATCATCTGCCGTCCTGCTGTTTTTTCTAAAGGGAATGCACGGAATGACGTTTCTTGACCTTGCATGACTGCGGATTGGCTTTGAATCGTATCCCCTGTCTGCATAGACTGAAACCATCTGTTCCATCATGGAATCATCTGCAAAATCCGAAACTGATTCCATCACGTCTACGAATTTCGTACTGTCATGCTCATTTGCAGGGCTCATTACGATTGATACTGGCAGGCCGGTACCATCCACTGCAACATGCAATTTCGTGCCTGTGACTCTCTTGAACCCGTCAAATCCGATCACGTCGCCCCTTTTTTGGAGGGAATTGACGATGAATCAATCGATATTTTTCCAGGTTGATTTTTCCCTGTCTGTGTGCGGATTTGACTGCACGTCCCAGAATCCTTTTCCATATTCCAAACCCCTGCCATCTTCTTGGCCTTGGATTGGCAGTTGAACCATCGCCGTATGTTTTTGGCATCTCACTCCATTCGGAAACCAGCACGCAGACGATTCCATTTAAAACCGTTCGGTCATTGCTTCTTGGACGTCCTGTGGCGGCAGGTTTTGGCAGCAACGGCTCTATCATATCCCATTGTCTGTCTGTTATTTCAGTGAATTTCATGTACAGTTTGGAAACTAATGGTTCATAGATCCAAATGATCATAAAATATTGTCCAAGGGGTTAGTTTTAAGACGAGTTGTACATTTAGAAATTTTTTTTGTATTGTTGCAACGCAAAGGTTGTTAGTGCTGAGGACATTCCGCCTACTAAATAAAATTCCTTCAAAGATCATATGAACAACTCATCCTAAAACCGATCATTTTGTAAATAATTCATGACAATCGGGATCTAAGAATGACCCTGCCGATGCATCCTTCATGGTTCACAAAGAAATGTCAGACATCCAATGGAACGGTTCTATCACATCTGCCAAAGCCTGCAAAAACCTGAAGGCCAGGATGCAATGGCAGAAACACAATCAGCGGAACATTGTTTGTCCTAACAACCGGCTGCAGGTGGGCAGACATGCCGGACAGATACGGTTCAAAATCCACTGCGCATCTGAGATTCTCAGAGCTGCAGCAAAAGGGAATGTGGAAAAGGATTCTGTCAGGACTGATCAAATCCGCACACAGACAGGGAAAAATCAACCTGGAAAAAATATCGATTGATTCATCGTCAATTGCCGCCAAAAAGGGGGGGAACAAAACAGGATATGACGGGTTCAGGAAGATCCTGGGCACAAAGATTCACGTTGCAGTAGACGGGACAGGACTGCCAATCCCAATCAGGGCCAGCCCTGCAAATGTCCATGACAGTACGAAATTCATTGATGTGTTAGAGAACATCCCAGAACCTGCAGATGATGATCTGATACGGGAGATCATCTCAGCGTATGCCGACAGGGGATACGATGCGGCATACATCAGAAACTATCTGAGATCCCATGGGATTGACTGTTGCATTCCATACAAAAAGAACCCAAGGAACGTTGCACAAAACAGGAACCAAAAAAATTATGGCAAGACAAGGTTTGTCGTAGAGCGGTTCCTTGCCTGGCTCAAGTGCGGGCTTCACAGGACGGCAGTCAGATACGAAAGGAACCGTGACAACTATCTTGGATTTGTGTATCTGGCATGCGTCATGATGTATTGGAGGGTTTTAGGATAAGTTCGAATAATTAATGCTTAAAAGTATAAAAATCCATTGAAAATAGATTCCCATACCACATGTCTTTATTTTCAGACACGAAATATTTCAAAAGTTATCTTTTTATCACTTGTTTATGATCCCACGTGCAAAAAAGCTTTAAGGAAGAGGAATTATGATGACGAGTATGACTCAAATAAATAAAATTGTATGTGGAGATAATATTGACGTTCTTTCAAAGTTGGATGAGAATCTTGTAGATATTACTATAACTTCTCCCCCTTACAGAAATGCTATTGATTATGCTATGCATGCAGAACATGGAAATAACCCAAAAAAGAATTATCGTGGCAAATTAACAATTACAGTTTCAGACTACATAGAGGATATGGCACGAATATTCAAGGGAGTCTACAGAGTTACCAAAGAAGGTGGATATTGTTGTATGGTGATAGGCAATGAAATCAATAAAGGAACTTTGGAACCATTGCCAGCATTACTTGTTTCAAAATTAAATGAACAGGGATGGAATTTGCACGAAGAGATAATATGGCATAAAGTAACTGGGGGTGCAAACAGAGCGGGAAGTTTTGTTCAGCATCCATACCCATCATATTTTAGAGCAAACATTATGCATGAAATGATTCTAGTTATGAGAAAAGGAAAAAATCAGTTAAGAAGATTTGAGTATGCTTTTACCAACATTAACCAAGATGTAACTTGGAAAGAAATTGTAAATTCTGTGTGGCATATTGCACCCGTTCCTCCAGGGTTCTTGGAACACCCTTGTCCTTACCCTGAAGAAATTCCTTATAGACTGCTGAATCTTTATTCAAATGAAGGCGATATGGTTTTAGATCCATTTAACGGTGCAGGACAGACTACTAAAGTTGCCAAATATCTTAAAAGAAAATATTTTGGGATTGACATACAGAAAACATACGTGGACTATGCAAAGTCCAGATTGAAGGAAGCTCCACACATAAGGGATGAATCGCTTACACTTGAATTTGAACGTGAAGGTGGGTCTATTCCCAAATGGAAAAAAATTCCAACCAGAAAGATTTCATCACTTGAAGATTACAAGTGAAGAAAGGACGTACAAGAAGGTAAATAAACTAGAAAAAATAAGAACAATCAGTAAAGTCTGGGGAGTTAGTAAGAGGCCCGAGTAACATCTTACCCCGATGGTTCAAAAGCCCCTTGCACATTCCAATCTAGTTACTGATTATCCTCCGAACTATGATATGTGATTGATGGTTTTTTCTTGTTTGTTTTGATATATTCTTCAGAAATTCCAACATGATGTCCTGTTTTTGTTACGTACCCTTCTTCTTCCAATACGTCAAGTGCAGCTTTGATTGGCTGTCTGTTTTCAATAATTATTTGCGGCAATTTGTCATTAAAGTACGCTTTGTGAAATGAACTGCTTGGTATTGCATCTAAAACTATCCTTATTTTTGAATCACCATCAGATAAATTTCCTAAATTGATTCTGTAAGCTTTTCCACTGGGACCTATTGCAAAAGTAAGAAAGTCGCCTTCAGTATTTTTGTATGTTCTATATTTTCCTTTGACTCCTCTGATTGCCTTTGCAGCAGAAGTGGTTTTGTAATGTTTGAATCCACTTGGGACCGATGCGTCAATCAAAGAAAAATCTTCAACAGGTTTTGTACCCGATCCAATTAAATCAAGATAGAGTATTCCGTCTCTTCCAATTTTTAGAACTAGTTTTTTATCCTGACTATTTTTTGAAATGATTTCCTCTCCTTCAATTTTTACAACATAATTCCTAAAATTTGAAATCTCGATATCATCTTTGGGCACTGCCATTGTGCTTCCATTGCGTGCATCAATTGATAACGTCATTCAACTCATCCTAAAACCGATCATTTTGTAAATAATTCATGACAATCGGGATCCAAGAATGACCCTGCCGATGTATCTTTCATGATTCACAAAGAAATGTCAGACACTCAATGGAAGACGGTTGCATCACATCTCCCAAAGCCTGCAAAAACCGGAAGGCCAAGATGCAATGACAGAAACACAATCAACGGAATATTGTTTGTCCTAACAACCGGCTGCAGGTGGGCAGACATGCCGGACAGATACGGTTCAAAATCCACCGCGCATCTGAGATTCTCAGAGCTGCGGCAAAAGGGAATATGGAAAAGGATTCTGTCAGGACTGATAAAATCCGCACACAGGCAGGGAAAAACCAGCCTGGAAAAATATCGATTGATTCATCGTCAATTGCCGCCAAAAAAGGGGGGACAAAACAGGATATGACGGGTTCAGGAAGATCCTGGGCACAAAGATTCACGCTGCAGTAGACGGGACAGGACTGCCAATCCCAATCAGGGCCAGCCCTGCAAATGTCCATGACAGTACGAAATTCATTGATGTGCTAGAGAACATCTCAGAACCTGCAGGTGATGGTTTGATACGGGAGATCATCTCAGCGTATGCCGACAGGGGATACGATGCGGCATGCATCAGAGACTATCTGGGATCCCATGGGATTGACCGTTGCATTCCATACAAAAGGAACCCAAAGAACGTTGCACAAAACAGGAACCAAAAAAATTATGGCAAGACAGGGTTTGTCGTAGAGCGGTTCCTTGCCTGGCCCAGGTGCGGGCTTCACGGGACGGCAGTCAGATACGAAGGGAACTGTGACAACTGTCTCGGGTTTGTGTATCTGGCATGCGTCATGATGTATTGGAGGGCTTTAGGATAAGTTGATTATGATTATTTTGTAATTCGTTGAGTATTTATCTATTGCTGTGCCAGCATTCCAGCATAAAGTAATTGCCAGCAAAGGTTATTTTCCAGCATAAGTTCCAACAGATAGAGATTAGAATTGATTGATTCGGATAGAGACATGATTAATCAAATAATTTGTAATGAAATACAAAATTTAGATGTCCAACTTCAACCCAATTCGGTTAGTCTGAGCATCATTGTTTTACCATCAAACAGATTAGATCTGAGAACAAATGTGCGGAAATTTTTTAGAAATACGTTAAAAGAAATTGCAAAAGTAACTAAAACAGGTGGAATTTGTTGTATTGTAACAGGTTCTGATATACCCAATAATTCCAAATCAATAGATTTCTCTGAGATGCAGGCATTATTAGAAATTCAAAACGCCCTTGAAATTAAACAAAATTGGGTTTTTAATGACAAAATCTTATGGAGTAAAAGTTCTAAGGATTCAGTAAAATCTTTGAATCCAACAAATGAAATAACAATGATCAGTTTCGATCAAACCCCTTTTTCAACGATACATGTTTTAGTGAAAAATCATCCAAATGAAGATTTTGAAGATATTTCAATTTCTGACCGTATTCATAATTTAAAAATTTCTCGAGCAAAAAAAGAAGAAATGTTAGATTCTTTTTGGTATGTTGTACCAAAATCTGAAAATAGGTATAAAGATCATCTGCCAAAGGAATTGATAGCAAGATTGATAATGATTTTTTCAAATGAGAATGAGTTAATTTTAGATCCTTTTGCAGGTCACTGTCTTACCGGATTAATATGTAAATCCTTGAAGAGGAATTTCATATGTTTAATTCAAAACCAAGATGATCTTGATATGATTAAAAAAAGAATAAACAAAGAAGGAATTGATAATGGTTTCAAATAAGCCGGAAGATGAAGCATCTAAGATCATTGAAGTGATTGACAAATATTTTCCTAAAATTTTTGAAGGTCAAGAATCCATACAATGGTTACATAAACACACTTCTCAAAGTAAGCAAATAGAATGGGCTGCAATATTTTTTGAAGAATATTGTAGACCTCTTTTAACAAATTTTTTAGGAGGGTGGAATGGAGTGAGAATAACAAAAGGAAGTCGTATCGACTACCAACGATATTATAATTGGGATCTAAAAGTGCATTCACTGAAAGATGTCAAGGGAAAATATCAATCAAGAATTATACTTAATGATAAAACAGCAATGGATAGAATAATAAATCAAGAATACGGAATTGGTTTCATTATTGCAGATGTGAATTTTGATTTTGACATAGATGGGAAGTTACTAAAATGGAGAGATAAATTAGAAGGAAGAACAAAACCCCATGCAAAAAATACGCGATTAATGAAGAATCGCGGTAAGGTAAAAGGTCTGAAAGCTATTTTCATCAAAGATGAAAGTGTTTTAAAATCAGGCCTAAAAGATGAATGGATAACCATATTCAAACAAGGGCGTCAGCCTGACGGAAGTCCTAGAAATCCAAAATATATGATGAATTTGGATAAAATACCTGACGAAATCTGTGTTCACAAATAGGCTGTAAATTACTAACATCTTGCAATATTCAAAGAATCTTTGCAAAATCTATAGAGACATGCCAAAACCTTGGCATGGGCTGGTGTTAGACTCATCTTGAAAACCTCTTTGATGATTAGAACCACAGCTGATGTCCCAATCTGAAAATGGTTATATGATGGAAAAACCTACCACTTGGTAGATATATTTGCCAAATGGAAGGAAACCCTGCCAATCATGAAACTGCATCATTATTTGGAACATGTGATGGGAAATAAGATATCCATTAGAGTCCTTCGTGCCCTAGTCAGACACAAAGGCAAGATCTACACTGTTAGAAAATTGGCCAATGATGCAGACGCATCGCATCCGGAAACCTCAAAAATAATTGAACGGCTTGAAAAATTCGGCATTGTTAAAGTTCAGCCAGTAGGAAATGCATATCAATTATCACTAAACAAGAAAAGCTATGTGCTTACTGAAATCATCGAACCAGCTATCAAGGCAGAAGCGCAAACCCTTGACGAAATCATTTTAATGCTAAAAAAATATTTTGACACAAAAGGAATTGCTGCAGCAGCAATCTTTGGAAGTGCTGCTAAAGAAATGGAAAAAGAAGACAGTGATGTCGATCTTTTAGTTATTACAGATGATGCTGAAAAGGCAAATGCAATAGTTGCAGACGCACAAGAACAAATCAATTCAATATTTTACAGCCATATCTCCACCCTCATATTTTCTAGCAAAGAATTAAAATCCAAGAAAAATGCAAACCTTGTGCGCTCTATACTGGATAACCATATCATGATTGCAGGCAAAAACCTGGAGGGGATGATGTAATGGTAAAAGCAGTAAGTCCTGGAAAGGCAGCAGGATACCTGACAAAAGCAGAAAATTCTCTCCGTATGGCAAAAATTGGGATAGACCAGCAAGCATATGATAATGCCATGATGAGTGCGATTCATAGTGCAATAAATGCACTTGATGCCCTTACAACGTCTTATCTAAACAAACGTGCATCTGGTTCTCACACAGATGTACTTGGCCTAATCAAAACCATATTTCCACCTAAGGAATACAACGACGTAAAAAAGCAATTTACATCATTAATTGGGAAAAAGAATGAAGCAGAATATCAACCAGATCTGATGAGCCAAAAAGATGCACAAAATGCAGTACGATGTGCTGAGAGAATCCTAGCCAAAGTTAAAGATCAAATGAAATAACCAGTAGCATTTTCTTTTTTATTCTCTAAGTTGATTTAGATGCAATTTTTAGGCTCTAGTTTGATTCCATCAAAGGGATTTTTAGAATTAGTTCAATATCCTAAAAACTGTCCAAATTGGATGGTGTCTGTGACTTGCAAGGGACGGACCGTTCAGTTTTTTGTCCAAACATGGTATTTTCTTGATTAGAAATCATAATTTTTTCTACGTTTTGTAACTGTATTACATCTTGAAAAAGTTTTCTAAAATAAATTATTTCGTTCAAATTTGAACGGGAGCACAACTTGCAAGGGGTTATAGTTAGGGAGGTAATTAGCGCGCACCCATGTGGATATATTTAGATTCTTTTCACTTGTTGTAAAATCATTAATCTGTGTCTTGTTCGTGTACCTTTTGGTTTTGTCCTAAGAACGAAACTACAACATGGACAATGCTTGCCATCCCAGTTTATGAAAATCTCACAAACAGAACATCTTTTTTGTCCATTCTCATATCTACTGTTTATGCCCGAGGGTTTACCAGCTTTGTATCTGACACATCTTCCCTTGCAGGCCACATTTTAACTCAAGATCAGAATGTTATGAACCTATAGAAATCACACTAGGATGCACATAATACAATATCGCCACTGATAATCAAAATTGTTTAAATTAGAACATGATGCGGATTAGGGCTAGAACAATGATCACAATATTTCTAGTTCTTTTAAAATAGTCGCAATTCATTTTATGATTAAGAAAATGGAAGAGCGTAGTCTTGAGTTTTGATAGTCAGAACGCCGCACCAGGACACTGTTTAGAACCATATTCCTGCATGTAGAAACTTTTTTCAAAGATCTTCAAGATCCTGTTTAGATTATTTTATAGTCTACATCATGATTTATTTGACATTATTGACTATTTTTCATTGTCAATTCGTTAATTCAAATTATAAATTCAATATGTTTCAGAAAAACACATTATCAATTTGGAAGATATTGTCATCTTTTAGATATCTTTCCTGTACTATCTTCCAATGTATCTGGATTAATATCGTTCTTTCCATGAAACAAAAATAATTTTTCGGTACGATTTTGTATTTGTTCAGATACTATTCCAATAAAATTCCAACACCTCAAAAAGATTGTTAGGCAGTCTTATAGTAAATATCTCCTTCGTTTATCATTCGATTGTTTTTTCCAAAACTATCGGAAAGATGCAAAACCACCGTTTTACAATACTAGATCCCAAATCAATAATTTGTAAATTTAGTTTAAACCTTAATACTTTACAAGCCTGGGAGATCATATGTTTTTCAAGATAGTTTAGCTGTGACATATTTACGTATGAAACAGCATATGGTATTTCTCCAGTGTTTGAATCCTCTTGCGAATGTTTTTCCTACAGACTTTTTTTATAACAATATGATGATTAATTCTAGTTTTGCTGTTTGTAATTTTGTCTATCGAATTAAAACGTAAAGTACGTTCATTTAAAAAATTGATAAATAAGATGTTGCCATAGACAGTCTTTGAAATTAATTGGTTTACAAAAAACTGATCAAATACAGAAAAACATTCACAGCAGGATTGGTGTCATGTAATGTCCTCGGATTTGTATTTGTTCTATTATCTATTATCCACGAATTATATTTAGTGCAGACACTAATTTTTGCATTAGCTGCATTTTCACTATCTGTCTTATGTCTATTTTTATTAGCGTTTTCTGAGCCTTCAAAATTTAAATGGGTTTTTAGATCAATGAATGATTTACATTAAATCCATGTGAGAGCAGATCAGGCAATCCTTTTCACGCGTTTGAAAAATTTTTACATGTGTTCTATTTATAAAAAATAATCATGTTATTTCGCAGGATAAACGTATAGATCAATGAACGTACTTTACTTGGAATATTTAATAATCCACAAATCTGATTAGTGATGGATTGAAGGGTGAAATAAAACACATCTTAGTTGCTTTGGACGGTTCTGATGCATCAAAAAAAGGACTGGACAAGGCAATTTACATTGCCAAACTTTCTGGGGCAAAGATTACAGGAGTCTCTGTGGTAGTTGTCCATCCAACACTTGCCGGGACAGTCATAAACTATAAGAAATTTTTAACAGAAAAATCTGAAAAGATGCTAAATTCGATAAAAAATGATTGTGAAAAACAAAAGGTTTCTTTTACGATTAAAATTCTATACGGCAAACCGTCATCTCAAATTGCAGAATTTGCTAGCAAAGAAAAAGTTGATCTTATTGTTACTGGTTCAAAAGGAATTGGTGGCTTCAAAGGAACAATTCTTGGAAGCATATCAAATTCAATTGTACAAAAATCCAAAATTTCAGTTTTGGTCGTTAAATAGTATGTTTAGATAAAACATTTGTTCTTTACATAAACATATTCACTTTTAAGACAATAATCTACCATTGAATACAATTACAAAAACGATATTAAAACCCACAATGAAAGTTACACTTGCTATTGCATATTTTAGATATTTTGTGACTATGTTTATTTTTGATAGCAAAATAAATGGCAAACCTAGAATTCCACTAGCAACAGCCATTCCAATCACACTGCCTATACCAAATAAGATTAAAAAATAAATCATGGTATCAATACCATTCATGGTGGATGCAATTAGTGCTACAAGACTGCTACTACCCGCAATGCCATGAACGCAACCAATCAGATATGATTTGTGACCGTGTTTATGATCAATGCTGTGTGTATGTGAATGAGTATGAAAAACTTCGTTTGAATGTTTGTGAGGATGTACATGCTTCCGTTTAAATACACTCTTGTTTGAAACTGTTAAAATTGCTAAGACAATAAGCATAAAACCGACAATTGCTTCTGCACCAATAAAGAAACTATCAGAGATGTTTATCGACAGACCTGCAATCAATAAACCAATTACAAGTATGCTGGATGTATGTCCAATCCCCCACAGTGCCCCTATCAAAGAAGAATTAATAGTCAAATTCATCAAACCTGATTTTTTTGAACCACTTGTATTGTGATTATTATTTGATACCTGGGTGGAAACTGCACTAAGATGATCAGGTTCAAATGCATGCAGCAGTCCAATGGCCAAACCTGCAAGTATAATTAAAAATGGATTATTAACTTGTAACATTTCAATTAGCATGTCAATCAATTTTCATTCTCCCTATGCTGACTGTTTCGGTTCATGAAGAAAGTATGGATTAATCGTAATGGGTGTTGAAACCGATATCGACTCGCTGTTAACATGCTCTGTTTTTATTGTAAAAGTTAATTTTCTCAAGGTTTCTGGAACCCCAATCATAACTTGATTAGGCGATAGGAGCTGTGAAATATTTTTTTCTATTTTACTTAATGTTTGATGTTCATTTAAGGAAGTCACAATACATGTAACAAACAATTCAAGTGTTTCGTCTATGTTTAATCGCATGTTGTTTAAAAGACGTTTTTTAATTAATTGTGCCGATTCAACAAAAATCTCTTCGTCCGTTTTTTCATAATGAAATGTTTTGGTTAGTGGTTGGACATCAGGATCTCCCTGTGCCAATACTTCAATTTTCATTAATCCCTCTTTGGAATTTCCGCTTTAGGGCTGCCAAAATTATATGTATTTCCAGTTCCTTTGTAATCATTTGGCCTCACAGGATCTCCTCCCTCTAAACCTCTCTTTGTTAATGACAATCCTGCCAAGAGTTCTATGACTAATCTTTGTCCCAATCCTGACGTAATGCCTCCGTTGTAGGAACTATTATCGCTGACATCATATGCCGGAGCTATTTCCACTAGATCCATCGCAAATCGATCAGGATCAAAGGATTTTGATAATTGACGTATCATTCTGATGCCTTCTCTTGAAGTAAGCCCATTTGGTTCTGGTTCTCCAGTACCTGGTGCATAAGAAGGATCAAAGGAATCAATGTCCCAGCTGAGATAAACGGCGTCTGTTCCATCATTTGCTCTGTCAGCTATTTCTTTGGCAATAAGGTCAATTCCTAATTCTTCCACATCAAGCATTGTAAACCATTGGAAATCTTGATCTGCCATCCATTTGTATAGATCACGTCCTGGCCAATATCCTCTAGGGCCTACTAGGGAGTAGTTTTTTCCTTTTAGGCAACCCATCTCCATTATTCTTCTAATGTGTGCACCATGATCATATTTGAAACCAGTTAGTCCTTGTGGAGCACAATCCGCATGCGTATCAAAATGTATCATGCCTATGTTTTTGAATTTTTTCTGAAAAGCCCTGACATTTGCATATGTAATGGAATGATCTCCGCCAAGCATTACCGGAATGCCATCGGCTTCCAACACCTCTTTGACCTTTAACGTCATTTTTTTGTGTGATTCAATCACGTCTCCGGGTGAAACTACAACATCGCCATAATCCACTGTTCTAAAAGTTCCAAACGGGTCTGCACCTGTTTCAATATTGAATCGCTCAAATGGGGGGGATGGTATTGTAGATGCTGCTCTAATAGCTCTAGGACCATACCTTGCACCCGGACGAATTGTAGTGCCAAAATCAAATGGCTCACCAATGATTGCCACATCAGGTTTAGCTTCAAGTAGCTCTTTGTGATTCTTTACCCATGGAAGATGCAAAAATGTATTAATTCCTACAAATGGGGCGACATCAGGACCCTGAAAATCATCACCATAAAATTCCGCTCCCATTTTAATCTAATTCTGTAAACGATATTAGTAATTAAATATTTTAAGTAAAGTACGTTTATTATTTTTAAAATTCTGACAGCTAGAAATTAAAAAAAACTAAATGATATGTAATGTACGATTCAAACATAAAAATAATATTTACATGCACAATTTATGGTGTTAAATAATTCCAAAAATGCTTGGTATTTTTTAAATCAGGGATTGACGGCAGTTTACTATAATAATTTTAAAAAAGCAGTCTCGAGATTTAACAAAGCTATTTCTTTGGATCCAAATAATCTAACGGCACAACTTCATAAAGGTACCACATTATACAAAATGGAAAATTTTCAAAATGCTATTGATTATTTTGACAATGTTTTGTGTACAGACCCAAAAAATCTTGATGCATTGTATAACAAAGGTTTGACATTTGAAAAGTTAGGAGAATACGAAAAAGCAATATCATGTTTTAAACAATCTCTTGAAATTGATTCATCATATCATGATTCATTGGCAACTATGGGGTTATGTTTGAGCAAATTAGGCTGTAATAAAGAAGCTCTGAAAATAACTGAGCAAATTTTGCTGGTTAGTCCAAAAAATATATCTGCTCTTTATAACATGAGTTTGATTTTGGGAAGACTGGGAAGGAGATCCGAATCAATATCATTCCTAAAAAAGGCAATTGATGAAGATTCTGAACAGTCAAATGCCCTTTATGAGAAGGGACAAGATCTCACAGGACAAGGCAAGCATGAGAGTGCGATAAAATACTATACTCGTGCCATAGAGATAGATAAAAAAAATACACGAGCACTAGTAGCTAAAGGTTGGACGTTAGATTTTGCGGGATTTTCAAACAAGGATATCTGTGTATTCTACGACAAGGCCTTAGATGTTGATCCAAAATGTACTGATGCTCTGATGAACAAGGGCTTGTTATTTGATAGGACTGGTTTATACAAAATGGCCATAGCATGTTTTGATAAGATTTTAGAATACGATTCGAACAATATTCGAGCACTCTACAGTAAAGGCATCTCCTTATTTTCATTGAAAAAATTTGCTGCGGCAAGATTTTACTGTGAGAGTGCATTAGAGATTGATCCAAAAAATGTTAATGCGTTATGTAGCATGGTGTGGTTTTTAGAGCACTCAAAAAAATATGGCGAGGCACTCGTGTACTGTGACAGGGCATTAGCAGTAAACCCACGTTATGTCTATGCCCTTAGTTACAAGGGAAAAATTTTGTTGTCGCTAAAAGAATATGAGGAATCCGTTAAATGGTATGACAAGGCAATTGAAATTGATCCTGACAACCAAACTGCAATTTATCACAAAAATAAAGCAGAGGTTGAAATTGTAAATATGAAAAAGGAGTCTATTCTAAAAAAACTTTCAAAACTGTGATGTTGCATATTTTTAATACAAAAATAAGATTTACAATATTTTTATATTTGTCATGTATGTAGAAACATGATGCAAAAAGTTAGCACAACAGAGGAAATAGAAAGAGAATCTAAAAGAGTAATCAATGCATTATATGGAAATGTAAATGATTTTAGAGTCAATGAGACATTTCCAATTCCTGAGAAAGGGCCTCGAGAAGCATGGGATATTCAAGTTAATTTTATGCTTGATACCTTGAAATACACGGTAGACCTAGAAATGCAGGAAAAAGACGGGCAAGTTACCAATGCACGATTAATTGATACCATGATCCCGCTGTAATTTTTTTAAAATTGATTTTTCTACATATCAATTCATATTGTTAATATTTTTCTTGCTGTTTTGATCTTTTCGAATAAATTATTGATGTATATGTCTGCAAATTGCTCAAAACTCAATTTCTCATCAAAATTTCCTTGATTCGCAGCATTTTTTTGATATTCTTTTTTAAGCCATTCAAAATCGGATTCTTTTAGATTGATAGCATGGGTTTGACCCTCGAATTTTGATTCAAGCATATTGATTATGAAATAACTCACAAATTTTGTAAAGCATTTTACTCTGTATTTTTCTTCATATTCTTCAGCTAGTTCTTCATGATTTGCTTCAAACCATTGTTGAATGTCTGCTCTAATGGTAATGGTGCTGTAGTGACCGGATAGATCCAATCTGATGTTGTGAGTTTTTACTGTATAATACCCTCGCTTGATTTCATTCATCATAATGATCAATGTGCTGGGAAGAAACATTCCTGGATAATTTCTATCCGTTGCTTCTTGCAATCTGGCTAAAATTGCTGGTTTCAAACCAACAGTTGCATATCCTTTACCCGGCATATATAATGAATTGATTTGATGTTTATATTATTTTAATAAGCTGTTTTTTAATCATTTTCTCTTTATTTCTTTTATCAGCCTAATCAATACCCAAAATGATCCCATCACTATGATCCCAATACCCAGACCTGTGGAAAAAGTATCTGATGAACCTGACTGACTCAAACCGACTCCAAGAATAATTAAAATAACTGCAAAAGCGTATTGTTTGTCCATATATCGTATTCAAAAAAAGCAATGTTATAAAATTTTGAATTTTGGATTAAATATTTCAGAAATAAAATAATTTGTGTTTGTTTTCAATTTTATCATAAAAATTATTTAGCCCTAAAATTATTTGTTCACATCAAAATTTTTGAAATATACTAATGAATTATGGCATTTATAATGCTGAAATAATTTACTAATAGATTTTTTATCTGCGTAAAATTTACATAATTTATTAATTTTTAATGTATTATACGTGTAATTTTCATTTTAAAAAACGTATTTTACCTTAAAAATTGAATATTTATATAATTTTTTTGCCCTAGATTATTGCCGTGGAAATGGATGGTTTTGGCATCGCAGTTGCAGCATTCATAATTATTACACTTGCTGTTGGAGTATTTGCAGGCAAGCTAGTCAAGAACAGCGGAAAGAGAATGATTGTTGCAGGAAAAAGCTTGCCATTGGCAATGGTTGGAACAATGCTTGCTGCCCAAGCAGTTGACGGAAATTCCTCATTAGGTAATGTTTCACTTGTATTTGAATTTGGATTTTGGGCTGGTGCGGCAATCCCAATCGGTCTTGGTTTATGTCTGTTCGTCACAGCTGCATTCTATGCTAAACCATTAAACAAAATGTCCATGATTACATTGCCTGACTTCTATTTTAGACGATATGGAAATGGGGCAGAAGGACTTTCAGGCATTCTCATGATCATCAGTTTTCTAATTCTCGTCGCAGGTAATTTGGCCGCAAGTGGATTTATTTTGGAAGTTGTCTTTGGCATTGACTATTTCTGGGGCATATCAATTTCTGCCCTGGTGATTGTGGCATATACAATTGCTGGTGGGTTATTTGCATCAGCTTACACAAACTTGTTTCAGGTTTATCTTGCCATAGGCTCTTTCTGGGCAGGATTCCTTTTCTTTTACGGGAATTATGCCGATGTACCATGGGATGTTATTTACAACAATGCCCCTCCAGAATTTATGGACCTTTCTGGATTGTACGACATTGCAAATGGCGCATTAATCAATTGGGGTGCCATCCTTGCACTTGGATTGGGAGACATTGTCGCACTAGACTTTATGGAAAGAGTATTTTCTGCCAGAGGCCCAAAAACCGCACAGAGGGGAGCGTTAATGGGAGGGGCACTTACACTTTTTACGGTGGTTCCAACAAGCATGTTAGGCATTGTAGCATTTTATTATTTGCCGGTAGATACAGACCCAGCGTTGACATTACCTATACTGTCAACTGAGTTTATGCCATTTGCAATAGGTGCCGCCATACTGATGGGCGTGGTTGGAGCATCCATGTCTACGGCCAGTGGGGGACTGCTAGCGATATCAAGTGTAATCTCTAGAAACCTGATGCAGAGAATTATACGAAGACGATGGATGGGAAAAGAAAATTGGAGTGATAGTAAGTTGCTAGTGGTTACACGTATTGCAATCATTCCCATGATGATAGTCGGAACTATTATTGGATACTTTGTACCTGCACCTGGAATTTATCTAATCCTGGCATTTGACATCGTATTTGCCGGAGCATTTGCACCGCTCACATTTGGGCTGTTCTGGAAAAAGGCAAACATGCCTGCAGCCATTGCATCACTCATCATTGGTTCGGCATTTAGGTTGATATTCTTCTTTACTATGCCGGAAGAATGGGCAGGATTGGATACGATGATTCCGCCTATCATAGCATTCATTGTGTTCTTTGTAGTGGCACTTGCAACCCAAAGCAAGTATCCTGGAAAGGCAAGACATGATGTAAGAGACTATGTACCTCCAGAGGAGGATGTCATTGCAGGGGAAGATCTGAAACATTTCAAGGATGGTAGTGAAGCTATGCCATGTGAGATGGACAGATCAAATCCATCTGGACCTGATGAAGACCTTGCAAGTAAGAATGCATTGTGAAAATTATATTTTGATGATCTGATTTTTTTGAATTTCAACAAAGTGGAATTTACAACATGCTTTAATATTTCATAGTAGGATAAAAGTGATGAAATATCCTGGTTTACTTGATGAAGATATCTCTCGTGTTGGGTTGCAAGAATCACAAAAATACAATTTGATCTCAGGTAAGCTAGTTACAGACATTGTCAAAACATCTCTGGGACCGCGTGGCATGGAAAAAATGTACATTGACATACTAGGGGAAGAGACGGTTACAAGTCACGGTGGCGCATTTCTGAGGAAAGTGGATGTCATTCATCCTGCAGCTAAATCAGTCATAGAGGCTGTGAATACCGTTGATACACATGTTGGAGACGGTACGACATCAGCAGCTATATTGATTGGAAGTCTACTTCAAAACGCTGAAGAATTATTAAAACTCGGAATTCCAGTTGCAGTAATCACGAGATCTTACGAAAGAAGTTTAGATTGTGCTTTAACTGCATTAAAGAGCTTAAAGAAAAAGTCAGACAATGCAGACAGGAACATAATGAGACAATTGCTAACTACATGTTTAGATGGAAAAGCGATTTTTGACTTGCATGAAGACAATACAAAATTTGTGGATACTCTGATTGATGCAATATGCAATGTTGCAGACTTGAAAAAGTTTCAGGTTGACATTGACGACCTAAAGATTGAGGAAAAGCCGGGAAACATGACAGAGATACAACTGATTAATGGCACAGTGATCGATAAAACAATAGACAGTTCAGCAATGCCAAGAACTATCAAAGATGCCAAGATTTTGTTACTGAATGAACCGTTGGAACCAATGAGAAATAAAACCGAAGCGGAAATAGAAATAACAACTCCATCTCAAATGAGTCAATTTCTTAATCAAGAAAATATAGATTTGCTTGCACTTGTAAAAAAGATCGTAGACTCGGGAGCTAATGTCGTAATATCCAGAAAAGGAGTCAACGAATTAGTTCAAGAAGCTCTTGCAAAAAAAGGGATCATCTCAATGCGCAGAGTAAAATACAATGATTTATGGTGGATAGAAAAGGCAACCGGTGCCAAGACGTGTGAGAATATAGAAAACATATCTAACGCAGAGTTGGGGTTTGCAAAAAATGTTTACGAGAAAACTATAGGTGAGGAAAAAATGGTTTTTGTAGAAGGTGGCAACAACCCAAAATCGGTGACCATACTGTTGAGAGCAAACTCAAAACGATATCTTGATGAATTTCACAGAAATATTCTGAACGCATTTTATGTGTTAAGGAATTTTATCGAAAACCCGTTCATTGTACATGGTGCAGGTTCTGTTGAATGGGTAATAGCACAAAAAATCAAAGAGCAGGCAGTTTTTGTTGAAGGCAAGGAGCAAATTGGAATGGAGCGATTTGCAAGCGCCCTGGAGCAAATACCGTTGACATTGGCACGTAACATAGGAATGGATGTATTAGATGCATCAACACAGTTGCGAAACAAATCCAATGGCAAAACCAAATGGTATGGGGTAAATTCTGTTACTCGAAAGATTTCTGACATGTCATCATCTGAAGTGATAGAAACAGAGATCGTGAAACAGCAGGTTTTCAAAACTGCCGTAGAGACAACTAACATGTTACTGAACATAGACGATGTATTCATGAAAAATTTAATCGACAACACACATTGTCATATTGATGGACATGTCCATGCCCATCGGGATGGAGGGAAAGCCCACAATCACTTTGAACAAGAAGGATTAGAACAGCGACAGATGCATCACTATTTCTAGTGAGTTAAAATAATGTATTAAAAAAAGTTTTACAATACATAAAATTCAAAAACCATATCAAAAAATACGAAAAAATATAAAATTTACACTGATTGGGATTATTTTAAAGTGAGAATGGGGCATTCGATATTTTTGTAAATGCGGTTTACAGTATCCTTGTGATCTTGGATGTCTATATCTGAGGGAGGAATAGAGTCTGCAACCAAAAGATCAATGTTGTTCTTTTGGACATAAGCTGTGATATGTTCTATTGAGGATTCAACAAACACACACTCTGTTTTTACACTGACATTGAAATATTTTGCCATTTCTTCAACTTTTTCCAGTTCCAAACGCGTTTCTTGAATCAGGTTATCTTGTTTTCTTTTTTCAGATTTCGTATGAAACAATGTAAAGGTTGGAAGTTCCCTGTAAAAGCATTTTAGCATGATAACATTAGAATCAAATTTTTTGGCTATGGTGAAAACAGTATTCAAAGATGTGGTGTTATTTTTTGATACAAATGAGCAGATTAGGATATTGCTAAACAATTTTTCTGTCATCATAAAGAAAAAATTCTATTTAAAGTTGGACTCACGGTATGTATTTCACCAAATTTAACCGATTCTATAATGTAAAATATCCAAACAGTTCAATGAATTTTCAGTAGTGTAATTAGTAAAAAATCAAATCCACTTATAAAAAATAATTACCTGTACGTGCCAGAATGAAAACCGTACTGGTATATCAAAAAAATATAACGGATAAAAAATCATCTAGATGAAATGTTTCACATGTTGTGTAAACTAGGGTGTGATTGAACTTGTTACTTCTTGTTCTGATCCTTGAATTTTTTCAGCATCGAATTCAATTTTGTCATTAAACTCTGCAGATTTTTCTGATTCATCTGAAGAGTCAAACCCTACGTAGAAAATCAAATTAATCACCACAAACATTACTGCAAGAAGTATCAATTTTGATTTGATAGACAAGTTTCTTTTAGTGTCAGACTTGTGTGGTGGCACGATTCATATTTTTAATACCCATTCTTATCTATATCGAAAACTACAACTCACAACACTTAAAATTACACTTGATGCGTCTAAACAGAATTGAATAAAAATGTGGAATGGTATGATGAAATTTTTAATTTTATAGATATTCACCACCCCGGTTAGGAAAAATTACTAATGGAAGGCAACGTCAAGATCAAAACGAATCAAAGTGAAGTTAGGTTCACCATTGTAGAAAAAATTTTGCAGAGATTTAGTCTTAGAATCACCGATGTTTCATTTACAGATTATTATGGTATCATTATTGGAATTGAGAAACTCTAACAATTGAAATTCAGAGTTTAATAATTTAAGGAGAAAATTGGAGTCCAAGTCTTTGATTTTTCACTAGGCATAATTTTATACTAGGTATTACCATGGCAGATATGATAGAACCAGGCCGTCCAGTAAAGGATATCCAGATTGACTCAAACACCTCAATAGAGAAAATTTTTGCAGAGATGTCTCAATCAGGGGGATTTGAATCGGTGAATCTGACAGACGGGCTAGATATCCTGACAGATATGATTTCAGACAAACAATGCCTGAAATTTGTCTCATTTGTTGCAGCCATAGTTTCAACAGGCACCAGGGGAATCATCAAAGACATGATCAAAAACAAATGGTTTGATGTAGCTATGGTTACATGTGGATCATTGGATCATGACATTGCAAGGCATTTTTCACATTACAAAGAAGGATCCTTTACAATGGATGATGCAGAATTGGCAAATCAGGACATACACAGACTAGGAAACGTACTTGTACCAATGGATAGTTATGGACCAATCATTGAAGAAAAAATCCAATTATTTTTAGAAGAAGAATATCAAAACGGAATAAAAGAGATGACTACTGCGGACATAACCAAGATGATTGGAAAGAACCTAGGAGAGGACTCTTATCTATATTGGGCATACAAAAACGACATCAAAGTTATAGTTCCAGGTATCATGGATGGTGCAGTAGGAAGCCAAATTTGGATGTTCACGCAAAAACACAGTGATTTCAAGCTAAACATGATTGGAGATGCAAATCTTATTTCAGGATTGATCTTCAAAGCCGAAAAATCAGGTGCATTTATGATTGGAGGGGGAATATCCAAGCATCACACACTATGGTGGAACCAGTACAGGGAAGGACTAGATTATGCATTTTACATTACAACGGCGCAAGAATTTGACGGAAGTCTAAGTGGTGCACTGGTCAAAGAGGCAATATCCTGGGGCAAGGTGACACAAAATGCAAAGCAGGCAACACTGCATGCAGAAGTAACAGCAATTTTGCCATTCATATATGCTGCATTGATTTCAAGATTACAAAAATAGTGCAAATCAAACAAAAATCTCTTGATGTTTTCTGCTGCCAAATTATTTACATAAAATATTGCTTTCAATTATTGTTTCAATAACATTGTAGAAAATTACTCATCTTACATTATTCGGGATATTTTTGTTACAGGTGTAATTTATCCCAAACACCAATTTAGGATCTGAATTTATTATTATACGCATAACTGGATTTAAAATATTAGTTGACAGAAAAACTTAATCCGATTTTGTATTCCATCATGCTGTTTATTCTAGCTGGTTTTTGTGAAATTGGTGGGGGGTACCTAGTGTGGATCTGGTTACGTGAAGACTTTAGCTGGATGTTAGGTGCAGTTGGTGGTTTTGTATTATTCTTGTATGGAATAGTTCCTACATTTCAGAAAGATCACTTTCACAGAATCTATGCAGCATATGGAGGGGTCTTCATTGTCATGTCTATATTTTGGGGTTGGTTGATAGATGGAGTAGTTCCTGACGACTATGATATTCTTGGAACAATGATTGCAGTAATTGGGGTCATGGTAATTTTCTACTATCCAAGAAAGGGAGAGAGGATTTGCTCGAAGTAGCAACAACTATTGGCATATTCTTTTTTGCAGCACTGCTAGAAATCAGTGGAGGATACCTAGTATGGAAATGGTTGAAAGATCATAAAACAAAAATTTTCGGATTGGCCGGAGCATTGATTCTATTTTCTTATGGAATTGTCATTACCTTGCAGCCTGCAGACTTTGGTAAAGTGTATGCAACGTATGGGGGAATTTTTGTTGTATCATCCATAATTTGGGGATATTGGATTGACAGAAAAAAACCTGACAAATTTGAGATACTTGGTTCAATCATGGTTCTAATTGGTGTTGCTGTGATATTTTATTTTCCAAGATAATTGTTTTGATGCCAAATATCAACATTAGCTATATCTTATTCATCAATTTTTTTAATATAAAACAACTATAATCGTATTATCCTCGCCCTATTCCACATCTGAATGAAATATGAAGTGAATTACGATATGCACTAATTTTTCCTTATTTTGCTAAATGACGCATCAAGAATTTTCTTTCTACTTATTTCAAGCGTCTTGAAAATCACATCAGAAATACTGTCTGTCTTGTTTGCTAAAATTCTGATAACTATTCCAGACTCGTCGGGTAGAATCGACGTTCCCACATATCCATCTGAAATTCTGATGTTTTTATTAATCATACCTTCTAATTCTACCACGTCCTTCTTTCTAGTCAGGATGTACACTGTTCCCACTATTTCATACTCTCCAAATATTCCAAAATCATTCAATCTTTGTTTCTTTGGTTTAACCTTTGTATTTTCTAAAAAGCGAATTTTCTTGTCTTGGTTCTTACAATGTGTTCTAAGGTAACAGATGTCGTAATCAAAAGATTCGCTCATGGCAACCCTTCCAGGGGTTAAAATCTCTGAATAAATCAAAGTAGAATTTTCGTGAACGTTTAGATTCACTTTTTGATAATACCTGGAATTCTTGTATGGGATTATTTGCTCAGGGATGTATTCCAGATAGCAATCCTCATCTACTGTAATATTTACAATCTGTGAAGCAAAATTTGAGTTCATGCCGTAGATTCTGGTTGCTCCTTGAGTGGTCATATGAACATTGGCCTTATTTTTTAACAAGACATCTGTCGTGTATCTATCTCCTTGTAGAATTCCTCCCGATGGTGAAACGACATAAAGATATGCCATGTCTGGAAGTGAGACTTCAGGATACAATGCTCGTTGAATTTGCAATGGGACTTGAGAAAATTGCCTTGTAATAACTGTCTTGCCTTCATTATTTGTTTGAAGTTCCAAGTCAAGAATGCCTACTTTTCCAGATTTTCCAACCCCCATTTGTTTTACATTATCTCCATAATCTTCAAATTCCTTTGGCATGTCATATGATGCATGATGTCTTGGTTTATTCAAGAATCATGCCTTTTGTGTAATTGTGGATTTTGGTGAACTGTCAAATAAAACATCATGAATGATGTGTTCAGTTACTTTCATAATCCCTTCATCAGTTTTACAATTGATAAATTCAAATGGTTTTTCTTTTCTAATTTTCTCTGCATCTTTTTTCATAATCTCAAGATCTGCACCTACCATCATGGCTAGATCAATTTTGTTAATCACTAAAAGATCACAACTCTCAATTCCCAATCCTCCCTTTCTTGGATACTTGTCTCCTCCAGCAACATCAATTATGTAAATAAAATAATCTGCAAGAATGGGACTAAATGTAGTTGTTATATTATCCCCTCCACTTTCAATGATTATCAGATCAAGATCAGGGTGTTTTGATTCCATCTCCTCTATGACTGAAAGATTCATGGAAGGATCTTCTCTAATTGCAGTATGAGGGCATCCGCCTGTTGCAAGACCTATGACTAAATTTTCAGGAAGTAGCCCTCTGTTGGTAGCCAAATTTGTTCTCATTCTATTAGCATCTTCTTTTGAAATCACATCGTTTGAGATTATGCTTACACTGTATCCATTTTCTGCTATCATTGGCACCAATCTTTCGATAAGCATGCTTTTTCCTGAACCGACAGGTCCTCCAATTCCAATTCTAGGAATATGAGTCATGATAAAAAATCCAATTTTTATGTAATAAACATTTTAGAATCCATCTTCTCATGTGACATTTGAACAATGTCCATTTGAGGAGCAAACTGCCATATTTCTGAAAGTGATTTATTTGAATATTCTTTGATCGTCTGACTGATAATTGGTTTGACATTGTGAATGATTTTTTGTCCTTCAAAATGCTGAATTAATCCTAATCGCAGTGCCGCACCTACGATGCCTACAGTGAAACCATACAGCATCATCATCATACTTTTCTCTTTTTTAATTTTTAAGGCATTACAACAAATTGCAAATGCCACAGGAAAAACTCCATGTACTTTGTCTTTTATTATGCTGTCTTTGTACTGATTCAAAACTTTATCATCTCTCACAAATTCTACCACACACTTGATCAACTGAACACCTGATCTTGTCGATGCATCCCGAATTTCTTTTATTGATTTCGTGGCAAAAACAATATTGTCTACTTCAATCACTTTGTCAAAATCACATTTGTTTATACTATCAAATACATTTGCAAGTGCAACACAATCTGATGGTCCTAATTGCTGAATTATATTAGTTCTAATTAACTTGATCAAGTCTGCCATTCCATGAATCTTTTTTTCTGCAAAAAGAAATTCTAATCCGTTTGAAGTAGCATAAATACCCGTAGGAAAAAATGAGTCTGATAACTGCATTACTCCTAGATCTTGTTCCATCCCATCAATGTCCATGTATATCAACACCTGAATGAGGCAAAAATATTTGCTCTTCTATTGTTATCACTATATGATCGATAAGACCCTGAAATAATTTTGCAAATATCTCCTTTTCTGAATCTGCCTGAATTGGAAATGAAATTACCTCTCTTTGAATTGATATGGGTCTGTGTCTGTTTCCAATTGTATGTCCTAAAATCACCATTACATCAACCATGTCTTTAGTTTTCAGTCTAATTGAAATCACTTTTTCTGGTAGTTGTTCTACAATAATTTTCATGTTTCCATTATTAATGACATCTCCATGACGAAGTTTTATTCCTGGATCTAATTTCAAACCAACATCGGTCCCACGATCAGTCTTTCTTCTCAAAATTCTTTTTTCTAACTCCATTCGTGAAAGCTTGATTTTTTCAAAATTCCCACTTTTTAGTTCGTTTAATCCTTCGTCTAGAAAAATATTTCCTACGGGTACATTAACTTCTAACACAAGTAATCCTTTCTTTTGACAAAATTATACTTTTTCAGATATTTTTAATTATTAAATACACCAACACACCATTCCATTCAATGATGCTTACTCCTAGAGAATTAGAAAAGCTAAATGTCTTTGTTACCTCAGAACTTGCCCGTAGAAGAAAAAGCAGAGGATTGAAACTCAATCATCCTGAAGCCGTCTCCATTCTTGCTGATCATATTTTGGAAGGAGCAAGAGATGGAAGAACTGTTCCAGAACTTATGAGCTCTGGAAAAAATGTTCTATCAAAAGACGATGTATTGCCTGGTGTTGCAGATCTAATTCATTCCATTCAAGTAGAAGCAACTTTTGAGGATGGAACCAAACTGGTGACAGTTCATGACCCTATTGTGTGAGAAATATGATTCCTGGTGAATACTTTACATCTGATGAGCAAATTATTGCACATGTGGGTAAATCCACAACACTCGTTAGTGTTAGAAATACTGGCGATAGACCGATACAGGTAGGTTCATACACGCACTTTTTTGAAGTGAATAAGGCACTTGAATTTTCAAGGAAACATTCCTACGGATATCATCTAAACATTCCTGCTGGAACATCAGTAAGATTTGAACCAGGGGAAACAAAAGAAATTGAGCTAACGGAATTTGGCGGAAAAAAAATTGTTTACGGTTTAAGCGGTTTGGTAAATGGAAGTCTAGAAGAAAAACAAGAAGAGGCGTTTAAGAAAGCTAATGAAAGAGGATTCAAGGGGGTATGATGTAATGACCCTGAGCATTCCAAGAAAAAATTATGTTGATTTGTTTGGTCCTACTGTAGGTGACCGGATTCGTCTTGCTGATACTGATTTGATTATTGAAATTGAAAAAGATATGATCAAGTATGGTGATGAGGCCGTATTTGGTGGAGGAAAAAGTGTACGAGATGGATTGGGACAAGCAAGTGGAGTATCTAGGGCACAATCCGTTGATCTTGTAATCACTAATGCAATTGTAATGGATCCTATTTTGGGAATCATCAAAGCCGATATTGGAATTAAAGATGGAAAAATTGTTGGTGTAGGAAATGCTGGAAATCCTAACATCATGGATGATGTTGATATGATAATTTCTTCAAACACCGAGATAATTGCAGGTGAGCATACAATTTGTACTCCCGGAACAATTGATTCACACATTCATTTTATTTCTCCTCAACAAGCAATACATGCAATCTGTAATGGTACCACTACGATGATTGGTGGGGGAACTGGCCCTGCTGATGGGACAAATGCAACAACATGCACTCCGGGTAAATGGAATATTCACAGAATGATTGAATCAGTTGATGAATTGCCTTTGAATTTTGGATTTCTTGCAAAGGGAAATGACTCTCTTGAAACTGCATTACTTGAACAAATAGAGGCAGGAGCTTGTGGGTTGAAATTACATGAAGACTGGGGTTCAACTCCTGCTGCAATCAATTCATCTCTGAATGTTGCAGATAAAACTGATACTCAAGTTGCAATTCATACTGATACACTAAATGAGTGTGGATTTGTTGATGACACCATTGAAGCCATTGCTGGAAGAACAATTCATACTTATCACACTGAAGGAGCTGGAGGTGGTCATGCTCCAGATATTATGAAAATCGCAGGTGAGGAAAACATACTTCCCTCATCGACAAATCCTACCAGGCCTTTTACAGTGAATACCCTAGCTGAACATCTTGACATGATGATGGTCTGCCATCACCTAAACCCGTCAGTACCTGAAGATGTATCCTTTGCCGAGTCCAGAATTCGTGGTGAGACGATTGCAGCAGAGGATGTACTACATGATATTGGGGTACTAAGTATGATGTCTTCAGACAGCCAGGCTATGGGCAGAGTAGGAGAAGTCACGACCAGAAACTGGCAGACAGCCGATAAGATGAAAAAGATGACTGGTAGACTTCCTGAAGACAATGTCCAAAATGATAATTTTAGAGTAAAGAGATACCTGGCCAAAATCACAATAAATCCTGCCATAACTCATGGAATTTCTGATTATGTTGGCTCTATACAGCCTGGAAGATTGGCCGATATTGTAATTTGGTCACCTCAATTCTTTGGAGTCAAACCAAAGATGATCATAAAGGGTGGATTTATCGCATATTCCATAATGGGTGATCCAAATGCCTCGATTCCTACCACTGAACCAGTACTATATCGTCCTATGTTTGGGGCATTTGGTAAGACAACACAATCTACTTCTGTAACTTTCACATCACAACTAGCATTGGATAAAGGCCTTGAATCTGAAATCAACTCAAAAAAGAAACTGGTTCCTGTAAAAAATTGTCGTTTTATTGGAAAGAAAGACATGTTGTATAATGATCTTACTCCAAACATCGAGGTCAATCCTGAAACATATGAGGTAAGAGTTGATGGAAAACTTGCAACTGTAGATCCTGCAGATAAAGTTTCTATGTCTCGACTTTACAACTTGTTTTAAGATCTAATTCTAACACTGATGTCCATTTTATTGCTCAAAATGCGATCGTCTGTAAAATTGAATTAAAACGAGGAACTTAAAATTACTTAATAATTTAGTGATAAATTAAAAGTGAATTTCACAATGAGACTTCTCCGTACCAATTATCGAATTTGCAACTGTCTTATCCATCAATACTGGTGTTTCAATATACTTTGCATCAATCTCATCTATTGATTGTGGACCGTGTTTTAGATGTTTAATAATTTGTTGTGCATTTGATAAAAGATTTGACATCCGCCACATCTCAATTAATTTAGTCTTGATTTTGGACTGTATACACGCAGGAGGGTTGCCATGTTTTGAAATCAAAGATGATGATTCCTTACATCTGATGTTGTTAATTGAAATTCCTGATATGAATTGTTTTAGAGAAGACAATGTGTTTGGGATTTGTTTTTCTTCGAATTCAATACACAATTCCCCTTAGCAGGGTTCATACCATTCCATAAATTCTTCAGATGTTTTCTCTCATATCTGGAGGCTGCATGATGAAATGTATTTGAGATGCGATGTGTTCCAGAAAAATCAGTTGTTACGATCTAGTTTTTTGATAATTTCTGGAACTTACAGATTTGTTATACAGGAAAATTTCAATAAATTCATGAAACTCAGAATATTTCCTGTGTATTTATGCATATTATCTGGTATTGTATCTTCCCAAGGAATAATTTATAATATTAGTAAATCTTATATGATTTCCTGGGTAATATAATCTGTGGTAACCGTAGTGAACAGACGCAAAGGGAATCAGGATTATTATTATGTGTATCATGATTCAAAGAAAGGAAAACGAAAACAACGAGAAGAATACCTGGGAAAAGCAATCCCTGCAGATGTTGAGGACAGGAAAAAGAAT
The DNA here is from genome assembly GCA_951812645.1 of uncultured Candidatus Nitrosopumilus sp. Lineage (GTDB taxonomy): Archaea > Thermoproteota > Nitrososphaeria > Nitrososphaerales > Nitrosopumilaceae > Nitrosopumilus. The sequence continues at coordinate 685,222 of CATOSM010000001.1, read as the reverse complement.
TTTGCATTGGGAATAGAGAGGGAGGAATGGATTCCAAGTCTAGAAAGAATTTACAAAAATTACAAAAAAGAACAAAACAAGATTCCACCATCAATACAAGAAAAGAATCTGAATTCTTTTTCTGTTAAGTTTACATACAATACACAAAGAATTGAGGGTTCCACTTTGACTCTGAAGGATACGTCTTTTCTTTTAGAATACGGTTTAACTCCATCAAACAGACCTAGTAGAGACGTTAAAGAAACCGAGATACATCAAAAATTATTTTTAGATGTGATAAAGCAAAAAGAAGATCTGTCTTTGAATGTGGTTAAAAAATGGCACAAAAAACTATTTGCACAAACAAAACCTGACATGGCAGGATTGTTTAGGGATTACGACGTGGCCATAGGGCAAAGTCAATTTGTTCCCCCTTCTCACACTGCTGTAAAACTTTTGGTAACTGGATTCTTCAAATGGTATAATGCGGACAAAAAGAAGCTAAATCCTGTAGAACTTGCAGCTTTGGTACACTTGAAATTTGTGACAATACATCCATTCGGAGATGGAAACGGCAGAACTACCAGATTGATGATGAACCATGTCCTAAACAAGTTTGGTTATCCATTGCTTGACATTGATTATGGGGACAGACGCTCATACTATAACGCTCTTGAAAAATCACAAATCAAAGATGATGATTTGCCATTTTTGAAGTGGTTCATGAAACGATATTTCAAGAGTTACAAAAACTATCTTTAATCCGCCAAATTGTCCTTAAAATCTGAGAGCATAGGCTAGAATAGATAACAATAAAAATAAAATATACTTTCAGTTTAATGTTCTATTTTATTAAAAACGGTTTGGACACATGTGGATCCAGACCATCATAGACCGGATGGAGTCTGAGCCAACAGTGGGTGCGGATACCTTTTTGATGATCTGTATAACTACATGACGGCAGAAAGCAATTGGAACGCTTACAATATTCTTCTCTTTATTTTTTTAACAAAATCACATCAGATTTAGTAGTTCGGACCTGACCATGTCACCTAACATTTCTAATCAGAAACCATGATTTTTCAGTAACGCAGAAGGTTACAGGAGTGCCTTCAAACTCCTACAAATCTTTTTTTATGATTCTGTTAATCTATAATTCTATTTTTCTAGTTAAACTTTAGTCTTACAACTCATCTTAAAACCCTGCAATACGTCAAAAATGACGCAATGTTAACCAGCCCGGGATAATTTCCCGCGTTTCTTTCATATCTTGTTCTGTGAAACCCATTTTTCAGCCAGGCAAAGAACCGCTCTACGACAAACCCTGTCTTGCCATGATGTCTTTGATTCCTGTTCTGTGCAACGTTCTTTGAGTTCTTTTTGTATGGAATGCAACAGTCAATCCCATAGCATCCCAGATAGCTTCTGATGTATGCCGCATCGTATCCCCTGTCGGCATACGCTGAGATGATCTGCCGTGTCAAACCATCCTCTGCAGGTTCTGAGATGTCTTCTGACACATCGATGAATTTCGTACTGTCATGGACATTTGCAGGGCTGGCCACAATTGGGGTTGGCAGTCCTGTCCTGTCTGCTGCAATGTGTATTTTTGTGCCCGGGATCCTCTTGAACCCGTCATATCCTGTTTTGTCCCCCCTTTTTTGGCGGCAACTGATGATGAATCAATCGATATTTTTTGCAGGCTGATTTTTCCCTGTCTGTGTGCAGATTTGATTGAACTGGATAGAATCCTTTTGCATATTCCCTTTTGCTGCAGTCCTGAGAATCTCAGATGCGCGGCGGATTTTGAACCGTATCTGTCGGGCATGTCTGCCCACCTGCATCCGGTTGTTAGGACAAACAAAATTCCGTTGATTGTGTTTCTGTCATTGCATCCTGGCCTGCCAGTTTTTGCAGGTTTTGGCAGATGTGATAGAACCGTTCCATTGAATGTATGACATTTCCTTGTGAATCATGAAGGATACATCAGCAGAGTCATTGTCAGATCCAGATTATAATGAATTATTTACAAAATGATCGATTTTAGGATGAGTTGTGTAATAAAAAAATAAAAGACAGGGTTAGTCTTCTTTGTTACAACTGCACTGCAACTTGCCGTCACTTTTGTCGACGTTATTTTTCCATTGCAATGCCTGTAGATTAGAAAGATCATCGCCACCATTGGGATCCTTGTGATCAATTTCCCATCCTTGATCCGACTTTCTGTTTCCGTAGTCATCTTTCTTGATTGCTGCTCCGCATGCATCATGTCTGATGTTGTCCGGGTCTTTGCCTGAAGTCTCCCTTGCCTTGTCCCAGACATCGTCGATTGTTTTATCGTCAAATGTCATGTTTTATAATAACCAGTGTTATTAATAAAATATATGGTAAGCTAAAGTACCATTACCGTACTAATTATTTGATCCTAGTTATGAAATAGTTCATTCTATTATGTATATACATGTGTATGTTTTATTATACTATAAAAATATAATATTATAGTTATATAGTATAATAGAAATGGTGAGTTTATGAAAGACATTGAATCCAAGATATTTGATATACTGTCTAGGCAAATTGGAAATCCCATCTCGATTCGAAAGATACGGGACAAAATCAATGAGATTTACGGCCATGCACACTATCCTATGATACATTCTGCAATACAGGACATGGCAGAAAGAAAACTTCTCACTCTGGATAAGTATGGCAAGTCATCAATTGCATCACTTAACTTTGAAAACTCATTGTTGATTGATAGTCTTGCACAGGTAGAACTGATAAGCAAAGTGCATTTCTTGGAGAAAAGAAAGGATTGGCAGACACTTGTTTTACTGATTAATGGACATTTTCGAGAATATTCCACAATAAAATCAATCATAATTCATCAGCCAGAAAAGAATGCAAAGCTGAATCGAATGGAGTTGTTTGTTATCTTGCGCAATGACGAACAAATTGAAGAACAAAAGAACATTCACAAAATCATGGGATTGTTGCAACGGGTTCAAAATATTAGATTAGACTACTTGTTGATTACAGAATCTAATTTTAGTAATCTGTTAAGGGGAGATGCAAATCCAATAAAGGAGATATTGTCAGACAAGATTGTAATATTTTATCCACAAACGTTTTGGTTCATCATAAAAAATATGTCTGATGAGGGAATACAGATTCATGTACAAGAAAAAATTCATCCTGCAAAGATTTCAGAACAAGACATTGGGTATAATTTGAACCGATTTGGATATTCAGAGTTTGGAACAAAGATAGTTGGAGGCAATAACATTGGAACAGAGTATATTGTTACATCTCTTCTGATCAAAGGCGATGCCAGAAGACGTGAGGCAATACCAATAATTCTTGCAAAAAATTCCGAAAATACAAACTTTGGATTGTTGGTATTTTTGTGTCAAAAGTATGGTGTTGTTGAAAAAATATTTCCTGTATTGAAAGTGGTCTATGATGTAAAACCCAGTGATGATCTTAGAAGAACAATCAGGACGCTAAAAGACCTGAATATAACAGAGGAAAGAATCAACACAAAAGAGATGATGAAGAAGATGAGGCTCTACAATGTCAAATGATATGGAACTTGACAACACCAAATTACTGGATTTTCTAGGTGAGATTGACAAGGAACTGGATACTGAGATAGTTCTAGTTGCCGTGGGTGGTACTGCGATGACTCTTCTAAACAGAAAACCCTCAACTCGAGACGTTGATTTTACCATTCCAAGCCCATTTTTTGATATATTTCAGGCTGCCATGGAGTTGGTTCCGCATGGATTTGAGGTCCAGTCATGGAGGGATGGTGAGGTATTTCTGAATATTTTGCCTGATGATTATCTGGAGAGAAGCAGCAAAATCAAGACAAGCCTGAAATATATCACGCTTAGGGCGCTGCATCCAGTTGATATTGTAGTCACAAAGGTTGGAAGGCTGAAAGAGCGAGATATTGAAGACATTGAGGCATGCATCAAAAAGTTCAAGTTGTCACGAGAAGATATTGAGAAAAGGGCTGGCCAGATGGGATATGCCGGAAATGATGAGGCCTATGCAATTAATCTTGGGCGAGTAGTCAAGGAATATTTTGAGTGAGATTTGATGGAATCATTATATGACTCTAATTATTCCATATCCTCCCATTATCAAAAATGCTCCTACAACTCCAATCTCCAATGTTCCTAGTGTGAGGAGCATTATTCCAGAAAATCCTAGAACTGTAACTGCTACTCAGATCAACCCATGAGATTCCCGAATATTTCGTAATGTTCTGTATAAAATTATTATTTCTAGAATAGTAATTACAATTGCAACAATAGAAATCAAAGTAGTGTCATAACCAAATGCACTTGCAATGCCTTCCAGAGCAGTTAGAAGTATTGCAGTTTCTGAGATGTCAACTTGAGTTGAAATTAAAACTGATACCATTAGTCCTGTAAAAATAGACCATGACATCACCTCGTCAAGTGTTTTGAGATTAAACTGCGGCATATTTCTCAAAAATTAATTGTTTTGTAATCTTTTTTCCTTTAACTCTGTATTTACAACTCATCTTAAAACCCTGCAATACATCAAAAATGACGCAATGCTAACCAGCCCGAGATAATTTCCCGCGTTTCTTCTATGTTTTGTCCTGTGAAACCCGTTTTTCAGCCAGGCAAAGAACCGTTCCGCTATGAATCCTGTCCTGTCGTAACTGTCTTTGCCCGCATCATCACTTGCTGTCCTGCTGTTTTTTCTAAAAGGAATGCACGGAATGACGTTTCTTGATCTTACATAACTACGGATTGATTTCGAATCGTATCCCTTGTCTGCATAAACTGAAACCATTTGTTCCATCATGGAATCATCTGCAAAATCCGAAATTGATTCCATCACGTCTGCAAATTTCGTACTGCCGTGAATGTCTGCAGGGCTCATTGCAATCGATACTGGCAAGCCGGTACCATCCACTGCAACATGTAATTTTGTGTCTGTGACTCTCTTGAACCCGTCAAATCCGATCACACCGCCCCCTTTTTGGGGAATCGGTGATGAATCAACCGAAATTTTTTGCAGGTTGATTTTTCCCTGTCTGTGTGCGGATTTGATTGCACGTCCCGAAATCTTTTTCCATATGCCAAACTCCTGCCATCTTCTTAGCCTTAGGTTGGCAGTTGAGTCATCGCCGTATGTTTTTGGCATCTCACTCCACCTGCATCCGGAAACCAGCACGCAGATGATTCCGTTTAAAACCATTCGGTCGTTGCTTCTTGGACGTCCTGTGGCGGCAGGTTTTGGCAACAACGGTTCCATCATGTCCCGTTGTCTGTCTGTTATCTCGGTGAATTTCATGTGCAGTTTGGAAACTAACGGTCCATAGATCCAAATGATCATAAAATATTGTCTAAAGGGTTAGTTTTAAGATAAGTTGGTAGTGCCTTCCTTTGTTTGTCTTTGTGTTTAGTATTGCAAAAAGAATCTTTTCACAATCAGACTTTGTTGCATCCGCAATTTTGATTTCCATGCTGTTAAACAGTTTTGGTATGAGGGACAGACGTGCAGCATATACTATGATTCGTCCATCCTCCAGTCCATGGGGGTGCAGTTTTTCAAGAAAACTGATCCCTGTATTTCCCTGCTTCATTTTTTGCAGCCTTTTTTGCAGCATGCTACTTGCCTTGAATAGTTGTGTATCCCTTCTTCATCCGGGACTGAGTTTGATGAGGTCATGGTCTGATCTCGCAACCACGATTTTGATTTAAGTGCCCCTGATTTTGACATGGCATGGGCGCAAGTGTTGGAATGCTCCCATCGGGATTTGAACCCGAGTCTTTGGCTTGAGAAGCCAAAATGCTTAACCGGACTACACTATAGGAGCTTGATAAAAAACAAATCCAATCTCAATTTAAAGGAAATGTTTTGACTTTGCATGAATTTGTAAAATTTTGTGAGTTAATTCCTTTATAGAAAAATCCCAACTAGCAAATTCATGGACGTGAAAAAATTTATCACAGAAAATAATTTTACTGACTTTCCAGTTGGATTGGGAGGCTGTAGAACTTCTGTCAATTCCTTTGATTCTTGTGATTATGACCTTTTTGTTTTTGATGGAAAACCTGAATCTGAAAAAATTATTCGCTATGATGATGAATTTGTGGTTGTCCATCATGCATCTTTATCTGAAACAAATTCTGAAAAGCTTCTCCAATACAGTCAATTGAAAATCATTCATGACGAATCTTGGGATCTACGAATGATGGTTTCTAAGATTAAAGAAAAACAGTCTTCATTGTTTTCTGATTTTGCAAAAAACTGTTTAATTGAATCTCAATTTTGCTGTCAAAAAACTTTGGATTCTATTCAAAATTCTGACGTCTTTGCTTCTTGTTGGCAAAAATGTGCTGCCTATTATTTGTCTAAGGCAGTATCATCCATCAACCACATACGTTCTAGTCCTTCACACTCACTTGAATCTCTTCGAAAGCTGGAAAAAAATTCCGTCAATGAGCATATTTCTGTTGTAACTCAAACTATTGGTATTGAACGTGCCACGTCCACTCTTCTTGAGCGGATGCTGAAATCCACAATAGGTTTTTCTGATTTGGTAGAAAAAAACAATCATTCTCAGATTATTCAGAAAAAACATGATTTCTTTATCGGCAATTCCATGCTTTCTGACTGCTATTTTTATCTAGGATACACTAATCAAGAAAATTTCATCAAAATTAAGGATACCATAAATCACGAACAGGATCTTTTTCATATTTTAAAAATCGCTTTTGATGCTGAAATTGGCTCCAATTCTCTCGAGCAACAATCAAAACTTGTGCAAGGGTCTTGTAATGAAATTCTTGCAATTCTTTCAGGTGCGTAGCGTTCTCTTCAGATGTACTAACCTTTTAAAATAAGTAAAATGACTACTCTAACATGGTAGATCAAGCATGTGGATGCGAAGCTGACAGCGGCGATCCAGATTACTCATGTGACTGTGCAATGCAAGGTCATTGCCTATGTGGCTCCGATTGCAAATGTACAACTCAAATTTGCAAAGAAGCTGAACATTAAAGAAAATTAATTTTTCTTTTATTTTTTATTTATTCTTCCTCTTCCTCAAGGCCCCATGATTTGACTAGTTCTTTTTGGAACTTATCGGCCTGTTTTTCATCTAGTCCAAATCCGCAATTTTTGTGAGTGGGAACTACTGTCATACCGTCCAGTTTGAATTCAACCTCATACAAGTGGACTTTGGAACATTCGCACATTTCTGGAATTTCTGTACTCATTCCTCTATATTTGCTTATTTGAATAATCTTTTCCCCTCTTTTCCCATCTTTTAGATAATTGAAAAACGTTTAACTATACGTTTTGACAATTTTTTTCAGATTTGAAAGGTTCATTATTGTTAATTTCAGCAATTACGGCATTGCTTTTTGGATCATTAGTAACGCCTACTGCTTTTGCACAATTCCAATCTGGCGGCGTTGACAAAGAGGGTGCCTGGTATGCTGGAGAAGGCCTCAAAGCAGGTGACTTTTTCTCGTATTCTATGTGTCATGTTTATTACAAAGAATGTGCTGGATTTGATTTAGACATGTGGATCAAGGGTGATATTCAAGTTGGAAATGAAACTAAATGGTTGGCAGAAACCGTTGTTTATGATGGAAGCAAAAGAGTTGTTGGTGAAATGGAGTTGGGAAAAATTGCTCCAGAACCAACTGGCGGTAGCAAAGAACTTGGACTATATCGTGGCGCATTCAAATCCTCCGTGGTGTGGCTATCTGCTTTTGCAACTTCTGATGGAAGCTCTGGTGGAAAAGGACCCAAAGAGTTTGCTGCCAAGTCTTGGGGTAAAATTGCTAACATTGGTGGGGAACAAATAGTTCCAATGGCACTTGAAACAATCACTATTTCTTCAGGAACTTGGGATACAGTTCAGGTTGGTTGGAAAACTGGAGGTGCAACAAGCAAAGTCTGGATTGTAGATGGTTTCCCTTTCCCTGTAAAAGCTAAAACCTTCACACATGTTTCGGAAGGAATTCCTCCCACTGAATACGAATTCACGCTATTGGAGTATAAAGAAAACGTCACAACTTCTCCGTTCACTGGTATTGTATCTACTGCTGACGAGTTTGCAGAAGCTGGATGTGAAACCAATATTGAAAAAGAGGCAAGTGTGAAAAAACCGACTGCTAACTTTGGCTATCAAATACATGCCTTCTATGGTCCTGAAGATCCTGTAAAAGGGTGCGAAATGCAATGGCTCATCAAATTTATTAGCAAATTTGACGATACTGAATTTTTGAATCAAGTCCAATATGATCTCTTGGTTGTGGATGACGATTTGAAACCTTTAAGATCAATTGCTCAAGAAGAGGGCAGAAACTTCCTTTATTCTCCATCAGGTCAAGCTCTGGTTGATATTATTGTAAAAGAAGAACCTGGAACTGCAAATTACGTAGTTTGGGTTCATGGTTTAGCTCCCGAAGGTTTTGTTCCGCCTACTGTTGCAGACTATCTGCAGATTCCTGTTGAAATATTTGCCTCAGATGGCTCACAGCCTGTAATTTCTATTCCTGTTCCGTCTCAAGAAATTCCATCTTGGATTAAGAACAATGCTGGATGGTGGGCTGACGGCGCCATAGATGACGACTCTTTCATTCGGGGAATCCAGTTCTTAATTGAAGAAGGGGTGATGAAAATTCCTCCTACTTCTCAAGGAACTTTTGGCGGAAATAACGAAATTCCATCTTGGATTAAGAACAATGCTGGATGGTGGGCTGACGGCGCCATAGATGACGACTCTTTCATTCAGGGAATCCAGTTCTTAATTGAAGAAGGCATTTTGAGTATCTCTTCATGATTTTATCTACATTCAAATTGTGAACATTAATTTGAAATTACGAGTTACTTTGGTCGGTCTTTTTAAGCATCCTAAACGTCGTATCAAAAAATTGCTAAAGGACGGGAACTATGATGAGGCTATTGCATTTGGAAAAGGTTTGGAATCTCAATATTCTGACGATCATGATTTCATGTTTATTATGGGCAGTGCATTTTTCATTGTGGATGATGCAAAAAAAGCATTGCCCTATTTTGAAAAAGCATTTCAATTAGACAATGAAGACGTGGAAACTTTGATGCTTAAAACTAACGTTCATCTGGCCTTGGATCAAAAAGACAATGCCCTTTCATGCTGTAGATATATTACAAAATTGGATCCTAAAAATTCAGAAGCTCAAGACTTGCTTGAAAAACTAGAAGGTCTTTAATTTGAAATCTACTTCTTTTTCATTTCATAAGCATTTTCCATCAACCAATTACAAAATGCCGTTACTTTATCGTCAAAATCTGTCCAAATGTGAACTGAATGGGGCAAGATGTCTATCTTCCAATCTTCGGCAAATACCCTTACCCCCTCTTTATTTTCGTACATGTATGCGTCCTCTGTTTTGACTTCGCCTAGCATTTCAACTGCCTTTTGTTTGATTATTTCTCTATCTATGGGAAACCGCTTCCTGTCATAATCTACTATTAAACTCAAGTCTCTCTTACCGTATTTTTCAAAATCCTCAATTTTACCTTGTTTTGGAAAATTGACAATTAGTCTGATGTCGTATGTTTTTCCTACTTCCTTACCTATCTCGACAATTCTTGCATATGCCATTGCTGGATTTTTTTTTAGCAAAAATCGAATCTGTGCAAGATCCTTTTTTAATCGAATCTGTAAATCTTCGACCAACTCGGAAAATATCATGATTGTCTCATGAAAAATTCCCATTATAATCATTAACCTCTCAAGATTGGTTTTTTTAGAACCTGTTCTGGCTTAGAATATGGCAATGCCTATGGATTTTGATGGAATGCGCACAGATGATGCCTCACTACGAACCGACAATGTGGATGACTATAAACGAACATGCATTGATTTTATCGAAGACATTTCACATGATTATGAGGCTTGGGTTGATTATTACAAATTGCCTGAGGATGAGGATAAACGAAGACGTGCAGGCATACGTGCTACCATCACAAGAACAAATGATTGGATAGCAAAAGTAGCACAATCTATCAAAGCTGTTGATGTTGTTATGAATGACGGAATTCAAAAAATGGCCGAGTCTACTGCGGGAAAGCCCCTTGAAATTGGCGTATTCGTAAACCGGAAATCCGGTTACGCTGAAACAAAGCCCGGCATAATTGATGTAAATGTAAAGGGTGTGGGAAGGGAGGGGAGAAAAATGAAACTTGGATTTCATTTTAAAGGTGATAGATTTAGAATTGAATCCACATGCGGTGCTTCTTTGGATGAAGAAAACTTGCCTACCGAAGAGTCTGAAAACCTTGACATCCATCTAAAACTTCATGCCGAGAATGCAAAACCCCGTGATGTTATCTCCTTTACTGTAACCCTTAGCGAAACTGAAAACGATGTTGAACTTGACAGACGCGGCGTCTCAACCATCGTCCATCTGGTATAGACTATCGCATGATTTCCTCATCAATATACTCGATGAATTTTCCAGTATTTCCTAATTTTATTGAGTTAACCCCGTCTAAACTTTCTATTGAATTCATCTTCAGGTATCCTTCAGATGCAGTATACAATATTTCATCAATATGGAATGTTCTTGCATTATTCATTCCATAATAACGTGAATCATCATCTGAATGCGTTACAGTGCCTTTGATGTCGAATCCCTTTTCATCGCTCACATCAAATGTATAGAATCCGCTCCATCTGTTGTATTCTGGTGCAAACATCTTTGCACTTGAAACTGCTTGCAGACTGCCTGCATCCCCACTAATTGGAATCGATAAAATTCCGCTTTTTTTATCAAAGAAGAATGCTTTGTGATTGTGCAATGCCTCTGAATGCGTTGAACTGTCTCCAATTACAACATCATCTGAAACTTTGGGATTATTCACGTCTTCTACGTTAAACAGTGCTATTTTGATGCCTAATTGCTGGACTCTTCCATTGTCCGTTGCCTTTGTATCTCTGCCAAATCCTATGATGTGATTTTCATCATACGGATGTAGATAATTTGAAAATCCTGGGATTTTTAATTCCCCTAGAATTTTAGGCGTGTCTGAAGATAGATCAATTACAAAGAACGGATCAATCTGTTGGAACGTGACCAAGTATAATCTGTCTCCAATGAATCTTGCTGAGAAAATACTTTCATCTGGTGCAATTTCGCCTAATTCCCCAACAACGTTTAGTTGCTCATCTAATACGTATACTCCATTTGCCCGAATCGTTCCTTCATGTTGAATATAGTACTCTGCAGTCGTTGCGATTCTAAATCTATCTCCGCTTTCATCCATGGAAAACTGATTTAGCAGCCTGCCTGGAACTGAGCCTTTGGCAACATATTCGATTTTGTCCTCATCGATTGAAATCTTGTGGATTATTGTTTTTCTAGAATCCTCTTGAACTTTAAAGTCATATTCGTTTAATGCCTCTCTGATCATCTCAAATAACTTTCCTTTATCATCTTTGTCCATTTGATCATATGATTTTTGCATTAGTTCGGAAATCTTTATCCACTGGGTTGTAACATTGATTGTCGAATCTCCTTGAATTTCTCTGATTTGCTCTTGAATGCCATTTGGTAACAACGGTACTACCACGCCAAAGAATCTATCTCGTGATGAATTTTCATAAAATCCAAGTGGCATATCTTGTTGATATGTTAGATAGAAATTGTCTTTTGATACATAAAATGTCCCAGAATATCCCATTAGGAATGATTCGGAATTTATCTTGTCTCCAAAAATATCGATGGCAGTTAACGTGTTAAAATTTGAAAATTGTTCAATGCTATCAAAATAAAATGCATCCGGTGTCATTATCCTGACTGAATCTTCCATTATTACTGGAAGTCTTGGGTACTGATGATCCACATTGCTATTTGTCACAAAGTATGCATAGTTTCCAACCATTCGTGCGTCCATAAAATGACCATCAATGGAATAGTCCTTTACTATTGTGGGGTTTTCTTTATCTGAGACATCTGCAATTAATGCATGTGTGACTGAACTATATGATCGTCGGGGAATGAAATCGTACTGTGGAATAATCTCTTCATCACTATGTCCATTGTAAAATATCACTAGTCTGTCTTCGTTTAAGAACATGTTTTGGATGTATTGCGATTCAATATCTAACGCAATTTTTAAAACTAATCTTGCAGACTCTGCAGGATATGCATCAATGATTGACAACGTATTTTGTGATACAATGTATACGTATTTTGAATCATTCTTAAGATAATCTGGCTCATCAACGTCTTCAACTTGGACATTTGTTGTAGAATACTCTGATCCTCCTGACCGTACTTTCCCCATCGACGCTGTAGGTGCTGCCACCATTGCATCCCCTCCATCACCATCAAACATCATTACGCTCTCTTCAACTGCCATGCTTGCTCGGAACATCCGGTTATCGTAAAAATTTCCTCCAAACAACGCTGAGGTTTCTATAATGTCTTTTAGCTCCTCTTGTGATGATATTTTTTTGATATCGTTTGTTCCCCCAAAGAATTCCGAGATTGTTTTATCCACATGGACAATTTCAGTCGTTGGGGTTTGAGTGATTTGTGGCTGGTTATCAAATGCCACTGAGGACATTATTCCTATGGTAACCATTACCGAAATGGCTATTGTGATTGGTATTGTTATTTTTGAATTCATTTTTTATCCTCACCTGGCAATTTTTTTGAGAACTGTCATTTAGCGATTACTGTTATTTCGTAGTTTGGGATAAAAGGTTTAGTGAAATTCAAGTTTTACCGAAGAGTTTACATGTGCTGGAATTAACACTTGCACTCTATCGCCTTCTGATGAATCACCAAGCAATGAATTAACTGAAAATATCAAAGTTCTTGCAACCTGTATCTGCTGTGATTTCATCTGATGAATTAATTACAAGTACCAATCTGTTTATTCCTCTTGTGATTCTTACTCTGGTTTTGGGCGGATTGACTGTTTTATGCATGCAAATATTTTAAAAAATCTTGATGATTAACTCTCATCTAGCGTTACTTCTATTGTGACTCTTTTTTCTTTAGCTCTTTCTTCTCCTGGATACTTTAGCATTGATATTTTTTTATCCATCTCTTCATCTTCGACTAGCTTTGCTTTGCCTGAAAATATTTGATTTTTGTATTGTATTTTTACATCTGAATTATTTACTGCATTTTTAAACCAGTCTCCGTCTGGCCTGTGTCTTGAAAAATAGATTTTTCCATTATGATTCACTGCTCTGAGCATCACCGAATGCTCCTTTCCTGTTTTTCTTCCTATGGTGGTTAAGACTGGTCTGAACAGTTCTTCGTCTATCTTCATGCGTAGATCTTCTTCTGTCAAGTAATTTAACCCCATTGATAGAAATTTCTGATATTCGGTGTGATAAGCAAATCTGTTGATTCTGCTACATGTCCGTAAAACTTGAAGGAATGCCTGCCAATCTGGCCACTGCTGATACCTTTACTGGAAAAAGAGTCGTTGATAGAGAAGGAATCCAGTATGGCAAAGTCAAACACATTCACATCAATCAAGATACGCTTGTTGTAAATGGTGTAACTGTTCATCAGGGATTTCGTAGAGATTATTTTCTATCGGAGGACTATATTGACAAGTTTACTGAGAAAACTTTGCTTCTTGGCAGACCTCCTGTTAGAACTGGAATTCCCGTCACCGACATTGATGGCCAAAAAATTGGCAAGGTGAAGAGATTGCACAAAAATTCTGAGACTAGTGAATTGGAAACAATTGAAGTCGCCTCTGGTTTAATGCATTCTAAAACACTTTCCAAATCTGAAATTTGGGGAGTGGGAGAAAAAGTCATTTTGAGAGTGACTAAAGAAGAATTCAAGAATCTTGAATGATTCTATTTAGTTTTCTTCTTGCACTTGGCACTTTTGTTTAATCTGCCTTCTTAGTGCAGGCATCACATACGGGAATCCCTTCTTGAACTGCTACCTTTACATTTGATGAGTGGCATTTTTGGCACAATCCTTTCATATTTTGAATTCTTTCTTCGGCCTTTAAATTTTTTATGAGGATCAACTAAGAATACTTAGCAATTTATAATTGACAACTGCGATCAATGTATTGTATTCAATCGAAACCAAGTCCCTGACAAAATCTTTTGGAGATGTAATCGCCGTCAATGATGTTTCTTTTTCTGTAAAGACTGGCGAAATCTTTGGATTTTTGGGACCTAACGGTGCCGGTAAAAGCACTACGATGATGATCTTGACCACTTTGCTAAAACCGACTTCTGGACAAGCTCTGATTTCTGGATTTGATGTATCTGAAAATCCCAAAAAAGTTAGAGAAAGTATTGGATATGTCCAACAAGAATCTACCGTTGACGAGTATCTTACTGGTCGGGAAAATCTCTTACTGCAGGCAAAATTAAATCATATTCCAAAAAACGAAATCAGCAAAAGAATCGATGATGTCTTGGAATTAATTGAATTGGTAGACAAGCAAGATCAAGCCGTTGTCGCATATTCTGGTGGCATGAGGAAGAGATTGGATATTGCAGGCGGATTGTTACACAGGCCCAAAGTTTTGTTCCTTGATGAGCCCACAGTTGGATTGGATATTCAAACTCGTAGAAAAATCTGGGGGTATGTTGAGAAAATTCACACTGAATTTGACATGACTGTCTTTGTCTCAACCCACTACATGGAAGAGGCTGATCAACTGTGTGATAGAGTTGGAATCATTGATGGTGGAAAAATCCAAGTAATTGATTCCCCTGAAAATATGAAAAATGCTATGGGAAACGAAGTAATATCTGTTGTAACTGATGACGATGAAGGTGACAGTTATTTTGTATCTGAAATTAAAAAAACTGAACTTGTCAAAAAAATTAATGAAGATGGTTCCAAACTGACTCTCTTTGCATCTAATGGCACTGAAGTAATTCCTCAAATCTTTCAAATATCCTCTACCCTTGGAATCAAAATAAAATCCATCTCCCTAACCCAACCGACTTTGGATGATGTTTTCATTTCATACACTGGGCATGAAATTAAAAATGATGATTCTGGGTTTAATCGAAAAAGAGAACACGCAAAGATGAAGAGGTTGCGTGCATGACTGTCCTATGTGACGCATATACCATTTTTTGGAGGGAAATAAAGAGATACAAAAAATCTCGCAGCGGTGTTTTAATCAGATTAATCCAACCTGCAATCTGGATTATCGTCATTGGACATACTTTTTCTGGAACTCGGCCATTAATTCAGTCAGTTGGATTTGAAGGTGAGTACATTGAGTTTATGGCACCTGGCGTGATTATTCTTACTGCAATCTTTACTAGTATTTTTGGCGGAGTCAATACTTTGTGGGATAGGCGATATGGATTTATGAACAAAGCTTTGTCGTCCCCAATATCCCGTTCTGCAATTGCATTGGGAAAAATGTCTGCAATCTCTTTGATTGCCGCTTTGCAAGCTAGCTTGATTCTGGGAATTGCTTTGGCAATCGGTGTTAATTTCCCTGATCCCATCATGATTGCACCTGTTATGGCAATCGTAATTTTATTTTCGTTAGGATTTTCTGGAATTTCCGTTATTGTTGCGGCAACTGCAAAGTCTCAAGAAACTTTTTGGGGTATGATTAATTTTCTTGGGATGCCTTTGTTCATGCTCAGTCCTGCACTATTCCCATTAGAACTACTTCCAGACTGGCTTGCAGTAATTGCAAAACTCAATCCTGTTACTTACACTGTCTTATTGGTTAGAGAATTGATGACTGGGGTATCCGAAGGCGGCATTCCGATTCTTTTGAGCCTGGGAATTTTAGTCGCTTTTGTTTTGGCCATGGTTGCACTGGCAAGCTATGTGTTTACGCGCGAAGTCAACAAACCATTCTAACAGAAAATTGACAATAATTGCAACATTAGCTAACCTTTGCTATGTTTCTCAAATTTTGTCATGATTGATTGTTGAAACCATACTATGCAATTATGGGCATATCTGTACTTTTACTAGCTAATTCTTTTTCTCAGGATTCATTTGGATTTGGAGATTATGACTATCTTTTTGATTGGGGTTCCTTTGGAATAACAGGGGCAGGCAGTTTTTCTCATCCTCAATTTGTAGCAGTCGGTCCTGATGGTAGCGTCTATGTCAGTGATCTAGGCAACAAACGTGTACAGAAATTTACTAGTCAAGGCGACTACATAACTGAATGGGGTAAAAGTGGAAAAGCCTCTGGCGAATTCCATTATCCTTCCGGAATCGCAGTTTACAACGGATATGTCTTTGTAGCTGACCGTGATCTTAACCGAGTTCAAAAATTTACAACCAATGGGGAATTCATTTCTGAATGGGGCGAAAAAGGAATCTATGAAGGACAATTCTCTTTCCCTAATGGCATCGTAGTAAATAACGGAATTGTGTATGTCGTTGATACCGGAAATCAAAGAATTCAAGCATTCACAATCGATGGGAACTTTGTATCCTCATTTGGTTCAAGCGGTTTAGGCGAAGGGCAATTCTTGACTGCTGTCGGTATTGCTACTGATGATGATGGAAACATCTATGTGACCGACAAAGGCAATGGTAAAATCGAAAAGTTTTCTGGTACTGGCAAACACTTGAAATCTTTACCATTTTATTATTCAAATTATGCATTTACTCCTGAAGCAATTGCTGTAGACCCCGAAGGGGGAATGTTCGTGGTAAACTCTGCAAATAACCTAATTTTACATCTCTCTCAGGAATCTGATTCAAGATTGAGCATATTTGATCAACTTGGTCCATACGATAGTGATTTTAAAATTATTACCGATGTCACACTCGGAATTAATGGTGAACTATTTGTTGTAGACTCTGCCGAACACAATATCAAATCATACGAAACTCCATTTTACACAGAACCTATTCTCATTGATGGCGTTCCAGTTCCTGTAATCGTGGAACCCGTGTTTCATGATGATACAAAGCCTGTCATTGTTGCCCCCACTTCATTAAAGGTTGAGGCCACTGACTATTACACTAGCGTTTCCATTGGAAATGCCAATGCCACAGACGAAGGAGGCATCAAGGATATCATAAACAACGCTCCTGATGCATATCCTCCAGGAATCTCTACTGTTCTTTGGGTTGCTTTTGATTATGCTGGATATTCAGCAAGTGCAACTCAGACCATCAACGTGCAAGCATGTGGCGAAGACACTGTTACCTACAACATCATTGAAGGAACCGAAGGCGATGATGTCATTAGGGGAACTGATGGCAGTGATTTGATCTTTGGTTTATCTGGGGATGATCTTATTTCTGGTGGTTTAGGAAATGACTGCATCTATGGCGGTGATGGAAATGATCTTATTTCTGGTGGAGCCGGTGACGATACCCTGAGAGGGAACTCTGGCTATGATGTGTTAAGGGGAGATCTCGGTTCTGATTTGATTTACGCAAACTCTGGTGCTGATATTGTTGATGGCGGAAACAATTCTGATCGATGTTATTCTGATTCGGAAAATGATTTGTTGGTTAACTGCGAATAATCAATTCTATGATCATCTCCTAAACACATGATTCATATTTTTATTATCTATATAGAACCATGATGCTAAATTATCACTATATTCCATATTGAGATAATGTGGCTTTACTTTATACTGTTAATTCTACCATGACATTTCAATGACTACAAAAAACATTCTATTGACGGCAACACTGAGTTTGTTTGCAATACTATCCGTATCCACAATTCCTAACTTTGATGCTTCTGCTGAGGAAGAAAGAACTGGCTACAAAATGGTTGAGGACGTAAAATCTGTAATGACATTCACATTTAGAGATGGAGTTGAAACACACGAATTCCCTGTTTATACTATGACTACTGATTTTGTCTCAAATGTTGGAACAACTTTCAATGTGCAAGGGGTAGTAGGTGATGCACCTCATTTCCATAAGGCACTAGATGATTCATACAAATATCGCATGTTGACTTTGGTCGGAGGCAGTAATGCGGATTACAACTATCGCTTTTTTGATGTGGAGGTGGATTTCTTCCGAGGTGAAATTAACTTTAACAGTCTTGGCTATACCGAGTGTGAAATCATAGGCTACAAGATTAACACTGAGGATTCCAATGATTATGAAAGCTATGCTTCATCAAAATCTGGATTTGCCATTACTGATGATGTTGAATTTGGATGTACTGGATTAAGCTCTGACAACCCTGCTGACATATCCATGTATGAAAATACCGATACCGATTATGCTGTAGTCCCTTTGGACTACGAATTTGCAGAAGGGGTTAGAACAATTGGCACATTTGATTTTGGGACTGGCTCTGAAAGAATTGAATTTCATGGATTTGATCTTGATTCTGGATACGCTAAAGGTGCAAACGCCGGTCCTAGTTTTACAGTAGAGCGCACTCTTGATTATTTCCCATTACTGCAACGAGAAATTGACAGAACAAGGGATCTTTCAGGATTACACACATCATACAATTCTGACTTTGATGTAAATGTGGATTTTGTAAACTCTGAAAAGATTTTACGAAATTTGTCTTTTACCGACTGCCGTGTTTCCAGCTCACTAATTCTCACCGAATCAGACAAGGAAGAAGGGTTTACCGGCAAATCAGGATTTGTTTTACTTCAAAAAACTGGTTTTTCCTGTGCTGGGCTAACTTCAGATAACTCTGGATATGATGAGTTACGTGGGGATGCTCATACATGGTCTACTGCAATGGTGTACAATACCCAACCTGAACATTCCTACAATGTCGGATTGGGTCCGTCTGTTTTAGCTACATTTACCTATGCTGATGGAGTCGAGATGATACATTTTCCCATGTTTGATCAAAGTAATGTGTTGACCAAGTCTAATCCCACATTTACTTTGGAAGGTATTGTCGGGGATTATCCGATGTTGTATCACAAGGCAGATGAGAATCTGTCCATTCAGTCTGTGACTGGTACTCGTAGTGTTGAACTCTTTGATGTCGATATAGATTTGATGTATGGCGGTAGCAACGTTCGGGGACATAATTACTCGAATTGCAGAGTGTTAAATTATGATGTTGGTTCTGACATGGACAAAGAAGAAAGCTATGTCAAAGGCAAATTCGCTTTAGAAAATACCTTCACCTTTGAGTGTCAAGGGTACACACCAGACAATCCGATGTATGACGCAATGTTTGAAACCCCTGTCTATGCAGATACCCCAAGTACCAATGATTTACGAGTCACCGATTCTTGGAGTCCTGGATTCAAATTAAAGTAGGGCCTTTTTTTCCTTTTATTTTTTTAAATATTTTCATACGTTGAACTTATCCCAAAGCCCTCCAATGCATCATGATGCATGCCAGATGCACAAATCCAAGACGGTTGTCAGTTCCCTTCGTATCTGACTGCCGTCCCGTAAAGTCCGAACTTGAGCCAGGCAAGGAACCGCTCTACGACAAACCATGTCTTGCCATGATGTCTTTGATTCCTGTTTTGTGCAATGTCCTTTGAGTTCTTTTTGTATGGAATGCAACAGTCAATCCCATGGCATTCCAGATAGTCTCTGATGTATGCCGCATCGTATCCCTTGTCGGCATACGCTGAGATGATCTGCCGTATCAAACCGTCATCTGCAGGTTCTGGGATGTCTTCTGACACATCGATGAATTTCGTACTGTCATGGACATTTGCAGGGCTGGCCCTAATTGGGATTGGCAGTCCTGTCCTGTCTGCTGCAACGTGTATTTTTGTGCCCAGGATCTTCCTGAACCCGTCATATCCTGTTTTGTCCCCCTTTTTTTGGCGGCAACTGATGATGAATCAACTAAAATTTTTTGCAGGCAAATCTTTCCCTGTCTGTGTGCGGATTTTATCAGTCCTGACAGAATCCTTTTCCATATTCCCTTTTGCTGCAGCTCTGAGAATCTCAGATGCGCGGTGGATTTTGAACCGTATCTGTCCGGCATGTCTGCCCGCCTGCAGCCGGTTGTTAGGACAAACAACATTCCGTTGATTGTGTTTCTGTCATTGTATCTTGGCCTTCCGGTTTTTGCAGGCTTTGGCAGATGTGATAGAATTGTTCCATTGAATGTCTGACATTTCTTTGTGAATCATGAAAGATGCATCGGCAGGGTCATTCTTGGATCCCGATTGTCATGGATTATTTACAAAATGATCGGTTTTAGGATGAGTTGGTTTGTTTCCCTTCAACGATTTAATTTCTATATAGTAAGTATAGTCCCATTGTAACTCCATACTCTATAACTGCTATCTGTAAATAAATTAGAAACCATCATTTACCAATGAGAAAGCAGATAACTTCTATGCTGATGATCGCAACACTTGTTGCAATCGTACCGCCGTTAAATGCAAACGCCGATTCCATGCCTGATGCCCCTCCAGATGATGCGGATTTTACTATAACTGGGGCCGGTGCAACATTTCCATTCCCGTTAATTGATTTGTGGAGAGTTGAATACAACAATGTATACAGCAACGTAAATCTAAACTACCAATCCATTGGCAGTGGCGGTGGAATTAAACAGCACATTGAAAAAACTGTTAATTTTGCAGCATCAGACAAGCCTATGAGCGAGACTGAGAGAGAACTAGCTCCTGGAACATTACACATTCCTGAATCTATCGGAGGTGTGGTTCTGGTATACAACATCCCTGAAGTTCCTGAGAAAGGACTCAAATTAACTGCTAATGCTATTTCTAAAATCTTTTTGGGAGAAATTACAAAATGGAATGATCCCGCTATCGCAGATGAAAATCCCGGTTTGAATCTTCCTGACAAAGATATAGTTTCGGCGCATAGATCCGATGGCTCTGGAACAACTTTCATCTTTACCGATTACCTTTCTACTGCAAGTCCTACCTGGGATGAGCAAATTGGCAAAGGCAAATCTGTACCATGGCCTTCTGGTCTTGCGGCAGCAGGAAATGAGGGCGTTGCAGGCATTGTCAAATCTACTGAATATGCAATTGGCTACATTGAACTTGCATATGCTTTCCAAACCGGAATGAGCTACGCATTTATTCAAAACGCCGACAAAAGTGGATTTATTGAACCAACATTAGAAACAATCTCTGCGGCTTCAAGCGGTGTGGCAGATTCTCTTCCTGCAGCTGAAGATAGCTGGAACAGTGTTTCTCTTGTCAACGCACCAGGTTCAGATTCTTATCCGCTTGCAAGTTTCACATACTTGCTATTGTATGATGATCTGAAATCAGTCACTGACAACAAGGAACAGGCAAAAGTTTTGATTCACATGATCCATTGGATGATTACTGATGGACAAGAATTTTCCTCGTCACTACTTTATGTTCCATTAGCAGACAAGGTAGTTGAGTTGGGCAAGAATGGTCTGTCTCAAGTGACATACGATGGTGAATCCCTTTGGGATTACGAACCGACTGTTAAAGAAACTGATTTAGGAATTCCACAATGGGTTCGAGACAATGCAAAATGGTGGTCAGAAGGTTTGATAACCGATGATGATTACATCAATGGACTTGAGTACCTCATCAAGCAGGGCATTCTCAAAATCTAATTTCCTTTATTTTTTATGAATTACATTTGTTGAATTCCGTTACAAATGTTGGCAAATCTCCACTTGCTCTTAATGATGCAGATTCCATACATTTGTAATTACTTGATGTGACTATTTGACTATTCTAGCGGCTCTGATTTTTTATTTGGCGGATGTTTTCCATATGGTATTCTTTCCCCTGTTTCTGGAAAAATAATAAAAGACAAAACAAAAAATACTGAAAACGAAACCGCTATGCCCACCCTGCTATTGATTTAGCAGCGGTTTTCATATTCTTTTATGATCATCACTGGTAAAAAGCGTATTTAAAGTTAATTCATTCTCTGTAATTGCTTTATTTTTTACTGTGAATATTTGCTGAATTTTTTTAACAGCGATCTTTTATCTGACTATATAGAACTATTATTTTCTCATAAAATATGGTAGGATCCTAGATATGCAATTTTTCACGCCAAAAATTTATGGGAAGGCACAAGCTTACTCGGCCAAAAGTGGGACGATTGCCGTTATCCGACAAGATCTTCAAATTAGGCGCAACGCTAGCTGGCGTTTATGTTTTAGTTGTTATTGCTCTATTGGCTTTTCAATTAATTTCAGAGTCTTCTCTGATATGGGAAGAATATGGCTTGTCATTTATTGTGAAAACCGAATGGAACGCTGTTGAGGATCGTCAGGACTTTGGTGTGCTGCCTTACGTATTTGGCACCCTTGTCACATCGGCTTTGGCAATGGCAATCGGCGTCCCTCTGAGTATTGGAATCGCCATGTTTATCTCTGATGCCCCCTCCAAAATCGGTGGTCCCTTGGGCTTTCTTGTGGAACTTTTAGCTGCGGTACCCAGTGTAATCTATGGTCTGTGGGGGCTGTTTGTATTTCGTGTATATTTTGTGGATTGGGTAGAAAAACCACTCCATAATGCATTTGGGGACAGTATCTGGCTCTTTTCAGGAACGCCGTTTGGTCTTGACATTCTAACTGCAAGTGTGATTTTAGCTATAATGATTATTCCTACCGTTTCTGCTGTTTCTAGAGAAGTCATGAGAGCTGTCCCACAACAACAAAAGGAAGCAGCATACATGCTGGGAGCTACAAAGTGGGAGATGTTCAAACTGGCCGTATTCCCATATTCAAAGACCGGCTTGATTGGTGCATCTATTCTTGGTCTTGGTAGGGCAGTGGGTGAAACTATGGCCGTTACGATGTTAATCGGAAATGCAACTGGGATAAATGCACTTGCTCCCTCTCTGTTTGATCCTGGCCAAACAATGTCTAGTATTATCGCAAATGAGTTCAACGAAGCAACATTGGGAACATTGCATCTTCCTGCATTAATCGGAGTTGCCGTGGTATTGCTGGTAATTGCAATTGCAATCAACGTAGTTGCGCATATTCTTGTCACTAGAATGCTAAAAGTTAAGGAGGGTGCCATAAATAATTGAGCACCACCAGAGAGAGGCGATTAGAGTACCGTGCATTATTCAAACAAAATGTTGGGAAGCGACTAATGGTTGATAGAGTTGTCCGAATGATTGTTTTTGCATGCGTGATTGTCGCAATCATTCCTCTTGGAAGTATACTGGTAGAAGTATTCAAAAATGGCGCTGCAGCCATCAGCTACGAATTCCTAACCCAAGTCCCGGGTGCCGTTGGCACCGGTGATGGGGGAATCGGCCCTGCCATTCAAGGAACATTGATCATAATCGGACTGTCTAGTCTTATCGGCGTACCCATAGGTGTCATGTCTGGAATATTTCTTTCAGAATATGGCGATAACAGACTTGCTAGGAATGTTAGATTTTTCAACGACGTCTTTATGGAATTCCCTTCCATAGTAATGGGTATTTTCGCATTTTTGATCATTGTTTTAATTTTGGGTCATTTTTCAATATGGGCAGGGGCATTTGCCCTGTCCTTGATTATGTTCCCTATAGTTGCAAGGACTACCGAAGAATCATTGAAGATGGTGCCTCTAACTTACCGTGAGGCAGGAACCGCATTGGGACTCAAAAAATGGGTTGTTACTTTTAGAATTGTTGTCTCTGCTGCAAAAAACGGCATGATTACAGGAATTCTTTTGTCCGTTTCTAGAATTGGCGGTGAGACGGCTCCGTTAATCATGACAATTTTGGGCAGTAGCCAGTTCTTTAGCAGTATGGACGCCCCGATGGACGCCCTTCCGTTAAGAATATGGAGACTGTCTTTGTTGCCCTATGACAGTGCACAAATGCAAGGATGGGGGGCGGCACTGGTTCTGATAATTATAATTCTTGGAATCAATCTGGGGGTTCGATACTACTTCTCCAGTGGAAAAGGAAAGCAGCGTATTTTCGGACAATTAATTAAGAAAGGAGTGCCTGGAAGAAATTGACAGCGTTGGCAACGGAATCCGAAAATATTGAAAAACAGACAGCATCTGACACTTTGGATGCTTCTGACCTTGCTGATTCTGAAAAATACAAAATGATTGCTGAAAATGTGACAATCAGCTATGACGGAATTGAAGCCGTAAAAGACGTTACAATGAAATTCAAAGAACGTTCGGTTACTGCATTAATCGGCCCTTCTGGCTGTGGAAAAACAACTTTCTTGAGGTGCCTGAACAGGATGCATGATATGACAAAGAATGCAAAGGTTGACGGAAAAGTAACGATTGACGATATTGATCTTTATGACAAATCCATTGATCCGATTTATCACCGAAGAAAAGTTGGGATGGTCTTCCAAAAGCCAAATCCGTTCCCTACCATGTCGATTTATGACAACGTAGTTGCCGGATTAAAACTAAACGGCCTCAGAGATAAGAAAATCCTTGGTGAAATCGTTGAGGATTCTCTCAGGATGGCGTATCTTTGGGACGAGGTAAAGGATGATTTGAAAAGATCCGCCATTGAATTATCCGGCGGTCAGCAGCAGCGCCTATGTATTGCACGTGCCCTTGCAATACAGCCTGAAGTTTTACTCATGGACGAACCGGCATCTGCGTTAGATCCCATTGCCACTCAAAAAATTGAAGAAACCATCACCGAATTAAAAAAAGAATACACGATCGTTATTGTGACACACAACATGCAGCAAGCAGTTAGGGTTTCTGATTATACTGGATTCATGTATCTGGGTGATTTAATCGAGTTTAGAGAAACAAAGAAACTCTTTACTGATCCTAAAAACGAACTTACGGCAAAATACGTTCAAGGTCAGTTCGGCTAAATGACTCGTCTTATCGATGCCTCTCTTCAGAGGCTGTCTTTCATAATGGCCGAAATGGGCGATATGGTTGTAGAATCCATCTCTTTGGCAATAGATTCCTATATTGACGGCGTGAATACCAAAGACAAGGTTTTGAAGCTTTCTGACGCAATCAGAGAAAAATACTTTGAAGTTGAGGATTTGACTTTTGAAATGCTCTTGAAATATCAACCAGTAGCTGATGACTTTAGATTGATTCGCTCTTCAACTGAAATCTCATATGCCTTTTCAAGGTTTGGACGATACGCATATGATATAACCCTGGTTCGCGATTTATTCGGAGATGTTTCCGAATGTAAAAACGCCTCTCTCGTTGAATCTTCGAAAAAAGTAAAACATATGATCAGAGAAGCAGTGCTGTCTTTTGCTGAGCTTGATGTAAGAAAAGCAATCAAGATCCGTGAGGGTGAAAAGGTCATTGATCGAATCTACAAAGAGCGCTTGCCAAAACTAATTGAATCTGACGATACCAAGTGTGCTTTGGCTGAGGCCCTGGTTTTGAGGTATCTTGAACGAATCGGTGATCATGCGGTATTCATGAGTGATGCCATTAACTACATTGTTACAGGCAAACATAGGCCTAGTGAGGAGCGCATAGCCTCCCACACCAAGAATTAGCCTCTACTTGGTTTTTATTCTAGCAAAAACCCTCTGAGATATTCAGATGGACATACTACAACTGATTCAAGCCAATCTACTTACTCCGATAATCCTTTTCTTCCTATTTGGAATCGCCGCAGCCAGAATAAAATCCGATTTAAAAATCCCCGAGGCCATTTCTGAATTCCTACCTATCTATCTCCTAGCTGCGATTGGTCTTCATGGTGGGATAGAGATGCGCAATACGGGGTTTGAAAACATGTTGATTCCAATGCTTGCCGCAATTGGTCTGTCCCTACTGTTCACATTGAACCATTACCAGATTTTACGAAGGCTCGGCAAGTTCAGCATCTTTGATTCGTACGCGCTAGCATCCACATACGGCGCTGTAGGCGCAGTTCATTTCTCCGTTGGCTTGTCGTTTTTGAAAAATCAGGGCGTCACTTCGGAAGGATACATTGCGGCGATTCTTGCAGTCCTGGAGCCCCTTGCATTCATTATGGCGATATTTATGACAAATATGGCAGTATCAAAACAGGTCAAAGCAAGGAAGCAATCCTTCGCAGATGGCGACTCTGCAGATCTTGATGCTGATTTAAACCAAACAAAGACAAAGCTTTCAAAAGTTTTGCACGAGTCTATTACTGGAAAAGCAATTGTAATTCTTCTTGGAAGTATCGTGATTGGGTATGTCATTGGTGAGGAAGGTTTTGAATCAATCAGGATCGTATTTGACGATATGTTTACTGGGGCAATAGTGATTTTCATGATTGAGATGGGAATAATTGCCGGTCAAAGACTTGGCGATATCAAAAAAGTGGGCGTCTTTCTTGTGTCCTTTGCAATCATCATGCCTGTATTCAATGGCGTAATCGGTGTTTTAGTCGCAACTTTGCTTGGTCTAAGTGTTGGAGGTGCAGTAATGTTTGGATTGCTCATGGCCAGTGCCTCATTTATTGCCGCACCTGCAATTTTGCGTTATGCCATACCTCAGGCAAAACCAAGCCTGTACATAACATCCGCCTTGGGAATAACATTCCCCTTTAACATCATTATCACATTGCCCATTCTGCTTGCACTGTCTACTGTTTTACATGATGAAGAGGGAACGATAGGCTTATTCAACTACATTACGATGGGATTCATATGAAACTCTATAACGTAAAATTGCTAACAGTCACCTGTGAAATCCTTGCACAAAAAAATATCGTTGAAATTCTAAGCAAGCATGGGATTACCGGATATACCGCCTATGAGGTTGACGGAAACGGCGCACGTGGTATTCGCGGACAGGGACTGAAAAATGAAAAAAATGTCAAAGTCGAGGTGATAATGCGTGAGGAAAAACTGCAAGATGTTGTGGAGGAAATATCAAGAACGCTGTTTGCAGATTTTGCAATCGTCCTGTATGTCAGTGATGTTGGCGTAGTAAGAACCGAAAAATTCTAACAGCAGCTGCCGTCTGAACACAAGACCGGAATTTTCTTGCTTGCTTTTGTAATGTTTGATATCAATTCTGACAGCTGTTTGCCCGTGATTGCGTACATTGCTTTTTTACCCTCATCCCTTGATTTGACTATTCCGCATTTTTTTAACGTCTTTAGATGATGTGACACTAGCGGTTGATCTCTTTCCAACTTTTCTACAAAATCATTAACGCACAATTCCTTGTTCCTTTGCAACAGTTCCAGAATTTCAAAACGCGTTTCATCGCATATGGATTTTAGCAGGCTGACCCCGTTCATATCAACCTAAATTTATATAAACCGATATTTATGTGAATATGGCATATGCCCCAAAATGTCTTGTTTGTGTGCGTAGAAAATGCCGGTAGAAGCCAAATGGCCGAAGCTTTTTTTAGGAAATTTGCCTCTGACAAATTTGACGTATGTAGTGCTGGTACAACCCCTTCATCCCAACTCAATCCGCTTGCAATACAAGTAATGGATGAAATGGGAATTGATTTGTCAAATCAAGAGCCAAAATCATTATCCGAACATATGGTTGAAAACTCTTCTGTAACTGTAAACATGGGATGCATGGATAGAGAGTCATGTCCTTCTCTGTTTGTTAAAGACGTCCTCGATTGGAATATCCCTGATCCCAAGGAAAAATCCCTTGACGAAGTCAGAAAGATTCGTGATCAAATAAAATCCGAAGTCTTGAATCTAATAAAAACCCTTGAGGCCTCTGATTAATGGCCTATTCCAGTTTACAGATTTTTACAGCAGAGTTGATTGGGACTTTTATTCTTGTAGTTTTTGCAACAGGCTCTATAGTTTATGATGCCAAAGTCTTTGATGGCAAATTGGGAGTTCCCTTTGCAGCTTTAGCCCCCTTCGTTGCTTTGTTAATCGGCGTGTATTCTTTTGGAAAGGTCTCCTTGGCTCACTTTAACCCTGCAGTGACTATTGGGTATTACGTTACAGGCCATATTACAAAAATCCAAGTCGCATATTATTTTGCAGCTGAAATTATCGGCGCCGTACTTGGTTCTCTCTTTGTCCTGACTTTTATTGGAGACAAGGCAAACCTTGGAGCAAATGCCCCCAATCCCGATTTCTCCGCGTTTGTAATCTTTCCAGTTGAAGTTTTGGCATCCGCAATGTTAATGGGGGTTATTTTTTATGTTGTGTATACAAAAGGCTTGAGGGGGTTTAGCGGGGTTGCAATTGGTGGAATTGTTGGATTGGACATCTTGTTTTTAGCCTTTGTTTCCGGCGCTTCTATGAATCCTGCTAGGGCATTGGCCCCTGCATTGTTGTCAGGAACTCTTGAAAATCTGTGGCTGTATCTGACTGCTCCTTTTGTCGGAGCTATCATTGCGGCATTTTTCTTTAAAGCCAAATTTCGAGCACAAAGAGCTGGCAAATTAGGAATAAGTTAGGTCGGAAATGGCATATATTCAACTCGTCTTAAAACTAACCCTTTGGACAATATTTGGGGATCATTTGGATCCATGAGCTGTTAGTTTCCAAACTGTACATGAAATTCACCGAGATAACAGATAGACAACGGAACATGATGGAACCGTTATTGCCAAAACCTGCCGCTACAGGACGTCCAAGAAGCAATGACCGAATGGTTTTAAATGGAATCATCTGCCTGCTGGTTTCCGGATGCGGATGGGGTGAGATGCCAAAAACATGCGGTGATGGTTTAACTGCCAATCCAAGGCTAAGAAAACGGCAGGAGTTTGGCATATGGAAAAAGATTTTGGGATGTGCAATCAAATCCGCACATAAATCGGGCAGGATTAGCCTGGAAAAAACATCAGTTGATTCATCGTCAGTTCCCTCCAAAAAAGGGGTGATTCTATAAGATATGACGAATTCAAGAGGATTTCAGCCACGAAATTACATGTTGCAGTAGGTGGTACCTGTTTGCCGATATCAATTGTAATGATCTCTGCAAGCATTCACGACAGTACAAAATTTGCAGATGTGATGGAATCAATTTCGGATTTTGCAGATGATTCCATGATGGAACAAATGGTTTCAGTCTATGCAGACAGGGGATACGATTCAAAACCAATCCGCAGTTATGTAAGATCAAGAGACATCATTCCGTGCATTCCTTTTAGAAAAAACAGCAAGACGGCAGATGATGGTGCAGGCAAGGACAGTTACAACAGGACAAGGTTTGTAGCGGAACGGTTCTTTGCCTGGCTGAAAAACGGATTTCACATAACAAGACATGAAAGAAACGCGGGAAATTATCCCGGGCTGGTTAGCATTACGTCATTTTTGATGCATTGCAGGGTTTTAAGATAAGTTGAATATTCAGTTACGCTAATCGTACAATAACTCCCAAAATGAGTTGTACCTTTTTTGGCCATTGATTTTATCAAAAACTCATCTGGGTCTTTTCATATCTTGGTATGAGATGCTTGTCAATTGCAACTGTTACTGGATTTTCAAACACACTTGGATCTTGTAATGAGGATATCGTGTTGTCCAATGCCGTCTCCATCTGAATCTGCATTGTTTTTCTCAACCATGAACCTGTAGGAGATGCATTATTTTGGCGACCATCTCAAATACCTGTGATGGCTTTACACCCTAGTGTGTCAAGGTATCAAATGAAGCCCAATGCATGCCTTGATGGAACGACACACATCCATCAGGCTTTTTCTGCCTGAACAATTAGATGAGACGCCTGATAGTTTCTGATTTAAATCAGGTTACTTTCCCATCTGCTGATGATCTATGTGAGTGAATCAAATCTACAAACATGGAAAGTTTCATTTATTGCAAAGGCATGGAAAGATGATGTTACTCATGCAGTAATTGATAAATCTTATGAAATAAAATTAGATAAATGTACAGTTTTTCTAGAACCTGCAAAAGAAAAAATGGCTGGTTATTTTTTGTTCCAATTTTCTAATTATGATAATAGCGTAAATAGTGCAGAAACAAAGGCTGAACAAATAAAACAAAAGGAATTTGAGAATTTCAAAAGAATTATTCTATTGAAGGGATTGAGTTTGGAAGTTAAATGGAATGGATTGAGCCTGTAGATCTTCCTGCTGGACATGAACTAACAGTTTCAAAGTTATTTATTACTTCACGTAAAATTCTCAGTCGCCCAATTTCATTTTCGGAAAAGGATGTTCATTCTATTGAAAACATATACAATAAAATAAAAAATCATAAAGATAAGGAATACATTGACAACATATTAAATTTACTTACAACTAATACATCCAATGAAAGAGAAAGTTTTTTTTATAAATGGATTTCATTTAATCAGATTTATTCATATAAATCAGATGATGGTGATTTAGAACGTAAATCTATAGAAAAGTTTGCAATCCGTTTTTCTAAATTTCCAGAATCATCTCAACACATACAAAGTAGTATGGATTTTTTTAAAAAGTTATATAAAAAAGATCATTTTAATAGGAAAAAAACTAAAAATTATTCAACTAAACTGAAAAAAGGGATTAAAGATGATAATCATTCTGAAGTTTGGAAATATTCAATGTTGTGCGTTTATTCAATTAGAAATGAATTTTTTCATGGTGGTGAAGAAAATGAATGTTTCGGTAAACTTTCTAAATTTCTTGATAACTTGGTCCTTACTGCATTAAATAATATTTTTGAATTAAAATCAAATTAAAGTGTCAACTCATCCTAAAACCGATCATTTTGTAAATAATTCATGACAATCGGGATCCAAGAATGGCTCTGCTGATGCATCCTTCATGGTTCACAAAGAAATGTCAGATGTTCAATGGAACACAGTTGCATCACATCTGCCAAAGCCTGCAAAAACTGGAAGGCCAGGATGCAATGGCAGAAACACAACCAACTGAATATCGTTTGTCCTAACAACCGGCTGCAGGTGGGCAGACATGCCAGACAGATACGGTTCAAAGTCCACTGCGCATCTGAGATTCTTAGAGCTGCAGCAAAAGGGAATATGGAAAAGGATTCTATCAGAACTGATCAAATCCGCACACAGGCCGGGAAAAATCAACCTGCAAAAAATATCGATTGATTCATCATCAATTGCCGCCAAAAAAGGGGGGACAAAATAGGATATGACGGGTTCAGGAAGATCCTGGGCACAAAAATACACGTTGCAGTAGACGGGACAGGACTGCCAATCCCAATCAGGGCCAGCCCTGCAAATGTCCATGACAGTACAAAATTCATCGATGTGTCAGAAGACATCTCAGAACTTGTAGATGACGGTTTGATACGGCAGATCATCTCAGCGTATGCCGACAGGGGATACGTTGCGGCATACGTCAGAAACTATCTGAGATGCCATGGGATTGACCGTTGCATTACATACGGGAACAATTCAAAGGACATTGCATAAAACAGGAATCAAAAGCATCATGGCAAGGCAGGTTTTGTCGTAGAACGGTTCTTTGCCTGGCTCAAATGAGGACTTCACGGGACGGCAGTCAGATACGAAGGGAACTGTGATGACTGTCTCGGGTTTGTGTATCTGGCATGCGTCATGATGTATTGGAGGGTTTTAGGATAAGTTCCATGATGTTCTTCCACTTGATTAATTCTTATTCACTTTTCATAGATTACGGGATCTAAATAACATGTAACTCACATCTGATCTCCTATTGTCTCAATGAACAATCCCTCTAAGACCCATTTTTGTCTCTGTCTTGCAACGTCGGTCTTTTTTATCACGTCGTTCTTTATGAACAATCCCTCTAAGACCCATTTTTGTCTCTGTCACCGCTCATAATTTTAGAAATTTTATCATGTGCTTTTTCATATGCTGTCATCTTGTCAAATAGACACATGTCCTATCTTGGATTTAAATCGAGATGAATCGTAAAATGTACTTATAAGAAGAATGGTTTGATAAGGAATCCATGTCTATTAACACGGCACGCTTACAGGAGCCAAACAAAATGTATGCACACAATAGAATCTTTAATGGGGCAATCATAGTAATGAAATGGGGATGTTAAAATAAGTGATTTATAGAAACATACACGAGATTGTAATGGCCAAAAATAAAAAATCGAGAAATATTAAAAAAACAATTCGTGAAAAACAAGGGGAAATTTTCAGCGGTTTATCAAAAAGTTGTTCTGAAACTCTAAGGCATGGAAAACAGGCAGGGAAAGAATCCCTAGAAAAAATAAATAAAGTTGCAAACACTGGAACCGAACTTTTAAAATCCCAGGAATATTTAAAATCAGTCAAAGAAAAGTCATTGAAAATTAAGGAAAAAGGCACGGAACAAAGCGCATCATTAAAAAAACAGAGTCCGAGATTCCATAAAAAAATCACAAATGTATTTCTTTACTTTCTTGAGAATATCCCGCGAAGTCAATTAAAGATTGGAACATATGTTCGCATTGAAGAGGGATCTGGATCTTCCATTGCCCAATTTGATGGAAAAATTTCTGAAATACTGACAGGTTCTGAAATCCATCCGCATGGAACTCTTGTCAAGCTAGATAGCGGAAAAACTGGAAGAGTCAAAAAAATTCTAACTGGAGATGTTCCAGAGTCTCCCCATTCAGAAAACCCCGGTTCAATACAAACACCTAAAATCACTATTCCTGAAAGTGAAGACCAAACAAGCGAATTCAAATCTACCTTCAGGGCTGATTTGGCACGGTTGGAAAAAGGAGATGGAAAGTTAGTCACAAACAAAGAGGTAGCAAAAGAAATCTCAGTCACCATTTCTGCCATGGCCAACAGTTCAGGCGGTACACTGTTCCTTGGAATTCGTGATAATGGGGAGATCATCGGACTATCAAACGATTACAAATTGCTTGAAAACTGCAATGATGATAAATTTGAAAGAACACTTTGGCAATCCATCCAAGACTATCTCCAAAACAGAACATTCGAAACAAAACTAGCCGTTTCACTGCATAGCATCAACGATAAAAAAATCTGCGTTATTGAAGTCCCTGTATCTAACAAAGCAATTTTTGTTCATGATGCAAATCAGGAATCATATGTCCGCATAGGGCCAAAATCTGAAAAATTCCCTCCAAAAGATTTTCTGGATTATTGCAAGGAACACTTTGGTGAATGATATGGTCAGCCTTACATTTTATGGCGGATCTGATGAAATTGGCGGAAACGAAATCCTCCTAGAAGATAAAGATGCCAAAGTTTTTTTAGATTTTGGAAAATGTTTTTGATCCGGAGAAAAATTTTTCAAAGAATGCCTAAAACCTAGACAGGCAAACGGAACTGTTGATTTTCCAACCATGGGATTAGTTTCTGATACCGAAGGGGCTTGTCGTGATGATCTGGTTAAAAGTGCCGGTAGGAAATCAGCCGAACCTGATACTGAAGCCAGTACTTTTGACTCATGCACATGCAGACCGTGCTGATTACGTCCTGTTTTTACACGAAAAAATTCCCGTCTGCATGGGTACCGTGAATCGGAATCCGATCAAAGCAACTCAAGAACGCCCTCCTTCTGATTTTGAAAGACAGGCCGATGATTCACATTTAGGGGCATAGCCAATCATTTCCCAGCACCTGTCAGATTACATCTCGTCATGGATGGCGTCAGACTTCTTGCTGATCCGAGTTTTCTTATTGCCATATTCCATCCCAATGCCTAAAATCCCCTTTTCAAACCCTGCCCGTTTGAGATCATGTCCAACAGTGGTTTGAACCATTTCGTCTCGAGTCATTTGTCGTTGGGCTATCTGTTTAAGCGCCTGATTGAGTGATTTCTTTTCAGATTCGTTTGTCGCATCTTCCCGAGCTATCGCATCTGGCAAAACGATGAATCATTGTCAGTGTAAAGATCCCAAAAACAGACAGTATTTCCGCATTCATTATGAGCATGGGATTGACGGCTTTGATTATTTTCATTCAATTTTTAGAATTCTAGACTTGATAATTAAATTTATCAAACAACGATCAATCCATGCCCTAACTCTGAAGTCGTTTTAACTGTGACGGATTTGCAAGATTTTAGACCAACCCGTACCAAGTATGATCAAACTGATCCGATTACGCAACTGATCTAACAAATGATCCATTGGCATGTAATAGTTTATTAATACCAATGTTCACGTGGTACCAATGACAAAATTAACGACTTCACAATATGCAATATTTATGATTGCGGCACTGACCATACTGATTACAGTTCCTTCCGCATATGCAAACACGCTTGTCCTGGATGCATCATGTCTCAACAAGAATGAGAAAAACGGCACATGTAAGGCTCCTGATAATGAAAAATATATCTGGCTTTCGGCTGCAATTGGAAAAGCAGAATCAGGTGATACCATATCCATCAAAAATGGAACATATGATAATGATCTTCATCAAATAACAATTGGCAAACCGTTGACAATCCAGTCTGCATCTCCAAGCGACAGGGTGACCTTTAGCGGACCAGTTAATATCAGAATAACTTCCGATGATGTGACCATAAAAGGTATCACCTTTAAAAATACCTCAAAAGCTATACCATCAGATTTTCAACCAGCACCTGTAATTAACATTGCCAACGGTTTGTCTGATATAACAATACACAACAACACGTTTAGGGATACCAACGGACACGGAATAAGAATCGAACTAAAACCGGAAACCGACTTTCCAATGAAAAACCTGACTGTGACGGATAATGTGTTTAAGAACATTGGAACATTTACTAAACCACATGATAGTAGGGCCGAAAAAGCCTTTACTGCAATACACCTTGTTGGTAATATTGCAGGCTCGGCCTTGGGCATAAAAGATTCCAAAATTACCGGCAACACCATTGATACTACGACAGGTTACGGGATAGGCCTGGGTAATGCTGAAAATATTTTGGTGCAGGACAACACAATCTCAAATGTCCCTGCCTCTGCAATCACAGTCAGATTAGGCGGCAACCAGATGCAGATTCTTGACAATTACATACATAATGCAAACTCTGCAGTAGGGCATAATGAAGTCCCTGAAAATGAACGTAAGGGAGGATCTGTTATCTTTTGGACGGCAGGTGGCTTGACTAATATTACTTTTAGCAACAACATCATCTCTGGCGGCAACAACGGAATTGTTAACTGTGCCGGAATATGTAAGGGAGCAAATCTGGATCACTTGGCAGGTGCCAGAAATAATTTGGATGAACTTAATGCAACACGGGATAATAGCAGGACAAACATATTTACCCATAATACTTTTGATAATGTAAAGGGCTTTGATATTATCAATAGGGCAACAGGTCCTATGATTGCACCGCTCAACTACTACGGCTCTCCTGCATCACCATTGGTACAAAATGTAACTGACCCTACCATTCGCGGAGACGTTGTCTATGGACCATGGTATGCAGATGCATCCCTTACACAGATAGCTGTAAGTTCCGGCTCCCAGCAGACACAAATTAGTGCATACAATACGTGCTCTGTAGCCCTAGAAAAATCAAGCCTTGATCTTCCTCTCTCAGAGTATGGCAAGACATCAGGCATTGACACGCAAGGCGTTACAAATGCAGGATCTGCTGAACTTAGTGCAATAGAGGTAAGGGTATCTGATTGGACTGACAATACTGGTAGTACAGTACCTGACGTACACAGTGAGGTAAAGCCAAGGGCAACAACCAGCTGGAATGTTGTAAAACCCGGCAGCTCCGTTGAGATTACAGAGAATCTTCCTCAACCACGTGACGGTAGTAGCAAGTTATCCCTTGACTATCGTGTAGATATGACGGGAAACAGTAATGGACCAAGTGGACCTATCAAGCAGACTGTGACATACATTGCAGACTGTAGTTAGTGAAAAAATGACATCTACCCACTTTTTATTATATACAACTCACGTCTTGTTGCAGACATTTTCCTGATTCTCAGACACCGTGAATTTGGAATTTTTCCTGTAGGGAATGCAAAAATTAATTTCATGACTTCTCAGATCGTTTCTGATGTATATACAACTTATCCTAAAACCCTCCAATACATCATGACGCATGCCAGATACACAAATCCAAGACAGTTGTCAGTCCCTTTCGTATCTGACTGCCGTCCTGTGAAGTCCGCACTTGAGCCAGGCAAAGAACCGCTCTACGACAAACCCTGTCTTGCCATAATTTTTTTGATTCCTGTTCTGTGCAACGTTCCTTGAGTTCCTTTTGTATGGAATGCAACGGTCAATCCCATGGGATCTCAGATAGTCTCTGATGTATGCCGCATCGTATCCCCTGTCGGCATACACAGACGATCTGCCGTATCAAATCATCACCTGCAGGTTCTGAGATGTTCTCTAGCACATCAATGAATTTCGTACTGTCATGGACATTTGCAGGGCTGGCCCTGATTGAGATTGGCAGTCCTGTCCCGACTACTGCAACGTGTATTTTTGTGCCTAGGATCCTCTTGAACCCGTCATATCCTGTTTTGTCCCCCCTTTTTTGGCGGCAATTGATGATGAATCAACGGATGTTTTTTTCAGGTTGATTTTGTTTTGTTTGTGTGCAGATTTTATCAGTTCAGACAGAATCTTCTTCCAGATTTCTTTTTATGCAGATCCTGGAACCCTCTGTGTGCTGATGATTTGGAACCGTACTGTACAGGCAGGTCAGCTCACCTGCAACCTGTAACCAGTACTGATTTTAATTTCAACTTTTTTTTCTGCGGCATATGGTCAGCTCACCTGCAGCCTGTAACCAGTACAAACATGATTGCGTTTATTGTGGTTCTGTCGTCACTTCTTGGCCTTTCAGTTGTTGCAGGCTTTGGCAGATGCGGTACAATGACACTCCGTTGCGAATCTGTCAATTCCTGAAATTTCATGAAAACATGCTGTGTTTGGTGATGAACAGATCCAGATGGTCATCAGAAATTGTCTAAATGGTTGGTTTTGGGATCAGTTCTACCTCAAAACCAGTGTTTTTTAATGATTTTAATGTCATTCATACATGAATGGGAAATTTTTTGTTCACTCATAAGGCATTCAACCCATCCTAAAACCGATCATTTTATGAATAATTCGTGATAATCGGAATCTAACAATGGCTCTGCTGATACGTCTTTCATGATTCACAAAGAACTGTCAGACATTCAATGGAACACAGTTGCATCACATCTGCAAAAACTGGAAGACCAGGATGTAATGAAAGAAATGCAATCAACGGAATATTCAACTCATCTTAAAACCCTGCAATGCATCAAAAATGACACAATGTTAACCAGCCCATGATCTCAAGCAAATAGGGTTTGAAAAGAGAATTTTAGACATTGGGATGTATCTTGTCCGTCATTGTCTGACATACAAAATAATGGTCTTGTAGACTTGCTTTTTGCTCGAGAAAAATATGGGGGCATTGCAACATTGAATGACAGTCTATGCACAATTTTACCAACTTATCCTAAAATCACAAAACAGTCATATGTCTGCCATATTCTGAAATATCT
Source organism: uncultured Candidatus Nitrosopumilus sp. (assembly GCA_951812645.1). Taxonomy (GTDB): domain Archaea; phylum Thermoproteota; class Nitrososphaeria; order Nitrososphaerales; family Nitrosopumilaceae; genus Nitrosopumilus. Next base: position 647,994 of record CATOSM010000001.1, on the reverse strand, counting down.
CTAGTCGCCAAGTCACTCAAAGTCAGATACAAATCTGGGTTTTAGGACAGCGCCAAGTATGATCAAACTGATCCAATTATGCAACTGATCTAACAAAATGATCCATTGGCATGTAATAGTTTATTAATACCCATGTTCAGGTGGTACCAATGACAAAGTTAACGACTTCACAATATGCAATATTTATGATTGCGGCACTAACCCTACTGATTACAGTTCCTTCCGCATATGCAGCTACAGTCAATGTGAATGGAACATGTCAGGATGACGATAATGATGGCACATGTAATGACGGAACGACATTCAAGAATCCTAGTGCGGCATTTACAGCCGCAGCTCAAGGCGATGTTATAGTCGTTGCTGATGGCAGATATCTTGATTTTGATGATCCGGTTAAATACATAACACTTAACAAACATATCACCCTAAAGTCTACAAATGGCGACCATGCCAAGGATGACGTAATTTTTAACGGCACCGGAATCCGGATAAACGCAGACAATGTAAAGGTTCAGGGAATCAAGATTGTAGATGCGAGATCGCATGGAATATTTGTCCATCCAAGTAAATCCAATATTGTTGTTGAGAACAACTATATCAACAATACGATATACGCTGGCATAGAAATCGCTGGTGGCAGTTCTCATATAATAATAGACAAAAACACATTTAATAATACTGGAAGAGACGGAATCTATGTCAAAGATGTAGCACCAACACAAAACTTGACTGTCACAGATAATGTGTTTAACGGCATTGGAACATTTTATCAACCTACCTTAAGTGATAAACAAAAGGAGGCCAAATTGTATAGTGCAATGACGTTTGTTAATGTTGAATCAAGTCAAGTCGGCCTACATCATTCCAAAATTACCGGCAACACCATTGATACTACGACATTTGGTGGAATAAACTTGCGTGATGCTGAAGGTGTTTTGGTGTTGAACAACACAATCTCAAATGTTCCTGGCCCTGCAATCAAAGTTAAATCAACTGACCAGATACGTATTCTTGACAATCACATCCATAATGCAAACAACGTACTAGTCAATGGAATTCAAGAAGATATTGATAACGGAATTATTACTGAAGGAGCTATTGTGTTATGGGGAGAGACTAACTCTAATGTTGTTGTGAACAACAACACCATCGCTGGCGGCAATAACGGAATTGTTTATTGTACAGGAGTATGTGGACTACGTCACCAACCCTCAGGAGATTATTATTATGCTGATGCTACCACTGATAAGGCAACAAAGACTGACAACACAAACCTGTTTACCCATAATACTTTTGATAACGTAAACGGCTTTTACCTTATGAATATGGCAGTCGGTACAATGATTGCACCTCTCAACTACTACGGCTCCCCTGCATCACCATTGGTACAAAATGCAACTCATCCTCCCATCTACGGTAATGTCATCTTTGGCCCTTGGTACATAGATGCATCCCTTACACAGATAGCTGAACGTTCCGGTTCTAAGCAGACACAAACTGGTGCATACAATACGTGCTCTATAGACCTAGACAAATCAAGCCTTGATCTTCCTCCATCACAGTATGGCAAGACATCGGGCATTGCAACACAAGGCGTTACAAATGCAGGATCTGCTGAACTTAGTGCAATAGAGGTAAGGGTATCTGATTGGACTGACAATACTGGTAGTACAGTACCTGACGTACACAGTGAGGTAAAGTCAAGTGGAGAAAACAGCTGGAATGTTGTAAAACCCGGCAGCTCCGTTGAGATTACAGACAATCTTCCTCAACCACGTGACGGTAATAGCAAGTTATCCCTTGACTATCGTGTGGATATGACGGGAAACAGTAATGGACCAAGTGGACCTATCAAGCAGACTGTAACATACATTGCAGACTGTAGTTAGTGCAAAATGACATCTCCCCCCCTTTTTATTATATTATTAATTATTTTATCGGTATCCGTCATGATATTCCCACACGATGTACTTGCATCCTTTGAAGGTATCGGCAATATCGAAAAAAATATTTCTCTTAACACAGGTGATACCTACAATACAAGCTGGACTGTGATAAACAATGATCCATCAAATCCCATCACTGTTGTTTTTTCAGCAGAACATGATGGCGCAAAATTTGTCACACCCCCGCAAAGCTTGACTATTCCTGGCGGTGAGAGAAAGACTGTAACCTTTGCCATATCAATACCAAATGACGCATCTGCTGGGACATATAAGGTAATTGCATATGCCATACCGGAAGCAGATTCAGGCCAAAATACTGCCGTACGAAGTATATTTTACATTATAGTATCTGATGGAACATCATCTGCTGACTCTAAAGAACAGTCATCTCAAACCACGACAACACCCAAGGGCAAGACGGACACCACAACCCAGACTACGACTACTGCGCCAAAGGGCGAGACGGACACCACAACCCAGACTACGACTACTGCGCCAAAGGGCAAGGACGACACACAACAGACAACCACCACTCCTGGCGGAACATCAAAAAGCCAGACGACAACTACGACTCCAAAAACCCCGCCAAAAGAAAGCCCTACTGCAACACCATCTGGCAGTTCAACTAACACTGCTGGCAATTCCGGCTCAGGCAACCGCGGAGGCGGGAGTTCCGGCGGCGGCGGTTCAATAAGCAAAAACCCTGTCAGTACTGCCGATACGGTATACCTCAAGGAGGTATCATGGGACTGCAAGGCAGGCATCGTAACTGTAATTGCAGGACCCGATGTTGATGCATTGTCAGTAACCGTCAGAACATCACAGGGTGGCGTGCAGCAGGCAACGCTGTCCGAGGATAAAATTCCAGGCTTTAAGAAATTTACTGCAACGATGAAACAGGCCGAGGACTATCTTGGAATCAAGGTAATATCAATGTCTGGCAGAGACTCTTCCATTGTTGACGAGTCAATAGACGTGAATTCCTGTGCCGGCTCAAAACAGTACCAGGTACCGCAAAAGGATGTGGAGGCTAGAAAAGACATGGCAACAAAAGAACCTCCAAAGGATGCCACACCAGGCGGTGATACCAATACGGAAAAACCGCCAGTACCTGCACCCTTTGTCGATGTCACAAAGGATCCACAGTTTTACATAGACCGATACAACAGCGAGCCAGAATACAAAAAGTGGTTCCATGAGAATTACCCTGAATATGACAGCATCTACGAGGCAGTCGGAGTGGCAGAGCCTTCAGAAAAACCTGTAGCAGAGCTAAAATATGCCAAAGAGCCATTACCTGATGTCATAAAAGAGCCGACATGCGGCGACGGCACGGTCTTGGTAGACGGCATATGCCAGGCCACATCTGATAATACAGGCGGCGGATGCCTCATAGCTACTGCCGCATTTGGAGGCGAGCTGGCACCACAGGTGCAACAGCTGCGTGAAATAAGGGACTCGCAGTTGCTGGCGACGCCTTCTGGCAAGTCCTTTATGGGCATGTTTAATGAGATTTACTATTCCTTCTCGCCTGACATTGCAGACTATCAGAGGCAAAACCCCGCATTCAACGAGCTTGTAAGAATCGGCATTACTCCGATGCTGTCTACCCTGTCTGTCATGGAAAATGCAGACGATGATGCCTCAGTCATATCGCTGGGCGCCTTGGTAATTGCACTAAACGGTGCAATATATGCAGGCCTGCCTGCCCTTGGCACATACCTTGCTGCAAAAGGGATCAGGTCAGTCCGTATGAGCTAGCAAATTGGATATGGGACAAGCTCGAAAGTGTCCTTGTAATATAAGCTAAAATACATTAAAATTTAGAAAATATGCCCATTTTGAAACATAAAATCACTTGATTAAATACTTTTTTAGTTTTTGTCTGCATGGATTCAAAAATCTAAAAGTATTGATATGTTCAACTCGTTCCAAAACCCTCCGATGCATGATTATACATGCCAGGCAGACAAACCCCGAATAATTCCCACGGTTCCTTTTGTGTCTGACTGCAGTCCTGTGAAATCCACACCTGAGCCATGCAAGGAATCATTCTGCAACAAATCTTGCCTTGCCATGATTCTTTTGATTCCTGTTTTGTCCAATGTCCCCATGCATTACATAACAAAACACCATTAGAAGCTTGTGGTATGGAATTAAAGGGGATAATAAATGGATTACATTAATTCAAAACTGTTCTATTCAGAACAGGAATAAAGAGTGGCTGTTCGTTCAATTTGCACACCACTATCAATTCGGTCTAATGCAACTAACAATATCAAATGGCATCTAGGATATATTTTACAGCATGATTGAATCCTTGTATGCTAGGACAATCTATTGAGAAATCATGATCTTCAGGATCAACAAATGTAACTAATTCATTTAATAATTTGATTATTTTTTCTGTGATAAAGGTTTTAAATCAATAAATTCTGTTTTAAAAGCAGACAAAGGGTAGACTTGGATAGACCAATTATTATTTTTGCTCATGCAACCAACTCTCTAATTCATTTACGGTTTCAAAACGCACAGGTGCACCTAACTTGCCGTCCTTACGTTTTTTATCCCATTCTGAAAAACCTTTCACTTCAGAGAATGTCCATTTCCGAGTTGTGGCCATGTTACAAAATATATGACATATGTTACATAAAGGTATTGTCATAATAGGTTCTGTGTAATCTTCGAGACCTGAATAATAATAATATTAAAATACAAATCACTTATACCTAATTTGATGACGGAAAAGACACCTCCCGAATGGGCTAAGAGGCTGATAGACGATGTTGCGGAACTGAGAAAGCAAACGGAAAGATCCGGTCAGCTGATAGACGATGTTGCGGAACTGAAGAAACAGACCGTCGTAAACTGCGGTAAACTGGATAGATTGGGCAATGAAATTTCCAACATCAGAAAGGATACCGAACTGTTGCCACAGATATTGGAAATCGTACAGGCAAATGGAAACGGAGTAGAGGTTCTGTCAAAACGCGTAGATGCCTTGGAATAAAAACCAAAATATGATTCCCGATTGTGAGAAATGCCAAACATTATAAGCCTCGAGACAACATGTACATATATATATCATGACGGAAAGGACTCCTCAACGGGCACAGGATTTCATGACGAGCATCGATACCAGACTTGATGATGAACTTATCCTAAAACCCTCCAATACGTCATGATGCATGCCAGATGCACAAATCCAAGACGGTTGTCAGTTCCCTTCGTATCTGACTGCCGTCCCGTGAAGCCCGCACTTGAGCCAGGCAAGGAACCGCTCTACGACAAACCATGTCTTGCCATGATGTCTTTGATTCCTGTTCTGTGCAACGTTCCTCGAGTTCCTTTTGTATGGAATGCAACGGTCAATCCCATGGGATCTCAGATATCTTCTGATGCATGCCGCATCGTATCCCTTGTCGGCATACGCTGAGATGATCTGCCGTATCAAACCATCATCTGCAGGTTCTGGGATGTCTTCTGACACACCAATGAATTTCGTACTGTCATGGACATTTGCAGGGCTGGCCCTGATTGGGATTGGCAGTCCTGTCCTGTCTGCTGCAACGTGAATCTTTGTGCCCAGGATCTTCCTGAACCCGTCATATCCTGTTTTGTCCCCCTTTTTTTGGCGGCAACTGATGATGAATCAACTAAAATTTTTTCCAGGCTGATTTTTCCCTGCCTGTGTGCAGATTTGATTGAACTGGATAGAATCCTTTTCCATATTCCCTTTTGCTGCAGCTCTGAGAATCTCAGATGTGCGGTGGATTTTGAACCGTATCTGTCCGGCATGTCTGCCCACCTGCATCCTGTTGTTAGGACAAACAAAATTCCGTTGATTGTGTTTCTGTCATTGCATCCTGGCCTGCCAGTTTTTGCAGGCTTTGGCAGATGTGATAGAACTGTTCCATTGAATGTCTGACATTTCTTTGTGAATCATGAAAGATACGTCAGCAGGGTCATTCTTGGATCCCGATTGTCATGAATTATTTACAAAATGATCGGTTTTAGGATGAGTTGTTAATGTTTTTAATAAATTAGGGTTTTTTCACATGCCTGAAAGTGACAATGAATTCACCTGCTATCTTTATCATCCTGTTTTATCAAAAGAAGTAATAATTGATAAAAAAGATATGATGGGTCATTCTTCCATTCGATACCAGTTAAACCACATCGAATTAAACGAGATATTTTTTGATTCTCCTTGTGAATCTCTAAACAATTAACACACTTTAATTTCAAAAATTTCTGAAAATCACAATGACAAAGTAGTGGGCACTTACACTGTTCATCGCATTACTAACTGCTGCAACGCCGTTTGCAAATGATATACTTGTTCCATTTACGTTCAACTTGGTTTGGTTTTCAGATGGTGCACCAAATACACATCCGCCGCCTTTATGTATGCCTGCTAATTCTGACACACCGTTGTTATGATAAACTATTGGTGCACCACCATCTTACGTTCGCTAGGATACAAAGATATGTCCATACCGTTATACCGATGCGCATAATCAGGATCTTTAGTAGATTCTTCCAGCGCAGTCATGTTAAATGAGCCTGTACTGTGAATGCTTTCGTGACCACTTGGATATCTGTCTGTAAATCCAAGTTTCTTCATCAAACCATTCCAGTTTCTCCCTTCGTCGCTTCTTGCAGTGTCTTAGTTGGGGCTGTCTCTGAATACAAAGTCATCATCTTCGAGATTTCTTAACACCTGTCTGATTCCTGGCGCAGTTTCTCTTGTTATGAATAATGTTCGTTTCTTTGTTTCTACTTTAACGATAGCCTTTGGCAATATTACAGTAATAGGATCAGCTGTTAAATCAAAATATTTCTTCTTTACTGGTAATGTTCCTGGTATTCTTGCTCTTGTGTCTTTCATGAACATTACCGCGGTTCTACGTCTAGGGTCTGTGATGTCTTCAATGATTGGTTTTAATTCTTCCTTGAGTAACGGCTTTGGCCCCTTACCACTCTCATCTGCAGGAATTACGACAGAATCTGCAAAGTCCTCTATACATCTTTATTCCGCCACAAGGTTTCACGCATTTTCTAGCTCGGCTAACATAGTTTCTGATTGGCTGTGGAACCTTTTTTTTAATTGGCTGACTGCTCTTGGTGGATAGCTCCATATGATCTTCTGCCAGCCAGTTTACAAAGTCCTGCAACAATTTCAAAACTCGTATCACCTGTTTCATCAGTCCCTTCTTTCAAATCTAGAATAATCCTGTCAGTCTCTAAACCGTCCTTGTCCGTGCAAAAAATATCTGGGTTGCTTGGTGCGGACTTTGTTGGTCTCTCATATGCCCTTGACTTGCCTTTCTGGTAGGCCTTGTCAAAAAACCCTTCGCGAGTCAATAATGTGCCAATGTGGTTTACTGGCATGATTTTGATCCCGGAGAGTTATTGTGTAAGCAGTGCTTTTCTTTCCCCTATTACGAATAATAATGACCCAAAATACCTCTAACTGATGTCCGAATCCAGGAAATTGTTCAATACTGCAAAAAAAATGATTCCTTCAGGCGTTAACAGCCCTGTTAGATATTTTGAGCCCTATCCTTTCTTTACAAAAAAAGCAAACGGTGCATACATTTGGGATGCAGGCAATACCCGATACATTGATTTTTGCAATGGTTATGGCGCCTTGCTTTTAGGGCATCGGCGAAAAGAAATCATATCTTCTGTATCAAAACAGCTCTCAAAAGGAACTCTTTACTGTACCCCTACTGAATCTGAAACCGAACTCTCAAAATTAATCATTGGAAATTTTCCATCTGTTGAAAAAGTTCGATTAATGAATACGGGCGGCGAGGCCACAATGACTGCCATTAGACTAGCTCGTGGATTTACAAAAAAGAAAAAAATAATAAAATTTGAAGGCTGTTATCATGGCGCGCATGACTCTGTTCTGGTAAAAGCAGGTTCCGGTTCTGCACATAATGGCATATCCGTGTCCGATGGCGGTTTAGACGAGGTTTCAAAAAACACGCTGGTTGTAGGGTATAACGATATGGAGGATTTACAAAAAACAATCCGAAAAAACAAAGACATTGCAGGGGTTATCGTAGAGCCTATCCCTGCAAACATGGGATTGATCTTGCCTGAAAAGGGCTTTCTTTCCGATTTGAGAAAAATAACTAAGGAAAACGACATTCCGTTAATCTTTGATGAGGTTGTAACCGGTTTCAGAGTTGCACCCGGTGGGGCCCAAGAACATTTTGGAATAGAACCTGACATCACCACAGTGGCCAAAGCTCTCGGTAGCGGCTTTACCATATCTGCGGTTGGTGGCAAAAAAGAGATTATGGATTTACTTTCTCCCGGAGGCAGAGTTTACCAGGCAAGTACATTTGCTGGAAATCCGATCTCTGTTAGCGCCGCAATCAGTTCAATTAAGACAATTGACAAAATCAAAAACAAACTCTACTCCAAACTTGAAAGATTCAACCTTTTGTTCTCCACTGCCTTGGATGATGTGGCAGCAGACATGAAAATACCCCACCAAGTCAATTCTACGGCCTCAATGCTCCAAATTTTCTTTACCGACAAGCCCGTGGTGGACTATCAAACATCTAAAAATGCAAATGCAGAGAAATTTCAAAAACTGTTTCGAACTTTGCTGAAGAACAAAATTTTCATTGCACCCTCCCAATTTGAGGTGGTTTTTCTTTCTGACGCTCATACACAATCTGATCTAAACAAAACACTTGATGCCTACCATTTGGCATTAAAATCGGTGAAAAATTGAAGCATGTTGTAGGCGCTAGAGGCAGCCGACTATCTGTGGCACAAACCAGTTGGGTGATATCCGAATTAAAAAAAGTAAATCCTGACTGTGATTATGAAATCAAACCAATCACCACAAAGGGTGACATTGATACACGGCCATTATTTACGATAGATCAAAAAGGAATTTTTGAAAAAGAAATTGATAGGGCAGTTGCCCGAAAGGAAGTGGATTTTGCGGTACACAGTCTCAAGGATGTCCCATCCGAATTGGACGAAAACTTGATCATCGCATCTGTTCCAAAGCGAGAGGCAGTAAATGACGTATTCATCTCTTCAGACGGTTCTACATTGGATGACATCAAAGCTGGCTCTGTAATTGGCACCAGTTCTTTACGCAGAGCAGTACAGGTATCAAGAAAAAGACCTGACGTTGCTGTAAAACCAATACGGGGCAACATTGAAACCCGTATCCGAAAAGCATCTGGTGATAACTATGACGCAATAGTTCTTGCACAAGCTGGCATCTCCAGATTGGGATCTGATGTAAAGTACACCCCATTATCCGTAGATGATTTCTCACCCTCTCCCGGTCAGGGTGCCATTGCAATCGTTGCCAGAGCTGATGACTCTAAAACCATTTCAATGCTAAAGAGAATCGAAGATGCTGATTCCCGACTGGAAATTGAGGCTGAACGCTCCCTGTCTGACTATCTTGATTCTGGATGTCGATTTCCCTTAGGCGCATATGCCAAGTCCGACGGCTCGGAGATGACTTTGACTGTCTTTGCTTTCTCTGTCGATGGAAAGCAATCTCTTCAGGTAAGTAGGTGTGGGACAAAAGAGGATCCTAAATCCTTGGGCAAAAGTGTTGGGGAGGAGCTACGTGCTAAAGGAGTAAATGATCTTGCATTAAATTGGAGGGAAAAAGTAGGGGAATGGAATAAGACATGACCGGAAAAGTGTATCTTGTCGGTGCAGGCCCTGGAGACAGCAGGCTAATCACATTACGTGCAGTTGAATTATTAGAAAAGGCCGATGTTGTCTTGTATGACAGGCTGGTAAGCAAAAAAATAATTTCCATGATCCCTGAAAAGGCCGAAAAAGTCTATGTCGGCCGTGCAGTGGGCGATGATACTGCACATCAAAACACTACGAATGATTTGATGGTACGGTATGCAAAATCTAAAAAAAACGTGGTACGGCTAAAGGGCGGTGATCCGATCATCTTTGGACGTGGTGGAGAGGAGGCAGAGTTTCTAAAAGAAAATAAAGTAAAATATGAAATTGTACCGGGAATCACTTCTGGAATTGGCTCTGCAACATATGCTGGAATTCCACTGACTCACAGAAGACATGCATCATCAGTAGCCTTTGTTACAGGTCATGAAGATCCTGAAAAGAAAAAGGAAGCTGTCAGATGGAAAAACCTTGCAAAATCAGTTGATACCATCGTAATCATGATGGGTCTCTCCAGAATTGACGTTATCTGTAAGCAGCTCGTTGCCGGGGGTATGGATAAGAAGACTCCTGTAGCCGTGATTCAAAACGGTACTACGCCTAAGCAAAAAATGATCAAAGGAAATGTGACTGATATTGCTAAAAAAGTTAAAGAAAATAAAATAGTCCCCCCTACAAACATCATAATTGGAAACGTCGTTGATTTATCCGATACCGTGGGTTGGAAATAATGCTTGATGGAAAAACCATAGCCATTACTCGTTCCAAAGACGATGCATCCGAATTCATTTCTCTTGCCCGAGAACACAAGGCAACTCCCGTTACTTTACCTACAATAGAGCTTGTAAGCAGGGGTGAGAAAATCGTCGATGATTTTCTGAGTTTGGTTGAATCTGAAAGTCCTGATTATTCTGTATTTCTCAGCTCAAAGGCTGTAAAAGTTCTCTTTGATACTGCAAGAAACACCGGAAATTTTGAGAAATTACAGTTGGCAGTTGCAAACACCATGGTAATGTCCGTTGGTCCTAAAACCACTGCAACTTTGAATACCTGTGGGATTAAAGTAAACTATGAGCCCGAAAACAATTCCTCAGTCGGCGTCGGCGAAGAGTTCTCTCAAATCCGCGCAGTCGGAAAAAAAGTAATCATTCCTCGTAGCGGCGCCTCGAATTCTTTTTTGAAAGAATTGCTAAATAAGATTGGAATCAATGTGGTTGAGATTCATCTGTATGACGTATGTGCATTTAGGGATACAACTCAATGGAATGGCTTTCGTGAACTGTTCTCTCAGCATAAAGTAGACGGTGTTATTTTCACTAGTGCGTCATCCGTACGGGGTTTTTTTGAGATTATGTCAAAGGATTACGAAATCAGCGATCTACTTGATCATCTCACAAAACTGTCTGTGGTTTCCATTGGGCAGCTCACATCTGACGAATTAAAAAAATTCAAAGTCAAAAACACTGTCGCAGAAGTTCACACCGTTGCTGGTGCCTTTGCCTCTATGAAGAATGCCCTGACTGCCTAGTGGGACGTTTAGCTGAAGCTATTTAGCTCTGCCTATTTTTCCTCATGTATTTATAATATAACGGGGTTATTTTGAGCATGACTGCTGAAAATCTGGATATGGATTATTCAAAATATGATTTTAAGGACTCTACAGAACTGTATGTCCACCTTGGCAAGAAAGGCCTGTCTAAGGAAACCGTAATTAGCATTAGTAAAATGAAAAACGAGCCAGATTGGATGCTTGATTTCAGACTGCGTTCTTTTGAAACCTTTATGAAAAAACCAATGCCAACTTGGGGTGGGGATCTCAGTGTGATTGATTTCCAAAACATCTACTATTATGCAAAAGCATCTGACAAGGTTGAAAAGAACTGGGACGACGTTCCAGAAAATGTCAAAAACACTTTTGACAAATTGGGAATTCCTGAAGCTGAAAAGAAATTCCTGGCAGGCGTCGGCGCACAATACGAATCTGAGGTGGTATACCACAGCCTTAGAGAAGACTTGGCAAAGCAGGGCGTTCTCTTTTTGGATACCGATGCAGCATTGCATGAGCATCCGGAGCTTTTCAAAAAATACTTTGGCAAAATCATTCCTCCTGAGGATAACAAATTTGCCGCATTAAACAGTGCCGTATGGAGTGGCGGCTCATTCATCTATGTTCCACCCGGTGTCAAAGTTGACATGCCTCTACAGGCATACTTTAGAATTAATGCCGAAAACATCGGTCAGTTTGAAAGAACACTGATCATTGTCGATGAGGGTGCAGAAGTACATTACATTGAAGGCTGTACTGCCCCTGTCTACTCTTCTGAATCGCTACACTCTGCAGTTGTGGAGCTAGTTGCACACAAGGATGCAAAACTAAGATACACGACAATCCAGAACTGGAGTGCCGACGTTTACAACCTTGTAACCAAGCGTGCTTATGCATATGAAGGCGCAACAGTAGAATGGATTGATGGAAACATTGGCAGCAAATTGACCATGAAATATCCCGGCGTATACCTCATGGGCGAAAGAGCCTATGGTGAAACGCTGTCCATTGCCTTTGCAGGCAAAGGGCAACATCAGGATACGGGGGCAAAGATGGTTCATCTTGCGCCAAACACGACTTCCAAAGTTACGTCAAAGTCCGTAAGCAGGCTGGATGGACGTTCAACCTACAGAGGGATGCTAAACGTGGCAAAAGGTGCCACTGGCGTAAAATCCACTGTAAGATGCGACGCATTACTCTTAGACGATACATCAAAAACTGACACATATCCTTACATGGAAATTAATCAGGAAGACGCAACAATTACCCACGAAGCAACAGTTGGAAAAATTGGCGATGAACAGATCTTCTATCTTATGAGCAGGGGGTTTAGCGAGGAAGAGGCATTGTCTTTAATTGTCAATGGCTTTATGGAGCCATTCACAAAAGAATTACCGATGGAGTATGCTGTCGAACTAAACAGGCTCATCAAACTCGAAATGGATGATTCAGTGGGATAAGACCCCAAACCGCTCTGAAAAACCATGTCTCAAGAAATTCTTTCAAAACTCAATACAGCCACCGTTGACGAAATCTCATCTTCTAGAAATGAGCCTGATTGGTTAAAAGATTACAGAAAGAATTCACTGTCCGTCTATGACAGTCTTCCAATTGAGATGTCCCCCCTTTACAATAAATACACTGATGCAAAAAAGATGGATCCTGAAAAGGTGTCTCTTTCCACATCCACTGCTGAGACAATTCCTGGTTTTCTTACAAAAAGATTGGGCGAATTGGAAAATGAAATTTGCATCATTCAGATTGGAACAAACATCCACAGAATCAATCTTCCTGAAGACTTGAAATCAAAGGGATTGGCAATTTCTTCCCTTTCTGATGCCATCGAAAATAACCCTGAATTAGTAAAAAAAGCACTAGAGGCCTCAAATGCCAAAGATGACAAGTTTACCGCATTAAACAATGCTGCCTTTAACTCTGGAATATTCATTCACATTCCTCGCAATTTGGTCATAGACAAACCAATTCATTTTATGATTTGCATGTCCGAAGACGGGCATTCAACAATCTCTAGAAATGTGATATTTGCAGATGAAGGTAGCAAGGCTACAATTGTCCAGGAATTATACTCTCCTTGCATTCAAACTCAACAGGCATACTTGGAATTAATCAACACCAACCTTGGGGCAAACGCCCAGTTGGATGTCACAACGCTACAAATGATTGATCAACATGCAGTAGCATTTTCTACAAGGCGTACTGATCTGGCTCGGGATGCCAGAGCAAACTGGTATTCAGGACTGTTTGGCTCCATGTTGTCTAGATACAGAATAGATTACTTCCTTAATGGTGCCGGTGCATCATGCAATGACTCTGAAGTAATTTTTGGAAACAACGAGCAATCATTTGACATTCAAACAAACGTAAACCATGAAAGCCCTGCGACTGAAGGAAGAGTCGTCGAAAAATCTATTCTTAGAAACAAATCAAAATCCCTTTTCAAGGGAATGATTAGAATCAAAGAAAATGCAGCAAAATCAAACTCATTCTTGTCTGGCCGTTCAATTCTGTTAGATAAGGATGCAAAATCCGACGCAATTCCCGGATTGGAAATTTTCACTAATGATGTAAAGGCAACTCACTCTGCCTCTGTTGCCCAAATTGACGAAGAACAAGTGTTCTATTTGAAAAGTAGGTGTCTAAGCCATGAGGAAGCTGAGAGAACCATCGTTGAAGGGTTCTTGGAGCCCCTTTCAAGAAAAATGTCTTTCCAGGTAAGGGCATGGATTGCATATCTTATTGAATCTAAATGGGATGACAAAGAACTCACAATTAACACCGATGACGAACTGACCAAATTTGTTGAAATCGAAGAAACCCGTTATAACGAAGATTCCGAAATCGAACAGCACTACAAGTATAGGTGATATTCTGTCTGAATGGATTAGGGCTTGCAGTACTGGGCAGGTAAAAGAAGGCCAACTTTTTGGGTTCGTTCATGAGGACAAGAAACTACTCATTGCCAACCTTAAGGGTAAAATTCATGCAACTGATTTGATATGCACTCATGCTGACGCTGATCTTTCTACTGGCTTTCTAAGTGATGAGGGTGTACGATGTCCGTTACATCTCTCTGTTTTCAATCTGGTAAACGGAGAGCCACAAAACCTTCCCGCCGAAACTCCTTTGAAAACATACAATGTTAAAATAGATGCTAATGAAATTTACGTGGAGCTATAAGACATGCAAAGTACGGAATCTTTATTTGAAAACATTAGAAACGACTTTCCAATTTTAAAACGGACTGTAAGGGATAACAAACCTCTTGTTTACCTGGATAATGCATCCACCACTCAAAAACCAAACCAGGTAATTGACTCTATTGCCGATTATTATCAAAACCATAACGCGAATATCCACAGGGCAGTTTATGCACTGGCTGAAGAGGCCACTGAGGCATATGAGGCAACAAGAGATAAAATTGCAAATTTTTTAAACATCAAAAATCGCCAAGAGATTATTTTTGTTAGGGGTACTACTGAGGCAATTAATCTAGTTGCATATGCTTGGGGAAGAACCCATCTAAAGGAGGGTGACGCTGTCGTTACAACTGAGTATGAACACCACAGTAACATTGTACCATGGCAACTTGCAACTCGGGCAAATCATGCAAAATTAGAATACATTGGAATGGATGATAACGGTGAATTAATTTTAGATGATCTTGACAAGCATCTTGCAACTGGTAAAGTCAAACTTGTAACTTTTAGCTTGGTGTCAAACGTGCTTGGAACGATTACCGATGCCAAAGGAATAATTGAAAAATGCAGAGCTGCAGGTGTTCTAACCCTGATTGATGGCGCACAGGCAGTTCCTCACATGAAAGTCGATGTTGAAGACTTGGGATGTGACTTTTTTGCGTTTTCTGGGCACAAAATGCTTGGCCCTACTGGAATTGGCGTCTTGTGGGTCAAAAAATCCGTGTTGGAAACCATGAGTCCGTTTCATGGCGGCGGTGACATGATTCGAGAAGTTCACAAGTATGAGACCACATGGAATGATTTGCCTTACAAATTTGAGGCGGGCACTCCGAACATTGCAGATGTTGTTGGATTGGGTTCTGCAGTTGACTATCTGACTAAAATCGGAATGGATAATGTACGGGAACATGAGATTGAATTAACAAAATACGCTATAGAAAAATTGTCTGCCGTTAAAGGTCTCCATATCTATGGTACAAAAGATATCTCAAAACGTGGCGGTGTCGTCTCTTTTAATTTTGCAGATGTGCATCCTCATGACGTTGCACAAATTATCGATGAGGAGGGAATTGCGGTTAGATCTGGTCATCACTGTGCACAAGTGTTGATGGAACGACTCGATGTGGCAGCAACATCTAGAGCTAGTTTTTACATTTACAATACTAGGCAAGACATTGATATTCTGGTAAACTCGTTAAATACTGTGGCAAAGGTGTTCAAATTATGAGCAGTAATGCAGACATCTATCATGAAATGATTGTCGATTATTCAAGAAATCCGATTAACTATGGGGAGATCGAAAATCACGATGTAACCTTTCATGACTCCAACCCCCTCTGTGGTGATAGCATTGATATTGATATGAAGATTGATGAAAACAAAGTCACTGATATTAAATTTCATGGCAAGGGATGTGCAATTTGCATGGCCTGTTCTTCTGTTTTAACAGAAATAACAAAAGGTAAGAGCGTTGATGAGGCACGGGCAATTGAGAAAAGTGACGTTTTAAGCGAATTGGGGCTAGAACATCTTCAGGCCGTACGTATCAAATGTGCATTGCTTTCTTTGAAGGTACTCAAATCTGCTCTTTATACCTACATTGGTAAGAATCTCAAAGATTCTGAAGATGCTGATAAATTAAAAGAAGAGGCGGCAAATCTGTACTAGTATGAGTGATTTTACGCCTGCTGTGCCAATCGAACTACAAATTAGAAAAATCATTTTTGAAAAGTTCAATGATCCTGATACTAAATTTACCAACGATGATATTTTTGAAATTATCAAAACAAATGGCGATGTTGATCCATCTTGGATAATTGACGACACTGAATCTTTTTTCAATATTTTGTGCGATTCTGGTCTTGCTCGTAACATTGCACAAAACTTTACCACAATGTATCTGAAGTTATTTGATCCTATGGAAAAACTCCGCTGCGATTCCTGTGGCAACGATGTCTTTTTGGGCCCTTCTGAAGAGAGAAAATGCCCCAACTCTTCCTGTAGGTCCTCTATCTAGATTTGTGTTTCATTGCGGCATCTTCTAACGCTCTAATCATTGGCAATTTTTCTCCTGTAAGGTAAAGTACCAGTGCTCCTCCTGCGGTACTGACGTGATTAATCTTACCATCTAATCCTTGCTGCTTTAATGCAGTGGTGAGATGTCCTCCACTTACGATTGTCGTGGCCATTGAATTTGCAACAGAGTTTAGCAATGCTTTTGTTCCGTAACTGAAACTTTCTTTTTCAAAAAATCCTGCGGGACCGCTGATAAATACGGTTCCTGCCCCTGCAATTAATCTTGAATAATACTCTACGGTCTTTGGGCCTAAATCAAATATTTTATCGCCTTTGCCCATTTCCCTTACGTCCATCTCCATTCTTTCTCCGTCTTTGTCAACTGCAATATCCACTGGGGTTGCAAACACATCTGGATATTCGCCTATCAGGGAATGTGCTTTTGCTACCACTTCCTCTTCCCGCTTAATGCCCATCGGAGATTTCAATCGTGCTTGTGCACGCATGAAGACATTGCCAATCAAACCTGTCAGCAAAACATGATCTGCACGGCAGTTTTGAATCAATAATTTTATTGCCTCTAGTCTATCTGGGATTTTTGAGCCTCCCAGTACAATAACATGCGGTGCCTTGGCCACTGTGATAATTTCATCCAGATTCCTTACTTCCCTCTCTACAATTCTTCCAGCACAAGCTGGTAAAACCTGTGGAAACCCTACTATTGATGGATGTGATCTATGTGCACTTGGAAATGAATCTAATACACAAAGATCAAATAGTTTGGATAAACGAGAAACCATGATTGTTTTAGCTGCATTTTCCGGTGTAAACTCATAATTCTCTTCTGCACATAATCTGAGATTGTCTAAAAGTAAAATTTCCCCACCTTCTAAATCTTTAATTGCATTTTGAGCCGCTTCGCCAATCGTATCTTCCACATATTTTATTTCCCTATTCATTAATTTCTCGAGAACTTTTGCGTGTTTGTCCATTCCGGCATATTCATTATTTCCAACTCTGCCTTGATGTGATCCTATGACAACCTTGGATTCTTTTAATGAATTCAGGGTCTCTACAGATTCTTCAATTCTTTTAGTACCTGAAATCTCTAAAGTTTCTGGATCTATCGGGCAATTCATATCCACTCGCAAAAAAACGGTCTTACCTTTTAGGTCAAAATCATCTAATGTGAGTACCTTCACAACTTGTCTATTCTCCACTTGGTTAAATTCTTTAGCCGATCAGAATTACCTCATTCCAAAACTTATCTATTGACAAAAATTAAAAGACACATGCTTGAGGTTTTATTAATTGCAAAATTGGCTTTTTGACCTTAGGTCTCGTTCATTTGTTTTACTCGCTGTTTTATTTTTAATACTTACTGGAATTGTTTATTCTGGCATCACTGAAAGTTTTGATCAATCTGTAATTCTATTTTTCTCTGAAAACATTGGTAACCCTGCCTTGGATTTGATAATGCAGTCTATCACAGAAAGTGGCGAAGCATTATGGATGCTGGGTTTTGCAATTTTGATTTTACTTGTTCCAAAAACACGTCGAGTTGGAATCACTCTGATGATATTGATTGTAATCTCAACGCTTCTCACTGGATATGTAAAATGTGGTATAGATAGAGATAGGCCTGATTATGATTATGATTATGATGCAGTTTCATTTCCTGTGCCTGTAAGTAGGGACACCTTTGCCTTGTTTTGTGAGGGTGGATATGACGCATCTTATCCTTCTGGCCATGCTGCAAGATCAATGATTTTTGCTATTGTTCTTGGATTTGCACTATCTGATAGATTCCCACGTGGTGCATATTTGATGTTCCTGTATCCTGTGATGATTTCGTTAAGCCGTATCTATGTTTTAGAGCATTATCCGATGGATGTGATTGGCGGCACTGTGATTGGTGTCATGCTAGCTGGAGTAATGGCAAACAGAACAAAATTGTATAAGATTTTTGAAAAATCAAAAACCTAATTCTGTTAACCTATCTCTATGAATTAGAACTATTGCATAATGATCATCATCGTGATGATATGTCCAATATTTTATATCTCGATCTTCCTTTTTTTGTCCAAGGCCTGCCGTTATCCCCGTTGTTACCGAATATCCTATTCTTTTAGCAATTTTTGATTCTTTTGGCATTAGGACTCTGTATCCTTCTTTTTTTCCTTTGAATCCTTGATTTACCATGTCTTCTACTGCTTCTGCCGATTCTTTTTCATCTTTCAGATCATATGTTTTTGCTATTGGCAAATCTTTCGGATGAAATTCCATACTGATCATGCTTTCTCTTAACTAATATTTTTTAAAATAATCGTTTTAAGCGATCAAACTAAGTTAATTTTCTTAACTTGCAAGTCAAATCATGATTATATCTATAACTTAACCGACGCTTTTGCCTTGATTCAATCATTGGCCTCATTAGAAAAATTAGTAATTCAATTACGACAAAAGAAGCAAGAAGCAACAAAACTACGTAAAAAAGCTGAAGAAGAGGTAAGACAATTCCGTGCTGCTGAAAAACGCTCTGTTTCTGGTTTACATTCTCTTGATAAAAAAATAGAATCTGAAAAAGAAGAATCCATTGATGTTTCAACTGTTCTTCTCCAAAAGAATTCTCAGTTAGATAGCATAGCAAGACTAATAGCTGCAGCTGAAGATCGCCTCACTAAAGAAAAAGAGGCCATTGAACAGACCAAACAAGAAATTGAATTTGCTGATGATTCTATAGAAAAACAAAATGCTGAGGCTCGATTACGTTCATTAAATGATCGTGTGAGTGAATTAGTTGAAGAAATCAAAAACCGACAAAAAACCGCAAAAAAGATTTCAAATGATGTAGCTAACTTTTCTGATATTAAATCCAAAATTACCTCAAAAATACAAAAACAAACTAAATCGAAACCTTCCTTGCGTGAAACCAAGACTTCAAGCCATAAATCTTTACAAAAATTCCTCAAGGAAGTAGAAAGGCGAACAAAATCTGAAGAGTCTGCACAAAAATCTTTGGATAAAGCTTATTCTAAATCAAAGGAATTGTTGGCAAATAGAAGGAAAACTGCTGCAAAGAAAAAGACTGCAGCTAAAAAGAAACCAGAAAAGAAAAAGACTGCAGCTAAAAAGAAACCTAGACGATAAATCTCTGCCATCCATAACATAAAAGTAGGATTTCTTTCATTATTTTTGAAATGAAAAAACACGGTTTTGTAATTATTATAATTGGATTAATTTTAATTGGAATTTCTTTAACTATTGCAGCTTTGGTTGTCCCTTCTGGCATTACTGGCCCCGGTGATCTTTCCACGGCCAACATGTTTGAAGGATTATTTGATGAGGTGACAAATGAGATTGCAATCATGCCTGGAGATTCAGCCTATGTCTCGTATGATGCATTCTTATCTGAAACCCCTTTACTTTGGGGAGTCCAAATCGTGGAGTATTCTCCAAACGACTCTTTGTTGATCGACGTTTCTAATATTTTTGGAGATAATTATGGTAAATTTACAATGTCTGAGCCTGTTTTGTTTGAATCTCTACATGTAACTCAGTCCGACACTTTGAATTTTGAGATTACAAATACTGGTTCACAAATTGTAACTGTCGTTGTGATGTTTTCTGAAGATCAGGAAAATTCGGATGTATCTTCTAATTCTGATTCATCTGTAATGAACATGGTTCTTCCATTATTGGCTTCTGGGTTTTTACTCATTCTGGGAATGATTGTTTCAATTATAGGCGTGGTTATAATTTTAGTAGATTTGAAAAATAAATTTGATGATGAAAGAAATTACTGAGGATTAACATCCATCTTGCCAAATTTGCCTTTGGTTAAGGATACTTCTCCCTTGAACTCATTGGTATATCCATTTGTAATGACAACGGTATCTCCAACATCTA
Organism: uncultured Candidatus Nitrosopumilus sp.; assembly: GCA_951812645.1. GTDB lineage: Archaea > Thermoproteota > Nitrososphaeria > Nitrososphaerales > Nitrosopumilaceae > Nitrosopumilus. The sequence continues at coordinate 627,664 of CATOSM010000001.1, read as the reverse complement.
TTCTTTTGATATCGTCAGCCCACAACGTGAGTTTCATTTGGTCATCTTCAGTGTCACCGTTAGAAATTACTGCATCACAGACATCTACTGTTCCCCCACTCTTGAGGTTGACAGTTCTGGGTTCTCCTTTGCTTTTAACAACAGCTTCAACATTAACTCCACTTCGCATTTTTTTTGCTTCGGAAATTGGTATGAATTCTGACATTATTTTTGAAACCCTTTAGCATGATTATAAGCTTTGTTAAAAAATTCTTAAAATCACAGATCAGATTGTAATTTCTTCAAAATAGCAATCGAGAAATATTGGTCCATACACAATCTCATTGCAGAGGTATCGAAGCCCGGTCAACCGAGAGGGACTCAAGATCCTCAGGATAGGAAATCCCTTCTCTCAGGAGTTCGTGGGTCCGAATCCCACCCTCTGCACTAACTTTCATCTAAAATGACTAATTTGCGTAAAACTTTGTGATTATGCAACAATGGTTTTCACTTTGGTTACAGAATGTGCTGAAATTTGTTTATGTATTTCAGCCAATTGGTCGTCTTTAAAGGATAGATTGCATCTAAAACATTTCCAAACCATCTCAGACATGCCTAGTCTAGGCATAAATTGCTTATAAGGATATTGCATGATTGATCCAATTTATTACAATACCTGATCATTGTTTCTAAAAAAATGTAATTTTTATAACTTTTTGGATCAGAATGATATTTTCTCATGACAAAACCGAAAACCCAAGGGTTTAGAAGCAAAAAACACGATAGAATTTTTGAACAATGCTGGATATTTTTGAAATTTTTGGAGAATTTTCATATTTTGGAATTTTTCTTGTATTGATTGGAATTAATGCAGCCCCAATTCTGATGCCTCCTAGTTGGATTGTTCTGACGTCGTTTTATTTACTTGATCCAACTTTAGATGTGGTTCTTCTTGCAATGACTGGTGCCACAGGTGCGACTCTTGGCAGATTTCTTCTTAAAAAAATTAGTGGAACATTTAGAAAATTTGTTGCTGAAGAACAAAAATCTAATCTTGATACCATGGGTGAGTATCTAAATAATAAAAAATATGGTTATGTGATTGCATCATTTCTTTTCGGTGCTACCCCTTTGCCAAGTAACATGTTGTTTATCACATATGGATTAATGCGTGCAAAGAGTATTGGTATCTATGTTGGATTTTGGTTTGGACGAGCTATTTCTTATGTTGTAATGATTTATTTTGGAAATGCCGTATTAAAACCGTTTTTAGAAATTTTTGAAGATCGTCTTACTGCTATATTATTAATTGACGGCGCCGGTATTGGTTTGATTATTTTATTTGCTTCAATTAATTGGACCTTGTTAATCACCCAAAGGAAAATTAGATTTGTCAAACCAAAAATATGGAGATTTTAAATGACGGTAATTGATTCTATTAAAATCGATGTTAGGAAATTAATTGATAATGATTCTGCGCATGATTTTGAGCATATTATGAGAGTCTATAGAAATGCTCAAAAATTATGTAAAAAAGAAAATGCAAATCAAAAATTAGTTCTCAGTTCCGCATTGTTGCATGATACTGTTTCCTATCCAAAATCTGACAAACGTTCTAAACTTTCTTCTATAGAGAGTGCGAAAAAATCAAGATTAATTCTAAAAAAATATGATTTTTCAGATAACGAAATCATCATCATCCATGATGCCATTCGTGATCACAGTTTTTCTCAAAATAAAACTCCCGCTACTTTGGAAGGTAAAATACTTCAAGATGCCGATAGATTGGATGCTTTAGGCGCGGTAGGGATTGCTAGAGTATTTGCAACTGGAGGTTCACTAAAACGCCCTTTTTACAATATTGATGATCCTTTTTGCAGTGCTAGGACCCCTGATGATGAGATTTGGACTGTGGATCACTTTTATAAAAAATTACTAAAATTGGAATCCCTGATGAATACGAAATCTGGTAAGGTTGAAGCAAAAAAGAGAACCAAGGTTTTGAAAGAATATCTTAAAAATCTAAAACAAGAGATTTTGTGATCTGTCTATGACTAAAAGTTATTATCTGGATTGGAGAAAATTTCGACATGGGATTCAAAAAAGGCATTAGCAGATGTGTGGAATGTGAGAAAAAAATGAAAGAAGATCCTAATGAAACCGGAATGTGTGGTAAATGTGGTGCGTCACAAAGTCGTATTGAATCTACCATGTACAAAGAATTACTCGATGAAGGAAGATTTCCATAATCGATTGACTGCGGTCTAACTCTTTAACCATAATCGACATATCTGTCATATCTGGTCTCAACTTCTTTATTTTCCCCTGCCCTGATTTTCTCATATTCTTCATTTTTTCTAAATCTAACGTACTTCATAATTTCCGCAAATTCCTCCTCTTCTGGATAGGATTGGAAGACAGGCTCAACTAGTTGTAAATACTCTAGTGTTTTTTCTCTAAATTCTTCTCTGGTTGGTTTTCTGATTCCTTTCATTCTGAACCATACTGCAGTCCAGCTTGCACCAACTACATGTGGAAGTAAATCAAATGCTCTTTGAATCTCAAAACGCTCGTCGTTTCTCATGATTCTTGAAGAAATCTTGAAGCTGATTTTGCAAAGTATGTGACTATCATATCTGCCCCTGCTCTTTTAATTGAATGTAAGATTTCCAGTGTGATGTCTTTTTCATTAACATATCCTAGCTGTGATGCTGCTTTAACCAAAGCATATTCGCCTGAAACACTATATGCTGATACTGGAACATTGTACTTTCTTCTGGTTTCTGCAATCAAATCCAAATATGACAAGGCCGGTTTTATCATCACAATGTCTACCCCTTCTTCAATGTCTGTCTGAACTTCCATCATTGCTTCTCTTGCGTTTGTAAATGGAACTTGGTATGTTTTCCTATCTCCAAATTTTGGAGCACATCCTGCTGCATCTCTAAATGGAGAATAAAAGTTTGAGCGATGCTTTGCAGAGTGTGACATGATTGAAACATCTGTGAATCCCTCTGTATCGAGCGCTTTTCTAATTGCGGATACTTGGCCATCCATCATTGCTGAAGGTGAGACCGTATCTACTCCAGCTTTTGCCAGACTAGTTGCAATTTTTGATAACGTGTCTAGGCTTGTATCATTATCGATCTTATCCCCTTGAACAATTCCGCAATGCCCTGTAGATGTGAATTGACATAGGCATACGTCTGCCATGATTGCTATCTTCTCTCCAAACTTCTCCCTGATCTGTCTGATGGCTTTTTGAACTATTCCGTTATCATCAAATGCCGAACTTCCGGCCTCATCTTTTTTTGATGGAATTCCAAACACCATGATTGCTGGAATTCCTAAATCTATAATTTTTTGAACTTCCACATTCACATCATTTAACGGCAATCTTTCAATTTCGGCCATTGATTCCACTTTGACTTTTTCCTTCAAGTCCTCCTGAACAAATACCGGACAAATGAAATCTTTTGGTGAAAGGGTAGTTTCCTGTACCAGTTCTCTCATTTTGTCTGTCGTTCTCAGTCTACGAAGCCGTCTAGTTGGAAATGACATGCTACAAATCTCTCCATCTAAAATATAATCCTAGTCGGCCTGGTTCTGTTTTTTATAGTCAAATAATTTACTGGCAAGCTCTACAACATCTGGCTTGCCCTGCTCTGAAGCCTTTCTTATGTTGTTCATTGGGGTTGCAACAATACTCTCTACTACTGCCTTGGTTAGTTCATCAATAATCTTGATTTTCTTTTCATCTTTTTCATCTAGCATTTGAAGTGCTTTTTGTAACTCCTTTTCTCTCAAGTTTTCTATATTCTTGAACACGTCTTTTACAAGCGGTTCCGCATCCAATCTTTTCATTGAGGCTTCTAATACGGAGACCTCCTCATTAATTATGTTTTCAACTGTTTTCACCTTGTTTAATCGTGCATGCATGTTCTTCTCTACCATTTCTGCAATTTGATCCAAATTCATGAGTTTGACCCCTCCAATGGTTGCTACTTTTTCATCGACCGTTCTGGGGTTTGATAAGTCTAAAATCATCATTCCCTTGTCTTTATTTTTCATAGCTTCTGTGATTCTCTCATCCGTCACTAGAAAATACGGTGCAGTCGTTGCAACAAAGATTACGTCATAATTATCAAAGCCTGAGAGTACTGATTCAAATTTAATTGGACTACCTCCCATCGTTTCACAAAATGTCTCTGATCTTCCCATTGTTCTGCTTGTGACATCAAATGCATATCCCCGCCTCTCTAGTGACTTTGCAACTAGCGTTGACACTTCACCTGTTCCGATAAGTAAAACTTTTTTTGTTTTTAGTTCATCGATATTTTCTTCTGCTAATTTGACTGCCATGGATCCTATAGAAATTCCACCTGCACCAATTCCGCTTGAATTTCTAATCCTGGTTCCAATTCTGATTGCTTTGTCAAATAATGTATTGAGGTGCCGTCCTGATGCCTTGACTTTTCTGGCAGATGTAATTGAATCTTTTATCTGACCGAGAATCTGTTCTTCTCCCAGTACCATGGAATCCAGCCCCGATGTTAATTTCAACAAATGGTGTAACGCATCATGATTCTCTACAAACTCTATATTTTCATCAAATGTTTCTTCTTTCAATCCTGTAATCGTGGCCCATGTTTTTTTGATTTTCTCTGAACTCTGTGTTTTAGACCTTCCAAACAGCTCTATTCTGTTACACGTTTGAATAATTACGCATTCTTCTAACTCTGAATCTTTTTTGAATCGTTCATATGCATTTTTCATGTCTTTGATCGTAAATTGTTCTAGAATGTGTATTGGAGAGTTACGAAAAGTGACACGTGCGTTGATTATGTTTTGATTCATTTCCAATTGCTCAATATTGTAATTGCTCGCCTTTCAGCTTTTTTCACCTGTCCGTCTTTTATTAACTGATCAATCTCATTATCGCTCATGATAGCACGTAGACATTTCTTTCGTTCTGCTTGTGTATCTATGGCTTCTTTTGCTATTTTTCTTGAAATTTTCTGAATTTTGATTTGAGAAATATCTTCCTTTGAAATGATTTTTTTGAAAATTTTTTCTGATTTGTTTTTAATTCTCTTAGACATTGCAGGACTTCTTCCACCGGTAAAAATTGCTATTTGTATCATATTTTCAAAGTCTATAATTGCCGGATTTGAAAAATCACTTTCATCTGGATTATCCGAACTATAAGCAAGAATTTTCTTTTTCTTTGCATCTGCAATGATTTTTTGATTTATTTTTTTGTCATCGGTGGTCGTTATTATCATGTCTGGGTTGAATTTTGAAATAAATTTCGTATCTGTGGTTTTTTGTTTTACAAATTCTATCTTCTTTGTTTTTACAAGCTTGTTGATTTGAGCATTAATCTTATCGCTAAGAACTGTAATGTCGCATTCTTGTTTGATTATCGAATTGATTCTTTTCTGTGCTTCATTTCCTCCTCCTATGATGATTATTTTTTTCCCTTGAAGGTTAAAATCAACTATCATCGATCAAAGGGACTTCGGTTTCTATTTATGTATTAAAAATCAAAGCCCAAAATTCCAGCTACATTTTTAATTGAATGGCCAAGTTATTGACTTATTGACCTCAATGGACGAATCTGACAAAGAACTTCTAAATGAAATTCAATGGACTTTTCCGCTCGTAACTAGACCTTTTGATGCTATTGCAAAAAAATTCGATACTACTCCTGAAGAGGTCAAATCAAGGTTAAGTGAATTAAAAGAAATTGGTGTTTTACGACAACTTGGTGCTATTTTTGATACCAGACAACTTGGATACACTAGCTCTCTTGTAGCAATGGAAATTGAAGATGATAAACTGGAATATGTTGCAAGTCAAATCAACCGTCATCCCGGTGTCAGTCATAATTATGAGCGAGAACACCAATTCAATCTTTGGTTTACTTTAGCAGTACCGCCTGGCTCTGATTTAAAGGAAGAATTGGAAAAATTCAATGTTCTAAAGGGAATTAAAAAGGTCAGAATGCTTCCTACTTTGCAATTGTTCAAAATCGGTGTAAAACTTGACATGGTTGATGGTAAGAAACACGATGTAGCCCCTACTGAAGAGAAAAAAGAAATTAAAAATGTGAAATTTGTTCCTACTGAAGAAGACAAGGACTTTGTCCGAGAATTACAAAAAGATATGGATATTATTGATGAGCCTTTTGTTCTTGCCGCAAAGAATCTTGGAATCACTGAAGATGAATTGTTTGCAAAAATGAGACATTATGAGAGCATTGGTGTAATGCGAAGATTTGCCGCAATCTTAAGACATAGACAGGTAGGATTTACTGCAAATGGAATGATTGTGTGGAAGGTACCTGAAGACAGGGTTGCTAAAGTTGGTGAAACCTTGGGTTCTTTCCCACAAGTTAGTCATTGCTATGAAAGGCCGACTTACGCCGATTGGCCTTACAATGTATTTTCAATGATTCATTGTAAAACCCATGAGGAAGCAAATGAAATGGCAAAAACCATACAAGATCAAATCAATGTAGACGAATTCAAAATTCTCTTTAGTTCTAGAGAATTTAAGAAAACCCGCGTAGAATATTTTGTAGAGAGTTCTTTTAGTTTGGAAGAAACAATTCCTGTGTCTTAAATTTCATTTTCGTCGTGTCCTACGACATGAATTGTACAAAAATACTCGTCATTCATGTTGCAATAGAACAGGGAATCTTTTCCACATTCCTTGCATGGTGGTTTTTCATCAAGTTCTGATAATTTTGTATGAAATATCTTGCTTCTAGACGTAATGCTTGAATTTTTGTAAATTCTTGTAATGTTGGAATAATATTCTAATTCTTCTGGGTTTAATGTTTGGTTATTTTTGATTTTTTTTATCATAGATTCCCATTTTCTGTATTTGCCAATGTTGGCAAGTTTCATTTTTTCAATAATTTCGATAGTTTTCTCTGAATCAATTGGGGTATTCATCTACAAATTAACTTGCTTGTGGAGTTGCTTTTAATTCGTAAGGTGGCCATGTGTTGTACAATTCTTCGATTTCTTTCATATCTGACGCTGGAATGTATTCTCCTTTTGTCATCTCTGCATAATTGATAATCTCTTCTTCACTTACCACTGTAGGAAATACCGATGCGAATCCTTTTTTTGACATGATAAATTTCATTGATAATTCAGTAATTGTTAATTCGTTTCTTTCTGTAATTGATTTTAGCTGTTCGACTTTTTTCAATGATGCCTTGATCCATTCTCCCTTCCTTACTGATCTGTGATCTTTTTCATCTATTTTGGTTTCAGCGTTGACCTTCCCAGTTAAAATTCCTGACGCTTCTGGTACTCTGACAAGAATGCCTACGTCTTTTTCTTCTGCCTTTCTCATCAGTTCATTTCCTGGTGTTTGTTCTAAAATGTTGTAAACTGTTTGCACTGCGCTGACATTTGGTCTTTCCATTGCCTCCATTCCTTCTCGAGTCCATCCTATTGCAGGACCTAAAGCTACTTGGTATGTTCTGATTGATTCATCTGCAACAAAACTATCTAAAACATTAAAGATTGAATCATCTCTTATGTGGTTTAATTTTGGGTTGTGTAATCCATACATGTCTAAGTGATCTGTTTGCAACCTTTCCAAACTTGCCCTAAGTGCTTTTCGTGTAAAACCCTCGTCAAATCTTTGAGGCAGTTCGCTATGTCCGATCTGTTCTACTCCTGAAAAATCATAACCGTATTTTGTAGATATTACTACCTCATCTCTCATGTCTTTGAAGACTTCGCCGATGAGTCTTTCACTTTTTCCTTTTCCATACATGTCTCCTGTTTCAAAAAAGTTGATTCCCAAATCGTATGCTTTTTTGAGCATTATTTTTGCCTCATCCTCTTCAATTTTTTTGCCCCACCAATCAAGTGCGATTGACCATGCACCAAATCCTAATTCTGATACTTTGATGTCTGTTTTTCCTATCTTGTTGTAGTTCATCTTTATCTATCCTAAACTCGATATTAGTGGCACAATATCCTTTTTGACGCATACAATCATTGGAATGTCGTTTTTAACATATGTTGAGACTTGAGTTTCTCTTAAATCTATGATCAAGTCTTGGAAATCCCTAATGTCATCTACTTCAAAAGCTAGCATAAAGTCTTCATCATGTATTCCAAAAGAGTACGTAGTATTGAGAACTATCTGTGGGTATTTTTTACTGACTTCTATATGTTCATCCATTATCTCTTGACGTTTCTCTTTTGGTAAGAGATACCATTCCCTTGTTTTTGTAAATGGATATACTATAACGTGTTTTTTTGGATCATTTCCTGTCATGAATCCCAAGGTTTTTTGTTCTTGTACGTACAATGATGGCCGTGTGCATGACAAGTATGTCATTGAAGGAATAATGTATTTGCCAAATACTGTTTTGTATATTTTCTCCATCACTTTTTGAATTTCCTCAACTGTCTTTGCTGCAAACCAAAACAAAAAGTCTGTGTCGTCACGTAATCCTAAATTTGAATATGTTCTATATTTAATTCCTGAATTATTAATTACATTTTCAACTTCTTTTGCAGATTCTTCCTTTGCCAAGTCTGCCATCCATCTCCATTTTGGGTCAACCTTGAAAAATGCGAAATTAAAGTAATATCGCTCATTATTTTCTGACATATCATCCCGAATTTTAAAACCCTATTTAAACAAAAACTAGATTCCCTGTTGTGAAATTTAAATTGTTTCCTGATATCTTACATCCGGATTTAATGTAAAATTGTACTGTGAATATATTGACGGTTTTTTATTTGATCAGGCTGATTGTTCCAAGGCCCATTCATAACCTTCTGCTTCGAGTTTATCTGCAAGTGCTGCATCTCCTGTTTTCAATACCTGACCTTTTGCAAATACATGTACAAAGTCTAATTTATCCAAGAATTTCAAAATTCTGGCATAGTGGGTGATTATGATTACTGTTGCATCTTTACCCGAAACTTTACTGATCGCTTGTGCTACTGCTTGAACTGCATCAATGTCTAATCCTGAATCTGGTTCATCTAAAATTGAAATCTTTGGTTTTAAAACCGCCATCTGTAAAACTTCTGCACGTTTTTTCTCCCCCCCTGAAAATCCTTCATTAAGATATCTTGACAGGAATTCTTCCCTTAATCCAACTTTTTCTAAATTTTCTTTAAGATATTTTTGGAATTCTCTAACTGTAATGAAAACTTCTCTGTCGTCACCTTCTAGCGCTTTACTTAGAGAATTGTATGCCGTTCTTAGAAAATGAGAAAATCCCACTCCGGAAACTTCAGTCGGGTATTGGAATCCCAAGAATAACCCTTTCTTTGCTCTCTCATCTGCTGTTAATTCCAAGATGCTTTCGCCATCTAACAAAATATCTCCTTTGGTGACTTCATATTTTGGGTGTGCAAGTAATGTGTATGCTAGTGTGCTCTTTCCTGAACCGTTTGGTCCCATGATGGCATGTACTTCTCCTGGGCCTGTCTTCAAGTTTACGCCCTTGAGAATCTCCTTGCCTTCTCTTGTTACGTGAAGATCTCTGATTTCTAGAACTGCCATGTCCCGTTTTGTCATGATTCTCTATATAATACCGACGAAATTTAGCTAATCCTAACCGTAGGAATGGATAATAAAATGAAAAGGGGGGATATAATTAGTTGGCCAGGGATGGTCTCAAAGTAATTTTGAGCTTGTAGCATGTTAGAATTTCCTTGCATCTGTTTCTGATAGTGACTTCTGTGACTCCTGCAATACTTGAAACATCTCTCTGTAAGACGTTTTGTCCAAGCAGAACAGATGCCACATACAGATATGCTGCGGCAATTCCGTTTGGAGCCTTTCCGTCAGCAATGCTGCTGTCTTTGGTTTTTTCGGCAATTTCTAAGGCTAGTCTTTCAACCCTTACCTCTGTCTGTGTCATGTTTGCTATCTTTGAGATGTATTTGTCCATGGTTACAACTGGGGCATGTAGTTGTCCCATTTCCATTACCATGGTTCTATAGTATCTAGCTGCAAGTTTTGTTTTTGATTTAACATCTTTTGCTGGACAAATTCCTCGGCAAATCTCTTCCAATGATCTTACTACGTCGCATTGTTTGCATGCCATGTAGATTGTAGCTGCAGTAATGCTGACTACTGATTTTCCCTTCACCTCTACATGTCCATCCAAGTTTCTGTAAATCATAGATGCGGTTTCCAACACGTTCTTTGAAAGGTTTAGACCCTCGCATGTTTCACCCATTTTTGTTAAAACACTTGCCAGTCTTCTCTCCCTTGGTGAGGAAACTCTTACTCTTTGTTGCCACTTTCTAAGATTGTTCATCTGGCCTGCAACTTCACGGTTGATTGTTTTTCCGCTAAAGTCTTTAGCACTGATTGAAATCTCAGTTGTTATTCCCAAATCATGTTGAGAATACGTTGTTTGTCCGGTTGCTCTTGCAAGCTTCATCTTGTCTTCGAAGTTTGAGCTTATTGTCTCTGGACCAAAATCTGCAATCTGATCATCGACGACAACGCCGCAACCAGAACAGATTATTTCACCATTCTGCATGTCATCCACTAGTGTAGATTTACATTCAGGACAGTTTTGTTTTTCTAGTACGTTCAATACTTTCTTCTCCTATTGTTTTTTGGTTTGTTAGCAGGAGATTCTTGAGATGCGAAAACATTTTTGCCAATGTATTTTTTGATATTGTTTGTTAATGGCGTAGCTGATGCAAACGGTCTTTTTACTGGACCTATCAGTTCATTTACTTTTGCAACTCTAGTACCTTTTTCGTCACAGAGTATTTGTCCTTCAGCTAACTCTGTTGTCAGTTGAATGATTACCCTGCCACTACCGGCTAGGTGCATTATTTCGCCTACCTCCTGCAATTAGAATTACTAGTTATCGTATTCTTTTCATAGACTTCTGTCAACTTTACTTTAGCTAAGAGCTAGATTTCGTCTTATTTCGGTTGTTTGGATCTTTTTGCCACCAACTTTTCCGAAATTTTGTTAAGAATTTTCGTCTTGGAGGATCCTTTTGGCACGACAACATAGCCTGACCTTACAAAGGGCCTTTTAGGAAATCGTACTTTATCGTCTGACTCTGTAACTTCTAGTCCGCTTGCTTTTGCTGCATCTGTTAATTCTTTTAGTGAGGGATCAAAAACACACTTTTCTAATCCTGCTTTTCTTCCTTTGGATTTTTTTAAATTCTTGTTGAAATAATCCAACCAGATTACGACATGTTCGTAATCTTTCATGTTATTCCTTTAGTAAAACTGCGTTAACGATTCCGTTCTGTCCTGGTTTTGAAACAACTCTGCATTTACCCTCTTGTGTTTCAAGAATTGCACCTTTTGTAATGATGCCTCTCCTTTGGTAATCGTTGTTTGTAGCATTTTCTAGAACTTTGATAATTCTTGATTTCTTTACTCTAGCTTCACCTGTTGCTAAATTAACAAAGTCGATTGATTTCAAAGCTGTTTTTTTATTATTACCCCTGATTCTTCTTGTAACTGTAACTTGAGCTCCGTTAATTGGCTCGTTTGGATACCTGTCTGTTTCATACTTTCTTCTAATTCTTAATGGTACTCTACGACCCCCGGTAATTTTACTGGTTGCTAAATTCTCTACGGATTTTCTCACGATTGATGTCCGAATCACTCTAATTTATACAAAACGCAAACAATTAGCCTTGATTTGAAAAAATGCCTAGTTTGCTTCCGTGGTAATTGGCGGAGCAGCTGTTTGCCTGCTAGCCGTTTTCCTTATTTTGGAAAACAGTCTTTGTTTTAGATCTTCAACGTCTCCTTGTATTCCAAAATATTTTTGGAATTTTTCTGTCGTTGTATAGATCTTCATTCTTCCTACGTTTTGATGACCTATGTAATCCAATTGTCGTAATTCTTTGAGATGTGCATATACTCCTGAGCCTCTTGTCTCAACAAGCTGTTTTGATGAAATCGGTTGCATGTATGCAATGTATGACAACGTCTTTAATGTTGCATTTGGAAGAACTGGTTTTGATGCATATCTTTTGACTGTTGCACTGTACTCTGGTTTTAATTGCATCACGTACGATCCATCTGGTAGCATTACAATTTCTAATGCCTTGAAGGCCGATTTTGTTTTTTTCATGATGCTGTTGAGTAAATCTGATGTTTTTGTCCTGGATTCTGTGCCTGAAGCCCTGATGATATCTTCTATTCTTAGTGGCCTGCCTGCGGAATACAATGCCGCTTCAATTCTTGCTGTTGCCTCCTCTAAATCTTCAATTCTTGCCATTGTGCTCTATTCTCCCTAGTTGACCAACTCGTCTTTGATTATGATAATCCTGATGTCATCTTCAACTTGCTCTAAATCTACTTTTTGATCTCTTGCTAAAAATAACGCTGCAAAGAAACATCTGATGGAGTCTACTTGGTCCAGGTCTACAATAATATCTTGTAATAATCCGAATCCTTTATCTTTTAATTTATTCATGATTAGATCTTCATATTTGCCAATTATGCTTTCCAATGAAATAAAATATTCCTGAAAATCCGGTGCAACGATTGGTTCTATCTCTAATTGCTTATTGCGTCTTGATTGCGGATTTGCTATTGTTCCAATAAGATTCTGTAATAATCCTAGTAAATCATCTAGTGAAACTGGATATGTGGATTCATGTCTGTATGGAATATCAATCAGCTCAATATCTACGTCTGTCCTCTGATGCATTGGTTTTTTCTCCATTGCCGCTTTCTGTAATGCGAAAATACTTTCAACTTTCATTCTGTAAATTAATGATGATGATAGTGCAGCCATTCCTGCGACCTTGAGATCTTTTTTACCTGTTTTTTCAAGAATTTTGATTAGTAAATTCAAAATTTGGTTGAGATCAATTTCCCACACATCCTTTTTGACAACTGATGATGGACTAAACAGAATGTTTACTGGCTCCTGAGAAATACTATTGGGAGTCTGCGCTTCACTCACACACTCTGTCTTTTCATATTGAATAATATCTAAGGGCTCTATTTTTTTCTCACATCCAGTCAACTCTTATATTGTTAGTACGGAAAACTGATCTATGAAATCTGCCCGAATTCCTGCCCCAAATGAACCTCTTACTATATCCGAATCTGAAAATCCAAAACCTCGGGGCACTCAGGTTTTACTAAAGGTAAAGTCTGAGGGTGTTTGTCACAGTGATTTACACCTGTGGGAAGGCGGATATGATCTTGGGGATGGCGAATTTCTTAAAGTCACTGATAGAGGCGTCAAATACCCCGTTACCCCTGGACATGAAATCGTTGGAACCGTTGAAGAAATTGGGGAAGGTGTTTCTGATGTTTCTACGGGTGATGATGTTCTAGTTTTCCCTTGGATGGGTTGCGGAGAATGTCCTGCTTGCAAAGTGGGCAATGAAAATCTGTGCGATACACCGAAATCTATGGGTCTTTTCCAAAATGGCGGTTACGCTGATTATACTTTGATTCCTGATTCTAAATATTTGGCAAAACTTGACGGTGTAGACCCTGATGCTGCTACCTCCCTTGCTTGTTCTGGATTAACTGCATACACTGCAATCAAAAAAGCCAATCAAAACTCTCCTGGGTTTATTGTAATTGTAGGTGCCGGTGGATTGGGATTGATGGGTGTTCAAATCGCAAGTGAAATAACAAATGCCAAAATTATTTGTGTGGATTTGGATGACAGGAAATTAGAAACTGCCAAAGAAATGGGGGCTCATTTCACTGTAAATTCCAAAGATCCTGACACTGTCAAAAAAATTCTTTCAATATGTGATGATAAAGGCGCTGATAGTGTAGTTGACTTTGTCAATGCCCCACCTACAGTAAAAACTGGTTTAGCTGTTCTAAGAAAACGTGGCAATCTTGTACTGGTTGGACTATTTGGGGGTTCTATAGAAATGTCTCTTGTTACGATTCCGCTAAAGTCTCTTACCATTCAAGGTGCATACACTGGAAATTATAATGACATGGTGGAACTTCTTGATCTTGCAAGAAAAGGAGTAATTAATCCCGTTATTTCAAAAAGATATTCTTTGGATGAGGCAAATGCCGCCTTGGAGGATCTTAAATCTAGAAAGATTCTTGGCCGTGCTGTAATCAACCCTTGGTCCAAATAATTACTACGAAATCTCATAACTGAAAAAAGTTAGCACTTTTGTTGGATACTAAAACAAGTTGTGAAGTGGCACTAGCCCATCTTAAAAATAAACCATTTATCGCTGCACATAATTTACCGATTGATCAGGCTGAATCTTTGAAAAAGTCTGAACTTTTAAAATCTGTCTTACCATGCATGCTGGCAGGTGAATGTAAAACTCGTCAAGCCAAAGATTCTGAAAACGAAATCAAGGAAGCAAGTGGTTTATTTTTAAAATATTCCAACTCAAAAAATTCTTCTAATGTGAAAGGCGCATTACCTTGCGCTTCAAAATGTCTTTTAAGCTTGGGTGATTTTGACAAAGCTAAAGATGCGTATCAAAAAGATAAATCTATAATACAATCCGCAATTCAGATTATTGGGCCTATTGTTATCATTGATGACAGTAAATCAATTGCAATGAAACTGAAAACATATGCAGAAAAATCAGGATATTCTGAGATTCATGTTTTTGAAAATGGAAAAGATGGTGTAAAAGGATGCAAGAAAATATTTTCTGAAAACAAAGAACCTGCTGTCCTTCTTGACCTGGGATTGCCAGATCTTCAAGGTGATGTCGTTGCTACAAAATTACTAAAAGAAAAAATCAGTCTGCAAATTGCAGTTATTACAGCTGATGAAAAAACTACTGCACGTGTGAACAAAACTATCAGTACGGGAGTATCTGCATTTATTGAAAAACCCTTCGCTCTTGATGAGCTCAAAAAAGCAATTGATATTCCAGAATCTGAATATTCCTTATTGCAATGACAGTAAAGACACATTCAAAATGTTTACATCTTTTATGTCGATCTGATTTATTCTATAATCGATTAATTCATCAGAAAATTTCTCAACAATTTTCTGTGACGTGTTTGTTTTTTCTGAATTGATTTGTAATAATACTGGCACGTTCCATCCCCCTTCAATATCTGACACTGGGATATAATTGCCAGGTTTTGCAATGAAATCTTTAACTGCCTCCGATGATTCTGACGGTTTTAATTTCATCAACACTGCCTGATGTTCACTAATGCATGACACATCTGTTAATGCTGCCTTGTACCCTTTGATGATTCCGCTTTTTTCTAGACGCTCTATTCTTTTTCTGACTGTTCTATCTTACACATCATGGCCTGATCTTTTTGATTCTGATGCGATTTCTTTAGACGGCGTTCTGGCATTGTTGTTGAGAATCTAGATGATTTTTTGATCAACTCTGTCCAGATTTGACCATGCGTCTTCACTCATATCCATTACAACATGTAATGCCTTTTGAATTTTTGGTTGAATCTGTACCAATTCCTATTTTTGGGATTTATTCTTCCTCTAGAATCCAACCTGATTCCATTACTTGTCTATCTTCTGATTCCCCTACATTTGTTGCATACCTCCAAATTAATTCTGCATCTGGAGTCATTTTTTCTTTAATTTTAAAAAGCGCCTCTGTTTCAAGATTCAAATTCTCATTTGGATTTTGATGTTCTTTACAAAATTTACATTTTTCATCAAGTGTAATTGGATTTGGTCCTATAAGCGGATACGCAGTGCATGCAAGCGGTCTGTCATCATATATCTTACATGGAAATCCTCCATGTGGTGATTTACTGCCGCTATCTGTATCTAAAAACGGACATGTGTTTCCATTTTCTTCTTTACCCATCAATTGATATGCTAAAATTTTTGTAGGCACTGAATCCGTTCTTTTAGATGTTCCTACTCTTGGCAAGATCCTAATTTCAATCTCTTTCTCTTTTGCAAGTTTTTCAATTCTTTCTTTTTCTTCTGGAATAATCAACACGCCAATTTTCCCAAATTTTTTACTTGGATAATATTCTCTTTCAATACAACATTGTGAGCATTCATCTATACATCTAAATTCCACATTTTTTCATATGCTCCTTGATAAAAATCTCTTATGCATGATTACTCTTAATCCCCCTCGCATGCTAACCCTACCAGTTATATGCTCATCATGTGAATATGGAATGTGGGTAAGCGTCAAGTAAAGAATGAAAGTGCATTAAAAGAAATTAGATTGCCTGAAGAGGGTGAACTTTTTGGACGTGTTTTAAAAATGCTAGGGGGAGAAAATGTGATGATAAAATGTGATGATAATGTTACCCGACGTGGCAGAATCCGTGGTAAATTAAAGAGGAGAGTTTGGATTCGAGATAATGATATTGTAATCATTGCCCCTTGGGATTTTAAGGAGAGTGAGCGTGGAGATATTGTTTGGAGATTTACGCTTCCGCAAGTTGAATGGCTAAAAGAAAATGATCATATTCCAAAAGATTTCTGATTCTTTATCCTGACTTGATTCTGTTTTGATGCCTTAGTTAATATAGTCAGTTGATTGTTTTAGTATCAAATGGAAACAGGCACCGTAAAATGGTTCAATCGAACCAAGGGCTTTGGTTTTATCGAAAGAGAAGGTGGAGAAGGAGATCTGTTTGTTCACAAATCAGATGTTGACGGATTCATCAACGAGGGCGATAAAGTCGAGTTTGAAGTAGGCGAAGGTCAAAAAGGACCAGCAGCCCAAAAAGTCAAAAAAACAGCATAGGCAACAAGTTTTGTAAATTTAAGATTTCATCTTTATTTCTTAAACTAGTCTATCTTTTTATTATTTTTAAAGTCATTTTCAAAATTGTGGTCCCGCGGGGCGGAATTGAACCACCGACAACCCGGTTTCTGTATGCCTGATATGCTGTTTTTCGGTCAGCCATCTAAAGCCAACAACTACAGCCGGAAGCTCTACCAGGCTGAGCTACCACGGGACAAAAAAACGAAGATCTCTACTATTAAAAAACTATCGTAGATGATTTTTTCTAAATGATCGGAATGATCTCTAAAGCATAAATAGCCTGAAAAGTTGAAATCGTCGTGTCTAAACTAGCCCTATCATATTCTGGATATGTCTGTGCCCCTTATCTTCATAACCATGAATCTGTAGAATTAAAGGAATCATGGATGAATTCTGATAATATTGAAAAAATGTATTTTGTCACAGGAACATTTTCTAGTGAAAGCAAACCCTATTTTTCAGATTCAACAAATCATTACATTCTAGCAAAGTTCAAAGACAGTGCCCAAATCACAAAAGATCTATCTGTTCACAACCAAGAGAAAACATCTTTTGTGTTTAACATCAAAGATGATCTTTTCCAACGTGAAGTTCAGGGTGAAACAAATTTTGTTTCTGTTTATTATTTAGAGTATGGTGATGATGGGGATGATTTACAAGAAATTGCCAATCTCTTACTAAAAAGAGACAAAATTGAGATTGCTGGACTAGGAAATATGAATACATTTTGTTTAAACACCTCAAAATTCACTTTTCCTTATTCTGAAAATATCGTGGTAATTGAAGTAGCAAGCGAAAAAAGTCATCAGAGTGTAAAGAAGTATTGTGATCAAACTCGACGTGATATTAATCGAAAAGGACTGACAATGACTAATCTGATGAGTCTTTCAATTCTCGACCATCTAAAGTAGAAAAGTTAAATATTCGACCAAAAACTGTTTTTCATGAGTAAACCATCTGACCTTGGTTCCTTGAAAATTGGATCATACATTCTATTGCCTCATTCAGATCAACCTAGTGGGGAACCCTGTAGAATTGTAGAATATGACACATCAAAACCGGGCAAACACGGTGCAGCAAAAGCAAGAATTGTCGGTGAAGGGATTTTTGATGGTCAGAAAAGACCTCATGTAGGTCCAGTCAGTATGCAAATTCACATTCCAATGATTAACAAAAAAGTTGGTCAAATCATCTCAATTAATGGTGATACCATACAAGTTATGGATTCTGAATCTTTTGAGACTATTGACATTTCCTTGATTGATGATGAAGTCAAAGGAAAATTAGAAAATGGTCAAAATGTAGAGTACTGGGTTGTGATGGATAGAACTAAAATTATGAGAGTCAAAAACTAAACCTATTTGTTCCGCATTTAATTTTGATCTACGCTGAAATTTATTTTTAATATTTAATTCCCGAAGTATTTTTTCAATGTGTCAGTTCCTTATGATTGCCTACTAACACTTATAGGGATAGATGTGTTACTGGTAACAAGTAGTGCGGTCGCACTATGAGAGAGCGTGTTGAATGGGGGGTTCCTCGTTACATGTTCTCGATTATACTTCTGGAAATTCCTTGATCCCATATCCGCTTACTCTTCCATCACTTCCTTTTCTAAATTTATCATAAATTTTATCCCAATACGGTTTAAATTTTGTAGAACCTGTTTTATTTCTAAATGTACAATATGCAATTGCATCTGCAACTTGTACTCCTTCAACTCCTGCTGAATTTACAAATGTTGGCTCTTGAATTATATGGTTTACATTTTGCCAATATGATCCTTCTTTTCTTAATTCATTTACAATTTTGAATACGTCTGCCTGTTGTTTACTTGTACTTTTATCAATTTTTACAATTCCTCCTTCATTTGCATGATCACCACATTCAATGTGTTTGTCAAATCTTTCGATTAAATATGTCCAAGCTGTGTTGAAAACTTTCCATGTTGGATATTGCTCTTTCAATAATTTTTTGTTAATAATTACAGAAATGGTTGTGATATCCAAATTGGAAACTGTATTGTATAAATTATTCAGAAGTTGATATTTTGTTTCTAAAGTAATCCTGGTGAATTCCTCTCTGCTTTTGAAAATATCATGTGTATGAATTTCAGCATCTATGTAATCATCAATAAAATGGTCTGTCTTGTATTGGTTCACAGCATTTTTCATGTTCTTAACATTATCTTTGTGTACAATCACACCTGACAAGATGTATTGTTCTGATTTATCTTTGTGATCTGCTGCTCCTGAATCATCTACATACATTATGTTCAAAGTACTGACGTTTGGATCCTGATTGTAATAAGTTATTATAAAAATTAGCAAAATTTCTTTCATTTGCTAAAAAATTGATTTAATATCTGGATAAATTTAGTATTAGTAATGACATATTTGCACTATAAACAAGAAATACTTTCTATGGGTGAAGCTAAAATAATGCGCGTTAAGGACTAATGCGGATGCTGATGATTATCGGAAAAGCCGTCTGATTTATGATGACGATTATGAGTATTGAGGCATCCCTTTCTCATAAACTTAAAAAATTTGTTGAAATGAGTATTTTTTAGATTATGAAATTGGCTTCCCTTTTTTCTGGTGGTAAGGATAGCACATATGCGATACATGCTGCTAAAAAACAGGGACATGAAACCAAATGTCTGTTGAGTGTTTTTCCTAAATCCGACGAAAGTCATTTGTTACATCATCCAAACATGATTTGGACTCGATTACAATCCGAATCCATGAATATTCCCCAATTAACTATTAACTCCAATTCTGATCAAACTGATGATGAATTATCTTTAATTGAAAATTTGTTACAAGATGCAATTGCGCAATTTCAGATTGAGGGGTTGGTTCATGGTGGAATACAGAGTAAATTTCAAAAAAATAACTTTGAAAAAATCTGTTCAAAATTAAATCTAAGTGTAATTTCTCCGTTATGGGATGCTGAACCTGAACTTTACATGAATGATCTGATTGATTCAAACTTTGAATTTATTTTAACAGCTGTTTCTTCTGATGGGTTGGATGATTCGTGGCTTGGAAAAATTATTTCTAAATATGATATCTTATCGTTAAAGCACCTCTCTGAAAAATTTGCTTTTAACTTAAATTTCGAAGGCGGCGAGGCTGAAACATTCGTCATCAATTGTCCTCTTTTCAGTAGCTCGATCAAGATTAATAAATTTCAAAAAGAATGGGATGGTTATAGAGGAAGGTTTGAAATAGTGGATGCGGGGTTGAATCTCAATGCTTGATGGTCTTAAGACAAGTCTCGGGGATGCTCTAAAAAAAATCGTAAAATCCTCTGGGATTGATGAAGAATTAATCAAAGAATTATCAAAAGACGTTCAAAGAGCTTTACTTCAGTCTGATGTAAATGTTAGATTGGTTCTTGAAATTACCAAACATTTGGAAGAACGTGCTCTAAATGAGACCCCCCCACCTGGCCTTTCTCGAAAAGACCACGTTGTAAAAATTCTCTATGACGAACTTTCGCAATTATTAGGCACTGAATCTGATTTTGATTTTAAACCTGGTAAACAAAATAAGATAATCTTACTTGGTATTCAGGGTAGTGGAAAAACAACGGTAGCATCTAAACTTGCCAAATTTTTGACTGGACAGGGATACAAAGTAGGTGTTGTAGGTGCAGATACCTACCGACCTGGGGCATTAGTTCAATTAAGAACAATGTGTGAAAAATCAAATGTTGAAGTTTACGGTGAGGAGAATAACAAAGATTCCCCTAATATTGTAAAAAATGGTTTAAAACATTTTGCAGGACAGACTTTGGATGTTATTCTAATTGATACTGCCGGTCGCCATAAAGAAGAACAAGATTTACTTGAAGAGATGGATAGAATCAATCAGGCAGCAGATCCTGATTTAGCTTTATTGGTAATTGACGGCACTATTGGACAACAATGCTTCAACCAGGCTGAAGCCTTTCACAAAACAATCCCTGTTGGCGGTGTTATTATTACAAAACTAGATAGTTCTGCAAAAGGTGGCGGTGCACTTGCAGCATCTGCTGCAACTGGTGCGCAAATAATGTACATCGGAACTGGTGAACGAATAGATGATTTAGAAAAATTTTCTCCAACTAGATTTGTTGGAAGATTACTTGGTATGGGTGACATTCAAGCTGTGTTGGATTTAGCTAAACGATTAGAAAATGAAGGTGATGATGTTAGGATGAAAAGAATTTCAAGCGGTAAAATGAATATGGATGATTTCTTTTATCAACTTGAAGAAGTTACTAAAGTTGGTTCACTACAAGGATTGCTTGACAGCATGCCTGGTTTGTCTGGAATGGTCAAAGGTGATCAAGTCGGTCAAATGGAGGGTCGAGTTTCAAAATGGCGGTATATCATTCAAAGTATGAACAAAGACGAGAAGGCAGATCCTGATCTGCTGAAGAGCTCTTCAAGAATCAAAAGAATTGCTCGCGGCTCTGGTTGGCCTGAAAGTGAAGTCAAGGAATTAATTAAAAATTATAAAAATTCTAAGAATATGATGAAGGCATCTAAGGGGCGTCAAATGCAGGGAACTCTTAGAAAAATGGGCCTGGGATGATATCCGATTTGGATTTCAGATAAGCATGTCTACTTATCAACAAATAATTCCTATATCGAGCAAAATTATTGAAAAATACGATTTATGTCATTATTGCTTAGGTCGACTATTTTCTAAACAACTGCGTCTTTCTTCCAATAAACTACTTGGTAAAAAGCTAAATCCAAAATCTGTAGAAAAATGCCATGTGTGTAAGAATCTATTTGCAAATTTAAGTTATTTTTTAAAATTAATGATTGACGCTTCTTCAGAGCATTCTTTTAAAACCTTCAATGTTGGTGCAATGTTAAAACCGTCTGTAATTGACAGAGATGATTCTATTAGGTCTCAATACAAACTAAAAGGAATTGACAGTATCAAAACTGATGTTACAAAAGAATTGGGAAAATTATATTCTAAAAAAACAAAAAAAATTATTGATTCTGTAGATCCTGAAATCACTTTTACGCTAAATTTAAAAGACGAATCCTGTCAATTACGCTCAAAATCTATCACTGTTTATGGAAGATATGTAAAATCTGAGAGAGGCCTATCTCAAAAACAAAAACCTTGTGAGAATTGCTCTGGCAAAGGCTGCAGAATGTGTGACTTTCACGGTATCGCTGAATTTGATAGTATTGAAGGTGTGCTGTCTAAGCTATTTTTTAAAAAATTTGGTGGAACTACAGTAAAATTTACTTGGATTGGAGGTGAGGATAAGTCTAGTTTAGTTTTAGGTAGTGGGAGACCTTTTTTCGCAAAAATACAAAATCCTCTAAAAAGAAATTCCAAATTATCTGCTATTTCTTTAGATTCTGTTAAACTTATTTGCCTAAAACTTGTGCATGAATCTCCAAAAAGACCCATAAAATTCATTTCTAGTATCAATATGAAAATATCTACCAATTCTGAAGTCACTTCAAAAGATCTTAAAAAATTAAAAGATCTTACCATTGGACCTGTGACAGTTTATGACAAATCTGGAAAACGTTCTGAGAAAAAAATTTTTGAGATAAAATACAAGAAAAATTCTAAGAACATGTTTACTCTTTTTGTCAGGACTGAAGGTGGTTTACCCCTCAAACGATTTGTTACGGGGGATGATGTTGCTCCTGGGGTTTCACAAATTCTTGATGTTGAATGCATCTGTGAGGAATTTGATTTTATTGATATTGAAGTATAGCGATGGCAACAATTAACTAGCACTATGTGAGGTAATTCCTTATGCCGATGAGAAAAAAAGGTAAACACATGAGACATGCTGATCAAAGGGCCGATACTCGCAAGAAAAAGAAAGCTGGTAAACCGCGTTCCTGATCTAATCAACCTTTTTACATTCAAAATTGTCGAGGGGTGATATTGGATCCACTAGTACGTTTCAAAGACGCGCACTCTAAAGGAATCATTCCTGACGATGTATTTGATTTAGCTATGAAACGATTCCCAATCACTATCGCTGGGATTAATCGTATTGAAAAAGCATCTGGAATCCAATATCCTATAGCATATGTAGAACCTTCCTTAGTGCTGTCTGCATCTAGCTCTAATTCTTATGAATTTGGAATTTTATTTGCAAGAACCATTCCTATTCTATTTGAAGAAAAATTTCAAGTTGTAATTCAAATTTCTGCTCCTCTAATTGCATATGGTCTTAAGGGAACCATTCATGCAATTTTAGCTCATGAATTTTTACATTTTTTAGACTTGATGAGAAAAATTTCAAAAATGGAATTATTGTCAGATGAACTTTCTGGTAATCTTTTCGAAAATGTTTACAGTGATGAAACCAGACTGTTTGAACCCCGTGTGGTTTTCAAAGATCGCACATTGCTGAATCATATTACTAAAAAATTCCCTGCTGGATTTCGTGATTTTAAACTTGAAGACAAAGTAATGAAATTTTGGGCGGATAGAAATCTTCCAAAAACAAACATCGCTTTGGATACAAATACAATAAAACTGCCTGCTGAATCTTTATCTAAAATTAAACTTGATCCTGCATTTGTTTCAAGACTGGAGCAATTAGAAGAAAAAAGCTCCAAAATTCATAAAAAAAGACTTTACTAGAGTACTGTAATTGAAAATTAGTTTGAATCAGTATTTGTCTTCTGTGAAACTATTTTCATATTTTTCAGTACCTGACCCTGAAAAATCTCCTCTGGAATTTGAAAATGAATGGGCAAAATCTGTTAAACTGATAATCAACGAAAATTTTCAAGGCCGGATTGCATTTAATGTTTTATGTGATGCATCGAGATTCTCTGTTGATTTAACTTTAAAAATTGAAAACGTTGAAAAATATATTCGTTCCATATCTAACTCTAAATTTTTACGTACTTACAAAGTTGGAGAAGTTGACTCTGCTCTTAATGATGTCCTTGATATTGGATTTCCAATGCATGATGATGTGGATAATGAAAATGGAAGTTTTTCTAAAATTTTAAGATAGTTTTTTTATTGTTTAAATTCTGTTAATCCACATTTACCACAAGTGTTTCTGTCTTTGTGTTGTGCCATAAATGTCCCTTTACCACATCTAGAACAAACTTTTCTTGTTCTTGATGTTTTGTCTCCTTCCATTTTATAATATGATGCAATACTTGGGCTAGATCCTTTTTTACCTTTTTTCTCTACGGGCATTATTCAGATTTCTCCTCTTCTTTGGTTTCTTCATCTGCTTTAACCTCAGCAGGAGTTTCTTCAGCCTCTTTTGCTGCTTCAGCCTCTGCAATCTTTGCTTTACTTTTTTCTAATCTTGCAAATATTGTTGGGTTAATATGCTTCTTAGCTAATCCTTCGTCGTCATAAACATAGAATGTTCCTGTTATCGAGGATTTACCAACCTGAGTTTTCAATCTCATTGGAATTACTACTTTGCCGTCAAGTTTGAATTCTTTTGTAATCATGTCTGTGGCCTCTAAACTTTTGAGTTTTCCAGCCAATCCTGCAAAATTACATGTTAATTCCCTTCGTGACAAGAAGGCATTGTCGACGTCTGTAACTGTCTCAATAATGGACATGTATCAAAAATCTCTAGATATTTCATATAAACCTTGATTGAAATTACAGAAGAAATTTAAGAAATTCCTTCAGAACTATCTTATGGAACGCTATTTGCTACATTTTAAAAATGACAAATATTCACCTGAAAATTGTAGGGAACTTGCACACAAGGCACGTGACCTTGCATCTGGCATGAATCTCTCTGTACGTCTTGCTAGAGTTGCCACTAAATTTATTGAATTTGACGTTGCTGCTGAAAAAGAAGATCTTGATGCTCTTCTTGAAACCTTGTCTCCTATTGGTGAAATTGACAATGTGCGACATGTTGTTGAGGAATTTATCGAAAAAGAGCAAGGGTTGGATGATGGAATATTTTATTTTAACAATGAAAGATTTTGGGAATGTCATGAAGCATTTGAAGGCGTTTGGAATCAGTGCTATGGGCGAGAAAAAGAGCTAGTACAGGGTATTATTTTAGTCGCAGTTGCATTTGCCCATGAACAAGAAAATGAAGAGAGTATTGGTGTTGGAATGCTGCGAAGAGCATTGGAGAAATTAGGCACTTCCCCCTCCACGTATCATTCTATTGATGTTGATATGATTAGAGAAAATTCTATTGCTATGCAGAAAGCAAAAAAGCTAACTAGATTTGAGATTTAATTAGTTCCAGGGATTTTTCAACCACTTCTGCACCTTGTAGTAATCCTATGCTTCCTTTTTTTGCCTGCTCTTCTGTCATTCTGGTCGTTCCGTCTTTTTTAATGAAATCCCCTGACACCAAAACTGGCACTGGATCATCGCTATGTCCTTTGTTGATACATGGTGTTGAATGATCAGCAGAAATTATGACGGTTACTTTACTTGAATCAATATTATCTACTAGTGTTTTGAAGAATCTTTGATCAATCTCTTCTATATTTTTCATTTTACCTATTGCATCTCCGTCGTGACCAAACTCGTCTGGTCCTTTAAGATGAACATAAATTGAATTTTGAGTTTCCATTGCTTTTGCTGCCGCTCTTGCTTTTTCCTCATAGTCTGTCAGGCCCCCTGCTTCAAATGCTTTCATTTTTAGAACCTCTGAAATTCCAATCTCTACTGGCATATCTACTATACATGAAAAGTTCATGCTGTATTTTTCATTAATTGGAATTACATCTGGATATTTGTTTCCTGCATCTCTTAACAAAATACAACTTAATTGCTTTTTATTCTCAGATTGTCTTTTTTTATTTATTTCACTGTTTTTCATTACTTTGATTGATTCTTCTGAAAATTGATTTACTAAATCTGCTGTAAACTTTGAATCCTCTCTATCTTCTAACGGTAAACATTTCTCAATTTTCAAAAAGTCGCCTACTGCCTTTGCAACCCCCATACCCCCAATATTGGCATAAGCTGGGTCTGTGTTGGTAATTCTTGAAGATAATTTTTGGTTGTTTTTTCTGATTCTAACTGTTACCCTATGACCTATTGTTGGAGCCACCACTACTGAGACATCATGTGTTGATAGCTTAATTTTCTCTTCAATTTCTTTTGCAACTCCGTCTGCATCCTCTTTTTCAATGTGCCTTCCCGCTCTTCTGTCTATGATCACTTCATTCTCATCTAATGTGGAATAATTTCCCCGCAATGCCAAATCCCCATCTTTAAAATCAATTCCAATTCCTATTGCTTCAATTACTCCACGTCCTGCATAGTCTGCATGCTTGAATCTGTATCCTAGCATGTTGAACACTGCAATGTCTGATTCAGGAGCAATGCCCTTTCCGACTGATATTACTTCACCAATGGCCCCATTACTGGCAATTTTGTCTAACGTTGGAGTGTTTGCAGCCTCTAACGGTGTTTTTCCATCTAAATCTGGGTGTGGTAAATCTCCTACTCCGTCTAAAAGAACATAGATCATGTGAATATCAGAATTATCCAAAATATTCCCTGCTTATTTCAAGTCTGATGCTCTGCTTTAAATCTTGCAACAAAATTTGCGATCAAAATAAAACATTTGTTCACCGATGTTTTCTTATCTTTTGTAATCATCCTTTGCAGAATTATTTTTCTTAACTCTATGGAAAAGTTACGACGAATTATTTTTAGAATTGATTTGAATGGATCTTAGTAAACGTTTTAACATACATTTTACTTCCATTAACCATTATGGGGGATATGCGTAAAGATTATGTTTCTGAGCGTTTTATGATTGTCGCAAAAAAAGACGACAAAGTCATTGATCCTAAAAAAGCACCGTTTGCACCTGGCAATGAATCCATGACAAACCCTTCTGTTTTGTCACTTGTTGCAAAAGATGGTATGTTGCAACGTCTTCAGGATAATGAAGACGAATATGTAAGAGATTGGGCTATTCGTGTTTTTGAAAGTAAAAATCCCATAGTATCCGTTGAAACTGAAAATTCTTACAGTGACAAACCTTTCTACAGTGAACCTGCATATGGATATCACTACATTGTAGTTGCATCTCCAAATGAAAAAGATTCTTTTGCAACTATAGACACTGAACAGTGGTCAAACGTGCTGGTAGTCGTCCAAGATAGGCTACGTTGGCTCTACACTCAAAAAGGTGTAACCTATGTTTCAATTTACGGTGACCATGGGGACTTGGCTGGTAATGCGAATCCTCACCCTCATCTTAGCCTCCTCACCTTTTCAACTATTCCCCCTGTAATTGAGACTGAAGCAGAAGCGTCTCACAAAATTTTGAATGAAAAAGGTGTTTGTCCTATGTGTCAAACAGTAAATGAGGAAATTAGCGGTCCTCGCCAAGTGCTTCAAACCGAAGGCTTTATCGCATTTTGCCCTTGGTCTCCTTCATATCCTTACGAGTTTTGGATATCTCCAAAAAAACACACTACAAGCTTTTCAAAAATCACTCAAAAAGAAATTAACGATTTATCATTAATCCTAAGAGCAACACTTGGCGGTCTGTCAAAAACTGTAAAGAATGTTTCATACAATCTGGTTTTCCATCTTTCCCCTGAAAAGAAAAATAGTAGACAAATCCATTGGCATGTTGAAATTTATCCTATCACAAAACCTTGGTCTGGATTAGAACGCGGCTATGGGATATTCCTTAACGATATTTCTCCTGAACAGGCAGCAGAAAAGCTTGGTGCAGCTTGTAGGAAAGAATTAGCCAACCTAGTTGGCATCGTGTGATTTTTTGAATGGTTTATTTATCAATCCAGATTTGTTAGGACATGGCAATAGAAAAATGGCTTGCAGTAACTAGTGTTGGACTATTTGCCATGTTTGCTGGCGAGATGATTTCGATTTATAATTTTATGAGTGATGTTCCTGAAGCTATAGAATTTACAATTACATTTGATCCTGATCCAAAAATATTCCAATTCATTTCTATTGGCGTTGCTCCTGCAGGTATTTTAGCTGCCGTTCCGTTTATTATGAAACGACAATATGGTTCAAAACCTATTGGGGGACTAATCATTCTGGGTGGAATAATCTTGTTAGCTGGCATGACTGTTTCCCATTTAATGTTGGAAAATATTGATGATGCTTATCTTACAGATGTTGTAAAATATGTGCCATTACTGTTCATGATTTTATCAATTCCCGTAATTGGCGTGGGTGCATATCTAACAAAAGAAAGAAAGAGACGCCCAAAAAAGGAATATTTTTAATTATTATCTAGCCTTAATTCATTTGCAACTTGTTTAAACCCTAATTTCTCATAAAATGGTTTAACATCATCTGTGCAATCTAAGATTGTTTTGTAACAGCCACGTTTTTTTGCCTTTTCAACCAAATATCTCATAATTTTCTCGCCTATTCTTTGGCCCTGGTATTCCTTATTGACTACTACGTCTTCTATGTGTCCTGCCAATCCTCCATTATGGATAAATTTTGACTCTATCAATAATGTTGCCGAGCCAACAACTCTGCCATCAATTTCTGCAACTGCTACGATGTGATCTGGATTGGAATTAATTTTTTCAAAAATATCTTTTGCTTTGGTTTTTTCAATATTGCTTGCCTGTTTCAATGAATCTAGTGACTCTAAAAACCCATTCCAGAGGTCATCCTCTTTTAATTCCCTGATTATTGGTTCGCTCATTTTATTTTCATCTGTTTTTTAATTTTTTATCATATTCTTCATTTGCCATTTTGTATGATTCTTTGTTGCCAATATCTGTAAATCCTTTTTTCGTAATAAAACCGCTGACTAGTCTTTTACTTCTCATGGCCTTTTTGATCACCACATCCATCTCATATGGTTTGTTTTTTGGAATTAAATTGAGCACATTTGGTTCCATTACATAGCATCCCATGTTTACATCTGCCTTAATCTCTGGTTTTTCTTTCCAACTTAGTACTTTTCCTGTTTTTGCAGTATCAATTACTCCATAAGCTAAATTCGCTTTGTATTCGTTTAGACCCATAGTTACAAATGCTTTTTTTGTTTTATGTTGTTTTATCATACTTTTAAGGCTAAAATCAAAGATTGAATCTCCATACATGCAAACAAAAGTGTCATCGATGAATTCTTCTGCTGTTTTTAATTGACCTGCGGTAGCTAGTGGTTCATTTGAAATTGCATATTCGATTTTAACTCCAAATTTCCTTCCGTCGCCAAAGTAATCTTCAATTGTTTTTCGAAGATGACTTACACACAAGACTATTGATTTCACCCCGTTTTTTTTATTCCATTCAATTAGATGCTCTAAAATTGGCTTTTCGCCTAAAAGCAGCATTGGCTTTGGTGTTTTTTTTGTTAGTGGAAGTAATCTGGTTCCAAGCCCTCCTGCCAAAATTACCGTTTTCACAAATGCTATTTGAGATATGACTATTTATGTTCGAGGACGATTTGAATTTGAATCCTATCCTGAGATTTTTGATATTTTTTTTAAAATATTTTTTGGTGTCTGTCCAAAAAGTATGATCATCGGTTCCTTTCCAAAATCTCCTTTGTGAAAAATCATGTCTGGAGGTGTTTTTGAATTTTTAATTGCACTTTTGATTCCCCATTCTACTGTTGAACCTTTACCTTTAATATTCTTGGGCTCCTGTGTTCTATCATAACTTGATACTGTTAGTTTTGATTTTTTAATTTTAGAAATTGTCGAATCTTTATATTTTAAATTTATCGCAGAATGAATTTCTGGGAATTTTTCATTCACTGTTAACAGTGCAGTTGCAACATGCTTCGATCCCCCGTATGTTAGATTACCTGCAATTATCACTTCTGTTCCCGCTTTTACTATTCTTCCTGCCAATCCCAGTACATCTTTTGTAGATTTGGGATTTTTTTTAGAATATACAAAATTTGTTTGGCACTCCGGAATATTTTTGTAAATATCTTTAATTTTTGTAAATTCACTAATTGATTTAGTTAACTCCAAATTTCTTTCATCCTTACTATGTGTTGCTGTTATCTTGATTCCTTTTCCGACTTTGCTTGCATTCTTAATTGAATTACGGGTATGTTCTTTGGCAAATTTTACTGATTCTTGAATTGACTTTTTATTTGAAATTGCAAATAATATCGCTGCCGAATAATCGCAACCACTTCCATGATTTGCACTGTTGATCTTTTCTCCTGTTATCCAATACTTTGCTTTTTCTTCCAATACAAAATCTGACATCTTGTTGTTTTTGTCTTCAATGCCCGTTATGACCACGTTTTTGGCCCCCTTTTTTTGGATATTTTTTGCAATTCTCTCTATTGCGAGCTTTGATTTTATCTTGGATTTTGATAATATTTCTGCTTCAAACTTGTTTGGTGTGATAATTGTCGCAAGTGGTATGATGAATTTTTGAAAGTCTTGAATTGCTTTACTTTCTATTAGTAATCCCCCCGTTGTTGATTTGATTACAGGATCTATCACAATGGGAATTTTTAATTTTTCTAATTGTTGATATAGAATTTTAATTATTTCTGAATTGAAAACCATGCCAATTTTTATTCCATCAATTTTAAAATCAGTTAACACTGATTCTAATTGATTTTTTAATATTTTTTTTGAAACTGGCTCGACCATTCCGAATCTTGTCGTGTTTTGTCCTGTAATTGCAGTAATTACTGTTAAACCATATGCACCCAACGTCTCAAATGACTTTACATCGCTTTGAATCCCTGCCCCTGATGACGGATCAGATCCTCCTATGGATAACAAATTCATTATGTTTTCTTATTTTTCTATACTAATCTGCTTTTCCTTTTTTTAGCCACACTATCTATTTTATACTCGAATCTCTTTGCTACTTTGATGACAAAAATTCATATGGTTGATGATTCTGCTCCAGAAACACTTCAATGCACTACTTGTTTATTGCCAATGCAATACCAAATGATTAAAGATGATAAATTTCTGTGGCAGTGTTTCAAATGTGGAAAACAGTATCTTATTTCTAAAAATACTGGTGATAACATAGAAGAAAGTTGGAGTCCTCCCCGATGACAAATTCTGAATTAGGTCTTCTTAAATCTGAAAATCTAAGACTCAGAAATTACATATCCTTAGTTTCTGCTGAAATTGAATTATCTCGGCGTCCTTATGGGATTAAAGAGAATTTTTCAAATTCTCCTGATTCTGAGCGTCTTACTGTGCCTATTCTGAATAGAATTTCTAGAATGAAATCTGAAAAACATGTTTTAGAAACTGAGCTAAAACCAGTCTAATCGGCTGATGTTTGAGTGACACAATCAAATGAGCAAAATTCGTCTTTCATACTGTAAAATTCTCTACCGCAATGTCTGCATTCTCTAATTGTTCTCATGTGATCCATTACGTGATTATCACATAAAAGATAGATCGTTTTTCTTAATATAGTGCCAAATCATTTTCATGCGATCAATTTTTTTATCGTTTTCACTATTGTTTAAATCAGGTAAAACCTCAGATTATGCTATGGCAACTCAAATGACTTCTGCAAGGCGCGGAATTGCTACTGATGAAATGAAGCAAGTCGCAAAAGATGAAGATGTTTCACTTGATTGGCTGATTCCCAAAATTGCTAGAGGCTCTATTATTATCCCAGGTAATAATGTAAGACCTCAAAAAATTCACAATGTTGGAATTGGCAAGGGTTTGAAAACTAAAGTGAATGTGAACATTGGAACTTCTACATTAAATGTAAACTTGGAAGAAGAAGTTGAAAAAGCAAAAGTTGCAATAAAATACCATGCAGACACAATGATGGATTTGAGTGATGGTGGGGATGTTAAAAAAATACGGCAAACTCTTTTAGATGCCGCACCAATTACTTTTGGAACTGTTCCTATCTACGAAGCTTACAACTATGGCGTTGAAGTCCATAAAAACCCTTTGAATTTAACTGAAGATGATTATCTTAATGCATTTGAAAATAATGCAAAAGACGGAGTTGATTACACTACAATTCACTGCGGTATTACCAAAGATATTGCAAAAAGAATTCTCAAAGTTCAAAGATATGGCGGGGTTGTAAGTAAAGGGGGAACTATCACTGCTGCATGGATGTTAAAGCATGATAAAGAAAACCCATACCTCACTCACTATGATTATTTGATGGAAATTGCCAAAAAATATGATGTTACATTTAGCCTCGGTGATGCATTAAGACCTGGATCAATTTTAGATTCCCATGATGAATTACAAGTACAGGAAATGATTAACATTTCACAATTGACAAAACGTGCACATGAGCATGATATCCAAGTCATGGTTGAGGGTCCAGGCCATGTGCCACTTGACGAAGTTGCAGCAAACGTAAGATTGGCCAAATCTCTGATTGGAGATGTTCCATACTATGTTCTTGGTCCTTTGGTTACTGATGTCGCATCTGGACATGATCATATTGCTAGTGCAATCGGTGCAGCTGTTTCTGCAAGTGAAGGCGTTGATCTTTTATGTTATCTTACTCCTTCTGAACATCTGGCATTACCAAATGCTGAAGAAGTAAAGGCTGGACTAATTGCATACAGGATTGCAGCTCATGCGGGGGATCTTGTAAAAATTCGTGATAAAGCTATCAAATGGGATATGGAAATGACTGAAGCTAGACGTACACTTGATTGGGAGAAACAACTTGCGTTGTCAATTGATCCTGAAGAAGCTGCTAAAATCCACAGTAGAGCCGGTCAACATCCTGGGAATAATGTTCCCTGTACCATGTGTGGCGGCGCTTGTGTTTACATGATGTTGCCACAACAAAAAAAATATGATAAAGAAAACGAAAACTTACAACAAGTTGAATAATACTTTCTGAAGACTAGGCACTGTTTCATAATTTCCTAACTCCTCTACGCTGATCCATTGAAAATCTGAATTTTCCCAATTTAGCTTGATTGTGGGATTCTCTGTTTCAAATAAAAATGGAAATATCTCCCATTCGTGGTTTTTGTATTGTGGTGAATTTATTCTCATTTCTTCAGCTGATTTGATCAGCGTGATTTCATCTTCTGTAATTCCCACTTCTTCAAAAATTTCAATTTTTGCTCTGGTTAGGGCATCTTCATCATCTTCAACAATCCCACTAATTCCTGCCCACAATCCTTTCATGGATTTTACTTTGTCGCTCCGTTTTAGGATCAATATTTTATCGCTATCTTTAATGAATGATGTAACAATCTTTGTAAAACGCATGTCGCCTATTTTTCGACTGCTTTTACCATTTTTGTGAGTTTTTTGTATGACCCATTCGTATCGGTATGCTTTGCCAGTCTTTCTTGACATTCCTTGATATAATTTATCACTTCTTCTGTTTTTGATTCTTGAACAGATGTTAAGAGTCTGCCAATGTCTTTCCAAAGCTCTTCTGCAACTCTACGAATTTCTGGATTTGCAATGATGGTCTCAATGAGTTCAGGGGATTCTGTCATTATACTCTCTGCCAATGTTTTTTGTACTCTGAACGTTGTGCCTGACATCTTTTCTGTAAGATTCATCTTTTCATCTTTTGAAATGATGTTTGCAAAAACTAAATTCATTAAATGAGTTAAGCCTAGTATGACTGCAATTTTTTTGTCATGTTCAACTGCATCTATTGTAACAAAATTTGCCCCTTCAAACAATGCTTTTGTTACGGTCAATTCTTTTTTAGCATCTTTGATCGGTACTGAAATAATATTTTGACCTTTGATTGTCTTTATACCTGGTCCAAACATTGGATGAATGCAAATTGGATTTATTTTTGCCGGCATTTTTGATAATGATGAAACTACTTTGGATTTTTCAGATGAGATTTCAATTAGATACGTTCCACGCTTCATCTCTTTTGCTATCAGTCTGATTATTTCAGGCGTTCTTCTCGTTGGCGTACAAAGAACCACATAATCTGCTTTTAGAATTCCCCCTACTAGGGATTCTGATGTAATAATGTCTTTTCCTGAAACCCTGTTTTCTGAATCATATCCTGTTACTTCAAATCCTGCACTTGCAAAATATTTTGCAAACCATTGTCCCATTTGACCTCCTGCACCGACTACTGTGATCTTCTTCATTGTCCCTCACTCATTATATCACCAAGTATATTCATTCCTTCAATCAGTGTTTTTTCGTTTTGACATGCTGAAAGTCTGATAAAATTTTTGTAATCTCCAAATCCTTCTCCAGGGGCCACTGCCAATCCTTTTTCTAATGCACTGTTGGCAAATTGAACTCCATCAAACCCTTCTTGATTAACTCTAGCAAAAAGGTACATTGCACCATCTGGGATAACAAAATCTAAGCCCATTTCAGTTGCTTTTTGTGCCAACATATCTAGTCTGTTTTGCACTGTATTAGAATTGTTGGATATGTCTGCCTCTAGGGCCTTCATGGCTATGTACTGTATTGGTTCTGAGACGCTTGTCAGACATAACGCCTCCAACCCTGCCATTTTTTCAATTATCCTTGAATCTGCTATTCCATACCCCACTCTGAATCCTGTCATTGCATGTGATTTTGAAAATGATTGTATGACAATACTCTTTTCATAATTATAACCAAGTATGCTTTTCCAATTTGATTTTGCATATTGTGAATAAATTTCATCACTTAACACGTAGAGGCTATTTTTTCTTGCCAGTACTATAATTTCATCTTGTAATTTTTCATCTAGAATTTTGCCTGTTGGGTTGTTTGGATAATTTAACACAATCATTTTTGTGTTTGAGTTAATCGTATCTTTGATTTGTTCTATTGATGGATCCCATTTGTCTTCAAATGTGGTGCTGATAGTTCTAACTTTAATCCCTGAATTTAACGCACAATCTTTGTATGCTGGCCATGCAGGCTCGATTACAATCATTTCATCACCTGGGTTGAGTAATGTTGTAATTGCTGTAAAAATTGAAAATCGCGCACCTGGACTTACAATGATGTTTTCTTGTTGAATGCTTGCATTGAATTTTTTTGAAGCATATTTTGCAAGTGCCTCCCTAAACGCTGGCATCCCTTTTGCTTGACCATATTTTAAAAATCCTTTCTCAAATACTTTTTCTAATGCATCTTTAACAATTTTTGGTGGTAAAAAGTCAGGCTCTCCTACCTCCATGTGGATGATTTTTTTCCCTTGTTCTTCCATTTCTTTTGCCTTTAAGAAAATTGAAAGATGTGTTTGTTTATTTGATGATTGAACTTTTACTGATTCGTTTAAGAGAAAATTTAAAAATTTTGTAGCAATCGCTTCATCCATTCCTATGTTGCTACAAAATGAAATTACTTTTTCACGTAAACTTTTTTCCCTTGCTTCATCTGTTACTACCTTGCCAATATTTTTTTTGACCTCCCCTATTTCTTTTGCAATTTCCGTTCTTGTCTTTAGCAACTCTATCATTTTTAAAGTAACTTCGTCCATCTTATTTCGAAGTTCGTTTATGTCTGACATTTTTTTATAATGTTGGTTTTATTGCGCCTGAAATGAGTGCATGATCTGCAATTGTTAATGCTACTAGTGAGTCTACCACTGGAGGGGCTCTAGGTACTACGCATGGGTCATGCCTGCCTTTAACTTGTAGCATTGTTTCTTTTTTTGTCTTTATGTCTACTGTCTTTTGTTTTTGAGCAATCGACGAAGCTGGTTTGAATGCAATTCTCATTGTAATTGGCATCCCGTTAGAAATTCCTCCTAGGATTCCTCCGGATCTATTTGTTTGAGTGACAATTTTTCCTTTCTTAACTGTGTACAAATCATTATTTTCCGAACCATATAATTCAGAACCCTGGAATCCTGACCCAAACTCAATTCCTTTTACAGAAGGTATTGAAAAAATTGCTTTGCTTAAATCCGATTCTAACGAACTGAAAATTGGCTCTCCTAATCCCACTGGAACTTTTGTTGTAACTGATTCTATTATTCCTCCGAGTGAATCTCCTTTCTTTTTAGCATCTAAAATGCTCTCTCTCATTGCTTTTGCTGTTTTTGTTTCTGGACATCTAACTTCATTTTTATAAATTGAATTGATCATTTTTTCATTGAATTCTCTTTTCATCTTTATTTTTCCAATTTGTGATGTAAATGAATTTGTTTCAATACCTAGTGTAACCTTGAGTAATTTTCTTGCAATAGCTCCTCCCATAACGTGGGTTGCTGTTAGTCTTCCAGAAAATCTGCCTCCTCCTCTATGATCATTATGATGATTATATTTTGTCATAGCAGGATAATCTGAATGTCCTGGTCTCAGTTTTGTTTTCAAATTTTCATAATCTTCTGATTTTTGATCACTATTCCAAATGACCATTGTAATCGGTGCTCCTGTAGTGCGTCCTCTGAACACACCTGAAATAATTTCTACTACATCGCCTTCTTTTCTTTGTGTAGAGATTATGTTTTGTCCTGGCCTTCTAAGGTCTAACATTTTTTGAATATCTTTTTCATCAATTTCTAATCCTGCTGGGCACCCGTCTAACGCCGCTCCGATAGATTTTCCATGACTTTCCCCAAAACTTGTTAGAACAAGACGCTGACCAATAGAACTTCCAGGCAACATACTATCAAAGTTAATCGATGCTTATAATTCCTCATTCTGAAATTTCCTTAGGTTTTGATTAGACGGTTAGTTTCTTTTTGTTTTCTTTTACACCTGTTTGAAAATTTTAATATTGTTGAATATTCTATCAAATAATTATAATGTATTGTTAAATATCATAACAATATACAAGATATGTGCAAAATCATGTAAATTATACTGAATAATTTGCGCGGCTCTGTGAAAAACCATGTTATCTACGCAAAAGCGTTGTGAGTGAGGAGAATGCTTTTCACTATATACGGGGTCGTGCCTTTTATCTCTCAGTATTGTTTTTTTGAAAAATGAAATTATTTGATTGTAATTTTTGCGCCCATTCTACTCATTTCTTCTATAAAGTTTGGATATGATACATTAACTGATTCAGGATCTGAAACTGTACAATTCAGTATATGCATTCCTGCAATACAGAATGCCGTGAATAATCTGTGGTATTCTGAATTCAAATTGGCCCCTGATGTGTTTTCCGATGGTTCTAAAATCATGCCGTCTTCATTTTCTTGAATCTTAATTCCAATTTTCACAAGTTCTCTTGAAATAATTGATATTTTATCTGTTTCTTTTAATCTTGCATGTTTTACATTGAAAATTTCAATTGGTGATGATGCACGTAATGTCAAAATTGCAAGTGGTGGGAGAAGATCTGGCGAGTTGCTCAGATCAAATTTTCCTCCTTTTAGTTTATCTGGAGATTTGATCCCAATTTGTTCATCCTCCATTATAATCTCAACTCCTAATTGCTCAAATATCTATGAAAACTTCATCCCCTTGAGGTAGATTTCATGTGTTTCCTTTCATTGTATTGTCCTCTCCATTTAGAACTGTTGCTGAAAGAAGAAGAGCAATACTTGAAAAATCTATTGGAACTGTAAACTTTGACTCTATAGATTTGTGGAGAAATATTTAACTTATCTTAAAACCCTGCAATACATCAAAAATGACGCAATGCTAACCAGCCCGAGATAATTTCCCGCGTTTCTTTCACATCTGATTCCTGTTCTGTGAAACCCGTTTTTCAGCCAGGCAAAGAACCGTTCCACTACGAATCTTGTCCTGTTGTAACTGTCCTTGTCCGTATCATCACTTGCCGTCCTGCTGTTTTTTCTAAAAGGAATGCACGGAATGATGTTTCTTGATCTTGCATAACTGCGGATTGGTTTTGAATCGTATCCCCTGTCTGCATAGACTGAAACTATTTGTTCCATCATGGAATCATCTGCAAAATCCGAAATTGATTCCATCACATCTACGAATTTCGTACTGTCATGCTCATTTGCAGGGCTCATTACAATTGATATTGGCAAGCCGGTACCATCCACTGCAACATGTAATTTCGTACCTGTGATTCTCTTGAACCCATCAAATCCGATCACGTCGCCCCTTTTTTAGAGGGAATTGACGATGAATCAATCGATATTTTTTCCAGGTTGATTTTTCCCTGTCTGTGTGCGGATTTGATTGCACGCCCCAAAATCTTTTTCCATATGCCAAACTCCTGCCATCTTCTTAGCCTTAGGTTGGCAGTTGAGTCATCACCGTATGTCTTTGGCATCTCACTCCACCTGCATCCGGAAACCAGCACGTAGATGATTCCATTTAAAACCATCCGGTCATTGCCTCTTGGACGTCCTGTGACAGCAGGTTTTGACAGCAACGGCTCCATCATGTCCCGTTGTCTGTCATCTCGGTGAATTTCATGTACAGCGTGGAAACTAACGGTTCATGGATCCAAATGATCATCAAATATTGTCCAAATGGTTAGTTTTAAGACGAGTTGATTGTATTTTTTGTATGGTATGAGTGTCTGAACTGTAACACCAAACTTTCTCATCGTAGATATTGCTCCATCTAGATACGGTTTTGATACTAGGTTATCTTCTATAGCTAAAATGATTCCTTTTTCTGCCAGTGGTGCAGAAATCAACAATGATGAGATAAATTGACTTGAAAAATTTCCTGGAATTCTTACATCTCCTCCAACGATTTTTCCTTTAATTTTGATTGGCGGCTTTCCATCTGTTGAATCACATTGTGCTCCATACTTGATAGTGGATCTAACAATGGCTGCATTGGTCTTTTTTGTAAACTTGAATCTCCTGCAAGTATAATCTCATCAGAAAACAAACTGGCGATGCCTGATGCAATTCGAATCGTGGCTCCTGAATTTTCTGTGTTAATTTCAGGCACTTTTGTGCCTGTTTTTATTGAATTTTTGGCAATAATTGAGGTATCTTTGACTTCTATTTCTGCTCCAAATTTTCTACATGTTTCAATTGCTGCCTTTGTATCTGCAGAAAGTAATACATTTTCAACAATACTGTTTTTTCTCTGCAAGCGATGCCAGAAAAACAGCCCTGTACGTATATCTCTTGCTTGGGGGACAAACTATTTGACCTGAAATTTTTGATTTATCTATTTCACACTTCATGAACTTCTGCCTTTTCATTGCTAATTTTTGAAACAATGATGTTTCCTTCTAATGCTGAAAATACTTTTTTAATTGCTGTTTCATTTTCTTTTTTTGTAACTGCTGCAATAGATGGTCCATTCCCTGAAACCGATGCACCTAATGCCCCTTTTTCAATCAGGCCTGTAATAATTTTAGGTTCTGAATTTAAAATTGATGCCGTAGCTAATCCATTTATTATCATTGCATCCCAATAGTTTGCTTTTTTAGATAACTCCCACGCATTTTCAAATACTGATGAAAGAATTTTGAGTTTTTTTAGATTTCCTCTTTTTCTATTTTTTGGAATAAATATCACTGCAATCAAGTTTGATGGGCCTTTTTCAAACTGAATTCTTTTTTTCTTTGCATTGTCTGTAACATTGAATCCTCCGTAATAACACGAACATGCATCGTCATATGCTCCGGTAATACTTACTTTGGATTCGATTGATGCATCTACTCCTGCCAATAAAATTTGTTGATCAGCTAACTTTGGTCTGAATATTTTTGCACATGCTAATGCGACTGCTGAAGAAATTGCACTTGAACTCTTCAATCCGTATCCTGTTGGGATTTCTGAATCTAGTTTTATCGATATTTTGTTTTGCTCTAAATCTTTTTTTGAAACAACTTTTTCTATTGTTTTATTGATTAGGCGTGAACTGAGGCTCCTTTCAGATTGAATTGATATTCCTTTTCCTGGACTTGCCTCTACTGTGGCCTCTACTTTTAACGCAATTCCTAATGTAGCTCCTTTTTGGTTTGCAATTGCATTTACTATTGATACTGCCCCATGGACTGTAGCCTTTACCTTTGCCATCAA
The DNA here is from genome assembly GCA_951812645.1 of uncultured Candidatus Nitrosopumilus sp. GTDB lineage: Archaea > Thermoproteota > Nitrososphaeria > Nitrososphaerales > Nitrosopumilaceae > Nitrosopumilus. The sequence goes on along the minus strand of CATOSM010000001.1, from coordinate 588,157 downwards.
AATCCTCCCAACAGTGATTTTTTCATCGCATTATAAGGCGCTTCTACGCCATGCCAAATCTCAAACGCCCTTGCTGCTTGACCTAGCAGCATTTCATAACCGTAAATGATGGTTGCTTTTTGCTTCTTTGCTTTTCTAATAAAATCTGTATTCATTGGCATGTATACGATATCATACACAACTGTTTTTTCATTGATCCCTTCTAATGAAATCACACTTGATTCATTTTTGAGTCCTATTGACGTTGCATTTACAATTATGTCATAATTTTTCGCTGTATTGCCAACATCTGTAATATGTATTGGCGTTGCATCCAATCCGACTGTTTTTGCAAAATTTGAGAGATTAGTTGCATTCTCTATCGTTCTGTTTGCTATGGTTGTGCTTCTTGCTTTTTCTTTTGCAAATCCTGCAACTATTGCCCTTGCAGCTCCTCCGGCCCCAATTAAAAGAACTTTGTCTCCTGCAATGTTTAATCCCTTTTTCTTAAATGGTTCTAAAAATCCATCCATGTCTGTGTTGTATCCTTTTAAAATTCCATCATTGTTTGCTACTGTATTTACAGCTCCGATGAGACTACATGATTCATCGATTTTATCTAGATACTTCATCATTTCAATTTTGTGTGGAATGGTGATGTTAAAACCATTGATTTTTATTTTTTTTAATCCTTCGATTCCTTCTTCTAATTCTCCTTTTGGAATTCTATATGCAATGTATGAGGAATCCAAACCTAATTCTCTAAATGCCGCGCTGTGGATATTTGGAGATAATGAATGATCGATAGGATCTCCGATTACTGCAAATGATTTGCTCATCTTATTTTCTTGGGTATTATGATTGATTTAAACTCTCAACTTTGATGTTGCTATTTTTTTAAATTTGTGATTTTATTTACCTCATCAACACTGAATTGTCCTGGGGCAATTGCCTTTCCTAATGATGCGTAAGTATATGGGCTACCCAAATACAGGCACAAAATTCTTGAAATCCGTCCATAATCCCCCATTGCAAATGAAATTAGGTTGTTTTTTCCTTTTTTACTATACAGCTCTAACATTCTAGTTGAATCATCTGTTGATTTTGCAGTACTTACTATTTTGACATTGGATGAAAATTCACTCATCTGGCTCATTTTCTTTTTCAACTCTACAGAACTTGGCGTCTTTTTGAAATCATGCCATGAAACCAACAATTTTGTTTTTGTTGATTTCAAATATTTTGTCAATACCAAGTTTCCCTTTAATGTGTTAAATTCCACATCTAGTAAAAATGGATTATATTCTGCAATTAATTTCAAAATTGCAATTCTTTCTTTTTCACTTCCATTGAATTTACCTCCTTCATTTTTAGGTCTTATTGTGCACACAACTCTTCCAAGATTCTTCTTTATCATTTCTAATGTTTCTGGAACTTGTGTACTTTTTAGAAAATCCAATCTAACTTCTACAAAATCTGATTTGGCCAGTGCTATTTTTAGAACTTTTTTAGTTTTACTCGGTGTTTTTTCTGCTATGGAAACACATGTTTTGTATCTCATTTTTCTAAAATATATTCGTCTGAAACTTCCATTCCAAAATGTCTGCCTGCTGCAGGTTTTGAATGGACCATAACCGTATCTCCTTTCTTTAGATGTGTAACTGAAACTAGTTGTCCATTTGATTTTACAAAACGAATTGTCTCTGCATCTTGTGCTATAATTCCACCTGCTTCTTCTCCTACCGATGCTTTGATCATTAGCATTGGCCTGCGTTCGATCTTTGATCTTCCTACAGTGGCTCTTCTTGCTTTGCCTTTTGAATTTAGAATTAATACTTCTGAACCTGTTTCCACTTCTGATAGATAATTTGTTGTTCCATCTGGTGATAACGTGTAACAATGAACTGCACCTGCATTAACTCTGAATGGTCTTGGTGATGTAAATGATGATCCTACTGATTCATTATGAACCAAAAACAAAAAGTTTGATCTACTACCGATCAACATACCTTCTCCTTTGTGTAACATGGATGCGGTATCTACACAAACTCGTTCTCCATCTCCCACTTCTTTGATTTCTGTAATCTTTGCAGGTTTCATATCAAAACTCTTGGTTCCTAGATATACCATGACTTCACGTACTTTGTTGATTGATGATGTACTGAAAATTACTCCGTCTACACCTACCTCTAGGATTGAGAACATTTTTCTAACTTCTTCGGGCGTTTTTGCAATGGCAAATATTTTTGTGTGAATTTTGTGTAGTTTTGCAATGATGTTTTCTAATGGGATGATTTTCCAATCTTTTACTTCTACGATTACAAAATCTAATCCTTTTTTTGCTATTGTGAGAACGTTTTCAATATCCGTGTTTGACAGTATTTCGAATTTCCGTCCAACTTTTTTGCCCTTTGGTTTTGGACCTTCTTTGTCTAATACCACATAGTTTGCTGCATTTGAAGCAAAAACTGTTTGGAGTTTAGTTTTTTTCTTACCTATTTTTTTTGGATCAAGATGTACCATTTTGATTCCTTCTTCTTGTAATTGGGGAAGAAGTTTAGATAACTGTGCTTGTGATCCTTTAGGTGAAATTATCAATTCTCTTGTTTTACTCAATTTTTTTCATTGCTTCCTTTGCGGTTCCTTTCCTGAAAATTATTTCAGCTAATGCTTCTACCATTTTTTCAGGTGTTTTATGTGCAAAGATGTTTCTACCGTATGTGACTCCTTTAGCACCTGCAGTCATTGCATCTTCTGTCATCTGAAGAATATCTAAATCTGTTTTAGCTTTTGGTCCACCAGCAATTACTACTGGAACCGGCGTACTCTTTACAATTTTTGCAAATGAATCAATATCTCCCGTGTACAGTGTTTTTACAATGTCTGCACCGCATTCTGCTCCAATTCTTGCAACATGTCCTACAACTTCTGGATCATGTGGATTTTTGATATTTTCTCCTCTTGGATACATCATTGCTAAAAGAGGCATTCCCCATTTGTGACATTGGTCTGCTGTCATTCCAAGTTGTTCTAACATTTCTGGTTCCTCTTTACCTCCGATGTTGATGTGTAATGAAACTCCATCAGCTCCCATCGCAGCTGCTTCTTTTACAGTTCCTGTTAGCATTTTACGATTTGGTGCTAGAGATAATGCTGTACTGCTTGAAAAATGAACTAAAATTCCTATTTTGGTTGGTTTTGGTAGTGCTTTGAGAATTCCTTTGTTGATAATTACACTTGTGAGTCCGTGCCCTTCACATTTGTAAATTGTGGATGCTGGATCTTCAAGACCTTCCATCGGTCCATCTGAAATACCATGATCCATTGGAATACACAACATTCGTCCTTTTCTGATAATTCGATTAAGTCTGATTTGATTACCTGATACCATGATCTGATCTGATTTTTGCACCCTACTTAAAAATAACGTGAATATTAGAACACGCATTTCTCAAAAATTGAGCACAAATCACTTATTTTGTTTATTTCTTTTTTTGTTCGATATTTCTATCAAGGATTAAATAGAAATTCTAGAAGATGAAGATCACTTGAGTCAGACTGCTGAACAAATACAAAAAAGCGACATCAAAGACGTCTTGGAGAACTCTCTTAATGGCAAGAGGCCTGGACCTGATGATATTTTGAGATTGTTGGAATCGGATGATCTTCATCTGATGGGTCTTGCTGCCGGTCATTTGACTAGAAAGCAATTTGGCAAAAAAGCCTCCTTTGTAAACAACATAATTTTGAATTACACTAACGTCTGTATCACTGATTGTAAGTTCTGTGCATTTTATAGATCCCCAGGATCTGATGATTCTTACACATTATCTCTTGATGAAATCCAAACTAGAGTTAAAACTTCATGGGATATGTTCAAAATTCGTCAAGTCTTGATTCAGGGGGGACATAATCCAAATTTGAAAATTGAATATTATGAAGATGCTTTTAAGATGATTAGAGAAAAATTCCCTGATGTTGGTGTCCATGGTTTGTCTACTTCTGAAATTGATATGATTGCAAGAGTTGAAAAATCCTCAACAAAAGAAATCCTGTCTCGATTAAAAGATGCTGGGTTGCAATCTATTCCGGGAGCTGGTGCTGAAATTTTAACTGATTCTGTTAAAGAAATTGTCAGTCCAAAGAAAATTTCTAGTGATGCTTGGATAAGAATTATGGACGAGGCCCATTCTCTTGGAATTCCCGGTTCTGCCACAATGATGTACGGTCATGTTGAAAATAATGATGATATCGTTTCACACTTTTCTAAAATTGTAAAACTACAAGAAAAAACTAAAGGCTTCATGGCTTTCATTCCGTGGAATTTTGAACCAAATAACACTTTGATGCATGAGGAAGGAATTGTTGAATACGGAACAGGTGGAATTCAGCTTTTGAAAATGATTGCCATTTCTAGGCTTGTGTTTGACGGACTAATTCCTCATATTCAGTCATCTTGGCTAACTAATGGTGTTGGTATGGCTCAACTTGCATTACAATATGGCGCTGATGATTTTGGCGGTACCTTGATTGGTGAAGAAGTTGTATCTTGTACTGGTGCTCGTTCTACAGAACTTACTGATAAAATAATTATGGATGCCATACATCAAATCGGTTATCAGGTAGAAGAGAGAGATAATTTCTATAACCCTATTTCTGTATCATAATCCATAACTGGACCATTTGGAATCAACCAGATCTTTTGTTTTCTCATCTACCTTGACTTGCTGTTGAATTTCTCTCTGATATCCTTCTTCTTTGGTTTTTTGTGTAGCGTCAATTCCCATTTTAGATCCTAAATTAACTAATGGTGATGCTGGATCTAAAGTGTCTGTAGGTGCATTATCGATTATTATTGTGTCTCTTGCAGCATCTGCTCTTGTTGTAATTGCCCAAATCACATCGTTGATGTCATGAACGTTGACATCTTCATCTACCACTGCAAACATTTTGGTAAGTGATAGTTGTCCCATTCCCCATAATCCCATCATGACTTTTTTGGCCTGACCTGGATATCTTTTTTTGATTGATATTATTGCAAATCCTTGGAACCATCCTGCAGCTGGCATGCTAAAGTCAATTACTTCTGGATGAAACATCCGAATTAATGGTAAAAACGAACGTTCAATGACTTTGCCAATGTATGCATCTTCTAGAATTGGCTTTCCTACAACTGTTGTAACATAAACTGGATTCTTTCTTCTCATAATTCCGGTCAGTGTAAATGTCGGATAAGGTTCCACTGGCGTATAATATCCAGTATGGTCTCCAAACGGTCCTTCGTCTCTGAGGTCTGCAGGATCTACATATCCTTCTAAAACAATTTCTGCATTTGCAGGAACATCCAAATCAATTGTTTTACATTTGACTGTCTTGATTCCTTCTTTTCTTGTAATTCCTGCAAAAAGATATTTGTCTAATCCTTCTGGTACTGGCGCAATTGATGAAAATATCGTGGCTGGTTCTCCTCCGATGATTATTGCAGTTGGGATTTTTTCTCCTTTGTCTTTTGAAATTTCTCCATGATGTGCACCTCTCTTGTGTTTTTGCCAGTGCATCAATGCATGTGTCTTGTCTACTATTTGCATTCTATATGTTCCAAGATTTCTAACTCCTGTTTCTGGATGCTTGGTTGCAACTAATCCCAAAGTGATAAATCGTCCGGCATCATCAGGCCATGATTTTATTATTGGTAAATCATCAAATGATGCATCTGTAGATGTGATTTCTGTTACCGGCCCACTTGTTTCAGCTTTAGGAAATGATGCTGTCATCTTTGAGAGTTCTGGAAGTTTTTTAATTTTATTTAGTAATCCTGATGGGACATCCATCTTTGTCATATCTGCGATACGTTGACCGATTTCAGTAAAGTCTGTCATTTCTAATCCTATTTCTAATCTTTTCATAGATCCAAAGGCATTTCCTAAAACTGGCATATCATATCCTTTTACATTTTCAAATAGCATTGCCGGACCATTGGAGTACATCCCTCTTCTCATAATTTCGGCAATTTCTAAATCAGGGTCCACTTCTGTTTTTACTTTTTTTAATTCTCCGTGTTTTTCAAGTTCTGAAATGAAATCATTAATGTCTTCTATTCCCACGTTGATTCTCTAGTCAGATCAAGTATAAGCTTAACTCGATTTTACATTGGTGGCAATTCTGTTTTTTTGTCATGTCCGCCTGAACCAAATTTACAGTAAAAGCATAATTCTGATTCCATGTATTTTAGCTGTTCAACTTGAATTGCGCCAAGTTTGAGTGCAATTTTTGTCAGAATTTTATACTTTAATGGCATGGCCGGAATTACCTCATCCATGTATACTCTGTAGTGATCTGGACAGAATTTCAAAGTGACTTTGGATGGTTCTTTGCCTTTTTCATTTACTTGTTTTGTAAAATTGATCTGTTCTCTGATGTATTCGTGTTTTGGACATGGACAATTTTTACCTCCTGGATGTTTGTAGGCTGGAGTATTCTTCCAATCAAATTCTGGATATTCTTTTTCAAAGTCATCCATGAGATCCATGATCTAAATTAGCATATAAAACTTCATCAAAATTGGTTAGCGTAATCAACCCAAATGTACATAAACCCCAGATTGACAATCCAGACTATGGCCGCTGCTAAAAAGCAAACTAAAGCAGATCTTGAAAACAAGATTGCCGAATTAGAAGCAAAGCTAAACAAACTTTCTACTCAGCTAGAATCAAAACCAGCTGAAGTAAAGCCAGCTGAGACAAAACCATCCGAGAGACCCGCAGCAAATACCAAGCCAAAAGGCACTCTGCCTAAGGGATTTGAGGAAAAACCTGCAGAATCTCCAAAGCCAGCTGAGACAAAACCATCCGAGAGACCCGCAGCAAATACCAAGCCAAAAGGCACTCTGCCTAAGGGATTTGAGGAAAAACCTGCAGAATCTCCAAAGCCAGCTGAAACTACATCACAACCTCCGGCAACTGTGCAGGACGCACTAGAGAATGCATACATGACTGCACCTATGACATCATTCCATGATTATAGGGCAAAAGTAACAGGCTATTCTCCAGCTCCTAACAGATACTTTGTTAGATTAACTGCTCCTGTGGGAAAAGTTCCAACCAAAAATTGGAATGATCAAAAAGCAACTGTTACTGGCTATACTGCAGTATCAAACCAGTACTATGCAACAAGAGCAAGACTTGCATACCATCCGTCTGATAAAACATTTGGAAGTTTTAGTGGAATTAACATGTCAGTTGAAGGTGTCGATGCACCAGCACAACAAACTACAACTCCAGAACCGCCAAAGCCTGCAAAAGGTACACTTCCAAAAGGTATGGAACAAACACAACAAGCTCCACCGCCACAACAACAATCAACGTATGTTGCAGATGGAAAGTCTAGACAAGAAAAACTTGCAGATTATGAAGCAGATTACTTGCAAAGATTAGAACAACAAAAGATAGAAGAAGAAAAAGCATTCCAGGAACTGCTTGAAACAGAAGCTAAATCTCGAGCTACAGCTAGTAGAGGCACTTTGCCAAAAGGTTTTGAACCAGAACCTAAAGCACCAAAAGAATCTAGAGGCACACTTCCAAAAGGTTTCTAATTTCAGAATCTTTTTTTTACTTATTTTTATTTTAAATTTAGAAATTCTTCTAGTACTTCTTTAGAGTGTCCTGCTGGTTTTACTTTGGGATATATTTTGAAAATTCTTCCTTTTTCATTTACTAAGAATGTACTTCTCATCACGCCCATGTATTCTCTGCCCATGAATTTTTTCTTTCCCCAAACTCCAAACACGCTTGATACTTCTTTATCTACATCTGCCAATAGAGGATATTTGATTCCCATTTTGTCACAGAATTTTTTATGTGAGTCTACATCATCTGGGCTTATTCCAATAATTTCAATCCCTTCTTTTTGGAATTTTTTATAATCTTTTGAGAATTCGTCTGCCTCTGTGGTACATCCCGGTGTGAAGTCTTTTGGATAAAAATAGATTGCATGTTTTTTCCCCTTGAAATCACTTGATTTTACTTTGTTTCCATTTGCATCATTTACTGTAAATTTTGGAACAGAATCTCCTTCAGAAACCATGTCTTCAGATCTTTTTCTCTATAATTAATTACTTTTTGACTTGATTAGATCCTATGCCAGTCCGAATCTTTTATATGGAAACTGACGGGGCTTTGCTTCATGGTTAGTCCTCGAAATTGGCTTGCAGAAGCAATTGCAACTTTCGCTTTGGTCTTCTTTGGTCCGTTGTCTGTAATTCTTGCTGTAACTGCCTTTGGTGACGGTCTAACTACTGAAGGAATTATCATGATATCTTTGGGGCACGGTGCAGCGATTGCATTTATGGTATATGCATTTGGACATGTATCTGGTGCTCACATTAATCCCGCAGTTACCATTCCTATGATGATTACTAAAAAAATTGGAATTACAGATGGAATTGCATATATTATATTTCAAATAATTGGCGCCGTTGTTGCAACCGGTACTTTGGTTGCATTATTCCCTGAAATTGGTAAAGGTGTTTTCTGGGGTGCGCATGGTGGCCCAAGTGAATTAATCAATAATAGTATGATGTCTGGATTGGCAGTTGAGATAATTTTGACTTTCTTCTTAGTGGTTGTTATCTTTATGACCGCTGTCCACAAAAAGGCTCCAAAGAGTGTTTGTGGTGCAGTAATTGGTGGAATGGTTTTCTTACTTCACCTGGTGGGCGTTCCATTAACTGGCGCATCAATGAATCCCGCAAGATCACTGTCTCCAACTTTATTTGCTGGAGATGCTGGATTGTGGGAAGTACAATGGCTCTATTGGGTCGGTCCAATTGTAGGTGGTATTATTGCTGGTGTAATAATGAATTATATCTACACCAAACCTGCAGAACAAGAAGCCTGATCCTAAGGTTTTTAAAAATTTGAAATTTTAATTTGTTACATGACCTCTTCTGATGATGTTTTTCAAGCGTTTAGTTCTGAATCTGAAAAACTTCAAAACATGATTGATGATGTTGATGCTAAAAATGATATGAATGTAGATGAGATTGTTGAGACCTATTATCAAGTCATGAATGTTTCTTCTATGGCTATCATGCTTAAACAACAAATTACTGAATCCAATGAATTCCAAAAAATACAAGAAATTGAAACGGTAATTTCTGAAAAATTCAATACTGTTATTCATCCCAAAGTCATGAATGAATTATCTATCTCGATTCAAGAATTAACTCAAACTTTGCAATCTGGAAACTCTGGTGAAAAATCAAGAGAACAAACCGAACTAGATGCTAAACGATTTGAGGAATTGCGTCAAAATATGAGTACAAAAGAATTTGTTCAACAATACGAGAATGGCATTTCTAATGATTAAAGACATTGCAAAAAATCTAGTCGAATTAAAAAAAGAATTTGTTAAAACCTATGACGGGACAAGCCAAATTCAAGAATTAATTCCTATGTCCAAATCTGATTCATTCCCAATTGAAGAATCTCATTTTGACTTGCTACATCAATTTGCTAAAAAAAACCCTATCTATTACAATTCATTTGAAAAAAAAATTAACTCCATTGATTGTATTGTGTATGAGGGAGACATTAACAAATATTGGCTGAACAGTATTCAACATGGTTCTAGTAAGGCCCCTTTTTCTCCCACATGGATAATGTCTGGATATGTTGGTGCAATGTGTGCAAAAGAATTAGGGTATTCTGAAGTTCTCGATATTGGTTCCGGTGATGGACGAACTGCATATTGTGCAAAAATTCTCGGTATGGAATCCTTTAGTATTGAAATTGATAATTCGTTGGTAGACTTACAAAACACTCTTACCTCTACATTGGATTTTCATCCCCATTGCTCTGATGCAATTTCATTTGATTATTCTTCGTTAAATCTATCCTGTCCTGTTTTCTTTATTGGAGGTCTTGCTCAAATGGGTGGTACATTTCTTGCCAATGAGATCTTAGAAAAAATAAATTCTATTTCAACTTTGAAGAAAAATACAGGTTGGGTATTTGCTGGTACATTATCTCAAAAATATGCTCCTGATCCTAAAAATGAGGCTGGTTGGGGAACTTTGATTGCTAACAGTGATTTAGAAACCATTGAAAATATTTTCTTACCTACTGCATGGACATTACACGAACCTGATGAGACTCTCTACATATTTGCAAAATCTATCTGATAGCAATCCAAATTAAGCGTAAATCTCCCAAACTTTTTGGACTCGTTGCATAGCTTGGATAGTGCGAACGCTTGCGGAGCGTTAGGTCGCCGGTTCGAATCCGGTCGGGTCCGCTACTCTGTAGTTGGCTTTTTGTGATTTAGTCCGTTTTGACATCAATTGATTAGAATAGCGTTTTAAAGCATCTTTGAAAGTATTGTTTTATGATAAAAACATGTTTTATTATTTCTAGTATTGGTTTTGAAGGTAGTGAAATCCGAGAAAAAACAGATGAAAAATTAGATTTTGTGTTTAAACCGACAGTACAAGAATTAGGATGTGGATGTAAATGAGCAGATGGAGAATATTCGGTGAAAAGAAGACTTTGGGGTTGAATTGTTCATTTTCTTGAATCTTTCCATCACTATCACATGAGGAACCATTTTTGGGATGCTGATATTATGTGCTATCGCCACTTTTTCTTGGTTATTTGACATTGGATTTAAAATAATTTTTTCATATTCCGAATATTTGCCATTTCTTGACATTGACAAATATGATTCTAGACGTGCTGAAAAATCTGGTTACCGTCTGCCCTTATCTGGTAACATGATCCTTCAATTCCTTCACAATCCTTTTTACTTCTTTATCAGACAGTGCGTCTTCTTGATTTTCAAGAAGATTGTTTATTTTACTGATATCAGACACAAAAACCGTTTTGTATTTTGGATCATGTTGGATGTTTCCTTTGATGGATAACACCACACTGGTGACTCGGGGGGCTTTTCTCCAAGATCTTAAGACATGCCACAACAATCTGCCTGCTCTTCCTGCTTGTTCATGTGGACTAAAGTAATTTTTTTGGTTAACAAAATTATCACTCCAGTTTTTTACCTCGATTGCAAATACGCCTTTTTTTGAGACTACGACAAAATCAATCTGAGCAGATTTTAGATTCTTTTTTTGATTGTATGAGATATGGTGTGATAATCCCAACCTTACCCCGCATAAGACATGATATTCATCACCAAGTTGGGATAATTTCTCAATTACTTGGTTCTCTCCCTTTGCTCCTGCATGGAAAGGATCATCCCTTTTTTGTTCAAATTTTTGATATTGTCGTTTTAATCTCCATCTTTGAAACTTGCCTAGAAATCCTCTGGTCTCAGTCTTAAGTTCTTCTTGCATTTCAAGCTCAACCTTCTCAATATCATCAATTTCCTTGACTCTTTTTGGATACAAATCCAAAAGTTGTTTTTCACTGTCTGCCCTGCCATAAATTATTGCCATAATTGTGATGATTTTAGGTAAAAATAAGAATTTATGATATATCGAAATAGAAATCTTCTTTAGATAAACAAATAAAGTCTATTCCTTGAGCCTTTTAGATAACTTTCCATCCCATTTACAAGCAAGAGATGCTCAAAAAGAAATCCTTGATGAAGTACAGGAAAGCCTAAAGTCAGGATACAAAAAAATCATAGTTTCTGCACCTACAGGAATAGGCAAATCTGCAATTGCAATGACTCTGGCAAAAAGTTATGAGAATTCCTTTGTAGTCACTTATTCAAAAAGTCTTCAAGATCAATATGTTGATGATTTTGAAATGCTAGTCCCCGTTAAAGGAAAATCCAACTTCCCATGTTTCAAATCTATGGAGCAAAAGGGTATTGATCTGCAAGAATATGATGTGGCCATGAACCAAGGTCTCTCTTGTGATAAAGGTGAATGTCAAGAAAGAAACAAAGAAGGTAAAAGACAAAACTGTAAATTCAAGCCACCCATACAGGCATTCGAAGAAAAGACATTTGAAGAAATTGTTTGTCCCTATTATGAACAAAAATACTCTGCATTGATTACAGATCACTCTGTATGGAATTATCACTCTTATTTTCAGACAGTCAAATACAATCGAGTGATATACGGAGAATATCTAAATCGAAACATCTCTATTTTTGATGAGGCGCATTCAATTGAAGACCAAATAATTCAATTTGTTGGAATTGAAATTATTAAAAAACACATTGAAGAATGTGAAATCAGAATTGAATCATATGATTTGACAGATATCCAAATGATCATACAATTACTAGGCGACATTACAGAATTTTATGCACGTAAAGTAAGGGAGATCAGAGAAAGCAGAGCATATCAAGAAAATCCAGACTATACTTTAATGAACAAACTAGATGGCAACTATGAAAGATTTGCAAGAATAAGAATTGAAGTATCATCAGATCCTGAAAATTTCATCATAAATGAGCCAGAATACAAGAAAGGCAAATTCAAATCAATCACCATAAAACCACTTGATGTATCAAAATATGTTAAAGAATTTTTTATAACTCCGTTTCAAATTTTCATGTCTGCAACAATCAGCAAGGACTCTTTTTGTCAAAACATGGGATTTTCAAATGACGATGTTGCCTTTGTAGATACTCCTTGCTCTCCATTTCCTTTAGAGAATCGCAAAGTAGAGTTTGTAAATGCAGCCAGACTTGCGCATAACAGTCCTCAAATAAATGAGAATAGGGCATATCTAAAGATTGACGATATACTATCCAAGCACAGGGATCAAAGAGGTCTGATTCTTACCTCATCCCGTGCCAGATGTAAAAATATTGTAAAAAATCTCTCTTCAAAAAATAAGAGCAGGCTAAGAATCTGTCATGCTAGAAATCCAAATGGAAAAACGCAAGATGATGTAATAAACGAACATGCCAATTCAAAAAACGGTGTTTTGATATCATCATCACTTTGGCAAGGGGCTGACTTGAAGGACGGTTTGTCAAGATTTCAAATAATTGCAAAATCCCCATACCCAAATTATGCTGAAAAATGGGTAGAATCCAAAATGGAAAGATATCCTCTTTGGTATTCCTCTCAAACAATTAACAAAATCTTACAGGGGTTTGGCCGTTCCATAAGAAGCAAAGACGACTGGGCCGCAACTTATGTTTTGGATTCGGCAATAGAACCTCTGCTAAATAATTCAAAAAACCTGGTTCCAAAATCCTATCATGATGTCTTTGGATGGGGTGAGACATCTAAATGAAATTGAAACCTCATCCTGCTTTGATTCCGTCGAATGTGAAATATGTTGTAGGCTGTGACGAGTCCGGTGCAGGGGAAACATTCGGCTCGATGTTTCTTGGATGTGTGGCAATAGAGGCTGAAAAATTACAAAACATCAAGCAAATTTTTGATAATCCTAACATTAAGGAACTGGAAGAATTTGAAATACAGGACAAATACGAACAGATCAGAAAAGATTGTGAACTTTTTCATACAAAGTGCAAGGCAACGGAAATTGACAGGGTTGGCAAAAACACGCTTCTTGATCAAAAATATGAGGAATTGATTACATGTGCAACTTCTGGAAAGGAAGACGCGTGTATAATCATTGATGACTATGGAGTTAAGAGAGGACTAAAATCATTTTTGGACAGACTGCAGTCAGATGGCAACACAATAATCGTTGAAAACAGGGCCGATGAAAAATATGCCGCATGCCAGGCAGCATCAGTCATTGCAAGAAAAGAAAGATTGGAAGAGGTGCAAAGCAACAATGAGAAATACAAGATACGGGATGAATCTGGAAAAATAATCTATCCTGATTCTGGCAACGCAGGCAATCCACAAACCAGGGAATATTTGGAGGCATTCATGAGGATTCATCCAAAGAAAGAACTCCCTTCATTTGTAAGAAAAAAATGGAGCAATGTTGAAAAATTATTGCAAGAAAAATCCAATCAGAAGATATCTGAATTCTTTGAAGGGTGATTTTTAGAGATCATCAAAATTGGTTCTAATTTATCAAAAATAACAGCAGAAGTATATTCTAATTCATTTTCAATTTCATGTTTGGATTGAATAATTTTTTTAATACATTTTTTCATTTTTTTACGTTGTATTGGCCTTGTAGAAACCATGTCAAAATAACACATTCTAGTTTAGTAACTCGACAAGTATTGTATGCAGTTAACCTAAACAATATTTCATCGTCTTGCGTGATACCGTTCCTTGATGTAATATCTCCTGACATCGTTGTCTTTACGGCAAAAAAGATCGTCTCTGATTTGTTTCTCTGGGAATACAACTGCCTTGGAAAGTTTCTCTTCACCTCCTTTCTGCGAGTTCCGCTTGTTCTGTATATTGGAACATCAGAAAATCTTGTTGGAATGGTTGCAGATGTGCCCGTCTTTCTTGTATCAGCATGCAGATAACGTGGAATCCTGGCATCTTTTAATCATGTTGAGGATGGTATGGCACATCCTGGTGTGAAACGATTTGATACCTGGTGGCAAAACCTGCATCCCAGTAGATCAGCTATAATGCACCGCATCTGGGCCAAAAACAAATGGCCTCTGCAGAACCAACAGTTTATTAATCCAAGTGATCACAGGCGTATATTGAAAAGATTGACCGCCTTACAATATACGATGTTTATGGTTGCGGCACTTGCCGTGCTGGTTGCGGTTCCTTCCTCACATGCCGCTACACTTCATGTGGATTCATCATGTCCGGATGACGACAATAACGGCACATGCAATGATCGAACAAGGTTTAAGAATCCTGATGCCGCAATTACAAACGCAACCTCAGGCGACGTTATAGTCATCGCCGATGGCACCTATCTCAAGCCGGGATCTGATTACTATGCCATTGGCAAGAGTCTTACCCTAAAGTCTACTAATGGCAACCATGCCCAGGATGACGTAATTTTTAGCGGCACCGGAATCCAAATTACCGCAAATAATGTAAGGATTCAGGGAATGGAGATTGTGGATGCGCCAGTGCATGGAATACATGTCAGCGGTCCAAGGTCCGACATTGCCGTTGAGAACAACTACGTCAACAATACCCAAAAACAGGGCATAACAGGCGCTGGCAGTTCTGGCAACACAATCAAAGTCAGCGTAACTGGAAACACCTTTGAGCATATAGGGTACAATGCACCTGATGGTAAAAAGCCGCTGTTTGCAAACGGCGACAAGGCCTCACAGCATGACATGACTGCCATATACTTTGACTGGCTTGCCGACTCTGAAATATCCGGAAACATCATTGACAAGACAACCTGGTCCGGAATAAACCTGGGCAGGGTGACAGGCCTGACAATCTCAGGCAACACAATCTCTGACGTGCCAAAGAACGGAATACAGATCGCATACAGGGAAAGTGTCAACAATACGATATCGGGCAACACCATAACCAATGCAACCTTTGCCGACTCAAAACACAGAGGCGGCGCCTTAATTGCAGACAATCTAAAGGGCGCAATCAGCCTTTCATCCTCACTTGATACTGTGGTAGAGAATAATGTTATCAGAGACAGCAGACACGGTGTAATTCTATGTGATGGGGACTGCCATGCGACAACATTCGAGCCTGACACCTCTTCATATTCGGGCAAGCCTACTGCCAAGATAACAAAGAACACGTTTGACAATGTCCGAGGATTTGATATTATCAATGCCGTTGTAAATTATGTGCTTCCAGCCCCTCTGAACTATTACGGGGATTCGCCTGACTTTGCTGCCGCCTTAAGCGGACCGGTACAGTATTCGCCGTACTATGCCGACTATGTTGGAGGTGAGCTTCGCGCAATGGGGCCTGCCAAGCAGCAGTCACTTGCTGACGTACAGCGGACCGACATCTGCTCAATCGGCCTTGAAAAATACAACCTGTACTTTGATGACGCCGCATGGGGAACAGAATCCTCCGCAGAGGCAAATGCCGTGCTTAACACCGGTGACATAGTACTTACCGGGGTGAAGATACAGACAGACGGATGGCTTGATGAGAAAGACAATCTGGTAGTTGGGGCAAAGACCACTGTGGCTGACAGACTTGTCGGCAACTTTTTGGACTTGCTAAGCACCAACCCTGACGGAATCGACATGAATGCCAACCTTCCGGCACCGGACACCGATGAAAAGCTGGATTTGCAGTTCACCCTTGACCTGACAGGCAAGGCAACCGGACCGGACAGTCAGATACGTGAAATAATATCATTTGCAGGTTCCTGCAGTTAGCAGGGAACCTTTAGATACCTTCTTTTATCATCCGTTGCGTTTTTATATGTCATGGCACATGCCAATCTTGGATAATCCCGACAGCTCTTTTTGGTGTCTTGCGTTCTTCTAACTTGAACCAAGGTTTAGTTACACTAAGTGGAGAAATTTTAATTGTTGAAAAGCAAGTAGATTGTATCTATCTTAAACGTCATAATTGTTTTCTAATTAAACATAGGAAAAGATTTGAAGATATTTTTGGATTGCATGAATTTAATGTACACCAAACACAACAGCAACTTGATCGATTTAAAAAAATCAAAACAGATTATCGTGCCTGAAGCAATCGAAAAAGAAATTTTAAAAAATGCGTCACTAACTTCTCAGATTGCATGATAATATTCAAAAATGAGAGAATGAGTGAATCCTGCCCTCATTGCAATACCGAACGAGTATACCATGAAAAAGAATTACTGTAATGTGACCATAATTTACATAAAACCAAATCTACCGTGGCGGACCCTAACCACAATTAAACAACTGCCGAGTAGTGGACCCTGCAAAATCCCAAAAAGATACGAAAAAATAAATCTGCAGCACCGAATCCGGTCGTGTCCGCTTTTTACAAAATTCATTAAGATGCTCACTTGGTATTTGTCATGTATGGTGATGCATGGATGATATGTCATTAGCATATGATGGATGTGTAGAAAAAACCATGATCTTGTCATTTCTAATTATATTGATAAAGAAATTTGAATTATTGCCAATATTTGTAAAAATTTTATACAGCCAGATCAAAAATACACTATAATTGATTTAGGTTCAGGAACTGGACGGGTGTTGTTTTCTTTATCTGATGTTTTGGGTGATTCTGTCTACCGTTGGGGACTTGATGCATTCGAACCCATGATCAAAATATCCAAAAACAAACAATCTAAATTACAATCCAAAAATACCGTCTTTCAAAATTATGATGTGACTCATGCTGAATTATTTGATGATGATTCTATTAAGATCCCAATGTGCGTATACAGCACAATAGGTGTTATTATTTCAAAGAGAATGCACCTTTTTAAGAATATGAAAAATCATCTGGAGAACATGGGTTTGCTTTGATATCTGCATTTAATGGGGATGATTTTGCTTTTGCAGCTCCTCAAATTTATCATCCTATGACAGATATGGTGAAAAAATAGATGATGATTCATCTGATAAAGACAAACCGGCATTCGGAAATATTCTTGGCTACTATAGTCAACGGTTTAAAAAATCAAACACAGGAGTTTCTAAACTCTGAAGAAATACCTATTCCTATTGATGCCTACATTGATGGCAAATCTTGTATTCTTGGTCATGTTTTTGTAGATGGACAACTCAAAAATCTTCCTCAGGTGGGGGATTCCTATCATTGCTTCTTGAATCTTTTTATGACTAAGAATTAAATCACAAATATGGAATTAAAGTCAGAGAAATCCATCAAAGAATATCTTCAAACATTGCCTGACGATACAATTATCAAATATTATCTTGATGTAGAGTATAGCCCATTTCCCGTATTAGTTATAGAAGAATATACCAGACGATTCAAACGTAAAACAAAAAATGAAATCATCAAAGATCTAAAATTGCAATCTCGTTTGGCTAAAAAGAAAACTCAGGAATTAGGTTCTATGGCAAAAAAATACAAACTAGTTGATGATGTTACCCGGCAAAAGTCTGAAGAAATTATCAAACAAGCAAAGAAAAAAGGATACAAAATTAGCGAAAATTTTTTAACAAAGGGAAGCATTCTTGGCTCAAGATTAAAAAAGAAAACTAAATCAAGTATACGAACTGGTATAGAATCTGGCAAGAATCTTAAATCTTCATCATATGATGATCTTGAATTATTAAAAAAATTATCTGATTTACAAAAAGCTGGTGTAATCACAAATAAAGAATTTCAAGATAAGAAAAAGAAAATCCTCTCCAAAATTTAATGTGCGTAATTAGAAATTATTTTTGTGAACGTCTTAAATATCACGATCTCTTAATCAAATAATGAGTCGAGAAGATTTCAACTATTCTTCTATTTTGGTACAAGATATTATGACTAAGGCATTAATCACTGTCAATACCTCTACCACTGCATTACAAATAGCAAAGATGATGGAGCAAGGTGGGATAGGCGCCATTTTTGTAAAGGAAAACGATAATCCTATAGGGATTGTAACTGATAGAGATTTTGCAACTCGTGTAGCTGCAAATAACTTACCTTTTGATATGTCCGTCTCTAAAATAATGTCTTCTCCATTGATTACAATAAATCACAACGAACCAATTTCTGCAGCTGCCGAAAGAATGACCAGTAAAAAAATTAGAAAACTAGCGGTAACTGAAAATGGTAAAATTGTTGGAATAATCACTTCTACTGATTTAGTAACTCAACTTGCTAAATAGTCAGAATGTTTTTGTTTTTCTAAGAAATACTGTAACTGATATCATGTAACATCCCGTTGCAGTAACTTCTGAAATCAACGATGCCAAATATGGTTCAATGCCAATTTCCAGAAAATAATAGAGTGTTGGCCATCTGATTCCTAAATAAATTATTTCTCCCACGCCAAATGATGAAATCAACGCAAGTAATTCTTTTTTAATTAAACCCTTCTCCATTGATTTGTATCGTTTCTTATTGTCCCAATAAAACAAAACTGAAAAAATTCCAAAATAAATTACGTATCCCACAATTATTGTGGTTGTTGTGTTGAGGTAGTTTTCTTGATCTCCTAAAAGCTGTGCCACTATGGCAGACAGTGATGCCGATATGACAAAACAAATTAGAAAATTCCTGTTAATCTGTAATAATTGCGGATTTAATTTCATACGTCTCTTTGATAACTGTTATTTGATATCGTATGATAAATCAAACCATGAAGAAACGATGTTTTTGGGCCAAAGATGAACCTGATATTCAATACCATGATCTAGAATGGGGCACTCCCCAACATGATGATCAAAAATTGTTTGAATTTTTAATATTGGAAGGTGCACAAGCCGGTCTTTCTTGGACTACTGTACTCAAACACAGGGATGGCTATAGGAAGGCTTTTTCTGATTTTGACGCCCAAAAAGTGGCAAAATATACCAAAAAACATGTCGAAAAATTACTTCAAGATGACTCTATTATACGAAATAAACTCAAGATAAATTCTGCAATTAACAATGCAAAGCAATTTCTAAAAATTCAAGAAGAATTTGGAACTTTTGACAAATATTTGTGGGAATTTGTTAATCACAAACCAATGAAAAATCACTTCAAAAATTATTCTGAATTACCTGCATCAACTGAATTATCTGAACAATTAAGTAAAGATCTCAAAAAACGTGGATTTAGCTTTGTAGGCCCCACTATTTGCTATGCGTTAATGCAAGCCATAGGCATGGTAAACGATCACACTGTTGATTGTTTCCGTCATTGAAAATAATTTTTAAGGAAGCCTGTTTTCGATTAACTCATGGCAGACGGAAAATTTGCAACATCTGTTACGTGCATGGATGGTAGAATTCAGATACCTTTGGCAAATTGGATTAAAGAAAAATTCTCTGTTGACTATGTTGATGCAATTACTGAGCCAGGAGTTGACAAGCTAGTTTCGGAAAATTTAGATCTTGAATCCGTCAAACATAAAATGAACATATCTATCAATGCTCATAAATCTGAATTGATTGTAATCTCTGGTCATTATGATTGTGCAGGTAACCCTGTATCTGACGATGAGCACATCGACCAAATCAAAAAAGGCGTTGAAATAATTTCTGCATGGAATTCAAATGTCAAAGTCATTGGTGTTTGGGTTGATGATGCATGGAATGTTAATCCCCTTTAGTTTTGAATTTGACGAATCAGAAAATTTCTAGTTTTTTAAAAACCACTGGCCCTGGAATACTCTTTGCTAGCACTGCCATAGGCGTATCTCATTTAATTCAATCCACACGAGCAGGCGCTGATTTTGGATTGGTAATCGTGGGTTTTGTGATTTTAGCCATTGTTTTGAAATATCCTTTTTTTGAATATGGCTCTAGATATGCAAATTCCACCCAAACTAGCATTATTGATGGATACAAAAAACTTGGCAAACCTGCATTACTGCTATATTTCATTTTAATAATCACTTCGATGTTTTTTGTCACAGGTGCGGTTGGATTCGTAACTGCTGGATTTTTTGAAAATCTTTTCGGAATTGATTTTCTTGGAGAATGGGCCGTGGTTATTTTGTTTATTGTATGTGTTGCAGTATTGATGATTGGAAAATATAACGTTCTTGATAGTTTAATCAAAGTTGTTGCAATAGTGATGTTAATTTCTACTGTGACTGCTTTTCTTCTTGTATTATACAATGGACCAATAGAACCTGTAGATGGGTTTGTACCTAAAGAATTATTGACGGTGTCAGGTGTTTTCTTTTTGTTGGCACTGATGGGATGGATGCCTGCACCGCTGGAAATTTCTAGTTGGAATAGTCTGTGGACATTAGAACGAATCAAACAATCAAACTACAAGCCAAGATTAAAAGAAACAATATTTGAATTTAAATTTGCATACTTTGTCACTGGCGTACTTGCGATAATGTTTGTAACTTTAGGTTCTTACATTTTCTTTGGTTCTGGGGAAGTACTTCCAAATAACAACGCTCAATTTGCAAATGAAGTCATTACTCTGTACACTAAAACAATAGGTAACTGGAGCCATGTCCTTATTTCTGCATCTGCGTTTGCAATAATGTTTGGAACTGTTATTGCAGTATTTGATGGGTATTCTAGGTCTTTGAAGAGAACTATTGAGTTGCTTTTTACTAAAAATGAAAATATTGATGGCGTGAAATCTCGAGTTTTGTATGTTGCAATTCTTTTGGTCGTCGCTGTCGGCTCTTTGATCATAATATTTCAATTCGGTAGTAATCTTAAGGCCCTGGTTGATTTTGCAACTGTTCTATCTTTTGTAGTTGCCCCGATGATTGCTATTTTCAATTTTAGACTAGTTACTGGGAAATATCTCCCAAAACTAGACCATCCTTCTGTAGTTATGAAAATCATTAGCTTTGCAGGAGTTGTATTTTTAATTGGATTTGCATTGTTCTTTTTAATGACCAAGTTTTATTCCTAACCCTTTAAATTTACCAAAATCTGACTTGCATTATGAAAATCTCCTCTAAGATGAAAAAAGCACTAAATGATCAAGTTGCACTCGAGGCTTCTGCGTCCAATGGTTATTTGGCAATGGCATCCTGGTGTGAAGTAACTGGATATCGAGGAGCTGCAAATTACTTTTATGTCCAATCTGACGAAGAACGAACTCACATGTTAAAAATTGTTCATTACCTAAACGATATGGGAGCTACTGCAAGTATTCCTGCAACTAAATCTCCTACTAACACATACAAATCCCTTGAAGGATTAATCAGACTTGCCTTAAAAAATGAGCAAGCTGTGACCAAAGCCATTCATAAGATGGTGGAAATTGCCCAAAAAGAAAAAGATCATTCTACCAATGTATTCCTTGAGTGGTTTGTAAATGAGCAAGTTCAAGAAGAGACAAAATTTGAAACTTTGTTACAAAAGTTTGATCTTATTGGAAGAGACAAGCTTGCAATAAATGAGATTGATAAAATTCTTGCAACCGATGCTGCCGCTCCAGAAGATCCTGGAGCATAATTATCTGTAAAATAATTAACACTGCTTTATTTTCAATTCTTCTGTTACTGTGACTATAAACCCGGTGGTATCACTCAATTATTTAATACTGATGCTGGCAGAGTTGCCCACAAACGCCAAGCGGATTCTGCACCCATGTTCACTGAGGCATTTGGCGGCATGGTAAAATTTAATCAAAAAAAAAAATGCGATTGCAACTGTACCTGGACATATCACATCTCTTGAATCGTACGACGTGTTAAAGAAAGGTCATTCTGAGTACAAAGAAGCTTTGACTTCCATTATTTCTGCATGTGGAGAATTTGCTCAAAACATATCTGATTCACGTCAAAAGCAAATTCAAGAACTAGAAAATAAATTATCCGCCCTTTGAGTTTTTTCTAAATTTAGCCGTAGATCATGCAGTGTTCACATTCACAAACTTCCTGCTCTTTTGATTTCTTTAGGCATTTTTTATGTTGTCCTGCCTGACATTGGACACAAATTTCTTCCATGTTGTCTAGGCTGGTATATTTTTTTGATTGATCAAACCCGAATCCTCCATCTTGCGGTCCTACCATGTATTTGCTGAATTGAGGTTCTATTTTTACCTCACTAATTAATTGCGGTTCTTATTGCTTTTTGTAGTTCCATTTTTTGCATTTCAATTATCCCTCTAATTTCAAATGTGTCTACATATCCTCCGGCCGATGCACGGGTTGCTTTTAACAAATAATGCAGCGCTCCCTCTTCTATTTTACCCACATAATACCCATAGAGAAAATCTATCTCGTTCTCACATTTCCAAATCTGTTTGATTGCTGGAAATGTTTGTTTAATTTCAGTTGGTATCTCTAAAATCCGTCTTTGAATGTACTGATCTAATGATTTTCTAATTGTTGAATCTTGTAACAATCCATTTCTTATTTAATCGAGTCGGTTTTAGTCCTTTTCCTGTTTGTTTTTTTTGTTTTCCCCTGGTTTATCCCACATGTGCATTGTACCTCTAATCATAAACGAACCAACAATTATTGCTACCAACCCCCCTGCTATGAATAAGAAGAACTTCCCAATGTCTTTGATACTGGCCACAGCATTATGCTAATTTCCGTCTAGTTATAACTGTCTAGGTAATTAGATTCAATAATGAGTTTGAATGATTTTTTTATGTGTCTAAGATTAAACAAATTGCAGCCTGGATTGCAATTATTGGCGGTGGAATAGGGTTTTTCTTCTTTTCTATTGAAATGGCTGAATTTATGCGTTAGTGTGAAAACTAAATACGTTCAATTTTAAAATAATATTCATGATTACTAAAGCAATTAAGGATTTTTTAGATTTACAAAAATTGGGTTATGTTGCAACTGTTTCATCGGACGGTAAACCCAACATTTCTCCTAAGGGTACGATAATCGGTTGGACCTCTGAAATATTGGCTTTTGCAGATATTCGTTCACCTGACACAATAAAAAATTTAAAAATCAACCCTTATGTGGAAATCAATGTCATTGATCCTCTTCTTCGTAAGGGATACTTGTTTCAAGGCAAATCTAGAATACTTGCAAACGGTTCTCCTTATCAGGAAATTTTGAACCATTATAGAGAAAAGGGAATTAAAAGTCCAATCAACTCAATTATTTTAGTTGATGTCGAAAATGTTTCAGAGGTCGCTTCCCCTCTTTATGATCTTGGTATTTCTGAGGATGAAATAAAATCTAAATGGCAAAATCACTTTGCAAATCTATAGTTTGTTATCGCGTGGTTCTTTTTAGATTCTCTAGTTCTTTTTTTGTTTTCTCATGTTCGTCTATTTCTTTTTCTAATAATGACTGCATTGTTTCTAGTTCTTTTTGGGTTGTGCCAAGTTTTGATTTTAATGAACCGACTACTGCACTTGCCGCTTCTATGATTCCCGCAGAACTTTTCTCATTCTCTTTGTTTACGCCTATGAATTCTTTCTCGGATGGTGTTAGAATACTTGTATCCTCAAATGTATCTTTTTTATCTAATTCTTCTTTTGCATTATATAATCTAGAATTTGCTTCTTCCAGTTCTTTTTCGACTTCAACTTGTTGCTTCCTAATGTCGTGTAATGTGGCTTGCTCTTGTGCTATTTTCTCTTTTATCTCATCCCGTTTTCTTGTGCATTCATCCAATTCTTCTTTGATTTTTGAATGGTCTCCTTCTGTCTTGTTGAATTCCTGGATTGTTTCCTTATCTTTGATTAACTCTGATTTTTTCCTGCTTTCTCTAATCTCTCTATGTTCACGTTGGATTATGCCCAATTCCATCTTTTTTTGGTTGAGTTCTTTTTTGACCAGCATTAGACTGCCTACTGTTGAATCGTACTCTTCTTTTACTGAGGTAATTCTCCCTGTAATTTCATCGAGTTGCTCTTGTTTTTCTCTAAACTCTGTTTGTAATTTTTCAACCTCCGTTTCTAATTCATTTTTTAGGATTAATTCATCTGTCTTCTCTGCCGTCTCTCCGTCTGTCTTCTTTTTACCAAAAAATCCCATATCTGTCTCCGATTTTTCCCAAAAGATGAACCTTTCTTATGCTTTTTTTACGCGTCCTCTCAGGAATTTCAAATAGAATCCCATGCTTCCTATTGTTATTCCTCCAATCAATGACATTGTGCCTAATTCACGCATGTCTTGGTAGATGTTTGGTGCTAAAAATAACAATAATGCACCAAGTATGATTAATACAAATCCTCCGCTGTTTTTTGATCTGTTATGTTCTGCGTGAACCATGATTAGATGTACTCTGAGATTGTTTTTGCTACTTGTTTTCTTCCCATGTCTGAAATCAACGGTCCTATTTTTGGTCCTCTGGATGTTCCGAGCATTATCTGATATAACATTTTAAAGAAATCTTTTGGTTGTACACCGTTGGCTTTTGCAATTTGATATATCGTATTTTGAATATCTTCTAATTCTTCGTCTCCATCTAATGCATCTACGAGCAGTTTCAACGCCCTTTTTGCTGTTTCATCCAAATCCACTTCCGTTTTTTCCTGCTCATCAAATTCGTTTGAATAGTTTCCTGCAAGTTCTATGAGTTCTTCGACTTCTGGTTCTGGATTTTTTATTACTCCATAATCTAATAATTTCTTCATTACTCTTTCGCTTCTGTTTTCTTTGAATATTTTTGCCAATTCGACTAACAATCTATAGCTAACATGT
Source organism: uncultured Candidatus Nitrosopumilus sp. (assembly GCA_951812645.1). Lineage (GTDB taxonomy): Archaea > Thermoproteota > Nitrososphaeria > Nitrososphaerales > Nitrosopumilaceae > Nitrosopumilus. Next base: position 563,138 of record CATOSM010000001.1, on the reverse strand, counting down.
ATGCTTGATTGTTTTGGAGGGTTTAGAAGGTTTACATATTCATACAATCCTTTGGATTTGATTAGTTTTGCTTGATTGCCTACTTTAATTCGTCCAAAATAGATGTCTTCTAATTCATTATATTCACTCATTAATGATGGAATATCATCAAATCCTAATTCTCGTGCACCGGTAATTCTTTTGTAGAGTAATAGCAAAATTGATTTTGGTGTCCCAAACTCCAGCCATTTTTGTGCTGTGATGACATTGCCTAGTGATTTTGAAATCTTTTTCCCTCCTTTATCAAGAAACATTTCATATTTTACGTGGTGAGGATGTGGGAATTCTAAAATTTCATCTGCCACCCAATCATTTACTTTTACCGAGTCCATGATATCCTTCCCATATGCTTCAAATCTGATGTCAAACGCTGTCCATCTAGCTGCAAATTCTACTTTCCAGGCTAGTTTGCCGAGGTCTTTACCTATGTCTGCCTCTCCAACATGACCACACCCTTTGACCATTTTTGAGCCGACTTCTGCATCATGACAGGTGTACTTTACTTTCTTTTCATCTGCGATATACCCTGATGCCTCTGCCGTGTATAGTCGATTACAGTTTGCACATACTGGAAAATATGGTAAATATTTTTGATATTTTTTTTGTCCCACCAGTTCTGAAATTTTATCGCCAATCTTTGTACTGTTTTGTAAGATTGTGTGTATTTGATCCTTTAGTAATCCTTGTTTGTATGTATCTTTTGCTCTTCTAAATTCATATTTTATCCCTACTTTGTCTAGGCCTTCTAATAATATGCCACTCATGTGCATCCCATAGGAATCATGGCATCCATACGGATCGGGAATTAGTGATACTGGCTTTGCAATGTGTTCTTCCAGCCCAAACTCTTGCATTCCTTCTGGAATTTTTCTTAATCCGTCTAGGTCATCTGAATATGCAATTAATTCTGATTTATGTCCTAGATTTTCCAATGCCAGTTTGACCCCGTATGCTCTTACTGCATCTCCCAAGCTTCCGATATGCGGAATTCCAGATGCCCCTAATCCACTTTCCACTCTTAATAGATCCGTGTTTCTTCCAAGTGTTTTTTCCCGTTCAAGCAATTCTGAAGCTAATTTGTCAATCCAGGTTCCTTTGCCTATAGTTTCTTGTTCTGTCATCTCTTTTCACTAATTCAATGTCTTGGACATGTATGGCCCATATAACGAATACCCTAATCTTCGATAATACTCTCTTGTTCCTACTGCACTAATTACTAGAAGTTTTTTTGCACCAAATTCTTCTTTAGATATTTTTTCAGCTTCTTTCATTAGGTTTTTTCCTAACCCTGCGTGTTGAATCTCATCTTCTTCTTTTTCCCCAAGCTTTAGTGATTTTCCATAAACGTGAATTTCGCGTACCATGCATGTATTTTCATCAATTTCATCCCTATGTGCGTCACTGCTTGGTCTTCTTAGTCGTAAGAATCCGTAAATGGAACCATTTTTGTCTTCATAGGATAGGAACACTTCTTTGCCTCCAGAAGAATCATAATCTATTCTATCTAGTTTAGCTTCCCCTCCACCTGTTTTCTTGTTTGTCAGTCCTGCCTCTCTACATCTGATACACTTGCATGATAGTCCCTGTTTGGCTAGGTTTTGATGCACAATCTGCCTTAAATTGCCTGATTTTGGACCTGCTATGATTTCTCCCGGCGTAATCTCTCGTTGAACTCTCATTATTCGCACCCATTTTGGTACGTCTCTTTTCGCTTCTGTTAGCACTTTGATCATATCTTCATCCGAGTATGGTGTATACTTTCCTTGTTTGTACTCTTCATACAATGGAGTGTTTTCAATTACTAGTGATGGGTATATCTTCAGCATGTCTGGACGTAATTGTGGGTCCAAAAATAATTTTTTAAAATCTTCAATGTCTTCTTCTGGTTTCATTGTTGGTAATCCTGGCATCATATGTGCCACTAGTTTGTACCCTGCATCTTTTGAAATTTGAAATGATTCTACCACGTCATTATAGCTGTGACCCCTGTTGACTATTTGGTAAACTCGTTCTTGCAGTGATTGAACTCCTATCTCGACTCTTGTAATCCCATAGCTTAGCATCCAATCCACATGATCCTTCTTACAGTAGTCTGGTTTTGTCTCAATAGTAAATCCGACATTTCGTATGGATGCATGTTCGTTGTTGGATTTTGCTTCTTCCAATGTCTTTGAACCTGTTCCATTTAATGCGTCATAGCAAGATTTTACGAAATCTTTTTGATAATCTTTTGGCATGAATAGGAACGTTCCTCCGACAATCACTATCTCCATTTTTGATGGGTCATGTCCAAAAGCAACCAATTTTTCAATTTTCGATGTGATTTGTAATTTTGGATCAAACTCATTTTCTATGGCATTTAGCGATGATGGCTCTTTTCCCGTATAGCTGTTTGGGGAATTAAATTCGATTCCTCCTGGGCAATACGTGCAACGTCCATGTGGACACGCATATGGTTTAGGCATTAATGCAACTACTGATACCCCTGACGCTGTTTTAGCTGGCTTTCTTATCAGTACTTTTTTTAATTTATCAAAATCTGCTTCTTTTGCCATTGACAGAATCTCATAATTTTTTGGAATTCTTTCTAATGCGTATTTTGCACAAATTTTTATAATTTCTTTTTTGACCTGTTTTTTACTTGGCTCCTGAATTGTTAGAAGGTTTTGAGTAATCTCATTGCATGCTTTTGAGATGACTGGGTCAAGCTTGTTCATGAATGTTCATTTTGATTTAGACATAAATTCGTTAGATAATTTGGTGATTTTTGTACCTATTTGCGCCTGACTGTATCTTTTTTAGTTGTCTTTTTAGCTGGCTTTTTGGCTACTCTTTTTTTAGCGGTCTTCTTTGTTGGTTCTTTGCTATTTTTTAATTCATTTAATTCTGCTTGCATTTTTTTAATTTCTGCAATCATTTTGGCATTAAATGAGTCATTGTTTGTTTCTGACATTAATTGACCTGAAGAATTTTCTATGCAATTTAAAATTTATTGCAAAATTATTCTGATTTTGTTTCTATGCCTTTTGCATTCGTGCCACCGTCTCCGTCTTTTCTTTGTTCTTTTCTATATTCCATCTTTAACCATATTGGAGTAATGATAGTTGTCACTGCAACCATAATTACAATTGTTGAATACACTTCTGATGATAGAACCCCTGCTGTTACTCCTACACCTGCAACAATCAATCCCACTTCGCCTCTTGAAATCATTCCGATTCCTACTCTCATTCCCTGTGCTTTGCTTTTCAAAAATAACATTGCTGGCAATCCACATCCAAACAGTTTTGTTACAACAGCTACTGCAATGACTGCGCCACTTAACATCAAAATATTGATATCTACTGCTCTTAGGTCTACCTGTGCTCCAATAATTGCAAAGAACAACGGCGCAAAAATCAATCCAATCTTACCGATGAAATTTTCTACCTTTTCAAATACTTTGGTGGTTGAAAGTGCCATCCCTACTGCAAACGCTCCTACGATTGGAGATAGTCCAATTGATCCTGCTAATGCCGCTGCTCCAAAGAACGCCGCAGTGGCTATTCCTTCTACGCTTCCTTTTGCTTTCCATAATCTTGGTGTGATTACCTTTGGAATTATTACTACTGCTGTCACTAACATAATTGCAAAGAATCCTAATACTTTGAGAATTGTTATTGCTACCTCTGTAATGTCTATGCTGTCTATTCCTGCATCTGAACCTGTGATTGATATTACTACTGACAATACTGCAATTGCTAAAATGTCATCTACTACTGCGGCACCAATGATAAGTCTAGCTTCTGGCGTTTTGATTCTTCCAAATTCATTTAACACTTGAATTGAAATTGCAATACTTGTTGCAGTGAGTGCTGTTGCAATTAACATTGATTCTAACGCTTCAAACCCAAAAAATCCAAATACCGCAAGGCCTGCAAAGAATGGAACTACCACACCCAGTGTCCCCACCGTAAATGACGCTTTACCCCCTTTGAGAAACTCTTTTGGCGTCATTTCCAATCCTGCCATAAACAAAATAACAATCGCACCCATTTCTCCTAAAATCTTGATTTCATCGTTGATGTGTAAAAGATGTTTTCCATCAAGTATGAAAAATTGTCCTAATGCAAATGGACCCACAATCATTCCTGCAAGCAGTTCCCCTAATACGATTGGCAGCTTTAATCTGAGGAAAAGCTCTGCCATCAATTTGGCTGCAAATAGAAGTATGCCTACCCCTATGATTGTTTCAATAAAATGCGCTTCAGCTGCCATCTTTTCCTAATAATTGACAAAAAATCTGTCATATAAGGTGATACTAGATCGAAAATTGTTTTTTATTAAATCAGGCAATTTTTGTAGAGTTTACAAAAACTCCCTTCTTTGAAATGATCTGTCCAATCTCTTGACTTGGGGTTTTGTGCTTTTTGAATATTGATTTTATTCTTGCTGCCTGATCTTTTGGTGCCACCACGCAAAATCCCACTCCCATGTTAAACGTCCTGTACATCTCTTCTGGTTTTACTCCTTGCTCTTCTACCAGTCCCATAATTGGTGGGATTTTTGGCAAAGAATCAATTTCATAGCCTATGTCCTTGAGGCGTAATAATTTGGTAAATGCTCCTCCTGTTATGTGGGCAAATCCGCTGACTTTGCATTTTTGATTCATCTCTAGCACTGGTTTTGTATAGATTTCAGTTGGTTTTAGTAGTGCCTCTCCGATTACTCCCACCCCTTTGACTTTGTCTTTAACTGAATATTTTGTTAAAAGTGCTTTTCTTGCAAGTGAATATCCATTTGAGTGAATGCCTGAACTGTTTACTCCGATAATTGCATCTCCTGCTTTTATTTTATTTCCAAGAACCATTTCCTTTTTCTCCAGCATTCCAACTGCCGTTCCTGCTAAATCAAATGCAAATCCTTTCCCTTCGATTACATCTGGCATTATTGCTGTCTCTCCTCCTACAATTGGCATCGCTGATTTTTTTGCGCCTGTAACTAGTCCTTCCACAATTTTTTTGAGTATTGGGACATCGTTTTTGTTTGCTGCGATGTAGTCTACAAATGAAATCGGTGTTGCGCCAATACAGATTATGTCATTAACATTCATTGCAACACAATCTATTCCGACCGTGTTGTATTTTTTCATCATGCTTGCAATTACTACCTTGGTTCCCACTCCATCGGTATGGGCAGCTAATAATTTACCTCCGGGAATTTCTACTATTCCTGCATAATGACCAAAACCGTGTGTCATCTTTGCTTTTTTCTGTAGTTTATGCGTAGATGCAATTAATTTCCCAATTGCTTTTTGACTTTGTTTAATTTTGGAAATGTCCACTCCTGCCTTTTTGTAAGTTAGAGTCATAGTTTGTTGCCCTTGTGTTATGAATAAAAGAATTTGCCTATTGTTTCGATCACATGTACATGCCAGATATCTCTTCTCTATGTTCTGCATATTTTTGCGATAATTCGCTAAATTCTGCATGGATTCTGTCTTTTTCTTTTTGTAATTCTGATGTATCTATTTCCATATCGTAAAACCGATTTACTGCCTCAATCAATGTCTTTGCTGCCTCAGAATCTGGTGCCGTTTTATCTGCTTTTGCCAATAATGTCAATCCTTGAATCTCCCTTACCAGGCACTCATTTAGTATGCCTCCTGGAATTCCTGTGATGAATCCTTGAGGAATCATGCTGATATCTTTATCTGCCATTGTTCTTACTAGATCCTCCTCTGCTGCACAATATGCTTTATCATCATGTTCTGTGCTTGCAACTCCGTCTAAAATCACAATTTCTTTGGAACCTTTCCGTGCTGCCCAATCAAGAATTGATGATACTAGCGTGTATAATCCATCAAGCTTTAGCGTTATTTCACAAATTATTGCACAAATTGTCCCTTCTTTATTTGCATAAAATCGAAATGGATGTCGCAATCTACCCCTCATGAATACTGTGGATGGTGGAAGATATTTTGATCTCATCACTGCTATCTCTTCCATCTCTAATTCCGTAATGATGTGATTGATGGCAACTGGCCCTACTAATCCTGCACCAACAAATCCTGCAAAAATTATTGGACTTTTTAATTGGGTTTCTTTTATTTCAAAAACTGCAGCTTCTGGAAATTCTTTTGGCACTGCTTACGTCGATTTGTTCTGATTAATTACTTTTGTTACTAGGTTTATTGGATGTAAAAATAAAAAAATCCAGTATTATTCTACGTAATTGTTCTTTTGTATAAAGAGATTCAACATGGTTCTACCCTTGTCTGTGATTGTATAGATCACATTTGGCCCTACCGCTTCTTTTTTGATAAATTCGTAATCAACGCATAGGTGCAAATAATTCAGAAACGACTTTTTCATCCTTATCTTTGATTTCGAATACAAATCAGAGAACGTCATGGGACTTCCTCTTAATTGATACAACAACTTCAATAGAGATAATGTACTGTAATCTCGTGTTCTTGCTTTGACTGCATCTAGAACTTGCTCATCCCTATGTATGATAAAATCCTCGAATTGATCTGCCACTTCTAATGGCACATAGGTTAGTCTTGCTCGCATCATACCGTATAGTACGGTACATTACCTTATTAGTCTTTAACTTGAGCTTTATTGATCTTCTCGGGTGGTTTTTTTACACCCGATCATGCCTATTTGCTCTCTTTAGAATTAGCTCGAATTGTTTGCTTTGTGAAATTATGGTATATCACCTGATTTAAACAGCCAAATCCCAAAACCAATCTGTGGAGATTGCAATAAGTGCAGTGTTGACTGTAGTTGGATTAGCTATGCTTTGTTTTGGCGGTAACTGGTTAGTTAGCGGCGGTGTCAACATTGCAAAAAAATTCCGCATCAGTAATCTTGTAATTGGAATGACTATTGTTGCTTATGGTACTTCAACCCCTGAACTGGCTGCAAGCATTGCAGCAGCTGGAGAACACGGTGCGATTATTCTTGGTAATATTATTGGAAGCAATATTGCAAATGTTGGCATGGTTATTGGCATCTCTGCAATACTTGTTCCACTTGCTGTCAGTAAATCCGTTTTAAGAAAAGAAATTCCAATAATGCTGGGAGTTTCTTTACTGCTTGTTTTACTTTCTCTTGATGGTGAAATCTCTTACCATGATGGGATATTTTTACTGATTGGATTGGGAATATTTGGAATTTATACATTCAAGGATGCAATGAAACAAAGATCAGAAAGCAAAGAACCGACTGAACCAGGCAAAAACAATGTTTATCTAAAATCTGCTGGATTGATTGTTCTTGGTATTGCTCTTTTGTATATTGGCGCTATACTCACTGTTGATAATGCCGTAGTTTTAGCAACTGAATTTGGATTATCTGAAAAAATAATCGGTTTAACTGTTGTAGCAATTGTAACTTCTCTTCCAGAATTAATCACTTCTATAGCTGCAATTAGAAAGGGTCATACCGATATTGGCCTTGGCAATATAATTGGCAGTAATATCTATAATATTCTGATGATTATGGGCGTTGGTGCAGCTCTTGGTGGTGTGATGATTGGTGTTGATGTTTATGTTGATTATGCAATTATGATTGCTTTTAGTTTGGCACTACTTGTTGCACTAAAAACCAAACTTGTTGGCAGGACTATGGGTGTTTGTCTGGCCGTCGGTTATGCTGCATACTTGACAATCATATTTTTCAAGTAATTTGTGCCTAAATTTAGGCTTAAATGGAATTTACTGCGATATTTTCCGCCTTTGTTGATGGTGTAGCTGATGGTAATGATGCCCATTGGATGACGTTTATTTGATTGTCCCCAATGTTCGAAATATTTTTCATCATTGCTGGTAAATTGTAAATTATTCTAACTGATTTGCCTGGTCCAACCATCTCTCCATTTTATATGATTCTAATCCATCTTCCTGCCGTACATGAGAAACCTCCTTTGATTGGATTTGCTGCATATGTGTACCATAATCTTCCTACTGACAATCCATGCCTGGTCTATTCCATCATCTCTTCCTCGGAATGATCTCCCGGGGTTACTAATAGATTGTGTGATGCTGCCATTGGAATTGGTTCTGAACTTCTACCCGTTGATTAATCTGGACGTGATGGATTTCCTGTTGATTGCTTTCCTTCTTTGTATCTATCAAATAAATTTGAATATGTATTTTTGAAAACTCCTTTTTCTATCAAATTGTTTTTTTCTGTTTTTATTCCTTCATCATCAGTTACTTTTGTTCCTATTTCTTCTGGAACATGTGGATCATCAGTTAAGCTAAATTCTTTTACTGCCATTTCTTTTTCAAAATTATTTGAAAAACAACTTTTTTCTCTGAAAATACTTTAAAATTAAAATTTGCGGCAACTACAAATGCTAATAATCCCCCTACTGAATATGGCTCAAAAATTATCGAATATATGTCTGAATTAATTTTTGTGGATTAATTGATTCTATACACGTTTTTGGCATCATTTCCTATCTGTTCTGAAGAAAAATTCTCCTGTGTTCTTCCACTGGCATGTCCAATTCCTGATACTGGAATTTCCCCATGCCCTGATTCGGCATTAATTATTCCTGAAATGTATGTATCTTTTTCATTAAACTCTAATCAGTTAGAATTCATTAACTCAAAAGTTTCTGATATGATGTTAAGTGATCCCATAATCGTATCAACTTTAGTGTAATTTGACGAATTAAACATATTTTGTACGATATCCGTACAATTGGAGCCTGATATCTTCTCTAATTTTTGATCAAATGCTCGATTTAATAAATTATGATCATCTTTGTATGGCAATCCTTCCCAAAATTCCCTTGGTTTTAGATTTGACAGTCTTTTGAATGCATTATCAATTGTACATTCTATTTTATTTTCATTTGTTGTTTCTCTTGACGTGATTTTTTTATCATGAATTAACCTAATTTCATAACTTTGATCAAAACTCTCTTTTATCTCTGCAATTTCAGAATCTGTAATTCTAACTGACGTGATTTTTTTCTTAATTCTGACAATATTGCATTCATCAACTCCTATTTTTTTGAATGCTGTAGTGCTTTTTCTAATGTTGGCAAATTATTGCTTTCTAGGGTTTTCATAATTAAATTTATTAATTTTAATCAATTCTACATATGATCCGAATTGCGTATCTGCAACATTATCTAATTTATCCTCTGCTTCTTCATCTCCTTCGAATTTTTTTAGAATGTTATAATGGGTGTTTCTTTCTGCAGGAATTCTTCCGATTTCCTTTACCATCCTTCTGATTTCTTTCGGTCTAAGTAACTGACCGTATTCTGAACCTGCTGATATTGAAATGCTTTCATTGATTAATGTGCCACCGAAATCATTTGCTCCCCACATTAGTAGTAACTGTGACATTTTTTGGCCTTCTTTGACCCATGACATTTGAATGTTGTCAATAAAATTATTCAACATTATTCTTGCAACTGCGTGAGTAAGTAAAACATCGTTTCCACTACCTCCCTGTCTTATGCCTTCATGTAATTCGTGTTTGTACATTGGTGCTTCTGTATGGATGAAATTTAGCGGAACAAACTCTGTAAATCCTCCTGTTTCTTTTTGGATTTCTCTTAGTTTTGCAATGTGTTTCACTCTATCTTCTAATGTCTCTACATGTCCGAACATCATAGTTGATGTTGTGTTGATTCCCATTCTGTGAGCATTTTTGATGACTGTTTCCCATTCTTTTACACTGATTCTGCCTGGGGATATTTTATCTCGTAGCTTCTGATCTAGAATTTCTGCAGATGTTCCTGGAAGCGTATTCACTCCAGCTTGCTTCATTCTTTTCAAAAATTCTTCAATTGAAACATTTGAACGAGTTGCTCCGTATAGTATCTCTTCGGGAGAAAATCCATGAATATGGATGTCTGGAATCTCTTTTTTGATATCTCTGCATATCTTCTCATACAGGCCTCCATCCATGTCTGGTGGCAATCCTGCCTGAATGCATACTTCTGTTGCACCTAATTGATATGCTTCTTTTGCTCTGCGAACAATCTCCTCATTTGGAAGAAAATATCCTTCCTCTTCTCTGAAATCCCTACTAAATGCACAAAAACCACATTGTTTGATGCAGACATTTGTAAAATTGATGTTTCTATTTACTACATATGATACAATATCCCCTACTCTCCTTCTTCTTAATTCGTCTGCAACTATTCCTACTAGATGAAAGTCGATTCCTTGAGCATCAAATAATGCTAATCCATCATCTGCAGAAATTTCTTTTTCAGACAATGCATCATTTAGAATTTCTGCAATTATGGGATCTACATTTTTAAAAAGCGAATCTATGTTGCTAATCATCTCCAATATTCCTCCTTTACAAATCCTTCCTCATTTTCAATAATTGATATCTTGCCTCTTAACTCTTTGCTGATAAACGAAAAATATTCTGGATATGTTGGAAATCTGCATTTTAAATCAAATCCTGCATTTTTAGAATTTTCATCCACTTTGTCTATTTCTGGCCAAGAAAATTCCGGATTTACAAAGTCTGGAGTTAATGGCGATATTCCTCCCCAATCATTAATTCCTGCAGATAGAAAACCTTGATATGATTTTGGTGATAGGTTTGGCGGAATTTGTATGTTCATTTGTGGCATGATGATTCTGGATAACGCAACAATAATTTTGAAATATTTTTCGTCGGCTCCAGGCGCATCTTTCATTTTAGTATCTGGTTTTGGCTGAAAGTTTTGCAAAATCACCTCTTGAATATTTCCATATCTTTCATTTAGTTGTTTTATTGCAAATAATGAATCAATAATCTCTTCCATATTTTCTCCAATGCCTGCCAGTATTCCTGTGGTCATAGGTATGCCTAGTTTTCCAGAATTCTCCAAAACTTCTAATCTTGCTTTTGGTCTTTTACTTGCTGCTAAACGGTGTGGCATGCCTTTCTCTGTTAGTCTCTCACTGATATTTTCAAGCATAACCCCCATTGAGACATTTGTTTTTTTCAATTCTTTCATTTCTTCATAATTTAGATTTCCTGCATTAGTATGTGGAAATAATCCTGTTTCCAATGCCAGTTCTGAAGAATGAACTAGATATTCCACTGTGGATTTGAAACCATTTTCTTTAAGCCAGTCTCGCGCTTCTTGATATTTTTGTTCTGGTTGTTCTCCTGTTACAAATAATGCTTCTGTACATCTGTATTTTTTTGCTAAGGCTAGTAGCTCTGAAATTTGTTTTTTTGACATTAATGAAATCTTTGCTTCATTAGGTTCTGATTTGTATGTACAATACGAGCATGTGTCTTTACACAAATTTACAATATTGAAAAATGCTTTTTTAGAAAATGTAACTGTGTTTTTTTTATATTTTTTTCTGAGTTCTTGAGATGCTTGAAACAGTTCATTTGGATACTTTGTTGCTTTTTGATACATGCCTATTGCCTGTTGACGTGATATCGGTTTATTTTCTAAAATCCCATTCAAACTTTCAGATTCAAAAACAAGATTGTTCACTAGAAGAATTTCTTGATATGGAGTATTTATGCTTGTACTGGATTAATTTCCATTTGGCCTTTCTTCTAGTATGATTGAGATATCTGCTGTCCTTCCATCTCTTAAAATTTCTAATATCATTTCGTCTCCCACTGACTTTGCTCTTTGTAGGTGAATCAAAATATCGTCAATTTTTCTAATATCTAGCCCATCTACTGATAGAATGATGTCTCCTCCAATCGAATAGTTTCTACCTTCAACTTCTATGGTTTTATCGGATCCTATTAGGCCTGCATCAAATGCTGGACCGTCTTCTACTACGGTAACTATCAAAAATCCTATTGCTTCTGTACGATTCAGTACTTTGGCTAGATCTGGATCAATATCTCTGCCTGAAATTCCAATCCATGGGTGTTTGTATTCTCCATCTTCTACTAATGTTGGAACAATTTTCGCAACTGTCTGTGACGGCACTGCAAATCCTACCCCTGTAAATTCTCCTGTGGATGATTGTATTGCAGTGTTTATTCCCACTATTTCTCCTTGCATGTTAAGTAGCGGACCTCCTGAATTTCCTGGATTGATTGCTGCATCTGTTTGAATTACATCTGGAATAGAGAAACCTGAATCTTGGTATGGGAGTAATCTTCCCAGCTGACTAATAATTCCTGATGTCATTGAACCTGACAATCCAAATGGATTGCCTATAGCTGCAATACCTTCACCTACTTTTAGATTTGAAGAATCTCCGATAGATAATGGATATAATAAATCTGAATCTACCTCTACTTTGATAACTGCAATGTCTGTATATTCATCCGTACCGATAATTTCTGCATTGTAGGATCTTCCATCAAGAAAAGTTACGACTACTTTGTTTGCATCTTTTATGACATGGGCATTTGTAATTATGTGCCCTTTTTTATCAAAAACAAACCCTGATCCTACTCCGCCTCTTGTGTCTTCTGTTTCTCCCTTTTGAACATTAACCCTAACTACTCCCGGTTCTGATTTTTCAAAAATCTCAATCAATGACAATCTATTTGAAAATGTCGATGTATTGTCAATGGCATTGGCTGCTTGCTGATCTTCTACATTGATTTCTGACTTTATTGGTTCTGATGGTGAGATAAATAACAATGTGACAATTATGACTGCAACTATTGATCCTGTTGCTCCTCCAACTAGTAATCCTGATTTGTTCAAGAGATTTTCTATTCTCTATTTTCTATCTAAAAGGCTTGCTATACGTTGATTGAACTTTGGGTATGGTCTTTCATAGAATAACTTCTGCCTCTCCATGTTACCGCTGATTCTGTTTTGGCTTGTAATAATCCACTTAAAAATCCCGATACTACTACCAAACTTCCTAGTGGTGCAAATAATGCGTATCCTGCTTTTAACTTCAGTCCCATTTTTACTTCTACGATTGCCCCGATGTAAATCAAAATTGAAGCTATTGCCGATGTAATACAGAGTACTTTGGATGATATTGTTTCTGTTGGCGCGACTATTGATGCTGCAAGTATTGGAAATGGAATGAATAGCAAAAATACTATTGCAAAAAATATTCCTATTGCAATCTTTCCACTTTGAAGATACAGTGGAACCATCAATCGCTTCAATGCGTTCCACAATGTTGTTTTGTCTCTTGCCCAAATTGCATCAATGAGGTGTTCTCCTCTGACCATTTTCATTTTGTATCCTGATTCTTTGACTTTTTTGCCTAGAGCTCCATCCTCAATTATTTCATGCTTGACCCCTTCGTGCATTCCGACTTCTTGATAGGCTTTTTTCTTCAGAATAAAAAAACTCCCAAAAAAATACCCTGTTTTTTTCTTTGGATTATTGACATTTAATGCTGAAAATCTAGTATGCAAAAATGTAGATATGATTGGAAGTGTAATGTTTGTCCAAAAATCAAATGTGAGCATTTTTGGAATTGCAGACAATGCATCTAAACTGTATGAATTCAAATGATTTACTGCCAGTGATGTTACCTTTTTTTCATGTTTTGTATCTGCATCTGTAAACAATAGCAATTCCCCTGATGCTTTCTGATATCCTTCCATGCATGCCCAATTCTTTCCCACCCAACCCTCTGGTTTGGGTCTTGCTGTTACAGAAATAACATTTTCATATTTTTTTGAGTATTCCGCAATTATTTTTCCAGTTGCATCTTCTGAAGAATCATCAATAACAATGATTTCGCAATTTTGATAGTCCTGATTGATTAGTGAATCCAAACAATTACGGATACGTTCTTCTTCATTTCTTGCTGGTAAAATTATTGATACTTTGGGGTTTTCTTTTGACGTGTTTTCAAATTTATCCAGATATGGTGTTAATCTAAAAGAATCTGTCATTGTTTTGATGAGAAATATCCATGTTCCACTAATTCCAATTAGAATTGCTGCCACTATGTAATTGAAAATATCCATTGCAAAATCCATGAAGTCTAACCCTCGATCTCTTTTTTGATACTTTGCATGGCTTGCTCTGTCCCGCTCTTGATGTGTTTTTTAATCATTCCTGTAAACATGCCCATCATTCCTGTCAGTTTGATATCCCAATATGTCGAAAGAATTATTTTTCCATCTTTTGTAATTATCGATACTGTTTTCTCGCCTTTGATGATCCCTTTTGTGAATTTGGCTTGTATTTTCTTTTTAGGGCAAATTTTTACTTCTTGTAGGCATTTTTGATCTCTAAAAGCTATTGTAACTTCTCGATTGACTGTATTTCCTTCTTTGGAAATATTTCTGACTTCTTTGGTCCCCTTCCAAAATTTTGGCTCATTATCTACGTCTGATATCACATCCCATACCTTCTCTATTGACGCATCAATCTCAATTTCTACTTCGATTGTAGCCATGCTCTAAAATCCGGTGCCCTCCATTAAATATATTAGATTCCGAATCCAATTGAAATAGACTGTGATGGGTAATATGCCTAAAATCCGGAACATTAACTCCAGTTCCAATGGCGTTTGCCATTCTTCCGTCACAGTCACTTAACATATAAAATAAAACAGATTCTTTTCTGCATATGGCAAAAATTGAAACACTGGATGGTGCAGGATTCTGGAAAAATGCATATGCCCATCAACGTGGAAAATTATTAAAAAAAGTCAATGTCCCTGAAGATCAAATAATTATTCTAGTCAATAAACAATACCTGGAACTCCCTGCTGCCTTACGTTATGAAATTGAAACTAGTGGAATTAATAAAAAAGAATTACAATGATTTCGAAATTCATTTTAACAGGAGAACTTTAGATTAACCATGTCTACTGTGTCTTATGATGACTTTGCAAAATTAGACATTAGGGTTGCAAAAGTTATTGATACTGAACCAGTTGAAGGCAAATCCAGAATCATTAAAGGAAAAATTGACTTGGGCGGGGATGATCAACGGGATGTAATTATCGGCGGTGCACAATATTATCAACCTGAAGATATGATTGGAAAAACTGTGGTAGTAATTGCAAATCTTGAACCTAAAAAAATGGCAGGGGTGGAATCAAATGTAATGCTGTTAGCAGCTGACGTAGATGACAGACCATTTTGGTTAACTGTTAAAGAAGAAATTCCTTTGGGCAGCCCAATAAAATAACTGACAATCATACATACCAAAATCAATTATGTGAAAATTAAAAACTAACGAAAATAAGTTTTTGACTTATGATATCAATCATAAATCATTAATTTCTTTTCTTCTAGTAATGCGTGTAGGTTGTTCACAGAACGATACACGTCTGGTTCTTGTTTGGCACCCGTGCAGACAAGTTTTCCTGATGAGAATAACAAAATGACTGTTTTTGGATCTAACATTCTATGAATTAGTCCTGGGAATTGTTCAGGTTCATACATACTTCGTGGTAACGTTCTTGCAGCTTGTTCCAAATGGATTTTCCCACCTAAATTAATAGACGCTACGATGTTTTGTATTGTTACTACGGCATCTTTTTTGACTTTGATTTTGCCTTTGCGAAGTTTTTGTACCACTGTTTTTACCGCTTTTCTAGCCATTTCTTCGGATTTTGAACCAGTGCATACCATTTTACCTGAGGTGAAAATCAATGTTGCCGTTTTTGGGGTTTTTAATCTGAAAACGAGTCCTGGAAATTGATCCGGATGATATTCTACGTCTGGAAATGTTCTAGTGATTTCGTTCAAATCCATCTTCTGCATTACATCTGCCGAAGCTACAACATTCTCTAAACTTACGATGGGTTTTGTTTGTGGCATATTCGGCTTTTTTTGTATTTTAACTATATAAAAGCACTCGCCATTACTGGCTTACAGGTCTGGTATTTCCTTACTTTGATCTAAATTTTTGTCTATGAAATTGGGACGAATGCTTTAATTTGGTTTAGAGGGATCTTGATTCTAGTGAATTTTACTAACTTTGATCTTGATCAGTCCTTTTCGATGAGTGATGATTCCAATCCTCTTATGATGCTGGTTTGGATTCTCCCGATAATTCTTTTTGTATTTTATGGTCAGCAGATTCAGCTACTTGTAACGTCTAGGGAAATTAAGAAAGGAATTAAAAAATTAGATAGTTTTAGAAATGAATCTAAAGCTGAATTAATTAGTTATATCAAAAATACCATTGGTGTAAAAGATCTTTCTGAAAAAAAAATCGATAAATTTTTAGATTATTTTACCATAATGCCTGTTGATATGGATCCTAATGGCATTGTTGAAAAAGTTCAACACACTGTACGTGCTAGAGAGGGTTATACCCGTGAGCATGTGAAACTCTTATCTCCTGGCATGTCTGATGTTGAATTGTCTAAAGTCCAAACATTGCTTGAATTGGCATCCTCGTTACAAATTATCTACAAAATCATAAATCACATGTTTTTGACTGCTAAAAAACAAAATAACTATCCGTTAATCTTGCCTTTACAAATGATTCTTCCTTTTATCATGGAGCAAGCAGAGGCAATGAAGGAAGCAATCCCTGCATTTAAGGCAAGTCAGCCTGTGGGTGATGGTATCGGTCCCATGGTTGTTGGAAAAATGATGTTGAATGTTCAAAAAGAAACTATTGCATTTCAGACATCGCTGGCAAAAACTGATTTTGAAGACAGAAAATTGTTTCTGTTAAAAGCCGAGGGTCCTGGCTCCACTGTGGGAAGACCTGCAGATGGATTAGAAAAAATCATTTCTGGAAATAATGTTGATGCAATAATAATGATTGACGCTGCATTAAAAATGGAAGGTGAATCTTCTGCTTCCATTGCACAAGGATTTGGCGCAGCCATTGGCGGAATCGGCACTGAACGATTCCAAATAGAAGCAATTGCAACAACAAAGAATATTCCGATATTTTCTATCGTGATTAAACAATCCGTTAAAGAAGCAATCACTCTGATGGCCAAAGATATTGCTGATGCTGCTGAGGATGTTCATGATCAAGTACGTGATATGATTCGTGAAAACACCAAATCAGGACAGTCTGTTGTGGTTATTGGCGTAGGTAATACTTCGGGAGTCCCTCAATGATCTTTTCAAAGAAAAAAATCACAACTGCCTATACTCTAGAGAAATGTACAAAATGCCAAACCCTGACTAAACGAAAATTCAACGTTTCTGATATTCTGTTTGCAGAAGCACCAAACTGTTCCTCTTGTGATGGTCTAACTAGAATTGAGAAGATTTTTGGTGAAACTGTAGAACTATAATTTGCAAATTATTTTGTTTTGTATTTCACATTGCACGATGGACAAAACCAAGTCACTGCTTCTCCTTGCTCTCTGAACATAAATCCGCCACATTTTGGACACGGTCTTACTTCCTCACTCGTGATTTCTCATAACCTTGGTCTTATTCTGTTTTAGTTGTAACTGTGACTCCGTTCTCATTTGGAATGAACGTATGTTCTGCTTGTGCAACTCTTTGTTCGTTTACTTCAATCAATACCGGGTATGCTGTAACTGCTTTTTTCTTTACTAGGAAATCTAACAGTTCCCTTGCTTCTTTTTCTTCCCGTTCTTTTGTAATCCATCTTAACGCAAATGGTAACATGTTGCAGTTTTCCCATATGAAATCCAGCAGTTTATCTGCTTCCTGATTTTTTGTCTTTTTTCGTGAATTTAGCGCAAAAATATTTTTTATTTTTCCATTTCTGACAAATCCTCCCCCTTGCTCAGTTGTCACAAATGGCTCACATGCATAAGCTGAGCTATCTGAAAGTGAAAAACCTCCTATTGACCAAATATTTGGAATTGATTTTCCTGCATGTATTGTATATTGATCTAATGAATGACCGCTAAGATTTGCAATTGGTTTGAATCCCATTTTTTTAATTGCTGTTTCAATAGTTCTTCCAATATCGCTTGCTTTTACATCTGCCTTTATCATGGCCATCGCATTACCCAGTGCTTCTTCTGCAGCTTGAACTAATCCGTCAAACTGTGCATCATAACAAACAGTAACTGCCGTATCTGCAATATACCCATCAATCTGTGCACCAAGATCAATTTTTACCAAATCTGTATCTTTGATTGTGATGGGATCATTTGGTTCTGCTGTATAATGAGCTGCAACTTCATTAATGCTGGCATTCACTGGAAATGCACATTTTGCACCTCTTTTTTCAATCTCTCCTTCAACTTCTTCACAAATCTCAAACACTGTTTTTCCTATCCAGTCTTTTACTCTGACCATCTCTCTGACTTCTGATGCAATTTTGCCTGCTTTGATGTATTGCTCTGTCTGCACGTTTTCGATCCTAGTTTTGCCTTTAAAATGATTATCTGTGAAGCTTAAATTGGGTAATTCTTTGGATTTGTTGGGATTGTGGTCTAGCTTGGTATGATTCTGCGTTTGGGACGCAGAGGTCGGGAATTCAAATTTCCCCAATCCCACCACATCATTATCTTATTATCAAATCCTTTCATAGACTAACTGCCGAGCTATGAAGAAGAGTTAGAGTAATGACTTTGATATGAAGTAACTAATCGAGTCTGAGCTCCGGCATGTTTTTATCAATTATCTGATTTTAGGATTTATTGCAATTTCAGAGGCGTGATATTGTTTTAATTGTTGGTGCTTTTCTTATCGTGCTTGGCATTACACAGTATATTCAATTTGAATATTCTGTGATGATTGGGGTTGCGTTATATTTTAGTATCAAACTGTATGCTGAAAAACGAAGGCGATCTATCGCTCGCGAGGTTGGTGAGGGAATCTGTATGGAATGTGGCTCTAAAATTGCTGAAAAAAAATGCCCTAATTGTGACTCTGCGCCAGAATGATTACTACGCGCGCCTTAAAACTGAAAAATCACCATGTTTTTTGATGGCTTTAAGATATCTGACTTTAACAATTAGCTCAACTTTTCCTCAATCCCATTCTAAAATGAGTCTTTTAGTCAACCAAATTAGGAATTAGCAATGAATCGCACTCTCTTACTATCTGTATTGCTTTTTGTAGGTCTATCGGCGCCTGTGTATGCTCAAACAGCTGATCATGTTGTAATTAACGAGGTTGATATCAATCCTCCCGGTGATGACTCTACAACCATCTCTGAATGGATTGAACTTTACAATCCTACTGACTCTGATATTGATTTAAGCGGGTGGGAGATTGCATCTACAACCATACTTAAAAAAACAATGACTATTCCTTCTGGCACTATAATCAAATCAGATCAATTTTTGACTTATTCTTATCAAAATGTTTGGTTCACCGATGCAAACGAATCTGTAGAACTTCGAGACGAAAACGACATTGTGATTGACAAGACTCCTACCATTTCTGATATTCAAAATGATTTTACTTCTTGGCAAAGAATCTATGACGCATATGATTCAGACACTGATGGGGATTGGAAATTTGTAACCTCCACTGCTGGTTCTTCTAATGGTAAACTGGTTGAAACACAAGGATCTGAAAGCATCGCCATAACTGTATCTTCTGAAAGTCCTTCTTACTTGTTTGGTGATACTGCAATACTTTCTGGAAGTGTTTCTGAAGAAGTTTTTACATATCGGCCTTTCTTTCAACCTGAACAAATTACCATGACAATCACCGGTCCGAATTTTAACAAAGTCATTACAATGTACCCCGATCTTAATCTTGAATTTGATGCCTCTCTTAGTCTACATCAGGTGCTTGGAATTAACGAAGGAGTTTATGATGTAGCAGTATCATATGCTGGAGCAACTGCTGATACAAGTTTCTCTGTGGGTTATGAAATAATTGAACAAGAGATAAAACAAGACGGGGAACTGACTATTGCCACTGACAATCCACAATATCTTCCAGGGCAGACAGTTTCAATCACTGGATTTTCAACAGAAATCATTCCTTTTGAAGGCCTAAAATTCACTGTAAATGATTCTATGGGTAATCTGATTTCTAGTGGAAATCTGTATCCTTCTGACAATGAATTCAAAACCACTCTTTTCCTTACTACTGTTTCTCCAAATTATGGAACTTTTGTGATAACTGCTGAATATTTTGACAAATCTGCCACTACTTCCTTTGAAGTTGTCGAAGATTTCAAAGAAGATGTGCCAATATCTCTTTGGGCTGATAAAGTTGCCTATGGGTTAGGAGATGTCGTCCATATTACTGGTAGATTAAACCAAGTTTTTGTTAGTACTTTGGATTTAGAAATTGTCCAAACTAAACAAACTTCTACTGATATGTCCTCTACTAGTGACCCGGGGTTTAAAATTTTGGATGGTGTGACAATAAATGGTGATGGCACTTTTGACTATTCTTTTACTATTCCTAACAGTAACACTAGATTAGGCGATTACAAAATCACTGTATCAAAAGATGTTGGTTCTGCTACTATTGTGATTCCCGCTGTAACTGATCCTGATAATTTTGTTGTTTCTAATGATCCTCTTACGGTTTCTACTAATGCAAATCTGTATGAATTTGGTGATACTATTACTGTTAGCGGTTTTGTAAAGGATCCGTATGCCAGTTCAAGTTATGGTACTCTTTCTGCAGTTAAGGTTACTATCTATGATGAATTGGGAAGACCTTTAGAAATAATTGGCTTATCTGATGGCGGTAAAAAATTATCTGCTGGGGGAATTACTGTTGGTTACGACTTTAATGCAATTCCTGAAACTTCTGGAAGATATTCTGTAGATGTTGATGTATCTAAAATTCTTTTCAGTGCTGGAAATTATGTCGTAAAATCTCAATATGGCTCTGAGACAATAACTAGTACGTTTTCTATTATTGATTCCCTTGCTTTAGAAGATGGCGCCGTCGTTACTATTGATAAAGAAGTTTATGGTTTAGGTGAGACTGTACGTCTTACTGGCATTATGCCACCTACTCCTGATAATTCGGTATTTATCACTGTCACTAGGCCTGATGGCACTAGAACCGATTCCGGCGCATTAGTGGAAAATCAACGGTTTTCTTGGAATTGGGATGTTCCTGTATATGAAAAACCTCAAAAATTAAAGGATGACGATGGGCGGGATGTTAGAACTTCGAATTATGGAATTTACAAAATCAAAGTTTCTACTGCTTCTGAAAGCTATGACCTTTTCTTTAAGGTCTCCGCAGATCCTTTGAATGATGCGCTATCAAAAAATCCCTTATTCGTATCAACTGAAAAATCTATCTACAAAGCTAGTGAAAAATTAAAAGTATTTGGTGACGTTATCAAACGTTATCAGGGCGATGAAGGTTTGGTTGTCCCTGAAAGAGTACATCTAAAAGTTATTGATGGGGTCTATGCCACTAAAGTACTTCATGAATCCTCAGTATATCCTAATCAGGGTGGTGAATTCTCTAGCACCTTTGAATTACCTGCCACCATTTTTACTGAAGGTGAATACCTAGTTCGTGCAAACTATGTAAATACTCAATCTGAATCCCGATTTAGTGTAGCAAATGATTTTGTATTTGGCAGTGATGCGGATCTGTCTCTGTTGTTAGAAGTTGACAAATCCGAATACTATCCTGGTGATACAGTGGTGATTACTGGAAAGCCATCTAAATTAATTTACATTGAAACATTTGAAGTAAGTGTTTCACAACAAGAAGATGACGAAATCGACTGTGGCTCATTTATCTGTGGAACTGATGATGGCCCTGTAACTGTAATTAGACCTAGTCCTTCAGGATCATTTACACATCAATTTGTAATTCCCGATGATCCTTCTGCAATAGGCACATACAAAGTTGTAGTTGATGCTGATTTTGAGACTTCTTCTGTCACATTCCCTGTTATGGAAAAACAATATACTCCAAAATTGAGTACTGTGATTGAAAAATCAAATAGAATTGCTGATAAGACCATTTCTATTTCCACTGCTGAGACAACAACTGATGATATAACTGTGGCACCTAGAGTTCTATCTGGGTCCCTAGTAACTCCTGTTAGGGGGGATGAATCTAATGTTGATTTGCGTGTTTCTACTGTGACTGGAACTTGTATTATTGGTCAGGATGCTAATTGTTTGGTTCGAGAATCTACTAGAAAACAAGGACAAATCTATGATGTTGTTGAAGTGGATGGACTTGGTCTAAACGTAAGATATAGTGGACCTGATGTCCGTCTTGAGAAATTTAGTATTTTGCCTGAATCTCCTATAGAATTCCTGCCTGATGCAAATTGGAATGTCGAAGTCATAAAAGATGATCAGGTTTCTAGGTTTTATTATAAAGTTACATACAAGATCCTAGAGTAAAAAACCAAAGTTCAGTTTTAGTATAACACAGCCAAAACACTGTACAGATTACTTTATTTTTCACAAAATTATGATGTTTGTAGTTTTACTATTCTATAATATTCTAATGCACGAAGTGTCACTTTGTACATTGCACAGAGCTTGAAGATCATTTCATTCTAGTTGATTGATCATGATTCTGTTTAAATTGATCACCAACTCATCTTAAAACCCTGCAATACATCAAAAATGACGCAATGCTAACCAGCCCGAGATAGTTTGCCACGTTTCTTTCACATCTGATTCCTGTTCTGTGAAACCCGTTTTTCAGCCAGGCAAAGAACCTCTCCACTACGAACCTTGTCCTGTTGTAACTGTCCTTGCCTGCATCATCATCTGCCGTCCTGCCGTTTTTTCCAAAGGGAATGCACGGAATGATGTTTCTTGATCTTGCATAACTGCGGATTGGCTTTGAACCGTATCCCCTGTCTGCATAGACTGAAACTATCTGTTTCATCATGGAATCGTCTGCAAAATCCGAAATTGATTCCATCACATCTACGAATTTCGTACTGTCATGCTCATTTGCAGGGCTCATTACGATTGATACTGGCAAGCCGGTACCGTCCACTGCAACATGTAATTTCGTGCCTGTGACTCTCTTGAACCCGTCAAATCCGATCACGTCGCCCCTTTTTTGGAGGGAACTGACGATGAATCAATCGATATTTTTTCCAGGTTGATTTTTCCCTGCCTGTGTGCGGATTTGATTGCACGTCCCAGAATCCTTTTCCATATGCCAAACTCCTGCCATTTTCTTAGCCTTAGGTTGGCAGTTGAGTCATCGCCGTATGTCTTTGGCATCTCACTCCACCTGCATCCGGAAACCAGCACGTAGATGATTCCGTTTAAAACCGTTCGGTCGTTGCTTCTTGGACGTCCTGTGGCGGCAGGTTTTGGCAGCAACGGCTCTATCATGTCCCATTGTTTGTCTGTTATTTCAGTGAATTTCATGTACGGTTTGGAAACTAATGGTTCATAGATCCAAATGATCATCAAATATTGTCCAAATGGTTAGTTTTAAGACGAGTTGATTATCTGCTATTGGAGGCTTAGTAATTACTGTTTTATTACATCGACAATCAACAAATGCAGATCAGAAACTTGGATTTACAGAATTATTGGAGACATTCCAACATGATTTTCAAGAAACGGTACAACGTCAATTCAATTCCACTGATCTCGATTCCAGTATTCGTTCTGGAAGGGACATGCTACATATTCTTCAACGAATAGATTGTTTGAGAAAATTCGATAAAATTGACGATGACCTAATTGATTATTTTGAGCCTCATTTTAAAAACGGAAATGCTGTATTGGAGTTGTTTAATCTTGTATTTCAAAATAACACCAGTAATGATTTGCATTATAAAGATCTTCTATGGTGGGTTAACAAAAAAATGTTGGAACTTTAAATTATAATCCATTACCTCCCCGATTGTTTGATATCTATCTGAAATCCCAACAAGGACATGGTTTAATCTATGATGATGGGAAATACAGTTTTGTCAAGTTTGATGGCCCTTAACAAATGACCATTTGATTATATTTTCTGTACATTTTATGCATATTTTAGTAGATTACTATGGATTTTTGTAACATGCTAACATACAAGACTCTAGAGTAAATTCAAAATACCCTGATTTCATTTTCCAATTAATATGAAATTACAGGTTTTGATGTTTTATCAAGATGATCCAAAAAAATGTACGGCAGCTAAAATGGTGAAATTTGGTCTTGCACAAAATATCAAAAAAATCGGTTCTAAAGGATTGGTGTTGGATCCTTTTTCTGAAAAAACATTACTTTCAAAGGATAAATCTCTAATTCATTCTATAATTGGAATTGACTGTTCTTGGAATCTAGCTGATCAAGCCTTTTCTACAAAGTTTTCAGGAATCAGAAGAAAACTCCCGCCCTTACTTGCAGGAAACCCTGTAAATTATTCAAAATTAAATAAACTTACTACTGCTGAGGCATTAGCTGCATCCTTGTTCATTTTAGATTCTGGGGATCAAGCTTTTGAATTGCTTGACAAATTCAAGTGGGGACATACATTTTATGAGCTCAACCAAAATCTTTTAGAGGAATATGTCAATCTTGAAAATGAGTCTCAAATTGATTTGATTTTGAAAGATTATGGCTTGGTTTAATTTCTCTTTTTTAGATATATTGCAATTACAATTATTGCAGCTATTGGAATGATTAATAATCCATATTCTGTTTTGTTTTCAACGAATTCGGTTTTATTTTTTTGCGATTCTGGCAATGCTGCCTTATTTTCTGTAACGATGAAACTTGATTCATAAAAATCTGGCTTTAATACTGATTCTGATGTTGCGATTATTTTGATATTGTTTGCCCCTATCCCTAAATTCTTTGAGTCTTTCTCTGTAATTTTTATGACTGAGTGATCATTTTGAATTTTTTCTGTTTCTGAAATTATGCTCTCTCCGTTACTGTTTGTTAAAAAATATAATATCGAATCTGCATTTTTTGTTTCAATCGATATTGTAAATTCATCTCCTTTTTGTATCAATCTTTTGATATCTATTTTTTCAATTAATGGCGATTCTATTTCTTCAAATTCTGACCATTCTCCTTTTTGAAATGGATATGTGTCATCATCAAATGCTATAACTTTGATTGTTCTGGATTCTGGAGAGTATGATTCTAAATAGAATGGGCCATTGCTTATGACTGCATGTTGTCTATCCTCAATCCATTTGATTGATGACTCGTATCTGTTTTGATAATATTCTGCATTTGGATGATTTTCTTTTAATGCTTCTGGAACGTGCTTTGTTTCTTTGAATTCTTGCAAGTATTCTTTGAGAATATTTGCATCATTTGGAACAATTAATGATAACCAGTTTACATTTTTGTTTGCAGCTCCAGATCTGGAAAATGATAATTTTCCATCCATTACTGCATTTTCCATTGCATCTGTAATTTCCCATGGAATTGTGTTCCACAAAGCTGCCCATTCAGCTATCTCTCCTTCATCAAAATGCCAATAATCCACATAGACTTCTACTGTGTCCTCGTCAATCTGATTAATTCCTTTGATTGTTTGTATGCTTTGTGCGGCTCTTGGTGTGAATTCGGCATCAAATGTTTTGTCATCTTCATCTGTTTGAGTGCCCCATTCGATTGTAAAATATAATGAATGTATGATGTCGTTCATGTCCATTTTTTCGCCATTATGCCAGTTGCTGAACTTGAAATCAAATGTCACTTTGCTGGTTGCTTGAGCATCTGGTCCAACCGTTTCCCATTTCTGTAGTGTTGGATTCCAAATCTTGGCATTGTTTGATATGTCTATTTTGCTATTTGAGCCATCTGTTTCTACATTCCATGTTGCCCTTATTGGGAACGTTTCTCCTGTGAATGGGTGTTTGAATGTGGCAGGGTCTGAAATTATGTTCCAAATATGTACGCTGTAACTATCTGTAAATCCCATGACTGGATTCCATGCTCCTTGATAGATTTGTTTCACTCCTATTGTCAATTCGTCATTGTTTCCTTTTGCATTGATTGGTGTGAATCTGCTTGGAATCCCTGCCCCGAAATCATTTACAGCCCCGCTAATTTCCTCATTTACAACATATTGACTTGTCTTACTTGCTAAAAAAATCCTAACTGATTCATTAATCCCCTCTATTGCGGCTTTTTGTATTATCTCTGCTCTTTGGTTTGATGTTTGAAAGTCACCCGTGTAAATTTTTTGAGTTAATGAATCTAGTTTGTCATTTTCATAATTCCAATATGATGGATCATTAAAACCTGGCATGTACGAATACCATGGAGAATACATTTGTCCCAATCCTGACGAATCATATTTTACAAATGCTGAACGTAACCATGCTTCTGTGTATATGTTCCATTTTCCATCTGAAGGATCTGATCCATAAATTACCACAAATGCTTTATTCAAATCTCCGAATTCTTTGTTGACTGTGAATCCTATTTTCTCCAATTCCGATGATAATATTTCTCCTATTGATTTTCTTACTGGATCATCACTTCTGATAAAAATCGTAACCTCTATTGGGGCTCCATCTATGTGCCACCTGTCCTCATTTTTGATAGCTCCTTTTGCACTCAATGCCTTTGAAATCATCTCACTTGCTAATGTTGGATTGTATCTGAAATCATATGCCTCTAGTTGTCTGATAACCGTTAGATATTCTGGTTCTGATGGGCCATAGTATGAGATAATTGTGTATCCATGGCCTCCCATTAGCTCATTAACGATTAATTTCCTATCTACTAGATAATTTAACGCAAATCTAATCTCTTTACTTGTGAATGGGTTGAATTCTTCTGTCTCTGCGGGATTTATCAGAATACTGTATGATCCTCCTGCTGAATCATAGACTTGCAATCCTTCTCTGTCCTGGCTGTTTTCTAATCTGTCTGAAGATATTGTATAATAATACATGTCGATGTTACCTTTTCTTACTTCTTCTAGTGCGGTATTCTCATCCAGATACTGAATAAATTTGACAGAGTCAAAAAATGTACTTTTTTCTGCATATGATTCATCATAGATTATCAACATTGCTGAAATAGCCAGTATGGTTACTAGCATTGTTTTCATGATGTTTGTCTTCAACCTATGTAATAAAATCTATATCGTGATGCCCTGACGTTATTGGATCTCAAAACCTATATTTCTAATATGATTCAAGAACCCATGTTGGAAATTCATCCTAAAATGATCACTGGCTTACGAGGAATCATTCCAGGCGGTGTATCTGTTAAAGATTTCACTGCTGTAACAAAAATAAATTCTGATGATTCTAAAATCATTCTAGACGGATTTATCAAAAATAACATTGGAACAAAACAAGACGATTGCTATTATTTTGAAGACGGTGACAAGTTAAAAATTGCTATCTCTTTACTTGAAAAAGGTTACCCTTTAGATGAAATTTCTGTTGTGCTCAATTGGAGGGACTTTGAAGGTTTAACTGGAGAAATGTTATATGAAAAGAATTTTGCCGTCATAAAAAATATGATGTTAACTAAACCTCGAATGGAAATTGATGTAGTTGGAATCAGATTGGGAATTGCAATTTTAATTGATTGCAAACATTGGAAACGTTACAGTTCATCTGCATTATCTACCGCAGTTCAAAAACAGATAGGGAGAACAAAACGATATGTGGAAAAAACACCTGGTGCGGTGGCCGTGCCTGTAATTGTTACACTATATCAGGATAAGGTTGATTTTATTGAAAACGTTCCAATTGTTCCTATCTTTCAATTCTCTTCATTTATTGATGAATTTTACGGTAATATCGATCAAATGAACACTATAGGAACAGGCTAGTTGCGAAAAATACCACTCCGCCAATCACAAATCCTTTGGTAATTTTTAGCGAATTATCTAATGCTTTGGAATAATCTTCGTATATCCCTTGACCCATTACCATTACATTTGATTCATTTTCTAAAATTTCAAATTTTACTGAACTGGTATCGTTCTCTGCGGTTCTTGCAATTTGAAAGAACCATTTGGAAAGCCTGTCTGCACTCGTAATCAATCCTAACTGATAATATCCGTTTCTGTTTCTGGCTTTTACTGGTGCATAATGCGTATCTGATGTACATATTTCTAATAATTGATAATCTCTTTTTGCAAATGTCTCTACAATTTTCTCCCTTACTCCATTTTCCATGTTGTTTGCATCTGCCCATCCCAGAAAGTATTTTTTTCCATTAATCTTTAAACAAATAATTCCCAAACCTCCCATGCCTAAATCTTCTGTCCATACATCCATATCGTCTGTATTTGCATATCCGATTTCAATTGGATGGCTTTCTTTTTTGATTAATGTATC
The DNA here is from genome assembly GCA_951812645.1 of uncultured Candidatus Nitrosopumilus sp. Lineage (GTDB taxonomy): Archaea > Thermoproteota > Nitrososphaeria > Nitrososphaerales > Nitrosopumilaceae > Nitrosopumilus. The sequence goes on along the minus strand of CATOSM010000001.1, from coordinate 535,079 downwards.
CAAACATGATTTTGCAGCTTTTAGCATATCTTCTCCATCTTCTTTTGAAATTTCTTCGCCCATTGCATTATGACAATCCACAATCATCGTTCTGCCATAATTTCGATTATTTGCATATTGGATGATGTCTGTTTTCATATAACTTGGAACGTCTTCCATTCCGTGTGGAGATAGTGATAAAAACAATAATGGGTTATTCCCAAAAAGCAATCCTGTGACTCTTGATCTGTTTATTTGAACCGTTACCGGTTCTGTACATTTCATTCCTTCTTCTTTGACTTTGCTGCTTTCTAAATTTTTGATATATTTTTCAACTTCATTCTTTGATGGTAAATTTAGTGCATGATCTGATATGCTGTGCATGATCATTGCAGACGAATTCATGTTCTTGTAAATCAAATATGGTATGTTGCTTCCGCCTACTGGGTGATATGGCCCTGGATGTATCTCTGGCAACACCATTCTGAATTCTTTGTTTTCTTTTTGATTTGAAAATCTTATTTGTGCTGTTGATACTTTGGTCTCACTTGAACGTCGTTCCATCAATTCTTCTGCATCTGCAAAGTCATTTCCTTGTGATGCCAAATATGCCTGAATTGTTTTATGGGTACTCTCCATTGCTGGTCTACCCGCTCTGTCTGTCAGAACTGACCATACACTTGCAATTATCATAAATGATATGCCATATGCTAGGCCGAGTGGCTCTGAAAGTGTTGAGGCCCACATTTCTTGCGGAATCAAAACTAGATACATTGCTATTGGTTGTATCAAACAAATTGCCCAAGCTTTTTTGAGACTAACGCCTAACGTCGTGGTGTATATTCCTATTCTGAAACTTGCAAAAAGCAACAATCCGAATGTTATGAAAAATAATTCTATCTCTTTTGATAAGACAATACTGGATAATACTCCCATAAGTAGTGTAACTGTCCAAAGCATATTTCCAAACAGTGAAGAGTGTAAGGATTTTGAATATTCTTTCTTCTTTGTAAATCGCGTATCAAGTAACTGTGTTAGAACCAGTATTCCTAAAGCTAGAGGTAGTCTATACCAGTTCTCGTAGAAACTTGCCTCCCCGATATATCCAAGATAAGTTGCAAGAACTGTAACTGTTGCAACTACTAATGATACTACTAACGAAAAATAATGTGAACCTGGATTAATTAGAGTAAGAGAAAATCTGCTGTGTATATTTGAAACATCGTCTGGATCTCTTTCCATTGTTTCTTCACGGAGCTAAAAATAAATCAATTACCCATGATATAGCAATTAGACTGATTGGTATTGACACTACGATTCTTGGATCTAATTTGAATCCCTTTGTTTCATCCTCAAAGAATCTCATGAGACCTCCACTTGATGCTGGAAGTGGCGCTGATTTCTTGTTGCTACTCATTATGTTTCGTCATCACGGATTTTAACATAAAAACTTTATTGTTTCCCTTTGGTTTTTTCGATCGTTTCTAATAGTGAATTGATTGTTTTGAGTATGTTTTGCTGTTTTTTATGATCTTTTTCTTGTTCTAATTCTTTTGAAAGTACCTCTAATTTTTTCTCAAATACCTTTTCCAATGGGGTTGTTTCTCTGGATGGATTTTGTATCTCTTTTTTTTCTGGTTCACGCCCACAACTAATGCACAATGCCTGTCCTTTTTCCATAACTCTGACTCCTTTACAATATGGGCAAGGCTCACCAAGTAACGTTGCTCCCTTCAGAAGCATTTCAGCTGCTTTTTTCTGCAGTTCTCCTGTCATTATTTTTCATTAACTTCCTATCTAAAAAATCCGTTTATTTTTAATTCTGTTTTGTCTTCAAACAAGGCTTAATAGTGTGAATAATCAAATTTATTTCGAACGTATGGCGGTAATTTGTAATACTTGTGGTCTTCCAGAAGACTTGTGTGCTTGTGGCGAACTTGCCAAAGATAGCACTAAAATTATTATTCGATTAGAGACTAGACGATTTAAGAAAAAGGGTACCATGATTGAAGGGTTGGACCCAAAATTAAATAATTTAGAAACTGTCGCAAAAGAACTCAAAAACAAATATGCTTGCGGCGGTACTGCAAAAGAAGGATATATCTTCTTACAGGGTGATCATAGGGATACAATCAAAGACACTTTGATTAACTTAGGTTTTGCAGAAGATACTATAGAATTACATTAGAACGAATTGCAAGATTCAAACAAACTATTACAATTACTTGGCATTCCTTTCACTGCATTACTTTCTGTGATTTTTGGTTTACTTTTAGTTTCATTTCCTCTTGGCATCTACGTTGTTTTTGAAACTAATGTTGGTGGTGATATCAATTTTGAATACCCTTTAACTCATTTGGAACTTTTTGCAGACACTGATTTTTATCAAATTCCTCTTGATGTCAATATCGGTGATGCTTTTGTAATCTTGTGGTCTTTCTATCTTGTACTTTTTGCAATTGCTGTTCTGGGTCCCAAAAAGGATTTTCTCAAAACTATCTCTCCTATGATTTCCTCTGGAGACTATGATGCTCGATTAAACTATATGATTGGAATAACAAAATGGTTTTCCATTTTAATTTTAGTCTCTGTTCTGATCAATTTTGTTCAGCAGGGTATTGGAATTGACATTGTTCCTCCTCTGGTTGATAATGATTTAATTCAATTTTTTTATGTCAGCCTGGCCCCTTTGGTTGAAGAATTTGGTTTTCGTCTAATTTTACTTGGAATTCCAATATTTGCCCTTTATTCTGGCCGGACTTCCTTGAAATATTTTGTTCAGTGTTTGTGGAGGCCTGATTCCTTGTATATCACTAATCCTGTCAAAGCTATTGCTCTGATAATTTTTGTCAGTATTCTTTTTGGATTTTTACATATAGCATTTGAAGATTCGTGGAGTGCTGGTAAACTTGCTCAAGCAACTGCCAGTGGGATAATTTTAGGTTGGGTTTATCTAAGGTATGGCTTTCTTGCGTCTGTTTTAATTCACTGGGCTGCTAATTATTTTATTTTCTCTTATGCAACTTTTATTTCTCAAGCAAATGAAATTTCTCTTCAGGATGCATTTTCACATTCTCTAATGTCTTCATTGGAGATTTTATTATTAGCTTCTGGCGTATTTTCCGTGTCTGTTTTGTTTATTCACAAATTTTATTCCAGAAAAAAACCTAGTCTAGAGATTTAGTGCTACCTTCAAACCTTTGTATCTATTTCTGATTGTAACTTCTGTTACTCCTGCAGCTTCTGCAACATCTCTTTGTGTTTTATTTTCTCCATTTGTAACACATGCTACATAAAGTGCAGCAGCTGCTAATCCCATTGGATCTTTTCCCGCTGAAATTTTTTGCTCTTCAGCAGTTTGTAAAATCTTTGTTGCCTTTCTTTTTGTCTTTTCTGATAATCCTGCTTTACTTGCAATTCTAGAAATACATTTTACAGGATCAACTACTGGCATCTTCAAATTCAATTCTCTTAACAATAATCTATAACATCTTGCAATATCTTTACGTTTGATGTTACTTGCTTGGCCTATGTCTTTTAATGTTCTAGGTGTTTCTGTATCTCTACATGCTGCATAAAGTGCAGACGCAATTAAAGCTGAGATGGAACGACCTCTTACCAATCCTTTTTCTAATGCTTTTCTGTAAATGTAAGCTGCTTTTTCAATGACTGGATCTCCTACTGCAAGTTTGTCTTTTAATCTGTCTAGTTCACTAAATGCTTGTCTGAAATTTCTATCAACTGGTTCATGAACTTGGCTTCTACTATCCCACGTTCTCAATCTCTCAATGGTGCTTTTCATTGCAGCAGTTAATGGCTTGCCTGTTGCGTCTCTGTTTTGTGGATTGATTACTGTGGCTAATCCCATATCGTGCATTGCAAGTGATGTTGGAACTCCTGCTCTGCTTTTGTTTTCTCCTTCGTTAGAAAATGACCTCCACTCTGGTCCTGATTCTTCAGCTTTATCGGTGATTACGAATCCACACTTTCCACAGAAATTCTCGCCCGTATTGGCATCTGTAACTAGGGTACCTTTACCGCATCTTGGGCATCTGTCTTTTTGATTAGTTGTTTTCGCCATTTTTTTCAGAACCTTTTATGATAATATTTAAGATTTTCTAAATCATTGCTTATAAGTATATTGGTTGTCTGTTCTGTAATATGTAAGGTTGATCTCTTCTTCGTGTTTCATTTAGGTTGATCTTGAGAATTTTGTCTAATTTCTCATTTTTCACAATTTTTTCTAATATTTTGATGCATTCATTTGCGATGAATATTTGACAAAATAAATCTCCGAATTCCTGTCTTTGGTTCTTTTCAAATTCAAATTGATATTTGTCAATTTGGAAAATTTTTTTATTTTGATTAAAAATGCCATTTTCATGTTTCAAATTTCGAAGTGTAGACAAAAGTAAAATTGGATTTTTATCCGCTGTAACTGAAATGTCTAATTTTTTGATAATGTTTTTCGTTAGTTATTCAAAACTATTGGCTGAGGGTCGTTTCATTATTTTGTTAATTGTTCGAAAAGAACTACCTATTTGAAAAATAAACCCTGTATCAAAAGTACGGCTTAAAAAACTATTGAATTTTCCAATCAATTAGATTCCCTTTTTTATTTCCTTAGCCGGATACAATATTGCATGTTGCTTGTTTAATTGATAATGTAGAGACGGTACGTTATTTTTTGAAAATTGAGGATGATATCTTGGTGATATTTCCCACATAAAATAACTTATGCGAAATACTTGCATAGCACTATGCAGTCTGTCAAACATCATCTTTCTTTCATCATCACTACCAAATTTTTCATATGATTCATGGTGATTGTTCATTATTTTTGTTTCTAAAAGGTGGTTGCATTGAAAACTGGAACTACTCCAAATGCATAACTGAACACTGTGATGCCAATTGAAAACAATAAAAACCAACAGCTGCAAAAATATTTTATTCCTTTTTTTGTATCTGTTTTAAGCATTTGCATTGTATATGCTTCCATTGGATCATCTGTGTGGTTTTCCATAACAGTAACAATGTTTTTTTCAAATATTTAACTGGTTTGTAATATTAATTTTTGATATAACACAATACCCATCTCTTTTCAATCTCATGACTCATACCCGTCTCATGCCCTTTATCAAATGTCTTCAATGCGAAGAGATTCTTGAAAGTAAATCTTTGCATGATTATGTGAGTCGTTCTTGTCCTAACCATACGTTTTTGGATGGCGGTGATGAGCATTGCAGATATGGTGGGAAAGATATGGATAAAGTTCAGATGACTGACTCTACTACCATTTGCTCCTTTACTGAGGAGAATTATCCGACATATGATGGATTTGTAGACGACAGACCAATTCATGAAGTTTTGGATGAAATTCATAGAAAATTAAAAAATATACTTGAATACAAATTCTCATTTAACAATAAGCAGTTAATCTTGAATTGCTCTCAAAACTGGTTCAAGCCTCTGTGGATTCATCATAACTAATCACTTTAGCTGTTGCATTATCTTTGGATGGCACAATATTGAACTATGTGCCGCAGAATCTGTACCTATTCCGTAGCTAATTGTCGAATCTCCTACAAAATAAAGTCCTTTGATTTTCTTTATTTCATGTGGCATTTTTTGTTTCCAAACTAGTCCCGGTTCTTTGACTACAGCTTCTACGAGTTTCCATGCCATAGGCCTCTCCCATAACAAAGATTTTTCAAAATCTGGATAAATTCCTGAAATCTCCTTTTTCATTTGTTGGCTAATTTCTTTAATTTTTTCAGGGTTTTCTGTATATTCTGATGGTACAGGCGTTCCTGCCATTAGGAGATGTTCGCCTGGAGGTGATACTTTGGAGGTGATATTTGATATGAAAAAAATCCCTTTAGATGTATAATTTCCAATTGGAAATACTACTTGTCTTGAATCAATTTTTTTAGATGTGCAGAAATGAGTTTCAATAACAGATGTGGTTTTGTTTAATTTTTCAACTCTGTTCTTAAATTCTTCATCAAACACGTCTTTGTCAAATAACTCTTTTATTGCAATGTATGCAGGATATGAAACTACAACACTGTCAGTTTCAATAAACTCGTCATTACCATCTATGATTCCTACCACTTTGTTGTCTTTGACAGATATTTTCTTGATTGTAGAATTTAGTCTTATTTCATTTCCTTTTTCTTGGACATATTTTGCAAGAATTTCTGAAATCTTGTCATATCCCCCTTCATCTGGATATGCAAATTCACTTGTTCCTCCTTTGAATGGATTTGCTCTGATCATGGTTCGCATAAATTCCCCCAAAGATACACGTTCAGGAATGTCTGCAAATGCCAGCATGCATACTGCATCAAAAAATGATTTTGTACTATCATCTAGTCTTTCTGTAATCTCTGTTAATTTTCTATTGTCATGTTCTTCAGCTTTTTCCATCGATGAAAATGCCATTGGAAACAAAATTTGTAATAGCTTTATTCTGCTCTTGATTGGTACGATTGCCAGTTTGAGTATATCTGTGATCCCCCTTGGGTATTTGAAGAATTTTTCACCTTGAAAAAATACAATGTCCTCTACTAAAGCTAATTTTAACCTTGAAACAATTCCGATTTCTTTAAGAACCTGATATACTGCGGATGTCTTGTAAAATGGCATTATGTGAAACCCGTTATCTAGAATATGATTTCTAAACTTCATACTTGTAGTTCTGCCTCCTACTTTGGAGGATTTTTCGAAAACTTCTACTGGGATATCTTCATTTGCTAACAATGCGGCAGTTGACAATCCGCTGATTCCTGCACCTATGATGATCACTTTTTTTCTCAAATCTATGCATATTTTGCTTTGATATGTTTTAAACAACATTCAACCATTGATCATGTTGGCACTAGCTACGCAGTTGCCACCAGTGCCAGTATTGGCACTTGTGATACATCATCATTGGGTTGAAATACTATGAGCCGTTTTTTGCATGTGTGATAAAATTTGCCACATGTAGTGTTTGATGAAAAAATTGATTTAAAAAAATTCTATACTTCTTTTGAGAAAATTACACAATACAAGCCCATTATAATAAAAATCCAAGATGTTTTTATAGATAAAAGCGAACACACGTTACTACTTCCAACATTAGTTGTTGAATCTACAAATCAGCATTTTCTAATTCAAATAAATGCAAAGGATAACAAGACAACGCTTAGATTGTTTCCTGAAACTGATCCTGAGAAAACTATTGGCATAAAAACTGCCATGGGATTGTTGACTCTTAGTATGCTTGAAACTTTTCCATCTGCCAAAATTACCAAAACCAACATATCTGATTTTATTCCTGATAAAAAATGAGAATTTGGGATATTCCACCATCAAAACTGTGTCGCAATCATCTATTAGGCGAACATAGGGAACTTCACGCCATGTGGGTTGTTATAACTGAAAATAAGAAAGGATACTCATCACATCCTGAAACCCTACGATGGAAAGGCAAGCTAAAATCTATGTATCTTAGACATGAACAATTAGTCTCAGAAATGGCTCTGCGTGGTTATAACCATCAAAGCCCTCTTGACAAGAGAAAAGCTACAGGCAACGCAAAACAAAATGATTATGTAGATTCCATTAAAGATCAAATTTCTATTCTAAAGAAGAAAAAATGTCCGTGTAGAGTTTGATGCTATTGATTTCTAAAAAATACATGTCATTGAAATGGTCAAAATTTCACTTTTATGATTGGATTCCCATGGATGCTAGATTGCAGTCAGTCAAAGATCATGATTGGCAAATCACTCGTAAATTCATGGTCAAAACAACTTTGGAATTCAAGTATGAGACTCTGGAAAAATGGTTATCCCAAAATCATTATTCTAAAAAATCTAAGGTTCAGACACAACATTACGTACAGGCATTACGCAGAAGTGGCTTAATCGATTAGCGTGCATCTATTTTTATCTCCAAAACAACCGATGACTCTGTGATTTTTAACATGACTCTAAACTCATTTCTCCGTCTTTGTTAGTTTTAACTGGGATCTTGATTTCGTTGCCAAAAAATTCAGTTATGGAGTACTGCTTAGGTACAATTTCCTTCCGCGCATTTTGAATCGGCGTTTTCCACTTGTCTTCTCCTTCGATTCTAATTCCTGCCATCTCCTTGCGAGAAAAATCCTTGCGTCTAGACTCCATTACCAAACAAATTTTCTATAATTTGGAGACTGACAGGCTCGTGCATGACAAATCCTTTCCTAAAAACAGGGTGATTCAAAAAATGATTCAAAACATTGATTCTCTTGATGATCAAATATGCTCTCTTACTATCTATGATATTGATTAGGATGTGGTAGAAAGGGTCAAATATGGAATTGATAGAACGGAATTTGCATTATTTGTTCACCGTGAAACTGAGAAACTATACAATATGAACAAGGAACTTTTTGATCTGTAGGCAGGTGCTGCATACTGGTTTTTGCAATATTCAAGAAAATATGGTATTGCATTACATGATGCTGATGAGTTATCAAAATTAATCAAAAATGAAGGATTTTTTGCTAATGGCTATCAATCGAAAAGCGACACGGAGAAAAATCACACTGCAAAGAGACAGAATGTGGTTGTTTTGTACCTGAATTGATACTTTTTTCATTGATTGCAGTCTGCTTTTTTAATTCGATTCTAAAATTCTCTTTATTTTCTCAGTAATCTTCGGTTTTTCGTTTTGTTGTAGTAAAAATTTCAGATCTTCTGTATTATCTACATCCCACATTATTCTTCTAACAAACACCATTGCTACATTTAGTGTGTGCTTTTTTGCAGCATTCATGTGAATTTTGTAACTATCCTCATCATAATGGGTTTCCATCAAATCTATTGGCATTCTGACTAACGCATTTGTTCCATCAAATCTCCTGGATGGCACAATGATTGCAAAATTTGGATGCATTTTGTAGTTTAGCATAAAATCAATATCTTGTGTTTTGATAAATGGTATGTCCTGTGGTAACACAATTGATGCATCAAAATTATTTTCTAAAAGATACTTGTCTGCCAATGCCACGGCACTATTGACACCTTCTTCCTTTTCATCGATAATTGTAGTTGTATTAAATTTTTTTCCAATCTCTATCGCTTTTTCTTCTTTTGTTACCATTATTGTTTTTTCAATTTGAGGGGATATTGACAGCGTGTGTAAAATTTCTTCAAGCATAGTTTTACATAAATTTTCAACCTGTTGTGGAGATACCTCTAAACGTGTTTTTGCTTTAGAGAAAGTCTTTACAGGAATTATTGCAGCTATTTTCAAATTATACGTGTACTTGTTTTAAAATGAAATTTGCTAATGCATCTTCTGCTAATTTGTTTTTCATAGTAATTTTTGTTTCAAAAACTTTCATATCCAAACTTTGGATTTTCTTTGATAACATTCTGTCTTTGGTATCTACAATTATGTTAGAACATACGTCTGAATACATCTTTGCTAGGCCGTAAGCATTAGATTCTATTCCTGCAGCCTGCATGTATTTTGCAGCCGGACCGCTAATTGCATTGTCTCCAATTAAAGGACTAATCGCTACAACTTTTTTCTTTATTTTTGATAGTTCCTTTCTAATTCCTTTGATTTGCAGCATTGGTCCAACTGATGTCAATGGATTACCTGGAGCTAAAATTACCATGTCTGCATCATGGATTGCATTCACTGCTTCTGGATTTGGACGAGCTTTATCTGCTCCGATATACTGTATGCCTTCAACCGGCTCTTTTCCCCTATGTTTGACCCAATACTCTTGCAAGTGCAATTCTCCTTTATCTGTAGTAATCCTTGTTTCAATACTGTTATCTGTAACTGGTATGATGTTTGCACTTACTGCAAATTTCTCACACATCCACTTTGTAATATCACTTAGATTTTTTCCGTTCTTCAACATATTTGTCCTAATCAAATGGGTTGCAGCATCTCTGTCTCCTACTCTAAACCATGTTTCTTCACCAAATACTTCCATTTGACGTAAAAAGTTGAAAGTATCTTTTTTCATTCCCCATCCTCTCTCTTGATCAAGCAAATCTGCTAATCCGTATACGATAGTATCGATGTCTGGACAAACGTATAGCCCGTATAGCCAATAGTTATCCCCTACATTACTAATGACGTTGACTTTGGATTCTTGGGCAACTAGTCCTCTGACTAATTTTACTGACCCTGTTCCTCCTGCTAATACTGTAATCATATCATTTCCTCTAAAACTGAATATTTCATTACGGTCACTCAATATTACTTTTTCAAAAATAACCGATCTTGATATTTAGGATAAGTTTATTACTGTTATTTTATGGATTTTACTCGTGTTTCGGGCTGTAATTGTGTCTGTTTTACTTGCAACTCTTATCGTTATAGGCCCCAGTGCTCCTGCCTGGGCTGCACAATTGGATGCTAGAATTAATCCTGATAGTGAAGCATCTCCTTTCAAAATGAATTATCTTAAAACTATCTTTATTGAATATCCTCAAGGAGGAAATCTCTTTGATGAATTGCAAGGAAAAGAATGGTCTGTTAGTGGAACTGCTGATTCATCCAGTCCTGGTGTTCGGGCTTTGATTGATGAGCTTAATCGTGGTATTGCTAATGATGGAAGTCAAGCTCAAATTTCTGATTTGAATGTGACTTATGAATTCCATCTTAAAGCACGTAACATTAACACTTCAATTGATTATCGTGTTGTTTTAGAAGGCGAATTAAGCGATTATGTCATTACTGATGATGGTCAAAGGACTCTAGTTGATATGGGTTGGAGGGGACTTAGCACTGATAAAGAAATAGTGATTGACGGTCATGAAATTAACATTCCTATAAACATAATCAAAGAACAAGAACCAGAAGTTTATACTTACTTTGTAAATACTGAAGCAGAAAATGTTTTAGGAAAACATCTCATTGATGCAGATTTCATTTTAGAACAACCATTAAGTAATTGGCACTTTTTGTTTGATCCAACTGGTATCAATGTTGATGCTGGAACTTTTGGATTAGATGATGAGATTGCTGGATTTGTTGTCTCTAGTTGGACCATGGGTGAAAGTAGTATTAGGGAAGGAAGACAGGTAGAACGAGTCTCTGAAGCAGAAGTGGTCTCTGATCAAAGTTATATTGTAAGAAGTGTCCAATCAGCTGATACAGCAAACTTAAACGCAATTGGATTTGGTGCTTTAGATCAATTAGACGGTGTTGAGATTATCGGTGTAACTCCTACTCCTCCTGAGGATTACATGACCACCTCCACCGGTGACTTTCCTGTAATCATTGTTTATGGCATGGCTGGTATTGCAGCCGTTGCCGGAATTGCATTTTTCTTTATCAGTAGCAGATCTCTCAAAAACGAGAAACAAGGTCAACAAGGTATTGATCCAAATCGACTTGTCGGTTATCAAACCAGTGCCTCTGCAGGTGGTTATCAAACCAATAGGGGTGAGGCCCAACTAAAAGATGAGACTGATTATCAGCAAACAAGAAGTGTTTACGAGGAGACCTCTCAACAAAGTCCTCCTCCTCCACAAGCAACTCCTTTCACTGAAGAAGAAGCAGCATGTGGATGTGCAGCATCTGCTGAAATGGGCTCCGAATGTGATTGCGAAATGCAAGGTGCATGTTTATGTGATGGAACCTGTAGATGTGGCGCTGACATTTGTAAGGAACAGGTCAACTCTATGAGTTAATTCTAACCTATGTTTTGATATTCCCACAAGTGGAAACATTTTATTTTATTTGATGATTTTGTTAATATTTGATTTTTTATTATTGAAAATAGTACCAAGTCTTTTAGTTTGTTATGTCTGAAAGACTTACTATCATGTTGAATAGTGATCTTGCAAAAAACTCAGAACACTACAAGCCAAAAAGATCAAAAAATCTTCTTCAACTGTTAGCTTTTCAAGAATTGTAAATGAAGTTTTAGAAAAAGGCTTGAAATAATTAAATTTTATCAGACTTCTTTTTCTGATTTGTGTACTGTTCTGTGTACTGTTCTGATGTGTCTCTTTATGTGCCCTTCTCCTGCAAGATATTTTTTATGGTGTGGGCACTGAATTCGTTTAATCATTCATATTTTTTATGAAGTTCATATATATTGCTCTGATTCTAAAAGTATGTGTGCTGGGAGTAACCCTCCTTCTGTTTTCACGATATTTCGCTTTGCAGCCTACCTGAACTTAGTACAGGAACTATGAGTTCTGTTTGGCTTTGCTCCATGTGGGTCGTCTTTTTCATTCCTTTTATGGAAACCTCAGGTTTTGCCATCATTGTGCGCCATATTGGATTCTTTTCTGCTCCGTTGCCAATCATCTCTGATTATCTATCTCCAGATCACATTTCCTGTTTGGAGGGAGGAGTTTCCTCTGCCGTGGCAGCGTGTCGTGCTCCAGCTCACATGGATGATGTTATTGGTTATCTGATTTGAGTATTACTTTTCAGGTTTTGTGCCTGTAATGAACAATGTTCCATATTCTCTTTTCCATTTTTTCTTATTTTGTAAATCTTTGACGTGTTTTGTTTTTACCCTAAAACCTGCATCTTTGAAAAATCCTTTCCATTCTTTTTTTGAATGTGAATGCATCTGAATTTTCATAATTTTTGCCCATCTCAACGTTGCTTTGTTATCTGCATAAAAATCAGTTCCGCAGAAAAATTGCCCTCCCGGTTTTAATAATTCGTATATTTTTTCTAGTGCAATTTCCATGGAATCTGCATAGTATAAGGATTCCATGGAAAAAATAAAATCAAATTTTTCCTTATATTCCCATGATTCTATGTCCGTATGAAAAAATTCTTCTCTTTTATTATCTATCTTTTTTTTCGCAGCATTGATCATTTTTTTACTTTTATCTATACCTGTTGATTTTTTACAGTATTTTTCATTTCCAATTTTTCTTACAACCCATCCATTTCCGCACCCTACATCTAAAAATGTAAATGGTTGGACTCTTGGTATTGTTTTTAAAAATTTTAAAACATTTTTCCCATGTTCCATTTCCATTTCTTCAGCTCTACCATTATTGGCCCATTTATCAAAAGTTTTTCTAACTTTATCCATGAAGATATGATTTTTTCATTTCAATTATGTCTTCTTTTTACGTATTACTGAGATGAATGATTTCTTCGTCTCTCTTATATCTGATTTTTAGATATCTATATTGAAAGAAATTGCCTGATAAATCATGTAGAAACTGCGGTGGAGCATTATTTGAAAATACTAGATGCCCTGAATGTTTGAGACCTACTAGCATGATTTGTAATGATTGCACAAAATGCACTGTTATGCAATTTCACTCACTTTGTATGTCCTCAACCGACCAAACCAACACTGTGCCCAAAATTGAGTCTGGTAATTACTGTAGAGTAATCGCCATGGCTTAATTTTTCAAAATTTTTCTGTAACATATCATAACTGCTCAAGTTTTAAGTAGTATGAGCCTCGATTTGAATCCTTATGGGTAAAATTCCTATGATTTTGAGCCTGTTTGTTTTACTTTTGATGCCCGTGTATGCATCTGCTCAGACTCCTGATAGGATAACTATTCTTGAAAATTTTGGTGATTATGATAGTGGAGAACCTTTGTTTGTTTATGGTCAAATTGCCAGTCTTGTAGATGATTCTTTTCTTATAATGCAGATTTTCAACCCTCATGGAGATTTATGTCAAATTCAACAATTGACGCCATTGCATAATGGCGCATTCATCACCGATGTTATTCCTCTAAAAGGTAGAATTTGCGGTATCTCTGGAGACTATGAAATAAAATTATTCTACGGTGATTATTCATCATCAACAACATTTACCGTTTCTACAGATTCCTTCTCTCCTGCAAATGATGATCAAATGGTTTCTTCCGCTCAAAAATTGATTTCTGATCAAGGTTATGTTATTGGAAATTTACTTGATATTTCACCTCCTGTTTCAAATCAAACTTCTACTAGTTTATCTGAATTAGAAACCACCTATGTGGGATTATGGAGCGAATTTTTTGTCGATGATTTGATAATTGAGATTAGTCCTCTGATTAGACCTGCAGTTTCATCTGCATTAAATTCTGTTCAGACATTGTTAGATGAAGATGAAATTTCTTTTGATGTTGCAAAGTCTATTGATAAAACTATCTTTGCATCTGTATTTTATTATGAGATAGGTGACAAAACAAGAGCAATAGATTTACTGACTGACGCCTTTGTAGATATCAAAAATGTAAATCCTGAAAAAATACCTGACAAGCGAACCCCTACTTTTGATCAATTAGAAGCAACTCTGTTGAATTTAATGAAAAAATCTGACACTGTTATGAGCAAATCTGTAAAGAGTGAAGTTGGTTTTATTTTTGCAAGAGGAACTGCTCCTATTTTCTCAGATGATATTGGCGAACTTATCGATATTCTTTCTAAATCTCGATACCTTGATGTCGTTTCTAGAAAACAAAGTGATCTGTATAAATTGGTTCAAAATGATTGGGAGGCTCTAAAGCCTTCTCTGATGGCAAAAGGCTCCATTGAAGAATTAATTTCTTCATCATCTAGGGTTACAGAACTACATCAGGCATCTATCATTTTGCGAGAATTAGATGGTGTTGATAAATTCATCTCTTCTGATTCTGAAGAAAATAGTGATCTTGCAAATCTGATTCAATCTGATTGGGATGCTTTAGAGCGTGATTTGGCCTTGGCTACCTCTGTTGATGATATCTTGGAATCTGAATCTGAAATAAACCAGATGGTTCAAGTCATTGATATTTCATCTAGAATTAACAAAAGCGTTGAAATTTCACAATCTACTGGTGTTCATTCTGCTCCAGTTGGTGATTGGGAATCTCTACTGGTGCGAGTTGAAAATGCTGATTCTATTGAATCTGTTTTAGAAATAGTTTCTGAATTTGATCAATCCGTGACTGAACTTAGAGAAAAAAGAAATCCTCTGGCCGTTCTAGAATTCCAATACAAATCAATGAAAGAAAAAGCTGAAATTCAAGCTGACTATGAAAATCTTTTCTTAATTGACAATGCTTTGAAAATTTTAAACACTGCAAAGCAAATGGAGTCTGGAAATCCTTCTATTACTAGAATTGATAGAATTGAAGTTTTGCTAAGTTGGGCAAGTGACATGTCTCCTAAAATTCAAGCTGACTTAGATTCTTACAATAAAGATGCACACGATATTCGTGCTAGTGATATTTTACAACGTGCAAAGTCACTTGAGAATTTAGTTGAATTAAGCCTGACAAAGAATCGCTTCCTTCCTAATTACATAGAATTTACTGAAGCGTTTAATGAAAAAATTGACAATGTTAGAGACCTTGTAACTAAAAATGATCTTGATCAAGCTGATCAATTAGTTCGCGATTTGTTTGATGAATGGAGTTTAGTCTCTGAGGCTTATGCTAATGATCCTTTTGGCTCTGATAATGGTTATTCTGCAGATGAAATAAAACGAATCGAATTTCGTAAAAAATTGGATACATTCTCAACTGTAGTTTCTAATTTTTACAATGCTGGATTCTCAGATTATGTTGATAAATACAATGAAAAAATGGCTGATGCCGATCATATGATTGAATTGGCAAATTTCGTTGATGCCGAATCTAAGATTACTGAAATTGGAGATTACCTGAGTGAACATTTGGTACTAGATAATGCTGAAATCATTTATGATATTTCATATGATGCTGAAAAAGATTTTTGGATACTTGGTGGCGCAACTGACAAATCTCTTTTTGATAGGCGTGAAAATCTTTACGTAACTGTGTATAACATGGATGGAACATCTCACAGTAGTCTGGAATTTACTGATACTAAGCAGGGTAATTTCTTCACTCAATGGAATGCACCTGCTGATCCTGGACTATATGTTGTAATGTTACAATACAAAGATTCCAAAGCCTCTCAGATTGTTCACATTGAGGAAGACTTTGGTTATGAATACAGCACTAGTGATTTGAATATGGTCGAATTAACTCGTGAATTTGACGAATTAGAATCATTTGCAGAAAAATTTGGCGGTAAAAATTATGTTCTCAATCCTAGATTTGCATCTGTAACTAGTGAAATTGAATTTGCAATCAAAGACAATGATCTAAGTGACGTGAGAAATAACCTTGATGAATTAAAAACCATAATAGAGCGTTATCTTCCCATTAGAAATCCTTCTGCCCCTATTCAAGCGGAATATGATGGGGATAAATTGGTCATATCTGGGCGTGTTCTAAAAACTGTTCAGTTCAGTGAAGATCTTTTTATAGATATTTTTGATCAACGTGGAGATCTTGTTAAAGAGATTGGTTTGAGAGACGATCCAACTGGATTGTTTAACGAAGTAATATCCCAACCATTTGAGAATGGAGTTTATGTTGTCCAGCTACAATATCATGATGTGACTGTTACTGATTTCTTTAAAGTTCCTTGATTATTTTTTCCCTTTTACTAAACTGAATAGTTGTCTGACTGCTAATTTTGGATGATGAGTTGCTAGTTTGATCATATTTGATAATCCAAAATCAGCTTTAATAAAATCAATAAATTCTTCAGGTTTTAATTCGTTGATTATGTCTAATTCTTTATCCCACTCTTCATCAGACAAACCAATCCATCTATCTTGAACTTTACCTGCTGAATTAATTTTGGATTCAATTTCCTTTCTCCAGTTTTCTTCATATGGATAAAGTGCATCTTTGTCTGTTTTTCCTGTTTTTATTGCCTGACTTGCCACTTTCCCTGCCACCCTTCCAAATTTTATTGCGTATCTGATTCCTTCTAAGACTAGTGGATTTGCCTGTCCTGCTGAATCTCCAACTAGTATCAAATTATTGAAAACTGTTTTTCTTGACAGTCCATCATTTGGTATTAATCCATAATGAAATTCCATCTCTGTTAATTTGCCTAGTTTTTTAATTGGTCCTAGTTTCTTTTCTATTATTTCTTTGAGTCTTACTGTGGGGTCTACATTTGATTCTGGTTTTCCTACTCCTACCCCAATCCTTACTATGTTATTGCCTAACGGGAATATCCATGCATACCCTGCAGGCGAATACTCTTGTCCTACCATTAACCACCATGTATCCTCTTCTGTGTTTTCTACCTTCATTTCATATTCTGCTCCTGCTCCAAATCTATTCCATTGTGACACCAACCCCATTGCTTTAGAAACTGTTGATTGAAATCCACTTGCGTCGATAATTATTTTTGAATGAAATACTGCTTCTCCTTCTTCTCCTATTCCTTTTACTCCGACAATGTCTCCATTTTGATTTTTGATGACTTCTTTGATGTTCATCTTTGTAAAAATATCTGCCCCTGATTGTTTTGCTTCTTCTGCTAACCACCGATATGTTTTTCTTACATCTAACACTGCTGCCCTTGGAATTGTATCCCTTATTGTAACTTCATTATTAGGAGAACAGAATGAAAATTTCTTAATTGGATTAAAACAATCATCGGGAATCCCAAATTCTTTAATGTTTTGAATCCATGTTACTCCGCTAGTTCTTACTGTCTCTGCTATGCTGCTTTCTTTTTCAATTAGTGCTACTTTACTTCCGTTTTTTACAGCTGCATAAGCTGCTGAAGAACCAGCTGGTCCTCCACCCACAACTACCAAATCATAATGATATTCTTTAGCCAATTAATTTCAATGATGTGTCTCTAGGATATAATTTTGAGGTGTTATTTCTCTATTTTTTTAGTACTGGGGCACCCGTACTGTCGTTTTCCCTTTCTGAATCAAAAGTTTCCATATGTTCTGGGTCTCTGTGCATGTAACTGTGTGTCTCTCCTGTTTTTCTGCAAAATTTAGAATGAATTGTCTCCTCAACTTTCAACGTTGTCTCATTTTCGTGAAATAGACGTTTTCCACAATCTGGACACGTAAATTCAGGCATAAATTCCGTCGGTATCAAATCTATTTAGATGTTTCATACTTTTAGAGACTCTTATTATCAACCTAAACTTTAGATGTTTATCTGATTACTGATAGTTATGGATGAATCTGAACTTGGATCTTTTTTCATGTGGTCTGCAATTACTGGAATTATTATGCTGATTACTGGTTTTAGTTATAGAGCATATTCTAAAAAGAACAAGATCTCAAACTAAATTAGTTATATACAACTCATCCTAAAACCGATCATTTTGTAAATAATTCATGACAATCGGGATCCAAGAATGGCTCTGCTGATGCATCCTTCATGGTTCACAAAGAAATGTCAGACGTTCAATGGAACACGGTTGCACCACATCTGCCAAAGCCTGCAAAAACCGGAAGGCCAGGATGCAATGACAGAAACACAATCAACGGAATATTGTTTGTCCTAACAACCGGATGCAGGCGGGCAGACATGCCGGACAGATACGGCTCAAAATCCACCGCGCATCTGAGATTCTCAGAGCTGCAGCAAAAGGGAATATGGAAAAGGATTCTGTCAGGACTGATCAAATCCGCACACAGACAGGGAAAAATCAGCCTGCAAAAAATATCAGTTGATTCATCGTCAGTTGCCGCCAAAAAGGGGGGGACAAAACAGGATATGACGGGTTCAAGAGGATCCTGGGCACAAAGATTCACGTTGCAGCAGACAGGACAGGACTGCCAATCTCAATCAGGGCCAGCCCTGCAAACATTCATGACAGTACGAAATTCATTGATGTGTTAGAGAACATCTCAGAACCTGCAGATGACGGTTTGATACGGCAGATCATCTCAGTGTATGCCGACAGGGGATACGATGCGGCATGCATCAGAGACTATCTGAGATCCCATGGGATTGACCGTTGCATTCCATACAAAAGGAACTCAAGGAACGTTGCACAGAACAGGAATCAAAGACATTATGGCAAGACAAGGTTTGTCTTAGAACGGTTCCTTGTATGGCTCAAGTGCGGACTTTACGGGACGGCAATCAGATACGAAAGGAACTGTGACAACTGTCTTGGATTTGTGTATCTGGCATGCATCATGATGCATTGGAGGGCTTTAGGATAAGTTGGCGGTAGTTATCCCTCAGATGCAGTTTTACCGCCGTCTACATTTAGAATTGTTCCTGTAACCCAACTTGCTTCATCCGATGCCAGATACAATGCAGCATTTGCTACATCTTCCGGTTCTCCAACTCTTGAAAGTGGCAGTCTCTCCTCTAGTACTTTTCTTGCTTGAGGATCTTCAAGATATGATTTTATCATTCCTGAATTAATAATTCCTGGATTAACACAATTACATCTAATATTTTTTCTTGCATATTCTACTGCAATAGATTTTGTAAACATGGATATTGCAGCTTTAGTTGATGAGTATACTGCTAAATGAACTCTTGGTATTGCTCTTTCACTTGAAATTGAACCAATGTTTACTATTGCACCATTTTTCACATCTGACATTTTTGTTAAAACAGATTTTGTCATATGAAACACTCCCAACAAATTAACATCAATTAATTTTTTAATCTCTAAATCTTGCATTTCATGAAAATGTATTGGATCATTAATTGTACCTGCATTGTTGACAAGAACATCTATTTTACCGTATGTGTCCATAATTTGATTTACTGTTTGCAATACTTGAGATTCATCTGTCAAATCACATGATATTGAGGCTGTTAATTCTTCATTTCCTATTTGCTTTCTTGTCTTTTCTAGTTGTTCTAAATTCCTAGCAATCAAGATGACTTCTGCTCCTTCCTCTGTAAACCGTTTGGCAATTCCTTTCCCTATATCACTTGATGCTCCTGTAACAATTGTGACTTTTTCCTCTAATCGCATAATGCTATATTGTTTTCATAACTTATAGAATTTTTGTTCAATTCTATTCGTGATTTCTTTATTTTCACGTGTTATTTTTTTTCAAATATTCAATAATTCCGGTATAGTCGATATCTCCAAATCCATCTTTGATTGCTTTTTCGTACACTTCTTCTGCTTTACTAATCATTGGTAATTCGATACCTAATGATTTTGCAGCATTTGTCATGGTACTGATGTCTTTTTTTAGATTTGCCATTGTAAATGTTGTATTGTATCTTCCCTCTATCATCTTGTATGCCTTTTTTTCACTCATTCCTGTTTTGAAATATGTTGAGTTTAAAATTTCTAAAAATATTTTTGGATCGACATTTAATTTTTTGACCAACATGATTCCTTCAGATAACGCTAATGCAAGCATTGTAATTTGAAGATTCATTGCTAGCTTTACAGAATGAGCTATTCCGCTATCTCCTAGAAAAAATACTTTGTTTGCTATAGTATCAAACACTGTTTTGCATTTTTCAAAACTTTGTTTATCTCCTGATGCCATCATGACTAAATCTCCTGTGATTGCCACGTTGGGTCCTCCCATAACTGGTATGTCTAATTTTTGTATATTGTTGTCTTTGAATTGATTTGTAATGTTTTTAGATTCTAATGGATCAATTGTGCTCATATCTGCCACAGTTAATCCTTTATGATTTCCTTGTATGATTCCGTTTTCTCCAAATGAAATTTGCTTTACTGCTTCTGCATCTTTTACCACAACTATTACCAATTCTGATTCTTCTGCTACTTCTTTAGGCGATTCTACAATTGTTGCTTTTTTTTCTTTTAATTCTGATGTTTTTTCTTTTGTTCTATTGTATGCTGCAATCTCAAAGCCTTTCTCTATCAAGTGTAATGCAACTGCATTACCCAACATTCCTAATCCTATGATTCCTATTTTTTCCATGTTTTTATCATCTGTATTTTTATTTTAATGGCGCTCTTCATCTTGTATCTCCCAATGTCTATTCCCAAATCTTGATGCTACAAATTGTAATTGTCCTATTGTTTTGTCTCCTTTTTTGACTTTGGCAAAATCCATTTTCTTCATCTTGAATATCTTCTCTTTAGGTTTGTATCCTCCTTCAATCACTTTAATCTTGAATCTTTTACTAGCTTTAATGATCATTTTTCTTGCACTTTGGACATTTCCCACCCATGAAAACATTTCAAACTCTCCAAAATTTTCTGTAGATACGCTATAGCCATATAATCTGGCTTCAAGTTTCATGGATTGTGACTTTGCTTGATTATTTAACCATGCAATGACTTCCTCGCCATGTCCTTTTTCAACTCCAAATGTTTCTGAATCAGTCATGTATTCCACTCATAAACTTAAACCATAATAATCATTTTCAAATGTTTGTTAAACTAAAATATTGATTTAATCACGATATCTTATGCTTACAGTTGATTGTAATGATGTGGCATCAATTAAGAATGACTTGCTCGTTTATGTTGCAGATCAAGTAACCGCAATTCCCACATTAAAACACAATCAATTCACTTTATCTTCTTTGGATGATGATGAAATTATTGATACTGCTGTTGTAATTTCCGCCATAAAGGAATATTTAGATTCTATTGATGAAGGTAGACATTTTGCTGTAATCTCAAACAATGACGTGATCAACATCAAATCTATTTCTGGTAAAGTAATTGAAAATAATTCTGCCGAGTCTCAACCCCAAATGTTTTCGTGTACTCACTGTGGATATGTGACTCCATATCAAGTTGAATTAAATGTACATATGAGAATTCATTACATTTAATTTATTTCAAAATATTATATATCCAATTTTTTTAATTACTGGCATTTCTGATGCCGTTGAAAAAGTATACTGTGAAAATCTATCTTGATATTCTAAAATGTAATTATTTGTAACTTTGAGTGTTTTAAAATTAGTTCTTATTCCATCTATTTTTGTTTGATTTCCAAAAAGATCATAAATTATTATGTTGTATGGAGTCGGTTTCACAAAACATTTGTTAAAATACCATGCAGTTCCTAATACCATGACAAAAAACCCTGTTACTATTTTATCTGGAATTCTTTGCATGCTCTGATTCTCAACAGGATCTTTATAAGCACTAATTACTCAAAACCTTTGTGAAAAAATCATCCCGAGAAAATGTATCTAAGATCTATTGTGAAAAATGTGATCTTATTTTTGACTCTCGAGAAAAATTTGAAAAGCACTTTGATTCTCATTCTTCTAGTATAGCATGTGAAGTATGCCCAATTGATACTGTCATTGCAAAATTTGTAAATCTTTTTAGAAGAAAGTCTTCACGTGATTTGGAATAAGTTTTTTTAACCAATCCCACATGCTTTGAATTATGAACAAAAAAGGTGTACTTTTAGGCGCAATTGTAGTTGCAATTGTTGCTGGAGTTATTGCATCTGTACCTTCTTCTGAAACTGTTAATCTTGATACGGGTGGAACTCATGGAACTGTTTCTACTGCTATGGGTTCCCCCATCTTAGGTGATCCTTCTGCTCCAATAACTATTGTTGAATTTGGTGATTATCAATGTCATCAATGTCAAAATTGGTTTAAAAATACAAAACCTTCAATCACTCAAGACTATATTGAAACTGGTAAAGCAAACTTGGTTTTTGTTGATTTGGCATTTTTAGGACATGATTCTCCAAAAGCTGCTCAAGCATCTTACTGTGCTGAAGATCAAGAAATGTATTGGGAATACCATGACATGCTTTATGTTTCTCAAGAATCCAAAATTGATGGAGGCTGGGCAAACACTGAACGACTAAAAGCATTTGCTTTTGCTTTGGGACTTGATATGGAATTGTTTGAAAGTTGTCTTGACTCTGGAAAATATTCTAAACGTGTACAATACAACATTCAACAAGCAAGAGATCATGGTGTTAGAGGAACTCCTGGGTTCATTATAGTTGGTCCTGATGGACAACAACAACTTGGTGGTGCACAACCATTTTCTGTGTTCAAACAAGTATTAGACACTATGGTTTAGATGATTTCTGTACTTAGTCTGGTCTTTTCAAATTCAAAATATCTCTTATTATCAATAATTATTTTTTCAACAATGCTGGTTGGGTTACTAATTTTATCTGAATATGTTTTTTTAGAGCCTTATGTTATTGGTCATGTTCCATCTGGGTCTGAATTTGGATTTATTCTAATTGTAACTATTTCTGCACTTTCTGCATTAGTTTTACCTATGAACATATTTCGTATCAACATCCTCAAAAGATCTAAGCAAAAAATGGGTGACGGTATATTTGGTTCTATAATTGGCGCCGCTGCTGGTGCATGTAGTTGTGGACCAGTTGGATTTGCAGTGATCTCTACTTTTGGATCTGTTGGAGCAACAGCTACAGCATTTTTAACAAATTATGAGATCCCAATTCGGATAATTGCCATTGGTATTTTGTCAATTACCTATTTTACAACTATCAAATCGCTTAAAATTGAATGTAAGTTTGATCCAAACTCTTGATGCAGTAGAAATTACCTGTTAGGCAAATTCTTACAATCTTGGGATGTATCTTGCAGTCATTTGAAGTGTTATCGTGACATTCATCTATGTTCCAATTAGGACAACCAGAAGTGATCCTGAAGATGATGAAATAGAAGATACTGGAGATTAATTTTATCACAATTCTTGTTTTATAATGAAAAATTTTGAAAATAACTAAAGTCGAGATATTTATTTGCCTTTTTTGAATTTACTGCATTGCAAAACTGGAATTTAATTTTTGGTATTTCTATTATTTCTAGTCCTATCCTTTTTGCAATGATCGCATTTCCTGATTCTGTTGCTTGGAGCTGGAATGAAGGTAGGGGTGGGTATTTCTTTGCTTTAATTTTCATTGTTGCTGAATTAATTGGATTAAAGACTGCTATCTCCAAGAAAAAACTACTTGCAGCAATCCCGATGGCCATTGCAACAATGGCCTATCTTGTTTCATTAGAATACGGTTTAAGAGAATACATTATTGAATCTGCAGAAGCCTTTGATGTGCAATTAATTTATTCTTGGACGTGGATGTGGGATTTTGTCATAATGTCTATTTTTGTTGTTGCTGCTCTAAGTATTTTCTTTGGAAAACGCTGGATACGAATTGCACCTGCAGGACCGATATTTCTTACAGGCACTGCAATAATACTTTCACTTGATGCATTTTTTCCTTATGATACACTTGGTCCATTACAGTACGTTGTTCCTTATTTCGTTCAGGCAAATGTTTGGGTGATTACTGCACTTGATCTTGGAACTGCGGTAGGGCGTGATAATGTAATGTTTTTGCGAGGTGATCATGGCTCAATGGCACTTCAAGTATTTTGGCCATCAGCTGGGGTCCACAGTATTATCATTTTTTCATTAGTAATTGGGGCATTCATGCTAAAACTCAATATTTTACGAACTCGCAAAGCAATCTATTTTGTTTTAGGAATAATTGGCACAATCATTGTGAACTTGATACGTATTTTTTCCCTTTCATGGTATGCTCTAAAAGTTACTACTGATCCTGTGGCATGGGAAGAATATCACAAAATTGCAGGCGAGATTATGTTTTTGCCCTGGCTGTTTGCATTTATTCTAGTCGTGATTTTGATAGAATCAAGACGTATGAAAAAATTAGAAAAATAATTTATTTCTAAAAATATGATGTAATGTCGCTTTGTCCTTGAATTTCTGATAATTCTGAAACTTTTACTCCCAACCTTCTAATTGTCACAGTTTGATTTTCTAATGCTTCTTTCAGTAATTGCTCTGCAACTTTTTCTAGATCTTCTATATTTGATGTAGGGTTTCTTAGGATTTTTGATTTTGATTTATTCGATAAATCTGATTGAACAAAATGTATTCCAATAGATTTGAACATTCTATTGTTTTTCTTAACTATTTGATGTACTTCTTTACATAATTCTTTGATATTTTCTAATAAAAATACAAAATCTTTTGAATCTTCTTTTAGTGTGCTAATTTTACTATACTGAATACTTGCTTCTCTTTCTTTTACCGCTTCATCATCTATTCCTCTTGCGGCATTGTAAATGTAAGCTCCTGTTTTTCTTCCAAAATTTTTATTCAAAGTAAAAATATCGATTTTCTTTAAATCTTGAATGTTTTCTAATTTCATTTCTAAAAACTTTGCTTCTGTTTTTTTACCAATTCCTGGAATCTTTCTAATTTTTAATGGTTCTAAAAATACATTAACTCTTTCTGGTGGAACTGTTGTTAACCCATCGGGTTTTTGAAAGTCTGATGCAATTTTTGAAATTAATTTATTTGGAGAAATACCAATTGAACAACTAAGCTTTATCTCATCTAGAATCAAATTTTTGATTTGTTGTGCCAAATGATTTGCTTTCTCAAAATTACTTTCTACTCTGTTTGTCACATCCAAATAAGCTTCATCTCTTCCAACATATTCAAATATGTCTGCATTATTTTTCATGATTTTCATTGCTTTTTCTGAAACTTCATCATAGAAATCAAAATCTACAGGTAAGAACACTGCATCTTTTCTTTCTTCTAATCTTTTTTTTGCAAATACAATTGGGATGCCTGATTTTACTCCGTATTTTCTAGCTGTGTAGTTTGCAGTAGCTACTGCTCCACTGTCTCCTCCTCTATCTGAAAAAACACAAACACAAACGGGTTTTGATTTTAGTTCTGGAGATCTTGTTTCTTCACATTGTGCATAAAAATAATCAAAATCTATGTGGAAAACTACTCTGGTTTCCAATACTCCTAGTAGTTTTCTTTGATTATTACTATATTGTGTATTCGTCTAAATATTGTAAATTCTCAAGATCTTCATGGGTTATCCTGTATCTGCTGATGAAAATGGTGTTAATCTAAAACCTGAAAAAATGGAAAAAGAAAAACTCTATCATTGTATTTTTAAAAATAAGGCTATGTTGCTTTTCAAAGATTCTCAAGATGTTATGAATTGCTATGAGATTGAAGAACCTGACTTGGTTGAACAAATCAAAAAATGTGGTAATGATGACGATCTTGAAAAATTATTTGAAGACTATTTGAAAGGAAATACCTGAAAAATTAAATAAAAGCGAGAGAGATTTTTGTTATAAGCGGAACTGAAATTGAGTAACAACAAAAAAGCCAATGATGCAGAAGATATCTTATCTGAATTTGATTCTAGGAATAAACCTGAACCAGCCCCAGAACCTGAACCAGCCCCAGAACCTGAACCAGCCCCAGAACCTGAACCAGCCCCAGAACCTGAACCAGCCCCAGAACCTGAACCAACTTCTGAGCCTACATATGATTCTCCTAAAGTTCCTGAAGAAGGATATATGATTTTTATCGGCACTAAACCAATCATGACTTATGTTTCTGCAACTTTAACGCAATTATCTACTAGAACTATTGCTACGATTAAAGCAAGAGGAAAAAGAATCACTCAGGCTGTTGATGTATCTCAAATGATTGTTAAAAGAATGGATTCTGTGGGTTATTTTGTAAGCGATGTTAGAATTTCTTCTGATTCTTTAACTTCACAAGATGGGAAACAACGAAATGTTTCCACCATGGAAATTGATATTTCAAAAAAATAATTTAAAATATGTCTTATTTATTTCAATTGCGTCTTTGTTTGTTTTACTTGCTTTGATGTTTAATTCTTGTCCTGTAAATTTTATTTTAATTTCAAATGAAATTAATTCTTATGAATATTCTTTAGATCCTGAATTTTGTGAAAATATCCTAGAAAAAATTGACGTTTACAATGATCAATGCTCTCCTTATATTGAAATTTTGGATTGCGGTTAGACAAATGCTTCTATCAAAAAAGCTATTCCAAAATAAACCAAAACCATGCTTAATCCTATCATCATAAATTTATAATTTTTATTGGAAATTATTTTTGAACTTTTGGATGCAAGAAATGCAGTTCCTCCTAACCAGACAAAATCCATCCATACATGTAAGAAAAATACAATTATCATGCCTGAAAATGCCCAAATCATCATTGCGTCTGAAATTAATTTGAAACCTATTGTTATCCACCAAATTATAAAAAATGGATTTAGTGCACTAAATGCAATTCCTGTAATTAATGGACCGTGTTTTGGTTGAATCGGATTCTGATTTTTTTGATCTAATATTGCTTTAATTTGTAATGTCGCAAAAACAAAAAGTGTAATTGCTCCTAAAATTGATATGATTGTTCTAAATTCTGGAAATACTCCTAATGAAAAAACTCCTATTCCTAACAAAACAATTAATGGAAATTCTACTATCGAATGACCTACTGCCATTTTTATTCCTGATTTTGTACCTTCACGCAATCCATATGATATATTTGCAGCAAAAAGCGGGCCTGGTGACATTACTCCTGAAACTGAAATAATTATTACGATGACTGCAAATTCAAGTATGGATGTCATTATGTTTTGATGCTATTTGATAACGAAATAAACTTGATTGATTTTGTTATCTGTACATTGAATCTTTGAG
Organism: uncultured Candidatus Nitrosopumilus sp.; assembly: GCA_951812645.1. Lineage (GTDB taxonomy): Archaea > Thermoproteota > Nitrososphaeria > Nitrososphaerales > Nitrosopumilaceae > Nitrosopumilus. The sequence continues at coordinate 507,833 of CATOSM010000001.1, read as the reverse complement.
GTGTTTTGATTCCTCTTGTGCTTCTTTGATTACCATTTCTGCTTTTTCTGCTTCTTTTTGTAATGATGGAATGTCACATGACGCACCTGGAATTAATTTTGACATTGCCATACACAATTCTGCACTTGATTTGAAATCTGGGCCTTCTCCATTCGTGTGGAAAATTATGACAATGACATCTTGTCCTGACATACTTCCTTCATTTAGTAATATTCCTGGAATTCCTGGTACTGTTCCATGTTCTAATGTTTTTAATCCTGTGTCTTGTATTTTTTTTCTAGCTTTATCTGTACTTCCAACCGCAATCATTTCTTCATTTGATTTAGTAGATTTTATTGCAACACTACTTACAATTAGTTTGATATTGTGTTTTTTTGCCCATGATAACATTGTCTTTGCTGTAACTTTGTGTAGTGATTGATCTAATGTGAGGTATGATAGAAACACTCCTACTTTTAAATCTTGATTGACAAATATTCTTGTTGAAAAATTTGGTTTACCATCTTTAACTACACTGATTGGAGGAAAATCTTCTGAATCCACTACTCCTCCTAATTCAAAGTTTGACGTCTGAATCATTGATTCCGTTGCAATTGCACTACTGAACCCTACTGACGGAAATCCATCTATGAGGATCCTTCTTGTAAATTTAATTCCTTTAATTCCCTAATTCTTATTTTTTGATTCATAAAATAATTTGAATATTTATCAAATAATAGCTTTTATCTGAATTGTTTTTGTAGTTTTGAAAGTAATGCCGAATAAATGAATGGCAGTATTGTAGTAACTTCTGCATGAAGTGTTGATTGTTTTGCAATTTGAGTAACTTTCCCCCATGATATTGCTTCTCTAACTAATGCCCCACTTAGACTGCCATCAAATTCTTGTGCAGTAGTGATGTAAAATGCATAATCCAATCCCTCTCTGTATTGATTCCACCACAATGTATGGTGTTTTGAAATCCCTCCACCAATCATGAATGCCCCTGATTTTTCTGCTTTGAAGATTAACCCTGATAACAAATTTGCATCCTCCGCCATGTTTAATTTGAAATCTGAATGCTTTTGTGTAAATAACCAGATTTGACTTCCTACTGCTCCATCCATTATCCCTGGAACCACTACGTCGATGTCGTTTTTCTGTGCCCAATAAAGAAATGAATCTTCTCCGAGATGTTTTCCAATCATCTTACATATTTCTGCAGTACTCATCTCTTTGTTTCCCTTTTGGTATTCTTCTTCTAGAAATGATTGTATTTTTTCTTCTATTAGAGGACCATAACTATCCATTGGAACTAATACGTTGCCTAGTCTGTGAATATTTTGGTTTGCAAGTTCCACGTCATCCATTGTAAAAGAACCTTCTTTGTAATGTGAAAAGTGTCTTGCAATATCATGATCTAATGCGCCACACGTTGTAATTGCAACATCAAACCATTTGCTTTTGATCATGTCTTTGATGATTCCTCTTAATCCTGTAGAAACAACTGCTCCTACAAACGATACAAATCTTAAACATTCTTTATCTGAAATCATCTCTGTTAAAATTCCAAGTCCATCTGATAAATTCACCGATTCAAATCCTCCAGACTGTGATAACTCTTCAAAGATTTTTTCTATTGACGTGCTTGAATCAATTTCTATATCCTTAACTGGACGACCTGGATCTACCATGAGTTGATTGCTGGTGCCAAGTATAAAATTCTGCCTTAATTGAAAGGATCTTTTTCATTTTTTAAGTAAACTTTAAACCCGCCCAATGATACCAAGTTTCGAATGACAGGTAGAATTAAAGTCGGTTTAGTTGGTATTGGTAATTGTTTTTCAGGATTAATTCAAGGAATTGAATACTATAGACAAAATCCTTCTCAAGAAGTTACTGGAATTATTCATGATAGACTGGCAGGATATGGAATTCATGATATTGACTTTGTTTGTGGTTTTGATGTTGGTGCGAATAAAGTTGGGAAACCTCTTCATGAAGCAATCTATGCATATCCAAACATGGTTGATTGGATTCCAAAAGATGAATTGCCAAAAACTGATGCTAAAATTTACGAGAGTCCAATACTAGATGGAGTTGGGTTGTGGGTTGAAAACAGAATTAAACCAATTGATAATCCAAAATCTGTTGAAGAAATAACTAAAGAAATTAAACAAGTGCTCAAAGATACGGGCGTTGAAATAATTGTGTCTTATTTACCTGTAGGTTCTGATAAGGTAACTGAATATTGGGCACAAATTTGTCTTGATACTGATACAGCTTTTGTAAATTGCATTCCATCCTTTATTGCATCTGATGAAGCATGGGCAAAAAAATTCACAGAAAAAAATATTCCTTGCATAGGTGATGATATCAAGGGACAAGTTGGTGCAACAATTGTTCATAGAACTCTGGCTAAACTATGTAGTGACAGAGGAACTAAAATTGAAAAAACATATCAAATCAATGTAGGCGGTAATACTGATTTCTTAAACATGAAAGAACAAGATAGGCTTGTTTCAAAGAAAATTTCTAAAACCGAAAGTGTTCAAAGTCAACTCAATGAACGATTAGATGATGATCAAATCTATGTTGGCCCATCTGACTTTATCCCTTTCTTAGGTAATACAAAACTCATGTTTATGAGAATTGAAGGTCGACAATGGGCAAACATACCTTACAATATGGAAGTCCGTCTAGATGTTGATGACAAAGCAAATTCTGCAGGAATTGTAGTTGACGCTATTCGCTTAGCAAAAATTGCACTTGATAGAGGTATAGGTGGACCAATAAAACCTGCTAGTGCATATCTAATGAAGCACCCAATAGAACAAACTTCTGATGTTCTAGCAAAAACTGCATGTGAAAAATTTGTTGTTGGTGACTAGTTACTGAAACTTGTTTGAATCTGTAAATCTTGATTTTCTACTATTTTCATATTTTGTTAAATCAAATTCTTTACTGATTCCGGATTCTCCAGTTAATTTTGTAATTTTTGTTGTCATCACTTTGTTGTTTTCAGTTAAATCTACAATCAGACTACTGCCTCCAAATCTCTGATTTTCTACATTTGCAGCCAATATTGGAATTCTGTTTTCTAATGATCTGACTTGGACATACATTTGCCATGGCTCAATTCCTCTCTTGACTATCCTGCTTGGAGAAAATAATGCCTGTGCTCCTTTTTTGGCTAATGTGTTTGCTACTTTGGGAAATACCATGTCATAACAAATAATCACTCCAAACTTGCAGACAGTGCTGAATATTTTAGCCTCTTTTCCTGGCCTTACATTGCCTCTTTCATAATCAAAAGGGTGGATTTTCTCTTGTGTCCCTACGAATTCTCCTTTTGGGCCAATTATGGGTGATGTGATTGACGTTTTACTCTTTATTTTGGTGTAAAATGCGCCTGGGATTATTGTCATTGAATATTCTTTGGCTATTTTTTTGAATTCTGAAAATTCTTTGCCAAAGTCATCAATCTCGTTATTTTTTAGCCATTGCTCTGGAAGGCATACGATATCTGTATTTTTCTTTGCTAATTTTCTTAGAATTCTTGCTGCGCGTGTAATTCCTTTTTGATTTGTAGTCTGTGTTGCAGTTTGAATTAACCCTAACTTTACCATGCATGTAAAATTGCTTCCTAGTAATTATAGTAGGCGTAATGATGCGATCAAATATGCAGAGATCACTTACCGTTACGAAAAATATCATAACACAACAAGAAAAATTATGCAATTATGTCAACTAAACTTGTTAAGCATCGATTATCCTACGTAATGCAAAATGACTATCATTGGTTCATGTAAAAAAAGTTGAGATCTTTGGTTTCAAATCATTTGGATTCAAAAATACCGCTGTTCAATTCGAGCCTGGATTGGTATCGATCTCTGGACCTAACGGCTCTGGTAAAAGTAACATTTTAGATGCAATAATTTTTGCAATGGGTGAAAACAAACCCAAAGTTATGAGGGTTGATAAACTTCGATCACTTATTCATGATATTGAGGGACAACGACGTGGAGCAAAAATGGCACGTTCTAGCGTTCACTTTGATAATTCTGATAGAAAAATTCCTGTTGATACTGACATTGTTGAAATCACTAGAGAGATGGATGCAAATGGTGAAAATACATACTACCTAAACAAAAAGAAAACAAATCGAAGTCATATTTTGGATTTGCTTGATATGGCAAATGCTGGTTTAGGACAACTCAATGCTGTACAGCAAGGAACCGTTACAAGAATTTCTGAATTTACTTCAGAAGAAAAAAGAAAAACTATTGAGGATTTAATTGGACTCTCTTATTTTGATGATAAAAAAGTCGAATCTGTAAAACAACTAGATGAGGCAGATAGACGACTCGAAATTGCTCTTGCCAAAATGGGCGAAATCAAAAAAAGAATAGATGAACTCGAAGAGGAAAGAAACCAGAAACTACGTCATGACATACTTGAACGAGAGCTAAATAGGTACAAGGCTATTGATGCAGCCAACAAAATGAAGGACATTTCTGGCAAAAAGACCTCCAAAGAAACCACATTACACACATTGACTGCTAAAGTCACAAAATTTCAGGAAGGTAGGGCTATTTTAAGAACTGAGATTGAAGCACTTGAAACTGAAAAATCAAAATTAATGGGAGAAGCAAACACATACAACCGAACCAAATCTGCATTAGATTCCGAAATTGCTACTGCCATGGAACAATATGAAATCGATAACAGTGCAATTTCTGCATCACAAAAAAGAATTGAAAGAATTACTGCAAGAATTCCTGAACTTAAAATGGAGTTAGAATCTATTGATAATGCTAGAACCGATATAGGCACGCAAATCCAAAAAATAAAAGAATCCATTCAAGAAACAAATGAAAAGAAAAACAGCATAGGTAAAGAATTGGAAATTGTAGATTCACAAAGACAAAAAGTATTAACAGAACAATCTGAAGCCGCCGCAAAAAAATCTGAAATTGACGAAAAAATTAAAACTCTAAACGCTCAATTAAACACCGCAAAATTAAAACTCTCTAAAGCACAACATGAAAAAGAACAATCTGAAGAAATTATCGAAATAAATTCTTCAAAACTATCTGATATCAATTCTGGACTTGAAGAATTAGCTAAGGCAAAAACTCAACTAGAATCTTTAATGCAAAATAACACTGCTACGATTTCAGAATTAAAATCTAGAATAAAAAAATATCAGACAAAAAAATCTCGTACACTAAATGATATGGATGAGTGGGCTCAAATTATTGAAAAGTCGGATCAACAAGCAACTAGATACGAATCAAAAATTAAAACTGTCAAGGGATTCATGCATGAGGATTACACTGTTGCAAAATTAAAAGAAGATGCAGAAAGACTTGGTATTGAAGGATTAGTTTATGAGATGATTTCTTGGGATAAAAGATATGAGCGCTCTGTTTTATCTGTTAGCTCTGATTGGATTAAGGCAATTGTTGTCAAAGACTTTGCAACATTACTCGGAATAGCCGAAGTTGCACGGGACAAAAAACTTCCTAAACTGAAAATCATTCCATTGGATGCCATTCCAAAGTTTAATCTAGCTCTTCCAAAAGACCCTGGAATTTTGGGTGTATTGTCTGATCATGTGAAATGTGATCCTACTTATTCTGCACTCAAAACCTTCCTATTTGGTAATATCGTGCTTACTGAAACTCGAGAATCTGCCTATGATATCTCCCAATCTGGCTACAAAGCAGTAACTATCGGTGGTGAATTCTTTGAGGCTAAAGGCAGCACTGTGATAATTGATAATAATTCAAAAATTTCAAAACTTACAAAATTAATTTCTCTGAGCAATGATATTGAAGGATTATTCCAATCTATCAGTCTAGTCAAAAAAGTAATGTTAAGTAAAAAGCAAGAAATCAAAAAATTAGATCATACAATTCAATTAAACAGTGACAGACTTTCTCTATCTGAAAAATCCCTTTCATCTGCAACAGAAAATTATTCAAATTTGAAATCTAGAATTTCTTCTGCCCTTAACATGAAAGAACAACTAACAAAACGAATTTCAGATTTAACTTCTAGAAACCAAACCATTGAATCTCAAGTTAGTACTGTTGAATCACATATTGAATCTCTTAATGACAGAATTTCTATTGTTGAACAAAATTATGCAAGCGGAGAGCAAACTAGAATTGCAAGTGAATTACAAAGAATCAATCTCAAAAAAACAGATATTGAAAAATTACATACTGCCATCATGAATGAATACCGTGACAAATCTTCTCAACTCACAACCGTGGAAACTCAGGATAATAGAGAAAAATCTCAATCAAACCGTCTCCATGATGAAGAAAATTCTCTAAAATCCGAACAAGAAGAATTGGAAACTAAGATTAAAGAATTAGAAACTCAAAAAGAATCTAAAAATGAAGTGCTTGTAAAATTAAGAGAGCAGGAACAAGAACTTATTTCTTCATCTGGATCTTCTATTGGCCAACTAAAAGAATATGATGATAAATTAAAAGTTCTTTCTGAAAAAGATAAAGATCTTACAAAACAAATCAACAATATTGAAAGACAATCTGATTCGTTGAATCGTGATTTACACGATTTGATTGAAAAAGAAACTAAATTACAACAATTGCTCTCTGCATTTGGGTTTGACAAGGATATGGAAACCTTTGATGTTGAAACAATTGTGCAAGGATTATCTGCAGAATTAGCCTCACTAAATGCATTAAATGCAAAAGCTCCTGAAACGTATCTTGAAGTATCCTATGGGTATCGTTCCATGTCTACTCGAAAGAATTCTCTTGAAGAAGAAAGAAACTCTATTGTAAAATTCATTGAAGATATTGAAAAAGACAAGCGACAAACTTTCTTAGACGCATTTGATAAAGTCGATAAAGAGATTCGATTAATTTTCAATAAAATGACTGATGGAAATGCTTGGTTAGAATTACAAAATGAAGATGATATATTTAATTCTGGAATTTCCTATTTGATTCAATTCCCGAACAAACCAAAAAGAGAATCCACTTCAATTAGTGGTGGTGAGAAAACTTTGGCAGCCATTGTGTTCGTTCTTGCTTTGCAAAAATTAAAACCCTCTCCGTTTTACTTGTTTGATGAAGTGGATGCACACCTTGATGCTCCAAACTCTCAAAGACTTGCCAAAATTTTAGAAGAAAGATCCAAAGAAAGTCAATTCATTATGGTTTCTTTGAAAGACTCTGTTATACAAAAAGCAAAACTGATTTATGGTGTTTTCCCAAAGAACGGAGTTTCAAATGTTGTTACTTACAAAGACAAACGAATGCCTTCAGTAAAAACATCCTAGTCTAGTTTTACAAAACATGCAGAATAATGTTCGCTGTCTATTTTTTCTAATTCTGGTTCTGTTGTGCATTTTTCAATCACATATGGGCACCTTGCTCTAAATCTACATCCTTGATAGGCGTCAATCTCTGTAGGTTCATTAATTCTAATTTTTCTTTCTCTATGTAGATTTTCTGGGTCTGGCTCTGAAATTGCGTCAATTAGTGCCTGTGTATATGGATGCCTTGGTTTATCTAAAACTTGATCAATTGGGCCCATCTCTACAATTTTTCCCATATACAAAATGCCTATTCTCCGACCAAAGTATCTTGCAGTAGCCAAGTCATGTGTAATATAGATAAATGAAATGTTGTATTTTTTCTGTAATTGATGCATCAATTCTAGCATTTCTGCTCTAATTGAAACATCTAACATGGAAACTGGTTCATCCGCAAGAATAATTCTTGGTTTCAGTGCTAATGCTCTTGCTAAAACCACTCTTTGTCTCTGTCCTCCTGACAACATGTGTGGATATCTTTTTGCAATATCCTCAGCTGGTTCTAACTTTACCTCTTGTAAAACTTCGATTGCTCTTTTGAGTCTGTCTTCCTTGTTTCCAATATTGTGTATCTCTAGTGATTCTGATACAATGTCTCCAATTTTCATTCTTGGGTTGATTGAGTCATATGGATCCTGATGAATCATCTGACAGTTCATTCTTATTTTTGATAAACTTTTTTCCTTGTTGTCTATTTCTTGTTCTTCAAAAAATATTTTACCTGAATCTAGTTGAGTTGATTTTAAAATTAACTTTGCAATTGTAGATTTACCTGATCCTGATTCTCCTGCCAATACAAACACCTCTCCTTTTTTCAATGAAAATGAAACATCATCCGTCGCTCTAACTGTAATCGACTCTGACTTGAACACCTCTTTTTTTGTATAATATTTTTTCAAATGTTCCACTCTTAGTATTTCATTCATTAGTTACTGTTGAATCATGAAGTATATCAAGAAATATCTTTTGTGCGTAACATTTGGGATAACGCATTTATGTCAAATAACGACTGGGTTAATACTTGAGCGATATTATTCAAAAAAACCTTGATTATAAAAAATACGTAATTGATTCTAGGCTAAAATATTTCAAACCCCATGCAACACAAATTGAAAAGACTTTTGCCGATGAGATTTCATCTAGTATGAATCGTGATTCTAAATTTATCTCTCCCAAGTTTTTTTATGACAAAAAAGGATCTGATTTATTTGAGAAAATATGTACAGCCCCAGAATATTATCCGACTAGAACAGAAATTTCTATACTTGAAAAATTACAACATGAATTACCTTCTTTCCTAGATGGTGATTTCCGCCTTGTTGAATTAGGAAGCGGCTCTTCAGTTAAAACAAGATTGCTTTTAGACGCTTTATCGCCTCAAAATAATATGGAATATTTCCCAATTGATATTTCTGAAATCCTTGCCGAAAGTTCTGAACAACTGCTTCGTGATTATGAAAATCTATCCATTACAGGAATAATAGATACGTATGAAGGTGGTTTAGAATTCCTTAAAACATATGATGAACAAAAAAATCTAATAATTTTCTTGGGTTCTAGTTATGGTAATTTTTCTCCTCTTGATGGCTACAAATTTTTAGAAAAAGTTCACTCTACGATGAAACCTGGAGATTTATTTTTAATCGGTCTTGATCTAATTAAAGAAAAAAAAATTCTTGAATCTGCTTATAATGATTCGCAGAAAATAACTGCCAAATTCAATCTTAATGTATTGTCTAGAATTAATGATGAGCTTGATGCTGATTTTAATCTAAATAATTTCTCACATCATGCAATTTACAATGAAAAAGATCAGCGAATTGAAATGTATCTAAAATCTCTTCGCGAACAGTCCGTAGTTATTTCAAAATCTAACTTACAGTTGGTATTGAATAAAGATGAATTAATTCATACTGAGCATTCTCACAAATATCGCTTGTCTGAAATACATGATCTTCTTGACGATGTCGGGTTTGAATTAAAGCATACCTGGCTTGATGAGAAAAAACATTTTTCGCTTAGCTTAGTATCTAAAATTTAGATATCTTCTGCACATCTAAAACCTGAAAACAACCATCTTTCATCCAGTCTGAAGAAATTTCTATAACTGCCTCTGATTGACATTTTTGGAGTTCCAAAAGAGCCGCCTCTCAAAACTTTTTGATTTGTAAACCATTTGTCATTATATTCGTCAAATCCTGATTTGAAACCTGGGTATCCTGCAAATTCAGATGCTGTCCACTCCCAAACATCCCCTATCATTTGTTGGCATCCGTAATGACTTGCTCCTTGCGGATATGCGCCTATCTCAGAACAACTCCAATTGTAAGATTCAAGTAAGTTGCACTTTTCAGGTGTCGGTTTTTCATTGCCCCATGGGAAGGCTGTCTTTTCTTGTTTTTCTTCATTCCAACATGCTGCTTTTTCCCATTCTGCTTCAGATGGGAGTCTTTTACCTGCCCATTTACAATATGCGTCTGCTTCGTAAAAACTCACATGACAAACCGGTTTGTTTGGATTGATTTTTCTTATTCCTAGAAAATCCCTTACATGCCATACATTGTGGACTTTTTCCCAGTACATCGGAGCAATCCATTTGTTTGCTTTGACTTTTTCCCATCCGTCTGATAGCCAATATTTGTACGTCTCATATCCTCCATCTTCAATAAATTCTAAAAATTGTGCGTTGGTAATTGGAAGTGTTTCTATCTTGTAATCACTTAAGAAAACTTTGTGTTCAGGCAATTCTATATCGTAACAAAATTCTTTTCCATTGTTTCCCATGGTGTACAAACCCCCGTTGATGTTGACTGATTTAACTTCAGCATTGATTGGCTTTGGCGTTTGATTTTTTTTGACTGGCCTGTATTGTTCTGCAAGTAAATGTTGTAAATCATACACTAGTAATTCTTGATGTTGGCATTCGTGATGAAATCCCATCACAATCATTTTGACAGCTTCTTCATTCATTGTTTGAGATCCAATAAATTCCTCTACCCTTTGATTTACCGTATTAAAATATTGAAAAATTTGATCAGTTGTGGGTCTTGATACAACCCCTCGTAACCCTTTGTCGTGTGGAACACCGAACTGTTGATAGTAGGAGTTAAGATATTCTGAAAACTCTTTGGAATAAAATTCATAATTTTTATCAATTTTACTCATAATGGCTTCGTAAATCCAACTTACGTGACCTATGTGCCATTTAGGCGGACTCGTAAAAAATGCAGTTTGAACAACAAAATCATCTTTCTCTAGAGTTTTTACCAGTTCTAACGTTCTACTTCGTGTCTCTTTGAATTGATCAAGTAATGTATTTCTTGAATCTAATTCTGGATTTGAAGTCATGATGAAAAATAATCTTTTTTCTATTATTATGTTTGTGGGTGTTTTGTTGCTAGTATCCTCTTGCAAAGATTGGTGTTGAAACACTTTGTTCCTGGCAATAGATGCATTTTTGATTAGAGTTCTCACTTCCAAATGGAATTACTCGTATTTCTGCACCTGTTTCTTCTTTGATTTTATTTTCGCATTCGGATTTTCCGCACCATGGTGAGTTGAAAAATCCCCCCCTTTCAATTTTTGATTTAAAATCTGAATATTCTGAAATGTTTATTGTATTGTTTGTAGCTTCTTCTTTTGCTTTTTTCAACATCCCTGCTTGAATGCCCTCTAATAACGGAGATATTTTTTCTATTTCATCAAAATTCAAGCTGGTTTTTTCTGAATTGTATCTCTTTGCAATCACCATGCTTCCTCTTTCAATATCTTTTGGACCAATCTCAATCCTTAATGGAACCCCTTTCATTTCCCAGTCATTGAATTTGTATCCCGGTGACAGTCCTTCTCTGTCATCGACATACACCCTCATTTCTTTATCTTCTAGTCCGGTTTTGATCTCTTCTACTTTTGGTAAAACTTTGTCTTTTCCTTCATCATTTCGATAAATTGGAACAATCACTATTTGCATCGGGGCTACTTTGGGTGGTAAGACCAATCCTTTATCATCACCATGTGCCATGATCATCGCACCGATTAATCTCCATGATACTCCCCATGATGTTTGCCATGCAAAATGTTCTACGTTGTCTTTATCTGCAAATTTAACTTCAAATGGTTTTGAAAAATTCTGTCCTAAGAAATGTGATGTTCCCATTTGTAGTGCTTTGCCGTCTGGCATGATTGATTCCATAGTAGTTGTATATACTGCTCCGACAAATTTTTCCTTCTCACTTTTCTTACCTGTTGTTACTGGAATTGCCAGCTCTTCTTCAACAGTATTTTTGTAAATATCTAAAATTTTGAATACCTCTTTTTCCGCTTCTTCTTGCGTTACATGTACAGTGTGTCCTTCTTGCCATAGAAACTCTGAAGTTCTAAGAAATGGTTTTGTAGCTTTGATTTCAGCTCTCAGTGCCGTATTCCAAAAATTGATTTTTAATGGCAAATCCCTCCAGCTTTGAATCCATTTTGAATATAGTGTGTATGCTAATGTTTCAGATGTTGGTCTTAATGCAAGCCTATCTCCAACTTCATTAGTTCCTGAATGTGTTACCCAAAATACCTCTGGATTAAATCCGGCAAAATGTTTCTGTTCTTTACCCAGTAATGATTCTGGTATTAATATTGGCAAAAATCCGTTTCTAATTCCATTTTTTGAGAATTTTTTATCAAATCTGCTTCTTAGTGATTCCCAAATTGAGTATCCATCTGGTCTAAGTACGATTAACCCCTTTACCGGTGCATAATCTGCTAGTTTTGCCTTTAGTACTACTTGTGTGTACCACTCACTAAAATCATCGTTCTTTGAAACAGTAATGCCTACGTCTCCTTTACCCAAACTAATTTCATTGAATTAATTTAACTAATGAGCCTTTCGTGAGAATTTAAAATATTACAGTTTACCGCCTTTACAGAGCACTTTTCCCATTACTCTGCTTTGGAAGTTTGGACATACAAAGCATTGAATGAAATGAGTGTCTTCTTTTAGTATTGGGCATTCTACATACTCTTGTTTCATTCTTTTTAGCATTTTTGGACTGACTCCTTTTAGTTTTAATTTTCCTTTTTCATCCATCATACCTGATGCTTTTAATTCATCTTTAACTGAATCTGGTAGTTTTTGTCTTCCTTCCCTTTCTTTGATTTCTACTTCGAATTTGTGTTCTAATTCGTCAGCCATATCTAACACAATACATTCTCGGTGATTTATTACTAGCGTTTTTTAGATCCAAAAAAAGTTTAAACTTTAATATAATTAGCGATTTTTTTCCAAATCAGAAATCTATTGCTAGTAATTTTTGATGTTGAGGGTGTTTTGTATGATGAAGAATATCTTCCAATCCTTGCAGAAAAACTCGACAAAGAAGATGAAATTTGGGAAATTACCAAACAAGGTATTCAAGGTAAAATCAATTGGGAAGAAGGACTTCGTACTAGAGTTGCTGCATTAAAAGGTATTGATGAAAAAACATGTCAAGAAGTCTCTGATGGTCTACCCATTATGACTGGTGCAAAGGAAGCTTGTAAGGCGTTAAAGGCCGCTGGATGGAAACTTATGGCTGTATCTGGCGGATTCACTCTAATGATGGAGAGATTACAAAAAGAATTAGGTCTTGATTATGTTTATTGCAATGAACTAGTTTTCAAAGATGGTAAATTAGATGACGTTATAATTAATGTTGATTCTGACAAGTCAAAATCAGCTAAAATCAAAATCGAGGAATGGGGTGAACAAAAAGACAACATCGTATGTGTTGTTGATGGTGCAAATGATGTAAAATTGTTTGATGTTTGTGGGTTAGGGGTTGCATATCGTGCTCAAGACATCGTTAAAGACTTGGCAACTACTACATTAGAAGAAAAAGATCTTTCTAAAATCCTGGATATTATCAACAAACATTACAAATTGGAATTAGAAGCAATTCCTTCTGCATAAACAATTTTTTAGTCCTGTAATTCAGATACAATACTTGCAAATCATCCCTCTCCATATCGAAAAAGAAATTGTCCCAGATGACGATATTTCTAAAATTATCTTAGAATCTGAAAATCTGAATGATGGTGATATTGTAGTTATTGCACAGAAAATTATCTCTAAACAAGAAAATCGCATTGTAGATTTATCTACTGTTTCTCCTTCATTGTTGGCTAAGGGTATAAGCTCTCAATATGATAAGGATCCTAGGATTGTTGAATTGATTTTATCTGAATCCAAAAGAATTGTTCGTATGAGTAAGGGTATTTTGATTGTTGAAACTCATAATGGATTTATCTGTGCCAATGCTGGTATTGATGAAAGTAATGTTGCTGAAGGTTATGCTGCATTGTTGCCTGTAGATTCTGATATTTCTGCACAAGGAATAAAAGAAAAAATTTTTGAACAATCTCAAAAGAACATCGCTGTAATTATTTCTGATACTTTTGGTAGACCTTTACGCATGGGGCAAACTAACCATGCAATTGGTGTTTCTGGACTGAATCCTATTTTAGATTATGCTGGTACTCGTGATTCATTTGATAAACTTTTGCGAGTTACTGCAATTGCGATTGCCGATGAACTTTCTGCCGCATCTGAATTGGTGATGGGCAAATCATTGAAGTGCCCTATTGCAATCATCCGTGACTGCTCTTTTAAATCTGATAATTCTTCTATTGATCAATTATTACGTCCTGAAGATGAAGATCTTTTCAGATAATTTTTTTAATTTTTGTATTCTTTACTCAAATAGATTTTAATATGACAAATCGTTGCTTAGGAACTGATGTCCGAATCCACTGAAAAGAAATTAGATGCAACTGGGTTATTTTGTCCTGAGCCTGTATTTAGAACTAAAATCGAAATTGAAAGAATGCAAGTTGGAGAAATTATTGTTGTCTCAGCTGATGATCCTGCAGCAGAAGACGATATTTCTAGATGGGTTACACGAAATGGACATGAGTTATTAGATATGTCTAAAGATGGGGATGCCATAACATTCAAAATTAAAAAGGTGAAATAATCCCAAATATGACTGCCGTTACTGATACAGACGTATTGAATCGTGTAGGCAACACTCCTCTTGTTGACTTGGATTCTCTTTCACATCATGGTGTGCAATATTTTGCAAAACTTGAAGGCCATAATCCATTTGGATCTGTCAAAGATAGGGCAGCCTATTGGATGATAAAAGACGGTGAAGAAAGAGGCATTTTGACAAAGGGGAAAAGTATCCTTATTGAACCTACATCTGGTAATACTGGAATTGCTTTAACTGGAATTGCAAATTTACTAGGTTACAAAGTTGAGATTGTTATCCCTGAAAAAGCCAGTAATGAAACTAAAGATATCATCAGAAATCTTGGTGCCAAAGTGTTTGAGACTAGTGATGATCTGTGTCCAAAAGTTGGTGCTGGAACTGATCAAAGTATAGCCCTTGCCACTTCTATTGCATCCTCCAGACCTGATACATATTATTCTCCAAATCAATACGCAAATGAGGCTAATTTCAAAGGACATTATGTCGGTACTGGTCCTGAAATTTGGAAACAAACAGAAGGAAAAATCACCCATTTCTTCACTGGTGTCGGTACTGGTGGAATAATTACTGGCATTGGCGCCTTTCTAAAAGAAAAAAACCCTGATGTTAAGATCATTGCCTGTCAACCTCAACAGAATCATTTAATTCAAGGTTGGAGAAATTTTGAAGAATCTGCAAAACCTGATTTGTTCTTAAAACGAGAAAACGTTGTTGATGATTGGGCGTCTGCTACCAATGATGAAGCGTTTTCCATTGTAAAAGAAGTATTTGAAAAAGACGGATTGCTAATCAGTCCTTCCTCTGCTGCTGTCTATGCTTGCATGAAAAAATACACTATTGAAGGCAGTGCACGTGTTGTTGGAATTTTTGCCGATGATGGCAGAAAATTCAAAAGTGTATATGCAGCTCAAAATATAATGTCTGAATCTGACTTTGATAATTGTCTTAAAGATGCAAAATACATGTCGGAATTAGCCTATTGAGAATTATTCTAAAATTTTCTTGAGATGTTTCTCGTAAAATTCTCTAAATGACGCATTCATACCCATTTCATGTCGTAAACATGCATTGCTTTGTTCTGTAATTTTATTTTTAATTTCTTTACTCCATAGACTTTGTTGCTTATCTTTAGAATCTATTATTGATGGGTTTTCTTTAATTTTTTCCATATTTTCTGTCAATTCTACACTCAATTGTCTGAATTTGCTTATTCGTAAAAGGAAAATTTGCGCTTCTTCCTTATTTACAAGATTCATTATTGCATGAACTTGATTGTAGTATTCTAAACCTCTTTTGTTATATTTTGCAAAATGATTGATTCTTTCATCCCAATATTCTTTCTTTGTTTTTTCTTCAACTCTGTAACTGAATTGAATTTTTGCTAATTCCATGCCTAATGACGCTAACTTATCGCTGTGCTCTTTAGCAGATTTTTTCAATCTCTCTGAATCTTGACTCATACTTTTGTTTTATCTTCTCACAATAAAGAGTTTGATTCATTCCATTCTTTTTCTGATTCTTTTGAGCAAAATGATGTGCATTCTTCACAAAATCAATCCCGTTCTGTGATTTGCAATGTTTTAAAATGTTCCGTGGACCGTTTGTACGGGGGTTTTTTTCTATATTGAAATTGTTGAATGGTGTAAATTTCCTTTTACTGGAATTCGTTCAAGCGTTTTTCATTCTTGGTTTTCTGTAAGATATTTATCTACATCAATCGCTGCCATACATCCAAATGCAGCCGCAGTTATTGCCTGTCTATAGGTTTTATCATGTACATCGCCTGCTGCAAAGACTCCTTCAACATTGGTGAGTGTTTTATTTTTTAATACTATGTATCCTTCATCATCCAAGTCTATTTGACCCTTAAACAGTTGCGTGTTTGGCTCGTGTCCAATCGCAACAAATAATCCTCCTGCATCTAATGTTGTCTCCTCGTCTGTCTTCAGATTTTTTAATACTGCTTGTTGTATTTTTTGATCTCCATTGATGTTTACCACCGCTGAGTCAAGATGGAGTTTTATTTTTTCATTATTGAAAGCTCTTTCTTGCATAACCTTACTTGCGCGCAATTCCTTTCTTCTGTGTATCAAATGAACATTTGTTGCAAATTTTGTTAGAAACGTTGCTTCTTCGATTGCTGAGTCCCCTCCTCCGACAACAACTATCTCCTGATTTCTAAAGAATGGCCCATCACATGTTGCACAATATGATACGCCTTTCCCGCTAAAAGTTTCTTCACCTTCCACCCCTAGCTTTCTTGGGTTTGCACCCGTTGCAATAATTACTGCACGACCCTCGTATTCTTCTGATGCTGTTAATACTTTGAAAGGTTTACGTCTAAAATCTACATCTACTACTACATCATCTACGATAGTGGTGCCCATCCTTTGAGATTGTTTTCTCATATCTATCATTAAATCTGGACCCATGATTCCGTTTTCAAATCCTGGGTAATTTTCCACTTCTGTAGTATTGACTAGCTGTCCTCCTGGAAGCAGTCCTGATAAAATTAGGGTGTCATATCCTGCTCTTGAGCAATAAATTCCAGCGGTATATCCTGAAGGACCTGCGCCAATAATTACTACATCAAATTTTGTTTTTGTCTTATCTGATTTGATTGGTTCATCATCTCTGGTTTCCAGTACTGCTGATCCTTCATCTGCTGCCATCATGATGTCTAGTTGTCTTTATTCCAATAATTTAAGTGAATATCCTTTTTCATTTTCTAATGTTTTCTATAATTTTAGAATGTCTTTTACACATCCTTTTGTTTTCTATTTGTGAATAAAACAAATCTTTTTGCCAATGCGCATTGAACAACCTGCATTCTTTTTTATCACAAAACGCTTCTCCTGTTTCATGATACATTATGGATTGTAACAGATGCCCTTCGATGATTTCTGCTATTCTTGGATCATGATATTCTAAAAATTGACCTTTGTATTTTTCTTGTATTTTATTTTTTGAAAGACCAGTCATTAGATCTAAATAGTATTGTTTTGGTTTTGCCGGTGCCTCTATGATTCCTGTAGTTGAAATGATTGTTGGGTTTGACCCGATTATTGCTCTTGCATGATATCTGAAATCACTTTCATCAAATGTGGCTGTAAGCTTGTTTGTAAAAATCACATGTAAAGTATTTTCTGTTGTTGGAATTTGTTTGATGATGATGTTTTGCAATTCAAATCCATCATACAATATCATCTCTTCATTTTCAGACATGTCTTTGTTTTCTTTTTCGATTTGGATTTCCTCTGAATTAGGAATGTGTTTTTTGTATTGCTTTTTTAAATCAAAAATCCGTGTGGATGCTATTTTTTCACACGTGTTCTCATCTATTGTTTCAAAAAAATTCCTTTTTATTTCAATTTCAGTTGGAAATATGCTCTTGATGAATCTCTTTGTATTTTCAATTTGAATTTCAGGAACTGTGGGCTCATCATATAGGATGATTTTAGAAATCTTCAATATTGGAAAGACGTTCCAATCGCTTATCTTTCTAACTCTTTGATTTTTTGTGCTGTAATTTCCGCTGCTCTTTTTCCAGAGTATAGCATTGAACCAAACGTTGGTCCCATTCTAGATAATCCGTGGGTTTCCGTTACTGACATTCCTGTTGCAACTAATCCTGGATATACTTCTCCTGTTTTGTGTACTACATGTTCTTCTCCATCGTTGACAAACATTGGTTCCATTCCTTTCCATTCTGCCAATCCCCTATCTACAAGTCTTTTTACTCCGACTGAATCGTGACCTGACGCATCGATGATTATTTTTGCCTCAAAGGCAACCGGATCAACACATGTAATGTTACGTGGCAATGCTGAAACCGGCATCCAATTGACGACAATTCCTGCAACTCTTCCGTTTTTTAATACCAAGTCATCGAATTTTGTTAATTGGAGAAATTTTACTCCTGCATCACATGCACCTGCAATTAGTTTTGACACTGCATGTGGTCCTGGCGTCAAGTATAATCCCTCACCTGCTTTCTTGTACGGTATGCCTAACTCGTCCCAAATTTTTTGAGCGGGTTCTCTAACTGTGACTGGATTCATCATGTATCCCCCTAACCAATAGCCTCCTCCCAGGTAATTGTTTTGTTCAATAACTAAAACTTTGTAACCCATGTTTGAGAGTTCTCTACTTGCTGTCAATCCTGCAGGACCTGCACCAATAATGATGACATCTGATTCTGCTCTGTCAATTAATACGTCATGAAATTCATTTGCAATTGCACGTGTAATTTCAACTTCACGTACGTCGGTAAATATTTTGTCTGATTTTTCTGCAACTGCTGCTTCTTGCATATTGTTGCGTTTCCGTATTAACAATTAATACTTTGCCACAAACTATCTTCAAAATTAGGCAATACTAATGATTTTCATAATTTTATCGTAGCATGGAAATAGGAAATTTTGTACCTTGAAGAAAATATTTCTCTTAAAAACTGCAAATATCAAAAATTTATATCCAAACCAAAAGAAATTCCTTTGTATTAACAATGTCTAATCTAGAACAATCTCGTCCTGATTCTGTAAAGTCTAAAATAAACTGGGCTAGAATTGAAGAGGCTGATAATTTTGCAAAAACTGTGAAATTATTCCGTCAAGGAAAATATGACGAAGATAGTTTTAGAAGATTTAGACTCCAAAATGGCGCATATGGCACTAGAATGACTGGCGATTATGCCATGGTTAGAATTAAACTCCCAGCTGGAGAAGTTTACCCTGAACAACTCGAAAAAATATCTCAACTAAGTGAGCAATATTCTATAGGCAGTGCTCATTTTTCAACTAGGGAAAATATTCAACTTCATTGGGTAGTTTTAGAAGATGTTTCAGAAATAATGCGCAGTTTAGCTGAAGTTGGTTTGACTTCTAGAGAAGCATGTGGAAACTCTGTACGAAATGTAATGTGCAGTCCTTTATCTGGTGTTTGTCCTGATGAAGAATTTGATGCGACTCCATACGCTCTTGCAACTGCAAGATTCTTTTTGCGAAACCCTATGGCTCAAAACCTTCCTCGTAAATTCAAATTCAATTTTACATGTTGTGAAAAACATGGAATGGTCAGAATTGTTGATGTAGGTTTAATTCCTCAAATTCAAGAAATAGATGGTTCTCCTCAGAGAGGATTCAAAATTTTCCTTGGCGGTGGGTTAGGAAACAAATCTTTTGTAGGGCATCAATTAGAAGACTTTACTCCTGAAGAAGATTTGCTTTATACTTCGATTGCTGTTATGAGGATATTTGATAGATTGGGTGATAGAAAAAATCTTGCACGCAATAGAATGAGATATCTTGTAAATGACATGGGTTGGGATAACTTCCAAAATCTTGTCTTAAAAGAGAGGGCTATCGTTAGAGCTACCCAATCAGTTATCACTCAACTGGATGCTGATCATACTCCAAACGAAATTAAAAGAACGATTAGAATTTCTGACGAAAATGGTGGCGAAACAACCCCTGATGGATATGCCAGATGGCTCAAAACAAATACTGTAAAACAGACTCAAGACAACTATCATTCTGTATTTTTGACTCTTGAGGCAGGTGATATTACTGCAAGTCAACTTTACAGTCTGGCTGATATCATTCGCAATTTCTCTTCCGAAGGTAAGGCTAGATCTGGATTCACGCAAAACATGGCCTTAAGATACGTCCATGAGGATGATTTACCTAGATTGTATTCTAAACTCATTGAAGCTGGATTGGCAAAATCCGGTGCTTTGACCATGACTACTCCAATTGGATGTTCTGGAACTACCTCTTGTAATCTTGCACTGACTAATTCCCATAGATTAGCCAAAGAAATCCAAAGAAAATTCCTTGAGTTAAAGCTAGATGAGGATGAGGATCTTGTTGATTCCTCAATTAAGATAAGTGGATGTCCTAACTCTTGTGGACAACATGGTATTGCTACTCTTGGATTCTTTGGCGGTGGTGGCCGTGTTGGAAAAGACATGTATGCAAATTATCAGATGTCCGTAGGTGGTCGTTCTGATGGTGATACTATGTTGGGACAAACGCTACTTAGGGTTCCTGCAAAAAGAGTAATTCCTGTAATTCTTAAAGTGATTGAAGTTTTCAAGGTAAATAAAAAATCTGATGACACTTTGAAGTCTTGGATTCATAGAGTTGTAAATGGAAATGAGGATTCTGAAATTAAATCCCTTGCAGACGTCAAAAAGATACTGGAACCCTTGATTATTCCTCCAACCATTGAGGAAGATCCTGACTTTTATTTGGATTATGGCAGTGATACTGGTTATCACACCAAGACCGGAAAAGGTGAATGTGCTGCTTGACAGATTCAAATAAAATTACAACTGATGTAGATTCCTTACGTTCTGAAATTCGAGACAAAAGTGTTAGAGTTATTGATGTTAGAAGAGAAAATGATTACAAACAAGATCATATTCCCTCTGCTGTAAATTTACCTCTGGCTAATCTTTTGTCTGATGACAGTCCTGAACGTGTCTTGAAACTTGTTAATTCTATGGGAATCGACGATGAAACCCCTGTAGTTGTTTATGATGATACCTTTGGTGCTTTGGCATCTAGGGTTGCATGGACTTTGGAATATTTGGGGCATTCTGATGTGACATTACTTGATACCACGTACAGTAATTGGAAATCTCTTGGATTGGAAAATGATGCTGATGCTCCAGACGTTCAAGCAAAAGATCATTCTATGAAATTACGATCTGATATTCTGGCAACTTCTGATTATTTGGAAACTGCCAAATCCCGAGATGACGTTATTTTGATTGATAATCGAGAAAGGCTGAATTTCCTTGAACAGCATATTCCCGGTGCCGTTAGTTTGCCTTATCGAACCTTGGCCTCAAATGATAAGATATTGCGCCCAAAAGATGACATGAAACGATTATTGGATAATCGAGGGGTGACTGGCAATTCTGAAATTATTACCTATTGTGGAAGTGTAGGTACTCTTTCTGGATTGGCATACTATGCTCTAAAATCAGCTGGATTGCCAAATGCAAAATTATACGTTCGTTCTTTTAAAGAATGGAAAAATCTAGAGAAACCAACTTCTAAACAGGAAGATGCTAACTATTGGGATTTATCTGCAGAATAATTAGGAAATCTCATCTCTGAGTTTTTTCGTTACTGTTCCTTCTATGTTATCAAATAGAACGATCATCTTTTCTTTATTGTCAATTAGATAGTCTGTTCCTCTATCTTGCAATCTAATTTTCCACAATCTTATTTCCCTGTGTTCGTCAAAGAATTTCTCTATCATCTGTTCTCCTGATTTTGTCGGGTCTATGAATTCCTCAAATATTTCTATTGTTTTATCTACATCCTCCTCCTCTATTGCTTCTTTGACCGAATGAATTGCTTGACTTAGCTGTTTCAAATTCTTAATTGGTCTTGGTAATTTCTTTTTGGTAATTCCAAACAGTCCTTTTTTTTCTTTACCTATCTTTTCTGCGATATTGTCCGCAAGATCATAAATTGGTATTTTACTTAATCCGTCTCGTTTTTCATTCTGTACAATTAGTCCTTTTTCAATCAATTTTTTTAATGCTGTTTCTGCATCTGCTTTATCTAAAAATGTGGTCCACACAATAGCACCTAGTGTGTGATAACCCTGTCTAACTGATTCTAAAACTACTACTTCTTGAATTCTTTTGAATCCTTCTTCAATTCTAACATTCATGAAGTCTTTGTCTCTAATTGATTTTCTAGCATTTTTGACATCAATTTCAATTGAATGTTTCAGAGCCTCCAGTGCCTCTGGAACTTGATTCAACAATGATAGGAAACATGCTTGGTTGTACCATGCCATTCCATATGTCGGATCTGATTCTATTGCTTTTTGAGCTGCATCCAGTGCTTTGGAATAATTTTTTTGCTCATAATGGACTAGTCCTTTCAAATTCCAAGCTTCAGGATTTGTAACGTCAATATCTAAAATTTTATCATAAACTCTTAGTGCTTCTGCATGTTCATCCAAGTGAAATCTGGCATATCCTATTTTCATCAATGTTTCAATGTTGCCTGGATCAATTCGTAATGCTTGTTCAAAAACTTCTATGGCCTCTTCTAATTTTTCATCCGCCATTAGGTTTACACCTTTTTTGAATAATTTTTTTCGGTTGTAATCTACATCAACTAGACTCCTTTCTTGAGGAATTGTCTTCTCTAGTTTTGATTCCTCTGGATCCTTTGATTTTTTACCGAATGGTTTCTTCACAGCTCAAATATTGGTTCTATCTAGATAAATACCAACCTTAACTGTATTGATTCTCCATTCTATGGATCTTTCGATATAAATACAGAAATACTTGAAATATACACAAACGATTGTGTCATCTCAGCCCCGATTAGAGATCAAAGGACAGGCACCATTCAAACAGTCTGGTGTGTATGAAGCTCAAATCGCAATTACTGATAGTAAGCCTAATGATGACGATATTAGAACAAAACAATTCTCTTCTTTATGGAGAGGCAATTTCCATCTTAGAGTAAAAGATGGCCTATTCTCTGAAACCATTGGTTCTGCATCAAATCCATTACCTGCATCTGTTACTAATCTTGATACTGTCTGGATTGTTGTCACTGACTTGTTTTCCTCTTTGCATGCTGTCTTTGATGTTCCTTTGGGTAAATCCCCTCAATCTAAACCAAAATCTGAAACTATCTCTAAACCTGAAACTCAAACTATTTCTGAAACTCCTAAACCAAAACGTTCCACAAAGACAACCGTCGTTGGCATTGCTGGTGTACAGGGCGCTCCTGGCGACAAGGGTGCGACTGGCCCTCCTGGTCCAGCTGGTGACAAAGGCCAACAAGGTCCTCCTGGCCAACAAGGTCCAGCTGGTGTTAAAGGTCCTGAAGGTCCTCCTGGCCCATCTGGTGATAAAGGTGCCACTGGTGACAAAGGTTCTCCTGGTGACAAAGGAATTCAAGGTCCTAAAGGACTAACTGGTGACAAAGGAATTACTGGAGACAAAGGAGACAAAGGAGACAAAGGAATAACCGGTCCTCCTGGCGACAAGGGAGAAAAGGGACCAACTGGTCCTATTGGCGAAAAGGGCCCGTCTGGATTAAAAGGTCCTCCTGGCGACAAGGGAGAAAAGGGACCAACTGGTCCTATTGGCGAAAAGGGTGGTGCCGGATTAAGAGGAGTCCCTGGAGACAAAGGAGACAAAGGTCCACAAGGTGTAATTGGAGACAAAGGATTAACTGGTCCTACTGGAACTCCTGGGGAAAAAGGTCCTACCGGATTAAGTGGTGTTCAAGGTGAAAAAGGAATTCAAGGCGGTCCTGGTCCTATTGGCGACAAAGGCCCAATCGGTCCAGCTGGCGACAAAGGCCCAATCGGTCCAGCTGGTCCTCATGGAGACAAAGGATTAACTGGTCCAATCGGTCCAGCTGGCGACAAAGGCCCAATCGGTCCTCCTGGTCCTATTGGAGAAAAAGGAAGCAAAGGAGTTGAAGGTCCTATTGGAGAAAAAGGCCCGCAAGGCCCACAAGGCCCAGCTGGTTCTAAAGGATTAACTGGCGTACCTGGTCCACAAGGAGAAAAAGGCGACAAAGGTGCTGTTGGTCCTATTGGAGAAAAAGGAAACACTGGTCCTATTGGAACTCCTGGAGAAAAAGGCCCGCAAGGTCCACAAGGCGCACAAGGTGAACGTGGTACCACCGGTCCGTCTGGAGAAAAAGGCCCGCAAGGTCCACAAGGAATTCAAGGCCCACAAGGTGAACGTGGTCCTGTTGGTCCTATTGGCTCTATTGGCGAACAAGGTCCTATTGGAGGACAAGGTCCTGTAGGTTCACCCGGTCCAAAGGGTCCACCCGGTCCTCCTGGAGAAAAAGGTCCATCTGGCGGAATGTCTTCCGAACAAAAAGCTTTGTTCAAAGATTTGTTAGAGATACTAACAACAAAAAATGTTATTTCTACCGAAGAACAAATTAAACTGATGAGTTATTTGTATTAGATTGTACTTTTTGTTTTAATTATTTTTCAAATTATTTATAAAAATCTTTTTTGTAATTCCTTTTTAAAATTCTATAGTTTTCACTATTTTAGAATTTAGAAAAATGGAAACAATTCGTCGTCTTGATGACGATTGTTAGTTTATCAACGATATTATCGTCTTCTGGATGCCTTTCTCTTTGGAGCTGCTTTCTTTGCTGCAGTTTTTCTCTTTGGAGCTGCTTTCTTTGCTGCAGTTTTTCTCTTTGGAGCGGCTTTGCGTTTTGGAGCTGCCTTTCTCTTTGGAGCGGCTTTGCGTTTTGGAGCTGCCTTTCTCTTTGGAGCGGCTTTGCGTTTTGGAGCTGCCTTTCTCTTTGGAGCGGCTTTGCGTTTTGGAGCTGCCTTTCTCTTTGGAGCGGCTTTGCGTTTTGGAGCTGCCTTTCTCTTTGGAGCTGCTCTTGTAGATTTTCCAGTTGATCTACGTTTAGTTGCAGCTTTTCTTTTTGTAGCCATACAGATTTCGGCATTTTCATTGTTTTTCAGTGGTTAAACTAAAGAAATTTACACAAACTGATTACAATTTCTCAAGTAGTTTTTTTGTTATTTTGATCGTAAATTTTCTAATTTTGCATTGTTGGATCTGTTTTTTGTTGTGTCGTTGTACTTTTCTTCTTCAGAATTGCTGATCTGATTTGTTTTTGTACGCGTAAATTGTATTTTTACAAAAATTATTTTGTTTTTTATTTTTTTAAAATATTTTCTAGTCTATTTCGATCTATTCTAAATTATGTTCCGCGTTTTTTAATGATCGTCAATACATCTTCATCAATTAATACATGAGTTAATCCGACTCTTTGTCCTCCAAACTTTACGCTTTTTCCCCAAACTAATCCGTATCTGAATTCTCGTTTTAATCTTCGATGTAATTTATTGCAGATGTCTTCTACCGTATCTCCTTCTCTTGCAATTAGAGGTTCTTTGAAATCTGTTTCTCCTCCCTTCGGTCTCATGTAAATTCTGATGAATTTCAAACGCTCATAGATTTTTTCTTTGAGTAAATCAATATTCAAATCTGCATTTGCAGAAACTTCTACAACGTCTGATTTTATCTTTGTTTTTAGGTTTTTCAAAAATTCTTCATCAACCAAGTCAATTTTATTTAAAACTGTAATTGCTTTTGAATAGCTAATGTTTCCTGCAATATGGTCTGATAGTTGCTCTGACGTAAGGTCTTCTCTAACTACAACCCTTGCACTTACTAATCCATAGAGGTGTAGAATATCTTTAAGATGCTTTTCTGTAATTTTTGTTAATTTTACTTGCTGTGCAACTGCAATTCCTCCCATTGCAGCTTTTTCAATTGTGATGTTTGGTGGTAATCGGTTTAATCTAATTCCTATGTTTCCTAATTCATTTACCAATACGTCTTCATGGTATGGTTGGAATACGTCCAGTACTAGTAAAACAAGGTCTGCAGTTCTTGCAACTGACAAAATTCTCTTTCCTAATCCTTTCCCTGTTGATGCCCCTTTGATGATTCCTGGAAGATCTAATACTTGGATTTTGGCTCCTCCATATTCCATCATTCCTGGGACTACTGTCAATGTTGTAAACTGAAATGCTCCTATAGTGGATTTGGCTCCCGTCATTTTGTTTAGTAATGTGGACTTTCCTACACTTGGCAATCCGATAAAAACAACTGTCGCATCTCCACTTCGCCTGACATCAAAGCCATCTTGTTTCATGCCTGATTTTTTGGCAACTTCTGACTCTTGCTCTCTTTTGAGCTTTGCAATTTTTGCTTTGAGTAATCCTATGTGATGTTCTGTAGCCTTGTTGATCTGCGTTCTTGCCATCTCGTCTTGAATGGCTCTGATTTTTTCAGGAATTCCCAATACTGTTCACTCCTTTTGATATTCTTTTCAAATAAAACCGTATTACTTTTAGTAGCAATTATTATTCGGTTCAAAAAACGATTATTGTGAAAAAGAGAACATTTGCAGTTGACATTGACGGTACTATCACTGAAAATGGAGGAGGTCGAATTCATCTTGATGCATTAGAATCACTGCGCCGTCTGACTGACATGGGTCATGATGTGATTTTTGTCACTGGCCGTTCTTCAGTTGAAGGATATCTGTTGTCTGTGTTTGGCGGAACCACAAAAATCGCTGTAGGTGAAAATGGCGGTTGCATTACTATGGATTCAAATGATCATATTTTATTAGGCGATCTTGATGAATGCAAAAACGCATTTGATATTATTAAAAACAATATTGATAATGTTAAAGAAAAACATGTTTTTCCACGAATGACTGAGGTTGTATTGGATAGAACCTTTGATTTGGATCTTGCACGAAAACTGTTATCTGAAAAAAACATCAATGTCGAATTATCTGACAGCCAGTACGCATACCACATCAACTCTCCTGGAATAGACAAGGGAACTGGCTTTACAAAAATCATGGAAAAATTATCTATTTCAAAGGATGATGTCGTTGCTATTGGGGATAGTGCAACTGATATTCCGTTGTTCAAAGTTGCAAAAACTAGCATTGCTTTAGGAAATGCATCAGATCAAGTAAAATCTGAGGCAACTATGGCAGTGTCTGCAAATGCTGGAGATGGCGTTCTTGAGGCATTAGATAAATTAGCACCAATGTTATCTGAGATATAGAAATGACGTTCAAATCTATTCTTGATGAAATTGAAAATAACCTGCGCAAGATGTTATCTGATTTGTCAATATCCGGTGTGAATTTCTCAGTCGAACCTGCAAAACCTGGATTTGGCGATGTCAGTTCTAATGTTTCGTATTTGTTGGCCAAACAACTCAAAAAAGGCCCCAAGGAAATTGCCGAAATGCTTTCTGAAAGATATTCTCAGTGTACAAACACTCTGGTGTTAAAATCTGAGGCACATCCCTCTGGATATCTTAATTTCTTTGCAAATTGGGATAAACTAAACCAATTGATTCTATCTGAATCATACCTTAATACTTGTGGTGATGTTGACATTGGAAATGGCTCTTCAATTGTAGTTGAACATACTAGTGTAAATCCAAACAAGGCACTTCATATTGGTCATATCAGAAATATCATCATTGGTGATACTGTATCTCGAATTTTAAAAAAGGCAAATTACAAAGTCAATACCTTGAATTACATTGATGACTCTGGCCTTCAAGTTGCAGACATTATAGTTGGCTTCAAACATTTTGGCTATTCTCAAGAACCTCCAAATGGAAAAAAGTTTGATCATTATTGTGGTGATGATGTCTATGTTAAAACAACTGAGAGATATGAGGCTGATCCCAGTCTTGAAACAATCCGAAAAGATGTCCTCAAAGATTTGGAAGATGGTGATTCTGAAACTGCAAAATTTGCAGATAAAATTACTAGAAAAGTCTTAGCAGGTCAGCTTGAAACTTGTTGGAATCTTGATGTTACCTATGACTGCCTAAATTTTGAGTCTCAAATAATTCGTTCAGGTTTGTGGGGTGAAATCTTTGAGAAACTCAAAGAAATGAAACTCGTTGAGTTTGAAAATGAGGGTAAGAACAAGGATTGCTGGGTAATTCGTGGCGAAGGTAAGGAAGAAGACAAGGTGGCTGTTCGCAGTAATGGAACTGCTACGTATATTGCCAAAGATATCCCATACGCTGCCTGGAAATTGGGATTACTTGAGGATCCTTTCAATTATGAAAAATACGATAAAGTTCAGCCCAATTCCCGCATTTTATGGCAAACAACTTTGAGTGAATCTGATAAAATCTCCAAGGATTTTACTGGTGAGAAGGTAGTTACAGTAATTGACTCACGCCAGGCCAGATTACAAAAAATAATTACAACGCTAATGGGTCAGTTTAAATCCGTACAAGACGCATACAACCATCTTGGATATGAGTCAGTTACATTGAGTTCTGATACTGCAAAAGCTCTTGGATTGGAAACTGATGGTAAACAAGCTCAAATGTCTGGCAGAAAAGGATTGTACGTTAGTGCTGATTCCGTATATGAAATTCTAAAACAAAAAACTAGTGAGGAAACTAGAAAAAGACATTCTGAAATGAGTGATTCTGAAATTGAAAATATTGCTCATGCAGTTTCTGTTGGCACTATGCGATATGAGATGATAAAACAAGATTTGGATAAAATCATCACATTTGATTTGACAAAATCACTCAGCTTGGAGGGTGACACGTCTCCGTACATTCAGTACACTCATGCCAGGGCATCTAGGATATTGGAAAAATCTTGCCGCACTCCTAGCATTGATGTTGATTTTTCTTTGCTAAAAGAAAAACCTGAATTGGATTTGATCAAAAACATTGGTCTCTTTAATTTACAGGTTAGAGATGCTGCAAATAATTTGTCTCCCAAAGTAATTGCAAGATATTGTCATGATTTGGCCGTATCCTTTAATTCGTTTTATGAGAAATCCAAAGTCCTTGAGTTGGGTGATGAATCCCTTGAGGATTCCCGTCTATGTTTAGTAAATTCATTTAAGATTGTCTTGGAAAAGGCATTGGATCTTTTAGGAATCAAAGCTCCTGATAGAATGTAATGTCCAAGGAGAACATGTCATTCTAGGGATAATTCACCGAGCCTAAACTCTGTAAATTATCTTGGCGTGCAAACCAACACCCGCTTACCGATCTCTTTTAAGCCACCCGGGCACATTTTTGAATAATGTCAAAACTGTCTGAAAACATTACAATAAAGGAATCAAATCTTTCTGAAGCAACAAAGAAAGAATATGATTTTAGATTAGGTTTGTTCTAAAGATTTTCAAATATTCAAAATGACCATGAATTGATTGACTGTCCTACTGAAGAATTACAGGAGATACTAATTGCATATACTCAACTCGTATTAAAACTAACCATTTGGACAATATTTGATGATCATTTGGATCCATGAACCATTAGTTTCCAAACTGTACATGAAATTCACCGAGATAACAGACAGACAACGGGACATGATAGAGCCGTTGCTACCAAAACCTGCCACAACAGGACGTCCAAGAGGCAATGACCGAACGGTTTTAAATGGAATCATCTGCGTGCCGGTTTCCGGATGCGGATGGAGCGAGATGCCAAAAACATGCGTGATGACTCAGCTGCCAATCCAAGGCCAAGAAGATGGCAGGAGTTTGGCATATGGAAAAAGATTTTGGGACGTGCAATCAAATCCGCACACAGACAGGGAAAAATCAGCCTGCAAAAAACATCGGTTGATTCATCGTCAATTTCCTCCAAAAAAGGGGCGACGTGATCGGATTTGACGGATTCAAGAGAATCACGGGCACGAAATTACATGCTGCGGTAGACGGTACCGGCCTGCCAGTATCAATCGTAATGAGCCCTGCAAACATTCACGACCTGGGAAACCCAGATCACTATAATCTTTTGTGAGATGAGTATCAATCGTAATGAGCCCTGCAAACATTCACGACAGTACGAAATTTGTAGATGTGATGGAATCAATTTCGGATTTTGCAGATGATTCCATGACGGAACGAATGGTTTCAGTCTATGCAGACAAGGGATACGATTCAAAACCAATCCGCAGCTATGCAAGATCAAGAAACATCATTCCGTGCATTCCCTTTAGAAAAAACAGCAGGACGGCAAGTGATGATGCAGGCAAGGACAGTTACAACAGGACAAGGTTTGCAGTGGAGAGGTTCTTTGCCTGGCTGAAAAACGGATTTCACAGAACAAGAATCAGATGTGAAAGAAACGCGGGAAATTATCTCGAGTTGGTTAACATTGCGTCATTTTTGATGTATTGCAGGGTTTGAAGATGAGTTGATAGTAATTCGTTGAATCTATGACAAAAACTGACAGGCACAAAGCAGTAGCTCCAGTGATAGCAACGCTGTTGTTGGTAGCTATAGCAGTTGTAGGAGGTTCGATAGTGCTGATATTCTCTCAAGGGTTTTTTAGTGCTGCACAGATGAGTGGCATGCCAACAATTGACATGTTAGAAATATCAGGCTATGATGCAAGAGACATAAAAAATCGACAAATCCATGATGGCCTACTAACAGATAATGGAAATGCAATAACAGATGGTTCTCCTGACAGTAAAATCCAAAGAGGCGAAAGAATTGCCATCTATGTTACAAACAATGGTGCAACAAAAACAACATTAGATGAAGTCAGATTTGGTGGCACTGAAATGAAATACAAAGTTGGTGAGGTTTTAGATGATTATGAATCTGAATCATTGATGGAATACGGTAACTATGTAATCATAACAGAATCAGTGCCAAATGGTATATCTTTACTATCACCAGAACCAACTCCAACACTACAACCAGGTGAAGAATCAACCATACTGCTAGAAAGTGATTCAAACATTCCAAACGGTAGAGATGTGCAAATCAAATTAACTACAAGTTCTGGTGCAGTATTTGTAGGTACAATAGTGACTGGTCAGCAATTGGGATAATTTCCCTTTTTTTATTTAATTATTAGATTTGGTATAGGTTGTTATCTAATCCAATTCAAATACATTTGTTGAATAATCTACTATTTGTGGATAATCACAAGGAATGGGAACTTTGGATACTGCTTCAGCATGAATGAAATCAACAAACATTTGTCCATTAATCTGTCTAGTGCCATTAAATTCAAAGATTGTCAGATAACTAACAGATTTATCTTTGTCTTCCTGACAACGTGTAACAAAATTTTCACCAATGCCAAAATCTCTTTCAAAATCCTCAAAATCAACAGTTTGCCAGCTAAGTAATTTTCCATGACTCCTAAAACTAATTTCTACAGTTTCAGAATCCACCAATGAAATATCAAACATATTATCTTCAAATGTATCATCCATTCCTTCAAATGGGAAACTATCTACATGTGTGTAATTAGCAACAAGGTCACTGTTTTTTATTGGTGCTGTGTACCTATAATGATCAGTTAATGGATTGTAAAAAATCGGAATCAATACCGTCACTGCTGCAATGATTCCAACTATCGATAGAATTGAATTTTTCATAATTTATCTAGCATAAAAAAGAAAAAAAGGTTATTGGTTGGACCAGTAATAGGAACCTGGACTTTCTACGAGAATTCCGACTATCCAAGGATGGGTTGCTGAGGAATCATAATGAGAGACACTTGCACAACGATTGTATTCCAAATCATCATCACTCAAATTTGATTGTAATATTTGTGCTAGATATGGTGTCATTTCAACTTCATTGATGACAGCTTCAGGACCTGTGTGGGTGTCACATGTTCTTCCATAGAAGTACATGTAATGATTTCTTTCAACATGTTCTATAGGAATCCCGTAACTATCATGATTAATAGATCCTTCTCCAGATGTAACTATATTCCATGTTTCTTCACAGTTATCATAATAACAATCTCCTAATTTGATTTTACCTTGAAGATTGTATGATACTTGCACTTTTTCCCAAGCAGCATGTGCTTTTGGCAAAACTACATCCCAAAGATCAAATGATACATCATTTATTTGGGAGTCAATTTGTCGGATTCTATCAATTTCTTCTGGAGTTGCACCTGGCTGATGTTTTAATACATCAACATCACATTCAGGACGCAATTCACAAGATGCAAGATGGGAAACTTCGCCCCAATAATCTTGATCTGAAAGTGTTAATTCCATTGGAACATTACCAAGGTCAGCTAATTTGTTAAAACTACTGGCATGTTTTTTTGCCAAATCAACAAATTTCTTGTCGCCAAGAATCTCTTCCATTCTGTCCTTAATAGCTTTGTCGGTTGTTGGAACTACATATTGTTCTTCAAGCCAATCATGGTATTTTGATACAGATTCGCTTGGATTGTATTTGCCTTCATTTTTTTCTAGTTGAGCTACTAACAATACAATTTCAGGTCCACCTCCAACAGATTCAGTAATTGTTTCAAAGTTGTGGATTTTAGAAACGTGTTTTGCGTTTTCTTTATTTAAACCATCTTTGACAATGTTTCTCTCGACAAACTTGCTTAAAGCTTCTTCAGAAGTCTCAAAATGTTCTACACTGTCGTAACTTGATAACCATTCCTCTCCTACTCTTTCAAGCAATTCATCAAATGGTACCTCGTTATGTTCCAGTGCTTGTTCTTTCAAGTTTTCGATCTTCTCTACAACATCTTCTTCCATTCTGTCATTTGCTTCCTCGTTTGATGCAGCAGACACATCCATCATTGAAAATGGAACAACTCATCCTAAAACCGATCATTTTGTAAACAATTCATGACAATCGGGATCCAAGAATGACCCTGCTGATACATCCTTCATGATTCACAAAGAGATGTCAGACGTTCAACGGAACACGGTTGCATCACATCTGCCAAAGCCTGCAAAAACCGGAAGGCCATAATGCAATGACAGAAACACAATCAACGGAATTTTGTTTGTCCTAACAACCGGATGCAGGTGGGCAGACATGCCGGACAGATACGGTTCAAAATCCACTGCGCATCTGAGATTCTTAGAACTGCAGCAAAAGGGAATATGGAAAAGGATTCTGTCAGGACTGATCAAATCCGCACAGACAGGGAAAAATCAGCCTGCAAAAAATATCGATTGATTCATCGTCAGTTGCCGCCAAAAAGGGGGACAAAACAGGATATGACGGGTTCAAGAGGATCCTGGGCACAAAGATTCACGTTGCAGTAGACGGGACAGGACTGCCAATCTCAATCAGGGCCAGCCCTGCAAACATTCATGACGGTACGAAATTCATCGATGTGTCAGAAGACATCTCAGAACCTGCAGGTGATGGTTTGATACGGCAGATCGTCTCAGCGTATGCCGACAGGGGATACGATGCGGCATACATCAGAGAATATCTGAGATCCCGTGGGATTGACTGCTGCATTCCATACAAAAGGAACTCAAGGAACGTTGCACAGAACAGGAATCAAAGACATTATGGCAAGACAAGGTTTGCAGTGGAGAGGTTCCTTGCCTGGCTCAAGTGCGGGCTTCACAGGACGGCAGTCAGATACGAAAGGAACTGTGATGACTGTCTCGGGTTTGTGTATCTGGCATGCGTCATGATGCATTGGAGGGTTTTAGGATAAGTTGGTTATATTTCTTTAATCGAACAAGATGCTTCGATTACATTGTCATCTCAGTTGATAATACAAAGCGATGAATAAATATCTCAAGAATACCATATGCCATTTCAAATAACCATCAAGTATGCTGATGCTGATGAAAATGAGAAAACGGAAATCAAAGATTTCTCTTATTTATTACGTCCAAGAGAATTCCTTGAATTTGGACCAAATGGGGGCCTTTGGTCAGGGGGATTATTCATTTCTCCATATGTTAGTATCGGTGCTTTTATTCCTGGTGGGTTGTTAGTCACCTGGGCAATCAAACGTTTTAGAAATAAAAAATAAATCTAATTTTTTATCCATTCTAAATTATTTTTGTTGGTTTGTGTTATTTTTTAATAATTTGTTAAATTGACAGTTTTCTCATAGATCATCGTGTGTTTAGTTCAACACTTTCAATCATATATCTAATTTCACATATGCGCGTGTACTGATTGTGAATACTGATGGTTTTACACATTTACTGATAGTGGGTCATCAACAAAAGCAATACATCACGACAATACGATACGACAACAAAGATATGGGTTTTTTGTTGCTGTGTCGCGTTTTTAGGCACGAATTTCTACAAAACACGACAAAATCACAACCGAATCACGACCCTTTTGTTGTGGTTTAATGCGTGGCCAAACTTTCATTTTACGTGAATTGGCATGTGGTACATCCTAATCCTTTTTTGAGTTTTATGTTGTGGCAAGTTTTGTTAAATTAGTTTGTTGCCGCTCACAATATTGTCCAAAAATGGTTCAAGATTCTATTAATTCTGAATAGGATCCTTGATTAAACACCTTTCAAGCCCTATTGTTGTTGGACAAAGCTTT
Source organism: uncultured Candidatus Nitrosopumilus sp. (assembly GCA_951812645.1). Lineage (GTDB taxonomy): Archaea > Thermoproteota > Nitrososphaeria > Nitrososphaerales > Nitrosopumilaceae > Nitrosopumilus. Next base: position 473,588 of record CATOSM010000001.1, on the reverse strand, counting down.
GATTGATAAAGTTCAGGATCTTTTGAATCTAGGCATAGGTGATGTTGGTAGGTTAGAACACATCAAAAATACCCTAGAACAAGACCTACAACTATACATTTCAGATAGAAACTATTTGGACAATCTTATCAAAACTCACTTGCCTGATTCAAACATTTCTAATTTGGAACCTGAAAAAATAAAAAAAGTTGGTTTTGAAAATTCTGATCAACAAAATAACCCTGATAAAACTGAATCCAACACTGTAAAACCTAAACAATATCGTGTTTCTTCTACTCGAAATCATGTGAGGCCTAGAGGTGTTACTGTTATTGCAATTCTGAAAATAATTTCAGGAATAATTGGAATTTTTGTAGGTGTTATTGCTGGTATTGTTGGTTTTTACGCATATGAAAACGGTGGGAATCCTTTTGTTGGAATATTGGATGGTGCTATACTTGCAGCGATGGCTGTAGTTTTGGTTCCTTTTGGAATGGTCTCTTTTGTTATGGCATGGGGATTGCTCAAAGGAAAATCCTGGGCATGGACTATCACTTTGATTTTGACAATAGTTGGCTTGATCTTTGATGTTCCTTCATTGAACATAATTGGAATAATTATCGGTGCCATAATTTTGTATTATTTGTATAGACCGTATGTCAAAGCATATTTTGGCAAATAATAATACAAATGCATTTCTAACGATGATTAAATTCAAGATTAAAAGAAAATAAAAAAATCATCTATTGTTATTTTATGTATTACAATACCTTTGATTATTTTTGGTATTCTTGTACTTGTTTTTGCAACAATAATCAATCAAATTAGTACTGATTCTGAACATTGGATGATTGAATTAGAACCCACATTACAAATGACTTCAAGACAATTACTGTAACAAATGCAAGATACACATGTAATACAACAAATATTCTTCGAGTGCAATCTTTGGATGATTATTTTGATAGATTTTCACCTGAATTTATGACTCAATTAAAAAATAGTATTAATACTGACAGAAAATTTGTTTTTTACATTAGTAAAGAATCTGCGTATACAGATGATGATATTGGAGAAATTCTAACAAATATTGATGGTATCAAAAATGTTGAAAAAATGTATGAATGGATAAAGATTACAGGATAACAAAGAACGAAAACTAGACTTTTAATTTTCCTAACATTATTATTTTTTGGAGTATTTCAAATTCAATATTCATTCTCAGGATTATTTTTCATTATCCTCTTGTGATACAAGAAGATTTGGACAAGATAACGTGCAATATTCTACTGGAGAATTACCTCCATGTATAGAATCTTCATTTGAAAAAAATGGATATTGTATTGTAAAGAAGATTGATATTTGTAAGGCAGGGTTCATACTTCAAGATGCTTCACGTATTGATAATTCTATGTCGCAACGGCAATCATTATTAACTGGTAAACCAATGGGTGATGCTGCAAATACATTTGCTTGATACTAATAACTATCAAGTGCTGAAATCTTAAAGCTGGTGGCGCAACTATGAAACTTTATTTTAAAAATAAATTGGCAATTGATTTTACTGAATGAAATTAGTTTGGTTTGACTCCGAAAGATAAAATTTGGATTCCTGATATGACTCTATTTCTAACTTAATTCTTCTTTACTTTTTAATTATTTTCTTGGTCTTCTAGGGTTTTTCTCATAAAATCTCTCTACATTTTCATTCCATTTTTCGTTCTCTGCTAATCTAGAGCGTACATGCGGTCTTTTACCATTAGTTGACAGTATGGTGCTGTTGTTTTCATAGAATTTGTCTGTCTCACTAATCAGCACATCTAGAAATTCTGATGCACCTTTCACTTCCTCACTTTTCGGCTTGGTATGTGTCAAAATAGAGTTTGCAAGGGTTTCGATTTTAGCTATTTTGATTCTATATTCGTTTAATACTCTGTGTTCAAAAGAAATCATTTTCGTTTTTCCTCCATTTTACTAGTGTATGTTCATTTCGGTTAGTCTAGCCATACATTGACTTGTCCATGGTTGCATCCGTTGTATTGCTTTGAGCTGAAAATCCACTAAAATTAGAGCGAAGAATCTTTTGAACATGACCTGAGACTCTTGCGACATTATCCCATGTGTTATGAAATGAAACTCTGTCTAGAACTTGCTCGTCTACATGAGAAAATATGGCCAATCCTGCAATGTTTTCCACATCTTTTATCCACTGATGGCCCACATTACACGTGGTGCAAATCTCACTGATCTCCATTATTGCTTTGGAAAATGACGGGTTTTTCATTACTAGTAGTTTTGAGTCTTGTGGGGGAAATCTCATATTCACATTCACATGAATTCTGTCTTCTCTGTTTGCATTCTTGCTGACTATGACATTAGTCCCGACATGAAACTGCCAATCTGTGATGTTGCTTTTCTCTTTGATTTTATCAGTTTGATCTTCATAATTGATGTTTGTAACTTTGATGAAACCTTCGACTAGTTCTTTCATTTCTTGAGATGTTTTTGTCATGCGTTTACTTGTTTCCTCTGATATATCATGGTTTAGAAAAAAAGAATTAATGGCTGTGTCCACAACCACAGGAATCATGACCTCCGCTTCCTTGAGATTCAGATCCTGCACATTTGGAACATTTCTCTGCCCCTGTTGGAGAAAAGAAACCAATTCCACATGATACGCATTTTTGATTTGCCATGGAATTTCTAAAAAATTGCGATATTTAATGAATACGCATTATGCAGGCGGATGAAAATAATAAAGTAAAGAATTCCATGTTTACTCTTTTTTTGCAAATACCCTGTATTCGCCAATGATCGTGCTACATTTGTGACATGTGTATTGGCCTCTTTCTATCAGGGTTAATCCGTCTGCAACTGCCTCATTTGGCTTCTCTTCGATTTGTATTTGAGCGGGACCGTCAAATTCTGAATTGCATTGTTTACAAAAATGCTTTGACATTTTTGCAGTATCTAGTTTTTCAAGTGATGCCAAAAAATGCTTGTCTATATTTGGAACAAGTTTTGATTTGGTCACTTGTTCATCTGTAAGATCTGCATTAATCCATCCGCCTGAACCTTCCAGCTTAATTTCTGTCAATTTGATATTGTCTCTGATTGGGCATTAAAATACTGTATGTACAACCTTAGTGACTGCCTCTTCCCGTCTCCTTTGCTATGGGGACTGTAACGCATTAACCAGTTTATGTGAGCATTGAGCTCTTCCAGCTAACACCGCGAGATGTCTCTGACTCAATGTCTCTTTTATGGTGATCTTTTTGTTAAAAAACCAGAATCAAAAATGATTACTTGTGGGTCAAATTAAGTTGTAAACTATCACCAACCGATCTATTTTGATATTAAGCAATATGCTCAAGTCCTCTATTCCAATTTAAAGAACAACAGCTGAATATCCGTGAATTCTATCACAAAAAAAGTTTTAGAAATGCAATACAAAAAACTAGATGATTCTAAAAAAAGGTTAAATCGACATTTGGAAACCCGAAACTCTTTACTGAATTCTAATTCTGACTCTGAAAAAGAACTTGAAAAAATGGAAAAATACATCGGAATTTGGAATAAAAATATTCAAAAAATAGGAAAAGAAATTAAAAAATCGAAGATAAGGAATCATAAAACTTTGTTTTCGTGTGTATGCAAGAAACAGCTTCATTATTCGGCAATATTCATCAGTTTGAGGAAATCAGATAGAACCCGTTGTAAAAATCATCAGCACAGGTTGTTCCTTTTCGAGGTAAATAATGCTTTGAATCGCAATGTGATGGTTATCTTCTCTATCTAATTGAATACGCCATTATCGTCTTTGGAGTCTGATTCTACTATCGCCTTGATTTGTGAAGTATCATCACAGTTTTTTCTAAATCCTATTCTGTGCTCTAACACCCTTACCATTCCGTATCTTCTCTGTTTGCCTGTGGATTCATCTGTTTCTTTGTCATGCTTTGTCAAAATTACGGCTTTTACTTTTTTCTTGCATGTTTTACAATAAACAAAAACCTGTTCCACATTTTCTTTGTATTATTTCTAAACTTAAGCCTATTGGCGTTATTTTTCTGGTTTTTTCTTGTCACCTTTTTCATTAAATATGAGATCTGAATCTCCTTGTTTTTCTTTCCACTCCTCATATTCTTTTTTTTGCTTGATCATTTTCTTACGATATTCTTCCTTCATCTGCTTTATCCCGTAGTCGTCTGTCGGTCTTGTTTTAAAAGGATGATTTTTTGAAAATCAGTAGATTCTTATCTAAAATTTTGAGGCAAAACATATGGCTAAAATCAAGAATAAATCTCCAGTATTATTCTTCTATAACAATTCAAAAAAATGGTTGGCAAAAATTTCTAAAAACGAATCATTTCATACTCATATTGGTATCCTAAAACATGCTGATGCTATTGGAAAAGAATACGGTTCTAGATTAATCACAAACAAGGACAAGTACGTCTATCTTTTGGAACCTACCATGTATGACTATGCGATGAAAATCCAACATGGCACTCAGATTGTTTATCCAAAAGATATTGGATATATCATTACAAGAGCCGGAATCGGTGATGGCCAAAAAATTCTGGAAATTGGAACTGGCAGTGGTTCGTTGACCTCTTTTGTAGCTAGTGTTGTGAAACCTCGTGGTCACGTTTACACTTTTGATGTTGATGAGAAATTCATGCAAATCGCCGAAAAGAATATCAAAAAAGCTGGGGTATCAAAATATGTAACTCAGCACAATTTGGATTTAAAAACTGCAAAGAAAATCCATTTGGAGGATATGGATGTGGCATTAATTGACTTGGGTGACCCTTGGGTTGTAATACCTCAAGTAAGACAGATGCTAAAAGGAAGTGGTTGTATTTTTGCTATTTGTCCGACTATGAATCAGCTAGAGAAACTTACTATGGCTCTAGTCGAAAATGAATTTACTGATATTGAATCAACCGAACATATCATACGTAATATCGAGGCTAGAGAGGGAAAAACTAGACATTCTTTTCAAGGTATTGGGCATACTACTTACTTGTGTTTTGCACGAAAAGCATTTTTTGGCAGAACTGCAAAATCTACAGAGACTGCTAAAACAACTACGATAAAACCTGTCAAAAAGGCTGTAAAGACTACAAAAACTGTCAAAAAAACAAAAACTGTGAAAAAATCTACAAAAAAGTCTGCCTAATCATATCTAATCTTTTGAAACAAGATTTATTGATCCGTTGTCAGGGTATGTGATATGGCAAGAAAAAACCTCACTTTGTCAGCAGTGAAAAAATTCATTCCTGCAAGAAAAGCAAAATCACGAAAAGGTGATAATGGCATTGTTCTGGTTGTCGGGGGTAGCTACATTTACCATGGTGCTCCAATTTTATCTTCACTTGCAGCACTAAAGTGTGGTACTGATTTGGTTTACACTTCTGTTCCGAAAATCAACGTTACTCCAACTCGTGCTGTCTCTCCTAATTTGATAGTGATACCTTTAGTTGATCAAAAACTAACTTTGGGCGCAGCCAATAAATTGATTGGTGCATTGCCTCGTAATTTACATTCAGCCACAATTGGCATGGGTCTTGCAATTCAAGAAAAAAATTCTCTACTGCATTTTGTAAAGGCTTTGTTGGATAGGGATGTCAGATTATCTTTGGATGCTAGTGCATTAATTCCTGAGGTCTTGCCACTTTTAGCAAACAAGAATGTGGTTGTGACTCCTCATGCCGGAGAGTTCAAAAGATTGTTTGGCGATTCCCCGTCAGGCTCTAAACTGCAACGAATCAAACTTGTAGAGATCAAAGCAAAAGAATTTGGCATTACCGTTTTACTCAAAGGCGCAACTGATGTTATTTCAAATGGATCCACCACTTACCTTCATGAGAAGAAAACTCCTGGAATGACTGTTGGTGGAACTGGTGATGTTTTGTCTGGTTTGGTTGCAGGATTGTTATCTAATAACAGAAATCCTTTAGAGTCTGCAGCCGCTGCCACCTTCATCAATGGCCTTGCAGGCAAATCTGCTCAAAAACGCTTGGGATTGCACCTAACCTCCATGGATCTTTTAGATGAAATTCCTGCGGTAATGAAGCCTTTTGATAGAATTGTGTGAGTAAAATGATTCCAACAAAGTATGTGGATACATATCTTGATGAACTTGTTTCTGATTTGCAGACACTAATTCGACAACCCAGCGTGTCTGCCAAAAATGAGGGTATTGAAAAATGTGCAAGTTTGGTTCAAAAAATACTACAAAAATCTGGAATCAAATCTGAACTTTTACGGTTAAAGAAGGGTGTTGCACCTATTGTTTACGGTGAGGTAAAATCAAAACAAAATCCTGGAAAAACACTGATGTTTTACAATCACTATGATGTTCAACCTGCAGAACCATTTGATTTATGGGATGACCCCCCTTTTAGTGGAAGAAAAAAAGGAAACAAAATTTTTGGAAGGGGCGCAACTGATGATAAGGGTGAGCTAATCACTAGAATCAAATCTGTAGAGGCTTGTTTGAAAACAACAGGTGATGTTCCGTGCAACATTAAATTCGTAATTGAAGGTGAAGAGGAAACTGGCAGTGCACACATTGAGGATTATCTAAAAAAATACAAAAAGAAATTTTCTTGTGATGGTGTAATCTGGGAATTTGGATATGTAGATGCAAAAAACAGACCCATTGTAGGACTTGGAATGAAAGGATTGCTGTTTGTTGAATTGTCTGTAAAAGAATCAATTCGAGATGCACATTCTAGTTTAGCGGTACTGATAAAAAATCCTGCATGGCGATTAATTGAGGCTGTAAACACACTTCGAGATTCTGATGGTAAAATTCTCATCAAAGATTGGTACAAAGACGTCTCACCATTATCTAAAAACGATTTGAATATTATTCAAAAGGAACCGTTTGATGAAACAGCCTTCAAAAAAGAATTTGGCATCACCTCCTTTGTTGGGGACAAAAAAGGGTTGGACGCAAAAAAAGCCCTTGTTGGAGGCGCTACTTGTAATATTGCAGGATTTGTTTCTGGATATGCTGGTGACGGTGCAAAAACTGTTCTTCCTGGCAGCGCTCTTGTGAAAATTGATTTTCGTCTAATTCCTAAAATGGGCCCTAAAAAACAGATATCCCGATTAAAAAGACACCTAAAATCAAAGGGATTCTCTGATGTTGGTATCAAAGTGTATCATGGCGAGGCAGCTGCAAGAACTGATTCTTCCCATCCTTTCGTATCGCAAGTTAAAGATGCTGCAGACGAATCTTTTGGTAAATCCATTCTTAATGTTTCAAATGCTGGAACTGGTCCTATGTATCCGTTTGTTGAAATTCTAAATGCCCCTTGCATTTCTATTGGAAGCACCTACATGTTTTCAAGAATTCATTCTCCAAACGAATTTGCAAGAATCGATTTGTTAAAGAAAACTACAAAATGCATGTGCATGATAATGAGTAATTTTGGAAATGCCTAGTGTAAGCATCTGGGTATCTTTTTAATTGCTTGAGCAAGTGAAATTCTACCTGGGCCTGCAATCATAATTGCCAGAGATGCTGCAAGTAAAATGACATCAAACTCAACTCCTCCATCTCCTGTCATGCTTTGAGCTCTCTTAACCATGAATATTGCGCCTAACATTACTATGGAAAGCAATGCTCCTGACAATCTGCTGAGAACTCCGATAATCATCAAAACTCCTGGGACGACCTCTGCTAATGCAATTGGAATTTGCATCTCAGGTGGCAAACCCATGTTTGGCAAAGCGTTTGCAAATCCTGGATTAAATTTCATCATTCCATGAAGAATGAAAATTACTCCGATTGATGATCTCAATCCCATAAAGACTACGTCATTGAGGATCTTTTCCCTAATCTCTGCAGAAGTCAATGCATGTGTCTTGGATTTTTAGCATATAATTATTTTCCTCATGTATTACTCGTAAAATGTAGAAAGCCCTTTATTATGCGGCAAAATTATTTGAAATATGTCAATGTATATGCCAGGAGCAACTGCTGTTGGAATTACTTTTGATGGCGGTATTGTCCTTGCCAGCGAGAAAAGGATCGCATTTGGAAACTTTCTTGTGAGCAAATCTACAAAAAAGACATTCTCTATTACTCCCAAAGTCGGCGCAACTTGTGCTGGTCTTGTGGCTGATATGCAAATACTATCTTTACAAATTTCCGCCCTTGCCAAAATCAGAAAAATGGAACTAAAAAGAGAGGTCCCTCCAAACACTGTTGCCAAAATGATGTCAAATATGATGTATGAAAGAAGATACTTTCCACTGCTGACTCAGGTAATCGTTGGTGGTGTTGTTGACAAACCTATCATGTACACTTTGGACCCATTGGGTTCAGCACTTCCGGATGATTTTGCTGCAGTCGGAACTGGAGCTGAAATGGCATTAGGCGTCTTAGATCCCCAATTCAAACCAAACATGGGTAAAGACGAAGCAGTAGATTTAGCTAAAAGGGCTGTTCGTTCAGCGGCTTTGAGAGATTCTGCTAGCGGTGATGGATTGGATGTGCTAATTATCACTAAAGATGGCACTGAAGAGTTTACCGAAGAAATCAAATAATTAAATTCTCCTTTGTAATTGCGTTTTAATCGTAAATTGTTTTTCCTGTTTCCCAGAATCTATCTGAAATATAATGCATATTTTTTATGACCTCTCCTTTCTCCATGGTTTCTAACTCTGTACTTGAAACTTGTGCCTTTCCAACTGCTAAAAATTTATGTTGAGACTCTTCAACAATGCAAACTATCTTTTCTTTTTCAAATTCTGTAAATTTTTTGATTCCCGGCCTCATTAGATTTGCTCCCTTGCACATGAATTTCACTGCTCCCATATCTACTGTAACTGTTGGAAATTTTTTCAGCATCTCAATTTCTGATAAAAATGGAAGATAGTCATCATCCACTTTTAGTATTTTTAACCCATCTCCTGTAATAATTTGTGCACCATCTAAAATTTGATGAACTTTGACATTTTTCATTTTAGGAAATTCAACTCCCCATCTTTCTGAAACTATTTTTAAAAGTGTACTAGTCTCACTTTTTGAAATTAAATTAGATTTCAATCTCTGGCAATCTCTTGTCTAATGTCTAATAGGTCTCTGAGAATGGAGCTGGCAGTTTCTGTACCTCCTGCTCCTTTACCGATAATTGTTTGAGTTCCAGAATGTTCAGATGTAAATGCAATGGCATTCAGTGTTCCGTTTACACAAAGTGGATCGTCATTTGGTATTTCTTTTGGTCCTACAACTAATTCCTTATCTGACGATGCAATTAATTTTATTGAGCAATTATTTTTCTCTGCTTTCTTTATGTCATCTAATGTGACTTTACGAATACCTGTGCAATTTATGTCTGGCAATGTCACTTTTATTCCTAAAATCCAATTTGCTAAAATTACTAATTTTGCTGCAGCATCCAATCCGTCTAAATCTAAAGATTCGTCGGCTTCTACATATCCCTTGTCTTTTGCATCTTTTAATGCGTCTTCATAAGATATCCCTGTTCCCATATTTGTCAAAATGTAGTTTGTGGTTCCATTGAGAATTCCTGCAAATGATGTAATTCTTTCTCCGCTTAGGCTGTTTTTAGCATAATCTAAAATTGGTGTTCCTCCTCCTACCGTACCGCTGAATTTTAGCATGACCTGATTATATGTTGCAAGTTCTAACAATGATGGAAATGCCAATGCAAGTGGGCCTTTGTTTACTGATATCACATGCATGCCTCTTTTCATTGCAGTTGTAATGTGTGTCATTCCTGGCTCTGCATCCTTGTAGTTACTTGCTGTTGTTTCAATAAGCACATCTGCTTCTACATTTTTTAACATCTCTACTCCTGACATTGAATTTTTAATACTGGCATAATTTTTTACAGTTCCAAATTTTTTCTTTGTATCTACAAGTTTTTTAAAATTTAATCCTGATGGATCTATTGTGCTTCCTTTACTGTCAAAAACCCCTACTACTCTTGGTTTTAATCCATATTTTGAATACAATTCATCTGATCTAGATTCAAATAATTTTACCAAGCTTTGACCTACCACTCCAAAACCGCATAGTATGATTCTCAAATCAACCTGTCCTTTTTCTTGTCTTGTTGAGTTCCATTTCTATGTTTTTGTTTCATTTTGAATTTAATGATTAAATTGATTTTATGGGTATTTTACAACATAGTTATCTCTATACTCAAATGTTATTTCATATGGTGGACTGCCTGGTGTTATTTCTCTATATATTTTACATAATGCCTTACTGATGTAATCCACTTCAAAACAACTATCTTTTTGCGTATCTGTCGTTATGACTGCATTTTCAAAATTTGCTTTTTTTGAATATGTTCCTAACAGATTTGCTCCTGACAAATCTGCATTTCTTAGATTTGCATTTCCGATATCTGCCGAAGACAAATCTGCATTTCTCATATTTGCATCAGCAAAATTTGCTGAGTTTGCATACGTTCTAGACAAATCTGCATTTTGTAAATTTGCATTTGTAAAATTACCATTTTGTATTTCAGCATTCCTAAGATCAATATTTGACAAATCTTTGTTTGAGAGATTAATGCCTGACATAATTGCATTATAAAATAATGCGTTTTCTAATGATGTGTCTGAAAAATTAGTATTGTATACAAATGATCCTGCAAAATTTGCTCCTGTAATATCTGAATTACGTATGTTTGTATTTTCTAAAAATGCCCCTGCTAATTTAGTTCCATACATCTTCGTATTTTCTAAATTTGCTCCTGACAGATTTGCTCCTGACAGATTTGCTCCTGACAGATTTGCTCCTGACAGATTTGTTCCTGACAGATTTGAATATTCAAAATTTGTTTGTGCCATTCGTGTATTCGACAAATCAGCTCCTTGAAAATTACTATGTGACAAATTTGATTCTGATATGTCTATGTTTTTAAGAATCATGTTTGAGAAATTTTCATTTGGAAAATTACTTCCTTTGTGTATGTTTTTTATTGTATTTTCGATGATAATTTTTTCTATTTTTTTATCGGCATTTGTTAAATCTACATTGTTTACTTTGGCTCTTGAAAAATCCACCCCGAAAATTTTTGTATTATCAATTTTTGTATTATTAAAAATTGCATTAATTACTTTGGCTTGTATCATGTTTGAATTAGATAAATTTGTGCCTGTAAAATTAACGTTGTATAGATTGGCATTCTTTAAATTCACTCCTGTTAAATCTTTGTTGGACAAATCAGCTCCTGACAAATTTGCTCCTTCCAAGTCTGCATTGGTTAAATTCACTGTATCCAGATTGGTAAAAATCAGACTACTAAATCGCAAATCTGCATTTTCTAAATTTGCTCCCGACAAAATTTTATGTGATAAATCTTGACCACAAAAATTTGTCCTGTATGCATCTATATTAGTCAAATTGGCTTTTACCATTATCGTTTTGTAGACATAGGCGTGTTGCAATGATGCTCCAGACAAATCAGCTGATTCTAAAATAGTGTCTCTAAGATTTGCGCCATCTAATTTTGCATTTACCAAATTAGCATTTTTTAAATCTGCGTGTTGTAGATTTGCTCCATATAGATTGGCATTCTTTAAATTAGCATTTGTCAAATCTGCCTCAGTTAAATCTGTTCCAGAAAGATTCGCATTTTCTAAATTGGCCTCGTGTAGATTTACATTGTGTAGCCTAATACTTGTTAACTCGCAATTTGATAAATTAACTGAATCCTGATTACGTAATTCTGTTATGTTGTTTAAATCCTGATTGTTGTTTTTGGCACAAATACTTATTTTTTCAATTGTTAAAGAATCTTCTAACGGATCTTTATTACTTGGAATCATAAATAAAATTGAAATTGCTAATATTGTAACTATTGAAATTCCTAAAATTGATAAATTAATTTTTTGTGACATCTTTTGTTATGTTTTTTCATCTTTTTCATGCTGTAGTGAAATTGAGTTTATGCAATATCTTTGATTTGTAGGCTTTGGTCCATCATCAAAGACATGTCCTAAATGCGCACCACATTTGTTACAGTTTACTTCGGTACGAACCATTCCGTATGTTGTATCTGAGATATATTTAATTTTTTCTTCAGCTATTGGTTCCCAAAAACTAGGCCATCCTGAGCCCGAATCGAATTTTGCATCTGATGAGAACAATTCTTCGCCACAACAAGTGCATTTGAAATTCCCTTCTAATTTTGTATTGTTGTACTTGCCAGAAAATGGAGGTTCTGTTCCATGATTGATACAAATTTCATACTGGTCTGGTGTTAGCTGTTCTTTCCACTCTTCTTGGGTTTTTTCAATTTTTTCTGTCATGGTTTTAGATGTTCATTAGGATATTTTACTGTTTTTTTAGTTTTTTTCTTTTTTCTTCAGTTCTTTTTTCGGATTCAAATCTTTCCAAATCATATTCTTTCATGTCTACGTATTTCATAATTTTACTTAGATTAGGGTGTACTTTGTTGATTTGTCTGAACATTTGTTGTGCAACTCTCCTATAATCTGCATGTCCTTGTGGGACTGTTCGTAATTCAACTAAATGACATGCTTCTCTTAGATTAAATTTCATAAAGTATGGATAATTGTATCCAAAGTTTACAACGTATTGTCCTTGTTCTGGATATTTCATTCTGATTTTATCAAAAACATCTTTTGTATTATTCATACATTCTTTGAAGTCTTTTTCAATGCCTAAAATTTTAATTTCATTTGGTATGCTATACCCATGATCTGTTGTAAGTAGTTGTCTTTCAAGTGTTAGTGCTCTGTGTCTGTGAAAGTCTCTGAACATTCCAAAATTGTTACATAAATCAAATGTATAGTAAACATTTTCAAATGCTCTTGATGGTCTATGACGTCTATTTGTACGAATTTTTGTAAATTCATTAATGATTTTATTTTTTCTTTCTTTTGACATTTTTTTAACGTGTTCAAGAATATTTTGGTATGATGTACTAGGTGATTGCTCATACATTATACTGGTGATGATTTTGTCTATTGCATTTTTTTCAGTTTCATAATCTACGATTTTTGTAAATGCTCCTTTTTTTGGATTTGATCTTATTTCTTTTAGAGCAATTGCTCTTGATTTATTTTTGATATCTTTGAGATATTTTTGAAATGCATTTCCATATTTGTCATCGGCTCGTCTAACAAATGACTTGATTGTGGTATCTAGCTCTTTTTTGATTTTTGAGGCTAAATCCTGCTCTTCTTTGAGTTCTGATGAGCCTAAAACTGTTAGTAGATATTCAAACGCTCTCCCGTTTCCTGTTATTCCCACATTTGTCAAAGTTGATGCTGGCAGTAATCCTCTGAGAATGTCTAGCGCTTTAGCTTTAGTTGATCCTCTGTAAATCATATTTGCAGATTTTATATCTGATTCCTTTTTTAATTTAGAAAATGATTTTTCTTTTCCATCTTTAGAATATTTGAAACTATATTTTTCAATTGGATATTTTTCTCTAACATAGTTTACCATGGGTTCTATGTTCTTTGAATAAACAGCAAATGACAAATTACAACTGTCTTCATACATGTCTCCAAAACGTGATTTCATAATCTCGGGATCTCTGTAGAATCCATACTTTCCATTTTCTTTTTTGTTCCATGCAACATATCTTGACGATTTTTCTAAATACGATAATCCTATTCTTCTATCTTCGATTTTTTTTACTGCAATGTTTGATAATCCTTCAATTGCAATTTGTGCCTCACCTAATTCTGCAACAGAGTCGTCTCCATATTCTAAAAGTACTCTGTTGTAAAATTCCTCTCCTCTGTTTTTATTTTGTAAAAATTCGTCAAGAAAAATTCTTCTCATGCTCTTGTCTGTCCTACTGTATCTTGACATCAATGCTCCACGATCGACCTGTCTTGGAGTGATTATTGCAAAGACATTGCCTTCAGTATTTGAAAAGTGCTCTGATAGAATTTTTCTTTCTTTAATTGAAAATTCAGACAATACGAATATGCTGATTCACAATTATTAATACTCTATTTCTTTTTTCCAATTTGAATTAGATCGGGTCCTTTGTCTCTATCTTTGTCTTGACCTTTTGCTTGCCATCGGAGCAATACTTGTTTGAAGGCTTCTGCATCTTCTTCATTTTCTGTATACATCAGTGTTGTAACCCAGAATCCTTCTTTGGCAGTTTTTCCGCCAATTGAATTCATCCAGAAATCATTTGGCAAAGTCTGCATAGCTTTGTTGTTTGGATCCTTTGGGGCTTCACTCCATCGACTTGCTACAAAATTCAAAATCTGCTCAAGTTCTTCCTTTTGAATCATGAGACTGGTATTTTCTTTCCAGATTTTAAAATTACTAAAACGGTGCCTCGTTGAGTTGGTGAAATTAATCTCACTAAAACTAAAAACATTTCTTACACTTTGTCGGTTATACAAATCTCTAAACTATCACACATGACAAACGACGATATCGAAATTATCGGTAAAAATGTCAAAGACATGTACGGAACATTCATGGGTAAAGTCGTAGGAACTATGACTGATATTGACGGAAGCATTCAATCCGTCGGCATTGACTGCGGTTCTCAAGGATTACAGCAAATCCAATATGAGCAATTGGTAGTTCAAGGCGAGGTTGTTGTGTTCATTCCAAAATGGAGACTAGACTCACAAAGACTCATTCGAGAAAAACAATTAACCCTACGTCGATTAAAAGCATTGATTGACATTGTTTCAGAAAATGATGACATGAAAGCAGATGCAGAAATCATTCATGAAAAATACAAGTCAAAACTTGTATCGTTAGACGAAACAGAACATGAAATCAAAGCAACACTTGAGGCAAGATTGACTGAGTTAGATGATCAAATGAAGTCTGCAAAAATGTTATCGTTTGATGCAAAAGTACAATTCAAGAGCAATGAAATCTCTGATGCAACATTTGAGACAGTGAAATCATGTACAACTGAGGTAATTGAACATGTTACTCACGAAATAGCCGAAATCGCAAATGTAAAGAGTAGAATTGCTGATTTAGAATTGGAAGTGCAAGAGATAACATTCCCCCCGACACCAGACATCCAAGAATCTGCCCGTTCATATCTGGAGACTTCTGAACACGAACAACAAGTAGTTCAGACAATACTTCCAGAAGTACCAGTCGAATCAACAACTCCTTCAGAACGAATTGAGGCACCTAGTACACCTATACCAGAACCTCCAGCTGAATCTGAGGTAACATTTGCATTTCCAGAACCGCCCCAACAGGTGACAGCAGATACTTCAAAAGACGACAATGATAACGATTGGCTTGCTAGAATGGAAGCACAATAATTTTTTCAAATTATTTTTTTAACATTTAGAAAGATCTAACTTCATACACTTTTTGATGTCTGAAATCTATGAAATTGGACTTGGAAATAATGATGATTCTATAAGAAAAAAGGCCGATTCTGATTTTGTCTCTTTTTGGGACGAACAGGCAAAGAATCTAGCTTGGTTTTCTCCTTGGGAAAAGACCCTTGATTGGAGGCCTCCTTTTGCTAGATGGTTTGTTGGAGGCACGATAAACGCCTCGTATAATGCCCTTGACATACATCAGAATACAAAATCTCAAAAATCTGCAATTTTGTGGGAAGGTGAAAATGGTGATTCTCGAAATCTTACATATGGTGAGATGTTCTCAGAAGTCCAAAAGTTTGCAAATGTACTCAAATCCCTTGGAGTTCAAAAAGGTGATAGAGTAACCCTTTATCTTCCAATGGTTCCAGAGCTTCCGATTGCAATGCTTGCATGTGCTAGGATTGGCGCAATTCATAATGTAATTTTTTCTGGATTTAGCGCTACATCGATTAGAGATAGAGTTTCTGACTCTCACTCTAAAGTGGTTGTAACTGCTGATGGTGGTTATAGACGGGGTAAAGTCGTACCACTTAAGGATGTGATAGATGAGGCAATTTCAGATCTTGATTTTGTTGAACATGTGGTTGTTCTTGAAAGAACTGGAAATAAAATTTCAATGTCATCTAAAGATAAACCTTGGTCAGGACTAGTGAATGATGCATCTGAAACCTGTGCTGCCGAAAAACTATTCAGTGATCATCCTCTTTACATTTTGTACACTTCTGGAACCACTGGAAAACCAAAAGGTGTTTTGCATGGAACTGGCGGATATCTAACTCATTTACATTCTACATTCAAATGGGCCTTTGATATCAAAGACTCGGATATTTTCTTTTGCACTGCTGATATTGGTTGGGTTGCAGGGCATAGTTATGTCGCATATGCTCCTTTACTTCATGGCGCAACACAAGTAATGTATGAAGGCGCACCTGATTTTCCTGATACGTCACGGATGTGGGATATTTTACAAAAATACAAAGTCACAATCTTTTACACTACTCCAACTGCACTTAGAATGTTTATGAAATTTGGGGATGATATTCCAAATTCATTTGATCTTTCTTCCTTGCGATTACTTGGCACTGTTGGCGAACCAATCAATCCTGAAGTTTGGAAATGGTATTACAAAACTATTGGAAAAGAAAAATGTCCTATAATTGATACTTGGTGGCAAACTGAAACCGGTGGAATGCTAATTTCTCCATTGCTTGGACTAAACACAATTCCTCTCAAACCTGGTTCTGGAACTTTGCCTATTCCAGGCGTGAATATTGATGTAGCTGACGAACATGGAGACAATGTCCCCGCCAATACCAAGGGTTATCTTGTGATTCGAAATCCTTGGCCTGGCATGCTTTTGACATTATGGGGGGACGATGAAAAATACAAGACTGCCTATTGGTCAAAATATGAGAATTGCTACTATCCTGGCGATTATGCCCTAAAAGACGATGATGATTATATCTGGCTATTAGGTCGTGCAGATGATGTTCTAAAAGTTGCTGGTCATAGAATTGGAACTGCCGAATTGGAAAGTTGCATGGTGTCTCATCCTGATGTTGCAGAATCTGCTGCATGTGGAATTCCAGATGATGTTAAAGGTGAGGTAATAATTGCGTTTGTTGTTTTAAAACAGGGTGTTTTAACCGATTCATCTGTTTTGGAAAAAGAACTATCTAATAAAATCAGAACCGATATTGGTGCCATTGCTACTCCTAAACAAGTCTGTTTTGTTTCTAAATTACCTAAAACTCGTAGTGGAAAAATAATGAGAAGGCTACTAAAAGCAATTGGCAGTGATGAAAAGATTGGTGATGTTAGTGCTTTGGAAGATGGCGCATCTGTAACTGAAGTTCAACAAGTTTATGGTGAACTCCAAAAATCAATTAGAGAAAATTCAAAATAATCATTTTCTTATTTGATCAAAATTAACATTTGATAGCATTTCAAACATTTGTTTTAATCCGTCGTATTCTGATTTTGAACTATCATCTAATTGATCATATTCTTTTTCTTTAATTTCGTCTAATTTTGTATTTGATTCTTTAAAAAATTCTTCAAACTCTTTTATTTTCTCATCTGTTATCTGTTCTAAATCAAAAATTACTGTATTACTTCCAAGTAGGTTTTTGTTTTCATCATACAAACTTGTTGCTTGCAGTAATGCTGAAAAAGTTTTCCCGTTTTGTTTTTTGAATGTTATTTTTCTATCTGTAACTTTGCCTGTATCAAACCATGTTTTTAGTGAATTATTCATGTCCTTCCAGGATTCTTTTGGCACGTGCTCAAAAATCACATTTCCTATGATCTCTGACTTGGCATAGCCTAATTTTGCTGCATATGTTGAATTACAGTCTAATATCACGCCTATGGAGTTGATTCTTCTCCACATTATCGGGGCATCTTTGAGTGTCTTTCTTGCTTCTGTTTGAGGCATTTTTTAGAATTGGATTGACTAATTATTAAATTGAAATCTTAAAACCATTGATCGAGATTTTGACTCTTTTTTTCTAGTGCTTTTTTCAGTCTGTTTAATGTTGATTGAATTCTATCTTCTGAAAAACTACGTTCTTTGAGATATTTTGTAATTCCTTCATTGTCTACACCGTTGAATACGATTTCATCAACGTCTGCAACTTCTGGATTTAGAAATATTTTTCGAATTTGCTCAAACTCTATCTCTTCTAGATGTTCTTGAATTTGTGGTATGTCTTCTAATCTGGAATGCTGTTTGATTAGTTTTAATGCTGTTTTTGGTCCGATTCTTTCAAATCCATTTGGATTAAAATCAGTACCGATTAAAATCCCTACATCAATTAATTCTTCTCGTGTCACTTCAATTGCTTCTAATACTTTTTGTGTTTCAATAATTTCTGGAACTACATCGATGTACGTATTTCTGTTTGGAATTTTTCTTCTACCACTACTTGTAAAATTTCTAACGAGTCTTTTTGCACCGCATAATATGGAATCATAATCCTGACTTGCAGATGCATATGCTTGTCCTGTATTTGTCAAATGAGCTGCAGTTGCTTCTCCTTCTGACGGTGCTTCAATGTAGGGAATTCCAAAAAATGTTAAAAATTCTTTTGATTCCTTAACCATTCCATCTCTCATGCTAGTTGTTTGTTGTGCATATTTTCTGGCATCTGCCATATTTCCTTCTGCAACCGCTTTTTCATATTTCACAGTGGCGTCTTTTTTGATTTGCTTTCGACGTTCAATTTCTGCTGTTTTCAATGAGGGTGGCTTGCCATCAAAAACGTAAACTGGCTTAATTCCTAATGATAAAAAATTGACATTTCTGTACAGTAATCCGCTAAGGTGACTAGTGATTCTGCCTTCATCATCTGTTAATTGTAATCCGTCTGGGCCTCGTATACTTGCTAAAAACTGGTAAATTGCATTATAGGCATCTATGGCTATTACTTTATTTGAAAATGCGTCAAGGGTTGTTTTCTCTCTAGTGACTAATTCTTTTAGATTTAATCCCATGATATTTCTTTGAGTTTTCTGGTATTTTGTGTTTGTCTTTGAATGATGATCGATGTATTGGGTGATCGTTTGGAAATCGATTTTAATATGCAGATGAACTCCTGTTGGTTGGAATGAATTTCCCATCTCATATTGAAGATAAGATTTTTGAAATTAGCTATGATTCTGATAATCTTGTTTCAAAAGTTGTTTCATATCTTCGATTCTCTGAATCTGAACGGCAAGAAATCATTTCATTAATTAATAATGATACTTTTGATGGGTTTCGTTCTGTTTTTACAGATACTGTATCTGATGAAGAATGGAATAAAACAAAAGATCAAATCAAAAAGAAATTCCGCGACGAACTCTTTGATATTGATTCTATGTAATTTAACCAATTCGCTTTATTATGGAGAGAATATCAGAATAGATGCCGAGATAGCCAAGTAGTACGGCGGCCGTCTCGAAAACGGCTACGCGCAAGCGTGCGGGGGTTCGAATCCCTCTCTCGGCGCTTACCCTTAAATTTTTGAACTTTTAGTTTTTAATGCAAAATTCCCACACTTTGGACATCTGTGTTTTTTCAAAAGTTCTGCATGGGTTTGCATTGATTTTTTAGAATATGTGATCTGTTCTCCACAATCCATACATTCTCCTGGTATGTCTCCTTTTGGAAGCATGTTTTTTCTAATATTCTATAAAATATAATCCAAACAGCTAGAGTCTAATCGTAAAATTTTTGAAAAATGCGTCAAAATTAATTTTCATAACCTATAGTTCTCATGCCTACACAAGGCTTTTTTCCTTTACTCCAACATTTGCAAGAACAAGAAACAGCTTTTCCACTTTCTACATTTTTAATCACTTTGTGAAAAACTCCTTCTCTAACTTTTGATTCGATCATTATTGTTTCATATTTATCAGAATCTTGTTCCAATACTATTATGTGATTTTTCTGCTAAATTAGCATTGTGAAAAATACTGAATTTGTTTGGTTCAAAATGTTTAAACTAACATAATTTACAAAAATAACCATGTCTCAAGAAATTGAATCAAAAATCAAACAATCTGGCATTTCCAATGCTGAGTTGATTTCTCATTTTAGAGAAAAATGTAAAATTTGCGGCCATCACAGAATCATGCATAATGATTTAGGTGTATGTGAAGGCGTAATGAACAAACCTTGTACTTCTGGATGCGATTTATTTGAATCTGAATGAATGCCTAATCTAGCATTTACAATTCTTTAATAGGATATTTTTTGTATTGTGTTTGTGGATTCTGAGAATAAAGAAGAAAAAATTTATCCTTTAGGCTATGAGCCTCAGGAAAAGCCTGATACTCTTGATCATGATATTGGAAATCACCTGCTTGATTTTATTTTAAAATCTGGGCCAACTGAAATTGTTGATACTGATCTATTTGCTGTCATGGCAAAGAGACGTTCTACTCGAAAGTTTTTGGATAAACCTGTAGAAACTACAAAAGTTGATAAAATTATTGCAGCCGCTGATACTGCACCTACTGCTGGCAACTTTCAGGGATTCGAAATATTTTACATTAAAAGTCCAGACAAGAAAAAATTACTAGTTGAAGCCTGTAATAAACAACCTTACGTAGATGCTCCGGCTGTACTTGTTTTTTGCAAAAACCCTTCTAGAGTAAAATTTGATTTCCCTGATGATATTTTGAAAAAATTTGCTATCCAAGATGCTACATTGGCTGCGGGATATTCTCAATTGGCCGCTCAAGCTCTCGGATTAAGTTCAATTTGGATTGGGATGTTTGACGAACAAAAAGTGATGGATGCAATTGGAACTGATCTTGCTCCTTCGTCTGTATTATGTATTGGTTATCCAAAACAAACCAAATTCCCAAAACCCCGACGAAATCTCAAAGATTTAGTACACGTTACATGGTGAGCTCTGCTTAAAATTCTCCATCTTTAAATAATGTTTGATTATTGTTTAGTTCATGACAGATGCATATGTGATGCTAAACTGTGAACTAGGTGCAGAAGCTGACATTGTTGAGCAACTAAAAGAACTTGAACAAGTAGTTGATGTCTTTGAAACCATTGGAACTCATGATATGATGGTTAAATTACAAGCAGAAAATTTTGAAAAAGTCCGTGAAATTGTTTCACGGAATATTCAAAAACTAAAAAACGTCCGTTCCACTGCTACCCTGATAAAAAAAGATAATTAAGATTAGACCATACATAATTTCAATGGCTGATGAGAAAAATGAAATTGATAAACTCATTGATAATATGATTGCTAGTGGTGACGAATTGGTGGATAATCTTAAAACTGTCTTACCTAATTCTCTGTCTGAATCAATGGTTATGTTTCATGAATCCAACGTTGCAAATCTCAAGAAAATAAAAGAATTTTTGAACCAGCAATAATAGTAATCCTTCATACTAATACTATATCCTTTTTAATCATCATCAAAGTCATCTATTATGAGTAGGTCTAGAACAATTTCTGTTACTGTGGCAAAGAAAACTGGAGATGCTTTTGATGCAATATTGAACATTCCTCCAAAAATGATGCCTGATGCAAAAATCAATGATTCTGGGTGGTGGTCTTTTACTGGACCTCATGGAAAATCTAAACTAAAATTTAACGAAAACAAATCTTTGGGTATTTTAGATCATCAATATGTTGATGAAGAGTCTTCTTGGGACGTACCTATGCGAATAGTTTCAAATGGTGATGTATCTGAAGTGGTAATCACACTGAATAAACCAGATGAGATTACCGATGAGCAATTTGATCAACGTGTCACTGAAATTAATGAATTGTTCACTTCCATGAAAAATATCATTGAATCTGAATCCTAGTCTTTAGAGATATTCATGCCTGTAGCAGTGCAAATTATTCTTCAAGCTTAAATGTAAATTTTGTAATGTAATACTGAGAAAAAATGCCATATGAAGAAGTATATTATCAAAGATTAGAAAATGATAATCCTGAAGAATATGAAAAATTAAAATCAAAAAAACAAGATTAACGCTTGTCTTGATCATCTGAATTATTATTTTGATTATTGCCTGGACCTACAATGTCTTCTGGTTTTACTTTGTTGTCCCAGCCTCCTTTTGCTCCCTTGACTAAGCAGATTATTCCTCCTGCAATAAACCCGATAACTAATCCAAAGAATATGGTCTGATCAAATATCTTAAATGAACAGTTGATTTCTTTTGGTGGTGCATCATCTGAATATTCATAACATGTTCCAAATTCATTTGATTCCAAAGTCGCTGCTTGATAGTTATCTCCAAACCCTCCTAGAATGATAAATCCTACAAAAATTAACGCAATTCCTCCTATGATAAATCTCATATCACTCATGATTTTTTTTCTGATTTATCGTATTTAGATTTTGACCTAAAAATTCCCTAGTATTATTTTTCTAATGTTGCTTTGAGATTTTCTAATGAGGCATCATAAAATGCTCCCATAAATACAACAAAATCAATGAATTCTTTTTCAGACATTTTTTGGCTGTTCAGATATGATTGCCATGCTAATTCTACTAGATTTTTTGCCTTCACATTCATTGAAATTGTTGCAACATATGCTCTGAGCGGTAATCCTTCAGTTGCAATGTATGTGAAATATTTTTCATTTTCCCACGCTACAACATGTTCTTCAATTTTATTTCCATCTTCAAATGTAATTAATCTCACTGTTCCTACACCTCTTTTCTTCTTTGAGAGGTAGATTGTTTTTGTAACATCTACTACCCATGTAGGCAATCCTCCAATATTGCTAATTTTTTTCCATACTTTGTCTTTTGATGCTTTAATTTTGATAGTTTTCTTTACCATGCCTGTATGGTATGATTTTTTCATCATGTGTTTTTCTAGAAATTAAATGGGTTTTAAATTTTAGCGTACAACAATTTTTAATCCCCAAAAAAGAAAGAAATCAAATGGTCTTTGGATGGGGTAAAAGGAAACAAGAGAAGAAGCCTGTCGAAGAAATTCCTCAGAATAAAGAAATCCATCTTTCAGATGTTCCCAAAATCGTCTCTGATCTTGGTATTCTACGTGAGACTCAAACTTTGGCTGAAATTAACAATCTGAGAAATAATACTGAACCCCTAATTGGTGATTTGACGAAAATTGGTAACCTGCTTGAAAAAGACAATCTCAGCATAGATGACATTGACAAACACTTGGCCATTATTGTAGTTCGAGGTAAAAAACAGGTCATAGATGTAATCAAAAAAGATGTTGTTTCATTACCAAAAATTTCTTCTTTTGATGATGCCAAAAAATTAAACTCTGCATTGAATAACCTTCTCAAAAAAGTAGGCGATGTGTTAGGACGGCAAACAAGAGTAATTCATATTTTTGCCAAAAAATATGCATCACAATTGAAAGAAAATCTTGAGGTTATGAATTCCAATCATGCTGAAATCCGTAAATTACTTAAAAATTTTGATTCTACACAATCACTTTCTAAGGAAATCCTTGATTCCATAAAACAAATTCATAGCTTGACTAGTTCACGTCAAGAAAAATCCCAAAAAATTACAGAAACTGATGATCATTTATCTTCTCTTGATGCCAAAATATCCTCAATTCAATCATCTGTTGATGAGATTAAATCTTCTGAAAGTTATTCTAAATATACTTCATTGAAGCAAACCTTGGATGAATTTGCAAATCAAAAATCAAAAATCAAAAATCAAATTAATACACAATTTACAAAGATATCTCGACCACTGGGTAGGTATGAATATGCGTCTTCTTTAGATAAAGATCAAAAAAATATTCTATCTAGTTTGGTGTCTGAACCCTTTGACGTGCTAACTTCAGAGAATAAAGATTCGATAATTGTCATTCTTGAAAACGTTCGAAAAGGCATCACTTCTGGCTCTATCTCCGTAAAGGACGTGAGTAAGACATCTGTACAAATAACTGAAACTGAAGAATCCCTAGATGTCTTTGTAAAACAGATTTCAGACTATCATCAAAAATATCAAGAACTTCAAAATGACGTTGATTCTTTGATGCCCTCTGATCTGATTTCTTTAGAATCCGATCTTGCAAAGAATCTATCATTAAATGACGAATTAAAGATGAAATCTGAAAATTTTCAAGGTGAAATTGATGAAATCGATTCTATAATTCCTCAACTGGTATCTGAAATTGAACTAAAACTAAGAGAATTCTCAAATACTAGATACAGCGTTTTAGTATCTTAAAATTAAATTAGCTCCAAGATGGAGTCTTTTTATGTTGTTCAAAAGAAAAAAATTTGAACGTAGGGTTTTGTTAAAAAAAGATGTCCTTGATAGCATCTTGTCTTTTTGTCAGATGAAGCATCCTAATGAAGGGATTTTGATTTTAAAGGGAAAATCAAAAAATGGTGAAATCAAAATAGATGGACTTGTAATTCCTCCATTTAGCGAAACTGGTCCTACTTTTGCAGGTTTTCCGCATTCTTTCTTACCTTTTGATATGAGTTATGTTGGAATAGTTCATTCTCATCCTAGCGGTTCTGCAGAACCATCCGTCACTGACTTACATAATTTCTTTGGCTTGGTTTCAGTGATTGTTAAATCCCCCTATGATGATGATTCTATTTTTGCATGGGATAGTAATGGAAATTCTATTCCTCTCTCAATTGAATGATATTCTGAAAACTAATGCTAATTTCTTTGTTCAAAGTTGAAGAAACTTTATAACCGCTTTAAGAATACTTTGAGTGAATTGAATCCTCAGCTCAAAAGGTATTATATTTTTGTAGGTGCTTCTTTGGTATTTGGTATTGGTTTACAGATAGGTCTTGGAATGCTCGGTGTTCCATGGTACTTTAGTATGGGTGCAGTAATGGCAATTTTCATCTTACTTCCAATGATTATGCGAAGACGTCAAATGCGTAATATGGGCAATTATGGAAGTGGTTCTGGAATCGGTGGTGGATTCTTTGGAATGGGTTCACAAGGAAATGCAGGTGGTGTACGCTATGTCTGTCTTGTTTGTAATAATAAGCACAAAGGCGGCACTTGTCCACGATGTGGTTCCAAAATGCAACGTGCGGATTTTTAGATGATTTAACATGACATTAGAAGAGTTAAGAAAAAAAGTTCTATATCAAAATTCTATTGAAGTCTGGATTGGATTAAGTAAAGAAAAAAACATTGATTGGGTTGACACTGATAACTATCAAAAATTCATATCCTTTCTTTTGAAAAATAATCAAAGCATGAAACAAATGACTATTTGTTTTGATGAATCTGATAAAGCATCTGAAGGCGGTCATAGCAAAAAGGTATTTGCCAATAATCTGGCTGCAATTAATACTGAAAATTCGGCATGTTATTCAATCAAATTGAATGATGCTGCTATTGGATTGATTAGAAAATTTGATTCTTGATACTATCTTTTTAATTTTGGATTAACTATTGCATCAAGTGCGTTTCCAATAAAGACAAAAGCTAATCCTGCTATTGCAATCATTATTCCTGGCGGCATAATCCACCACCACATTCCTCTGGCTGCTGCTCCAAATGTGTTGGCATCATGCAAGATCTGTCCCCATGTCGGAAATGTGGGATCTCCTAGTCCTAGAAAACTTAACCCTGCTTCTGTAGTGATTGCTGCTGGAACTGAAATTGCAATACTTGCAAAGGCATATGGCAATAATTGCGGGACAATATGTTTGAGAATTATTTTGGAATCTTTTTGCCCCATCATATTTGCTGCATCCACATATCCCCGTGTTTTGATTTGAAGCGACATGCTTCTCGCAACCTTGGCTATGCCTACCCATCCAAAAATCATCAAAAACCCTACCATGACAAATATGCTGCTACTGACTGTCACCGATAATATGATTAAAAATGGCAAAGCTGGCAATGCATAGATTACATCATTGAATCTCATCATTGTTTCATCTGTTTTTTTGCCTTTGTATCCTGCATACACTCCATAGAGCAATCCTGCAACTACGGATACAATTGACACTACTAATCCTATGAATAATGCAAGTGGGGTTCCCCACAGTAGTCCTACTGCCAAATCCCTTCGTAATTCGTCAGTTCCCATCATTCCAAACGCCTTGCCTCCGATGATGAGTTTTGACTCTGTGATCTGGTTTTCTGAATTTATCCCATACATATCAATAGAAAAGATATAGTTCCCCTTTAGTGGCTTATTCGTTTGTATTTTAGAAAAAACAATATCTTCAGCTGATATTCTTTCAAATGCATGATCAAATTTTTCTGCTTGCAACATGAGATTTTTATTTATTGATTTATCTGTGGAGAAAATTCGTTCACTGTGAATTATTTTTTCATTTGATTGCGGCAGTGACGTTGTAAGTAAATCTAATTTCATCCCGTCTGGCCGTATTACTGACATTTCTAACAATGGCGAACCTGAATATTCTGCAGTAAATTCATAGATGAAATCATTTGGGAAATCGTCATAATCAAAATTCACTCCAAACTGATGTGATGTGAGATTTACTCCCTCTTTTGAGATATTTTGAATATTTGGGCTGATGAGGGTTTTGTGTTCTGGGATTTTATCTATCATGAAAATATTTACCCATATTGGAATTGCTACTTTGGGGTTTGCAATCCAGTTCCCTGGATTATTCCATCCTTGCAGTGTTTCTATAGGAATACTAATCATCGCAATAATTGAAACTGTTACGAGAATTAGGAGAATTGCAATTCCAACAATTCCCATCTTGCTTTTGATAAACTCTCGTTTTATTTCCTCAGGTGTGATGTTACTCATTGTCCTGTCCTCACTCTTGGATCAAAATATCCGTACAACAAATCTGCGATCAATATGCTGATTAAGAAAAATACTGTCAGCAGATATGTTGCTCCAATAATCACGGGCAAATCCATGACTGTTATTGCCTCAAAATACAATCTTCCCATTCCTGGCCAATCAAAAACGGCTTCTGTGATTATTGCCCCTCCCAGAGATCCTGATAAACTCAATGCTAAGATTGTGACAATCGGTGGGGCCGCATTTTTTAATGCATGGGTGTAGATGATCTTTTTTTGCTTAATTCCTATGGTTTTCTTTGCCATGATGAAATCCTCCTGCATTATTCCCACCATGAAATTTCTTACCAAATATGCCCATGATCCAAACCCAATCATTACAATTGTGATTAATGGTAATGCCATATGGTATAGCAGTGATCCGATGTATGCTGGGTCTGATGATGAAATATCTGGAGTTGCCCTGGCTGGAAATATTTGCCATGTAAATGCAAATAAAAATATCATTAACATTCCTATCCACCAAACTGGAAAACTAGAACTAATTATTGCAAAGCTTGATGTAACCCTGTCAATCATTGATCCTACCCTACTACTTGACAGCGCACCTAGGAATATTCCGATTATTGATATGATTATAGTTGCAGTTGTAAATAGCAAAACTGTTTTTGGGAGCTTTTCAAACAGAATATCTTTAACATCCGATGATCCTTCATCACTAGTCAGAAACGTTGCATGTCCAAAGTCTAAGAGAATTATTTTGTACATTGTAACTCCTATTCTTTGTGGAGAATACCATGGTTCGTCCAGACCTAGGACTTGTATTCTTTGATCAATCTGATCTTGAACAAATCCTTCAAATTCCTCCACTGATGAGAAACTCTCTGCAATGGCTGGATTCTCTGTAATTTCTGCTCTTACTTGAAACACGATTCCTTGCTTTAGAATGGTATCCATGTTGGAGCCTACTAGTGCAATTGTAATTAGCAAAGTAATCATCAAAACTCCAAGCATCGTGGCCAGCCTTGTGGCGATGTATTTTTTCATGCTCAATGTTCTGAAGACATGGAATTAGTTTATAACAATAGAGCTTTTCCCCACAGTTTATTACTGCATGATAATACCGAGATTTAGAAAACACATGTCCTTTGATAGAGAAAGAGAAATGCATACCGCAACATGCGGTGACTGTGGAACTGAATGTCAAGTACCATTCAAGCCAAAGGAAGATAGACCTGTTTATTGCAGAGAATGCTTCCAAAATCACAGACCTGCCCCAAGACAAGGTGGTAGATTTGGCGGTAGATTTGGTAGAAGAGATGACAGACCACGTGAAATGCATGACGCAAAATGTGGCGATTGTGGTACTGATACACAAGTACCATTCAAGCCAAAGGAAGATAGACCTGTTTATTGCAGAGAATGCTTCCAAAATCACAGACCGCAATAGAAAAACCGTTTTGAGTAATTTTCAAAACTCCTTTATTTTATAAAACAAAGATTTGACATCTTTTGTTTTTCCTTGCGTATGTTTTGGATGCTGTTATTATGATTGACGAGAGTGAAACAAATTCTAGGCTTTACTAAGGCAGAAAAGCGAGTTTCCCGTTTATCATACTACCGCGATCATATAATTTAAACATTGAATAATAATATGAAAAATAACAGATAAAACTTTGAAATTTCTGTAATCTTTTATGAGTGCCAATACAATAAGAAAAGCTAAAAAACTTGTCGAAAGCGGCGGTGTGGTAAAAATCGAAGATGATTTATTCCAAATAAAATCTTCATCTGATCCTGAAAAATCCTATTTTGTTACTTCTGACACTTGTGAGTGTCCTGGATTCAAAAATTTCTATAAATTTCATCATGGAAAAGGACTGAAAGCAAACTGCTCTCATCTTGAAGCCATACGTATATTCAAAGAAGAAAATTCTGATTAAATTATTCTAGATTTAGCCATCTATTTTTCCTACATATGCTTTATTTTTTGATATTATGATAGGACGTAAAATCAATCCTGGATATTTTACCATCAATTTTATCATTTGAGCATCTGTTTTTTTCTTATTTCCCAAATCTAATTCTTTGTACACTTTGTCTCTTTTTCTGAGCAGCTCTGCTGGTTTTTTACCTGTCATTTTGATAATTTTTTTTAATTCTGTTTCTGAAAACGGATCTTTGAAAAAATCTCTTTTTTTAATATCTGCCTTTATACGCTCCACCTCTGAAATTGTTTTTTTACACGTAATACATGTGGATTTATGGAAGATTTCCATTCTGAGTTATTTCATTAACTTGGTTTAAAAGTTGTTTATAAAAGTAAAAAGCGCTGTCATGCACAGCAAATTGCTTTCCTGAGTTCTTCTGAATTTCTCCCAAAATCACATTCTTTACATGCTTTCCATCTTCTTTTTTTGAGAATTGAGAACGATGATTCGTATGAGGCAGAATACATTTTTCCGCCACATGATGGGCAGGGGTAATGGAATATCTATTCTCATTAATTCTTAGTGTGTGATTTTGAATATGGAATCCGCGTAGAATTTGTCTATTCTTTATTCTTCAGGAGTCTGTGGTTCTTCTGTTTCTTCAGATGATTCATCAGCATCTTCTTGCAGTTGTTCATCGTTGAATTTTTCAAGACTTTCTCTTGACATTGCAACTAATTCTAGATATGCTTCTCTTGCTTCTTCATATGTTCCTCCATTGGCCAAAATTTCATCTCTTACTGTTTGGGCCTCTTGGAATGTGTTCTTTGTATGATTCATTTGACTTACTACTAAATCTCGAATTTCTGGTTTCAAACCACTGATGTAATCTTCATAACCCATACCTCCATGTGTGCCTGCATCTAGTTTATGCTCTTCAATTTTTTTGGCTTTTAGTTCATCTGCAATTTTCCTTTGTCCTTCAAAGTAGGTTTCTTCAACTTCCACTTCTTGCATTTTTTTATTTTCAGCATGTAGTTTCTCTAATACTCCGTGATAATATTTGAATAACATTTGGCCTATTGGATTTTTCTCAAAATCACTTTCATTTGCACTTAGGTATCTTTTTGCTTCATTTGTAGCCAGTTTTTGCTGTAGTATAGTAACTGGGGTGATTTCTCCCTCAACCTGGAATTGAGTGTTTGTTATTCCTTTGACTTTTCCATACCATGATGCAATTATGTTGATGCTATAGGTGCCTGGATTTCGCTCAAGATTTTTGAGCTCTCCTCTAAATATTCCGTCAGGGTCTGTGAATGCTTTTACTGTGTCTCCGCCTGTTTTCATAACTACCTCAATTCCTCTTGTAGCCTTGTATGCGTGGTCCACAACTCTGCCTGAAACCACGACTGACTCTCCTGACTGTATCACATTGTCTTTTCCATCTAATTCTATTATGAAATCAAAGAGTTCTGCCTGGGAAGTTGGAATGAATGAAAATAACATTACAAATGCTAATCCTGTAACTATTGCCTTGTTATTGTACACAGATTTTGATTCTGTTTTGTGCAGTTAAGACAAAGTATGAAGAAAAATTCGCTATTTTTTAATTTTTATTGAGTAATTCTGACTGGAATTTTCTTCGCTATTCCTAACAATTCCTAAACCTCTAAAATTACCTTATCTTAATTCATGGATTTGAACAAATTTAGAAATGATGTTTTGACAATGTCCGAAAAACTATCAAAAAATCTTAAAGAAAAGGATGTCCCAAAATTGAATTTTGTATGTCAACAGTTGATTGAGATGTATGAGAAAAATCTTGTAAAAATCAACCATTATGTATTGGAGTTGATCTGTGCCAGTAATTTGATTTCACGAGGATATTCAGTTGAAGTTGAAAAAGACGTTTCGGATATTCTAGTTTGTGATATTTTTGCTAAAAAAGGTGGAGGCAATACTCTTATCGAAATTGAAACAGGATTTACTCCTCCTGATCATCCGATGGATACCGTAGATTATTTTTCTGCAAGAATAATGGGTAAAATTGCTCGATATGGTAATCACTGTTAAAAGTTTTCATTAGCCACACCTGCAGTAGGACTTTTACCTATTCCAAAAAATTTTCCCGTTACCCCCAATTGCTCGAAAAAAAGAAGATGTGCAACAAATCAAAGATCTGTGTGATCGATATTACAAAAATCCCCCAATAAAATACGATGATATTCCAAATGCCCATCTTCATTCAATCTATTTGATTAATATCGATAAAGGATTTGCAAAAGAACTTGATCCTCAAGGTCATGTGGAATTAACTGACGCTTTGCTGAAGCGTAGTGAAATTCAATATTAGATCGTCTTTAGTGAAAAAGCTCAAATTCTCCTAATGTTTTAGCAATGCTAGGATGATTTGCGCAGCATGTGAAACTAGGAAGCATTTTGAATGCATTGACTGCATGAACAATCACAAGACACATCTTTGCAGCTGTGATTGTCATGATGAAAATACTGAAGCTCATGAAGTTGGAAAATCTCATTAATTCTTAAATTTCCTTTCAATCTCTTGAGCTCTCATTTCTAATTGACTTGTATCTCCTAATTTTCTGTATGTTAGCTTCTCAATGGTTTTGATGATGCTAATTGCTGTCCTGTATTGAGGTATTTCAGGCTCATTTAACTCTGCATACATTCCAATTCCTTGAATCCCGTTTTTCTTTGCAAATCCTAGTATCAACCCATTAAATCCTGTAATGAGTGATTTTTGAGGCGTTGTCTCTACATCCAAACCTTCCACCTGTTCTGTTAGTTCTTTTGATGTTGTCGTGATGTATGTTTTTGGATTCTCATTAAAAATTCTACTAGTATGAAATCCTCCTAACGTATAGATGAATTTTGCAGAGTATTTCTTTGCAGTATCTATCACGTCTTGACATAGTGCATTTAATTCACTACTGCTCTGTGGTTGACCTTTTCCTCCGCCAAACACTATCAAATCTTCCGTGTATCTGTATTCCCATTTTTCGTCTGGCAGATCAATATGTCCTCCTCTGTCCACGACGTAAGTTGGAAATGGTGTTTTTGCAGTTCTAAATGTTTTGGTTCCAAGTGATTCATTGATAAAATTTACAACTATACTTCCTACATTTCCCATGTCTTGCATAGCTGCAATGATGATTGGTTTTTTAATATCCGGCTCTTCATTCTGAATGAATTCCATGCATTCTTTGAAATTTGATGAATTTTAAACGTATGTTGCAATTGTAAAATATTGATTTTTGTTATTTTGTTTTTGTTTGATTTTTAGATTCTTTACTTTGACATTTTGTGCCTAGGGATCGATGACGATAATTTTGTCCCAAATTTGAAACCGATATCATATTTTAACTCTTGTAGATCTTTGATTTGTTATTTAGTGATCGAGAAAAATATGAAGATTCATAAGGCAAAAAAACTTTCTGTCGACAAATTATGGAAACATCCATGGAAAACATTGGTACATTGGAGTATGTCCTAGACAAATACTCTAAAGTCTGGAGCTGGAAGGTGACAGGTGATCGTGCAGTCAGCATGATATCTCGCCTTGTCTCTGAGGCCTGGTATGGGGAAAATGTAAATGAAATAATCATACCAGATAGTACTGAAACTGTTAAACAACTAAAACTGATTATGGACAGATATCCTTTAGAAATTTTATCCAAATCTACTTGGCAAAGAAAAATTGTAAAAACATATGCTCCAAAGCCAACTTTGCCTCCAATCAAACTAAAGTTAAAACGAGCAAAAACAGGCGAACAATTTAGAGGAAAGTTGCTAAACTTCCAAAAAGAAGGTCTTGACTTTTTGATGAAATCTTCTGGAAACGCTTTACTTGCTGATGAGATGGGTTTAGGAAAAACAGTCCAAACGCTATCTTATGCTGCAACTGAAAAACAAACTTTCCCAATACTGGTGGTCGCTCCTTTGGTAACCTTGAATAATTGGGAACGTGAAATTGAAAAATTCTTAAAAAAGAAAAGTCGAAACGGTAGGATCATCGAAAATGAATCTCCTAGCGTTACAATAATCAGAACTGGAAAATCCCAGAAACTTCCTAAAACTGATATTTACATAATTAACTATGAATTACTTTTCAAACGAAATGACGATTTATCAAAATTAGGATTAAAAACAATTGTTTGTGATGAGGTCCATAATTTAAGATCAAAGACAACTCAGAAATACAAAGCCGTAAAAAAATTAGCGGCATTACCATCCATTAATTACAGAATTGGCCTTTCTGGAACTCCTATTTACAATCGCGGTTCAGAAATTTGGCCTATTGTTGATATTATCAAACCTGGTTTGTTGGGAAGTTTTAAGGAATTCTGTGAGTACTTTTGTTATGTAAATGAAAAGGGTAAAGCCATTGTCTTAGAAAATAAACGAGCTTCACTTCGTAACGAATTACAAAAACATGTCATGCTTCGACGAAAGAAATCTGACGTACTAAAAGAACTCAAAGATAAAGTGCGATACAAGGAAGTTATTGCTGCTGATACTGATTACTATTTAGAAGAATTAGATAAAATTTGGAAGAAAGTTGAGGCTGAACAAAAGGATGCTGAATCTGAATTTTCAAAATCTACATCATACAATAGAGCCATTCAAAGCGAAAGGCAAATTGCAGGTATTGCAAAACTCCCACATGTAATTAATTTTGTTAAAAACATCATGGAAATTGAAGAGAGTGTAGTGGTATTTTGTCATCATAAGGTAATCCACAAATTACTTCATGAGAGTTTGCAGGAATTTTTCCCTGTATCTATCATTGGTGGACAATCTGATTCTGTACGTCAAGATCAGATAGACAAATTCCAAAAAGGTGAGTCAAAATTAATGATAGCTGGAATCCGTGCTGGTAACGTGGGTATCAATTTGACTAGAGCCAAATACGTTATTTTCGCAGAACTTGATTGGAGCCCTGCAATTCATAGGCAGGCAGAGGATAGACTTCATAGAATTGGTCAAAAGAATACCGTATTTGCTTACTATTTGATTGGACAAGGAACCTTGGATGATCATGTTGCAAATATTTTGGTAGACAAAAGTTATGAAATTGATGAAATTATGGATGAGACCTATGAGAACTATGAAAACAAAGACAAGGCTGAACTTATCTTGGCCCAAATTCAAGATAAAATTCGTTCAAAATAACTAGATTTCTAATTTATCTTTCACTTTGGATAATTTTTCAATGATTGAATCTTTTTGTGTTTGTCCAATTTGGGTGTCTTGAATCTCTTCAATGACTTGTTCTACCATGTAGAAAATTTCAATTTCTAGTTTTGTTTCTCCAAAATTGATTTTGTCAAATCCTTCACTTTCTGTTTTATCTACCTCTTCAATTCCTTCAGTAAGAATTTCATAAACTTTGATTACTTTGCCTTCAATTCTTTGTGGTGACATCAAGACTAGTTGGTTCTTTCTCAATTTTTCAACATCTTTCATGATTTCATCTTTTGAAATTTTTAGAATGTCTTGGATTTGCTCCATATTGCATGATTTGATTTGCAATAATCGTAATATTTTTGCCCATGTTGGTATGTTTTTACTCCAAAGAATTTCTTTTGCCATCTCCGTAATTGAAAATGATCCATTTTCATTTAATGAAATCATTTTTCTATCTTTTAGTGTCGCAAGTGAGTCCAGTAATTTTCCTACTCCTAGTCTCTTCAACTCTGAGTTCTCTAAATTATTTTCATCAAATGTCCCATTTCCATTTACTGCTAAATGCAAAATTTCTAAATCAATGGTGCCAAGTTTTCTCATGATGTCGACTCTTTCTCAATATTTATCACTCTTTGCACTTGAAGAATATATGTGGATTATGCTAAACTGAATTATGGTTAGATATGAACTTCCTAGACTGCCCTATGGCTATGATGAGTTAGAACCATTCATTGATTCTGAAACTATGAAGATTCATCATCAAAAACACCACCAGGCATATGTTGATGGATTAAACAAATCTCTTGCAGATGTCGGCAGTGCATCTCACCCGCAATACATCTCATCAGTACTATCTGATCTAAAATCAATCCCTGAAGCTGGTAGGTCTGCAATCAATTTCTTTGGTGGCGGGTTTGAAAGTCATAGGCTGTTTTGGGAAACCATGACTCCCTATGGTGATGGCACTCCTGGCGGACAATTAGAGGATCAAATTGATGTCTATTTTGATAATTTTGAAAATTTCAAAAAAGTTTTTTCTGAAAAAGCAATTGGGATTCAGGGCAGTGGTTGGTGTTGGTTGGTGTTTAATTCAACATATCATAAAATTGAAATAATTACCACTGAAAACCAAACTAGCCCTTGGACTCTGGGTAAATTTCCATTACTTGGATTAGATGTTTGGGAGCATGCATATTATTTGAAATACCAAAACAAACGACCTGATTATGTCCAAGCTTGGTGGAATGTTGTTAATTGGGGTTATGTTGGAAATCGATTTTCAGAACTTGCTAGATAAAATGCCTGATTTGGACAAATTCTTTTAAACCAAATCTCTATTTTTCTCGTATGAACAAGAGTCTAAGATACATTGCACTTCTTGCAATTCTACCCTTGTTAACAACAGGTTTGGGAACTGACTATTTCACAGATGCTGATGCTAAAAAAAGCAAAGGCACTGGAATCGCTCAATATGGTTCTAGTACTGGTATTTGTGGATTAGACCTATGCTCTAACTATCCTGGCGGCAGAGCCGGCTGGGAAGCAGATCAAGGAACAACTACCACTCCTGTAGCTCCAGTTGAAGAAGAAAAGATGGAAGCCATGGAAGAGACCCATGATCAAGAACACATGGAAAAAGAACACATGCAAGAAACCATGATGGAAGAATCTGAAGATTTAACTGAAGCAGACTTGGGTTCTGTACTTAGATTATCAAGAGCAAATGTTCCAGCAACAATCCCTCTGCATCAAGGTTACTATGATGGTGGAGATGTATACTATATCATCACTGATTCTAGTGATCCTACACATGCAGACATAATTACTGAACAACAAGGATGGCAAGTTGAACTTGCCCCTTTATTGAAGAACACTCCTGACGAAGCACTTTCCAAAGTATACTTGTTTACCAACGGCATTGAAGGCGATGGTGTTCATGGATATCAAGGTCAAGTATTCGCTAGTACTCCTGCACAAGCAGATGTGTACAGTGCATTGACTTCTCACATTCATGTAATGTGGAATGATGGCGTCTCCCCAAGAGTACTTGATTCAGAAGCAATGATTGTGAAAGCAGCTGAGAACAACGAACTTACGTTAACTGAAGTTGATGTGGTTTTGAATATGCCTCAAATTATTTGGCCTGATGGTCAGATGATGGTAAAAGAGGACAAAACACTAACTGACACTACTCCTTATGGTGGTGGTCAAGTTCTTGATATCGATACAGAAGAGATGAATGTAACTTTCATAGCTCATCGTGGATGGGGTCCAGACGGTAGAACAATCTATTACATTGTAACAGATGCTACTCCTAGTGGTTCTGCAGGAATGATGGGTGTTGTTAGTTCACCAACATCAGCAAGCTTGATTGCAAATTCAGCAGCAGTAGACTTGTATCAGTTCAGAAATGGTCTTGAAGGTACTGGTCCGTTAGGATTTCAGCCTGGTATTGCAGCAGGGGCTCCCGGCGACACAAATTATTCTCCAATGTGGAGAATCTTTATGATTGGTTGGGATAATCCTGAAAATGCACAATTATTAGAAACCATTGATGATATGAACGCCTACAGAGAAGCTGGTTTGATTGACATTGGTATTGCTCGTCCAATGGATAGTGACCATATTGTAAACTGTCCATTTATTGATCCATTCCAATAAAATCACAAACTTTTTTCTTTTTTTAAATTTTGAATATTTGTCCATTTTTAAATATTTTTTTTAACATTTTTTTGGAAATTTGCTTGCTAGCTTATTTGTCATTGCATGCATAGAATGGTATGAGCATAGCTGGAATGTACATGCTGAATTCTTCTGAATACGAAGAGGAGAAAATTCAACAAGCCCTTGAGATTTTGTACGTTGATAGAAAAAATGAGTTTCGTGAACTGTCTCAAATACTCTTAAGTGAAAAAGCTCTAAAATCAATGTCTCATTGGAAAGAGTTTGTTTTGAATTTTTCACTAGATGTGGAGGATGCATTCAAGACTTGGTCTGGACAAGTTGATCTTTTGTCTAGTTCTCCCCAAAAGGCATTGACAATTCTACGACAATTGGGTCGTGATAAGACGTCCATGAATCAACTTGCCCATTTGTTGAACATGTCTTACAATCTTTCGACAGAATTCAAAGAAATCTATCGAAGATTGAACTAATTTTTTTATTTTCTTAAAACCTAAATTCTCTATTTTTTTACTATTTTTATGGACTTTATGTTGGAAGAAGAACTAATTGATTTGATGACTTTTTGTCTTCAAAATCCTGACTCTGGGGAAATTTCAGAAAAACACAAGAGAATCACTCAAATCGGTCATGAACTGCATGCTGATGGTGGAACTGATGCTTTGGAAAATTTCTTTTTTGTACTCAAAAATAGAATTACTGAAGAAATAGAAAAAGATCCATCCTCAATGCGTTCACTGTGGAATGGCCTCGCTGATGAATGGCAGTATTGAATTTCTCTGGTGAGAAGTTTATCCTCTGCCTATTCTAAAAATGGCTGTGCTACATGTAGGGCATGTGCCCTTGATTGCAGGTTTACCATTTTTCATGGTGTATGGTTTAGGGCCGCCGATTTCTCGTTTGTCTCGACACTTCACACAATATCCTATTGTCATAATCGCTTTACGCTCGAGGTGATATTAGCGAGAACTTGTCGAACTTTTTTCACTATTAGACAAATCTCTGATCCCATTTATTGCGTTGCAGACCTATATTTTTTGTATCGGGTTTGTATTTGATCAATTTAGGAACAGATTGTTCGAATTTTTTAAATAGACAACAAAATTTTTGATGAATTTATTTTCATAAATTTTAACTTACACTAACTGGTAGTTTCACATGTTGTGCTAATGCACCTTGATTTGCCAAATCCTCCCAAACAAATACTTTGGCAATAGATTCTCCTGAACCATCTGGAGTCCATGACAATGATGGACTGAGTTTTTGGTTTATTGTTAACTGTCCGCTGATCCATCCTAATGATGCTACCATGTCTGCATCATTTTTAATTTGAACTAGATAAACAAATTTTGCGTTTTTCCTTGATGATTTGTAATGTCATCTGAAATCTGGATTTTTTGTTGCACGCTAATTTTATCTGTTACTGATGTACGAAATGCATTTTCCAATCTTGGATTTGCAATTGATGCTCTTTCAGTTTCTTTTGATGCAAATCCTGGTGTAATTCCCACTGTAATTACTAACACTAGTACTATGCCCTTACCCGCCAGCGATTTTTGGGACAATTTTTAGATACTAAAGCGTTTCTGCATCGGAAAATTCAGCTTTGAGTGTTTTTTCAAATTCATTCTAAATTTTTGATAACGGTATTCTTTGCGGTGATTTTTCACCTGGGTTTAGAATATTATCTGGGCCGAAATAATTTTTGATTATTTTGAATGTTTTGTAGTTTTTAGAGCCGTATTGCTTTCTGATAAACTCTGATCATGCTAACCCGTCTCCATGTTCAGCCGTAATTGTACCTCTTATCTTAATAATTTTATCAAAATACTATGTGGCAATTTTTTTATCATTTGGAGATTTTTTCTTTTTGCTATTCATCTGACATGAACATTTTCATTCCCTGCATGTCCACATACAATTGATTTTGTATTGTATTTTTTATTGATTTTATTTGAAACTGATCTCAAGACCGGCCATTCGGGAAGTTTCCGATGACCGTCTGGGACCTGTCCATCGCCAAACACAGTACGTTCTCATGAAATTTCAAGGGCCGGCAGATTCACAATGCGTGCAGCGTGGAATCATTATCAGGCGGTGCAGGATGAGCATGGTACGGCACATCCTGACGTGAGACAATTTCATACCAGGGGGCAAAACCAGCATCCCGGACAGATCAGGCCAGAATATATCGCAGCTGGGCCAAAAACAAACGGCCTTTGCGGAACCGACAGTTTATTAACCCCTCTGATCACAGGTATTCCATGAGAAAATTGACCACCTTACAATATACGATGTTTATGATTGCGGCACTGACTATCCTGATTGCGGTTCCTTCCGCACATGCTGCCACAGTTAATGTGGATCCAGGATGTCCTGATGGTAATCGTAGGACACCAGTTTGTGATGATCCTACTACATACCGTACCATACAGTCTGCAATTGCAGCAGCAAATGCAACTGATACCATATCCATCTCAGCTGGAAGTTATGATGATGAAGATAGAATAAATGTTGACAAAGCTCTGACAATAGAGCCTACTGCAAATGATAGAGTAATCCTTAATGGAACATCTTGGATTGATGTACGTTCTGATGATGTTACCATACAGGGTATCACGTTTAAGAATACTACGTCAAACTCTGCAATAACCATTGGCAAAACTTCATCTGATGTAACAATACACAACAATACGCTAGCAGACACTAGAGGCCATGGAATAAGGTTGGCCAATGTACCTGACACTCTGATACGAAACCTGAATGTGACAGACAACGTCTTTAAGAACATTGGAACATTTTATGAGCCCGGATTGAATGTCACTGAAAAGGCCAAAAAACTGTGGAGTGCAATGTATTTTATTACTCTTAAGTCAAACGCAGGCGGCCTGCAGAATTCCAACATTACCGGCAACACCATTGATACTACGACATGGGCAGGAATAGGCTTTTCTAATGGTGAAAATATTCTGATACAGGACAACACATTCTCAAATACTCCTGCCTCTGCAATTGGTCTTCGAGCAGTTGAGCACATAAGGGTTCTTGACAATCACATACATAATGCAAGCAATACGCTAGAATTCCTTAATGGAGTCAAAGACGATACCCTGCGAGGAGCTATCAAGCTAGGGGGAGGAGAGCCCATGTCTCATGTTACCGTTAGCAACAACACCATCTCTGGCGGCAATAACGGAATTGCCTTTTGTACGGGAAAATGTGGGGTATCTCCAAAAGAACTGGGTAATACCAAAAATCCTCTGCATATAACTGATGAGACAACAAAGATTGACAAGACAAACAGATTTACCCATAACACCTTTGATAACATAAAGGGCTTTGATATTATCAACCAGGCAGTAGGAGTGATGGTTGCAACGCACAACTATTACGGGACAGCAACGCCTGACTTTACGGCAATATTGTCCGGAGACATACATTACAATCCATACTATAACGATCCTGAACGCATGGTGCTGGTAGATGACGGCAAGGGGACATTACAAAAGTCAATAGCAGACCTTGCCGTATCAGACGTGTGCTCCATATCCCTTGGAACCTACATCATGGACTTTGATGACGCAAAATACGGCTCTGAGTCTGGCATTGTACAAAACCAGATCAAAAATGTCGGCAACCAGGATCTTGGGGGAATAAAGTTTACCTCTACCGGATGGCTAAAGCCTGACGGCTCTGCCCTTTCTGATGCCGTATCCAAGGTCGGCACTGATGTCACCAGTTCGGCATCCTATGCCCCTATCACCACTGATCCGAACGGCGTCAACTTTGATGATACCAACTTTATCGGACCAAACGCGCTTCCAGCCTCAGGATCCCCTGATTCTGCATCGGTCGGCTTTGTGCTTGACCTTAGCCGCGTTGCAACGGGCGCTGAGGTCACCATCACGGAATCCGTAACGTATTCTGCAACCTGCAGCTAGAGATCCAACCGCGTGGCCCCAAGGTACGGCAGCCATGTTTTCCCTCTTTGCCATCATGCCGCAATAGGATACATTACGGACTTGGGAAAAACATAACCGACTCATTCCAATACTCTCCAATACACCATGATGCATGCCAGGCAGGACTAATCCCAGCTGATTCCCACAGTTTCTTTTCATGCCTTGCCACAGTCCTTCTCAACCCGCACCTGAGCCAGGCAAGGAAACCTCTCAACTGCAAACCCTGCCTTGTCGTATCCGTTTTGCACATTCCCTGGCACAGCGAATCTGGAATTTTTCCTGTAGGGAATGCAGCATCTGATTCCGTGACATCTGCAAGTCTCCGATATATGCCGCATCATAGCCCACCCTTTTTGGCAGCAACTGATGAATATGAAAAAAGATTCCATCAGAACTGATAAAATCCGCACACAGGCAGGGACGGATTTGCCTGCAAAAAATTTCAGTTGATTCATCCTTTTTGCCGCAGCTCTGAGAATCTCAGATGCGTGGTGGATTTTGAACCGTATCTGTCTGGCATGTCTGCCCGCCTGCATCCGGTTGTTAGGACAAACAATGTTCCGTTGATTGTGTTTCTGCCATTGCATCCCGGCTTCCTGTTTTGGCAGGCTTTGGCAGATGTGATAGAACTGTTCCATTGAATGTCTGACATCTCTGTGAATCATGAAGGATGCATCAGCAGGGTCATTCTTGGATCCCGATTATCGAGAATTATTCATAAAATGATCGGTTTTAGGATGGTTTCTTGATATTGTAAATAATCTTGGAAAATTCTCCAAAGGAACTGCCGCATCTTCAATTATGTGTGGAATCCTATTTTCTTTTTTATTGATTTTAAGCTATAACGGAGCGATGAATCCCTAAACTTCCACCACTTTTCAATTTCTTTTTTATTTTGTACTTTTTCTACCCTGTTTCCAGTAGTGATTTTTCTGAATATTTTTTGTTTTGAAATAATTTTTCATCATACTCTACAGAGCAAACATTTGCTTTTCTCGTTAAATTTACAATCAATTTGGTCAAATGCTGTCTTGTCTACAAATTCAATTGCAGATGGTTCTGTCTTGCTAATCTCTAAACAGTTTTTTGCATCTTTTACTATCGAGTCATATTCTGCAACAAACAAAATTTGTTGTTTTGGTTTTTGTTTTATTTGTAATTTTGCAGAAAGTATAACTCCTAATGTCCCTTCAGAACCGGCAATGATTTTATGAGAATCTTTTTTTTGTATTTGCTTTGTCTAGTCTGTATCCTGATGAATTTTTTCAAACATTGGGGAATTTTTCTCTTTGAATTTCTTTTGTAATCTTTGTTACATCATTTGAAATTTTCTGATTTTTTGGCAGTGTGATCTTTTTTCCATTTCCACCTCCCCGTCCTGGCCTGTACCTCTAACTGCTACCATTGTTTTATTTTTTTAGCAATTTTTACAGTATTGATTACATCTGCCTCATTTTTTGGAATCACGACTATTTTTGGAAGAATCTTGTACGATCTTGCATCAACCGAATAAAATTCTCAGAATTCTTTACTTGATTGTACCTGCCCTTGAATCTTGGATTCTAGTATTTTTAAAATCGATTTTTTCATGTGCCGGTTTTAGATTTTGATTCTATAGTAATCCCATCTTTCAGGATCAAACAGCGTTACAAATTCTGCCTGCTCTTTGTCTATTCTTGCTCTGATGACGTCTCGCAGTGCAAAACTGGTCATAAATTTGAATTTCATTGAATGTGCTTGCATGATGAACATATGGCGCATCTCACTGCCTCCCTTTAGCCCCCAATATCCCATTTTGAGCGCTATTGGCTCTAAAAATATCGTATTTGATAACCCATAATTCTCGTCCCTGATCTCTTCTCTTAGTTTGTAATTTTCTAGTGGCCCCCCTTTGGCAAATCCTACAATCTCTCCATCTTTGTCGTTAATTCTTAATGTGTTAATTACCACTTGGGGGTCTTTGACTAATTCTTCAAAATTTTCTTTTTCAAATTGAAGTGGTGATGGTAATTCTAGGAATATTTCATACAATGCTTTGATAAATTTGGGATCTTCTCTTGTTGCCATTGATTCTATGGTTGGAACTAGTTTTAGATTTTCATATGAATAATCCGCTTGAATTGTAATCTCTTGCTGCCTAATCTTCATAAATGACAGCACAGTATCAAAAAAGTTCTTTCTCATCTCCTTTGGCAAAACCTTGAGAATTCCCTTTGCCATATCTGTCTCTTTGTTTAGTAATTCTTCAAAATATGCAACTGCACTTCTTACAATTAACGATGGCCTCCAAGCTAGTGCGTGTGCGTTCATTTTTGCCATCTCCATTGCTTTTGTAAAGTCTCCCAATGCATAACCGCTAATCCTATCTACGACTGATAGATACCATCCCATCTCCATGATGTGTTCTTGATATGGCAAGTTGTTTCTTGTTAAATCTGAGTTGTTGAATGCTTCTTTTATTTGAATCTCTGCACTGTCTCTTATCTTACCGCTCCATGGATACGTCGTTCTAAGGATTAACGTCTTGATAATTTCTAAATCTATGTTTGCCTCTTTAAGTAGCTGGAGTAATTTTTTATCCATCCCAATAAATTTCAAAACACTTTCTTCGTGAGGCTTGTCTACGCTTTTTTGAGGATCAAAATCATGAAACAGTGCTGCAACATACAGATATCGTACGTCCTCATCTGTAAACTCTACTCTGTTTTGATTGATTGCAAGTAGTGCAACATATGTCACTTCTAATTCATGACTGATATTGTGATATCCGTAATAGTCTGCACCGAGTCCTTGACTCTCAAACAAATCGATAGTATAATCTAGCATTTTGACATAACAGTCATCATTCAACCCTTTTTCCACCATAAGGCTGAGAATTTCATTTCTCATCGAATGTGTATTTGCAAATTGTTGCAATACACTTTGATCGAAATTCGCGTTTTTAAAGATGATCTCCATCTAATCCTCTAGTTTGCTATTTGCTGACTAAGGAAAGATTCAATAGAATTGTGATTTGTTGATCTTTGAATGTCCTTTAACAAAGATTTGCTGGCAAAATTAATGGAATCTCATGAAAAAAATCCTGCCAAATTCACATTGCATGTTAATGAAAAATCATACTCTGTTACCGGTGCATCGATAACTGATTCTCCAATCCCTGTCAATGAGCCGACAACTCGTGGGGGTGTATATTTTTCAGACAAATTTGCATATAAAATGAAATGTGTCGTAGAAGATCTTTCAATCGTTCCATTGCTTACAAAGAAAATGCTTGGTCCAAATACTGAATTTGGTGAGCTAAAAATTACTGCTGACATAGATTTTGATGGTAACGCTGTGTCTGTTGAGTTGTTTACCAATTTGACAAACAGCGTACAGACTCCAAATTCGATTGAATTAAGTCTGATTATTGTAAAGATAGATTCTGTCTAGTCTGCATTGAAATATTTGTCGTATCTGTCTCTGCTTTCTTTATCTGATAACACTTCGTATGCTTTGTTGATTTCTGCCATCTCTTCTTCAGAGTCTTCCTTTGTTTTATCTGGGTGGATCTTCTTTGCCAGTTCCCTGAATTTCTTTTTTATTTCTTCAGGAGTTGCATCTTTTTCGACTCCGATGATTTTGTAATAGTTTGGCAATTCATCGTTGTTTAGTGCCTCTCGGAATTCCTTGTCCTCTTTGGTGTTTCTTCTCTGACCCAACTCTTCATAATCGTCCCCCCAATCAGAATGATATTTCTCATACGTCTTGTCTTTTTTTGATTCTAGTTCCTCTTTATCATATGATGTCTTTCTTCTAAGAATGACATCTCTTGCAAGAAACAAAAATACCCCAAGTATTGCAATTGCAAATCCTGAGAACAGCATGATTTTCTCTCCATCTGTAACCTCTAGCCCCATGTCAAGATTCTTTTCTTGTGCATGTGTCATTTGGAATACGCCGATGCCGATTGCTAAAACTAGGAAAATACTGACACTCTTCATTTCTTCTTCACTATGATAGTCTGAAATCTTCTTTTGCTGTATTTAGAACTAC
This sequence comes from uncultured Candidatus Nitrosopumilus sp., assembly GCA_951812645.1. GTDB lineage: Archaea > Thermoproteota > Nitrososphaeria > Nitrososphaerales > Nitrosopumilaceae > Nitrosopumilus. The sequence continues at coordinate 429,181 of CATOSM010000001.1, read as the reverse complement.
GTGTGTGTTTGTATTCTCTGCGTTTGGAATGGCAGCTAGTTTCTTTACGAATTTGCTCAATTCCTGTCTTTCTTTGAATTTTGCAACAATTATGGTATCTGTTGAACCAGTAACGTCATAAACTCCGCAGACATTTTCAAATTTTGATATCGTCTCCTCGATATCTACCACCTTGTCATTTTTTGCCACGATCTCAATGATTGCAGTTAATGAATATCCTATCTTTTCATGGTCGATGATTGTCGTGTATCCTCGAATTATCTTTTCTTTTTCTAATTTTTTAATTCGAGATAGTACAGTAACTGTTGACATTCCAAGTTTGAGTGCAAGTTGTCTTGCTGACTGTCTTGCATCTACTAGTAAATGTCTGAGAATTTTCTCATCTGTCTCATCTAGACTCACACTATAATATAACAAAAAATTTATTTAAATTTTCATCAAATCTGTTAAAATCTGTTTAATCTGTATCAACTCCAGATTTAATACAAATGATGTATTGAATTGGTTATGGGAGAAATTAAGGAATTGGCAGAAAAGGGGAAATCTCTCATGAATGATGGAAAATTCGATGACGCCTTGGGATTCTTTGAGCAGGCTTTGTTGCTGAATCAGAATGATCCTGACTTGTGGAATCACAAGGGCACTGCACTTCGAAGCTTGGGAAGGTATGAGGAATCTGTGATTTGCTTTAACAAATCCCTTGAAATTGAACCCCGTGACAAATTTGCTTCCTAAATCGTATCATTTTTATGAAAATATGATGTGATTTTTTACATGGATTTTGTGTAATGTTTTGTTACACACTATTTTCAGAATGTTCCAAACCTGTGATATTCGGCTTGGGGTTATTAATGAAAAAATTTTGGATGATTTTACGAGTTTTATAACCGTGCAAGAAATGACTCCTGAAGGGATTCATCAAAAAATGAAACAAGACGTGATTGAATAAAAAAGACTACCTTAGCAGAAGTACAATATTCAATTACAGTGAAAAAATCACTAATGTTGAATTAGTTTAGAATTTTTTTATTTTTATTCTCTTTATTTTTCCTTGATTTTATGATTGGTTATTGTATAGTGATCGCTGATTTAGCACTAAATTCCCCATAGAGATAGAATGTCTATTCAGATATTGGTTCAAAAGCCGATTGATGGCGTGAAAAATCGGTTTATTATTGACAAAATTCTTCAGAAAACTGTGAAAGATCAGATTAAAGAAATGCTGACACAAGCTTTTGAGTGTGTTGAGGATGGAGATTATTCTGAGGCTTTGAAATCATATGACATGATTCTAAAAAAAGACCCTCGCAATATTGACGCCCTAGTTGACAAGGGCGCGACTCTGCAAAATATGGGTAAACTAAAACTTGCCATTCGTTGTTTTGATAAAGCACTTGTTGTTTCCCCTGAAAATCTTAAAGCATTACTAAACAAGGGTTCTGCTTTGCATTCAGATGAAAAATATCAAGAGGCAATTGCCTGCTATGATGTTGCCTTGAATATTGATAAGAAATCTGCCATGGCCCTTGCCTACAAAGGACTGTCTCTGGGTGAGATGGGCAAATTACAAGAGGCAATTACTCATTTCAAAAAAGCACTATCTATTGACAAGCATTATCATTTGGCAAGTATCTCAAAAGGGATTGCTCAGGATTTACTAAAATCAATTAATGCACAAAAATCTAAAACACTGTAACATCGCCTGGTGCAGGCTCTCTGTTTGTCTGCTTTTCATTTTCCTCAAAAAAGTCTCGATGTGCTGAATTTTGATGCTCTCGTAGTTTTTCTATGTCTTCAAATCCTTCATGACACAAGTAGCATTTTGGCTTGTGTTCATCAACTAGTGGAAGCACCATGTTACTGCTAATTTGACTAGTTACTTATCTTTTCAGACTATTAGATAACTACTGAATTATCTTTTGTAGATTGCAGTATGTTTTAGAATATTTTTTGTTTTATTCTGATCTTGTCTTCAATCAGATCCAAGCATGTTCATCATATAATTTTGATCTGAATTTCGGATCAACATTGAAGTCATAGATTACAATGTTCTTAGAATTTCATTTCATTTTGGATCATCAGGCTGATCTAAAAACTGGAAACTTGGTAAATATAGGCACTTTTTATAAAATCTGTGAGTATTTCAAAAATAAAGAAAGTTAATTTTGAAATGAGAGAATTACGTAATTTCATTCAATCCGATACTTTCTATGATTGCATTGTACATCATACTGTACAGATCATTCCAGAAAAAAATTAAAAACAACAGTGCATAAATGCAGAAAAACTACTCCAAGAGTTGTAAAACTACAAAAACATCTGGATAAATTGTATGAAAGTGGCATTTTGGATCATTTACTAACTCCAAAAGACAATGAAATCAATTACAGATTAACTCCAAAAGCAAAGCGTGCATATGTCAAAACATTAACTACTTCAGATAAAAAATACAATCATCCTAAACTGTCACCAAAAACAAAAGCAGCACTGTTGGCTTGACGTGTTTTTGAAAATCTATTTACTTTGGTAATGATGTCCTTTTCAGTTGCAAAAGGATCACGTACAACCGCATAAAACAATCCTTCACGTAGATAACTGGCAAGTTTTATTGCATCCGTTTTTATGTCTGTCAATACGTACAGCTTTGATAATGAATTACTCCGAATATGCCTATGTGTAAGAAAACCCAATTCAAAATTTACTGCATCATTGACTGCTTCATATTTTTTATCATGTATGTGAAGAGCCACAACAACATCAAACTTTTGTTTTGTAATGTCGTAAAAGCGTAAATGTAATGGCACATCCTTTTGATGAGGGTATTCCATTATTACAACATCATGACCTAATTTTTCTAATTCTCTGCCTATGCGATTACGAACAGACGATTTGACTTTTGGGAAACCTGAAACAAGTAATAGAATTTTAGACATGCGTGTATGAAAATAATACAAGTATGCGTATTTGATTTATTAAAGATATGAAATAAAGATCTACCTTCACTAAAAATAAGCATGATCTCTCGAAAATTTATTGTCGATATGCACGATCATGAAAATAACTCATCTTTAAATCACGTGTTAAAAAAGACCCTGATTCGGAGCCATTTTACCAAATAACTTCAAAAAGTTACTATTGTTGAAAAGAATGACGCCCCGACGCAAATACCTATGATGTGACGTAATTGACCTATTTTATTTCATAACTGAATACAATTATTATCGTGTGAATTTTTCAGTATTCTTGTGGACTTTAAATTTTCTAAATCTGAATATTTTAAAAAAATAACATGATTAGACAAATCCCAAAAATTACCGACGAAAAAAATAATGATTAATTCTACGCTCAAAAGAATTGATGGGTTATTAAAGAAATGAGTTTTTTTACCGGCAATAAAGAAGCATTACAAAAAGCAGTAACTTTTTTTAACAAATTAAATTCTGAGAGACAAGCCTACCTGATATCAAATATCGCAAAAACCAATGTCCAATTTGAACAGTCTGAAACAGATAATTTTATGCCAATATTCGAAGCGATACGAAATGATATGAGCGGTCACAATAATGCAACTATGATAAATGAATCAATTGATCTGGGGATGGATAGAACATATCCGGCGTTACTAGTTGACAATGTAATCAAAGAAACACCTGCTATAGAATATGAAATAAAAGTATTGTCAAAAATATCTGATGACGAATTTCAAACAAAAATGCCTGAACTTACAAAAATGGTGTGGGTGGAAAATACTGGTTCAGAAACTGTATCTGACAAATTAGGGTTTACCTCTGAACAAAATAATGCAATGGCCAACGTGTTTAGAACTACAATGACTGCATATTTGCGAAGTGATTCTTCAATACAAAGTATTGGAAAAAATTAGAGTCGGAAGGTTTTTCAGAAAAAAAATTAGAAGTGTTTATCAATACAGTAAAAATAAATTCTGATCATTGGAGAAATTTTTTAGCTTTTTAAGACACTCGTGATGCATTCTTTTCTGCGAAAAGAATCGAAGAACAAAATAAAGAAATTCTCAAATTGTTGAAAGAATTGTTGAAAGAATTGTTGAAAGAATTGTTGAAAGAATTGTTGAAAGAATTGTTGAAAGAATTGTTGAAAGAATTGTTGAAAGAATTGTTGAAAGAATTGTTGAAAGAATTGTTGAAAGAATTGTTGAAAGAATTGTTGAAAGAATTGTTGAAAGAATTGTTGAAAGAATTGTTGAAAGAATTGTTGAAAGAATTGTTGAAAGAATTGTTGAAAGAATTGTTGAAAGAATTGTTGAAAGTGTTTAGTAATGATGAAGAATCTTCCGGCTTGGGCCATTATCAATAACGAATATTCTTTTTTATCATTAATTTTATAATCGCTTGTCTTATGATGATCGATTAGGGAAATTTTTAATATTCTCTCTAAAATATATTTGTAAAAAATTGTAAAAATTACATAAAAGTGCCTGGAAGGCTATTCTGAGAAAATCTGCAGTAGATGCCATGTGCCTTCAAAATTACTTTGACACTGCACCGAGATGGCGTTTTTATGTATTCTTTTTACAATGTGGCGCTTCTTTTTGATTATATGCTGTAATTCTATCTTAAAAGGTCAGTTTGCTCTTCTCTGTATCCGCTATAAGGAATATATCATGATGGGAAATCCTTCCAATATGCTAGAAAGTTTGGCTGGGGATTCTCAAGCTTTAGATCGAGCCCTTGCAGGTGAGGAACTCTCTTACAAAGACGGCCTTGAATTGATGAGTTATGATAATCTACATCTGCTTGGTGCAGTAGCTGATAATGCTAGAAAAAAGCTAGTTGATGATACTGTAACCTTTGCAGCATCTTACTACATGAATTACACAAATGTCTGTGCGGCTAGCTGCCAAATGTGCGCATTTTATCGTAAAGATGGCGCAGATGATGCTTACACTCTATCTCCTCAAGAGATTGAGGCTAGAGTCGGAATTGCAAAACAGATGGGGGCAACCGAAGTTCATATCGTTGGTGGTTTTCATCCAAAACTTCCTTTGGAATATTATGAAGATATGATGAGGACAATCAAAAAAAGCCATCCGCAGCTAAACATCAAAGCATTGACTGCAGCTGAGATTTTCTATCTGTCAAAATTAACAAAAAACTCTACCAAAGAAATTCTGTCTCGTCTCAAAGAAGCGGGTCTTGATTCCATGCCTGGTGGAGGCGCGGAACTGTTCCATCCTGATATCCGTGGAAAGATTGTCCGTGGAAAATGTACCGGCCAGCAATGGCTTGATGTAATTGAAGAGGCCCACAACATGGATATCAAAAGTAATGTTACAATGCTGTATGGTCACATTGAGAAGCCTGAACACATCGTTGATCATTTGATAAAAATCCGAGAACTACAAAAGAAGACTGGCGGCTTTATCACATTGATTCCATTAAAGTTTAGTCTGGATAACACAGAACTAGAACAAGAACATTTGGTGAACAATGAGTGCTCTTCAGTTTATGATTTGCGAGTAGTTGCATTGTCTAGATTGATGCTTGCAAATTGTTTGAACAACATTTCTGTTTACTGGGTTGCATATGGCAAAAAATTAGCCCAAGTTGCACTATCTAATGGTGGCAATGATTTGGTCGGAACTGCGTTTTCTGAGGAAATCTACAAAGCTGCAGGAAAAGCGACATCATCATCAGTTGATGAATTGGCAACAATGGTAAAAGAGATTGGCCGTAGTCCAGCTCAGAGAAATACCCACTTTGGTATTCTGAAAAAATTCTAGCCTATCTGTTTTTTAATCGATTCTAGTTTATCTTCCATTTTGACATGCTTGTCTCGCCTTGAGTCTATCTTGATTACTACCCCGACTCTTGCAATTCCTAGATTATGAACAGTTTCAGTCATTTGTTTTGCAGCCGAATTTATCACATCCTTGTCATCTGATTCCAGTATTGTTCCAATTGGATTGATTTGGTACCTGAGGTTCTCTGTTTTCTGAATCGATTCTATTGCCTTTGCAATGTAGAAACTGGCGCTGGTAGTTTCAGTTGCCATCGGATAGATGCTAATTTCAGCCTGAATCATGGTTCTGGTTCCTGTGTTGCTTTTGGATCATTTAATGATATTGTCAACATTCAAAGCCTTGTTTGCATGTGGTTATGTGATTGGAACTATATGAAGAAACAAAAATGTGATCGATGCGGTTCTGGTTTAGGTACGGAAAGTAAGAAAACTAAACAGCGTTTCTGTGGTACTTGTAAAAAGAAATTTGATTTATACAACTAGGTTATTCTGCTGGTTTTTTCTCCGTTCTTTTGGCACTGTCTTTTTTTCTTCTTGCTCCAAAACTAATCAAGACAAGCAAAAATCCCATGCCTATTAGAATCCCTGACAGCATCTGGTATGCCTGATTTTGGTCTTCGGCTATGAGCAAGTCAATTACTTCCTCTTCACTCATTCCTGACTGCCCTATTGGCTGTTCTGCAGATATTATGGTAAACACGATTCCTACCGCAATCATTGCAATTCCCCCCGCTAGAATTTTTTTATCAACTAGGACCATTTTGATTCTAGTTTGTTTTCACCATATATTAGGCATTTTCTCGTTTGATGCCTTTTCGTTTTTTAACCCGAATCAATATTGGGGTGATGGGAATCAAGCCTAAAATGAAAAATGCAATTATGATTGATGCGTAATCATTTACAAATAATTTTGTGTCAAACCATGCTTTTGGAAGTATTGTGAAAAAATCCCCCCCTGAAAAATCTTCAATTGTGCCAATTGCCAAGCTGTATTTTCCCGCTTTATTGTTTTCATCTGTTACGACAATGAAATATTGACCATCAAGAACAATGTCCGTTCTTATTTCTTGCCGCTCCCAGTATGTTACTTGACCGAATGGTTCGTAAAATTCTCTACCAGGATAATCTCCATTGTAAATTACTTTTTTGGTACCTAGCTGTGTTTCAAATGGAACCGTGTCCTCACCAAAGATTTTCTCTCCTACTAGAACAAGTGTTGGAGAATACTCTTCTAATCCTTGAATTTTTGGCACGACAATACCTGCATAAAACGAATCTCCGTGCTTTGCATCAAATGTGTAATACTTTGTTTCACCTGCACCAAGATTTTCATAAACTGCCCAAGAAATCCTATGATCGGGAATTTGAAGTGCCGAATCAAAATCCCTATGAGAATCATCGTGGCTTATCAGCTTGTGGGCAAATGCTGGACTGGTCGAAACAGCCATTGCAAAAAATACGATGATGATTGCCTTATTCTCTAATTTCATTGACGTGATTCAGAATTGACAATTACAGTATATCAAGAACTTTTCAATTTTTCGCTAGTGCTAAAGAAAGTCTGTATCGAATTGGTTTATGGCGTAAAATGGCCTGAATTCCACTGCTGTTTTCGATGTCCTGTGCCAAACGCATTAAGTGATTTATCAATACATTCTGTTCGCTCTTCTCCCACGCCAAACAATCTCTTACAATCCTCAAGCGTTGCCTGAAGGTTTCTCTGGTCTCGAATTGCTGTGACTTCATCATAGTTTGAATTGGCAAGAATCCATATTCCTACACCCACTATGACTGTGCCTATGACGATTATTCCGTTATTCAATCTATTTTGTCTTCCTTTGTCATTACGATTAAAATCTTCCATTCTGGTATGTCAAGGGATTTTTAATACTTGGCTGGTGCCAACACCATTTTCACACATTAGGATTTCTTACTAGAGTTCATCGCACCTGTAATGCCTTCTTTTTTCTTGAATTCCATGTCCAGATTCTTCTCAATTCTATTCATCGTTTCCAATAATGTCTGATGTTCTGCCTCGGGTCTGCTTTTCTCTATCTCTTCTTGAGTTGATTTTTTATGCTCTTGTAACTTTTTGATTCTTTGATTGCTTACTTTGAGTTCTTTTTCTAGTAATTCAAAATCATCCATGGTATCTCTGATTCTAAAATCCTTCTGGAGGTCTTTGAACAAAGACATTGCATACCAGAGCATCTGTTTTTTCATCTCTGTATTGCACATTGCATGAGACAAATTTGCCCTTTAGCGCTCGCTCTAAATCTTCTTTGGTTTTCTCTTCGTATTGTGGCTGGTCTGGATCATCGATTTTGCTCATGATGACTTTTTCGACTTTGCCATACTGTCCTTGATTGTCTTTTCTTGTATGGCTGATTAGTAGTTCGAAAGCATCGCCTGTTAGAATGCTTAATACGGCTCCGCCGATTCCGTCTCCCATATTTTCTAAATTATTTTTGTTCTATAATTACTTGCTGGCAATGCTGATCTCAAAGTCTGGTACCAGCCCTTTCTCTTTTGCCATCGAGAACATTTTTCTGATGGATTCCTCCCCTGGGTCTCCCATGTTTACAGTAACCCTGTTTACGTACATTTTTACAAATTTTTCAATTAGGTCCCTGTCTTTGCCTCTGGAGTATCGCATGGCATATTCTATTGCATCATCAAAGTGCTCAATTCCAAACTCAATTGATGATTGGAGATACCTGTCAAACTTTACGATCGTCTCCATGCCTAGGCCTGTCTTCATCACGTTGACTCCTAGGGGTACTGGCAATCCGTTTGTAGTCTTATCCCACCATTCCCCAACATCTAGAATTTTGACATTGCCTTCTTGCTCGTATGATAATTGAGTTTCGTGAATTACCAGACCCACATCGACCCTGCCTGATTTGACGGCTTCCGGAATGTCGCTGAAATTCATCTCCACATAATCAAACCTTCCAATCATTAATTGCAACAACAAAAATGCCGATGTCATTTTTCCTGGGATTGCAATTTTACATTTCTTAATCTCGTCTACCGTCATCATTTTTCTTGCTGTAACTATGGGGCCATAGTTAATTCCAAAGCTCCCCCCGCTTTGTAATATTGTATATCCCGGAATGTATGCGCATGCATGAACTGAAACTGCTGTAACGTCCAGTTCTGGATCTGTGGCCTTTTGATTTAGTTTCTCTATATCTTCAATCACGTGGTTTACTTTGAAATCTGGAGATGGCACCCTGTCTGTAAACATTCCATAAAACATGAATGCATCATCTGAATCAGGAGTGTGTCCTACAGAAATTTCCATGCTTGACTTGCTTGATTCTGGTAATAAATACCAAAACCCAGAATCAAGAGTTTTTCTAATATGTCCCAAAAATTATTTTTAATCATGAATTCAATTGAAGCTTATGAGAGAGGCATTCTATCACAATTGGATTTTCTCAAATCGTTTCAAAAACAAAAGCCTCCGACTAGCCTAAAAAATACTCTGTTTTCTGGCAGTGGTAACTCTTTGGCGTCCTGCTCACTTGCCGAAGCATTTTCTGATGGAATGGTTCGAGCCATGGACCCACTTGATTTGTATCAGAACAAATCCCTGGCAAAATCTAAAAAAATCTATTTTGTCTCTATATCCGGAAATACCACAACCAGCATCAAGGTGGCAAAGATTGCAAAAAAGGCAATTGCAATAACCGCTCATTCTGAGGGCAGGCTGGCCAAAGCCTCAGATGGTACAATTCCCCTTGTCTCTCCAAACCCTGGAGTATTCACTGCCGGCAGTATCTCGTTTTTAGAAAGTGCATTGACTTGCATCTCTCTTGTAAAAACCATCAAAATTCCAAATGTATCTCCGTTTAGAAAAGCCCAAACCTCTGCCAAAAAAGCCAAACTCTCAAAACGAATTTCTGTCTCGGGGAATCTATACCAATATCCTGTTGCAATGTATTGCGCTGCAAAGTTTTACGAGCTTTTAGGATACGGTGTGCATTACTCCAGATTGGGGCAATTCTCACACATGGAACTCTTCTCTGCAAGGAAAGGCGATACAGTAGTTATCCTTGAGGAGAAAAACCCTCACACAAAACAACTATCCGAAAATCTCAAAACTATTGGCATCAATGTGGTACATCCAGACGTTCCATCTGATAAACCATCTCAAGTTGTATGTTGCATCTTTTTCTCACAATTGATCCCACTATCTGAGGCCAAAAAGTGCAAAATCAAAGAATGTCATTTTGCAACTGCAAAAAAGATTAGAAATGTTTCAAACCAAATGATCTACTGGAAGGCTAAGGTTTAATACCTGAATCTAAAGTTTGGCGAATATGGTAAAATTCAAGTCTACTGGCGAGGTTCTCAAAATTATCAAGAACAAGGACCAAATCAGAAACTTTGGCGTAATTGCCCACGTAGATCACGGAAAAACCACCATGTCTGACAGTCTCTTGGCATACTCTGGAATTATCGCTCCATCTGCTGCTGGCAAAGCACTTGCAATGGACTTTGATAAGGAAGAACAAGAAAGAGGAATTACAATTTACCAGGCAAACGTTACTTTGCACTTTACCAAAAGCGAGACAGAATACGTCATCAACATGATCGATACTCCGGGCCACGTAGATTTCAGTGGCAGAGTAATTAGGAGTCTCAGAGCAATTGACGGTGCAGTGGTTGTCTGTGATGCAGTAGAGGGTATCATGACTCAAACTGAAACCGTAACTAGAATGGCACTTGAAGAGAGAGTAAAACCTGTGTTGTTTATCAACAAAGTAGACAGACTCATCAAGGAACTCAGACTAACTCCGGAAAAAATGCAAGCACAGCTGGCAGAAGTCGTTTCAAACTTTAACACACTAATCGATACATATGCAGAACCTGAATACAAAGAAAAGTGGAAAGTGTCCATCCAAGATTCCAGCGTAACATTTGGTTCAGCAAAAGACAGATGGGCAATTAACCTGGAATTGATGAAAGAGAGGGGAATCACATTCAAGGATGTTATTGATGCATATGAGAATGAAAAAGTCCCTGACTTGGTAGAGAAAGCACCACTAGCTGATGCGGTACTTGGAATGGTGGTTAACCATCACCCAGCACCACACGAGGCTGTCAAGTACAGAATTCCACAAATTTGGAAGGGTGATTTGGAATCAGACGTTGGCAAGGCATTACTAGCTTGTGATGATTCTGGTCCGACAATTATGATGGTTGTAAACATGGTGTTAGATCCTGCAGCGGGTCCTGTTGCAATTGGAAGATTGTTCTCCGGTACCATCAAAGACGGCCAAACCATCAATGTGATAGATGAGAGAAGAGAAGGACGTATCCAGTCCGTTAATTTCTTTATGGGCAACCAAAGAGAGCAAGTTGGAGAATTGGGGGCAGGAAACATTCCTGCATTATTGGGACTAACTGAGTGCCGTGCAGGTAACACGCTATCAACCATCAAGGACATCCCAATGTTTGAGGGTGTAAAGTATGTCTCAGAACCAGTCGTTCAGATTGCAATCGAGCCAAAACATCCCAAAGATCTACCTAAACTAGTCGAGATTTTGCGTCAACTGACAATTGAGGATCCAAATCTTGTTGTAAAAATTGATGAAGAGTCCGGAGAGACTATCATTGCCGGAATGGGCGTGTTACATTTGGATGTTGCAACGCACAGAATCCAAGACGCAAAATGTGAGATTGTAACCTCTGAGCCTCTGATTAATTATCGTGAAACTGTAAGAGCTGGATGTGAGCCAATCATGGCAAAATCGCCAAACAGACACAACAAGATCTTCATGAAAGTAGAGCCACTAGAGCCTGCAATTGCACACATGCTAAGAACTGGCGAGATTTCTGACATTAAAGACAAAAAGGCAGTCTCTGATTTACTCAAGGAAGCTGGATGGGATACTGATACAATTAAACGAGTTATGAAATTTGATTCACGCGGCAATGTTTTGATTAACGGTACCAAAGGCGTACAGTTCGTTCAGGAATCAACCGACTCTATTAATTCTGGATTTGATGAGGTGATGAGGGAGGGCCCTCTATGCAAAGAACAGATGAGGGATTGCAAATTCATCTTTACCCACTTTGTTCCTCACGAAGACACAGCACACAGAGGCTTGTCTCAATTAGGCCCTGCATCACGTCGTGCATGTATGGGTGCTTTGCTAACTGCGGGCACTGCTGTGCTGGAGCCAACATTGGCAATCGAAGTTCGTGTCCCAACTGATTTGGTTGGAAACGTTGCAACTATACTTTCAGGTAAACGCGGCAAAGTACTTGACATGTCACAAAAGGGCGCATCAAGTATTGTAGTGGGTGAGATTCCGGCTTCTGAGACGTTTACGCTGTCTGAAGCAATGAGAGGTCAAACCGCAGGCCGTGCCACATGGAATACATCCTTCAAAGAATGGACTGAGGTTCCAAAGTCCATGCTAAAAGAGGCGGTATCTGATATCAGAAAGAGAAAGGGTCTGGCACCAGAGCCACCAGGCGTTAACGAATTTATCGATAAAGAATAGATAAAATTATTCTCTAAATCAATCTATTTTCCAAGAGGATATTCTGATTTTCCACTAATTATATCCCATTTTATTAGTCTTAATTCAGCTAGCCTTCCCATTGTAGTTACTCTTTCTGAAGTTATATACAACTCATCTTAAAACTAACCCTTTGGACAATCAACTTATCCTAAAACCCTCCAATACATCATGACGCATGCCAGATACACAAATCCAAGACAGTCATCACAGTTCCTCTCGTATCTGACTGCCGTCATGTGAAGTCCGCACCTGGGCCAGGCAAGGAACAGCTCTACGACAAACCCTGTCTTGCCATAATGCTTTTGATTCCTGTTTTGTGCAACGTTCCTTGGGTTCCTTTTGTATGGAATGCAGCAGTCAATCCCATGGCATCCCAGATAGTCTCTGATGTATGCCGCATCGTATCCCCTGTCGGCATACACTGAGATGATCTCCCGTATCAAACCATCACCTGCAGGTTCTGGGATGTCTTCTGACACATCAATGAATTTCGTACTGTCATGGACATTTGCAGGGCTGGCCCTGATTGGGATTGGCAGTCCTGTCCCGTCTACTGCAACGTGAATCTTTGTGCCCAGGATCTTCCTGGACCCGTCATATCCCGTTTTGTCCCCCCCTTTTTGGCGGCAACTGACGATGAATCAATCGATATTTTTTGCAGGCTGGTTTTTCCCTGTCTGTGTGCGGATTTTATCAGTCCTGACAGAATCCTTTTCCATATTCCCTTTTGCTGCAGCTCTGAGAATCTCAGATGTGCGGTGGATTTTGAACCGTATCTGTCCGGCATGTCTGCCCACCTGCATCCTGTTGTTAGGACAAACAATATTCCGTTGATTGTGTTTCTGTCATTGCATCTTGGCCTTCCGGTTTTTGCAGGCTTTGGCAGACGTGATGCAACCGTGTTCCATTGAGTGTCTGACATTTCTTTGTGAATCATGAAAGATACGTCAGCAGGGTCATTCTTGGATCCCGATTGTCATGAATTATTTACAAAATGATCGGTTTTAGGATGAGTTGAATATTTGTGGATCATTTGGATCCATGAACTGTTAATTTCCAAACTGTACATGAAATTCACTGAGATAACAGACAGACAACGGGACATGATGGAAACGTTGTTACTAAAACCTACCGCCACAGGACGTCCAAGAAGCAATGACCGAACGGTTTTAAATGGAATCATCTGCGTGCCGGTTTCCGGATGAGGATGGTCGGTTAGCATTGCGTCATTTTTGATGTATTGCAGGGTTTTAAGATGAGTTGATCTTATACAATCATAGCATTCTTGCCAGGGGTGATTTTCTTCTAGAGTTTTTTTGCATCCTGGGCATTTAATTTTAATCTGGTTTTTCTATATTTGGTTTGATCACATCAAATGAAATCCCTACATTGGCTATCACATTTTTGATAGATTTCTCCAAATCATCTAATTTTGCAGATTTGCCAGTTTTACATCCAATAACACTACCTCGATAGGATTTTCATCATCTTTTGTTTTTTTATTGAATTTTGACATGTTTTTAAAAATGGCATGGTCTATAGAGCTTCCAAGAAATCGTACGTCAGATGGCTCATATTTTGAGTAAAATTTGGGTAAAAGTGTAGACATTCGTTCACCTAAAATCCCCTTCAAAGAATTTCGTGAACGGTCTGCCGAGTCTCTTCGTTCTTGTATTATGCTATCTTTCATGAATTGAATATATTGGCCATGTTTCTGTTTAATCCTAATTACTAAAATTCCAAGTGTAATGGTTACAATTATGGCCAAAATAAAAATACTAATTGTTTCTGGTTCAATAATACGATAATAAATTCTTAGTATTTATCAAATTAGTTAGATTAAAAATTCGGATGCATTTTGTCCTTCTTGAGTAATTTTTATCCATCGATTCTTTCCTATTTTTTCAATTTCAATAAATTGCCATTTCTCTAAAGGCTTGATGATATTTTTTTCAAGACTAGTAAATCGTACAATTGAACGATTATTTTCATCTCTTGGGTTGACAGAAATTAAATTGTTTTTTTCAGCTATTTCTGCCATCCTCTTTTTTGTGATTTTCCCGTTTTTTTCTTTAATTATTTTCAGAGCATCAATCAATTTCTGCTCAGGAATTTTTATAGAATATGGCGGAACGTTTTTAATTTCTTTAATTCCTGTAGATAATGGCTTTTTTGCATCAAATCCCTGATAATTTTTTGCCTCTACATAAAATGGGTGGATGTTTGAATTATCATTAAACATCATGCATGCCATCATTGTTCCAATTGCTTGAATTTTTGATCCTGATGCTAAATTGATATAGATATCATTGTAATTTTCTTTTTCTATGATGTTTTTTACTGCACGAATAATTTGGAATAAATCTCGCCTATTGTGATATTCAGAAACAACTTCGATTCCTAATTTCTCTAATTGATTTGTTATTTTTGTAATGAATGGACCTGCTTTGTCTTCACTTTTATTTTCATGAATTAATATCCATACTTTGTCTGCTTTTTCTTGTTTTGCAGGAAGAACCACTCTATCAATCTCATATCCTATGGGGGCAATTTGTACCCGTAATTTTGCAATTTTAGCCATAATAGTATCTATGGTATGCATACTATGTACATGCCATATAATAGTTTTTTAGCCTAAGTTTATTCATGAATCAAATACAAAACATAGCACTTGACTCTTGTGTCGTAATCGACATTATGGAGAAACCAAAAGTCGCCTCTGGACTCAAAGCCCGTCTTAGAGGCAAATCAGTTAAGATTATCCTTTGTGATATCGTATTGGGTGAAGTAAATCGTGTACGTGGTTATTTGCCTGAAAAAGTAATTTCAACCGTTTCTTCACTGTTAGGAAAGAAAATTGGATTGTCAGAAATCGATCAAAAGGGTATTTTAAATGCTCGACAAATAACAAACCAATTCCAAATTTGTCATAATGGAGACAATAAAATTTTGAGTTTGTGTCAAGCAAAAGATTTTGTTCTAGTAACCTATGATAAGATGCTTCTCAAAGCAAGTCAATTTGTTGGAATTGCTGCATTTCATCCTTCCATGGTGGGAGGAATTTGAAAATGAAATCAACAATGTATCCCAGGATAATTAGAGAGTTCGAAGATGATGATGAACCAATGATTTATGGAGAAATAAATTGAAGTTAGCAAGAATTCTTTCAAAGTTTTTTGCAAAAACATGCCAAGAAGATTTGAGACGTGCAGAAATCTCCCTTCAGTATCATAAAGGAATGGTTAAAGTTTTTGAAGGACGTATTGCAGAAGGACGTATTGAGCTTGAACACATAGAAGGAATGAAAAAATGATTGATTTAGAACCTTGTCCTAGATGTGATAGTGCAGATACTTCTGAAATTACGTATGGGTATCCTGTAGACGACGAAGAATATTTGAGACTAGCTGCAGCAAGAAATTTTTTCTGGAGGTTTTACTGTGAAATCCAATAGTCCAAAAAGATACTGCAGCAACTGTCAATACAGGTGGGGATCAGTTAATTTAGAAAAAACAGATTTTTTTGATTTTCAAGAAGAGTTTACAGTCAAGGTGGTTTATGGACAATGATTTTACTACATTCTACTTTGTTCTGGATATCCGTGATTGTCTTGGGATTTGTAAATCCCTTGATTAGTTTTGGATTGATAATTTTGTATTATTTGCCTGGCATTATTCAAAGTGCTATTCAAACAGGCATAAAACACACACAAGAAGAAATGAAATCTTTCTCTGAAGATGTTCTGGAAGATATGAAATAATGTCTGAATCTGTAGATTCTCACAAAAAGAGTCTAAGCAAGGTAGTCAATTCATTTGGAGGATATCCTATACGATGTGGTTTAGGAGTTGTAATTTTACCTCCCTCTATTGGGTGGATTAAAGGTGATCCTTTGGCGGCAAATTTGGGAATCATCTTTGTTTATGCTTCTGTTTCTTTTGCTAGAAGTTATTTTCCAAGACGTATATTCGAAAAATTTGGAATAGATGATAATTTTATACGACTGGGATTAAAATCTGCTAAAAAAATCCAATCCTATTTTGAAAATCGAACATATTTCCTTAGTATCCACATTAGAGGTATGAAAATATGACTAATATCACATTTCATGGAGGGGTAAATGATATTGGTGGAAATAAATTTCTTGTAGAGAATAAGGATACTAAAATTTTCATGGATTTTGGAATGTCTTTTTCTCAAGAAGGCCAATTTTTTTCACAATTTCTAGGGCCTAGGACATCAAACAGTCTTAATGATCTCTTTGAACTGGGAATCTTGCCTAAGATCAAGGGATTGTACAGGCGCGACTATGCAAAACATATGGATTTTGGCGGTGATGAAGAAACTGAAATCGACGCTGTATTGCTGACACATGCTCATGTTGATCACTGTGCATACATTCCATACCTTAGAGAAGATATCCCAATTTACTGTTCAGAAGAATCAAAGCTAATCATGCAAAACTTTGATGAGACAGGATCTGATCAATATCTGACTGCAAAACAAAGATTTCAAATCTATGAAAACAATAAAGGACAAATTTCAAGAGCGTCTGGAGATAAAGTCGCAGTTCCAAGACGAATTGAAGTTTTTGAATCTGGAAAAGGATTCAGCATTGATTCAATTGGTGTACATCCGCTACCTGTAGATCATTCAATTCCAGGAGTCCATGCATTCATTCTCAACACTCCAGAAGGTACAATTGGAAATACCGCAGATTTGAGATTCCATGGTAGGCGCAGAGACGATACTGAAAAGTTTGTGCAAAAATGTACCGAATCTGATCTGGATGTATTGTTGTGTGAGGGAACTAGAGTTGATGCACGCTCATCAATTACAGAGTATGATGTTGAAGGGAAAGTTTCAGATATTGTAAATGATACAAAAGGATTGGCAATTTGTGGATATCCGATTAGAGATTTAGATAGGTTATTATCCTTTTACATTGCAGCAAAAAATACTAATCGTGATTTAGTAATTGACATGAAGCAAGCATATTTGTTGAAACTATTTAATGAATCTCCAAACTTGAAAGGAAAATATCCGGGGCCAACTGATAAAAATATAAAAATATACATTCAGAGAGGCTCTTGGGGATTAATCGACAAAGACATCGACATATTTTCAGAAAGACAGCTATTAGCTGATTATCGAATATGGCAAAGAGAGTTTTTAGATTACCCTAACGCTCTAGATTATAGAGACATTCAGAAAAAGCAAAATCAATACATCTTTTATTGTTCAGACTTTAGATTGCAAGATTTGATTGATGTAAAGCCTGCAGAGGGTTCTTCTTACATTCGTTCATTAACTGAACCATTTAACACAGAGATGGAAATTAAAGAAGATCAGGTCAAAAACTGGTTTGTGCACTTTGGCATGCTCAAAAGAGAAGAGGACTGGCATCAAATCCATGTCTCTGGGCATGGAGATGGAGAGCAAATCAAATATGTAGTTGAGAAGACAAAAGCAAAATCACTGGTTCCTATTCACACTCAGCATGATGAATATCATAAAAAATGGCATTCAAATGTAACATCAGTTAATCAGCATGATTCAGTTAAATTATAAATGAAACGATATAAAATGTAAATATTGTTCAAAAATATTCACGCCACCAGCAAATTTAGAAATTTCTCAAATTTGTGAAAATTATAAGATCAACTCATATTAAAACCCTGCAATACGTCAAAAACGACGCAATGCTAACCCGCCCGGGATAATTTCCCGCGTTTCTTTCATATCTTGCTCTGTGAAACCCGTTTTTCAGCCAGGCAAAGAACCTCTCCACCACAAACCTTGTCCGGTTGTAACTGTCCTTGCCTGCATCATCACTTGCCGTCCTGCTGTTTTTTCCAAAAGGAATGCACGGAATGACGTCTCTTGATCTTACATAACTGCGGATTGGCTTTGAACCGTATCCCCTGTCTGCATAAGCTGAAACTATTCCATCATGGAATCATCTGCGAAATCCGAAATTGATTCCATCACATCTACAAATTTCGTACTGTCGTGAATGTCTGCAGGGCTCATTACGGTTGATACTGGCAGGCCGGTACCATCCACTGCAACATGCAATTTTGTACCTGTAATTCTCTTGAATCCGTCAAATCCGATCACATCGCCCCTTTTTTGGAGGGAAATAATGAATCAATCGATGTTTTTTGCGGGTCAATCACGCAGATGATTCCATTTAAAACCGTTGGTCATTGCTTCTTGGACGTCCTGTTGTGGCAGGTTTTGGCAGTAACGGTTCCATCATGTACCATTGTCTGTTATCTCGGTGAATTTCATGTACAGTTTGGAAACTAATGGTTCATGAATCCAAATGAACATCAAATACTGTCTAAAGAGTTAGTTTTAAGATGAGTTGATTATGTTTGAAATTAAATTGTCAAATAAATGAGGTGTTAATTAGCAAAAATAAAAAATTTTAATATGGCACAAATTTTGTTAATATTGATTAGATGTCAACAATTGAGACAAAAATAATTGTTCATTACGAAGATATAATGGATCGATTAGAATGACAATGAAAAAATCTGATTTAATTCTAATTTTACTTAATGCTGATAATTGTTATCCTATAAAGGGAATAACTAGATTTGAAAAATTAATTTTTTTAACTCAAAAGGAAGTTTTAGATAAATCAAATAATATAACTATCAAATTTGATTTCGGTCCTGATAGATTTGGTCCTTTATCTATGGAGCTTTATGATGAACTAGATTTCTTAAAATCTGTTGGAATGATAACTGAAGAAAGTGGTAAAAAATACAAAATCACTGATAAAGGAATACGATTCCTTAAACGAAAGACATTTGAAAGAGTCAGTAAGGATATGAGAAATCATATTTCTAATGTAAAAGAAACACATGGTAAAGAAGAATTAAATGATCTTCTCAAATATGTTTACACGAATTATCCTGATTTTACCGTGAAATCCGAAATACTTGGTAAAGTATTAGAACAATAATGATTTCAACTGAATCCGTTTTTTTGCTAGCATTATTGTCCATATTTGCTGGGTTTGCTGTTGTTTTATTCAAAATGTTAGATAGCAAACCTGACAAACTTGATACTGATGTTTCAACTGCATATGCACACGTACGAAAACATGTTCTAGATCCTATCTTGGGTGAGATTTTTAGTAGTAAGAAGGGAAAATACAAACCTACTGAATTTTTTAATACGCCTGAAGTTGTCTTAAAGTTATCTGAATACCGTGCTCAATTATTCAAATACAATAGAGTATATGAAATTAGGAGTAGTGTTCTGTTAATGTTGGATTTTACATTTAAAACAACTTTGTGTTTAGTCACTGTTATTATTATAACAATACTGGCAAATGAAATTTTTATAAATTCTGATTATAACACATTTGAAATAACCATGTCTCACATACTGCTTTTAGTTGGCATTGTTTTAATTATATTAACAACATTTTTGATTCTTTTCATAAAAAAGTTCATGTCGTTCAACGCTTCATTTAAGACCCAGATAACCGAATTAAAAGGTGGATTACCATGAATGTTAAAGAAAAAGATTTGTACCATACAATTGAAAATTCGGGCCCTTTTGCTGAAAATTTTTTTTATTATGAAGTTCCGATTGGAACATGGGCCACAAGTCGTAAAAGAATAGATATGGTCACATTAAAAAACAAAAACTTAGTTTCAATAGAAGTAAAAATCAATAATTGGAAAAAGGCATTACAACAGGCATATGCTAATTTGTATGTATTTGATTATTCTTACGTAGCTCTTTGGCATAAAACAATACCAAACATTGACACAGACATCTTTAAAAATTTGGGTATCGGTATATTGGAAGTGAATGGATCCTGTGAAGAAATAGTTAAGGCTAAACGTTCAAAATTAGTCATTCCTGGATCTAAAAAATACGCAAAAAATAATTGTAAATTAAGGGAGACTAGTATTCTTGACTGAATTAATGATCCGTGTTAATATTAGTAGAGAAATGGCTTGGTTAGAAACTAGCGATTTGAATAATTATGATTTGATTGTATCAAGTCACATTTTGGAAGGTATGACAAAAAGGATAACTTCTATGTTAACAAAATTAAAAAAACCATATGTGATTGATCCTCATACGTATGTATTTGCTGCAGATGTGGAACACATTCAAGAAAAAAGATGGTTTGATAAACTTCTTGGAATTTATGGTTTGGATACAATGATTGAAGATCCAAATAATTTTGAATTATCTCCAAGTTTGTTGATAGATGCTGATCAGCAATCTACGAACAATTTAAAAGAATTAGTTGAAAATGTGATGAATTATCAAAGAACAAAAATTCAAGACACTTATGATGATATCAATGAATTTGAGGAATTTGATGAAGAAAAAACTGAAAATCTTAATTTTAAACCAAAATGGATCATTCCGCCATATTTTTTTATCAATAATGTTTATGATGATTGGCTTACAGTTAATATCAATTCAATAAAACTATCTATTGAAAATAAAACATCAACTGAAAAAATCTTTGCAGTAATAATGTTGGATAAAGAAATTCTTCCTCATGTGAACGATATTGATACAATAATTGACAAATATGATATTGAAGGTATTGATGGATATATGATTTGGTGCGCATATCTTGATGAAAATTCCGCAAAAAAACGTGAGTTGACTTACTTCCAAGAGTTTATTAAAAAATTGGCAAAGTTTGGAAAACCTATTCATAATATGTACGGGGGTTTATTTTCATTATTGCTCAATGAAAAGGGCATGACTGGATCATCGCATTCTATTTGTTATGGTGAGCATAAAATTCCTTTTTCTACTGGTGGTGGTGGGCCTACTATTAGATTTTATCAACCTTATTTGTATTCAAAAGTGCCATTAGCTAGAGCTAAAGAAGTTGAAAATGCCTTGGAATTAAAAAAATGCACTTGTAACTATTGTAATATTCTAAAAAATGAGAATACTGATGGACGAAGATTGGAATTAACTGGAAAACATTTTCTTTCTAATAGAATTTCTGAATTGAATCTGATAAATAAAAATGGTCCTAGGGAATTCCTCAAAAAATTAATCTGCGTTAA
The DNA here is from genome assembly GCA_951812645.1 of uncultured Candidatus Nitrosopumilus sp. GTDB lineage: Archaea > Thermoproteota > Nitrososphaeria > Nitrososphaerales > Nitrosopumilaceae > Nitrosopumilus. The sequence continues at coordinate 407,789 of CATOSM010000001.1, read as the reverse complement.
TCAAGAAGCAGACAAAAAAGATCAAACTGGTGCTTATGCTAATCTCTACGAACGATTTTCAGTATGGGATAAAACCATCAATAACTCGGATTAGAAAAATTACCTAAACTCCTTGTTTTAAGAGTTAAAAATACGATTCTTTGTTAATTTTAAATGATGTTTTTTGTTTTAATTTATTCTTGAATTATGTTGATAATACTTTCATAATTTATTTGCTAAAATCCTGAGTGGTTACATTTATCATTTTCATAATTTTCATTCTGTTTGCTGATCTGAACAAATATTTTTGTGTCTAAATCTAACATAATTTACCATTATTTGGTTTTCATTACCATTCATTACCAATAGTATATATATCTCTAAAGCAATCCCAAAACATGAGTACACAATCTCAATCAAGCGATGCATTTGCAATGTACAAGCAAAATGTACAGAAATACTTTGAAAATATTTCAAAACTGACTCCGCAATATTTTCAATCTGTCACACAATTGCAAGACGAATGTATGAAGACATGCCAAAAAACAATCGACGCCACAGTATCAATGCAGCAAGAATTTGCAAAGAAGACTGGATTACAAACTGAAATTCCAGATGCTGCAAAATCCGCAATTGTTGATACCAACAAGCAAATTGTTCAAGCAAGTACAGTGAATAGCCAATTGCTCAAAACAACAATTGATGCAACAGTACAAAATTTCAAAACATTCAACGACAACGTTAATGCTTTTGCTGAATTAAACAAAAACATTATCCAATCCTGGATAACTCCCTTCACACTCAAAAACTAGTGTGACTGATTCTTCTTTTTTATTAAAATTGCATGAAAATTTGATGATCATTTGCCAAACTTCCATGTGGGTATGTCAGGTAATTTCTCAGTCAAAGTACAAGACAATGATTTTCACATGTATGTTACGATAAACGAAATAGCAAATGCTGATCCTCTTAAAATAATTCCCGGGCCTTAGAATCTAGAAGACCTTGTCTTCAAGTAATTCTACCTTCAATTATTATGGGAAAGAGTTACTGGGAAAAGCGCTTCAAAAAAGATCTCATTGAAGAAGAGGACAGACTCAAACAAGAAGTCGCAGATGCTATAACCAAAAACTAGACTCTGCATCTTATTCTTAATTATTTTTAAATGCATCTTTTTGATGCATTGTGGCTATCTCAACCTATTTGATTTTAAAAACGATTTAATTTTTGAAGAAATATTTTTTGGAAGATGCTCTAAATTTGATGATGGTGCAACTAAAACATAAGAATCCAATTTATCCCAAGTAAATTTTCGTTTGTCTGGAACTTTATCATATACGAATTTTGAATCGTAGTCTACATGTTTGCATTTTTCTGATTTTTTTTGCATATCATTAATTTTGGGAAGTAGATATCCTATCAGTTTAAGACGATCTGTGATGTTTGACGGTCTGGAATAACTCACTTTTTGTTTGCTACATACAATTGGTGTGTGCCAAATTTTTGTAAAATATGTGATTGGTTTATTTTCTTCTTTTTCAGTCTTTCCAGATTGTTAATCATCTATAGTGATATCTGGATATTGCCCAATTTTCTTGAGCAACCATTGCTATTGGTTCATAATCATGTTTTTGCGGTCCTTCATAATTCCAATAAAATGAATGTATTTTTGCATTGATTTGTAATGTGTCTCCTTCATCCATTATTTTATCTGGATGTGGACCTTCACGAATTAATGTAATTTCATTATTCGACGGCATAGATGGGCTTGCCTTCTATTACGTCTATTTGAGTAATTGCAGAGACTGGTAACTGAGTTAACCCTTCTTTGGATGCAATATATGATACTTCTTTAGCTGTTTCCAATATGTCTTTAATTCGTATGGCATAAAGCAAAGCTGCTTTGTTTTTGTCACTTACTACAGAAACCATGACTTCTTTTAGCAGTATGGTAATTGTGTTTACTACATGTACTAGAAGATTTTTTTTCATTATGTCGTAATCTTGTGATGTGGATTCTAACAATTTGGAAACTGATCTTACTGAAACAGCATCTCTTTTGATTTCAAATATCAATTCATCTACATATGGAATTAATTTATTCCATTCTTGATTACGAATATGTTTACAAATTTCTTTAGTTTTTGATTTCTTAGGATTTTGTTTAGATTCTATATCTTTAATTCTGTATGCCTTATGTACATTTAATTTTTGTTTATCCAATGATGCCAAATCTCCAGAATATGATTTAACTGTACCCATATGTTCTACTAATGTATATTCTGCCATCTTATTCTACTATGGGAAGACCCTGATTGTACTTTTATATCTTTTAATTGTTTCACTATGTTCGTCATGAATTGCCTGTAGTGCAGAGATGGGGGATACGATTCAAAACCAATTCGTAGTTATGTAAAATCAAGAAACATCATTCCGTGCATTCCTTTTAGCAAAAACAGCAGGACGGCAAGTGATGATGCAGGCAAGGACAATTATAACAGGACAAGGTTTGTAGTGGAGATGTTCTTTGCCTAGCTGAAAAACGGGTTTCACAGAGCAAGAATCAGATATGAAAGAAACGCGGGAAATTATCTCGGGTTGGTTAGCATTGCGTCATTTTTGATGTATTGCAGGGTTTTAAGATGAGTTGATTGTATTAAATCTCCGAATGTATCTTGCAGTTCCATCTGTAGTTGTGATGGGAATTAGAAAGGAAATCTAAATCCGTATCTAGGATATTTTTTAAAATCTAACTTTTTTCCATATTGGTCTAGTTGACACTTGAATTGTTTCCATCTTCGCGAATATACTTTTAGAAGTACAGATACATTAAATTCAAACCTATCATAATGAATCTTTTCGATAGTGTTGAAATTTTAATCACAAAACGAGTGGAAGGTTTATCTCAAATCTAAAAATACCCATGGATTTAGATATTATTTTAAGAACAGTATTCGTGGATTACCTTAATGGCTTGAAACAATACTTAATACTCGCAGTTACGAAATCTTTCATATGTCAACTTTACTTGAAGATGTTGAAGAATTATTAACCAAAAATTATGGCGATAGAGGTAGACTATTACACATCAAAGAAACTCTTGAAAAAAATAAAATATTATATGTTTCAGACAGACAATTTTTAACGAATTTATGCAAAAAACATCTTGATCATAAATCCTCTGAACATAAAAATCAACAACGAATTAAATATTCAGAAAAATCTGATGATATGTTATATTCTGAAAATGAAAATATGTTTGAAAGTAACGAATCTGTCTCAGATATATCGACTGAATCAGAAAATAAGATATTTTGCACCAATTGCGGAAATGAAATATTAGAATCATCCCAATTTTGCACCAATTGCAGAACATCTCCAAATGCAATTTCACACACCAATTGTTCAAATTATCAGCAATATTCGCAATCTACACAATCGGCAGGAGGAATTTGGTATTTGTTGCCTATTTTCTTTGGATTGCTTGGAGGGATTATTGCATGGGCATTAATTCGAAATAGAAATTCAGATCGAGCTAGAAATTGTTTAATTTTGGGAACTATTGTCACATCTGTTCCAATAATTGCAGTATATCTGGGAACTCTCTTATCTCCTAACATCTTATTTTCAGGAACGTCTGAAATTGATGATGCGCTATCTGGTTTTCCTGAACGGATTCAAAATATCAAACGTGAACAAATTCTAAACTGTGAAAACAGTATGGGGTACTTACAATCCCACGAATTAGGCGAAATGATTAAGGAGAGATGCATAAATGGAATTTTGGGAAAATAATTTCATTACTATCGATTGTGACAATTCATTAAAATTTATAAACAAAAGAAAAACAGTCTGAAATTGGTGACTATTATCTGCTTACAATGTAGTAAAGAAAATCCTGATATTGCAAAATTTTGTTCACAATGTAGTTCTCTTGTTAATAACAATCCGCCAAACAATCCTCAACCTAATTACAATAATCCCCCACCACAGCAACCAGACTATAATCATAATCCAAATCAAAGACCGATGCAGTGGAAATCTGAAGGCACCACTCTGGTTTTGACAGTTATTTTAGGAATCTTTGGATTTGGCGGAATTGGGCATATCTATCTTGGAAATATTACCAGGGGAATTCTAATTTTGATTGTAGGTATTATTTTGTTAGCAGTGGCAATAATTACCATCGGACTTGGACTACTAATACTCATTCCATTTGCAATTTGGGTCGTATTTGATGCTAGAAAACAATGCAAACGTTACAATGACCATCTTGAACAGACTGGCAGGCCTCCATGGTAGAAATCAATAAACTCTGCCCAAAATGCGATACGCCTACAACGCTAGAACAAGAATTTTGCAATAAATGTGGTAGTCCCGTAGAATCTGAAAAACCTACTCAGCATTGTGGTTCATGCGGGGTCATAATTCAATATCCTGATGAATTTTGCAATAAATGTGGTAAAAAAGCAAAATTATCAACTTTTCAATATGAAGATAATTCCCAAGCTCCAACTTCATGGTGGTATGTATTTCCAATAATTTTTGGAATGTTTGGAGGAGTAACTGCTTGGGCATTATTGCGTGAAACTCATTACAAGATGGCAACAAATTGCCTTCTTGTAGGAATTGGAGTCACTTTTGTTTATGTGATAATTTTTGTGATTAATATGGAATTCAAATAAGACCTGCAACCTTGAGAGAAAAATGCCAGAATTTTGTCATGTTTGTGGAGCAAAAGTACTTCATGAAAGAAAGTTTTGTGGCCAATGTGGCACAAAAATTATTTCTTTAGAAAATAAATTAAATACTGCACGGCCAATCAATAAAACCTAAAAGAAATATTCGTTGATCACCTGTTTTTCAAGGAATGATAATTGGAACAATTTCAGTTTTAACTTTAATGAGCGTATTGTTTATCGTAACCGATAAAACATGCATCGTGATTAATGACAAAATGGATCCCATCATCAAAAAACCTGATTTAGTACATCACATTGAAACCCCTATGAGCGAATTAACTCCTAACGACATAATTTTCTATGATGATTCAGGAAAAACAATGATTCACAAAGTTGTGCGTATGATAGATTACTCGCCCATGGTCATAGAGGTTAAAAACGAAGTCAGTTCAAATATACATCAAGCTACTGAAGAACAATATGTTGGAAAATTTGATAATATGGTAGGCAATTTTGGGGAACACGCTAATAAAATGTTTCAACCTTAAACGCAGTCATTGTTTCGTATTGTAGTCTTCATAGTACCGACAATTATAATGAAAATTCATGTACGAAACTATGATAAAAAATATTAAAAACCTAAAAAATAGTAATAAATACAAAACCGACTCATCCTAAAACCACAAAACAGTCATATGTTTGCCACATTCTGAAACATCTCTAGTCACTCAAAGCCAGATACAAATCTGGGTTTTAGGACAGGTTCAACTTTTAACTTAAAAAATTAACAGACAATGTATGAATATCATTAAATGGACTTGTTGTTGCAGGAATAATTAGTGCAACTGCAATTGGAATCGTATTTTTGATTATAAATTCAGTAAATACTGTTTTATCGCCATAACTGTAAATTCAAAATTTCGGAATGCTTGTAATTCTGCTAAAGCTCTATCCACTTCAACTAAATTCACAGCGGCAATAGTGGACAAATTATCGAGTGCCATGATAATAAAAAATATGACTCCAATTACAATCCACGATCTTCCTTTGATGATTTACAAAGAAAATAGGTATTGATGATGATTTCCTTAAGTTAGGACTGCAGATTCAAAATTGAATCTTTCAGGTAAGAGTTTCGGGTAAACCCGTGGTTTTTGTCAAATTTAAAATTACAAATCAAAAAATTGGATACTGCTCTTCCTCACAAAGACGTCGATGAAAAAATATCCCGGGCAAACACACTGCTAAAAAATCTGATTTCGGTTGATGATGGATTCACACTATTGGATCCGGCTAAAAACCCTAAAAAAACTATATCGAGACGGACGTCTAATCATACAGCATCTGACGAATCATGTTTTTGAGATTATCAGAAAGGATGCAGATTTTGAGGTAATCTTTCCGACTATTGTGAGCAATCTGGGAATGATGATGCCGCAAATCCCGTTGGATAAATAGGATTTCATCTAGTTATTTATTCAGGCAAGTTCAACGATAATCAAATGGGTTTACTGTACACCAAATTTTACATGGATTTTGAGGATGATCAATGGAAACAGCTCTCAAATGATCCTATCGTATTTCAAACGATAAAAGAGGATGTCAGCATGGAGATAGAGGACACATCTCACAACTCTTACAAGCTTCGCTTCAAAGAGGGTGGAAAACTACACATGTTCCGAGTAACTGGAAAATTCCGTCTTACTTGGGATGACGAGGACTTGTTAAACCCTATAAAATAATAACGGGAAATTGTTCGTCGATACCATGTCTTTAGAGGAACAAATCAAGGTGATTTTAGATGATTTTGAAAAAGCGGCATCTCAAAACATTCTTGATGTTCTAAATCAGATAAAGCCTCATTTCAAAAGCCAATTAATTGCAGAATACCTTGAAGGCAAAATTCAGAAAATTATGGATTCTGCTGATGAGACAGAAAAGAAAAAGCGATGCAAGGCACTAATTCCATACCTGGATTGGTACCTTCAAGGCACCTGTTCTTAATCTGAAAAATATTTTATTTTCTCTAATGCGGTTTCAATGATTGGCAGGTCTCTTCTTCCTTGTTCCATGTCTCCTACTAGTTTTACAAAATACTCATGTCCTGTATCTTCGGCTCTGTGAATGTCTGATTCATAGCAGGTTAGCGCTTTTTCCAAAAACTGTTTTTCCTCTTTTAGATCTGTGGCTATTTTGACATCCTTTAGACTGGAATGAATTTTTTCAATGACTTGATCTATTTTTGGGACTGTTTTTCTAGCTTGGGCATCTAGCACTGATGCAAACATTGCAGCAGATTCTTTTAGTTCTGGACTGTCGTTGAGGGTTTTCAGTCTGTTTTTGTAATGGTTTAGAGATTTTATGATGATTTCGTATCCTCCCTCTTCTTTGAGATATATCTCTGCCAGTCCCGAATTATCAGCCACTAATTATTTTGATTTGTATGGTTCTATTATAATCTAATTTCCTGCTGGTGGGAATTCCAACTGTCTCTAATATACTCGAAAGTCGTATGATTGATCATGAATCTTACAAATGAATCTGGCATGACAAAACTTGCAGCAGCTTGTCCCCAGCGCCAAGAAGATTCCGTTTATTGCGGGATGATTCCAACTCAAATCAAATCTCTTTCTGGAAAGGAGGTTTTGTTTTGCAAGAGTCGCAAATTTGTCATTGCTGTTGATGAGTGCAAGGAACTACTATCTGTCTCGAACATCTGTATGTTCCTTGATTCCAGGTTCGTTTTTACCTACCAGGTATAGTAGGACTCCTGCCAAAAATACGCCCATTCCACTAATTCCTCCAAACGTTCCGGCATTTTTGATAAACCTCAATACTTGATTTGATTCTCCCAGTTCTATGGAGTAAAACATTATCAGACCTGCCCCAAACATTATGATGCCTATGATCATTATGCCCACAGCCATTTTCATGCCATACGTCTCCTCCTCTAATTAATAAATTACAAAAATTCTGAATCAAAAACACACGATCAAACCCTGCTTTACCTTTATCATCCAAAATTCATGCATGTGTGAATTTTTTTGATAAAGTTATTTTTGCCATATTCGGCTGAAAAATAAAAGCAAGATGACTCGATTGGAACAACTTTCTCTTAGCCAGACCATGTCTGAAGTTGATTCTCTCATTGGTGGCGGTGATGGGGGATCCTGGCAGACTGCCACATTATGGAATTTCTAAAAAATAACAAGCCTCTCTACAGATCAGACCGACAATGTCTTGAAAAAATTAGGTTCATCTTTTGCCGTAGAAGACGAATATGCAGATGATGATGAATTACTTTCCCGAGTCAAAGAACCAGTTGATTCTGGCACCGGGGAACCCTGGACGATTACAATCAATTTATGACACACTTGCAAATGGAAAATCCCCCTATCGCTATGATTCGATTTATTTGGAATCAAAATTATGCCCTGCATCCCACAACATTCCGACACCTCCTCCAAAAACAGTTCCTAAAACTGCAAAGCCGACACTTTCAAAGGAAACTGTTACGCCAGAACCTGAAATTGTTGAATCAGAACCTGAAAAGGAAACTTATGCCAGAATCTCCAAAAAAAATCTCCTGGTGCCATGCCAAAAGGATGGAGTAATGAAACAAAATCTGATGATGCAGAGAAAACCAATAAAAATATTGGAGAAGAACAACAAAAAATAAAAATTCGGGAAAAAATCTCAGATGAAATTAATCAACAGCGTAACAATTTATCTCAATTAATCTTATGCAGAAAAGAATACGAACAAGAAATTACTCAAGAAAAATCTGCACTAGAGCAACAAATCAAAGAAGAACGTCTGAAAATCCAGACTCAAACCAAACCATCAAAGGAAACCACCTCCCACAAAGAAGAACTTGAAAAAGTAAAGAAAGAACGTGCAACTGTAATCGATAAAATCGCATCTGAGAAAAACAAGATCTCAAGGGAATTACTATCTCAGAAAAGACAGCTAGTTCAAGCACGATTAGAGCAAGAAAAAATTGAAAAACAGGTTGTTCGTGAACAGGAAATTTTAGCTAAAATGGCCTCAGAGCAAAAATCTAGGCTGCCTGAACAAGCACAAATTGCCCATGAAATATCCTCAAAACCAGATGAATTAGACAAAGCAGGATTATGGGGCAATTGCATCTCGGGTAAAAGAAGAAAAAGCAAAGTTTGCAGAGTCTGAAAAAAACCAAAAAATCAATCAAAGCACAAGGACGTGATCCTATCAGGGCAAAAGAGGAACGGCTTGCCCTAATGGCACTATGGCAGAAGAAAAGAAGCGTATTGCAGAAAAGGCAGCAGATCAAAAACTAAAACCACAACCCCGAGTTCAACTCACAAAGCAACTCAAAAAAGAAGAAAAGATGTGTGATTCCCCCAAAGAAAAGAGAAAAAATTGAGCTGCAAATAAAGGCTAAAAACCAAAGACTAAAAGAAAAACAGGAAAAATTGAAACGAAAAATTGCTGAAAAAGACAAAAAACTAAAGCAGTTTCTAAAAAACCCACTAAATGTACAGAAACAAAAAAATCTACAAAGAAACAGTCATTTTATCTTTATTGTGACTTCCTCACCGTTACCCACTGGCAATGTGATGGTTCGTAATCTTGGATTCTTTCTTAGATATTCTGAAAACGCCTTCATCTCTGGCCTGTACTTTTCAGGGTATAGCATGTTGTCAGTTATGATTACCCCTTTTGCTGCTACCATTGGGAAAATCAAATCAAAATATTTTATCACATTTTCCTTGTCTGCATCAATGAAAACAAAATCAAAAAACTCTAGATATTTTCCTTGACTGTTCAATTCTGTTAGAATGTCTGCTGCCATTCCTTCTTTAATGGCAATCACATCTGATAGCCCTGCTTTCTCAAAATTCTCCCTTGCCCTTTTGATCTTGTTTGGGTTATGCTCAATTGTCGTTATTTGCCCTGAATTCTCTGCAATTGCTTCAGCACACCATATTGCTGAATATCCCGTGGATGTTCCTATCTCTAGCATATTTTTTCCTGATTTTAGCCGCAGAATCATGTTTAGCATCTCTCCTGTATCCTTTGTGATTGCAAGCATTCTGTCCTCTGGTGGGACATCGACTTTTCTGCCTTTTTCCAAGGCTGATTGAGCCTCTAATTCATCGAGAACTTTGAGTATGGACTCTTTCATCTGATCGGTGTTTTTCTTGAAACAATTAAACTCTGTCTTGTTGTTTTTTAATAAAATGTTTGATAGCTTATATTTGCGAAATATTTTTTCAGTAACTAGTAATGGCATCTAAAATCGATTTACTTGACGTGGTCCAAAAAATTCTCAAATTAGATACCAAAATGAGATTTGCCGCAATCATTGATCCTAAAGGTAACATTCGAGAGGCCATTATGAAGACAGGAAAAACTAATCTCAAAAACCAAAAGGAGGAAGAGCACTTCTGTAGACAGGTCGCTCAGAGGCGTTCTATGAGAAAAGAGTTTGACAGATCTTTGGGTAGGGTTAGATACGTTCATGTTGAAAGAGAAAAAGTCTCCCAAATGGTAATTTACACAAAAAGAAACATTGTATATTTCACCATGGAGCCTGAAATGCCAATTAATACTAAAATCAGATTAATTACAAAAATCAAAAAAATTACCGCCAACCTTTAGGCTGTAACCTTTGCAAATATTATGAACTCTCAAAAATATATCGGTGACTCTAAGATGTTTGAGTATGACAAGTACTACAAAGAGTGTCAACAACAAAACAGGCCCTTCATCAAAGCCAAAACAAACCCTGCCCATGGAAATTACTTTATTCAATTAGACATGATGAGCTGCAATTATGAATTGTCTGCTGACGCACAGCAACAAATCAAAAATCTGGCTGATGATGAAATCAAACATGTCAATTCTAATCTGAAATACACTTTTGAGAATTACAGTGTTGATAAGGGACTGGCCTGGTTTGATGGTGTCTCATCTGCACATTGCGATTCATTTTGTAATTCCTTGCATGATCTGTCTCAAAAAGATGCCTAGAACCGTATCAAGTTTTTTAGAATTTTATCAATAACTTGAATCTCTTGTTTTCTTTCTTTGACGGTGCCATGATTCCATTCTTTTGCAAATTCCGATTGCCTGTCCGTTCTTTCCAGCGTTTCTACATATTTTACGAGGTGAATTTTGTAGCCATGCAGCAAATCCAGATGCTTGTTGTGGTTTTTCTCAGTTGGCGTTGCCATTCCATTCCTCCTCTGTTAAATCTGGGAACATCTTTCTTATTCTTTCCTTATCTTTTTCCATTGCGTCGATTCTGCTATCTAAATGACTTTTAATTGCAGGCTCTCCTTCTGACTCTTTTTCCCTTTGAATTTCAGAAATAATCCTGCTCAGTGATCTATAGTATGCGATGTGGTTTTTCCTTGATTCCTCTGATGCATCCTCTTCTTTTACATCCAATGTTTTTTCCAATATTATTGAAAATAAGTACTTGATCATTTGGTGTCTGTTTACACTAATATTGAAATTGGATTATCACAATTACATGAAAATCCTAATTGATGAAATGGATGACGGTTGGGATGAAAAACTCAAAGAATTGGGATATGAGGCATACAGCGTAAAGAAACTGCGTGCAGAAGGCCACAAACTACGTACAGATTACTCTGTGATTAATTATGCAAAAGAAAATGGCATGATCCTAGTTACTCGTGATACTGAAAGCGGTCAAGCTTGCGAGGAAAGTGGCCTACCCTACATGCTGTTAGACAATGACGAAATCTTCAAAATCGTTGTCAACAAACTAGAGAATTACTAGTTTACAATCTTTGAATCTATGTGTGATATTCTTAGATTTGCTAAAACCCCGTTGAGAAATTCCCCTTCTTGCTGTTGAGCAATGTTGCTCATTATTGATTCCCAACAATCACTGATTTTTCTGGATATCTGTGCATACATCTTGTCTTTTCTAAATGCAGGATAGTATGATAGTAGTTTCATTATTCCGTCAGTTGATTGCACTATCTGAATTTGACGAATCACCAAACGCAGTCTTTCATGATATGAAAAATTTTCTTCTTTTATTGCCGATTCAAAATTAAGAATTTCTTTAAAAATCATTTCCGTCTCCTCATGTAAATTCTTTAGTTGATTGTTTACTGATTCTGAGAGATCAATCAATTCATATTCTATATGAGATCTGTCGTGAATTTTTCTCTCGATTTCTCCTGCATCAACCAGCGCACTGATTTCCCGATAAACCATCTTCTCATTTCCCATTTTTTTTATTACTCTTTTAGCTAGCTCGGTACCTCTTATTTTGCCATTCTCATTTAACACTCTGATAATTTCGGTTTTGATTATTTCTGAATTTTTATCCATAACTTACACCTTGAATTTATTTTTGGTATTTTTCTATTACTGCTTTTTGCCCCATCTCGTTAATCTCTTTTACCAGTTCTTCTAGTATGGCAATCCCTTTATTGATCGGTTCTTTTTCTAGATTTTTGTATTCTATTTTTTGCTTGAGGACCATTCTTTCATTATTTACAAAACTTAGCAATGGTACATTTTCTCCCATGTTGAGATTTATGAAAAAGTCAATGTATTCTTCAGCTGATCTTATTGCCATACTGTACTAACCCGTATCCAGTATTTGTTTGAATTTGCTCGTACTAGGTTTATTTACAATTTTGACTAGGATTTATCATGGATAGTTGTGATAGGCGAGTTCGTGCCTACAAAGATGGAAGAACCTTTGATGAGTGCCGAGATATGGCCGAATCTTTGAATCCTGATTTTAGACAAATCATCGAAAAAAATGGCAAGGTTTTGTGGACAGAGATTTTAGAAAAAGTTGATAATGATGAAATCCTTTACAAGCTTACGCTCAAATATTTACGTCGTGATGGGTATGATATCGGAAACCACAGAATTCCTGAAGTAAAAAAATTCTAGTCTGGGCTTATCTTGCAACTGCCGTCCGCATTTCTTAACTTCTTTGCCATCAAATATGGTGTTACAAACAATATTGGAATGGATATTGCAATGAATAGCGTTTGCAGCTCAATTAATGCAATTGATAATGCGATACCGCTTGCAGTTCCGATAAATACTGACATAAAAGATCCTGCACAAGTTGGGCATGCGATGAATAACCCTGTCATTGCTCCAACGCTGCTTGCCCCCCTGCCTTTTCTTGAAATGGCATAGGCATTTACCGCAATCGATGCATTCAGCCCTACCAGATATGATACTGTTGTTTGCAATACTAGATTGATTGGAATTACATTTAGTCCGACATGTTCTGTCAGGTATACAATTACTTGTGGCATGTATCCAGGTTTTTCATCACAGCATGGTGCAACAAAACCTGATGGAATTTCAGCCCCATAATGATATGAAAAGTCGACTCCAGGCTGATACACCAGCGTTCCTGAAACCAGAGAAAAGAATATCCCATATCCGATAAACGTTGCAACAAAGATTTTTCGAGACTTTGGATTCCATGTTGTTAGTGCAATTATTGAGGAAAGATCCCTTCCTTTGCTTTCTACTTTTTCTCTATGATACCTGTACATTCCAAGTGCAATGGCCCCAAATGATACTATCATGATTATGTAAAACCCGTAGGCGATTCTTTGAATAGTATCAATCGCACCTGGCGTTAGCAGACTTGGGTCTTGGTATCTTCCATACATCAAGAACAAAATTCCAATGGTGACAAGGCCTAGAATGATTAGTTTTTTGCCCTGATTGGCACTCTTGTCTTGCACAGTCATGGCTTTTAGTCTGATAAATTAAATCCTATCTTAGCTTAGCTTGGGGACGAAAATATACAAAATCGCAATTATCTCCAGTCTTCCAAAAATCATCAAGAATCCTAAGACAATTTTTGTTGCAGGATCTGTCTCCAAATCAATCACTCCAGCTGAGAGTCCCCCCGTGGTGATTACTCCGGCTGCCTCAAAGAATGCATCTTGGAATGGAACATCCTCAATTGCTGCAAGATGCAATCCTGTTATTGCTGAAATTGTAGGGAGCAATGCTAAAATGATCAGTGTTGAGACTAATTCTTTTTTTGACTGGGTAGAAAGCTCTGATCTTTTTACTTTGCTTAGAGATGGGACGATGTCTTTCAGGTGGAACAGTCTGAAAATTTTCAACCCTCCTGCCGTTGAGAATCCGCAACCTCCGATGAACATTAACAGCATCAAGATCGTATGAGATATTCCGTTTAGTCCTGCAAGACTTTCAATCTGTAACCCTGCAGTGGTGCTAGCTGATACAGAATAAAACGCACTTTGTATTGGATCTAGTCCGCTAACTGCAATGAATAGCATTGTTGCGCCGCCTAAAATTCCAAAATACGTCAAAACTTCTTTTCCAAGTTTTGGCGAAAGGAATTTTTTTCTTACAAATGCATAGTGGAATGTAAATGGCAATGCACCTAGTATCATTGCACCCATCAAAATTACATCCTCTTGCCAAACCAAGTCATCTAAAATTGTAGATGTCGGTGTAAATCCTCCTGTTGCCAGCGTGCTCATCGCAAGCGAGAAATTGTCAATCATCGACAGCGAGAAAATATCAACGATGTCCCCTTCACCAAATATGTGCAGCAAGAATGCAACAATTACAATGTAAATTGCAAAGATGACTGTAATGGTTAAGAACAGTTCTTTCATGTGCAGCGTTCTGCCTGAAATAAAACCGCGCATTGATTGTAATTTTGACTCTGGGTAAAATGCAGTAATTACGAGGTAAATGAAACTCATTCCCCCTACCAGCTGAGTATAGCTTCGGAAAAATGTGAAACTCTGTGTGAGTTTTTCTGGCTCATCAAATAGTGAGATGCCTCCAGTGGTAAATCCTGCAGCACTGGAGAAAAACGCATTACTAAATGCCTCTATGCTGGTTTCATCGCTTGGAAGTACGTACAGATACGGGACTGTGCCAAACAACGACAGCAAAAACAGGCTTGAAAAGACCAGTATAGACGCTTGCTGAAGGTTTAGACTGGATTTTTCACCATAAGAATTCAAAAAGAATCCTGTAACCAGTAAAAGCACTGTTGTCAGGTAAATTCCTGTTGCAGTTGTAGTATCCTCTAAGACTGTTGCGACTATAGCTGGAACTAGCAGTAAAACCCCTGCAAATTGCAACACAAACCCTAGATTGCCTAAAATTGCTTTTACTGGAGGACTAAGTAAACGGGGTGCAGTAGCTGTTGCATCTCTGATTACATTTGCAATGACTGTTTGGAAAATCATTCCAACGACTTGGTTCTTTTTTGATATTACCGGAAGTTTTCTGATGTTGTTATCTCGCATCTTGTGTAATGCGTCTTGCAGCGATGCCTTTTCGTTAATTGTAATCAGTGGCGTACTCATGACATCTTTTAGTGTTGTAGCTTCTGCATACACTGTAACGTCGCTGACTTTTCTTAGAATGTCTTCATCTGTAACAATTCCAACTGGGAGGTTGGTTTGATCAGTAACTATGATGTCGTCTGTCTCATAGTGACGTAACATTCTTGCAGCTTCACTAGTTTGTGTCTTCTCCCCAAGAATCAACACATCCTTATCCATGTAGTTTGTTACGGATTTGTTTAGAACGTATGATACGGCACGTTCTGGATTAGTTGACATTAAAGCTACCTTAGTTGGGTATTTTAAATAATTTGGGGTTGCGCATGAGATCTGATCGTTGAAAAATAATCTGCCTCCCTATTTTGATCTCAAATTTTTTGCTATCTTTATAAGCACTGCGCGAAAAGTTTATGCGTAATACGATGGAAATTGATCAAGCACAAGAGCCTGATTATGACTCTGTAAAAATTGATTATGTTGGATTTGTGGATCCATATGCTGTTGAAGGGCTAGTCATCCTAAAAGCTGATAATGGCAAAGAATTTCACATGAGGGCATTTTCTGGCGAAGTTGCAAAACACATCTCAAGTTTTGGTGAAACAGAAGGTGAGGCCGCTCCATCAATTTACAAAATGATTGAAGAGATTTGTGAGCAAAACGAGCTCATCCTGGTCAAGGTCAAAATCTATGATAGTGGAGAGGTACTGCGCGCAAATCTGTACTTTACAGGCAAAAAAGACCTTGTTTTGAGAAATTATCGTGCTTCAGACGCATTGGCTTTGGGCGCATTTTACAATATCCCCATTCTGGTTAGGAAGACACTGCTCAAAGAAGGCGTAGAAGCTGAATAAAATTACATTTGATTAGAATGGTTTTTCATCTGGTGTATCTCTGATGAATTATGAATGAGCAAGAACAATTGATGGATAATTTACTAAATGCTGATCTTGAGATTATTGATGTTGTACGAGAATTACATGCGGGACATTGGGATTCTGAATCCCTGAAACAACAAGTCGGTGATTTGTTAAAAATTAGAGATGAGATGGTACAACAACTGATGTCTCTAAAAGGTGGGGATGATCGCTCTTGTGACTGTGGCCATGATCCTGCACGCGAATGGTCAACCTAACTCTTCAAAGAAACCATCTGGGAATTTTTCCTTTATCCTCTCAATCTCTGACTTGTAGTTTGTAATTTTTTCCTCTATTGCTTTTTTATCTTCAGTTTTCCTCCCCTCTTCCAATTTCCTAATCTGACTGGTTAGTGTCTTGTACATTATTGAAAATTCAGGAAAATTCTCAGGAAGTTCTTCGCCCATTAGCCGGGTTAAACACGCATCCTATTAATACTGATTATGAAATTTCTATCTTTATCGTTGTTTGCTGTATTTTTTGGAATGGGTGTGGCATTTGCTGAACCTGTAACTGCACAAAATACTTCGGAAGATAAAACCCCCTTTGTAGATGGACAAATTATGATGATGGCTGGCGTTTCAAACAATCAGGACAGACCTCAAACATTTGCATATATTACCCCGGTTAGAGACAGTGACGATGTTGCAATTTCACCATCTTGGTTAACTGGCTCGTTGTCTCTTAGGCAATCCCTTTCTCCGATACAATCTTGGACTTCCACCGAACCTGGAACATGTCAAATTCAGGTATTTGTCTGGAAAGGCGTTGATAATCTATAAGCACTATCTCCTCCGTCATCTATGACAATTAATGCAATTCATTGACATGCATATGCAAAACACGCTTCATAATTCGGCAATCCACATCATCCATCAGTTATAGCTTAGAAGGTTGATTAATCATCAGCATTTTTCCTTTTGATCTCTGATATATTATGATCTAATCTGAAAATCAGAACCTTTTTCACGTGATGAATTTTCATTACTGTGTTGGCAAATCTTGAAAAAACATACCAGCGTGTGGCAGAACAGGTGATTCAAAGATGTCATGGTGCAATCAGGATAACTAAACATGGAAAAATAATTGAAGTCTATGACACAAAACGGCACATTTGGAGTGATGGTTTGGCAGGTCTTATGATCAAAGAAGAGTCTAAAAATGCGAATTTACGTGAATGGGAAGTTGGAAAGTGTGTTAGACCTCGCATAATTGCAATGTTACTTGAAGATAAAAAAGGACAGCTATCTACACGATTAGCCCCTGATAATAAAGAAAATCAAGATAAAAAAAGAATTGAGAAAAGTTATGCTCATTCAAAGAAACCTCTTTCTGAAAATGCATCTATGAAAAAACGAATCTACAAAAAAGATACTGTAAAAAAATCAATAAAGAAAAAACCATTTACTAAATCTAAAAATCAATAGCCAATATTTCTAATCAAATGTGGTTCTTTTAGCATAATTGTATTGTCTTGAGTTGACGATAAATCAACTGCTTTTAGATTGATATTTGTAATTACTATGAGCGCTTCACATCTGGTACATAGGACTGTTTTCCCGTTTGATCTTTCTTCTCTAATGATGCCATGTTCTAATCTGTCTTCTTTATTGCATGTGGGACAAAGTCTGGGCATGTTGAGTGTGGTGATTATCTCTTTTATGAAAATCATCCTTCCCATACTGTGTGGCCGGTTAGGCCATTAAAGAATGGTGTTGTTAATTGGTATCAGCAATCCATTTTGAATGTCAAACCGTTTTAATCATTCAAAATTGGAACGAATGGTATTCAGTATATTCCCAATCTAACCAATTAACATCATTTTGTAAAATTTCTTGGAAATATATTTTTGTAATCTACTGTGCCTTTCTTGAGCGTGGTTTTGTTCTCAAAACTGCTTTACAGCACATGCATCTGGGCTCATCAGTTAGTACAAAGATTCCGCAAAATGTGCATCTTTTCTGCCCTATTTCGTACCTGATTCTGTTCGGTGCTGGTGCAGCCTTGTGTCTTTGACAAATATTGCTACACGTCCTGCCCAAAGTTATCTCCTTGCAAAAATTTTGTTTTTATGATATTTGAGTTATGTTCCATTTTCTCTCTAGTGGTAATTTTTTAGGCAGCCCTGATGATTTTTGGAATTTCATCTAGTGCGGTATTGGATATTATTTTAGCGTCAAATTCTGGAGGATTCTCTCCTTGTACTGCCAATCCTCCTACTAGAATCGGAACACTTGATTGTTCTTTGATCTTTCTTACTAGTCTTTGACCTGCTGATAGGTTGTCTTTAATTGTTATTGATAAAAATACAATGTCTGGTTTTTGCTCATCGATAAAGTTCAATATTGCTTCAGTTGGAATTGAAGTTCCCATATTGTACGTTTTGAAGCCTTTTGATGAAAGATAAGTTTCAAGTACGTCACAACCCAGTCTGTGTTCTTCTCCTATTGGAACACAAATCAGGACTTTTTTCTTTCTTGCATTTCCAGAAACCTGTTTACTTATTTTACTTACAAGAATTTGCGCTGTATTACTTGCAATATGTTCTGTAGCGATACTAATCTTGTCTGCATCCCAGTCTTCACCGATTTTATACATTACTGGCTTGAATATTGTATCCAAGAAATTCACAAAATTGAAATTATCTGTATATTCTTCATATAGTTTTAATGAATCTTGAATATTGCCTTCTGTTAACTTTTTGTACAGTTTTTCTTGAATTTTTTTTCTTACGTTTTGACTGTTTTTAATATTTTTTGGATTGTGCTTTGCAACCATTGATAATATTTTTTCATCTTTTTTGTAATCTACTGGTATGTCTTCTTCAGTAACTTCTGATGCTTTTCCTAAATATTTGATGATTTCTTGTTTTGATGTCTTCTTTTTTGTATCCCACACACTCTTGACAAGATAGAGATATTGATCAGATTTTACATTTTTTACTCTGATGTATACCATGTTTTGATTTTGTTTTCATTGCATATAACTAATGCTAACTTTTTGGCATAGTGCTAATATCGCTGTTTTTGGCAGCGTTTTATGCCTAAAAATAGTCCTAATTAGCACTAGCAGATTACATTGCCACTAGGTTATATATGATGAGTGAAAATTACCACTATGAAGACAACAATGGCTGCAATTTCAACAATTGCAATACTATTTGCAGTAACCTCAACTGTATCAACTGCTTATGCAGAAGTTCCAGATTGGGTAAAGAACACTGCTGGATGGTGGGCTGATGGCACTATTACTGAATCTGAATTTGTTTCAGGCGTAGAATTTTTAATAATAGATGGGATCATTAAAGTTCCACCAACAACTGCCTCTTCTGAAACATCCAAAGGCGTTCCAGATTGGGTAAAGAACACTGTTGGATGGTGGGCTGAAGATATTATCACTGATGGTGAATTTGTAAATGCAATCCAGCATTTGATAAAGTCTGGACTCATTTCAGTATCTGCTGATTCTGAACCCGTGCAAACTGCTCCTGTTGAATCTGGCGATGATTCAAAGTTAGCAGCGCTAGAGGCAGAATTAGAAAAATGCTCTGAAATAGTCAAAGCATACAAAAGAATTGATTGTGAAAAACCACTCAACAAAGCTATAGAGCTTTACAAGTATCAAACAGGTGCTGAGCGTTTTGATATTGGACCAATCACCTACTATTGGTTTGGTATGGGTTCTGAAGGAAGTGAATTTGAAATCACCCCGACTGGACAGCCTATATTGACAATCCGTATGTTGGCAGAAAACACTGGTTCAGACATCACTGCAATCAACTGTACTAGTCCTTCCATCTGTGCATATGACGTATCAGACGGTTCCAAGATCTTCAAGTATTCTGGAATGGACTTTACCAGTGGGCAAATTGTATTGAATCCTGGTGATTCAAGAGAATTCAATTTCCTCTTTGGTCCAAACATCGGATATGGGGGAACTGAGTTTGAGTATGATTCCTCAAAAAGTTATACCTTTAGAATCAACGAGGACTTTGGCAGCATAAGCATACCTTTGAAACTGGAGTAAAATCTCCTTTTTCCTATTTTTATCTAAATTCTATGTGACTATCTCATCCAGTCTGTCTTCTTCTCGAGCTCGCTTAATCTCCATAGCAATTCTTCTGCCAACTCCAAAGGTCTGTCCATACTGATACTTGGTATATGGACTGGTTGTAGCCACAATTGGATTTCCTGGAACCCTTAATGAGACATCATATGCGATTAATTCCAAATCTTTTGTAACCACACTCTGCAGTGAGAACGGTCCTATAATTCCGGGAGCATACTCTTTTTTGGTTGCGTTGACAAATCTGTCTCCCATTTTGAGTACTTTTTCAAGGAGAGATTCTCTGATACTTGCAGGAGTGTGACCTACCTCGATATTTTGCAAATCAATATCCATCTCTAGCTGTTCTCTTGCAGGCAATGCGTTGTAATCGTGAATGTTTGTTTGTAGTCTTCTTTCAATTCCGATAAAATCAACTTGGCCTGAAATTGGCGTATGAAAGAAATTAAAATTCATGTAGGTTCCTATTGCCAATTCTTCAATGCTTGCTTTCTCTAGATCTTTTCTGGCAATGACTCCTTGCTTTATCCTATCTTCTGATTTTTGTACGTAATCTTTGTATGATGATACTGTGAAAAATGCTCTCTCCAGCGGCCTGTTCTTTTCTTGAACTTTGACAATAGATGGCTTGTTGATTCTTTTAGGATCTTTGAATAATTTTGGATACTTTATTCTGGCCTTTTCTAACAAATAGTATTGTCCTCTCTTTGCAGTTCTCTCTTCTGCTTGGAATAATTTTCTATTTCCAAAAATTGGCACCTTGAATGAATTCTCTATTGTTTTGTATCCTAGGTATACTGTAAGTGATCTATGTGGGACAATAATGGTATTGGAATCTCGTAACTCTTTTTGATACTTGGCCGATGCCATGTCTTTGAATTTGTCTACAACTGTGATCTCATCTGCAATACGCTTGAATCTCTGATATGGTCCTTCTCGTCCCTTTTGGCAAAAGACTCTGGTTTGAAAATTTTCATCTTTTGCACCATCCATTATTTCTAGTGCTGAATGACTACCTAGAACTCCGATTTTTACGTCTGTGTAATCATTGACGATTTTCTTTATCACAGAACTCTTAATCACATTATGACTAGATATCGGGATCTAATATAGCTAATTTTTGACTATTCAGATCGGGCATTCGATAGACTTTATTCAACCAGTATTGTACAATCATCATGCTGTATGATTTTGAACTTCAAATGCTTGGAGTTTTGTTGCTTCCCGTAATGCTTGGTGCAGGAATTTTCATGTGGTATAAACGAAGAAAGGCAAATCAAGAATTATTGGATTCTGGAGATAAAGACTCATTTGGCGTCTAGTGTTAATTGCACATTTGCATCTAATACATAAAATACTGTGTCTGTCAATCTAGTTTATTGAAATTAGTAATTGGCATCACTGGTAGTACTGGAGCAATCTATGGGATTAGGATGCTCGAAACTCTAAAAAAATTGAACATTGAGACGCATCTGATAATTTCTGAATGGGGTGAAAAATGCATCTCTATGGAAACAGAGTTTACTGCTGATCATGTAAAGTCACTTGCAACTCATATCTCTGATGAGAAAAATATGGCGTCAAGTGTTTCTAGTGGAACTCATAGAATTGATGGAATGATTGTTGCCCCTTGTAGTATGAAAACACTATCTGCAATAGCAAACGGTTATGATGACACTCTGGTAGCAAGAGCAGCTGGCGTGACCATCAAAGAATCAAGAAAACTTGTACTGATGGCAAGAGAGACTCCGCTATCTGCGATTCATCTAGAAAACATGCTAAAACTAGCTAGATTGGGAATTGTAATTTTACCTCCTGTCACTGAGTTTTACACTAGACCAAAATCAACTGATGATATAATTAATCACGGCGTTGGAAAATGTCTGGACCAGTTTGACATAGAGCACAACTTATACCCACGATGGGGTACATCCTAAACTACCATTGCCTGAGTTTGCTTTTGAAAAAATAGTTGACGCAAACAGAGATGATGTTTTTGAAGTATTTTCAAATTTTGAAAACTATCAAAAACTGGTCCCTCGGCATTTCCCATCCATTCGAATCAGGTCTGTCCGTGACAGTGTAGCAGTTGTTGAAGAGCATTTGCTTCTTGGAGATAGGGAATTTGTCATCATGGCAAAACATGTTTCAAAAAAGCCTTTACTGCATGAGGTCTTTGTAATTGGCGGCGATGCTAAAGGAAGTCATATCAAACAAGAATTCATCGATTTGGAAAACAAAACCAAGGTTCTAATTGACGTCTCTTTGAAATTCAAGGGTAAGATGAAAATTTCTAGCATGTTTGGAAAAAGTGATTTCAAAGCAGATTATGGTGATGTATTAGATGATTTTGTAAAAATTGCAGAAAACTAGCCTATTTTGATTCTTCTTTGAAGTCTTTGAGTTCCTTGTCTGCCTCTATCTTTCCTTTCTCAAATTCTCCCTTGGCTTTACCAAATGTCTTTGCCAACTCTGGAATCTTTTTTGCACCAAAAATCAATACGCCGATCACTACTACCAACACGATGATTTCTGTACTTCCTAGCATGTTTCACAACATCGTTGATTTCAGATTTAAGTGTTCGACTCCTTTTTTGCTTTACGCTCAATGAGTGCCATGCCTGCCGCATACAATCCGATCATTGGACCTGCAACAAACAGCATTGTTATGCCTGTTCCGTCTGGTGTGATTATTGCGCCAAAAATTACAATGATCACTGTTGCATACCTGATATTTTTTCTCCAAAAGTCTGCATCTACCATGCCCGATGCAGATATTGCATACATTACCAAAGGAAGCTGAAATGAAAAACCAAATGCTAGTAAAAACTGTAATACAAATGTCACAAACTCCATCACGTTTAGAAACGTAACCAGTCCTGCACCTTCTCCATATCTGTACAAAAATTCTAGCATGTATGGTATGACAAAATTATACGAAAACACACAACCTGCAACGAATAATCCTAGCGCTGGCAATGAAATGGTTCTGCTAACATTGATTTCATTCTCTTTTAATGCCGGCTTGATGAATCCTACCAGTTCTTTAATTATCACTGGCATACTTGCTGCCATTCCGACTAGAACTGCGACATACATTTGAGCAAAGAAAGCTTCTCCTGGCGCTGTTTGAATTAATTGCACTCCTTCTGGAACTAGATTTATTCTCATATGATTTGTAATCTGAGCTGCAATGTTGTGAGTTGGTTCTGGTATTGGATGGTATAACGTAACCTGACTAATCTGAAATGGCTCTAAATGAAACATTAACAAAAATCCACCGACCCCTCCAATCACCAAAACAATTCTAACTAGACGTTTTCGTAATTCTTGAAGATGTTCGTTAATGCCTTCCAATTCGGACATTTGATCACTTTGATTCCAAACTATATCAATTATGTGGGAATTGGCAATAATTTCGCTTCAGGCATTCCTGCCTCTTTTAGTTCTTCCACAGTGTATTTTTCAAATTCTAGTGATATGATGGCTTTGGTGTTAAATTTAGATTCCACCTCTTTTGCCAAATCTGAAATGTCTTTAGCAGAATAGATTTCATCTGAACCCTTGAGAATGAATCTGTCTCCTTTTTCCATCTCTTTACCGTTGTATTTTCCTTGCAAAAATTTGGTAATCTCTGGAAGTTCTTTTCTGGCTATGTTGTTATGAAAATAACTAATTCCCTTAACCGACTCATAATCATACGCTGTTCCATTTCTATACATGAAAACTCCGATAAAATGAGCCTCATCTTCCGGTTCTCTCACACATTTGATTTCCCAATTAAGCAGTCTACTTTCATCATAAGAGTATCCGCCCAATTCTTCGGCTGTAAGTTTCCAGTATCTCATCCTGCCTTTTGCCATTACAAATTATGCTGAACTATTCTGGTATAAATTCCATCTCTACATGACTGGCTAATTTTACGCCTTCATATGTGGAATTTGTATAGTTTCAGCATGCATGATTCAAAGAATCCACCATATCCGATAGATCAAGGCATTTGCATAACACTTGATGATGGGGGAATTTTTGAAAAAGGCACGCATCTATCAAAAGAAGATCTAAAAAACAAATCTCTGATCATAGAAAATCCCAATCACACGTCTGGACTTTATCGAAAATATGCTGAACATGTAAAAGAGAATGTGAAATCCAAGTAACCGGAATGGACTGAAGATGTCCAAACAACACAAATCCTCAGAACCGGAAACCTAACTGTCATCTCAAAATAACTATAAAAGCACAAAATTATTCGGAAGATAGATTAACCTCGTTTTCGTTTTTGAAATTACCTATGGCAATCTTTAATGTCCATGTGACCATTGAAAACAAGCCGGGCATTAGTGATCCTGAAGGCGAGACAATTCTAAACGATTTGGTTCTAAAGGGAACCTGCAAAACAGTTTCAAAAATCAAAACTGCAAAGATGCTAAAATTTATCATTGATGAGGCAGACAAGTACACTGCAAAGTCTAAAGTACAAGAAATTTGCGATGATTTGAGAATTTACAATCCGATGGTAAGCAAAGTGACAATTGATGCCTTTGAAAACTAGTCTTTATCGTCTTCAATGTTTTTCATTGTGGCATTGATGAGCAATTTACTTCTTAGAACTTCAGCCTAATCGGTCTGAGTAATTGCTCCCACCAGTTTTTCATCAAGCACAATTAGCCGTTTGATGTTGTTGTTTAGCATTTTTTGTACTGCAAATTCAATTTCTGTGGTTGGTTCCACCCATTTGAAATTTTCAGACATTATCTTCTCTAATTGAAGAGATGATTCTTGCAGGTCATCATC
This sequence comes from uncultured Candidatus Nitrosopumilus sp., assembly GCA_951812645.1. GTDB lineage: Archaea > Thermoproteota > Nitrososphaeria > Nitrososphaerales > Nitrosopumilaceae > Nitrosopumilus. The sequence goes on along the minus strand of CATOSM010000001.1, from coordinate 383,006 downwards.
TGCAATTTTTCTAGCAATGTCTCTTTCTGAGACTAGACTAATTGGTTTTTTGTCTTTGATTATTACAAGAAAACTGATCTCTTTTTCTTTTAGAATGACTGATGCATCAAGTGCATTTTTGTCATGATTTATCGCAATGACATTTTTTTGCATAATGCCACTGACTTGAGTCATGGCGATCAAGGTCTTTTTTTTACATAAGAATTTCTTTAGCTAGATTCAAATTAAATATCTCTGATTGATTATACAGTTGTGAAAGTTGGAGTTGTAGTTTTTCCTGGAAGTAACTGTGATCGGGACATGTATCATGTACTCAAAGATGTATTTCATCTTGACGCACAATACTATTGGCATGAGAAAGGATTGCCTGAAAATATTGATGCGATAATTCTTCCTGGCGGCTTTACTTATGGTGATAGATTAAGAGCAGGTGCAATTGCTGCACACAGTCCTGTCATTTCGGATGTTCAGAAAATGTCTGAGAAAGGAATCCCTGTCTTGGGTGTATGCAATGGATTTCAAATTCTTGTAGAGTCTGGACTGTTGCCCGGCGTGTTGCTCAAAAATGAATCCCTTAATTTTATGTGTGAATGGACTAATTTGGTCGTTGAAAATAATCAGACTCCATTTACCAATAAATTCAAACTACAGCAAGAGATTCCCATCCCGATAGCCAATGGTGAGGGCAGATACTATGTTGATGACGATGCTATGAATGGGCTAAAAAAGAAAAATCAGATTGTATTTAGATATGGCCAAGTTGTAAATGGCTCCTCAAACCAAATTGCAGGCGTATGCAATGAGGATGGAAATATTGTGGGAATGATGCCTCATCCAGAACGTGCTGTTGAATCAGACATCAATCCAGCTGATAACAAACCCTCTTCCCTAATCTTTGAATCACTGTTAAGTAAAACGGGTATTGAAAATTGAGTCTTGAAGAACAAGAACTAGATGAACTCAAATCCAAACTTGGACGAGACCCTACACCAACCGAGTTACAGATTGTAGCTGCTGAATGGTCTGAACATTGCTCTTACAAATCGTCAAAAAGACATCTCAAAATGTTGCCAATGGATGGGCCTTTGGTAATTGACGAGAAAGGATATGATTCTGGAGTTTTAGATGTTGGAGACGGATATGTGGTTACAGCCCACATTGAAAGTCATAACCATCCTTCTGCTGTGGAACCATACGGTGGTGCCGCAACTGGAGTCGGCGGTGTAATTCGAGATATTTTATCTGCAGGAACTAGGCCTATTGCAATTTTTGATGGATTACGATTTGGGAATATTGAAAAAGATTTGCAATCTAGATGGCTTTTCAAAAATGCTGTCACTGGCATTTCTGATTATGGAAACTGTCTTGGCATTCCAACCGTTGGTGGTGAAGTTGAGTTTGATGACTGTTATGAAAATTATGCACTAGTGGATGTTGCTGCACTGGGTTTTGGTAAAAAAGAAAACCTGATCAAAAATCATGCAAAGAAGGACGATGTCGTTGTATTGATGGGCGGTTCTACTGGCAGAGACGGAATTGGCGGCTCTCAGTTCGCATCCGATTCTTTGGAATCTGAAGACCGTTCTGCTGTTCAAATTCCTGACCCCTTTATTGAGAAATTAATTATCGAGGCTGTTTTGGCGGCTCGAAATGAGGGTCTGATTCATGCCATGAAAGATCTTGGCGGCGGCGGCCTGTCTTGCGCAATTTCTGAAACTGCCGATGCATTGGAAATTGGAATTGAGATGGATGTTGATAAAGTCCACACTCGTGAATCTAACATGCATCCAGATGAGATTATGGTATCTGAATCTCAAGAAAGGATGTTGATTGTTACTAGTCAGGAAAAATTACAAAAATTAAATGAAATCTGCGAGAAATTCTGTATTGGCTGCTCTGTAATTGGACATGTCAAATTTGATAATCATGTTCACATTAAACAAAATGAAAATACAGTTGCCAATCTACCTGCAGACATTGTAGCAAATGCTACTCTACTTGACTTGCCTTCAAAAGAACCATCTTATCTGCAAACTATAGAAAACGAAAAAGAATTTGCGCCAATTGATAATCATTCAGATGTTTTGATGAAACTAATTGCATCCCCAAACATTGCAAGTAAGATTTGGGTTTATGGTCAATATGATCATGAGGTTGGAATCCGTACTGTTGTAAAGCCTGGTGCTGATGCATCTCTGTTAAGATTAGATAATGGAAAATATCTTTCTGCTAAAATTGATGGAAACCCAAAACACTGTTACATTAATCCCAGAGAAGGCGCAATTGGATGTTTTGAGGAGGCATGTAGAAATGTTGTTTGTACTGGAGCAAGACCAATTGGAATGCTTGATCATCTTCAATTTGGAAACCCAAAAGACCCTGAAATCTTTTGGACATTTTTAGAAACCCTGAAAGGTTTGACTGATTTTGCCAAATACCTTGAAATTCCATGTGTTGGCGGCAAAGTCAGTCTATACAATGAGACTCCTGCAGGCCCAATCAAACCAACTCCTGTGATTGGAGTAATCGGATTGGCTGATCAAAAACCATCAATTCCACAAACTGTTTCTGAAAATGATTGTTTGATGGTTGTCGGTGATACTAAAAACGAGATGGGTGGCTCTGAATACTTTGAATATGTTCACAAACTCATTGGCGGTAAATGCCCTGCAGTTAATTTCCTTGATTCAAAGAAAAACATGACTTCTGTTTTGGAAATGATCAACAACAATCTTGTCAAATCTGTGCATGATTGCTCAAAGGGCGGTTTGGCAATTGCAATTTCTGAGATGTGCATGACTAGTCAAATTGGCTGTGATGTGTCTCTGGATGAAGTTCCTGGTGAGAAACTAGATGTTGACAGGGTTTTATTTTCTGAAAGTCATTCTCGCTATTTGCTGGCATTTGAGAAAAACAATCTCTCAAAGATAGAAGAGATTCTCAAAAAGAATAACATATCATTCAAACAAATCGGTCGGTTTTGTAACCAAAAAATCCAGTTTACATCAAACTCAAAACCCATTGCAGAACTTGATGTAGACAAAACCCGAGAAATTTGGTTAAACTCTCTTCCTGATTTGGTGTTACGTGGTAAAAAACCAAATTCCTAAATCCATTTTGATCGCAAAAAGTGATTAGCATTTTTATTATTCAAAATATTATGATCGATCAGGGGATGCAGTCGTTATTTGATTACTCAATTTAGTTTTACACTCTTTCTAACTCATCCTTTGTATTTGGGGTGCTGGTGTAATTGCCCAAAGTAAAAGAAAATTGCGGTGTTGTTGGAATTTACAGCTTATCTGGAAAGAATGTAATTCCTATGGTTTTTGATGCCTTGCGGGCCTTACAGCATAGAGGCCAGGAGGCCTGGGGATTTGCAGTTCCAAACAAGGCTCCATTTAAGAGGGTAGGATTGGTATCTCACTCTTCGTCTGATTTTAAGAAACTTGCAAAAGAGTATGAATCACCATGTGTCATTGGACATGTAAGATACTCTACAATGGGCACTAGCACACTAGATAATGCACAACCGCTCAAAATCAAAGATCTTTGTATTGCACACAACGGTACAATTGCAAATGCTCAAGAACTATCTAATTTGGTTGGAGGATGCTCTTTTACTCCGCAAAACGCAAGTGATACATTGGTTGCAGCACAGCGTCTTGTATCTTTAATTTCTGAAAATGGTCAAATGGGAAAAGCATTATCCATTCTAAAAAATGAAATGGTTGGCTCTTATTGTTTTACATTCATCTCTGATGATAACTCTGTATTTGCAGCTAGAGATCCTAAGGGATTCCGTCCAATGGTTTTAGGGCACAAAGATTCTGATGATACATACGTTGTAACTTCTGAATCAGCTGCAGTTACTGCAGTTGGTGCAACGCTTCAAAGAGATGTCGTTCCAGGGGAACTAATCAAACTAAGTCAAAAAGGCATGGAGACTGAAAAATTCTCTGATGATGATTCTCGTGCACATTGCTCATTTGAATTCACATACTTTGCACATCCATCAAGTAACATGGAAGGAAAAAACATCTACATCTCTAGAAAAAACATTGGCAGATTCATGGCAAAAAAATTCCCTCTCAACGACGCTGACTTGGTAATTCCAGTACCTGACTCTGCAAGACCTGCGGCATTAGGTTATGCCCAAGAACTTGGTGTTTCTTTTGATGAGGGATTACTCAAAGACAGATACAGCAAGAAAGGCCCGTTGCGTAGTTTCATTGAACCACATCAAAGCGATCGAGTCGATATCAATCGCTGGATTATCCCAATTAGCGAAATCATCAAAGACAGACATGTTGTTGTAATTGATGATAGTCTGGTTAGAGGAACTAGTTCCAAAGCAATCATCAAGGCTTTACGTCGTGCTGGTGCCAAAAAAATCAGCATGCTCATTACATATCCTCAAATTAGATATCCTTGCTATGCCGGAATTGATTTTCCTTCTCAAGAAGAACTTGCAACATACACAAATGGAAAAACCATGACTCCCGATGAAATTACAGAGATGGTCAGACAAAGTATCGGTGTTGACTTTTTGGGGTATAATGATACTGAGAATTTAGCTGATGCGGTTGGAATCCCTAAGGATTCAATGTGCTTTACATGTTCTTCAGGAAACTATGATTCATTGGGAATTAAACCTGACTTTACCAAACGCGAACAAGTAAAGGCCACAAACTAGACTTGGAGATTTAATTAAATAGGGTTTGAATCGTTTTGTAATCGTGCAGGCTATATGGAATGATGTTGTAATTGCTGAAAGTGATGATACTGTTGAGGTGGAGGGAAATCCTTACTTTCCCTTTGATTCAATCAAAGAAGAATACTTCAAAAAAACAGAGCTAACTACTTTTTGTGGTTGGAAAGGAATGGCAAATTACTATTCTGTGGAAGTCAATGGGAAAACCAACAAAGACTGTGCTTGGTATTATGCAGAGCCAAATGATGCTGCCATGAAAATTAAAGGCATGGTTGCGTTTTGGAATGGCGTTGAGATCAAATAACCTGTCTGTGGATGTTATCATTAAAAATCCTGGTGGAAATATAGCCGCATTTTCAGAAACATACCTCTATCTGATGGCTCATATTCCCAACTTATCCTAAAACCATCCAATACATCATGATGCATGCCAGATGCACAAACCCGAGACAGTCGTCACAGTTCCTTTCGTATCTGACTGCCGTCCTGCGAAGTCCGCACTTGAGCCATGCAAAGAACCGCTCTACGACAAACCCTGTCTTGCCATAATTTTTTTGATTCCTGTTTTGTGCAACGTTCTTTGAGTTCTTTTTGTATGGAATGCAACAGTCAATCCCATGGGATCCCAGATAGTTTCTGATGTATGCCGCATCGTATCCCCTGTCGGCATACACAGATGATCTGCCGTATCAAACCATCACCTGCAGGTTCTGAGATGTTCTCTAACACATCAATGAATTTCGTACTGTCATGGACATTTGCAGTAATTCTTTACTACATCAGTTAACTCATCTATTGCTACATCAATGAATTTCGTACTGTCATGGACATTTGCAGGGCTGGCCCTGATTGGGATTGGCAGTCCTGTCCTGTCTGCTGCAGCGTGAATCTTTGTGCCCACGATCTTCCTGAACCCGTCATATCCTGTTTTGTCCCCCCTTTTTTGGCGGCAACTGACGATGAGTCAATCGATATTTTTTGCAGGCTGATTTTTCCCTGTCTGTGTGCGGATTTGATCAGTCCTGACAGAATCCTTTTCCATATTCCCTTTTGCTGCAGCTCTGAGAATCTCAGATGCGCGGTGGATTTTGAGCCGTATCTGTCCGGCATGTCTGCCCACCTGCAGCCGGTTGTTAGGACAAACGATATTCAGTTGGTTGTGTTTCTGCCATTGCATCCCGGCCTGCCGGTTTTTGCAGGCTTTGGCAGACGTGATGCAACCGTGTTCCATTGAATGTCTGACATTTCTTTGTGAATCATGAAGGATACATCGGCAGGGTCATTCTTGGATCCCGATCGTCATGAATTATTTACAAAATGATCGGTTTTAGGATGAGTTGTCAATACAATTCGTTATTGAAGGTTCACCGTGGGCTGAATTGTGAACCTATACTGCAACTGCTGATTACTACACTGCACATGCTACTTACTACACTGCACATGCTACTTACTACACTGCACATGCTACATCCTTTGAAGTTGAAACCAATGCATTATTTTGCAATGATATGAATATTGGCGAATTAATTTCCAGTGTACTTTACAATGGGATAAATAACAATGATGGGCGTCTTGGCGGTACTGGAATAGGCGGTACTGATGGTGATGATTTAATTTTGGCATCAGATGCTGGAAATGAAATCCGTTCAAGAAAAGGCAATGATTGTGTAATTGGAGGTAGCGGCAATGATCAACTATTTGGTAATGGTGGCAATGATTTGATTTTAGGTGGAAATAATGATGATGTACTTTATGATGGCGAAAGTGATGATCAACTTCGAGGTGGAAAAGGCTGATTCTATATTTGGTGAAACTGGCAACGATAACTTGAAAGGTAATAATGACAATGATGCATTATCTTGTGGCGATGGAATTGACATCGCTAATGACGGACGAGGAACTGATGCTACAGCTGCAGACTGTGAAACAATAAAGTCCGTTAATTGATTAGTAAAAATAATTTTCAGTAATTTTATTCATCATCAAAGTCATAATCATCGTCATCATAACATTCAATGAAATCAAATTCATAGTATTTCATATTCTATATATAAAATTATTCAAATAAGGGGATTAGGTAATTAGATCTTGTCTTTTATGATTTCTATATAGTTTGTTAATTTTCATCTATTTTTTGTTATACTCTTCAATTTCTTTATTTTCTGCATCTATGCCATCATCAAATAGCTCTGGATCTTCATTTTGGGCTTTTTTCATTAATTTTTTGAATGTGTCTGGATCATCTTTTTGTAATTCAAGTAAAATTTTACCTATTGACTCGTCAAGATTGCTCATATCCATTCTAATTTCACAAATATGGCATATCCCTTATTGGTTTTGTACCTAGCAGTTAAATTCTATCAAAAGTAGGCATAATTGTTTGAAATTTCTTACTAGCGGTAAAGTAAAGGATCTTTATGATGTAGATGAGGCAAGTATCTTGTTCAAATTTTCAGATAGGGTATCAGCTTATGATGTAAAGTTCAAGCAAGGTATTCCAAAAAAAGGCGAAGTCTTGTGTAAATTTGCAGAATTTTGGTTCAATGAACTATCTGTTCCTAACCATTTTGTCAAAAGACAATCTGATACTGAAATTGTTGTTAAAAAAATGCAAATGTTGCCAATTGAGTGTGTAGTACGTGGCTATTTTTATGGCAGTCTGGTGAGTAGATGGAAAAAAGGCGAAGTCTCAGTACCTGAAGGATCTGATACCACACTAGCTGCAAAGTTACCTGAGCCTATTTTTGATCCTACCACAAAATCAGAACATGACATTCCGATTAACAAGTCAAAAGCACTGGAGATGAATTTAGTTACTGAGGGACAATATTCTTGGTTAGAAAAAACTTCAATTGACATTTACAAGAAGATGGCCAAAGTTGCAGATGATGCTGGATTTATTTTGGCTGATTTGAAATTAGAGTTTGGGTTACTTGATGGCAATATCACGCTAGGTGACTCAATTGGTCCTGATGAGTATCGTTTATGGCCTAAGGATACCTTTGAGGTCGGAAAAATACAAGAGGCATATGACAAACAACTGTTACGTGATTGGCTAACTGCAAATGGATATCATAAACAATTTGATGATGATAGAGATGCAGGTAAAGAACCCGTTGCTCCTTTGATTCCTGAAGATATTATTTCAAAGATGACCCGACGATATGTTACAGCATATGAAAAACTTGCAGGTAATTCCCTGTAATCCTAATTGTTGATTCTTTGTTGACTGGTAGCTAACGTTTAACTTGAATTATGTTTTTGACATTTTCACAAAACAGGCCCTACCTTGCTGATTTGCCGATATGTTCTCCCAGAATAGTCATTTTTTGATATTTTACAATATTTCTCATGCCGTTACAATAAAACTTCCATCTATACTATATTAATAGTACTACTATCACTATTATTGGATATGTTGCTAGTTTTATTGTAACAGCTACTATGAATTTGATAGTGGTTATAACCAATATCATAATGGTATCATATTTTTGATTGTGAAAAAAAATTAATGCGATTAGACAAAAAAATGTGATACAAGGATCTTTTAGATCATGTTCAAATCTACTCTTTGTATGTCTACTCTGTTAGAAAAACAAATCAAAGTCAATCGTATTGTTACGACAAGCACCGAACATGCACGCGCAATAGAAGACCCTGCTCGAGCAAAGGTTATGTCGATTCTATATCGACAAGCAATGTCTGCAGACCAAATCGCTACCGCCCTCAAAAAGGTAGGACACAAAAAAGCATTAACCACTGTACGACATCACTTAGAGATTCTCAAAGAATCTGGTCTAATTGAAATTGTAAGAATAGAAGAATCCAGAGGAGCAATAACGAAATTCTATGGCACGTCCACAAAACTACTTGACTTTCAAGCCCCTGATGATTTTGAATCTCAATACTCTAAAATCATAGATAATACATCAAACAAAATCGAAAAAATCCTCAAAGGATTAGCTCCAAAAACTGCAAAAACTAAAGGAAAAAAATCAGCAGAGTATTCGCAATATTTGGTTATGGAAATAATGAATCGTGCCATGACAAATGTGTTTGAAAATTCGGACAAAAAATAATCGTCAAACCCAAGTATTTCGAACTTATCCTAAAACCATCCAATACATCATGATGCATGCCAGATGCACAAACCCGAGACAGTTGTCAGTTCCCTTCGTGTCTGACTGCCGTCCTGCGAAGTCCGCACTTGAGCCATGCAAAGAACCGTTCTACGACAAATCTTGTTTTACCCTGATTCTACTACATTGCAATCATTTTATTGGACAGACAAACTTTCGTTTTCAACTCATGAATCATGTTTTCTCTTTTGTGCGATCTCATATGCTTACTAAACATTATCTTGAATGCAGAAAATACCTAATCCCAAATGCAAGACGATTTCATACCTGGTGGCAAAATCTGCATCCCTGTAGATCAGCTAGAATGCACCCGCAGTTGGATCAAAAACAAACAGCCTCTGCAGAACCCACAGTTTATTAATCCCCCTGATCACAGGTATTCCATGAGAAAATTCAACACCTTACAATATACGATATTTATGATTGCGGCACTGGCCGTGCTGGTTGCGGTTCCCTCCGCACATGCTGCTGATGTTGCAGTACCCGCATCTGATGACGCAGCTGCAATCAATCAAAAGATTGCAGATGCGGCAGACGGCGATGTGATAATGTTTGCCACAGGAACCTATGATGTAAATCTGGAGATTGTCAACAAGAACAATCTCAGGCTGACAAGCGCAGATCCTGCAAACCCTGCAACCATAAGACCGACATCAACAATAGATGGAACGCCTGATATCTTTGGAGAAGACATTCGCCGTATTGCACACCTTGGACACAATGTTACATCCTCTGCCGATCTGGCCATTGATAACCTGATATTTGACATGTCAGGCATTGCAGCGGCTGATAGGACAGCAGGCCTTTTGATCTTAGACTCTGAGGGAACCATAAAGTCAAGCACATTCAGAGGCTTTGAGGATCCGTCTGTAAGACCGACATATCAAAACGTCATGATATACATTGCAACATCTGATAACACCGCATATGACAAGGACAACAGGGCCGAATTTACCATATCAAAGACTGAGATCTCTTCTCATGGAAGAATCGGGGTATATGCTGTAGGCTTTGTACATGTGACGCTGGAAGGCAGCACTTTAACTCCTTTAGGATTTGGCTATGGACTCCAGACAGCACGCCTGGCCTCAGCTAATGCAACCGGCAATACGTTTATTGGCTACAACAAATTTGCAGTAATTGATAATTCTCGTTCTGGTGCAATGCAAATCATCCCAGAAAACGGTGCACCGTTACAAAATGGTGGAATAAACGTTACAAACACGATAACCGATAATGTGGTCAATGGATCTAATGTGGCACTTATAGTTGCCAATGGTTTTTGTGGCCCTCATTCCTATCAGGGGGATAGCGCCAATCCGATTGGCATCAATGTGATATCCCGCGGTAACACGTTTTCATTAGGTCTTTTTGGTGTGGAGATGAATATCTGCCATCCGGACGGGCGCCACACGTATGACTTTGACTCCAAGGGTGATACCATTACTGGTAACACTACGGGATTCATAATCAAAGGAAACGGCACTTCCAATGTCGCTGATGGCACGGTAGATGTATCCATAACAAACGGCAAGTTTACTGACTTGACATTTCACATCATCAATGCCCTTGCAGACTATGTTCTTGTCGCAACGCACAACTATTACGGGGATTCACAACCCAGCTTTGCCGCAGTATCAAAAGGCAACATACATTACAATCCCTACTATAGTGATCCCGAACTCAAGGTGCTCGTAGATGATGAAACAGGCACGGTACAAAAGTCAACTGCGGACCTTGACGTTTCAGATGTGTGCTCCATATCCCTTGGAACCTACATCATGGACTTTGCAGACGCAAAATACGGCACCACGTCCAGTATTATACAAAACCAAATCAAAAATGCCGGCAACCAGGATCTTGGATCAATAAAGTTTACCTCTACCGGATGGCAAAAGCCTGACGGCTCTGCCCTTTTTGATGCCGTATCCAGGGTCGGCACTAATGTCGGCGATGCGATATCCTATACTCCTATCACCGCTGATCCAAACGGCGTCAACTTTGATGATACCGACTTTACCGGATCAAACGTGCTTCCAGCCTCAGGATCCCCTGATTCTGCAGAGGTCGGCTTTGTGCTTGACCTTACCGGCGTTGCAACGGGACCTGATGTCACCATCACGGAATCCGTAACGTATTCTGCAACCTGCAGCTAGAAATCATACTCCATGGCCCCAAGGTACGGCAGTATGTTTTCCCCTTTTGCCAACCTGTATGTGATGACATACTGACGATGAGATTTACTAGTATCGTGCAGGTCACCTCAAATAAAAGACAAGAAGACATCAGGAATTATATTGCCTGGAATCATTGCAGTAGTGCCGCAGGCATATGCAAATGAGCAGTCCTTGCATGGCACAATATATCTGCAATAAAGGAAAAATACTTCATGTAGGGTAATTCTTGCATGGTACGGGTGTTTTGCAGCCAGAAAACAGAGGACCTCATAGAGAAGATGACTTTAACGCATTGGAGAGAACAAGTTCAAAATGAGCTTGGTTCTGAACATCAGAGCATGTATAATAATTGGAAAATATGTACAATTGGTGAGAGAATCCGTCTTGAAGGAAAGGATCTAGAGTCCATAAAGGATCTTTCACCTGAGGCAATAAAACTCGGTCATGATTTTTCTGTCGCAATGCAGGAAAAAGATAACCAAAAGACATTGGAGATAATTACAAAAATTGAACAATTACCAACAATTTGCAATAGTGAAAAATATGGATGATAAAGTTCTAAAATTATTCTCAGAAAAAAACCTTGTCTTTATTGCAACTGTAATGAAAGATGGCGCACCTCAGGTTTCTCCAGTTTGGGCTAATTTTGAAGATGGATATGTTTTAGTTAATACTGCTGAAGGAAGAATTAAACACAAAAATGTTTTACGTGATCCTAGAGTTGCAGTTTCTGTTGTGTCAAAAGATAATCCTTTAGATATGGCAGCAATTCGTGGCGTTGTTGAAGAATTAATCCCTGATTGTGATTACAAACATGCGGACAAGCTTACACAACAATACATGGGTCGTGAACATTATCCATTCAAACGTGATGATGAAAAAAGAATTATTTTAAAAATAAAACCAAACAAAGTTTTTGTTTTGCCTAAATTAAAAATGTCCGAGTAACAATTTAGAATGTTTCTAAATTCGAATTTAGAAATATAATACATTCAGTAGGGTGAATCTTAAAAAAGATAGCTTGGACAGCTTAACGACGACGTTTAACTGCCTTTCTCTTTGGAGCTGCTCTGCGTTTAGATGCAGTTTTGCGTTTTGGATCTGCTTTTCGCTTGGCTGCAGTTTTTCTCTTTGGATCTGCACTTTTACCTGCATTCTTCCTTCGAGTTGCTGCTGCCTTTCTCTTACGTGCTGCTGCGACCTTTAATGCTTCAGCTGCTTTTTTAGCTGCGTTCCTCTTTCGAGTTCTTGCTGCTTTTTTAGCTGCTTCGGCTCTTTTGGCTTTAGATATTGCCATGACTATTTTGCAAAAATCATATGTGTTATATGGTAAAAGTCACACATTACTACGCATTATATAGAAAAATTTGACACTTTTTTGGTTTTTTTGAATTTCCGATCAACAATTTGTAATACAAATCAAAGCTGTATCGACTGTTGACTGATCTTTTTGCGGTCTGATGATTACTTTGTATTGTTTTTCTTCATCAAATGGAATATCAAACTGCGTTGTTCTCTCCACTGCTTTGTTTGGTTCAATCCATTCTAACAGTAGGTCTTTTGATGAGAACTCTCCATAAACTGCCTCATGTTTCTGCTCTTTTTCATCAACAATGTACAATTGCCCTCCTGAAAAGAGCGTTTTTTCATCTCCAATATTTTTTGCAGTAATTCCAATCATTACAAAAGTGTTCTCTGGAACCACTTCTTTACTTCCTTCGTGGGTTCCCTCAAAGGATACTGTGTATTCAACAGGGCCAACTGTCACTCTTTCACCCGCTGTTGTTTCGATGAAATTTGTAGTATATTGTGTATATATGAAATTTGCAACTACCATTGATGTAATAATTGCGCCAATAACTATCACAACCCCCATGTTTGCCATGAATTTTGTGAATCATTTTGGTATATAGTTGAAACTCCTCCAAATTATGCCAAAAAATGCTCAAAAACCCTTGGGGGTTTGAGAGAAAAATAGGGCTTGAGTTGTTGGGTTGTAACCTAACTGATTTGTAATCTTGTTTTCGATATCTTTAACAAATCCTGCAATTACGTCATTTCCCAATTCTTATAATTCTGGTTCTTGTACTGCATTGAAGATCATGGCCAAAAACGAGTCCATAAAATCAGTAATCAATGCTGGTTCTAAATTGAATAATGGTCCCATATCCATGTTTTTTTGTATTAATCACTTGTATGTTTGATGTGACATCATATTACATGATTCGGTATTGAAAAATGGGTCAAAATCCATGATTTTTTTGGTATTTTTTGATCAAAAACAAGGGGTTGAGCTTTTAGGCATGGCAATAATAGTTTGGGCATGTTTAGCTGGGAGAGCGGGGTGGAATTAGGGTTGCATGTCGGATGTAGGCACAAGTGCTCAACCCCCCGGCAAAACGCCTGATTTTGAAAATTTCACATCATGCCTAATTGGCCTATTTTTTAGGGGGGTTTAACGACTAGGCTTAATTTTGCAAAATAACTCGTTTTAAGAAATTTTGAGAAATCGCTGTAATTTGCTCTAAAATTTGTAAAAAAAGACTGATGATTACTCTCTGAATTGATCAAAGATGTTGTTTGTGGATGCAAATGTTTCATTAATTGATGATTCATTGATTTGTAATGCAAAGAATTTCATGACTTTTTTTGTGCTAAATTCTGTTTTTACCCTATGCATGCATTATTGAACACACACTTTATCTCAAATAAGGTGGGTTTTCCCCCCAAAAGTAGCATTGCTGGCGATTTACGCCTCAAATTGTTTCGGTTCTTTTTGAACTGTTTTCACAATGGAGTGTACTTCCAATGCAATCCCCATTACGTTGAAAAAATTACTCATGGTGGCTGACCTTCGGTATTTTCATAAGTTTCTATAATTTCTCATATCCTTTTGAGAATGTTCAATTTTGAATTACCTCCCATCTGGATTTGGCATTTCCTAGTCTGAGTTTGTTAACATTGATGCTAGCACTAATCTCATAATTTTTGGCTGTATGCTTGAACAGCATATGTTGATGTTGTTCATTTTACAAGCACCATTGCTGTTGCAATTGCTGTCAAAATGAACACTTTATTCTTTGAAGCCTTGAATTTCAAAATCTGGTTTTCTAAAAAATTTGCTTTTGAACTATGTTTTTTTGTGATTTTTTGTGTAAAAATTGTCGTTTTCATACTCTGTACTGGTGAATTTTAGATATAATGCCAGCGTAGGACGATAAATCGTCTATTTTTAGAAGGTTTTCAGCAAAAATCTAGCCGTTTTATCATATTTTTCAGATACGCTGTCTATTGCTTCAAACATTGTTTGTTGATTGATGTTTTCTTTATCATCTAGCACTACATAGACTCCAACTTTTTGTTTTCCATCTTCTGTGATGATCTTATTGATTGCCTGTATTGAATAACAAAAATCCCCCACCTTTTTTTCAAATCTTTTTTTCTCTTCGGGGCTAAATCCCAGATATCTTGCAATTTGATTATTCTTCATTACTACTTTGGCACCAATAACCAAAATTCCTGGTTGATTTTTTGGCTCAAACACTTCGACTGGAATTCCATATCGTCCTGCATGTTTGATGAGAATTTGAAAATTATTTTCAGGATTTTTTATTTCTTGAAAGGATGAGCCTTCGTGAATGACCCATCGCTCCACATTATCTCTCATTCTTGATGCACTCATGACATTCATAAAAAACAGTTCTATATGATTCTAAATGTAAATAACTACTGTGCTAAATTTAACATGTTTCTAAATTCGAGTTTAGAAATATCTTGTTTCTTTAGATGTAAAACAACAATCTGCTATGTGTTGACATTAAAACCCGGTCCTGGATTTGGCAGGAGTCTTTGATCTGTATATCCTATAATTACGTTTAGTATGATTCCTACAAACATGAATGCAATTCCTAAATACAAACAATATCTGGCTTTCTTTGGATCATCTCGTCGCAAAATAAAAAATGCGATTATTCCCCCAATAACACCAAAAAAAATTGGTAACAAAAACCATGCATTGCTTCTAGTTTTTTCTGGATATGCCATCTTGATTGCTCTTATTTTGCAACTACTGCTTTTTTCTGTATTTGTGTAATTTCAATTTCTACTGCTTCTAAAGGATCTTCGACTTGATTACGTCTAATTGAGAACATCTTTGGCTTTTCAAAATCATCCGTGCAATCTGGACATGCATATACTAGAACTCTGTGCTCATTTGGAGCTTTTGGGTTTGATAATCTTGGATAATACACCAGTCTTGCACTACAATCAACACAATATCGATTGGCTCTTCTAGTTCTGACCAATGTAAACCTCCTGCATGTCTTATCTGTGCGATCATCTATTAGATCTAGGTTGTCTAATAGAGTAAACCAAATACTAACAACCGATCAATGTTTCTAGATTCGAAATTAGAACTATGATTAATTATCATGCATGCTTATCCTACATGTATCAAAATAAAATGTTTCAAAACTCGAGTTTAGAAATAAGGGCGCCTCCCACCAGACTTGAACTGGTGACCAACCGGTTAACAGCCGGTTGCTCTACCACGCTGAGCTAGGGAGGCACCACGATTTTACCTTGGCAAAAGTGATTTAATCTTTGCGACTATGCATGATCAACTAAAACTTGAGAATCTTTAGTTAAATTTAGCAAAAAACTCTTTGATTTCTTTTGCATGGCTTTCAACCAATTCAATTATTTCCAAGTGCTCGTCAGATGTTGGTTCTCTTTGATGTACAATTTGAAATGCACTAAGTGCAGAACCTACCATTTCTCCAACAAAAAACCCACACAAAAAGTCTCCAATGTTGGCACAATCCCACGTTTCTCCGATTCTTGGTGATGCCCCTGCAGTTTTGTACAGTTCTAATGTCTGTGCAATCAAATCAGTTGTCTGTTTTGAAAATTCAGGATCTAGAGTCATTCGATTAAATCAAAATTCTATTTGTCTATGCCTTTTTTCTTTTCAAATGCATAGATGCCATCCAGGAATACCCTGTGGTCTTTGTTCTTTACTTTGGATTTTAATTCTATGTTTGCTGCAGTCTGTGTGATGTCGGTCCATACTTCCCCTGTCAAAATCACATCTTCGCCTTTTGGTGTTACTTTGGTATTGCCAACAATATTTGTAACTCTTGGTGATCTCTCTCCTTGGAAATTCTCAATTAAAATTTTCTTTCCTTCTACTTTGACTGTGATTGGAAAGTGAGAAAACACCACTTTCATTTTTACTGTGTATCCTGTAATGAGGCCTTCACAGATGTTTCTGATAATTGATCTTGCCGTGTGCAAAATTGCATAGTCTCTCTTCTTTAAATTTATTGCAGACAGAAGTACTTTGCCTTCTTCAACTTTGACACTTACTGGTATGTTTCTAAAACTTTTATGAGTTTTTCCTAACGGTCCTACAAATAATACCATGTGTTTGTTTACTGTTACTGTAACTCCTTCTGGAATTGCTACTTCGTCTTTAAATTCTTGAATTTGTTTAGTAGACATAACCTATCAAAAATCCTCCAATTCCTTTTTGTAATGCTTCATGATGTGACATTATGCCTTGGTTTGTTGTAACCAAAAGCATTCCTCTATCATATGCTGGTAAGTATTGTTGTTCCCAATTGTTGTATTCATCAGTTTTTACTTTGAATCTTGGGGATATTGCTCCACATTTTGTTATTTTTGCTAATAATTTGATTTTAAATTTGCCCCCTCTTTTATCATCAATGTGCTCAAACTCTCCAATGTATCCATCTTTTTGAAGTGTTTTTAGAACTTCAATTCCTAGTTTTGATGTTGGAAGAATCACACAATCTGATTTCCTTCTAGTTTCATTATTGTATAAAGTGACAAACAGATTTGCTAAAATGTTGGTTGCCGGCATATTATCTCACTTGTTTTTCCTGAACCCTAAAGATGTTGCTACTTCCCTGAAGCATCGTCTACATAACATTAAATCATATTTTTGAATAACTGCTGTATAATCCCCACATCTTTTACACCATCTGGAACCTCTTCCAAAGTCGTGTTTCTTCCTTCCTGTTGCTTCGTATGATCTATCTTTTGCCATTATGTAATGGTCACTCCAAATTCTTTTGCTAGATAATCTTTTGCTTCTTGATTTTTAATGATATGGGATTTTCCAACTCTTGCTTTATGTTTGCTTCTGGTTCTAATCCCATATCCCGGCCTTGCTAATGTGACGGAAATTCCCAGTCCTAAAATTCCGATTTGAGGATCATATTTTACTCCCGGGATATCAATATGTTCGTTAATTCCAAATGAAAAGTTTCCAAAGTTGTCAAATGCTTTTCCGTTTATTGTATTGCCTTTAGCCTCAAGTAGTCTTTTCAACAATGCACTTGCATACTCTCCACGACTTGTTACTGCTACTCCTATTGGTTCGCCTTTTCTAACTCCCCAATCTCTGTATGCTGCTTTTGCATTTCTAGTTGATGGTTTTTTTCCAGAAATCTGCGTTAATGCATTTCCTGCAATTGTGATTGCATCTCCTGATTTCCCTAAACCCATGTTAAGTACAACTTTCTCTAAAGAGATTTTTTTCATTGGGGATTCTGTTACTTGAGACATGTTATCACTTTAGTTGAATTATTGGCCCCTCTTTTCCAATTGGCATGATGATATCTGCAGGAATTTCGATTTTTCGGTCACCTAATGTTAGTACGACTCTTTTTGGAAGAATGAATGTTCCTGCTTCTATGGTTTTAATTTTACCTATTTGTCCTGCGTTATTTCCTCGTGTTACTAGTCCTTGACAACCTGGTTCTAATTTTATTACTTCAAGGATTTTTTGATCTGGTACTTGAATCAAACAAGTATCTCCGATGCTAACTTTAGTATCTGAAATTATCGAACGTCCATCATGGAATCCAATTTGTAATTTTCCTTTATTGATGGTGGTTTTTTTGGTAACTCTAACAAGTTTTTTTGTTTTTTCTAATTCGTTTATTTTAATTGGTTTTAGCAATTTGTCTTCTGTTGGAACCATGCGATAAATACCTGCAACATCTTGCAATTCAACAACATCCATCAAACCAATTGAATGATGTAATGATTTTCTTACAACTCCGTCGATTTTTACTCTTCCTGAATAAATTGCAGTTTTGGCCTCTCTTAAGCTGGTTACAATACTTAGCATGTCTCTTAGGAATACTGCAGTTGGTACTGAGTGATCTTTCTTGTGTGAACCTGGTTTTACTGTGATTACAAATCTTTTGTCTTTTCTGGCAATTCCCCAAAACTGCGGTGCCATTTGACGTTTGAGTTTTTTACTACCTGAAATGCTTACCATTATTCTTTATCTCCTTCTTTTTTTGGACTTTCTGTTACTTTTGTTTCTTTGGAGGCTTCGGTTTCTGTCTCTTGTTTTGGTTTTTCTGTTTTTGGTTGTTTTCTTGGATCTTTTCCTTCGAGCTTGGATATCCTCCATCTGTCGTCTCCATTTAGTGATGTCACGACAAGATTGGATGTGTGAATATAAACATCAAATTTTTCTCCTTTAGTTGCCTCTTTTTTTACTCCTTCAATTGCAACACTGCTTTTCCGTGTAGACGTTTCTGATACTTTACCATCCACCCCTTTGAATTCTCCTCTAGTTATTGTAACACTGTCGCCCTCAACTACTCTTACACTCCTTTTTCCATATTTTTTCTGCAAATCCTTAGAAAGTGCACTTCCAAGTTGTTTACTTTTAGTTTGATAGTTTGCTTGGTAAATCATTTGATTACGCATTTTAGTTGGTCTCATTTTCTTATACCACCATTGATGCCAAGTTAGCTACTCTTGGCCATTTCTCTGTTGCTTCAGCTGCCACTGGTCCTTTGATGTCTGTTCCCTTTGTTTCTCCTTCTGGAGTGATGAGAACTGCTGCGTTATCTTCAAAACAAACTCTTACACCATTTAATCTGCGAACTGCATATTTTTGTCTAATGATTACTGCACCATAAACTTGCTTTCTTAATTCTGCTGGACCTTTCTTTACTACAACATTACAAAAGTCTCCCACAGACGCTGATGCAAGTCTGGATGATCTTGTATGGTGTCTTGGAACATTGATTACTTCTAATATTTTTGCACCCGAATTATCTGCACAAACAATGTTTGCACCAATTGGAATTACCTTAGTTACATATGGGCGGAATTCTTCTACTCCTTTACCTGCTTGCTTTGCCATTATGCTTTAACCTCCACAACAACATATGATACAGATTTGGAGATTGGTCTGCATTCTGCAGTTAATACTTGATCCCCTGTTTCAACATCAATGCATGCTGGAACATGTGCGTGAATTGTACTTGTGCCTCTTGCATATCTCTTAAATTTACTAAAGTAAAGTGGTGCATCTTTTTGTAATGTGATTGTTTGTTTTGCTTTACTGCCTGTTACTTTGCCATCAAACAATTTACCTCTAATTGATAAACTGCCGTGGAATGGACAGTGTTTGTCTTGACATTCTTTTGATGGCTCTTTTACTTTAATTCCTATATTTTGGGTCATGATTTTCCTCCCACTCTGTCAAAGGGTCTTTTTGCAATTCTATTTCCTTCGACAATGATTTCTTTTCCTTCGATTGAGAATTTCCAATCATTAGTTGATTTTGCAATTGATTTTGTACCATCTGATGTACTTATTGTGAACATTGATTTTGTTTCATTGATAATTATTCCATTTAATCCTACTACTTGAGAGTTGGTAGATCTAGCAATTTCTGTGTTTAACCCTATGAATTCATGTGATGTTATGTTGCCTACGGTAATCATTTTTTGTTTCTCATCTCACTTAATCTTGTCATCATTCTTGCAATGTCGTGTCTTAGTGGTTTTAATTTACCACTTTCTTTTCTCAAAGTACCTTTTGCAGAATCTACTCTGAGTTTAGAAAGTTCACTACGTGTTTCTTGAATTTTACTTCTAAGATCCTTTTCATTTAATTGATTGATTGTTTTCATACTGAGTCTGGTCATTTCATTTTGGCCTCCTCTTGTTCCAATGTGTCGATACTTTCCATCTTCTTTGCTTCTAATGCAATTCTTTCTGACTCTGATTTAGCCGTATCTTCTTTTCCTTCAACTTTGACAACTTCGACTTTGGATCCTTCGACCTCTATCTCTTCAACTTTGATCTTTTCCTCTTTTGGTTGTTTTGCTTTCTCTTCTCTCATTTCAAATTCTGGAATGAATTTTTCTTTTCTTGCTATTCTAATTCTAATACCAATTAATCCCATTGCTGTTTGTACGTGTGCAATATCTTCGTCAACTATAATTTCTGCATGATGACCTGCTCTTGGCAAAATTCCCTGCGTATGTTTCTCAAATGCTGAACGATCTCCCCTAAGTTTTCCTGAAATTGTAATTTGTACACCCATTGCGCCCCCTTCCATGATTTGTTTTAGTGTCCACATCGTTGCTCTTCTAAATGCTGTTCCTCTTTCCAAATGTGATGCCATTCTGTTACACATTACACTTGGTGCGAGTTCTGGTTTTTCAATTTCTACCACTGAAATTTGTGGGTTCTTTAATCCAAAGTCTGTTTCAAGTTTGTCTGTTAATGTTCTAATACCCGAACCCTTTCTACCGATAACGATTCCTGGTCTTGTTACATGCAATGCAACCCTGGTCCCTACGGGTGTTTTTGAAATTTCTGCATGTGAGAAACCTGCATCTTTGATTTTTCCTCTAAGATAATCTTTGAGTAGCATCATGTTATAGTTGTCTTTAATTACATTCTTTACTGCTGACATTTCTAAATCTCCTTTGCCACCAATTCTACATGAGTCAATACGTTGTTCTTTGGGGTTGCTCTTCCCATTGCTCTTGGGGTGAATCTTTTTACAATTACTCCTTTATGAACAGTTGCGTTCACAATCCTTAATCTATCTAAATCCATTCCTTTGTATTCTGCGTTTGATTCTAAATTATCTAAAACTTTGATGAATTCTTTTGCTGTTTTTTGTGGATAACGTCCTGCCATCACTCCCGGGTCTGGCCTATGTCCAACTTGACGCTTGAACCTTCTAAATGGAACCGCCCTTTTTTCATCAATTACTGCAATCAGATAATCCCTTGCTCTTTCAATTGATAGCCCTTTGATTGATACTGCGACTTCACGTGCATGTTTGTGTGAAATGTCTTTTTCTCTTAACGAAGAACGTACGTGCCTTGTTGGGTCGTAATTTTGGAAAGCGTAATCGAATCTACCCATAATGATCACTTCAATGGTACATAGAGGCTGGATCTTGATGCGCCTACACCTGGGGCGCCGTGTGAAACTCTCTTGTTTGTTATTACATATTCTCCTAAATAATGTCCAACCATCTCTGTCGTGATTGCTACTGGTTTGAATTCTTTTCCAGAAAATACGTTTACTGTAACTCCTACCATGTATGGAAGGACAATTAAATCCCTAATGTGAGTCTTAATTGGGTTTTTTAGTTTACCTGCTTTGGCAGATTTTATTTCTTCGATTAGTTTTCTTTTCCCGTCTGTAATTCCCCTGGTAAGTGATCGTCTTTGCCTTGAGTTGAATAGTGTGAATAGTTTTTCTAGAGACAAGCTATCTAACTCCTCTTTTGGAATACCTCTGTATAGAAATTCTTTAACCATTCTTCTTCTCCTCTGTCAGTGTACTTCGAGTTTTACGGTCCATATTATAGCATTCCTATCTTTGTTGCCAAATCTCTGGCTTTTTCGGTGTTTTCAAACTGAACAAAAGCTTTTTTGCCGTAAATTGTTCTTGCTGTGTTAATTTTAGTTGTTTCTTGATTGTAAAGAGCCATAACTGCTTCTGAAATTTGTGATTTGTTTGCAGACCTGTCTACTATGAAACAGATTTTACTTTCGTTTTCGATCATTGCAAAGGTCTTCTCTGTGATGTATGGCTTGATGATAATTTTCATTGCTTGATCTACGTTCATTGCGATTTCACCATTACTTCAAGATGTGTTGATTTTATTTTTCCAATTTCTTCTATTGCTGATTTGGAATATACAGTTAATCTAATTGGATCAGAGCCCGGGGCTAAATCTAATACGCTTAATTCTTTGACACTTTTTACTTCGACTCCGGGTAACGCACCTGCTGCTTTAGAAAGATTTGACGAGTCTGCAGTTACAAACAATACGCTCTTTCCTACTTTTTTCGTTCTTCCTCTAAGTCTTGATTGCCCAGAACGTGGTTTTCTAGAGTTTAATCTTTCTACATCTGGTGCTAATTTCAATGCGCCTATGACTTTGGTTATCTCACTTGCTTTACCAATCGATTCTATGTCATCTGATACTATGATTGGGAATGATTCTATTCCTTCAATTCTATGTCCTCTTGCTGCTACTATGTCTTTGGATGCAGTAGCTGCAATTGCAGAACATAATGCCAGTTTGTTCTCTTTTTTGTTTAATTTTTTGTAAATCACTTTTTCTACTATTGGGGGATGTGCTTGTCTGCCGCCTCTTGTCGATGCAACTTCTGCGCCTTGACCTTGTCTTCCGCCTCCACCACCTTGCATTCTTGCAACACGGGATACGCCTTGACCTGTTGGCGGATCGTTAGAATCTGCAACTACATCCATACCTGCCATTGGCTTTCTTCCTTGTTTTTGGAATTTGTGCGATGTCAAATTGGTGAAAGCCTTGCGAATCAAATCCTTTCTAAATGGTGTTGAGAAAACGATTGGTAATTCAATTTCTGAGTCTTTTGTTCCTGTAACTGTGTATGTTGCTATTTTCATTATACAACCACCTCCAAGATATTTGGTTTGTTGATTTTAGCTGGAGCGTTTCTGATTTGGCTTCTTAGTTTGATTAGCCTTTTGTATGTTCCTGGAACCGAACCTTTTAGAACGATAAAGTCTCCTTTGACTAAACCAAAGTGCTTGTATCCTCCATCTGGGTTTATTTTGATTTCATCTGATTCGGCATTTCCCATAATCATTATTCTTTTATCATATTCTACTCTCTGATGGAATCCTGTTTGCCCTGCTCTTGGAACTGTATACATGATGCTCTGTGGCGAAATTGGACCTAGTGAACCGACTTCTCTTACTGTCTTTCTTGATTTGTGTTGTTTCTTTTTTACATTCCATCTTCTCATGACTCCTTGCCATCCATGACCTTTTGTAATTGCTGCAACGTCTACTGTTGAACCCGTTTCAAAAATCTGATCAATCTTAATTTCTTTTCCTAGGTTTTCTTTGATATGTGCAAATTGTTTTTCTATATCTCCTCCGCTAACCATTGCCTCAAAGATGTATGGCTTTTTCATTTCTAATCCTGCGGCTCGTGGAGAGACTGCAACAATTGCGTAAATCTCTTTGATCTTTCTTAATCGTGATTCTGCATTTTCCATTGATCCTTCGATGTTTTTAATTGTAATTTCTTTTGCAATGTTTTTTGGAATGTCTTCTGCATAAACATCAAACTCTGCATGTTTTCCATAATTATCTTTTGAATATCCTCTAACTCCTAAAACCAAAACTGGTGGTGTTACTAGTACTGTTCCTAAACTTACGAGTTGTTTTCCTGCGTTTGGAACTTTGTCACGATCATCAATGCTGACAATTTGAACACATCCTGCTTTGAAGCCACAATGTGCCAAAATTTTTGGTTCTTGAGAACCTGATCTAGTTGGCCAAGCTCTAATTCTTGCTTCCATACTCTTTGCACGTACTCTACGTGAGTATGCAAGACTACCTCTACGTGGTTGATGTCGCTTTCGAGCTCCCATATCTAAAACGGAACATCGATTTCCCTCTATTAAACCATGTGAGATATCGTTAACCACTAAAAATTTCTTGGTTAACCAACTGTGCCTAATTTGCTATGGCGAAATTAACCCTGCGATGGAATTCCAAATTGTAATTCCTCCAATAACGACGCCGGCAATCCCCAGCCCAACTGCCATTAACAAAAAATTTTTCTTTTCTGCCATAATCCATCAGTTGTTTGCATTAATAATTGCCAATGTGCCTAACAATGCTTCTTCTAATCGTACTGTTTCAGTCGCTTGATTCGGGAAAAAGTTCAGTGATTTTGCATTTTGAACTTTATTCATTCTGCCTCCTATGATCTCATGAACTCCTCTTTTGGGGGATCCAAAAACCACTAGTGTATGATCATCTGATTTTGTATATTTTGATAATTGCTCACCTGATACTGTCTTACCTTTTCTTGATGTTATGATGATATTTCCTTTCCATTCTGATAACACTGAAAACAAATTTGCTCTTTCTTTGACTGAATATCCCCAGTATGTTGGAACCTCATTTTTTTCAATATCTTTGACTGATAGTCTTGGGTATCCTTCTTTGAATCGTACTGTTACCCTTTTTCCTGCAGGTGTTTTTCCATAGTATTGCACCAGTTGATTAATTCCAACATCCACAAATTTTTTCCCCTTTGAACTAACTACAATCCCTTCCCTAATGTCTCCGGTTTTAATTTTTTTAGGGTTTACTGGTGTAACATGACTTGGAATTCTTAACGGTTGTAATACTCCTGCAAACTTTAAATCGTTCATTTTGGGAAACAACCTTCGCCTCAAAAACTGTGGAGTTTCTAAATATTTTAAAATCATTATTAGTAATCCGGGATCTTTCTTTTTGTTTCCTTCTTGATAGACATAGACTGTGTCAATTTTGAAAATTGCACATGCTCTAGCTAGAACAGAAATCTTTCTAGTTTTATCGATTTTTAATGATTCGTCTGATAAAGATGACTCAGGAATCGCAACAGATAATTTCAATTTAATTTAGTCTCGCAGGTGTGCTTAAAATAATTATTTTTGTTCGTGTGGGTATTTTGTTTTAGCATCGTTGGCATATTTTGCAATTTGCTCATCTGAAACAAGTTCATACAATCCCGTTTCTTTTTTAATGCATGCCATTCTGATGTGGCTTGTTCCCTCTTTGTCTTCACTTGATAGATAAATTCCTGCAGCAGCTAATGTTGCAGCATCATCTAGTGAAAGATCTTCCTTGTATGCTTTTTCTAAAAAGTCCGTTACTTGATCAGAGCCTGAACCAATTGCTATTGCATCATAAGAGATGTACGTTCCACTTGGGTCTGTTAGATACAATTGTGGTGTGTTATCAACAACGCCACCAAGAATTAAAGCGACACCATACGGTCTCACCCCTGCATATTGTGTATATTGTTGAGATTGATCAGCTAGATGTTTGGCAATCGTTTCAACTTCAACTGGTTCATCGTAAATCATTTTGTTACTTTGTGAAAAGAATCTTGCATTGTCTACTTGACTTCTTGCATCTGGTATGTATCCTGCTGCTGCAACTCCCACATGATCGTCAATTTGGAAAATCTTTTGTGCTGTCTCTGAAATTTGTAATTTTCTTGGTTTTTCTTCTACTGCGATAACGATTCCGTCTTTACATTTTACCCCAATTGCAATTGTTCCTCTTCTTACTGTTTCAATAGCATACTCTACTTGGTACAGCCTACCGTCTGGTGAGAAGACTGTAATTGCGCGGTCGTAACCTTGTTGTGCAGGAAGCATTTGATTGCAATGCTTTGATTATACAATTTAAACCATGCCCATAATTGAGACTGATTTTGTTAGTGATCGGAGCCTGATTTGTGATGCTGTTCTTCTCACCAAACCTTAATTGAAACACAAGATGTCATGGGTTCATGAAGTTTGAAATAGAATTTTCAGGACACAAAAACATTCTTTCTAACCATAAAAAAACTCTGGAAATTACAAAAGAATCTCATTTGACTCCTAGAGGGGACTGCATTGTGGGTGTCAATGCGAAATCTAGTTGTGCAGATTTACCTAAGGAATTAAAAAATAAACTCAAAAATCCTGATTCTAAAATCATATTTTCAATCAAAGTTGGAGATGATATTTTTGAAATTGAAGGATGGGGTCATCCTGAACTTATTTTGAGTCATACTGAAGATATTGTTATTAGAAAAAGTGATTTTATCTGCCCTCGAACATTGGCCATAAAATGTGATAAGGCCTCTGATTCATTGCCACGAGATATGGTGACAGCATTACAAGATCCAAAGGCTGTTGGACTATTCACTATCACTACTGATTAATACTGACAATTTTATAGGCAAACTTTCAGTTTCTTGTATGGGTAGAAAAACTAATTTTTTCATTCTTGTTCCATTGGCTGTTTTTGCATCAATTATTATCGGATTTGGTTTGTATAACACCATTTGTAAAAATTCGAACATTCCTCTTAATTGCTAAATAATTAAAAATACTCTGGTCGTAAAAATTCCAAATTTTACTGATAAACTATCAGTCTGTAGTAAATACAGACACTTTTGATTTTTTGTATGGTCAGTGGGAGAATTTCTCTTTTAATGCCAATTGCATTTATTGGCTTAATCCCTATTGTATATGCCGATACAAGTCAACAAACTACTTTGCCTAGGGGATCTGAAAAATAATCCTATGGCACAAGAAATTCTAGAAAAAATTGAGAAAAGTAAACGATGTATTGAAAAATTACAACAAAGAAATTTTGAAACCCTTGAAAAAGAAGGAGGATTAGGAGAAAAAAGGAGCTGAGGTTTTAGAACATCGTGAAGATGATTTAAAAAATTGGAAGATCTCTGGGGATATCATGCATTTGACAATGTGCTAGAACGTGCTTTAGAAAATAGTCCTGCAAAGGATGGTGATTCTATATATGCAACTCATCCTAAAACCGATCATTATGCAAATAATTCATGACAGTCGGGATCCGACAATGGCTCTGCTGATGCATCCTTCGTGATTCGCAAAGAAATGTCAGACACTCAATGGAACACGGTTGCATCACGTCTGCCAAAGCCTGCAAAAACTGGCAGGCCAGGATGCAATGACAGAAACACAATCAACGGAATATTGTTTGTCCTAACAACCGGCTGCAGGCGGGCAGACATGCCGGACAGATACGGTTCAAAATCTACTGCGCATCTGAGATTCTCAGAGCTGCAGCAAAAGGGAATATGGAAAAGGATTCCATCAGGACTGATAAAATCCGCACACAGGCAGGGAAAAATCAGCCTGCAAAAAATATCGATTGATTCCTCATCAGTTGCCGCCAAAAAAGGGGTGACAAAACAGGATATGACGGGTTCAAGAGGATCCCGGGCACAAAAATACACGCTGCAGTAGACAGGACAGGACTGCCAATCCCAATTAGGGCCAGCCCTGCAAATGTCCATGACAGTACGAAATTCATCGATGTGTTGGAAAACATCTCAGAACTTGTAGATGATGATTTGTTACACGCTTTCCGGGAGGCGTTCCAAATTCCACAAGTTGGAAAACATCTCAGAACTTGTAGATGATGATTTGATACGGCAGATCGTCTCAGTGTATGCCGACAGGGGATACGATGCGGCATACATCAGAGACTATCTGGAATGCCATGGGATTGATTGTTGCATTCCATACAAAAGGAACCCAAGGAACGTTGCACAGAACAGGAGCCAAAAACATTATGGCAAGACAGGGTTTGTCATAGAGCGGTTCTTTGCCTGGCTCAAGTGCGGACTTTACGGGACGGCAGTCAGATACGAAGGGAACTGTGATGACTGTCTCGGGTTTGTGTATCTGGCATGCGTCATGATGTATTGGAGGGTTTTAGGATAAGTTCATGATCATCCTCTCAAATTCACTGCTTCAAAAATCAATGCAGGCCGTATTGCATTACAAATTGTTTTGGAAAATGATGGAACCCCTGAAGAAGCACGTGATGCATTTGTAGATGTAGCAAAGATAACTAGATCTGAAATGTTATCTGCAAACAGTATTTTCAATATTATGAATAATGATGCAACCATAGCCAACAAATTCTGTTCAACACTGATGGTCATTTTGATTTAAGATTATCCGGAGAATCTATTGGAAAATACTGTCAATATTGTAGAACCAATCCTGAATATTTACAAGCTAATCCATTTGATGAAATTTCTTGGGAAGATCTTGTAAAAAACAATCCTGACACTGAATGTAGAATTGGATTTGTTTTAGTTTATGGACTAAATGCTGATGGTTATGTTTGTACTACTGAATACACTGCAGAGATGTGGGTTAAACATAAGGTGGAAACTGTCTTTGTTCCTGGTTTTTCGGAAACAACTTTTCTCAGTGTAGAAAAACTACAAGAAGATAGAATCTTAAAAAAATCTCTAGTTTAAACTCAAAAATCCACACCATGCAAGAACACTGAGAAAAAAATAACTGACACTGTGGATGACTATGAGTCGCTTTTTATTGAAAGAGATGAAAAATGAGGCGAGAAGAAAAAAGAATACTTGAAAAACATAATGGCCTTGATTCTGAAAGACCCGTGATGGGTAATGAAATAACTGACATGCGTGAAACCTATTCGGAATTAAAAGATGAAATGCATGATGAAAAATCACGATCGTTAGAACTTTTAGAAAAACAACATTTAGAAGATCTAGATGATTTTGCAAAAAACCATGCTCATGATTCTGAAATGATCTTAATTTGGAATTCTGAAATACCCGTATTTGAGATAAATTCTCAAGGATGATCGTTGACTAGAATGCAAAAAAGTGATGCACAAATGATATGTTTTAGTTAATTCTACTTTAGCAAGATTCTCTTAAAGCACGAATTGAATTATTTTCTATGGCGAAACCTGTAGTCGAACTGCCAATTTCTAAAAAACCTACAGATGCCGAATTAAAAAAGCTCAAAGATTACTTCAAAGAAATGCCTGTTGCTGAAATTCTTATAGGATTAAAATTTGCAAAAAATAGGTGGTCTGCAAAGGATGCAGGAACGCTCAAAGTAGGCAGAAAAAGTATCATTCAGAAAGAAGTCCATTCTGTAACTGCTGAACAAGCTCAATGGAGACTAAAAAATTGGAAAATGATGATTGCCAATTATCGTAGACGCGGATATAGTTATCCTACAATATCTAGAATAAAGAAAATTCTGGTTCAAAAAAGTAAAAAGAAATCAAGGTGACTGATTAAAATTTTGATTCCATTTCTTTGACCATCTTCTGATTAAGTAGACTGCGATAACATATGCAATTGCATTACAAATAATCATTGTTGCAATTGATAGTTCTGGATTACTTCCTAGTAATGCATAATCCCAATCAAAACCCATAGTTTCTGAGTACACTTTTTCATTATACACTGCTGTTTCATCAAATGGATTGATTATTGATTGAATGGCTGTTGATAATGCTCCATATCCTATAAAGATTAGAAGATACCATCTCATTCTTTTTACACGATATGATGCAACAATATCCATTATTGGAATGAAGCAAAAAATTGTTTGCCATGTTAAATTAACAGGACCTTTTGCCGGCATAATGTTATGAATTTATGATTGTTATTTAGCATTGCTAAAGATTTATTATAAAATGAAAATGAAAAGAAATGAGAAGGGAGTCTTTACTCTACTATGACTGAACCTATCATCCATGGATGTAATTGGCACCAGTAATCATATTCGCCTGGGACTTCAAATGTATGTGCAAATTCTGCACCACCAGACATAAGGTCACTGTCAAATCCATTTCCACAGGGATAATCAAGACCTATTGAATCACTATCGGGCCATCCTGCAGTTACAGTGTGGGGTATTGATCCATCTGAGTTAATCCATGTCACAGTTGTTCCTGCATGAACCGTTAGATGTGTTGGGTAATAACACATTTCATTTGTTTCACATCCTGGAACTCCTGCACCTATTGGCATATCTACAGTATTTGGAGGCAATTCTTTCATCATCACTTCGCCATCTGCAGATACTGATGCTGCCATAGCAGCTTCTTCTTCAATCACTTCATGAATTTCATGTAACACGTGACTTGCAGAATTACTACCTGATTCATATCTGTCAAGTTGGATGCCAATGGATTCTACTGCATTTGATGTAATGTATAGATCAACAAAACTGCTGTGTACTTCCATAACACCTTTGATGGCTTCATCAGCTGAGATTTTATCCAACTCGTATTTGTGAAGATATTCATCAACTGCATCAATTAACTCAGGGTTGACATTTTGTGGTTCAGCTGATAAGTGAATTGCTTCAACTGCTTCAGCTCCTGATAGTTTGCCAGAATCAATCAATGCAATCTTGTCTTCTACTGCCTCGATTAGATCCGAGTTGATGTAGAGGTCAACAAAACCATAATGTGCTTCCTTGATTCCATCTAGTGCTTCATCAGCTGAGATTTTATCCAACTCAAACTTGTGGATGACCTCATCTAGCGCACCTTGATATTCAGGGTTGACATTTTGTGGTTCAGCAGTTAGATGAATGGATTCAATTGCTGTAGCTGAATCAAAAGTTCCGTTATTGTGGCGATTAATTTTATCGCCTACTCCCTCAATAACGTCATTCGTAATTTTTGCTTTAACATATGCATCATACACTTCCTTGATTCCATCTAGTGCTTCATCAGCTGAGATTTTATCCAACTCAAACTTGTGGATGTATGCATCTAGACGTTCTGGAAATTCTTCATCCACATTATCTGCAGAAGGTACAACCTTACTTGTACTATGAACATCTGGATGTTCTTCTGAATGATCAACCACATCTGCATTGACAATGGTTTTTGAACTGATGAATTCATTAGACCAACTTGCTTGATAGGCTTCTTTTCCACCTGGATAATCAGAGCATAGCACTAATCCGCAGATGCCTGTACTGGAACCATATTGTGCTATACTGGTACCTTTACTTTTGATAGCTTTGGCATCAGAAATAACGCTGGTTCCCAATATTCCAACAGCCATGACTGTTGCAATGACTATTACCAAACTTGTGTTTGTCATAAAATTTTACGAATCACTAGTGTACTTAACCGTGAAGATACTTCCCTAATCTGATTACAAGTCTATAGAATGAGAATAAATAACGACTATTGAATTATTTTTCTAGGTGAAGACATCTGTCTTCTCAACAATTTGTTGCTTGAGTGAATCTGGGACATCTGGAATTGATGATTTGGTTTGTCCGGCAATAACACTGTGTGCTTCTTCTAAGATTGCCATTGTGTCTGCATTTGCTTCTGGTACTGTACTCATACTGTCTCCGATTCCTACTGATGACCCAGACATTACGTCTCCTAATATCTCTGACAAGTCTTGCATTGAAGCATTTGCTTCTGGCATAATTCCACTAAGTGATGGACTGAGTCCTTTGATGATTGACATACATGGACTGAGTGTTACTACTACATCACCTAGTTCTGACACTGTGTCTAGTCTAAGTTTTACTTGTTCCATGGATAGTTTTGCCCCACTTATCATGTTTTTCATTTTTCTTACTTGTGTTAATTCTCCTGCATATGCTTGAGCATATCCTGGCTTGTTGTTTCTTTGAGCATTTACTATTTTTTCAAAAATTATATCATGTTTCTTTTGTAATTTTTCATCAATTCCGTCCAATTTGGTAATTTGAAATTGTAATTTTTTTTGTGCAAAATCAATCTTGTTTTTTAATGGTTCATCAGGCTTTACTTTGCCCATTACTTTTTGTGATATTGTCTCTCCTGTTTTATTCCAAGAATTACTTATCATATCTTAAATCCGAAATATCCTTGATTTTTTTGTTTTAAACAGATTTGTCACCCTAGCTAGTGTCACTGGGGTTACACTATACGCAGTTACACTATACGCAGTTACACTATACGCAGTTACACTATACGCAGTTACACTATACGCAGTTACACTATACGCAGTTACACTATACGCAGTTACACTATACGCAGTTACACTATACGCAGTTACACTATACGCAGTTACACTATACGCAGTTACACTATACGCAGTTACACTATACGCAGTTACACTATACGCAGTTACACTATACGCAGTTACACTATACGCAGTTACACTATACGCAGTTACACTATCCGAAGGTAAATGTGAATATCTGGAACCCCGCACCTTTCACTTTGATCTCAATATTGTGAGATGAACTTGTATCTTTACTGATGATGTTGTATAGTCCTGCTTTACTGACCTGTAGTGTGTTTCCATCTGTTATGTCTGAACCTGCGTATTCTGCTGATAGTGGTTTACCATCAAGGAATATCTCCAACATTCCTGAATTTTCAGTTACAATGTTAACTTCTTTAGCATTGTATAAAAGTTCAATAGTTCCTGTTTTTGAAACTAACTCCATGCTATCCTCATAGTTTTTCCATTCTCCTACTGGATAGAATTTATGCAAGTCTATTTTCTCTGGTTGAGAATATGTGACAATTTTACCTGGTTGGAATCCTTCTTCACTGCCTAGATGATTTCTGTTTTGTGCAAAGTGATAGCCAAAATACAATTCAGGAGTTCTAAACATAGAGTGTTGGAACTCTTCAACATCTACTAGAGATGACGTAGATGACATTTCAATTCCCAATGCAATTGATCTTTCCTTTAGTAATTGCTGGATAACTTTTTCGCTTTCTTGATACCCTCCCTCTCCAATGTGATCATACTTGATAAATCCTTCATGGTCTGAAATGTATTTTCTTGGCCAGTATCTGTTTTCAAATGCTTTCCATGTTTCCATGTCGTTATCCATTACAACTGGATATTCTATTCCATGTTTTTCATTTGCAATCTTTACATTTTCAGGATCTTTTTCAAATTCAAATTCTGGTGAATGAACTCCAATAATCAACAATCCCTGCTCTGAATATTTGTCATCCCATGCTGTAATGTACGGTAATGTTCGAATACAGTTTATGCAACTGTATGTCCAAATATCATATAGTATCACTTTATCCTCCATATCTCTGCTCAGTTCTTCAGGTGTTGTGTTTAGATAATGTGCAATTCCTCTAAGATCTGGAGCTTTTTTGAATCCAGATTTGTCTATTTTTTCTAGTGGATTGATTTCTGTAAATGTTGTAGTTGATTGTGCGTCTTGGTCAAGCGTGGAGAATACCATTCCTAAAACTCCTAAACCTGCAGCAATTATCAATCCAAAAATTAAACCTGTTTTCACATCCGAATTCATCATATCACCCTAGTACCAACTCGTTAAGAAGTGGAAAGTTTGCAATATATGCAAGTTGATTTGTAAATACCAGCATTCCAAGAATAATTATGAATGTTCCCAAGACTATGTTGTAGTATTTGAAATGCTTTGTCATTGAGCGCATTATTCTTGTTGCCCGTGAGAAGAATGTGCCCATTAGGATGAATGGAATTCCTAAACCTAACGAGTATGCAAGTAATAGTGTAAATGAAAGTGAGGGTGTTGTTGCAGCCAATGTAAGTATTGTACCTAGTATTGGGCCTACACATGGAGTCCATCCTGCGGCAAATGCTAAACCAAAAACAAATGACATTGGGTAACTTGATTTTGAATTTTTAGGAACGAATCTCTTTTCTATATTTAATGCACGAATCTTTGTAGATAATAACAAAAATATTCCAAATCCCATTATGATTATTCCGCCAATAAAGTTTAGACTGCCTGTAAGATCACTTGCGCTACTGGAAAGAACACTGTTAATTAAAACCCCTAGTGTGGAGAACACTACTGAGAATCCTAAAACAAAAAATACCGTGTTAATGACAATTTTTGTTCGATTAACAGCAAGAACAGATCCATTTTTAGAACCTAATTCTCTAACTGTGGTTCCAGATATGTATGCAAGGAATGCTGGAATCATTGGTAATATACAGGGAGCCACAAATGAACCAAGACCGGCAAGTAATGCTACAAGGATAGTTGGGTCTGCCATGACATCAGATTGAAATTTTTCCTTTAAAGGCTTCTTCCAATTCTTTCCTCATTGCATTTCCCATCAATTTTTAACTGGGTGTGACTAGATCTGATTATGAATAAGCGATTTATCATTGTAGGGATATCTTTGGGAATTGTGATAGCCTTTGCTGTGTTTATTGGTTCTCCTGCAATTGGTGGCTTTGATGCAATGCGTTAGGCATAAAATTTTCTATGTGCTTTATCAAAAATTTCAAGGGTGTTTTGAATATCTGCATTGGTTAGCCATGCAGTAACTGAAATTCTCAGTCTTGCTTGGTTCTTTGGAACTGTGGGGTATCTTATTGGCTGTGCAAATATGCCCTTATCAAATAAATATTGACCAAACTCCATTGCTTTTTTTTCATCTCCAATAATTATGGGAATTATTTGTGTTGAAGAGTTTATTTGGTAACCTGATTCTTTGAGACCTTTTGTTAATTCTAGTATGTTTTTCTCTAGTTTTTTTCTATATTTTTCTCTGTCTGATTGAATTCTTTTAAATGAATATTTTACCAAAGGCGATGGCAATGCTGAAGTATAGATAAATGATTTTGATTTGTTGACGCATAAATCAATTACATTGTTGTGAGATGCAACATAACCTCCAAACGATCCTAGCCCTTTACTTAGACTGCTAATATACAAATCAACTTCTTTTGCAACATTGAAATGATTTGGTGTTCCTTTTCCATCTTTACCTATGACAAAGTCTCCATGCGCATCATCTACTATTGTAATTGCGTTCGATTTTTCTGCAATTTCAGTTATCTGTTTTAATGATGATACGTCTCCATCCATGCTAAACACCCCTTCAGTTATTATGAACTTGTTTTTTCCTTTTTGTTCTAATTTCTTATTTAGATCTTCCATGTTGTTGTGTTTGTAAATTAGAATTTTGGCATCTGTTAATTTACACGATTCAATTATGCTTGCATGGTTTAACTCATCGCTGATAATTACATCTCCTTTATTTGCAATGGCTGAAATTGCTCCAAGATTTGCCATGTATCCTGTTGGATAGATTAAACTATTTTGATGGGATTTGTGTTTTGCAAGGATATCCTCTAATTTCTTGTATGATTCGTCGTTTCCTGAAACTAGTCTTGAACTTGATTGTAGTTGTTTGATTTGAATTCTAGTTGTAGGTATTCCCAAATAATCATTTGAACACAAATTGATTAATTTTTTCTTGTTGATTTCTATCTCTGATCCTTTTGCTATTCCGTATCTTAATTTTCTATGGAGGTTATTGCGTTTTAGATTCTTTAATTCCGAATCTGCAAAATCTAGTTTATGCTTTAAGGCCAATTTTTTCAATCAACTCTCTATCTTTTTTAGCCTCATTGCCGCCCATTGTAAGATAGCCTTCAGTGATTATGCCATTAGCTCCACTTTGAAGTAATTCTTCTCCTGAATCTGATAGTTTTGACTCTCGTCCCCCTGAAATTTTAACCACTGATTCTGGTAATAGGAATCTGATCACCGCAAATATTCTAACAATTTCTGAATTAGGCAGATCTGTTTGCAATTCTAATGGTGTACCTGGCATTGGAACAAGAATGTTTATTGTGACTTCTTCTGGGAACAATCTTCCTAATTCCATCGTTAATTCTAATCTTTGCTCTCTTGTTTCTCCTAACCCTATGATTCCTCCTGTACATAGTTCTAATCCTGCCTCTCTTGCAATTCCAAGTGTCTTTAGTCTGTCTTCATAAGTGTGGGTTGTACATATCTCTGAAAACTTTGATCTTGCAGTTTCTAAATTATGATTATATCTTTTTACTTTGAGTTCTTTTAATTTTTTAGCTTGCTCTTGTGTTAAAAATCCTAAACTACATTCAACGCTAATTCCTACTTTGTCATTAATTTGAGAAATTATTGTACAAATTTTTTCAAAATCTGTTTTGGATGGTTCTCTCCACGCTGCCACAAGACAATATGATTCTGCACCATCCTCTTTTGCTTTTTGTGCTTTTGTTACTACTTTTTCTGGTGATGGTAGTTGATATGTCTCTATCCCTGTATCAAAAAATGCTGATTGTCCACAAAATGCACAATCTTCACTACATGCATTTTTTTTAATATTGTTTAATTGTTCCACATCTACTTTTCTTCCGTTGAAATCCTGTGTTATTTCATTTGCACATTTTGCTAATTCGCTTAGATATTCATCTGGCACATTGAATAGTTCTTTTGCATCTTCAGATGAAATGCCTATTCCAGAAAATACTTTTTCTTGGCATTCTTTGATGTACTCTACGTTGCTCATTATTTTGCTTGAGATTATTCCATTTATAACAATAATGGAAAGGTTAACCTTTGTAGGTATTGGGGTTAACAGTCAGACTACCTTTGGTTTGGAGTTTTCAATGGTGATTACGGTTCTGTTTAGAAGTGATTCTAGTTCTGTTCCTGATATTGCCAAAGGTGGTACAAGCATGACTATGTTTCCTAACGTTCTGAGGTAAATTCCGTTTCTTTTGCCTTCTTCAAAGAATATTTTGTTAATTGACTTTTTAGGATAAATTGGCGTTTTCTTTTGTTTGTTTTGGACTAGTTCTATTCCCATTAGCATTCCTTTATGTCTGACATCCCCAACAATTTCTATGTCTAGTAATTTATCATAAAATTTCTCAAAAACTTTTGATGTTTTTTGTATTTTTTTAATTAGATGATTTTCTTTGTACATTTTGAGATTCTCATGTGCGACTGATGCCGCTAGTGGATTTCCCGTGTATGTGTGTCCGTGAAAAAGATGTTTCCATTCGTTAAATTCTCCTAAAAATGAATGATAGATTTTCTTGTTTGCTAGGGTTGCAGCCATGGTTAGATATCCTCCAGTTAACATTTTTCCATATGCTACAATGTCTGGTTTACTATTTTGTTCTTCATATTGAAGCATTGATCCTAGCCTTCCAAAACCTGTGGCTATCTCGTCTAATACAAACAACACATCATATTTTTTGCATAATTGACTAATCTTTTTTTGAAATTCTTTTGGATAAATAACAACACCTCCTGTCATTTGTGCGCCACTCTCCATGACAAACGCTGCAATGTCATCTTTTTTTGCAAATCTTTTTTCTATTTTATCTAAACAATGATTTGTATACTCTGAATTTGTATATCCTTTTGGTATTCTGTATTGATTTGGGACAGGAAATTGAATTGTAGAAAATAATTGATCTTTGAATTTTCCAAAGAATTCTGGAACATATCCTACTGACATTGCTCCAAACGTATCTCCATGATATCCGTTTTCAATAGTTGCAATCTTTGTTTTCTCTTTGTTTCCAATATTTTTCCAATACTGCAATGCAAGTTTTAATGCAATTTCCATTGCGGAAGATCCATTATCTGAATAAAACACTCGATGCATTCCTGGAGATATGTCCACTAGCAACTTTGCTAACTTTTCTGCAGGCTCGTTTGTCAAGTTAAACATTGAGGAGTGCTGAACTTTTTTGCTTTGATTTGCAATTGCCTTAACTAGCCGTGGATTTGAATGACCCCAAACGTTACACCACATTGAAGCTACGGCATCAATCATTTTGTTACCTTGAGAATCCGTTAACCATACTCCTTTTGCTTTAGTAATTTTTGTAAATCGATCCCATTCTTTCATTTGAGCATTTGGATGCCACACAAAACTATGATTTTTCAACTAGTGTGTGTTTTACAATTGTTCATAAAAATCGAACGATAAGATTAATCAATCCTTGGATATGATACTTCGTATTGAGTTCACTGTTTGTTGCTGGAACCGATACTGATGTTGGAAAAACATACATCACAGCAGGGCTTGCAGTAACTTTTCGTAAAATGGGAATTGATCTTGGTATTATGAAGCCGTTTGCTGCTGGCACGTCTCAAAAAAAGGGATTCAAATCAGAAGATGCTGAGATCCTCTCAACTGCTGCACAAGTCAATGATCCTGAAAATCTTGTTAATCCACAATTTTTCTCAATTCCTGCATCTCCATATACTGCATGGAAAACTTTGAAGGCAAAACCAAAAACATCTCTTGTACTTTCAAATTTTAAAAAATTATCAAAACTTCATGATGTGATTCTTGTAGAGGGTATGGGAGGCGTGATGACTCCAATAACATCTGACTATTTTTTCACAAATCTAATCAAAGACATGAAAATTCCTACAGTTATTGTGACAAGAACTAGAGTTGGAACAGTTAATCATACTTTGATGACGGTAAAGATGTGCAAAAAATACAAAATTCCAATTAAGGGCATTATTATTAATGATTTTGATTCTGATGGTTACAAAACAAAAGAACTCACCCGTGATTTGAAAAATCTTTTACATGTTCCTATTTTGGGCACAATACCGTTTATCGATGATCTAAGTGATTCATCTTTGTATAAAGTATTCAAGAAAAATCTTGATTTAAAATTATTATTGAAATAAATTCTATACTCGTAAAATTTTAAATTTGTTAGAACCGCCGACATTGCTAAATTTTGCAATTTCAAAGATTATTTTTGAAAAAGAATTGTTTTCTTTATCTAGTATGAATGATTTTCTCTCTGTTTGAATATTTTCTGATAATACTAGCCAGATGTTTTCTTTCTCTGTTTGAATTTTTTCCAAGTGGGATGTTTTTTCATTTATTATTTTGATATCTGATGATTTTGGTATACAAATTACCAATGCCTTCTTTGAGTCTTTTTCTAATGTTTTAGTGTCTGGTATGACGATATCCAGTTCAATTCCTCCGTGGTTTACTTTTCTCTGACTAGTTATCGGAGAATTTGTAAGCAAATAATGCAATAAACCTGTAGCCAGAATTCCTATTGCCTCATCTTTTGTATCCATGGAGACAATTTGGTCATAGCAATTCTGCGTTATCTCTTGAATAATTTTATCAAATTTTTTCTCAGCAATTAATCCCGGAATTGTTTTTGATTTTTCGATATATTCAAACAAATAATCCTTGATTGGATTTGATTCTTCTTGCATTATCCGTTATAGATGTAACGTCTTTCGCCTCTGGATTCTTTTTCAGTATCCACACGCACTAAAACAAATTCTTTTTTAGAATTAAACATAGATTCTTCTGGAGTTAGTTTGTTTTCATGTAGTTCTTCATACTCATCCCAAGTTAATCGTCTTCTCGCTCCAATTTCTGCCTCTAAATTCATGTTTTTGACAATTTCTTTGTATGATGGTTGAACCACACCACTAAACACCATTGCACTACTTCCACTTCCATAGGAACCGAATCCTATTCTTTTTTCTTCCAAGTCGATTCCTTTTTGATATTCAAATTCTAAACCACTTCTGAATCCCAAGTATAACGATGCTGTGTACAAATTACCAATCATGCTAGATGCAATCAATGAACTTGATAATTTTGATTCATAAACTTCTTGGTATTGTTGAGTCTTTGTAAATAATTTAGTAAATTCATGATCTTTTGCCATAAACTCTTCATCTCCCAATACCGATTCAATTGTTCCGCGTGGATCTTTTGGTGCTGGTTCTTCAATTCCTATCTCTTGTAAAATCTTCTTCCATCTTGGGAGTTGTCTCCATTCATGTCTTACCAGATATGCCAAGGCTTTCTTACCCATGTTACTATATGGCAAGTGCATGTTGATGTAATCCATATGATCCAAAATGGTTTCACCTTCTTCCATTTTGATTAATCCTGAGGAAACAACTTTCTTCTTGTATGCTTCCAGTGCTTTTCTAACCTGAATCATGTATAGTAAATTAGAATATTGTCCGTGAACAATTGGGGTCTCTTTTCCAAACGGTCTGTAAAAATCATATTCGTCTTTAATTGATGTTGATGTCACTTTGGGGTCAAATGCTAGCAATCTTGGATTATCGTTTAGAAGCATCACTACTGCTCCTGCACCTTGTGTCATTTCACCACTTGAACCCATATCATATTTTGCAATGTCTGATACCACCACAAGTGCATGTTTCCCTTCTGCCTCTCCGGCTCTAATCCAGTTTGTATTATCATAAAGAGCATAAGAACCACTTACACATGCAAATTTGGTTTCTACTCCGCCACAATGTTCAAAGGCACCTTGGCCGTATACCTGCTCTAACATTCCTATGACGTAAGAGTTCATTGCTTTTGATTCATCAAACGCAGATTCTGTTGAAACGTATAATCTACCGATATCTTCAGGTGAGAGTTTATTTTTTTGCATGATTCGTAAACATGCATTAGCTGCAAGACATGCTGGGTCTTGATTTGCATCAACAATTGCCATTTGAGAAACTCCTAAACCTTTTTGTAATTTTACTGGGTCTAGTCCTCTGTTGTCTGCAAAATCAGCTGCATCAAGATATAATCTTGGTATGTATATTGCAATGTCATCTATTCCAGCTGCCATAAGCTTGGCTCCGAGTTTATACATTTAAGGATATTGGGTAAATTCTAAGTAACTAGGAAGGAAATTTTAATACTTTTTTTGACTTTTTATCCGTGATCTGATCGACAATCTCTATTTTTTGAGTTCTGATTCAAAAACATTTTCAAATGTCTGATATGGTTGTGCTCCAAACAATTTTGTTGTTCCTCCATCAGGACCTATGACAAAAAATGCAGGCGTTCCAGTTAATTCCAAACTTCTTGCATCTTCATTGCTTGCAAGAATTGTTTGTGAATGGACTCCATTTGACATACATTCCGTCCATGTTTCCATATCTAGTCCTATCTCTTGTGCAAACTTTTCTAGGTTTTCTGTTGATGCCCATCCATTATTTTCTCCGGTCCAATTGCTATACAAGATATCGTGATACTCCCAAAACATTCCTTGATCTTTTGCACAATGTGAGCCATGTGATGCACTAACTGAATCAGGACCAATTATGTTGTAATCCTTGAAAATCATCTTAACTTTTCCTGTTTCAACATAATTTTTTAAAATATCATCTTCTGTATCGTGAAAGAAAACATTGCAAAAATGACATTGATAGTCTCCAAATTCAACTAATGTGATTGGAGCATTAGGATTGCCTAGAACTGGTGAACCATTATCTACAAATGTGCTTGGGGTAATCTTTGCTGGACCCGCATGTTGTACTGTGGGTGTTGGCTCAATTACCAATTCTTTTTGGTTTGAAAAATTATCAAACCCTAA
The DNA here is from genome assembly GCA_951812645.1 of uncultured Candidatus Nitrosopumilus sp. Taxonomy (GTDB): domain Archaea; phylum Thermoproteota; class Nitrososphaeria; order Nitrososphaerales; family Nitrosopumilaceae; genus Nitrosopumilus. Next base: position 342,099 of record CATOSM010000001.1, on the reverse strand, counting down.
AAATGCAACTACTAACACAATAGATGCTACTGCAGCTCCTATTCCAAGAGATGGTCCATGAATCAATGGTTTTTCACTTTTTTAGATATATTTAGTCTTTTATTTTCGATTACTCCCTTTGTTTAACTCTAAAAATTCTAAATTCTTTTCCTTGATTGTTCAAAACAATTAATCAATATTTAATGAACAATTTTTGTTCTAGATTAATTTAGTGAATAATATGACTTCCAAAGATGTTGTATTGATTATCGAAGACAGTGCAGCTATTGGTATGTTGTTAGAAGAATTTTTAGATAAATTAGACTATTCTGATATTAAAATTGCAGAAACTGGAGTTACTGCTCTTAAAGAACCTGTTGAAAATAAAACATATTCTATCGGAATTTATCAATTCTTTATCTTGTTGCATTCTTTTCGAGAGATATTGATTTCTACCTTCATCGCCTTTTGATTCTTTAATGGCATCTGTTAATTTTGAAATTAGTGTATTTTTTCCAATTTTTATAATTGCTTATGATTGAGTTGTAATTATATGTGAATCAGTAATGAAAAATTTCCCATGCGTCTATTTTTTTGAGCAAACCTAATTTCCCTTCTAATCTTTATGTAATCTATTGATTTTTTCATAATATTCTACTGGACGAGTAAATTGTCTGTCATAATCGACTTCTTTCCAGAATTTTCCTTCATCAATTTCTTTTTCTTCATCCATCCATACATTTAGAATTTTTTGCATAAACATTTGCGTGTGCTCATCAATTTCCGGTCTGATCCCTGTCTCTTTTTCTGTTCCGTCTCTTCCTTCTTTGAATTTTTTAATAATTTTTGAGTTCTTTGCCCTTCATTCGTGCCGCTTTTTGTTTTTTAGCTGGTTGAATTTCTCTTTTAAAATTAGATAAAAATCCATATTCTTTTCTAGTTGTTCTAAAATTAAAGAGTTACAAATACCATGATGAATGCTATTGAAACTATTGCAATTGATATTTTCATAAATGATGACATGATACTCTTGAATTACTGTATGGTGTTTGCAATATTATATTTTTGGCAAGTTTCCAGTTTTATCTAAATTTGATTTACAAACTTTACAATACAATCTTATCTCTTTTGATGGAAATTCGGTTCCACAATTCTTACAAGTAAAAAATTTCTCTTCATTCATGATGTTATTGTACATACGATAAACTTAAGAGTTTTAGCTGTTTATCGCCCTGGCCTTCTAAAACTCGGTTTTATTTTACAATTAGACGCTGATGATTTTTTAGATTTTTTATCTAATATGTTATTTTTTATTTTTAGTTCTTTTGTTTGTTCATCAATTTTGAATATTTTTTTTATTGGTTGTTTTTTTCCTATCTTCTCTGAATTCAGTATGTTTGTTGATGGGATTTTCCTTTTGTTTTGTTTTATTGGTTTTTTATTTTCTGTTGTATTTTTTTGAGTCCATTTTATGTTTTTAACATTTTCTGTAGATGATCTTTCTTTATTGTAATCTCCTAATGATTTTGTCAATAATTGTTTATTGAATAATTCAAACATAAGGGTGTTGTTTTGCTCTATGAATTATCTTCTATCTTGATTTGTTTTATCTATCATAATTTGCATACATGTATGACACAGTACTGATTTTTCATCCATTTTACATATAGTTTCATGATTTTGTAATTTTGAATCACATGTTGCAGCAATTATTGTTTTATTACTCCAGACTTCAAAATCTTCTTTCTTTTTTGAACATACAAAGCAATTCAACAATTCTTATTAATTCCCTCTTAACTTAAGCCTGCTTGTTTTAAACTAATCTAAATAAATGGGTCAAACGCATCAAATTCATGAAAAAAGTCTTTGTTAATGGCTATGGTTCTATTGGTAGTAGAATTGTTTCATTTCTAAAAGACGATCCTGAAATTACTGTAGTGGGTGCAGGCAAATATTCTCCTGATGAAAAAGTTTCTGAGGCGATATCTAAGGGACTAGATGTGTATGTTCCAGAATCCAGATTAGATGCATTTTCTGATTATAAAATTACCGGTTCAATTGAATCTGCATTAGATAATTCTGATTTGGTAATTGATGCTGCTCCTGAAGGACATGGTTATAAAAATAAAAAAAATCTCTATGAACCTAGAAACATCCCTGCAATTTATCAGGGTGGAGAATCCACAGTTGGTTCTGAATCTGTTTCTGATTTTTTATTTAATTCTCGAGCAAATTATGATCAAGCTTTAGGGAAATACCACGTAATGCAAGGTAGCTGCAATGTTACTGGAATGGGCAGGATTTTAGAACCTTTACGGGATAAATTTGGTGATCAATTAGTTAGATTCGATGTAACCCTCATTAGAAGATGGGCGGATATTGAACAAACTGAAAAAAAGATATCTGACACTATAGAGATGACTGAAAAGCCTCACCATGGCGATGATGTAAAACTCTATTTTGGCAAAGATGCCCCATTGTTTGTTCGTGCAATTAAAGTCCCAACAAGACAAATGCATTTGCACATAATGGATATACGATTCAAAGATACGGCTCCAAAAGCTTCTGAAATTCATGATCTTTTTACAAATGAATTTGGCGTTGCAACTATTTGGACTGCAAAAGGAACTAAAGATATTCGGGAGTATGCCCAAACTATGGGATTTAATTTCACTGATACCAACATGATCCACATTCATGCAAACATGACTACTTCTATTGGCGATACCGTACAAATGATGTATTCTGATGATCAAACAGGAATTGTAATTCCAGAAAATCATATGTTGATGCAAGCAATGTTGTTTGAAAAATCATATCAGGATGCATTTGCTCATACTGAATCTATATTCCATATGGTAGAGAAAAAACAAAAATTACAGGAACATTTTGCTAAAAATAATTAATTTTTAATTCTTTCAATTCTGATTTTCTTTGGAATGTTTTTTGATACCTTTTCTACAATTATTCGTAATTCATCAATTTCAACTTTATCTCCTTCTTGTGGTATGTCTTGTAACCTCTCATGCAGTAATCCGTTTAGTGATGCATAATCATCTCCCTCTGGAACTCTAGTTTCAAAAATTTCATTGATTTTATCAATTTCAATATCTCCATTTGTAATTATGGTGTCTTGATCAATTTTTTCATACCCTGCCTGTCTTGTCAAATCTGTTTCATCTTCAATTTCACCTACAATTTCTTCTAGCAGATCCTCTAACGTAACTAATCCTTCAACCCCTCCATGTTCATCAACTACTATTGCAATGTGTGTTTTTCTACCCTTCATTTCTTTTAGTAGCGCACTAACCATTTTTTCTTGTGATACAAATACTGGTTTTCTAGCAATTTTTTCTAAACTTGTCATTTTGTTATCTTGTTCTAATTCTTTTAGAACATCTCTTACGTGAATGAATCCTACAATATCATCACTACTTTCTCCAAATATTGGTATTCTGGAATGTCCGCTTTGATTAATTTGAGGTAGTGCTTCAAACAATAACATTTTTGAATTTAATGAAAACATCTTTGTTCTTGGAGTCATAACTGAGCGAATTACTGTATCATCAAACTTCAAAGCTCCATGCACCAGTTCCATTTCATCTTTTTCCAATGCTTTTTCTTCTAACCCTTGATCAATCACTCCCTTGATCTCTTCTTCAGTTATTGGCGGTGGTGTATGACTACTTCCTGTGACTTTTACCACTCCTCTAGTGATAATCTCAAAAAATTTCACCACTGGATAAAACACATAGCTAAAAGCAAGCAAAACTGGTGCATATCTTAATGCAATTTTAGTTGAATTCGCATTACAATATGTCTTAGGGGTAATTTCACCAAATACCAAAATTAAGAAAGTCATTACTCCAACTGCAATTCCTAATCCATCATCTCCAAACAAACGAATTGCAACACTTGTAGCCAAAGCTGATGCTCCGACATTTACTAAATTGTTTCCAAGATTTACACTTGACATCATCCAACTTGGATTCATTTTTAATTTGTGTAGTGCTTTAGCGCCTTTCTTTCCTTCGTTAAGCAATTGCACAACTTTGGATTTTCTTACTCCTACTAACGCTACTTCTAATCCGCTGAAGAATCCGGATAATCCTATGAGAACAGCTAACGCTGAGATTTCAATCCATAAATCTACCATGTATTCTCCTAGAAAATTCCTTTGAACAATTGTAACAATTACTCATTTAGTTTTTTTGCACCATCTTTTGGTTACAGTTAACCTGTAAAACATGAATTTAAGGCTTGAGATGTCTTGATTTCAACAGAATATGATTGAGCCTAATTTTTAGGAGGGATTGCAAACCTATTTTCTGGATTTCTGTGATAATCTACAGGTATCATGGCATCTTTTTGCCTTCCTGTAAGAATTCCTACTACTACATCATCCTTTTTAATTATCTTCTCCCTCATCAATTTTTTAATACCGGCCACTGATGCCCCTGATGCCATCTCACAATCAAATCCATTCAAGCCTACTACTGACATTCCGTCTAGCATTTCTGAATCAGATGCAGTTGTTACAACTCCATCGGTAAACTCTAGTGCACGCAATCCTTTCAAAATATTTGCAGGTCTGCCAATCTGAATTGCCGTAGCTCTGGTTTTTGGTCTTAATCCTTCTCTATCCAAATGATCATAATATTTTGAAATTAGTTCTGTATTTGGTTTACCTTTATTCCATCTTAATTCTTCATCTCCAAATTTACCATTATACAAATCAGATAATGTACTTGCACCTTCTGAGTTAATAACTGCAATTCGTGGTATCTTTTTAATCCATCCCCATTCGTATAATTCCATCAATGCTTTTCCGCAACTTGATGTATTGCCCAAAGCTCCACCAGGATAAACAATCCAATCTGGAACTTCCCAATTCAAATATTCTAGTGCTCTAAATGGAATTGTTTTTTGTCCTTCTATTCTAAATGGATTTACAGAGTTTACTGTATATCCATCATGATTTTGTGCATCATCTAATGATTGTTTTAATGCATCATCAAAATTACCGTCAACTTCTACAATCTGTGCCCCAAACTGATATGCTTGGCTAAGTTTACCTGGAGCTATTTGCCCTGCTGGAATATACACATCACAATCAACCCCTTCATTTGCAGCAAACATTCCAGCTGATGCAGATGTATTGCCAGTAGATGCACAAACAATTTTCTTTGCACCTACCATTTTTGCATGGGTTACAGCAGTTACCATGCCATTATCTTTGAACGAACCACTTGGATTGTATCCCTCTGGTTGTAACCATAAATTTTCATTTGAAATTCTGATAAATTCTGCAGCTTTTGACATATGATATGGCTTGGATTGTCTTCCTTCTGCTCCGTCTAGAGAGACTAAATTTTTTGAGCACTCTTCCATACTTTCAGTATCTATTTGACAAAAATTTAGCAGATCCCTAAATCTCCATACTCCGCTTTCATTGAAAATGCTTCCTTCAGAATTACGTCTTTTGTAAAAGACTTCTTTTAATCTGGTTGCAGGTTTATTTTTATATTTTACATCTAACAGGTGACCTTCCTCACATTGTACGTTTGTATTCTCAATCGCATATTCTAATCCACATTGAGGATCAACACATTTGAGATAAGCGTCGCCTTTCATCATAATTGTCGATAATCTGTGATAATTTAAAGGAAATCCTGTGAAGTTTCTTTGAGTTAATCTATTTTTGCTAAACTTTAGATTAGATGTATTTTGATTTAATTTATGGTTACATATGCTGAACATTTAAGGAAAATTCTTGCACAGACTCTTAATTCATATCAAATTCTTAAAGAAATTCAAGACAAGCCTGGAGATCTAGATAATATCAAGAGAGAAATGCTCAAAATAAATGGATTTCTTAAAGTTTCATTAAACAATATTGATGAATACAAAATCCCTGTTTCAGATTTTAAAAATTTAAAATCTAAATTTGGTCTTTATTTGGAGAACTATTTCTTTGAAAAAGAAATTGAAACAATGGCTCCATTATACTCTGATGATGTTCATAGAATAAAGAATATGAGATTTAAAATACTTGAAGCACTAGAAGATAGAAAAATGATTGAAGATATCGAGGATTTAATTGAGAAATTATGACTGGTGGAAAAAAATGTGTTCTTTGTGGATGTCGTGATCATAAACTTTTAGGTTGTAATAGACATATGTCTAAAAAATGCAGTTGTTTTAAGAACACAAATTAATTTTTAGAAAATTATTTTCTTTTAGGGCCTGATCTTTCATGAAAATTCAAACAGCACTTACACTCTTTTTCTCTACATTCGGATTCGTTATGATGTCCACAAATCCCACATTCGCAGCTACTTGACATGATATTGATTATGTGATTTAGAATATATTTTATCCACCAATTTTTTATGAGTTTAAGGTCAAAATGCGACTATTTTTTTGATTTTGTCTTTTTTGCAGGCTTTTCTGCTAACTCTTTTTTGATTTCATCTGCTTTATTATCTACCGCTTTTATGATTTCTTGAATAAGTCCATCTAAATCACTATCTTCAGCTTCTGGTTCTACAGTACTTGCAATCTCATTAATCGTGGTTGAAATCTCAGAACTTACATCTTCAAAACTTTCAGGATCTTCATATGCTGCATTATAGAGTTCCTTTAGGTTATTTACATGGCTGATTACTTGTTCAGTTAATACTATTTTGTAATCTGTTCCATTAACGTCAAATTCCTTTGAACTCATATTGTTTTTTCAATTTCTTTTGTTTATAATGTTTTCAGCTAAAAATTAATTATGTTCGATGTGATTTATGATCAAAATACGATGTAATCTAATGCTGATGCATCGCTGATTAATCTGGTATGTTTTGATCCTACCACATAACCATTTTTGATGTCTTCTGCAGGAATCCATCTGTTTGTAGAAGTATAATGTCTTTTTTCAGCCAACTCTCTTTCAATTGCTTCAATATCAAATTCGGCCTCTTCAACTTGTTGAGTTGTAAGATGTTTTATCGTGACCAGGATTTTTGTAACTTTAACACGATCACCAAATTTCCATTTTAAAACTGGGTTTTCATCTGATACCTCTAAAACTTTGATCTTCATCTGTTTTTTTCCAAATGCATCATGACTGATGAGAACTCTTTCATCTGTAAATTCTTCAAAACTTATTCTTGAATTTACTTCTGCATCTGAGACTGTTTCTAGTAAAGATTCAACGTTCTTATCTGCTGCCTCGTTTTGTTCTTCAGTCATACTCACACTTTACATCCTATACTTAAAAATGATTTGAAGAATTATTTGTTTAGGCACTAGTGCGTTGTTTTGTTTTAAATGGCATTTTACATTCTTTTAGAAATATTTCCTTTCTTGTACCCTCTATTTTTGCAAAAAACTTACCTTCGTAGGTACATACACAATCCGTTATTTCTAATGATTCATCCCAAATCTTAAAGTATTCTCGTAATTCTCTACCCTCATATTTTCCAACATCTATTCTTTTTTTAGATAAAAATTTGAATGCTAGTAATACCTTTCTTTTTTTGTAAATATCAAATGTTTTAATCCATTCTAAACATCGTTCAATTTGATCTGCAGGTACTGGTAATGATGTACTGGTACCTGATTTTGCCTCAATTGTGAATATTGTACTGTTTTCGGTATTTACTACCAATACATCAGGTAATGCTATGCTTGGAGATCCTAATCGAAAGGCCTTCCAATTTTCAGAATTATTGAATCGTTTTACAATGGTATCTTCCCATTGATATCCTCGCTGTCTGCGGGTTCTTGCAGCTTTTTGATTATCACTGGTAGATTTTTCATCTTTTTCTTGTTTAGTTATGGTTAATGTGGAAATTTTTTGTCTCAACAGCATGTTCTTCTTCTATTTGTTATAGAAACGGAGGTAATTACATAATAACTCAAAGAAATCTCAGATGTGAGTCATATTTCATACTGAATCTTTTAAAATCCAGAAAAACTATTAACATCGTATCTTCAAAAGATATACAACTCATCTTAAAACCCTGCAATACGTCAAAAATGACGCAATGCTAACCAGCCCGAGATAATTTCCCGCGTTTCTTTCACATCTGATTCCTGTTCTGTGAAACCCGTTTTTCAGCCAGGCAAAGAACCGTTCCACTACGAATCCTGTCCTGTCGTAACTGTCCTTGCCTGCATCATCACCTGCCGTCCTGCTGTTTTTTCCAAAAGGAATGCACGGAATGACGTTTCTTGATCTTGCATAACTGCGGATTGGCTTTGAACCGTATCCCCTGTCTGCATAGACTGAAACCATCTGTTCCATCATGGAATCATCTGCAAAATCCGAAATTGATTCCATCACGTCTGCAAATTTCGTACTGTCGTGAATGTCTGCAGGGCTCATTACAGTTGATGCTGGCAGGCCGGTGCCATCCACTGCAACGTGCAATTTCGTGCCCGTGACTCTCTTGAATCCGTCAAATCCGATCACGTCGCCCCCTTTTTGGAGGGAACTGACGATGAATCAATCGATATTTTTTCCAGGTTGATTTTTCCCTGCCTGTATGCGGATTTGATTGCACGTCCCAGAATCCTTTTCCATATGCCAAACCCCTGCCATCTTCTTGGCCTTGGATTGGCAGTTGAACCATCGCCGTATGTTTTTGGCATCTCACTCCATCCGCATCCGGAAGCCAGCACGCAGATGATTCCGTTTAAAACCGTTCGGTCGTTGCTTCTTGGGCGTCCTGTGGCGGCAGGTTTTGGCAGCAGCGGTTCCATCATGTCCCGTTGCCTTTTATCTCGGTGAATTTCATGTACAGCCTGGAAATTAACAGTTCATGGATCCAAATGATCATCAAATATCGTCCAAATGGTTAGTTTTAAGATGAGTTGAATGATGGGATAATTAAAATGATTGAAAGACCTGATATGGATTTACACAAACCAAGTAAAACAAAACAATGATTTAATGAAATTTTAAAATACTGTAATCATATCTAAGTTGATCGTGAAAAAAGAAAAGAAGAAAATATTATGTCCTATTGGAATTACCAGTAAAGAATGATCAGACTTGGTTGATAAACAATATCTGATTGATGTCAATAGGTTGATTCTCAAAAAATGGAATATTCTCCACCCTGAAGATCCTCAAGCAATGGGAGTTAGGGGTGAAATTGACAATATTATTTCTGAAGTTGAAATTTATGATAAAAGCAATAACAAAATTGAAGATTTAATTCGTAAGGCATCATATCTTATGGCTATTATTTCTTGGTCTCAACCCTTTTTAGATGGCAATAAGAGAACAGGCATCGTTTCTGCAATCAAATTCCTGTATGATAATGGATATGACTTAAATATTGAGAAACAAGATGAGCCTGAAATTAGAAATTTATTATATCATGTTCAAGATCAACGAACAGATTTGGATCATTCAGTCGTAAAACAGATCATTATTTATACGACCAAACGTATAATGAAACATGAACCAAAGCGATGAACAAATCACAAATGAAATCATTGAAAGATATTCTGGCCTATTGGACGATTTAGGTTCTGAGAAAAAAGACGATCTTTAATTCTTTTTAGAAAATATACTTGTATCAAATACTATCTATTTTGATGACTTATGGTTGAAGGTAGAGGCGGTCTAAATATCAAAGATTTTCCATTTGCATTTTCAATTGCAGCCTTATTCTCTCCCAGTATTTTATCTGGAGATTCTCAAACTCCTCTAATTGGTCTTCAACTCATCTTAAAACCCTGCAATACGTCAAAAATGACGCAATGCTAACCAGCCCGAGATAATTTCCCGCGTTTCTTTCACATCTGATTCCTGTTCTGTGAAACCCGTTTTTCAGCCAGGCAAAGAACCGTTCCACTACGAATCCTGTCCTGTCGTAACTGTCCTTGCCTGCATCATCACCTGCCGTCCTGCTGTTTTTTCCAAAAGGAATGCACGGAATGACGTTTCTTGATCTTGCATAACTGCGGATTGGCTTTGAACCGTATCCCCTGTCTGCATAGACTGAAACCATCTGTTCCATCATGGAATCATCTGCAAAATCCGAAATTGATTCCATCACGTCTGCAAATTTCGTACTGTCGTGAATGTCTGCAGGGCTCATTACAGTTGATGCTGGCAGGCCGGTGCCATCCACTGCAACGTGCAATTTCGTGCCCGTGACTCTCTTGAATCCGTCAAATCCGATCACGTCGCCCCCTTTTTGGAGGGAACTGACGATGAATCAATCGATATTTTTTCCAGGTTGATTTTTCCCTGCCTGTATGCGGATTTGATTGCACGTCCCAGAATCCTTTTCCATATGCCAAACCCCTGCCATCTTCTTGGCCTTGGATTGGCAGTTGAACCATCGCCGTATGTTTTTGGCATCTCACTCCATCCGCATCCGGAAGCCAGCACGCAGATGATTCCGTTTAAAACCGTTCGGTCGTTGCTTCTTGGGCGTCCTGTGGCGGCAGGTTTTGGCAGCAGCGGTTCCATCATGTCCCGTTGCCTTTTATCTCGGTGAATTTCATGTACAGCCTGGAAATTAACAGTTCATGGATCCAAATGATCATCAAATATCGTCCAAATGGTTAGTTTTAAGATGAGTTGATAGTCATCGAAAAATTATTGGAACAACGAGATGTTAATTTAAACATGCTAAAACATTTGAATTTTGAATTAATTATGGATCCTACTGAAGAATAGACTACAAAAATTAAAAATTTACAAAAAGACACTTGATGTATTAAAAAAATTGAACAAGAAATAGCATTTTTGACGTCTAAAAAGTTCTGAGATACAATGAGTTTATCAAATCCAATATTTACCCCCAATTAATGCTGGATAATCTTGTACAAAATTTAATCAAAACTAAACAAATTTTTGCAAAAAATCACTCTGGAAATGCCCATATCCAAGAGGTAATTCCGTCATCGATATCGGATAAATTTGATATGGATAAAGATCATTTAGAATCCCTTCATAATTTTGCTTTGAAAAATCCAATCTATTTTAACAATTATGAGGAAAAAATTGATGACGTTTCTTGTGTTGTATATGAAGGGGACATTAATGATTATTGGTTAAACAGTATCAAACATGGTTCTAGCTGTCAACCTTTCTACCCAACATGGATAATGTCTTCTTATATTCTGGCATTTATTGCAAAACAATTTGGTTATTATGAATTAGTAGATATTGGTTCAGGGGATGGCCGAATTGCTTATTGTGGAAATATTTTGAATATGAATTCACATAGTATAGAAATTGATGAAGTATTGGTAGATCTTCAAGAAAAAATATCAAAATCAACCAATCAAAATTTTCATCCAATGTGTAATGATGCATTAGAGTTTGATTATTCTACCCTTGATCTTAAACAACCTGCATTCTTTATAGGAGGACTTGCTCAAATGGGAGGGGATGTTTTAGCTACAAGCATTATTGAAAAAATAAATTCTATTTCTGCTTTGAGAAATGACACTGGTATTGTATTTGCTGGTACTGACACTAAACGACAACTGTCAGGCAATTTAGAAAATGGCGGTTGGAGTACTCTGATTAAAAAACATGATCTTGACGTAATTGATACTTTTTCATTACCTACCGTTTGGACTTTTGATCAAGATGTTGAAACACCGTATGTATTTACAAAATTCAATTAACCATAAAGAAATAATTCCCATCTCTAATCCCACACTTTGATATTTTTACGGCTTGTCCTATTTTTGGAATGTTTGATATTTGGGCCATTATCCTTATTGTTTTTTCAATCTCAATTAACCCGAAATATTGTTGACGTTCTCTTGAAAATTCAATAATTTTAGCCTCAAATTCCCCTTTTTTCAAATGAATATTCCCAAAGCAATTATCACAAATCTCTGATGGAGGCCATACAATTTTCTCACATTCAGTACACTCTGGAATACAAAATTCCCCATGTTCTAATTTTTCTTCAAAACTCATTTCTCTAAAACCAATACTGTGGAAGATGTTGCAGCAGCGGACATGTTGTGTACTAAACCTACATTGGAATTATCCACTTGTCTTTTATTTGCATTTGATTGTAATTGCTGTGTAATTTCAACAGTTTGTGCTATTCCTGTAGCTCCGAGTGGATGGCCCGTACCAATTAAGCCCCCTCTAGGGTTTATTCTAAAATCATTTGTATCATGTAATTCTTTAATCATATTCATACCATTACCGTTTTTTGTAAAACCTATTGATTCTAACGCCATCGGTTCGCAAACAGTAAACGCATCATGTATTTCTGCTACGTCGATGTCTTTTGTTTCTTTTTGTGCCATTTTTAGAGCAGTCTGACCTGCAACTTTGGTAGATTCCATTGAATTTAACGAAATATTTTTTGTAAATCCAGCTGAAATTGTTTTTTGTCCTATGCCTGATATCCAAACTGGCTCTTTTGTTAATTTTTTTACTTTTTCTTCAGAACCTAAAATTATTGAAGCGCTACCAGTACACGGTCTTGAACAATCAAGTAATCTTAAATCATCAGTTAATTTTTTAGAATTTAACACATCCTCAATTGAATATGTTTTATTTGATAATGCGTTTGGATTTTCTTTTGCGTGTTTGTGATTTTTAACTGATACTACTGCAAGATCTTCTTCTGTGATGGAATATTCTCTTTTGTATGATTTTGCAAAAATAGATGCCCAAAAAATTGGATGTTTGTACTCTCCTCTAGAATTATCCCATTGAAGAATCTGTCCTGGACTGTCATATCTTTCTGCACCTGAAATTAAGACCAAATCTGCCAGCCCTGAAGCAATGTAAGAATATGCTGAAACTATGGAATTTGTGCCTGAATTACATAGACTTTCTATATTGTGAGCTATTTTGGGTTGAATTCCAGCCATTTCTGATACTACTGAAGATAGATATTTTGAATTATTGTTGGTGGAGACTAAAACAGCATCAATTTCTTTTTGAACAATTTCCGGATTATTTTTGAAAATCTCTTTTGTTGAATCTAATAATGCTGATTCAATTTTTGCATCCTCCTTTGTAAATGGCGTAATCCCATAACCTACTATTCCAACTTTGTTCATATCATTCACTCAAAAATGTTTTTTTAAATAACACAAATGATTCTTTTGTTTTTCCAATTGGATTAAATTGTAAGACGGGTTGATCAATTCCTATATTTGAAAAATTCCTTAATTGTGTTTTACAATCATCCGGCGTTCCACATATTGCTAATGATTTAACCATGTTCTCTGTAACTAGATTATGATTTGTTTTTAATCCTGTTTTTTTAAATTCTTCAAAAATGTTTGACGTTTCAGATTCATACCCGTTTTTTGCTAAAAATTTACGATATATTTCACCTACAGATATGTAAAACGCTATCGTTTTTTTTGCTCTATTAATTGCTTCTTCCGAATTTTCAGATACGCATGTGATTAATTGGCAGGTTACATCAATTTTTTTCTTTGATTGCATTTTAGATATTGTTTCTTTCATTTCATTTATTGGTCTAAGGTAGAAAATTACCCCATCCCCAATTTCCCACGCTAAATCTACCATTTTTTTATTTATAGCCGCAACATAGATTGGGATTTCTTTTCTTTTTGGTTTGATCAGCAATGTGAATTTTTTTAATTTGAAAATGTTTCCATTGAAATTTATTTGATTTCCTGATAGAACTAATCTAATAATTTCCACATATTCTTTCATTCGTTGCACTGGTTTTTCAAATGTATTTCCATGAAATGATTCCACAATCGGAACGCTGCTGGTTCCTAATCCTAGAACTAATCTTCCATTTGATATTGTATCTATTGTGGCTGCTCCCATTGCAATAGTTGATGGACTTCTTGAATAGATGTTGATTATTGATGAGCCTATTTTTTGAGTATTGGTTTTTGATGAAACTGCTCCTAACATGGAAAAGTTCTCCATCCCCCAGGTTTCAGGAACCCAAATTGTGTCTGTTTTGGTTTTTGCTATGATTTTTGAGCATTCTAACACTTCATCAATTGAGAGTAATGAGCCTAAACTACATGCCACACGCATGATAACGGTATGATTTTTGGATATTCTAGTGTATCTGTTTTAGTAATGGGTGAATTTTGATTGAGGCGGAAGATTATCAGATCATAAGGTTATCGAAATCATTGAGCGAACGATTCTTCTCAAAAAAACATCATGAGAAACCATCATTTTGGCAAAATGCTACAAAATATGTTTCTGTAAGTGATGATACAAAATTTGTAGAAGAAATGGCCTATTGCATGGTAACTCTACATAGGACCGGCGCATAGTTTTAAAATTTATTTCATTATTTTCTCTACTTCCAAAGATGATTCTTCCATATCTTTGAAGGAATCTACAGAATACCATTTTATACCTTTGAATTTTATCAAATGAAGTTTTCCTTTTTTAGCATAATCTGTAAAGACTGTTTTTTCAATATCTCCCTTATTTGGTAAATCTTTGAGGATTTTTGTTTGCAAATGATATATCCCTGCATTCATCCACAAATCTGAGATTTCTTTTTTTTCTTTGAATTTAGTTATTTTATCATCATCTGTTTCTAAAATTCCGAATTTAGTTCTCAATTCTATAGCTGCTATTGCATTATCTTTTTTTGATAATTTTTTCAAATCAATATTTGTGATGGTATCTCCATTTATGACAAGAAATGACTTGTCTTTGATTTTTTTTGCAGCTTTTTTAATTGCACCCCCAGTTCCGAGAGGCGATTTTTCTATGGAATAGCGTATCGTTATCCCTAACTTTTTTGTATCTAGATAATTTTCAATCATTTCTTGTTTGTATCCAGTACAAATTATTACCTCATTAATTCCAAATTTTTTTAAATATTTTAATTGCCATTCAATTATTGGCACATTTTTGATTGGAATTAGGGGTTTTGGTACATAATCTGTAATGGGCCTTAATCTCTTACCTCTACCTCCAGCTAAAATTATTGCTTTCATTACTTCTTGTCTGATTTTTCAGGCTTTATGTTTTCATCTTTTACTATTTCTTCCATTTTCTTTGCAAATTCATTGTATATTGATTCTAGATCTTTTAATGGCATTTCAATTCCCAATAGTTTCATAGTTTTATTCCAAGATTCTATGTATTTTTCATCATCTAGTCCCTTATCCAGAGTTTCGGCAATGGAATGAACTCCTTCTGTTTTTCCTAGGGCATAAATTGCAATTTCTTTATTGGTTAACATGGGCTATTCTTCCTCAATCGGTTCGCTAATGTAATAATATAATTCAGTATGGCATTCAGGGCAATATGGAGAATCTGATAGTTCTTTTTTCAAGATGTTTTTCCTTCTTCTGTAATGTAATAATGTAACTCAGTGTAGCACTCTTTACAATAATCTAAAAAGTCGGTATGATCACAATCATATAGTTTTTTGACATCATTTTTGCATTTAGCACAAATTGGCATGTTGTTTTCAGTTAAGATTTTACGATTTTGATTCCGCCTAAAGCCAATTGAATTGCTGCCGGAACCAACATCATTACCATAGATGCCATTGGATCTCTATCTGAAGATTCAGCAGCAGGGGCTGGATTTACTAAAACTACGATTCCGCCAATGATGATTAAAATCCCTGAGATAATTATCAAAGTACCCAATCCCTTTGAAGGTTCTTTTCTAGAGATGAAAAATGCAATAATTGGCAATATCAATGCAGGTCCTCCAAGACCAATACCTCTTTGCATGTGATCAAGTGGTAAAAACCCATAGTCACTATCTGAAGACATTGCAACTGCTACATCTGAGGCGTAAAGTACAAGCAATCCTACTGCAGTTCCTGCAAGGATCAATGAAGCCGATAATGCCATGCAGAATTTTTTAATTCACAATTAATAAACTTAATCAGATTGATTGAACGGATGCCTTTGGTTTAAGGGTGTCGAGTTTTTCAATTAATTGATCAATTGATTCTCCGTTACTTCCAACTAGGTTAAAATGACCTAATTTCCTAAGGGGTTTTGAGATTTTCTTCCCATACATTTTCAAAAACAAGTTATCTTCAGAAATTTCAAGAGGTTTGTATTCTCCCTGAAATTTTTTTGAACCCAATATGTTGTACATGATAGTATTGTGGATTAACTTGGTACTGCCCAATTTCAATCCTAAGATTGCTCTGAGATGTTGTTCAAACTGTGATGTTTCACTTGATTGTAATGAATGATGTCCTGAGTTGTGTACTCTAGGTGCAACTTCATTAATTACTATGGAATCATCTTGGGTTACAAACATCTCAATTCCAAATATGCCTGCTCCTTTTAGAACCGTCATAGCTTTTTCTGCAATAGCCTCTGCTTTTTTTGTTACATCTTCTGAAACTCGAGCAGGTGCAATTGTTTGACGTAGTATGTTTTCCTCATGAATATTTTCAACTAGAGGATATGTTTTGATTTGACCTTTTGTGTTTCGTGAAGCTATTACTGATACTTCCATTTTGAATGGAACAAATTTTTCTAGTAGTAATTTTTGTCCTTTAAAATAATCATATGCTTCTTGAATGTTGTTTTCAGAATCAATCTTATAATTTCCTCTACCATCATATGCATCACGCCGTGCTTTAAGTAAAGCAGGATATCCAAACTCTTTTAAAATATTTTTTACATCTTCAATGTTTTCAATTTTAACAAAATCAGAAACAGGGATATTATTTTCTCTCAAAAATGTTTTTTGCAAGTATTTGTCTTGAATTATTCTCAATGCTTCAGGGGATGGATTAATCTCAGCATTTTTTTCAACTGATTTTAAGACATCACTGTCTCCCGATTCAATTTCATATGTGATGATATCTGATTTTTCAGATAATCTGATAATGGCATCTTTATCTTTAAAATCTGCAACTATCTGCGTTGCACCTACCTGAGATGCAGGGCAATTTTCAGTAGGATCCAACACTATGATCTCAGAAACATCTTGAGGCATTTTTTTGGCAGCTTCTGCAATCATCATTCCTAATTGCCCTCCTCCTATAATGCCCAGAGTTTTCCCCATTACAGGAAGAATGATTTTGGATTAAAAATATCTAATGATATCTAAAGAATTCTTTTTCATCTGCAAGAACAGAATTATTAATTACTCTCTAGTTTTTTCTATTATCATGGTTTATTCAAAAAAGCCTCTTGTGGGAATCATTATGGGATCAAGTTCTGATAGTAGAATTATGCAAGGGGCAGCTGAAATTTTGGACGAGTACAATATAAAACATGAAGATCAAATAGTATCTGCTCATAGAACTCCTGCAAGACTTGCAGATTATGCAAAACATGCAGAAAAAATGGGCTTTAAAATTATAATTGCAGGGGCTGGTGGTGCTGCACATTTGCCTGGAATGATTGCTTCTTATACGACAATTCCGGTTCTAGGGGTTCCAATCTTAGTATACAATGACAAACATCCAAAAAAATCAGATACTACAAAATTTTCTGCGTTTGGAGGGTTGGATTCTTTGTTATCAATTACAGAAATGCCATCAGGTTCTCCCGTTGCAGCTGTCGGAGTTAACAAAGCTGGTAATGCAGGAATCTATGCCATGAAAATGCTTGCCAATGAATTTCCTGATTTGAAAAAGAAGTTAAAAGAACACAAATCAAATCAACATAATTCAGTTATGAAAGAATCTGATCAACTAAAAAAACAAGGTCTTTCAAAATTTGCAAAAAAGAAATTCAAATAATTTACGTTAGTAAAGTAAACTGGATGTTTTTCTTTTTTAATGAATCAATCAGTAGCTGAGCTTGTTCTTTTCCTTGAGTCTCTAAACTCAAAGTGACTCCTGCAGAACCTGCATTGACATCAGAACTTAATCTATCATGTACAACTTCTATGATGTTAGCATTGGCCAAAGATATCTCGTCTATGATGTCCTTGAATGTGCCTGGTCTATCAGGCAACAAAACGGATATTTTGAGTAATCTTCCCATTGTGGCTAGACCTTTATCTACAATTTGGCCTAAAAGATACATGTCTACATTTCCTCCTGCTAAAACGGCTACCACTTTTTTACCCACTGAGGGTTTTTTGGAAATCAAGTATGCTAAACTTGCAGCTCCTGCAGGTTCTACAACAAACTTCATTCTCTCCATTAGCAAAAACATAGCCTTTGTAATTTCATCATCATCAACTAATACAATTTCGTCGATTAACTCCTTGATTATCGTATATGTTAATTCTCCCGGTACTTTTACAGAGATACCATCAGCTATAGTTCTATCTCCCCCACTAGAAGTGATGGAATTTTGTCTAATTGAGTCATACATGGATGGAAATGATTTTGATTGAACACCTACGATTTTCACATTAGGGTTTTTTTCTTTGATTGCAATTAGGGTTCCAGCAGCTAAACCTCCTCCTCCTATTGGAAGATAGACTTCATCAACATCTGGTAAATCTTCTAATATTTCTAATCCTATCACTCCTTGAGCTGCAATTATTTGTGGATCATCAAAGGCATGTATCATTGTCGCACCTGTTTCCTTGGCAATTTCTTTAGCTTTGGCAGATGATTCATCATAGTTGACTCCTTCTAAAACGACCTTAGCACCATATCCTCGTGTAGCAGATACTTTGGCTGGGGATGCATTTTTTGGCATAACTATGGTACAGGGAATTTTCTCTAACGACGATGCAAATGCAACACCTTGTGCATGATTTCCTGCAGATGCTGCAACTACGCCATGCTTTTTTTCTTCATCAGTTAATGATTTTATTTTAAAATATGCTCCTCTGATTTTGAATGAACCTGTTTTTTGTCGAAACTCTGCTTTAAGATAAACATCGCACTCTGTTAACTTACTAAACGTAGGCGAATGAATAAGTGGTGTTTTTTTTATTTCATTCCCTCTTAATGAACTAGCTTTTTGGATTTCATCGTATGTTGGATTCATTGGAAATCATGCTATTGATTCGGTGTATTTTACTTCTTCTACAGAAAAATTACATCTTTTGTCAAATTTTATGCGTAGATTTTCAGGAATGCCTAAATAGTTAAAATTTCCCGTTGAATGTATATCCCGAGACCGGATCTCCCCTTTGAGATAATTTCTCATTTTCCGGTTTCGTGGGTTTTCTTATTCTAAAATTGTTGTTTCAATTATGTCTAATTTTTTCAAGATATTTTCTTTTACTGTATCTGACATCTTTCTAGGATCAAATACTCCTTCTCTATTACCATTTTTAATAAATTCCAAGTCCAATGTAAACAGATATCCCTCTTCTCCTGCAACTAGTCTAGGATCATCAATCAACACGGGGGATGTCTGATATGTTTCAACCAAAAGGGAATCCAACTCAGAAAATAATTTTGATTTTTTCTCAGATAATTCTTGAAAATCAACACCTGCATCTTTTTGAATCTCTTCAAAGACCTTTTCTCTAAATTCATCATTTTCGTAAAAAACCTCAAATAATTTTTGATGATCAAAATCTTTGTATCCCATCTCCTTTAGTTTATTCAAAACTAAATGATCACTGTTATCTGAAAGTCTTTCTTGTTCACTTTTTGTTAAATCTACAATTTCTGATAGCTCTTTCTGACAATCGAGTACTCTTTGATCTGGTTTATAATATAATAAAACATGAAATTGCAAAGATAAATGTCCTGATATCAAATAATTCCCTTCTTCAATCTCAAATTTTGTAAATATTCTTCTTACATCTTGATTATTTGTAATTGACACTTCCTGTGTGGACCATTCTTTCAATGAGTCATTAATTTTTTGGAAATGGTCTGAAACTTGTTTTGGATCAAATGTTTTTTGTTCTGTAATCGTGGAATCCCCCATCATGACTTTGGCATTTCTCATTTTTGTCAAATCAATCATCTTTGGAAGATATTTTTTTTTGATTGATTCATTTCTGTCATTTAAAATTTGAATGAATTCATTAGATGATCTCGAGCCTAACCTCACAGGAAATATGAGGTAATTGCTCTCCTTAAACCTTCATCCTTAAATCCGAATAAATAAGATGATCATGTAGGTATGAATGCATCCAAAATCATATGTGAGCACTGCAGTGAGGATATCACCGAGTATTATCATGATGGTTATAAGGGCAAAAGAGGTAAATGTCCTA
Organism: uncultured Candidatus Nitrosopumilus sp.; assembly: GCA_951812645.1. Classification (GTDB taxonomy): domain Archaea; phylum Thermoproteota; class Nitrososphaeria; order Nitrososphaerales; family Nitrosopumilaceae; genus Nitrosopumilus. The sequence goes on along the minus strand of CATOSM010000001.1, from coordinate 322,037 downwards.
ACTGTGGAGTGGATTTTCCCTTAGAATGAGGTAATCTGATGACTGAAGAAACCAAAGAAAATACAAAGGATTTGGAAAGTTCTGATCAATCAAATAGCATGGTTGACATGCTATTGAGTAAAAATCAACACCAAACACTAGATTCTGAAACCATGATCTTAGAAACTCAAAAGCGTGTTTGGGGTGCTTTGAAAAAAGGTTACGAGTATTCCGGATTAATTGATGAATCGGATAAATTTTTGAGAAAAAATGTCTTTTCAAAACTAGACATGGTTGTACTCTATGTGGATTTGGTTGGCTCAACTACTATGACCTTAGAAATGCCTGAAGAAAAAATTGCAATTATTGTAAGTTCTTTCTCACAAGAAATGGCTGCTGTAATTAGACAGCATCAAGGTTACGTATTGAAATTTGTTGGAGATGCAGTAATTGGTTATTTTGTTGCAGAAGGAAATGGATTACTTGCTGCAGATAGTGCAGTAAACTGTGCAAAGTCTATGATTTCAGTTATACAAAAAGGCATAAACCCAATATTGAATCAGTATGATTATCCCGATTTAATGGTAAAAATCGGTGTTGATTTTGGACAAAACATTGTAGTCCGATATGGTGCGGATGTGGAAAATTCCCATGTTGATTTAATGGGTCCTGCAATGAACATTGCTGCAAAAATTCAGAACATGGCAAAACCAAACCAAATTTTAATTGGTAATGATGTTTTTCAACGATTGCATCCGAGTTCTCAAAAAGACTTTACACAAATTGTCTGGAAGCAAGATGAATGGAAATACCGTTCTAGAGCAACTGGAGAAATTTACGATGTGTTTGATTATAAAGGATAAATTATAATTTTAACTATATTGTAAATTTACCGGGGCATTCTACATGTTCATAATGATGTTCTGTAAATTTTTCTTGAACAACATAAATCACAATTTTATGCAGATCCGTTTCGGCTATGTCTTTTTTACATTTTAGACATGATTTTTTTGATTTTTCCATGCGTATCAGCGATCCAAAGTGCGGTTAGATAAGGATCAGCGATCAGCTCAAGTTGAGCTAAAATACTTGAAAATTAACTAAAGAGTATATCAAATGACTAAAGCAAGCCACAAATATGGCAAATACTGATGATTATTCATGGACAACATGGTGGCAAATCATCTACGTGACCTATATGGATTGAATCCAAATATCCCGCATATGGCATTTCAATTCCCTAGATTACCTCCGGGATTATCAAATCCAATGTTCAAAACACATGAAAACCCTATGAAAAAACAGTTCTTGGATAATGCTGAAAATATGGCTCAAAAACTTCAAGGATTCCAACACGTGTATCAGCAATATGCTGGGGGGTTACTTACCGTGAGTTCGGCGATAATTCCACCAGGACACCCTGCATATACCAGACAAAACTCTATTCAAACGTTACAAACTGAAAATGACAGATTATTAAAAGAGAATTTGGAATTAAAGAAAACACTAGACAAGCAATCTAATTCAAAATAATCGGAGAATTTCAAAACTTACAATTAGCCAATACTCTTATTACTTTCAAAGTCTAGTTTTATCACATGGTAAAAACACCTGCCGATAAATGGAAGGATACAGTAATCAAATACCGAAAACAATGTCAAAATATTCTAAAAGTATCTAAGAGTATACGATATGCAGGGGTAATCAACTCTTATGGTAGAACTTTGACAGGGATAGTACGACCAAAATTAACACCATTATTAAAATCAGAACAAGTAAAAAATGAATTTTTTATAATTTCCACTTTGATGTCTTTAAGGAAAGATTCTGCAAATACTGTTGGGAAATTAGAACATGTTGTACTACAACATCAGAAAGTGACAGTAGTTCTTTTACAAAAAAGCAACATTACCTATTATGTTTCAATAAATAGAAAAGAGAAAGATTTGGAGAAAATAGTTTCTCAAATCAAAAAAACCCTCTAGGCTGGTGTAAATCCTTGATATCCGCCAGTTTGTTGATCTTTATCCTCGAAACTAGGTTCGAATAGAGATATCAAATAGTCGTCAGGATCTAAAATTACTGCATTTTTTCCTGCGTCTTTTTCAACAATGTCTCTATGGATGGTAACCCCTTTTTCTCGTAGTTCTTCAACTGCAGATTTTACATCCCCTACAAGAAAGCCAACTGTAATTCCATTTTCAATTGAACTGCCAATATGCTGTGCAGTTAATGATGCTGGATGTAAACTCAACAATGCACCAGAAGTTCCTAAATCCACCCATGATCTTCTTTGGCTTTTGATTGGCAGACCTATGATTTCATTGTAGAACTTGAGTGATTTGTCTATATCACTTACAGCTAAAATTACATTTCCCACTTTTTTGATATTCATAGTAATATTACGTCAAAGTTGCTTAAATCAATTACCTATTGAACTTCAACCATTGTTTCAGTTCTATCTACACCGGCAATTTTTTGAATTTGATTTGCAACTTCTTTAATTTGAGACAATTCACTTACATCAATTATTGCAACTGCATCAAATTGCCCACTGGTAGGAAATGAATCAGAGACAGATGTGACTTTTTTCAATCTTGCAGCAATTAGCTTTTTTGGAGATTTTACTAAAATTATTGCTCTTACCATCCCATATTGACCTCCACTTCAATCAATGTCTCAGTTGCAACAATATCTTTGATTTTTTTAAAATTAATCACCATGTTGTTAATCTCATCAATATTTCCTCGCAAAAGAACACTGATGTCTGCCCTGCCAGTTACTACCATGATTTGTTTTACAATCTTACGTTTTTTCTTTAATATTTCAACAACTGAATCAACCTTACCAGCTTTGACAGTAATCAAAGATAATGCTTGCATGAATGCTATACGTCACCGGATCGGATAAAGATTCCCCTAGTCAAATGCTTCTTGAGAACGAGATTCCTCAAGATATGCTCTTCTTTCTTCATTGACTTTCTCTTGATCAATTTCAATATCATCATCAACTATGATTATACCCATATCTCCTGATGGCTCATCTTTTTGTTTTTTAGATTTAGCCTTTGATTTACTACCTTTTGTTTTAGCTGATTTAGCTTTGGTGGTAGTTTTTTTAGCAGGTGCTTTTTTCGTAGTTTTCTTTGCAGCTTTTTTTCCAGCCATGAATGTCGAAAATCAAGAGGTATGGTGGCTTTTAAAGATTATGCAGGATCTAGTTACAATTATTTTAAAATATTTTATCGATCAAATAGGCCACTCAAGTTAACAATAAACACATGCTCCCCTTTATCATTAATCGATCCATGTAGTTTCTGATGGGAGGTGAATGAAAATAGCGACATTAGCAGATTACCAAATAATGAGAAACAGTGCATCATTGTCAAAAATTGGAGAACGGCCATTTACGATCATATTTGTGGAGGATTCTAATTACACCCAGGGAGATAGTGTAACTCCCGGAATCAAGATCACAACCAAAGAAATGTTTGAAATTGATGGGAACCGGATTAACAAATTCCACACTACACGTACGGCCATAGTTAATCGATTCAAAAATGACAAACTACGAGAAGATGTCAACAATAGGCAAATTCCTCTAGGTCCAGTCAAATGTATCTCTGAGAAATCAGCATCAGGTAAGAGTTTCTTCAATTTAATAGATGCATAATATCTGATTTTTAGAGGATTTTTTCTTCTCTTTCTTTTTTATAATAAAACAGTGCCGCGGGCGGGATTTGAACGCGCGACAGCCCGGTCTTCAGCCGAGTGCTCTCCCAGGCTGAGCTACCACGGCACTTAGCAAAAATGGATTATGTTGAGGAATTAAAGTTTGTCTAAACTTGCGGATCAAGCAACATTTTGTTGTATTTTTGATCTGATGTGATTTTAATCAGGATTATCGAATATTTTCTGTAATTTATGAAATATGTTGATTGCATCTGATGCTTTTGCATATTCTAAACGCATTTTTGCTATTTTTGGCATTTCTCTTGAATCAAAAGTTTTGTTAATTTTATGGCCTATTACATGGTCTGCAATCTTTCTATCTGTACCATGTGCCATCAAAGTTGATTTTAGTAATATTCTCAAAAAATCATATTGTTGAGAAACATTCTTGTTATTTTTCAACCACGAAGTAAATCCTGAATTTCTAATTAATTTACGAAAACTACGACGCATCCCACCCTCAGTTATCGGTTTGTTAAAATGATTGATGAAAATAGGCTCAGATTTTTGGATTTTTTTACCTGTTTTGTACTGTCTACAATACAAATAATCAATCAAAATAGATGCTTGCATCTACATCAAGAAAACCTACATGGAACACCTGGCTTAATTCTTGTTAGTTTTATTGGGATTGGACGTAATGTTAAATCCCACAAATTATGATTTGCTGTCCCAAAAATATCTACAATTTGAGATCATGCCTCAAAATTGAATCTGTCTGCAAACGTGGATGTATCAAGACCTCTGAAATTTACACAAAAATACTGTCTTTTGAATGATTGTAGGCTGACATGTAGTTAGAATCTGTAACGAATTTTTCAGGGTCAATAAGTCACATTCTTCAAATTCCATTTTTGTAGAATTGTTCTTAAAATTGAAATTCAGATGTTTATCATTGTTTCAAAATATGCTTTTATCGCGTAAAAATCAATTTTAAGAGTACTGGGTTTTTTCTTCGAATGAATTGGATCTCTCAAATATTTTTTCACTAGTAAAATAAAATCAGATTTAGCATTAGGAGTGCTTTTTTCATAAATTTGTAAAAAATGTTCTAAACATTTCAACGTGATTGTTTATGATTTTCTTTGAAGTGTTGATTCCCCTATTGGGATAAATTCTCGGTATCTGAATTTTTTACCAATTAACCAATAATGGAAATCCCAGAATTTGTACAGATAATTTTCTTTGTAGAAATGATTGTATTGCTTGAGGATTTTATCTTTTATTTCCCCTTAACTGCAATAAACAGTATGATACGGATGATAAATTACAAAAAGCCTGAAATTGAATATCGTTTGTAATCATATGCTTTAGATGGGTTTAGATTATCCATTTTGGCTGGACATAAAATATAACTTTGATCAATATCTTATGATACTATCATAGAATAATATTATAACAAATCAATGTTGTGGAATCAAACCAAACAATTTCCATAGTAATTGGCATTGTCACTGTTTCAGTCGTTCTTTTCACATCTTTTGTATCTTATCCCCTTTCTCAGTTCATTATGATTTACAACTTATCCTAAAACCCTCCAATACATCATGACGCATGCCAGATACACAAACCCGAGACAGTTGTCACAGTTCCCTTCGTATCTGACTGCCGTCCCGTGAAGTCCGCACTTGAGCCATGCAAAGAACCGCTCTACGACAAACCCTGTCTTGCCATAATGTCTTTGATTCCTGTTTTGTGCAACGTTCCTTGAGTTCCTTTTGTATGGAATGCAACAGTCAATCCCATGGGATCTCAGATAGTCTCTGATGTATGCCGCATCGTATCCCCTGTCGGCATACACTGAGATGATCTGATACGGCAGATCATCACCTGTAAGTTCTGAGATGTTTTCCAACACATCGATGAATTTCGTACTGTCATGAATGTTTGCAGGGCTGGCCCTGATTGAGATTGGCAGTCCTGTCCTGTCTACTGCAACGTGAATCTTTGTGCCCAGGATCTTCCTGAACCCGTCATATCCTGTTTTGTCCCCCCCCTTTTTGGCGGCAACTGACGATGAATCAATCGATATTTTTTGCAGGCTGATTTTTCCCTGTCTGTGTGCGGATTTGATCAGTCTTGACAGAATCCTTTTCCATATTCCCTTTTGCTGCAGCTCTGAGAATCTCAGATGCGCGGTGGATTTTGAACCGTATCTGTCCGGCATGTCTGCCCGCCTGCAGCCGGTTGTTAGGACAAACGATATTCAGTTGACTGTGTTTCTGTCATTGCATCCTGGCCTTCCGGTTTTTGCAGGTTTTGGCAGATGTGTTGCAACCGTGTCCCATTGAGTGTCTGACATTTCTTTGTGAATCATGAAAGATACATCAGCAGAGCCATTGTCGGATCCCGACTGTCATGAATTATTTACAAAATGATCGGTTTTAGGATGAGTTGTTAATTCCTCAAAATTCTAAAACACTCGATTTTACCCACAAGATAACTCCTATTGAAATTACTAATTGGGGCTATCAACAGGCACAAAATGCTGTTATTTATTTTGACAAATCTAATGTTGATAATATGAAAAAATTGGTTTTTTTGAAGGAGAAATAATATCCTCATCGAAATAGTACGAAGTTTATTTTGAAAGATTATCTACAAAATCTTATTGTTTGTTAGAAATAACCAGTCTCAAAAATCATACTCTTAATTTTATTCCTATTTTTATATATGATAAAGAAAAGGTTTTGTGGACTGCAGATATTTTCAACAACCATCTTGTCCGAATCACAATAGCGGCGTACTATATTTTAGCAATTGGAATTATTTTTCTCACATTACGTAGTTTAAACATCAAAATTTCAAAAGATGCTCATGATCTCTCAAAAGATACATCATTAGGGAACTATTTACGTGATAAACATAAAGGTCGTTTCAAAAATTATGATGAAAAGATAATTTACTTAATTTTTAAAATAATAACACCATAACTGAAATATTGGTTAGTTTACAGATTACGAAAAAATATGCTGAAAAACGAATTAACTTTGAAATCAAGAGGAGCAGTAATACAAGATAGCCCCTTAAAATTAAATCCTAACTTACTGATATTTTTGAAAGATTTAGCATAAAAATAACTATCAAAATTATTCTATGTTTTATATGCAATAATACAAGACAACTCTTTTTATTTTAAAAAAATTATCATCATATGTTGGATTTCTCAAATGTCTTCAATGTGGTACAATTTTAGAAAGCATTCACGTGTATGATTATGCTAAATGTTCATGTCCAAACCAAACTTTCATTGATGGGGGGTGGTGGAGAATATGTCCGATATGGCGACATGGATATGGATAAAATTCAGACAATTGAAGATGATGTCTCGAATTCATCGTAGCAAATTAGATGAGAATCCTGAAAATGGTGAAAAAGCGGGCAAATCCATGTTGGATTCATTAGATGAAAATTTGAAAAAATCTCGATAAATTCTAAACATGAAAAAACCATCGATCAAAAAAAAGACCATACAATTATATGTTTTGAAAATTTCAATCATATTCATGAATTTACTTATTTTTAGAGAACAAATTACTGAAAAAACACAACGTAGCAGCACTTTTCATGATGAGACAACTAAAAAGAGCGGTCTAATATGAGTGGAAAAAGCAATTTAGTCAATGCCCACATATTGCTACAATGTGCCGATGCAAAACATGAGAGTATGTGTGCAGAATTAAGAGATGCATTAGTTGAAAACTTCAATGAAGTCCAAGAAGCAGATACTGTAACTCAGATAATGGGTGATACAGATTTTTGTGTTACGGGAATTGCAAAAATAGATGGCAAAAAACGGGATAAATTTGAAACTGCATTACGTTCTCTCAAAGCAAATTCTAAAAATAATTCATCTGTAAAAGATGTCAGAATTCATTTAGAAACAAAATAACTTTTCTTTTAAAATGTCTATTCATATTTTCTGTAAACCTAATGGTAGAGATAAAACAATCAGTAAATTAGAAATATTTTCATCAATAATAAAAGTTGATCAAGAAAATATGCTTATACTAAAATATAAAACACCATTATATTATAATGACACAAAAAAATATTACAAATACAAAAAAAATTACGAGACATACCTACAATTAGATCATTTATATTTTATCCATTAAAAATTAAAAAAGATGAACTAAAAAAAGACACCAGGAAAAATAATAAGAAAAGAAAGATTAAACATATATTTTTTGACATTGATAGTACTCTTACCCATCAAGGCATTTCTGCATTAAATCGTAATGTAAAAGAAATGTTTGAGAAATTTATGACTCAAAACTGTATTGTTTATTTTTGTACGGGAAGAGCATCTCAAGATGTTAAAAAATTGATTAAGATGTATAAAACATCCCCTTACGGGATTGCGGAAAATGGTGGTATCATAATAAATTCAAGTCTAGTTAATGAAAAATATGGTGATAGAACAGAGCCTGATAAACTACTAAATTATCTATCCATCGAAAATATTGACTATGTTTTGGATTCAAATCAACAAAGTCGAAAAACTGAATACGTCATAAACAAAAATTCCATATCTAAAACACGCCTATCTACTGCAATAAAAAAATCAAAATCTTCTGTTGAAGTACATGCAAGCAAAAATACCTACCACATAAGTAAAAAAGGCATTAACAAAGGTACTGCTATGGAATATTTGGCCGGTGAGGAAGAACTTGGTCTAGACTCACTACATGAAGTTATTGCAGTTGGAGATAGTGGATTAGATGTTCCAATGTTCAAATTTGCAAATGTTAGTTATGCTGTAGGGAATGCCGATGCAGATATCAAAAAAGCAGCAAAATACAAGTTAAGAAATAGTGCTCCAAAAGCAATTGAAGAATTATACAGTAAGTTATTCAAATTTGCATAAAATAGCATGCATTTTATCCAACGTATCTTTTGCTAAATACCGGACAGAATCTATCTATTTGACGTTTTATATTAAAAGAACAACGGTAATGCCTTAATGCTAAAAAAGTAGCATTTGTATGATTATTCAAAATTATGACGAGTTTGTAGAATCTGAAAAGGTATTGAATAGTGAATGGCGTGATCCCCTACTATATGTGGATAGAAAAAAGTGTAAAATTTGTTGAAGCTCGTTATGGCAAGTATGCAAAAAGTAGTTTTGAGATGCAACTTGAAACAAGAATATCGCCAATAGGGGAATCTGATTCTCACTATAGACACAAACGTGATGAAAAAATAAACAATGCGGTAAGGTTAGTAAAAGAATTTGAAAGGGATGGAATTACTTTGAATGAATCTCACAAATAACGTGAGGTTGTCTGATTCTAGATTTATTTTTGATTTTGTTATTTATTTCAGTTAAATGAAATAACCCTTGTGCCTATTTTTTGGAATTAGAAAAAATAGTGTTAGAAAACGTTAACTAAAATTTGTCTTTTCAGATCTTCCAGACTATATCTTCATGACTACTTCGTCTATTGATCAAACGACCCATTACGAAAAACAAATCTGATAATCTGTTGAGGTATTTGATACAATTTGAGTTAATTTCATCTTTTTCAGTTAGTAGAACTGTTTGAGATTCAGCTCGTCTGACCACAGTTCGAACATAGTGCAATTGGGCTGCAGATGGATCTCCTCCTGGTAAAATAAAATTAGTTAAAGGAGGCAATTCTGATTCGAATTTGTCAACGTATTGTTCTAACTTGTCTATCATTTTTAAAGAAACACGATTTTTAACATCGTTAATATTCGGATTTGAAAGATCGGCACCTAAAAGAAAAAGGTCATTTTGAATTTCAGTTAAAATTTTTGTAACATCATCATCCAGTGAATTAGATAATACAATTCCTAGGGCCGCATTAGCTTCGTCAACTGTCCCATATGCGATAATTCTAGGATGCGATTTGTCAATTCTATAATTTCCTTGTAATCCTGTACTTCCATCATCACCGGTTTTTGTGTATATTTTCATGAATTTACTAATTTTGAAATAACTATTATGTGATTCGCAATTGCATAATTTGATGATACTTGATTTTTTTAAAACAGCTGTAAATTTAAAAAAAATCTCCAGACAAGGATGGATTGATAAATTATCTATAGAAAATCCAGAATCCGTTGCAGAACATTCGTATTCAATGGCCATGATGGGGATGGTTATCTCAGATATGGAAAATAATGATTCAGAAAAAATTCTCAAAATGATATTACTTCATGATTTGACAGAATCAAAAATAGGAGATTATGTGCCGGGAGAGATTCCCATAGACGAAAAAAATAAATTAGAAAATGAGGCATTTTTAAAAATTATTGAAACTTTACCTGAAGATGTAAAACTAGAATATGAAACACTATGGAATGATTACCGGGGAAAGGATTCAGAAGAGGCAAAAATAGTACATCAACTTGATAGATTAGAGATGGCCTTTCAAGCAAAAACTTACCAAAATGAGGGGCACTCTAAAGAAAAACTGAAACCATTTTTTGAATCTGCAGAAAATGAAATTACACATCCTAAACTAAAAGAATTATTTAGAAACATTGTAAATGAATCATAGGCATGGATGAGGATGAAAAAAACCAATTAATTGATGCCCAAAAACAAGTAATTGGCATTTTATTTGAAGTAATCAAAAGATTACAAACGAACAATGATTTGGATGAAGAATATCTCCAAATTTTATCGAGTGGTACACAAAACGATGTACGTGTAGAAGAAATTCAGAATGAAAGAGCTGAGAATGCAAAAATCATTGGTAGATTATTAGAACGGTTAGAAACTTAATGTCCACAGCTGCAGTCACCATCAGAGATTACTCTTAGATGAGCTGTTTGCATGTATTTGTCCTGAATATAGTTTGCAAGATTCGCTATTCTAACTCGAGATTCTTTTGTTGTCCAATTACCCTCATTTTCAAACCAAAATTCTATTTCATCAAGATCGTATCGCTCATTTTGTTCAACCAAACTTTTAAAAATCAATTTGATTTCATCTATTTCGGATTCCGAGATTTTTGATTTATCCTCCACCATAGTTGTAATTTCATTTAATTTTATGATGACAGAGTTTGTCAAAGGCATATTTTTCTAGTCTTTGAGATTCTATAACAATCTTTTGAGGAAAATTGTTATAACAATTGAATCAACTGTGAACAATGCAATATTTTCAGGCTCTAAAACTAGGTCAAAAAAGAGTTGCCATAGCTAGAGAGTATCTCAACACGCTCACTGATGGAAAAGCAATGCCTGCCTTGGCACTTGCAGACACAAAATCGAACAATTGGGCCCCGGTAGGTGAAGAAAACTTGTATGCATTTGTAGACGAATCTGCAGGCTTTGTGTTGACAGATAGTAGCGGGTATATTCTGGCACTAGTAGATAAAACAGGATCTTCTAAAACAATAGTCCAAGGTGTGACAAAACAACAAAAAGAGACACTCGAAAAAGCCTTTGAAAATGACAACATTTCAAAATTTGAAGGTAAGGTAATCTTGCCTGTTTAGTATCAAGAAAAAAACGCAAGCTTTAGAAAGAATATGGCACTGATAAATAAAATGAGCAAATCATCTCAAGAAATTGAGGTTGGAGGGCATTTGATTGACTCTTCGATTTTGACCAAGATTTTTGATAAAATAATGGACTTGCAGGGGGAATTTCAAGTAGAAGAGATTGACATCGGTAAAAAGAAACAAGATGAATCTTTTGCGAGACTATCAATCACAGGAAAAAATCAAAAACATCTTGATGAAATTTTAGAAACAGTTTATCGTCTAGGAGCAATATCAAAAATACAACAACAAATTACACTAAAAAAAGCACCAAAAAATTATGTAATGCCAGATAATTTTTACAGTACAACTAACAATCATACCAATGTATTTCATAAAGGCAAATGGATTCCTGTAGAAAATATGATGATGGACAAATGTATTGTGGTAAAAGGAAACAAGGCATTTTGCGTTCCGGTTAGAGATGTACAAAAAGGTGATCAAATAATTGTAGGGGAAAAAGGAATCAAAATAACCCCTCCAGAGCGTCCAAGAGAAGGAGTTAATGTTTTTGAATTTATGGGAAGTTCAAGTTCCAGTGAACGCCCAACTCAACACATTGCAAAAAAAGTTGCAGATGATATTTACAATACCAAAAAGAAGGGCGGTAAAATTATAATTGTTGGAGGCCCTGCAATTGTACACACAGGTGCGGATGATTCTGTTTCAGAATTAGTCAGATCAGGTTACATTGATGGGGTATTGGCAGGAAATGCACTGGCTGTTCACGATATAGAGTATGCTACACTTGGCACATCTCTAGGAATGAATGTTCATGATGCTACCCTGGCATATCACGGTCACAGAAACCATATGGATGCAATCAATGCAGTATTCAAAGCAGGTTCTATTGCCAACATGGTGAAAACAAAGAAACTAACAAAGGGGATAATGTACGAGTGTGTAAAAAACAAAGTACCGTTTGTTTTGGCAGGCTCCATTAGGGATGATGGCCCACTACCAGATGTAATAACAGATGTTGCTCAAGCCCAAAGGGAATACAAAAAAGTACTAAAAGATGCAAGTATGGTGATTATGATTTCAACCATGCTACATTCCATTGCCACAGGAAATATGCTTCCAGCAAATGTCAAAGTCATTGTAGTTGACATCAGTCAACCAACTGTTACCAAACTTATGGATAGAGGAACATGGCAAGCGTTAGGAATTGTTTCTGATGTTGGAGCATTTCTGCCAATGGTTGCACAGCAAATTAGAAAGAAGAAATAATCAATGCATTGATCGTGGATGCAACAATTACAATCCATCCGAATTAAGATCAATTGGATGCATCTGTTCACTGTGTTTTATTCCTCTCATTTTGGCAACTTGTATGGCTCTCTCCGCGGTATCTTCAACTCTGGCATGCCGAAGTTGAATAATTCCCGAAGTAGCAAACCATTCAATTGGAATTTCATCATTTTCGGAATGTCCTGAAAGAATTAATCTAGTCACTCCAAAGTTTTCCAAAGATTGTAACATGCCTTGTAATCCTTGTCTCATGTAAAATTTATCTGGATATTGCATGGCAAGTATGGTTGCAGAGTCAATTAGATCTCGTTTTGCTTCAATTCTCTTGATACTACCAAGTAATAATCCGGTTAGATGTTCAAACGGCAATTGCCCTCCACGATATAATGAATCATCTTTACCGATTAATTCATCTTGAGTTTTAAACGGTCTTGCATCAATCATCGATATTTTATCTTTAGATATCAAATCATCAAAGTCCCAACCATGTGATTTGGAATCATTTTTGACTTCTTCAATATTTTAAGACATTGTAATATGGATTCATGATTCATCAAAGTCACCAGCTCCCGAATGCAAGAATTGCAATCCCAAAGTGGATGTCGGCATTGATTATGTTGCAACAACTGCAAACTAGAGATTTTATTTCCAGTGTCGTAATTTAAAATATGGTGCCGCACGTCTAAAAAACAAATGACGGTGCAGGTGATGATATTGTTACCGCCGGCCCTGTGCATATGCCACATCCAAATAACACATCTGGCTAATGCAGAAACGCAGCGGTGTACGGTAATGCAGAAATCATCAGCACGCTCGTTTGCATACGTCTCTTCAAATACTGCTGAAAAACTGGAGCGGTGGGGATGGGGGAATGGTTGTACAAAAACTACCTGGTATGATGGATGACCCATCTGTTGCTGCAGTTTATGACCGCGGATGGATGACCTAATTGAAGAATCTTGTCAATTAAATTAGGACAATCAATTTCATTAAATATTGCAATTATCGTTGTCGCATCTAAAATTTTCAAAATCTATTCTAAAATCATGATTCCTTTTTCTTTCATTTTTTCAATTATGTAATCTTGGGATTTATTCAAGAGTTCGGCCGCACGTTGAGCACTGATTTTTTGTTTTTTTATTAACGAAAAGAGATAATGCTCCATATTTGGTTTCAAGTTTTCATATTCAGCCGATTCTTCAGCCATATCAGGATAAGCAGAATAAACATACGCCAGTAACTCTTTACTAGTAAGATCATTCAAGAATTTCTTATATTCTCTCAAAGTAGAAACCATACTTGGATTTTCATTTTTCATTAATTCGTTTGCAATTTCTTTACCTTCTTTAGTGATAAGAATTTCACCCGGTCCGCTAGACAACACACCAATCTGTTCTAGAAATTGAGATTCTTCATCAACTACTTCGCTATAAGGCCCATAGTTATCTGCATCATAACTACTTTGTTCTTTTATTTCATCAATTTTATCAGAAAGCAAAAACATCATTTTCTGTAATTTCAGTCTACCTTTGATTGGTTCGTCATTAGCAGCAGCTAATAAAATAATGAACTTCTGTAATTCATCATCATTTTCCAAGATTTTTTCTTTTAAGTCAATAACAAACCATTGCCTACAAAATAATTATTCATCGGATATAATATAATATTCATCGATATTTAATCTAACATATTGCAAATTCTTTTGTTTTACAATACCCATAAAATAATCAAATTCTAATTATTAACAAAGATTTGAAGTTACTACAAATATCCGCTCAAATTCAAATTAATTATAAAATAATTTATGATTTTAGATTTAATCCTACAAGAAAACTACCTATTTTAGGATCTATATTATCCCGGCCTTGTAGAAACCATTCATTTTTGACCCATTAATCATCAGTTCTAGCTGATTCTGATCTGTCTAAAGTGCGGGTTTTACCCCACATTGTAAAATCGTCTTGCATTAGGATGTGTCACACAATGCGCAATGTGATTAAAAGATGCATTTTTTCTTTGGTATATGTAGTGGATAGTATTGTTAACTGGTGTAATTATTTGGTTAATTGAATTTATGATATTTCCTTATTCATATTAGATGTGTATTTGGGATTTTTCTTTGCTCATTGGTCAGATACGGAAACAAGACAAATATTTCAAACGGCTTACCAGAAATCATCCACACTATAGCAGAAATGACATACATTCTGTGACAGCTGCAAGCAAGCACACGATACAACATCTCTTTTTCTTTTATTGCATCATTATATGATTTGATCTCAGAGCCAAACCTTCTCTTAATTACAGAAAAGATTGTCTGTCTTGTTTCTCTGATGGCATAACGATTCATCAAAATGCCTCTTCATAGATTTTCCACATCTTCCACGCGTTCTACTTGTCGTATCAGTTATGTTTCTTGCAGGAATCATAGACAGAACATTTTCATCTCTAATCATTTTGCGGATTGGTTCAGCACCATAACCTTTATCCAATACCATGATTACTCATCGGAATGATTCTAGGCATTCAAGAGCGCTTTGGAAAATGCCTGGTGTCATGAGATACTGGATGGCGCCAAACCACCACTGCACAAGCAAGCTGTGATTCCATGTAAGAGCCTGTTGAGCATTTTGTAAATGCATGTATGAGATTGCACCTGTATGCGTAATACGGTGCAGCATGTCCGTCTTCAAACCCTGTCGCGTTAATTCCTTCAAGTATGGAACCGGGTGATGCAATTCCGATGAATTGCCCTATTGCAACATGTAACGCTGCATCACTGATGCGGGCTGCCGCCTTTTGCAACGCTGTAAAGTGAGGAGTGGTTTTTAGATGTAATTGTAAAGTGATTTGAGTTGATACATGCATCCATTCAACAAAACCCTTATAACTTTTTGACTCGTACTGCCTAAGGACAAGCAGTGCGATGTACCGGTGAATAGAAAATGTATGCTGTGATTTGTGGTGCAAAAACAACGAGGCATGCATTTTCTTTGAAATCTGGTGCATGATGTTTGTAATGCGCGGGTATTTGTTTTTCGTAAAATAGGGCAATTGGAAGTTATTCATTGATCAGGATGATCTGTTTTGATGAATCATCAGGTAAAATCCTGATGATTTCCAGGAAGCCGAAAGAACAAACAACGTGGTATGATAAAAAACTGCTAAACTATTGTTTTACACAACAACATATGACAGAAAATGAAAGAACGGTTAACATCAGCTTTCCTATGGAGCAAAAACAACATTTCTAAACTTGGGTTTAGAAATTGAAAATACCAATACAGAATTTTCAAAACATCAAAATTATCTGTTGTAAACTTTGGAATTAGTCAGGATGATTAGAGATTCAGATTAGGCAAAGAGACAAATCGCATAAATATGTACATTTGGCATCCTTTTTGTGTTTGAGGTTTTTTCAGAAAAAGATATACAAGAAGTCAGAGATGCAAACAGATTGATTGTATCTCATGACAATGAACCATATTGTGTTGATGATGATGTCTTAAAGGAGATATTCTACCATGTCAATTCATTTAGTGACGTACTGTCCCAACGTGACAAAATTGTCAAAAAATCAACACATGTTGTTGCAGAGATATCTTACAACCAACCCTTTTGTGAAGGGAATCGCAGAACATCATTTTATGTTCTGAAGAGTTTTCTTGGAAGAAACGGTTTTACCATTAGGTTTTACAGCATCAAAGAAAAAGAGGAATTTGCAGATCTGCTTAGGCGTACTGCTAAAGAGAAATTTGAGGGTGACCCAACAATATACTCCAAGGTTGAACGGTATTTGGAACGGAAAATAGAACCTGTAAAATTTGATTACTTGTAGGATAAAATCTCGAACATCTCTGGATCTTCTTCTATCATTTTCCTGGTGTCTTCTGCAATTGAGGGATATTTCTTTGAGATAGTTTCTTCTGATCCCATGAATACGTTTTTTATGATTGATATAAAAAAGTATGTTTTCCAGATTCTACAATTCATGTCGTGAAATATTGTCTCGAACTAGGTCCTTGGATAGCTGTCTCAAAATGTAAAATCAGTATTGAAAATCCACAAAAAATTACCACAATGGAAAATCAAGCTGTCTTCATGCCTAAAAGCTAAACCCCCTTTCCCAAAACCTGAATTTTGTGCCTAAAATTAGATTTTCAAATGACGGATTTGGATTTTTCACTCACAACAAAAAAATCATATCTTTCTATCCAAGTCAGCTTGATGGTTTTGTGATCAGACGGGGGTACAACAATCCCTCCTCTTTTTGAATGGTTTTTGAGAAGATCATATTACGACTGATGCTCGTATCATATTTTTGGGATTTAGTTGTTATTGACAAGTGTTAAACCCTTCTCTAAAATAAATAAATTGCAAAATCAAAATGTAAATCACAAAGTTTGTTTGAAAATAAAAAAAGGCAGTTCAGTAGAGGACTAACATGTTGCTTATCACGCAGAACTTATCCTAAAACCCTCCAATACATCATGACGCATGCCAGATACACAAATCCAAGATGGTTGTCACAGTTCCCTTCGTATCTGACTGCCGTCCCGTGAAGTCCGCACTTGAGCCATGCAAAGAACCGTTCTAAGACAAACCCTGTCTTGCCATAATGTTTTTGATTCCTGTTTTGTGCAACGTTCTTTGAGATATTTTTGTATGGAATGCAACAGTCAATCCCATAGCATCCCAAATAGCTTCTGATGCATGTCGCATCATATCCCTTGTCGGCATACGCTGAGATGATCTGCCGTATCAAACCATCACCTGCAGGTCCTGGGATGTTTTCCAACACATCGATGAATTTCGTATTGTCATGGACATTTGTAGGGCTGACCCTAATTGAGATTGGCAAACTGGTACCATCCACTGCAACATATAATTTCGTGCCCGTGACTCTCTTGAATCCGTCAAATCCGATCACATCGCCCCTTTTTTGGAGAGAACTGACGATGAATCAGTTGATATTTTTTGCAGGTCAATCCTGCCCGATTTGTGTGCGGATTTGACTGCACGTCCCAAAATCTTTTTCCATATGCCAAACCCCTGCCATCTTCTTGGCCTTGGACTGGCAGCTGAACCATCACCGCATGTTTTTGGCATCCCACCCCATCCGGAAACCAACACGCAGATGATTCCATTTAAAACCATCCGGTCATTGCCTCTTGGACGTCCTGTGGCGGCAGGTTTTGGTAGCAACGTTTCTATCATATCCCGTTGTCTGTTATTTCAGTGAATTTCATGTACAGTTTGGAAACTAATGGTTCATGGATCCATATGATCATCAAATATTGTCCAAATGGTTAGTTTTAAGATAAGTTGATTGTATAAAGTGAAATTGTCAATTGAACAATTCCAACAATTAACAAAACTGGCTGTATTAGAGTTGGCCAAACAAAATTTAGTGATTCATCACTACGTGTTTCAATTACAGTTCCTGCAACAAATTCATTTATAGCATTTGGATCAAGTCCATTCCTACTGTTGTCACAGTATACAAAAAAAACTACATTAAACATTGTAAAAACAAAAATTTTGTATGGATCATCTAATCTATTTATCCATTCTATAAATTCTTCAATTGATGATTCATTTCTTCTTGACATTCTAAATTTTTAATTTGTAATTCGTATGTAGTTGTTACCACCATCTACGACCTAAAACAAATAATGTCATAGAATATGCTAAATATACACAGCTTTCACACATGGCCTTGAAATAATTATGTGGGTTGAATTCATATTCTTGAACCATTGATTCCGTTTGAAGATGTTGTTTCAATATGGACTCTAGATTTTCAATCTCATTTTCAATTTCTAATTGTATTGTGTTACCCATTTTCTTTTCACTTAATTGATTAATGTAATTCAAACAATCTAACAAGATCTTTGAAATGGACATTAGTTTTTTAAAATCAGATTGATCAAGATTATTCCTTTCATGTGCTTTCAAAGATTTTTTAATAATTTTCTCAATTTTTTTCGTTATTGTTAGCATAATTCTTGGGGATGCTTGATTAAAAACTGGACTTGAATATAGGCTCTTTACGTTTCGTAGTAGCATATCGAATCTTCTATTTTCAGCTAACCCTTCAAATTCTTCTTTAGCAAAAATATCTTTAATCCTAACTCTCTTAATTTTGGATACTTGTAGTGTGATCTTTTCAAAGTCTTTGTGGAGTTTGTATATCTCTTTTTGGTTATTGTTCTTGATTGATTCAATGATATTTTTGATTCCAATATCTTTTGCCTGCTTAATTTTTGAATCTGGTAATGAATCTGGATTAATTGCAACATAACTTGATTGTAATTTTGGTTGCACTTTACTTAGAATCTGGATTAATTGATATTTTGTTTGGCGAGCAGGTTCCAATACTTCTGTTGAAAATGGCATAAATCTAATCTGTGGGGGGATAATTGAAAGAATATTCTGGATTAATTTGTCATCGGTAGTTTTTACTAGAGATATTTTGCTTTTTTTGAATAAATAAAACAAAATCGTACTCACAAAATCATCTTCCAGTTCTTTCAAGTACTCAAAATCCAAATCCCTTTTTTCTGGTTGTATGTATATCTGATCTAATTCCCCTCTTATATCGTAGTCTTCAACGAAATATTTGTCAAGAATTCTTGTATCATATTCGATTTTTTCTAAATCATCTTTTTTGATAATTATTGTATGATTGTATAATGTTCCATCTCTTCCATCATACCCAATTCCAATATTTTTTACCGTTGAATATGCCACTAGTTCTTTACCGACAGGCAATAGCGATTTTGATTTTTTAAATTCCATAGGATCAACTCCGAGTGGAAAAAATAGCTAATCATTCCATTTAGAATCCTACCATTGATTCCACTACTTTTTGCCACAATTTGATACCCTGTTTTTACATCGGTTTTAGCTGTAGTGTATACAAAATGTTCACAAGTTGGCATATCCTATCGTGAAATATTTTCTAAAATCCATACGATGAGTCTGCTGTATTCATGACTGCTATATGACCAAGGTACCTTAATCCCATCTTTGTCTTGCTCATTTGATGGTGTTATGCTTGTATCAACACTTAATTCAAAATATTCCTTAGGACCTGAATGTATCATGTTTAATGTTTTATCGAATTGTGGCATCTGTTTTGCTAAAAGATCTTTTGCAGAATCATTTGTCTCATCGGGCAAACAATCTCTTTTGGTTAGAATTATCCCAATTGATCCTGTTATTTTTTAACATCGCCTCTAACTACTTTTTGAAAATCCAATAATGAATTTACAAGATGTGCATAATCAAGATCAGATTGTTTCCATTTTGAATATAACGAACAATCAATCATTATCACATACATTTTTGCAACTGTGATAAAGCTAAGAGGGCCATAACGCATCGATCCAGTCTTGTGTTGTCGTAACACGTTTTTTACTCGTTTTTCTGCATCCAGATCACCTGATATTAGTAATGTGTAATAGTCTTCACCTGAAATATCTCTAATTCTAATTTGTATTCCTTGACCTAACGGTCCTTTTCTTTCTATTTTAAAAACAACTTCGCCTTGATTATCAGGCAATGTGGCACTTGGGAATTTTCCTTCTAGCATTACATTTCTTGTAGTTTTTAAAAATTCATAACCACCAGTCATGTTTGCTTTGTATTCATCCTTGTATTCCTCAAGGAAATGTGTGAAAATGGAGTCATTCAATAATGTTGCAATTACTGTTTTTCCACTGTTTGGTGGACCTAAGAAAGCAACAATATTTTCATCATACAAATCTTCTTTCACTCTTGTAAGTAGAGGATTTTGATCATCTACATTGTACATATCGTTTTCTTCACTCATTTTCTCACCATTTTAATTGGATGTTCAGGAATAAACTTACCTTTTGCCATGTTATTGTATTTACCAAATGAACTTATGAAATACTTTGATGAGTGTTTCCGTCCAAGATCCGAATGATGTAATCCAATACAAACTCTTACAGCACCAACTCCATCAAAATGACGCTTTGAAAATTGTTCATTTTCATATTGTTTCAACGTTTCAGTGGAATTTCTGATTATCTCATCTATTTCTCCAATTGTTTGAAAACCCAATTCTTTTATTTCTTGCACTAATTCTTTGATGTTTTGATCTGATTGTTTTTGCCTAATAGGGAAACGCCAATCAAGATATGTTTTAAACCGATGTATAGTTATTTCTAATTCTTTTTCTGAATATTCATTATTTTTTATTAATTGCACATATGTTGTTCTTCCTACGGAGTATTTCTTTACTGTTTCAGATTTTTCTAATGAATCAATCCTGTTTCTAATCATTGGTTCTGTAATGTCCCCACCATTCAACAGCTCTACTGTTTCTTTTATTGGCATACCACCACCACGTAGCATTCTTTTGATCATTCTATCTACAACATGTCTTCTTAATTTATCAAGAAACGGAGCTACAATACCTGTTTGTTCTGCAAGATATGATATTTGTTCAAAAATAATAATTGTGAAGTCTTTTGTATGGTTGATATGTTCTTGCCTTAGTATTTCTTCTAATACTAATTCCCAGTTAAAAGATCCATGCTGTAATTCATGAGGTGTGTGAGGGCTACCTGCTACCAATGCAGCCATATCCTGTATGTCGCCTTCTCTATTTGCTATCGCTTTGAGTAAAAATACATCCTCATTTCTTAGCAACCCTATCTTTAATTTTCCATAGTCTCTAATGTCTGATCTATCCCTCATTGTGTAAGATAGCGACAGATCTTGCATAATTGTAGTTGTAAACAGATCTATCCTGCTCTTGTGGCCATGTTCAAAAATATCATCTGGTTTTATCCTTCTGTCTTCATCTGAGTAGTTTGTTTTGAGCCTTCTATCATATCCCATACGGGTTAAAATTTCTGCCAAACTGTCAAAATCATTTTTGTTTTCTACTACTATGTCACAATCCTTTGTACTGTCTTTTAATGATTTTATCCTCATATTTTCACCACCAAATAGGTATATTGTTTTTTCTTCTTGAAGTCTGTCACTAATTTCTCGAAATAGTAAATTACTAGGTTTTGGTATTGTGTATTTTTCAATTGGTATATCGTATAATTTTGCTTTAGATAGAAATTCATCCCACGGTAAAAATAGATCCGTATTTTTCAATTGTTTTCTACGAATGTATGCTTCAATATCTAGCCAAATTTTGGACATTCCTAACTCTGATGCCCCTTTTCTTAATTGAAGAACATCCACCTTATCTTTGTGTTTTACATAAAAAATAATTGCTATCAATAATTCCATTTTGTTTTTTGAATAATTTGCAGCAAAAACTGCATGCAACAATATATGCTGTATTTCCAAATCTTTTTTTTGTTCACAAAAATAATCATGTGTCGTTTGGTATTCTATGCCATATTCTGAAAATAATGTGAATCCTGTTGTTGCACCTTTGGCAACTTTTCCACTTGGAGTTTTTCGTAGTATTGTTGAATTATTATTATAAATGATTTCAGTATTGGCGCCTTCATATTTTTGTTCTCTCTCGGTTTTTAGTAATTTTGCAAATAAGACTAGTTGCTCTTTTGATTCATCAATTTTTATTACATCTTCTTCTTTTATGATAGCACCTATGGATTGTAAATCTGATATTGATCTATAAGTCGTTGCTTTAGACAATCCTGATTTTTTTATCAATTGATCTATTGTGATGTTTTTATCTATGTTAAAAAGTATTATTTCATTAGATTCACGAAATAATTTTTCAACATCTACAGTTTGTGTAATGTCTCTGAATAGTGTTGCCTTTGATGTTTCTTTTAATCTGATTGTTGTGTCATCTTTTTCTATGTAATCATCTTCTGTGAGATTTTTTATTATGTATGCCAATCTTCTATCCTTTATCCCTAACAAACCAAGTAATTCACTTGTTTTTTTTTGCCCGTCAACTAGTGATTTTAGTAACTTTATTGAAGTAATATCCATTTAGTATTATAACAATGCTTTTAGTTATATAGTTTTGCACTTATTTGAGACTAAATATTTACACACTAATCTTTTTACGGCTCCATAGAACTCATCAGGATTTTACGCCATACTATTCCTGCAGGTGCAATCTCAGGCACTCATTTACAAAATATCTTCAGGTTCTGACATGGAATTGCAATTGATTTGTGCAGTGGTGATACAGCACATCCTTATTCAATCTGATTGTTGGTACTTATGGGATTATTCTTCAATCCATCTTTTGCAGAAGTGACAAGCATTCAAACAAATAATGAAATATTTTACAAAAATCAACAAGTTCAATTTTCAGGAACAGTTGAAAGTGATTCTACAGGTTTAGTAACAATTGTAATTCGTGATTTTGAGGATGAATTTTTGTTTTTAACACAAGCAGTAATCAATCATGATCATACATTTACAAAAAACATAGTAGAAAATAAATTTACCAAAGAAGGAACGCATAGTACAACAGGTTTTATACTTAACATGGCAAAAGGAAAAAACTCTGAATTTGATATCATATTAAACCAAATTCCAATGATGGAAGATAAAATGATAGAAAAACATTGGAAAACAAAATCATTAGTATAAATGAACCAATTCAAGAAAAACAAAAAATAATCATAGCAGATTTTGTTGATACAAATAAAGATCCTACATACCATATTGAAAGATATTACAAGTTGGTTTGCTCAAAATTATCCAAATCTTACAATTGAAGGAGCAGTAGGACATGCAGAAGAGCACCATGAAACAACATAAGTTGTAGAACCAATTCAAGAAACAGAAGAAAATTCAGATATTGCAGAAGTGCCATTAGCAATAGCATGATTAGGAATATTATTTGGTGCAGTTATGGAGTAAAAAGGCAAGTAGATAGTAATTCAAGGCAAATTTCATCAAACAAAGAGGCAATCGAGAAAAAATTGATCAAACCAATTTCGAGAACCAATCCAAAAGAAATTTTACAAATTCGTTTGGCCAAAGGAGAAATTGCATTAGAAGAGTTTGAAAAACTAGAAAAGAAATTAAAATCTTAGTTAGGGATTTTTACTTTGCTTTTTAAAAGTACCAATTCGTCTACTGCTTCTTTTTTTAACCCATCAAAGAATTTTTCAATCATATCCAAGCCAGAAACCCCCTTTGGAGCATTATTTTTTACAAATTCTGTACGTTCAGAATGAGTTTTAGGTTGTTGATTTTGATAATTTTCATAAACTTTTGCACCGTCATAATCCACATATGCAATTCTTGCACTAAAATCAGTTCTTTCAAGTACTAAACTATCCCCCCAACTATTGCAGTATGATACGGATGTACGATTAACACTTCAGACAATTTTTGTGAAGTAGTAATTTTTGCTTTTTCTAATTCTGGTGCATATGCATTAAAATCTGCCAATAAATAAAATGTGGATTCTGGTTTTGTAGCTTTAATTCCATCAATAGATGTTAGCTTGCTGAATGTGTATTCGCCCATGATTTTATGGATATTTCTAGTAGTTTCAAAATAATTATCCAATTCAGGACTAATTTCAAAACCGGGTATTGCAGCATGTTGAATTGGAGTAGATACCGCTGTGTATTCAGTTGCAAGAATTTTTTTAAATTGTGCTTTAAGATCGGTTGCATGTTGTGGAAATATTACATACCCTAACCGATACCCTCCGGCTGCATGAGATTTTGATAACCCATTTGTAACAAATGTACCGTCAGGGAAAATTTTGCCCATGCTGACAAACTTTGAAAAATCATATGTGGTTTGAGCATAAATTTCGTCAGATATCACAGTTATGTTTAACTCTCTACAAACATCTGCAATTTCTTCCAACTCCAATCTACTGTATAATAAACCGGTAGGATTATGAGGATTGTTTAATATCAGAATTTTTTGTCGATCTTGTAATCTTAATGCAAGGTGTCGTAGATCGTTTGTTGCAATTTTTTTGTTTGCACGAGTAGGTAACATATGATAATTTTTTTTCAAAAATCGAATTTGCGGAAGATAACCCAACCATGCAGGCGTAGGCAAAATTACAGTCCCATGCAATATCTCCAAAAGATTGAAAATCAATTCTTTTGTTCCAGGACCTACGTAGATTCTATCTGGAGAGACATCCATTTTGAAATAATGCTTATTATATTTTGAAATTGCATTTCTTAACTCAGGAATTCCTGGAACTGGGGCATATTTGCCCTTGTTTGCATTTTTGATTAAAGCATCTTGTATTAATTTTGGAACAGGGAATGGGGATTGACCAAAGGCAAATCCATAGAAACCAAAACCACATTCAGGATGAGTGCAATCAGAATGAAATTCTTGTAAAAACGTGTTTAATTTGAGATTCTCAGGCATCTCGATGTCTTCAACTTGCTGATCAACTACAAATCTCATGGCCTAGTATCAATGATTTTGATTATTACACAAAACGTGAAATAGAAAATATCAAAAAGTTAGTAATTATTAACCAATTTTAGAAATTTCATTCAAAATATGAGGATTTTCCAAGGAAGACAAGTCGCCCAAATCCATACCTAAAAGTTTTGATTTTAACAATCTGCGCATTATTTTTCCAGTTCGAGTTTTAGGTAGATCAGATAATTGAAAAATGAATTTTGGTTTTGCTAATTTACCGATTTTTTCTGAAAGATAAAAAGAGATTTCAGATTCGGGTATTTTTTCAGATTTATTATCAGAGACATAAAAAACAACAATTGCCTCGCCAGTTATATCGTCAGGGATTGCAATCGATGCGGCATCAGATATTTTTTCATGGGAAATTATAGTATGTTCAATTTCAGCAGTACTAATTCTATGACCTGAAACATTAATCACATCATCAGTCCTTCCACGCATATACCAAAGATTATCTTTATCAACAAAAACATAATCACCGTGAAACCAAACATTATCAAACTTGGACCAATAAGTTTCCAGATATCTTTTATCATCATTTAGTAATCCTCGAGTCATAGAAGGCCAAGGAGATTTAATTATCAAATAACCATTTTTGTTCTTAATTGATTTTTGTTCATTATCAACTACATCTAAATCCATGCCCGGTACGGGGATTCCAACAGTAGAAGGTTTTAATTTCATACCCGGAAAAACAGATAACATTGCACCGCCAATTTCAGTACCGCCAGATAAATTCGTAATTGGAATTTTTTTATTTCCAACTTTTTCATATAACCACCACCATGAATCTTCATCAAGAGGTTCACCAGTAGTTGGAATATTTTTTATTTTATCTAATGAAAATAATTTTAACGGTTCAACATTATTTTTTTTAAATAATCTAACTGCTGTAGGGGAAATTCCGAAAATTGTTGCATTGTAATGGGAAAGCATGCTCCAAATTCTATCAGAGTTTGGATAGTCTAATGCACCATCATAAATTACCGCACTGGCCCCCATAATCAAAAGACCGTAGACGTTCCATACGAGGCCAGTAATCCAGCCTACATCAGCAGGCCAAAATAGAATATCTTGTGCCTGGGTATCTATCAAATATGCAGATTGATGACCTGCAAATACTGAAAAACCACCGTGAGTGTGAATTACACCCTTGGGTTTGCCAGTAGTACCTGAAGTATACAAAATAAACAAAGAATCTTCTGAATCTAAAACCTCAGTATCACATGTAGACGATTGATTTGACACAAGTCTATCATAAAATACAATCTGATCAGATTCTGTATAACTATCCACACCTTTGTATGAAACCACAATGGTTTTTTCTACAGAGGTATTTTTTAATGCAATTTCTGCAGATTGCTTCTGAGAAATACTTTTATTTTTTCTATGAAAACCATCAGAAACCAATAAAATCTTTGCGTTACAGTCTTCCAATCTTACATGTAAAGATTCAGAACTATATCCAGAAAAAATTACAGTTTGAACTGCACCAATTTTTGCGGCAGCAAGAATAGACAGTATTGCCTCTTCAATCATCGGCAAATAGATTGCAATTACATCTCCTTTTTTAATGCCAAGGGACTTTAAACCATTGGCAAGTTTGGAAACTTTTGAATCAAGTTCGGCATAAGAGAGTTGGCAAGTAACACCATCCTCGGATTCAAAATAATATGCGATTTTTTCAGGGGTAGTTTTTAAAAATTTTTCAACAGAAGATTGATAGATATTTGTTTTTCCATTTACAAACCATTTAGACCATGCAATTCCTTTAGAAGTATCAAGTATTTTTTCATATGGAGAATCCCAAACAATTCCAACATCATCATTAACTGCTTTCCAAAACCATTCTAAATCATTTTTTGATCTTTGAGATAATTCCTCAAGAGATGAGATATTGTGTTTATTCATAAAACGATAGATGTTAGATTCTTGAACCTGTTTTTCAGTTGGAACAAATTCAAAATCAGACAAAGGTTAGTTCTTCAAATCAATGAAAGGTAAAAAGATTTTTTGTCATGAAATATCAATACCTAAACGCCTAGCACACGCAATTGCAGCTTTGCCCATATCTTCTTCAATTCCAGATTTTTGCAGTTTTTCAGTCCACCCGGTTTGAGTCCCCCTAGTATTCTCAAGGTAATATTCACGCAAGATTGTGCCTATTTCATCATCTAATCTACGCCTAGTAGACTCATTCATCCTATCTTGAAGGATAGTAGCATCGGATGTGGCTAAAATTTTGATAAACTCGATATTTTCTAGAGATAATTCAGTCATCAGATTCCGATTTGTTTTTTTAGTAAGTCAAGGGTAAGTGTGGGATCTGCCTTTCCCTTTGTTTTTTGCATCACCTTTCCAACCAAAAAATTTATCGTTTGAGGATTAGATTTTGCCTGTTCTACAGCAGTAAATTCTTCTGCAATAACTTGGGTAACAATAATTAGTAATTCGGATTCGTCAGAAACGTTACCAAGATCTAATTGAGAAATTACAACATTCAAATCTTTTCCAGTTTTTAAAATTTCATGTAATGCATTTTTGGAAGAATTTCTAGATATTTTACCGGATTGGATCGAGTCAGCTAATTCTTTGAGATGTGTTGCAGTTAATTTAGATGCTTTACGCTTTTCTCTAGTATCAACCAATCCCATTAAATCAGTAGTAATTATATTTGCAACTTCTTTTGCATTTGATTCGGTGTGAGAATCTTCAAATAAATCCGAGTAATACTTGTCAGAAGATAACACATCTGCAACTTGTGCAGGAATGTTATATTTTGAAACATATCTTTCTTTTTTAGAGCTAATGCTTTCAGGCATTTCAGATCGTAATGCTTTATGAATGTCAGCATTCATTGTAACCCAGGGTATATCGCCCTCTAAGAAATAACGATAATCCAAATCTTCTTCTTTCGAACGAGATGGTACAGTAATTTTCCGCTTATCGTCCCAATGGCGTGTTTCTTGAATTATTTCTATGTCTCTAGAATGCAAACTCCCCTGTCTTGTAATTTCAAAATGTGCTGCTTTTTCCAAATCATGAAAAGAACCAATATTTTTAATTTCAACTTTCTTTCCACCCTCAATTGAAACATTTGCATCAGCTCTCATTGCACCCTCCAAGCTGGTATCTGCAACCCCAAGATTTGTAAGAATGTCAGACAGGATATTGAGAAAATCTCGAACTTCTTTAGGAGTTTCAAAGTCAGGCTCAGTGACAATTTCTACCAAAGGCGTGCCTGCACGATTGTAATCTACAAGCGTAATTTGGTTTTTAGAGGAACTTCCCTCATAAATTAAACGCCCAGGATCTTCTTCAAGTTGAATTCTTGTGATTCTGATTTTTTTATCTCCAACCATTATCGAACCAGAACCGCCAACACTGGTATCGCCATAAACATTCAATTGAGTGGTTTGGAAATTTTTTGGAGAATCAGGGTAAAAATAATTTTTCCTAAAAAAGGCAATTTTTTCAGGAGTAGAACAATTTAATGCCATGGCGATTATTGTTGCTTTTTTAACCGCCTCTTGATTTAATCTTGGCAGGGCGCCGGGTAATCCCATACAGATGGGACAAATATTTTCATTAATTTCAAATTCTCTATAGTTTGCTTTGCATGGACAAAATAATTTACTATTAAGATTGGTTAATTGACAGTGAATTTCTAAACCAATCATAGTCATAGCGATAACTCCGGTAAACTAACAGTTTGTTCTAATGCATATGCTGCTTGTAACAATAATTTATCATGCATAGAATCAGCCATCAACTGAATTCCAATTGGCAATCCATTGGAATTGGCAAATGGGACTGAGATTGCAGGTTTTCCAGTTAAATTTGCTGTAACAGTATTGATATCTACTAAAAACAATGAAACCGGATCGTCTATTTTTTCTCCAATCTTAAATGGTAAAATTGGAACAGTTGGCGCAACAAGCAAATCAAATTTTTTAAATGCCTCATTGATTTCTTTAGTAAGTTTACTTTTTACTTTTAATGCTTTAAGGAAATATTTTCCAGCATGGCCTGCAGAGGGAACAAATCCCCCAATAATCATTCTCCTTGTAACTTCAGGACCAAAGTTGCGCCTAGCTTTTGAAATATACGAATTAAATTCATAGCCTTCAAGTGGAAAATCATACCCATAGCGAAGATTGTCGTATCTTGCAAGATTACTGCCTGCCTCTGTTGCAGTAATTGTATAGTATGCTGCCACAGAATATTTGACCATATCAAGTGAGATTTCTTCGCAAGTTGCGCCTAAACTCTCCAATTTAGCAATGGCATCTTTTGTTGCAGCAAGGACTTCAGGCGCAATCCCGTCATCCATCATCTCCTTGATTATTCCTATTTTTTTACCCTCAATTCCAGATTCAATGTTATCAAGATAGTTTTCATTCTTGTTGTCAATGGTAGTATTGTCATTAGGATCAATTCCTGAGATTAGATTCAACAAAAATGCAGAGTCTTTTACAGTTCTAGTCAGAGGACCAATCTGTTCAATACTATTGGCATATGAAATTAGACCAAATCTACTAATCAAACCATAAGTTGGTTTGTAACCAACAGTAGAACAAAAACTGGCAGGGTTTCTTACAGAGCCTCCAGTATCAGAACCAAGGGATGCCACACATTCAAATGCACTAACAGACACGGCACTACCCCCAGAAGAACCGCCGGGAACACAATCAACATTCCAAGGATTCTTGCTTGGACCGCATGCACTAAACTCCGTGGTCAGCCCCATTGCAAATTCATCCATGTTAGATTTACCAATAAAAATAGCATCTTGCTGTTTTAATTTTGTAATTACTGTTGCATCATAAGGTGCAACAAAATCTTCAAGCATTTTTGATGCACATGTTGTCTTTGAGTTTTTGATGCACATGTTGTCTTTGACTGAAACTGGCATTCCAAAACAATCACCGACTTTTTCACCGGATTTGATTTTTTTATCTATGTTTCTAGCTTGATCAACCGCATCATCATTAATTGATAAAAATGCATGAAGATTACCATCCACATTTTTGATTCTTTGAATGGTTTCTGCAACAAAATCTTCTGCAGAAATATTTCCTGTTTTTACTTCTTGAATATAATCAAGAGCGGAGATTTTTAGATTCATGAGGACATCTTGGGTGCACGAACGTAGAAGCCTTTGTAGTGATTTAATTTTTCAATCAATTTATCATCAAATGGAATATGTTCATCATCTCTAAGGTGAGAGATTGGAATTTCAGGCATAGAAATTTCTTCAGACTCAACCCCAGCAGAATCTAAAACGTCAAAAAAATCTATCATGGCATGTACTTTTTCGACATACTCTTTGTGATCATCTACATCAATTCTCATTAATTTTGAAACATGTTCAATTTCTTCTTCAGTGACCATTTAGCATACCTATGGAGTTAATCTATCCACGTCTCTTGGATAAAATGTCGTATCACGAATATTTTCAGTACCAGTCAAAACCATGATCAATCGTTCGAGTCCAATTCCACATCCAGCGTGAGGAGGAACGCCATAATCAAATGCACCAAGATGATATTCAAATGCATCAGTTTTCATTCCCTTATTCTTCATTCGTTCAGCAAGTTTGTTTCGTTTTTCAATTCTGGTACTACCAGAAGACAATTCTAAATCACCATACATTAAATCAAAAGATTCAGAAACTTTGGGATTAGATCTACTGTCTTTTACATAGAATGGTTTTGGTGCCAAAGGCCAATCAGTGATAAAATAAAATCCATCTAAACCAATTTTTTTAAGATTTGAAGGATACAGGTCATCACCCCATTCTGTTTTTGCACCAGCTTTTTGCATTTTATCCACCAATTCATCATATGTGTATCGTGGAATATGTTCAGGCACATCAATGACGGGGAATTCCGATGAAGGATTTTCTTTTACATAGTCATCAACTGCTTGAATTGAAACTTTGATAATTTCTTCAATTCTATTCATAACATCGTTGTAATCAACAAAGGCTTCTTCCAAATCAATAGATATTGCTTCAGCTAAATGTCGATTTGTTCTAGAAGGTTCAGCTCTAAATATGGGAGCAATCTCAAAAACTTTTTCAAAACTCATTGTTAGCTGTTCTTTGTACAGTTGGGGACTTTGAGCTAAAAATGCCTCTTTGTTGTAATAAAATATTGGAAACAATGCAGCACCACCCTCAGTAGCAGTGGCAATCATTTTAGGAGTATTAATTTCGACAAAATTTTGATTTCCAAAATATTCTCGAATTGATTTTAAAACCAAACTCCTAGTTTTGAAAACATGTTGAAGAACATCACGTCGAAGATCAATAGGCCTGACTTCCAATCTAGTATCAATATTTTTTACAGTTTTAACAGTGGGTTCAAAAGGAGGAATTTTTTCAACATCAGAAAAGACTCGCAATTCTGTTGGGATTATCTCATAACCGCCGGGAGCTTTTTCAGATGCCTTTACCTTACCTGTAACGGCAATTGAAGAATGAGCCTTTAGTGAAGAAATTTTTTCACGAATCTTATCAGAACAGTCTCCTTTTTTTGCAATTATGGAGAGATCTCCGTTTTTGTCTCGAATAGTTCCAAAACTAATGTTGCCATGTCCACGAATGGTCAAAACCCATCCCATAACAGTAACTTCAGATCCATCCATGGATGCAGTAATTTCATTGGAATAGTGAGATCTACGCAAGGATCCTAGTTCTGTTTCTATCATCATTTACTTTATTCCTGATATCATGGTGTAATTAATTTTTATACAAAATAATGGACCATTACCTTAATTTTCATAATGCTTATAGCCAGTAAAAATTTCACAAAAAAACAAGATGATGGTATTGATAGCTCTAGTAATTGCAATGTTTGTCATAGTCGGAGTTTATGTCGGATATCATGCCTCACAGCAAACGGAAGAAGATGGAGGGGCACATAATATCAATCAAGAATTAGAAATTCTTAACCAAGATTCAGAACTAGTCCAAATCATGCTTAATCCAGAATTACGAAAAACTGCATCATAGTGTAAAATTAGATTTAGAATAAATTACACCAAATAATTTAGCATTCATGTCATTATCAGATAGGGAAAAATTAATTGCAATTATCTCAAATGGAATTGCTGTTTTTTCATTATTGCAAGAAAGAGAAGAATTGCCAAAAAATACAACAATGTATGATTTTGTATTAAAAGTAATTCCAGAAGAGATCAAGGCAGGGCTGAGTGTGGAATTGATAGACGGGGTATTCCAATACGTGACATCCGCACATAGTTCATAAAGTACAAGGTTATAATCAAAATATCAACATGGCATCAATAGCAACACTAGGTTCTCATTGTTCATTACAAGTGCTTAAAGGAGCAAAAGATGAAGGCCTAAAAACTATCCTAGTGTGTGAAACAAAGCGTGAAAGATTATACAAAAGATTTCCATTTATTGATGAATTAATCATGGTTGATTCGTTCAAAGAAGTTTTGGGGCAAAAATGCCAAAAAACTCTTGAAGAAAACAATGCAGTGTTAATTCCACACGGAACACTAGTTGCACAAATGAGTTCTGAAGAAATCGAATCAATCAAAACTCCTGTTTTTGGCAACAAATGGATTCTAAGATGGGAGTCAGACAGAGAAATGAAAGAAAAGCTCATGAGAGAGGCAAACCTTCCAATGCCAAAACCAGTAGCAAACCCAAAAGATATTGAAAGATTATCCATTGTAAAAAGGCAAGGTGCTGCTGGAGGTAAAGGTTACTTTATGGCAGCCAATGAAGAAGATTACAATACAAAAAGAAATCAATTGGTTTCAGAAGGAATTATTTCAAAAGAAGAGACATTATACATACAAGAATATGCTGCTGGAGTTTTAGCTTATTTGACATTTTTTTATTCGCCATTAAAAGAAGATTTAGAATTTTATGGAGTTGATCAAAGACATGAATCAGATATTGAAGGATTGGGAAGAATTCCGGCCGAACAACAAATCAAATCAAACAAAGTTCCATCATTTAACGTAATTGGGAATAGTCCTCTTGTGTTACGAGAGTCATTATTAGACGAAGTTTACAAAATGGGAGAAAGCTTCGTTGAGGCTGCAAGGCGAATCGTTAAGCCGGGTATGAACGGACCATTTTGCATAGAAGGAGTATATGATGAGAATGCTAAATTTACATCATTTGAATTCTCAGCAAGGATTGTAGCGGGTTCTAATATATACATGGATGGCTCGCCATACTATTCTCTTCTATACAATGAAACAATGAGTATGGGTAAAAGGATAGCAAGGGAAATCAAAACAGCTACAGAAACAAACCGATTAGACAAAGTTACAACTTAGAAATATTTTATTTTGCAGTGACTTCCATGCCGTGTTGGGATTTTACAATATACCTGTCTCTAATTTTTACACTAGCCCAATCAATTCCTAAAACGACAAGTAATACCACAAACATGAAAACAGCAACCTTGCCATATTCAAAGAATTTAATGTACTGTACAACGTAAAAACCAATTCCACCTGCACCAACAATTCCCAAAATAGTGCTTTGACGTACATTGTAGTCAAACATGTAAAGCATTTGTCCAAGAAGGTGAGAAGCAGACTCAGGAATCACGACATATCGGATTAGCTGGAATTTTGAAACTCCAATTGAAGATACAGCATCCATAGGATCAGAGTCAATCGTTTCAATAGATTCGTATTGTAATTTGGTTACAAATCCTATAGTGTAAAGAACTATGGCTAAGACACCGGCAAACGGACCCAGTCCAACCATGATGACAAACAGCATTGCCCATAAAATGGAAGGGAATGTACGAATGATTGCCAATAAGGCTCGAATTGGACCATAAACAAATTTGCCATTCAAATTACGTGCTGCAAGCATACTAAAAGGCAATCCAATTACAACGCCAACCACAGTTCCAATGAAGGCCATTTGTAATGTTTCAAGCATTGCCCAAAGAGCAGTTGGAACGTATTTCACATTGGCAATAATGTTTTCTAAAATCAAAATTTCTTCAAGAACAATTCCAAGATTAGGTAGCCCTTCTGCGAAGTCTAAAGGATTAGCTTCTACATTGTAAGATGCAACAACTACAAGTCCAACAATAATCCCTGCAACGATATTATTCTTCGGAGTCATCATCATACATCCTCATTATTTCTTCTGAAGTCATGTCACCTGTTTGAAAATCAACAATAGCATCGCCTTCAACACCAATCTCAAGAACTTTTTGTCCTTCCTTAATCACCGCAACACGATTAGCATATTCCAATGCCAATTGCATATCGTGATGAACCATAATAGCAGTCAAATTCATGCTCTTTTGTGCATCTGCAATCAAATTCATAATTTCTTTAGCTGTGACATGATCTAATTCAGAGACAATTTCATCAGCCAACAATATGGTGGGTTTTTGGAGTAAAGCTCTGGCAATAGCGACTCTGCGTTTTTCACCACCACTTAACATGTGGGTTTTCCTATTTTCCTTACCAGATAACCCTACAAGAGAAATTATTCTTTTAGCCTCATCAATTTCATGATCAGGAAATTTTTTAAAAAAAGATTGTATTTTGCCTAATCTAGGTAATGCACCAATCAAAATATTATCAAGGACTGTAATGTTCTTGACCAGACCCAAGCTTTGAGGAATATATCCTATAGTATGCATCATTTTTTTGAATTTTTTATCATTCATGTTTGGAGTCGTGTAATCTATTTTGATTGTTCCACCACTAGGTATCATCATACCATTCATCAATTTCAATAAAGTAGATTTACCAGAACCAGATTGGCCAACTATGGCATAATTTGTTCCCCTGTCAATTGAAAGATTAATTTTTTCTAACGCAAAATTTTTGGAGTCATATGATGTGGAAGCATCACTCATCTGAATGATTTTGTTAGTGGAAATTAATGAAAAAGAAGGGTTTTTGGTCATCTGAATTTGTTTCATTTCCAGAATCCGGGGTTTTATTTGCTCTTGTTGTATTTATCAAGAATCTTCTGATCAAGTCCTGTTAAGGCATCAATAAAGTCACCAAATTCACCAATATGCATAGTGGTTGTAGTTGGAACTAGAGCTTCTGCACCATATAGGTCAGTCAAAATATGATTATTCTCATCATAGTTTAGTTGAATTAATGCATCAACAAGTGAGTCTTTAGTAGATTCAGACATGTCTGCACTAACCATAACGACATGTGATGGTACAGGTCCAATTGTTGTGACTGGACGTAATTTCACTTGATCTTCTAACTCAAGATATTTTTGTGGAGCAATATCTGAACCAAATGCAACATCTACCTTATCTTCTAAAAGTAAAGTCAATGCAGCTTTGTAACCTCCAGCAAAAGTATAACTTTCAAAGTTATCTGCCAAAGCAGATTCCAATGCAACAATGTCATCACCTTCAATGGTTATGTGACCGTCAGTAACTAGAGTGCCCATAGGTCTAACAAAACCAGAAGAACCAGTTATGCTAGTGAATGCTACTTTTTTACCAACTGTTTCTTCCAACGAATTTATGGAATTATTGTCAGCCCTAGTCCAAACGGTCGCTTGATAGTTTACTTTTCCTGCAACAAGTTCCGACATAATAGCTTCTGCACCTGTTCTTTGATGAGTAACCCATGCAGGACCAGTATCCATAAAGGCTGCATCAATGTGACCAAATCTCATTCCTTCAATAATGGTCTCATAGTTTGTAGGGACTACAATTTCAACATCTACACCAAGTTCGGTTTCAAGAAATGCTTCCAATGCTTGAGCCTTAGGAGATAATTCATCGGCTTTTTCAACTGGAATAAATCCAATGGTGAGTGTATCAACATCTACAGTGTTTGATTCAGGTGAAACATCAATGACTTTGTTTTCTAATAGGAATTTAATTCCATTAAGAAAAGTTTCATCATCCACTGCACCATCAGCCCACCAGCCAGCATTGTTTTTTATCCAATCAGGAATCAAACTTTCTGCTTGAGCTGTCTGAGTTAATGGTATAGACAACACACCAATTACTGTAAACACAGCAATCAATGTCAATGTGATTTGTTGTTTCATGATTTATAAAAAATTAGGATAAGCTAAATTATTTAAATCAGAACATAATTCTAAATTATCATTCTAAATCCATAGAATGAGAATATGTTGCGGTTGGATTAAGAGGCTGATTTTGGATTGCCAGTATTGGAATACAAGTGCAGACTAGGCTCCAAATCATCCAAAGTAATTTCCACTTTCCCAATTCTACGATCAACTCATCCTAAAACCGATCATTTTGTAAACAATTCATGACAATCGGGATCCAAGAATGACCCTGCTGATGTATCTTTCATGATTCACAAAGAAATGTCAGACACTCAATGGAATATAATTGCATCACATCTGCCAAAGCCTGCAAAAACCGGAAGGCCAGGATGCAATGACAGAAATACAATCAACGGAATATTGTTTGTCCTAACAACCGGCTGCAGGCGGACAGACATGCCGGACAGATACGGTTCAAAATCCACTGCGCATCTGAGATTCTCAGAGCTGCAGCAAAAGGGAATATGGAAAAGGATTCTATCAGGACTGATAAAATCCGCACACAGGCAGGGAAAAATCAGCCTGGAAAAAATATCGATTGATTCATCGTCAGTTGCCGCCAAAAAAGGGGGGACAAAATAGGATATGACGGGTTCAAGAGGATCCTGGGCACAAAAATACACGTTGCAGTAGACGGGACAGGACTGCCAATCTCAATCAGGGCCAGCCCTGCAAATGTCCATGACAGTACGAAATTCATCGATGTGTTGGAAAACATCTCAGAACCTGCAGGTGATGATTTGATACGGCAGATCATCTCAGTGTATGCCGACAGGGGATACGATGCGGCATACATCAGAGACTATCTGAGATCCCATGGGATTGACTGTTGTATTCCATACAAAAGGAACTCAAGGAACGTTGCACAAAACAGGAATCAAAGACATTATGGCAAGACAGGGTTTGTCGTAGAGCGGTTCTTTGCCTGGCTCAAGTGCGGGCTTCACAGGACGGCAGTCAGATACGAAAGGAACTGTGATGACTGTCTCGGGTTTGTGTATCTGGCATGCGTCATGATGTATTGGAGGGTTTTAGGATAAGTTCGATATAATTTGATTTTTTACCCTCATCAGAAATCACATAACGGTCAACTTCAGATAAAGCAAGATCTTCCAAGGTGGACAAAGTCTTGCAAACAGTCGATAAAGATGTTTTTAATTCTTCTGCAATTTGAGTTGCGTCTTTTGATTCATTTTTGACAGAAAACAAAACAGATCTTGTACAAACATTACTAAGAGACTCGATAATTTTGAGTTATATCAAATTCAGATAATTGGATGATTGTGGGTTTTTGCATGAAATCACTCAATTAGGAATTAACGTGAGAGATGGTTCAGGCTTTCTAATAGAAATATCAGCTTTACTTATTCTACTACGATAGACCTTGTATTTTCTACCCTTATCAGATAGCATCCATTTCTCTACTTCAATCAATGTTAATTCTTCAAGATCTGCTAATTTTTTGTATACAGAACTAAGAGGAATTTTTAATTTAACAGATAGTTCAGATGCAGTATTTCCTTTTCTAATAATGGAAAACAAAATAGATCTAGATTCAGAATTAGCAAGGGCTTCAATTACTTTTTGAGTAATATCATATTTTTTCAATTGAGGTAAAGTTAGTTTTCTGGACAACTATTTTTCAGAAGTATTGTTCACATATTTAAACGAGATGCAATAATTCTCATTCTATAGAATCAGAATAATTATGAATATTGAGGGGTTTTTGCATCAGATTCCAAGCGATTCCATAATAAGCCCAAAATAATTCCAACAGATATCCAAAAGGATGAAATGCCCAGTACGGACATTAATCGAAATTCATTTACCAAATCCATAGGAGCAGTAATTTCATCAGGATTATCAGGCATTACAAAGAACACAATTGCAATAAAAACACTGTAACCGATAAATGAAAAAAGTTTTTTAGAATCTTGTAATTTTGTAGATAGCTTGTAAAATCCCAGTACGCTAGATCCGGAAATTAGGATAAATAACAAATACAATGTTTCACGTAAAACGATTGTTTCGCCGTCACCCACCGTAGGAGGATTTGCAGGATATTTTAGAAAAGGAATCAAGTATATCGTAAACCACATAATACCTGCAAGTAGTAATGATTTCTTTACGTCATGGTTACCAGGTAACGAGTTTCTAGATAACGCATATACAATTCCAAATAATGCTCCAAATGAAGTTCCTAAAACCAGACCTGCAACAATTTGTCCACTTTTTTGCCATTCCCGGTATCCCTCATATTCTGCCCAAAATTGAGGAGTGTCTTCTTCCTCACCAGAATCAAACAAATTTTGATTTTCAATTCCTATAGCTTGATCAAGATAAGGCTCAACAATTGCAAAATTAACAGTTCCTAAAATTAATCCTGCAAGCGCACCTGAAACTAAAACGACAAGTATGAATCGTGTTGCATTCATATCAATACCTAATGGCAAGGAAAGCCAGCTGCGTGTCTCATATCATGAGTAAATTCGTGAATTACTAGAGGATCAATTCCGCCTGTTGAGCCATTTTCAGCAAATACAAAATTTACAATATGACCATTATCAAATCCAACAACAAACAACCCTGCTGCAAATACAACTGCCAATGCGAGAAGTGCTAATTTTGAAACACCGGGTTTTGATACACCGATTTGTTGTGATTTTGACATGAAAAACATCATTCCATGAATATATTTAAGCTCTTGGATGACTAGATTATTTATAAAAAATCAGTTTATCTTTACGAAATCTGTCAGTAACAGATCTAACATACGGGTCTTTTTGATGGATCTTTTTGATATCAACTTAGGAAAATGAGCAATATTGACACACAGTCAAATGATCAAAAATTCAAAAAACAGCCATCAGATACCATTCAAGGCGAATTAATCGATCTGTATTGTCCAAACGGATACAAGCCAATAATGCAAGCGAAGACAAAAATTTGTGGAAAAAAGAACAAGAAATCATTACAAATTTTACAATTTTTGCAGAAATGCCAGAAAGAATTTTTGGGAGACTGGCAGGTTCCAAAATTTTAGATCCAATCAAATTAGAAATAAACAAAATAGGCGAAGAAAAAATAGAACAAAAAAGATCGTAAAGAAAAAACACATGAGATTATTAATTGCAGATTATGAACCTGAAA
The DNA here is from genome assembly GCA_951812645.1 of uncultured Candidatus Nitrosopumilus sp. Lineage (GTDB taxonomy): Archaea > Thermoproteota > Nitrososphaeria > Nitrososphaerales > Nitrosopumilaceae > Nitrosopumilus. The sequence continues at coordinate 282,927 of CATOSM010000001.1, read as the reverse complement.
TTCCATCATCATGTAAAATATCTTTAGAATCAAAAGGAAAAGAGATTACAATTTCATCAGATGGTAGAAAATGTGTAGAGACATACAAACGAGAAACAAGACTTCGTCAATCAGAGAATTATTTCGATGTAGTAATACTTGACCAAAAAATGCCAATAATGTCAGGTCCGGATGCCGCAATAGAGATTTTAGATGTTAATCCCCAACAAAAAACAATATTTGCATCAGGATTTTTAGAAAAGCAATAGCAGAGGTTTTAACAAAACTAAACAAAGCAATAGCAGCAATTGAAAAGCCATTTTCACTTTATGCATTAGATGGAATGATAAACAACATGGATGTATTTGGGGAATTAGATAAAATAAACACAGATCAGGCAGAGAAAGAAACAGATATGAAAATATCTGAAATAATGACAATCATACAAAAACAAGTTTAGATTAATTAGACAAGGTATTTACCTGAAGGAAAAATTACAAAAATATGTCCAAATATTATTTGGTGATTCCAGTAATTATAGGAATAATTTCGGGTATGTTTTTGGCATATTATCCAGAATCAGAAGCAAAACCAAGCATGCTAACTAAAACAAATCTAACTGAAGGAGGTTCGCCAGTTATGGGGAATTCTAATGCGACAATTACAATTTTGGAATGGGGAGACTATCAGTGTACATTTTGTTATAAATTTCATCAAGATACTCTAAATACAATACAAGAAGATTTTATCAAAACGGGCAAAGTTAAACTAGTTTTCAAAGACTTTCCACTAAATGGACTAGATTCATTGTTAGCAGCTGAGGCAACATATTGTGCTGAAGATCAAAGGAAATTCTGGGAATATCATGATGAATTATACAAGAATTGGGGGGGAGAAAGAACAGGCTGGATTACAAGAGAATCATTAGAAACTTTTGCAAATACAATAAATTTGGATTTGCAAGAATTTAACAAATGTCTAGATGAGCGTAAATATCAAAACAAAGTTAACGCAATACATGAATTTGGAAAAGAGATTGGAATCGATGCGACACCATCATTTCTCATATTTAATGATGAGAAGGTTATCAAAATTAGAGGGAATCAACCTCTAGAAGTGTTTCTAAAAACATTTGATGGGTTATAATTTTGAAAATATTCAAAAAGATATATTCGCAAATTAAGGACCAATCATAATGCCCAAAATAGATATTGAAAAACAAGATTCTGTTAAAATTTACAAAATTAGAAAAACACTAGAAGAATTATCACACAAATCAGGCAGAGGTACAGAATTAATCACGGTATACATTCCAAAAGGAAAACAATTACACGAAATTATTAATTCACTCCAACAAGAGCAAGGAACAGCCGATAACATCAAATCGGATTTGACAAGATCACATGTTGTTGATTCATTGGGCAAAGTTGTACAGAGACTAAAACTTTACAAAAAAACTCCAGAAAGAGGTTTGGTAGTGTTTTGTGGAGCGTTACCCCCGGAGGAAGGAGGGCCATTAGGAAGTGAGGTAGTAAAAGTTTGGGAGATTGATCCTCCAAAAGATCTCAATCAGTATCTATACAGGTGTGATGATCATTTTCACGTTGATATTCTAAAGGACATGTTAAAGGACGATAACCTCATTGGATTTCTAGCAATAGACGCTAAAGATGCTGGCTGGGGATTATTACATGGAGATAAAATAGAAGTTTTATCACAAACGGGTTCGGGGGTTGCTGGAAAGCACAGACAGGGAGGACAATCAGCAAAAAGATTCCAAAAATTAAGAGAGATGGAATTAAGTTATTTTTACAATAGGGTAGCACAAACCACCAGAGAATACTTCATTGACATTTATCCAGTCAAAGGATTAATTGTTTCAGGTCCAGGCCCCACAAAAGAGGACTTCATTAATGGGAATTATTTGGAATATAGATTGCAGAACATCATCATCAGTACTATTGACTCATCATATTCAGGTGCAGAAGGAATTAGAGAAGCGTTTGCAAAATCTGCAGACATTTTAGGTAATTTCAGAATGGTCGAAGAGAAAAAAATGGTTGAAGACCTATTCCGAGAAATAAATACAAACACAGGAAAAGGATCCTACGGATTACAAGAAGTGATCGAATTTTTGAAAAACAACGTGGTCCAAATGTTGCTAATTACAGACAATACAAATTTGCACAGAGTTGAAGGAAAATGCAAACGATGCAATCACATTCAAGAGGAGATTGTTGAAAGACCGCTAGTAATTCCAAAAAAGACAGAATATTCATCTAGACCGTGTCCAGAATGCAATGCCATGGAAGTAGAAGTTAATGAACAAGATGTTGTGGATTATTTGGAAACATTATCATCAAAGACAGGTTCGCAATTAGAAGTGGTTTCAGGAAGCGCAGAGCATGGAAATATGCTTTCTAGTTTAGGAAAAATCGGAGCAATTTTGAGATATAATCCAGGTCACGCTAAATAAGACTGCGAATTTTTTTAGATAATTCTAAAAGTTCGTCATCACTTGAAATTTGGCGTTTAGTCCAGACAGTTCCCCTACTATTGTATCTAGGAATGATGTGAATGTGAACATGGGGGATTATTTGTTTTGCAGCCCTTCCATTATTTTGTCCTAAACTAAACGCATCGGCGCCAGTAGCATCTAAAATTGCTTTGGCAATTTTTGGGATAATTGCAAACACATTTCCAACATCTTTTGAATCCATATCGGTAATTCTTTCATGATGTTTTCTTGGAATGACCAAACTGTGACCAACATCAATTGGGTATTTGTCCAAAAATGCAACATGGGATTCATCTTCATACAAAAAATGTCCATCTCTCTTACCTTCTAAAATATCACAAAAAATACAACTCATAATCAAATGCATTTTGTAATTTTATTTATTGTTTTTATTTGATCAAAATAGAACATCCAGGCACGATTCAACCATGGAAGGTAAATCCTAGTGATTTAGACTTTCTTCTTTTCCACAATGCATGCATCTTTTTGAGGATAGTATCTCAAACCACACAAAATCATGAATAAATCCCTCTTTGCAATTCACATGTGTTATAGTAGGGATAGCATTACAAAGAGTCTAGTCAAAAAAAATATCGATCAGAATTAACTCTTTTCTGGAAATGATTTGAAACGGCAGTTAGTCCACCACAAATCCAGTATTGTGACGAATGGTTAATTAGGGTAAATCTTGGAGGTTTATCATCCTATGGGACGAAAAGAAAGACGTGAGCGTGAAGTAAAACGTGAAAACTATGCCACGAAACATTCAGCAGAAAAAAGAAAACAAACCCTAATTGCAGTTGCAGTTTTAGGGGCAATTGCAGTAATTGTAGGATATGCAGCATTTCTATTTCTCAATATGACTGAAACTGCACCAGGCGGTCCAGAAAATGCAGGAGCCTTGGGCAGTGAACACTCACATGCAGCACTTTTGGTAAAAATATTTGGGGATACATTTGAATTTTCAAGTCCAGCATTCCAAATCAAATCAAGTTGGATACACTTTGAAGGAAGAGACGGGTCTACAATTCACAAACATGCGACAGGGGTCAATTTAGGATATCTCTTTGAGACATTATCAATTGGCCTAGATGATCAATGTTATGTATTCCCAGAGGGAAAACAGTTCTGTTCAAATGAAGATTACAAACTAAAATTCTTCATCAATAGAGAACAAGTATCAGATATTCGAGATTATGAAATCATGGAAGATGATAGAATATTGATTTTGTATGGTTCAGAAACACCGGAAGAAATTGAAGCATACTTGTTACAACTAGATAACCAACAATTAGTAAAATAGAATCATCAAGATTTTTCTTGAGTAGTGAATGATGACGCATCTTTGTCAAACATCATATAATATCCACACATGGAACATCTCAGGACCGTAAGTTCGGTTGTAAGAAATTCCTTATCTTCAAAACGCCCACCAAGTTTTACATTTTCACCTGCAATCTCTGCTTTATTGCTTTTACAAACAGGGCACTCTAAGGCTTTTTGTTCCACAGGACTATTCAAAATAATTACAATTTAAACTCAATGCAGGTTCTAAATTAGAGAATATCAATAAAGTCTAAATTATACCAGTAGGAATTTGACATGTCATGGAAATATCTAGTAAAAATGTAGTAGGTGGAACTGCACGTGCACCACACAGAGCAATGTACAAAGCTATGGGACTAGATGATAATGATCTCAGCAAACCATTCGTTGGTGTTTGTCATACAGGAAATGAGGCAACTCCATGTAACATATTGTTACCAACTTTAGCTGAAGAAGCAAAACGAGGAGTTGCAGAAAATGGTGCAACGCCCAGAGTATTTTCAACCATTGCAGTCAGTGATGGAATAGCAATGGGTCATGAAGGAATGAAGTCCTCATTGATTTCGCGTGAAGTAATAGCAGATTCTATTGAATTGATGGTAAGGGCTCACCAGTATGATGCAATAGTAGGAATAGCAGGTTGTGACAAAAGTTTACCTGGAACAATGATGGCAATGGCCAGATTGAATTTACCATCAGTATTTGTTTACGGCGGAACAATTATGCCAGGAATTCTAGATGATAAAGAACTAACAGTTGTCGACGTGTATGAAGCAGTCGGGGCATATGATGCAGGGCAATTATCATTAGAGATGTTAAAAAATATTGAAAATACAGCATGTCCAAGTTCCGGATCATGTGGAGGTATGTTTACTGCAAATACAATGGCATCAATTTCAGAAGCAATTGGATTGGCATTACCTGGAAGTGCAAGTCCACCAGCAGAAGATGAACGCAGAAATAAGATGGTGTATGATACAGGTGCTGCTTGTGTAAAATTATTAGAATTAAACATCAAGCCTAGAGACATTATGACCTATGAAGCATTTGAGAATTCAATTATAATGCTAAATGCAGTAGGTGGTTCTACAAATGGGATTTTGCATTTGTTATCAATGGCAAATGAAGCCAGAATTAAATTAACATATGATGATTTTGAAAGAATTAGAAAAAAGACACCACATATTGCAGACATGAAACCTGGTGGAAATTATGTTATGAATAGTTTGGATAAAATTGGAGGAATACCATTTGTTCTTAAAAAATTATTAGATAAAGGATTACTTAATGCAGATTGCATTACAGTAACTGGAAAAACCATTCAAGAAAATATCAATTCCGCGAACATTCGAGAACCAGAACAGTCAATCATTAGACCGGTGGATAATCCAATACATTCAGTAGGAACAGCAGCGATACTCAAAGGAAGTCTTGCTCCGGAAGGAGCAGTGATTAAAACTGCAGGAGTCGAGATGACGAAGTTCGCAGGTAAAGCCAAAGTGTATGATAGAGAAGAATTTGCATTTGAGGCAGTCTCAAAAGGAGAAGTAGACGAAGGAGATGTCGTTGTAATTAGATATGAGGGTCCAAAAGGAGGTCCAGGAATGAGAGAGATGCTTGCAACAACTGCAGCACTAGTAGGACAAGGTTTGGGCAAAAAAGTGGCAATGGTTACAGATGGCAGGTTTTCAGGAGGTACAAGAGGATTCATGGTAGGACATGTTGCACCTGAAGCATATGTTGGAGGACCTATTGCATTGATAAAAGATGGGGATAAGATTACAATCGATACCGAAACCGCTGTAATTGAACTTCGTGTATCTGAAGAAGAATTAGCAAAAAGAAAAGAATCTTGGAAGAAACCTGAAGCAAACTATGCCTCAGGAGCATTGGCAAAATATGCAACCCTGGTAGGTTCAGCAGCACAAGGTGCAGTAACTAGTGCAAATCCCTAGAAAAAACAACTTGTCCACAAGATTCATAGATCGTAATCAGAGATAACAGGAAAAAGAAACAGATTATGATTAATCAAATTACTGCCATCTGCTAAAGGTTAATGAAAAAAATACCTTTAACCACTGGATGTCTGATTTTTCATGGCATTAGACTATGTTTCAGATAGAATCACACGAGAGACATTTTTAGAAAAGATCTATTCCAAAAGTGGATTAGACAGTGCCCTAGAAACGGCAAAAGCACACCTGAATAGCCCAGATTATTTTTGCCAAGATAAGTACAAACGTGAGACGATCACAGTTTTGTCTGATCTAAGAGAAGACATGGAGAGAACAAGGTCACCTGCCAGAGCACCCAGATTCCAAGATGAATTTGTATGATGGTTACTAATGGACCATCCAAATATCACCATATCTAAAGTACAAAACAGTGCGAAATATTCACTAAAAAGAAAGAATAAGAATAGTGTTTCAGTATATTTCACAACAATTGGAAAATACCTTTCCCGAGTAGGCGGAATTCGATTACATGATGATATCAAAATGGTGTCACTATTCCCAAAGCAACTAGTGGCGATTATGAAGATGCAGATTCTGAGCCATTAACAGTAGCACGGATTGACGAAAAACAAGGTAAAGGAAGGGAATAATTCGTAGAAGAAAACCAGACGAACGCTACAAATAAAATTGGACCATTAATCTCAACGTAAACAAAACATGGTACCCCCGGTTTATAAAGCAAAACAGAAATTATCAGTCAAAGATGACATGATCTGTTATTGTCAACAGGCATTGAAATCAAAAAAGGGTTGGGCCATGATGCGGCATGCATCGGAGACTTGCAGATGTCACGGAATCAGATGCTGCGTTCCCTGCAAGAATTCCAGATTCGTTGTGCCAGGGAACGTACAAAACGGGTACAGGCAGGGCTTGCCGTTGAGAGGTTCCTTGCCTGGCTCAGGTACGGGTTGGGAAGAACCGTGGCAAGGCATGAAAAGAAATGTGGGAACCATCCGGGATTAGTCCTGCCTGGCATATGCATCATGATGCATTGGAGGGTATTGGGATGAGTCGGCTATGTTTTTTCCAAGTCCGTGACGTATCCCATTGCGGCATCATGGCAAAAAGGGAAAACATGGCTGCCGTATCCTGGGGCCGTGCGGTCTGATTCCTAGCTGCAGGTTCCGGAATACGTTACGGATTCCGTGACGGTGACGCCGGCGCCGGTTGCAACGCCGGTAAGGTCAAGCACAAAGCCGACCAGTGCAGAACCGGAGGATCCCGAGGCCGGAAGCGCGTTTGGTCCGGTAAAGTTGCGATTGTCAAAGTTGACGCCGGCCGGATCAGTGGGGATTGGGGCATAGGATGCCGAACTGGCGACATCGGTGCCGACCCTTGATACGGCGCCGGAAAGGGCAGAGCCGTCAGGCTTTAGCCATCCGGTAGTGGTAAACTTTATTGCATCAAGATCCCGGTTGCCGGCATTTTTGATCTGGTTTTGTACAATGCCAGACGTGGCGCCGTATTTTGCGTCTGCAAAGTCAATGATGTAGCTTCCAAGGGATACGGAGCACACGTCTGACACGTCAACGTCCGCAGTTGACCTTTGTACCGGCCCCTTGCCGTCATCCACCAGCACCCTGCGTTCCGGATCGTTATAGTATGGGTTGTAGCGTATATCTCCAAACAGTATTGCCGTAAAGTCAGGCTCTGCTTCTCCGTAATAGTTGTGCGTTGCAATCATCGGACCTCTTGCCATATTCATAATATCATAGCCGCTTACATTGTCAAAGATGTTATGGGTAAACAGGTTTGTCTGGTCAGTCATTACTGTCTTATGGACTTTAAGGGCAGGATCGGGATTTCCCGGTCGGTTTTCAGGCAATTCGTTACACAGTTCCGTACAGTAGAGAATTCCGTTATTGCCGCCAGAGATGGTGTTGTTGTGAACGGTGACATGGGATGTATTGTTTGCCTTTACCACAATGGCACCTCCAGTGGGATTTAGTCCTGCATTGTTTGCACCGCTTATGTGATTGCCAAGAATCCGTATGTGGTGGTTACTATGTGAAACGTGAATTGAATTTCCATTGGTGTTTGAGATTGTGTTGTTGGCCACCAGAATATTTTCGGTATTGGCCAGGTTTATTCCGCCGTGTGTCGTAGTGTCAATGGTGTTGCCGGTAATCCTGGAATCCTGCAGGCGGGCTATGTCTGAGGGATAGTTTGTGCTCACTATTGCAGTAGACATTTTTTTGGCCTTTTGGGCCGCATTCAGTCCGGGATCATAAAATGTTCCAATGTTCTTAAACACATTGTCCGTTACGGACAGGTCACGCACCAGGGTGTTAGAATCACTGGCGACTCTCAATGCATTTCCCCTAGTGTCTGCAAACGTGTTGTTGTGTATTGTTACACCCGATGTAGAGTTCCCAATACGTAACGAGTATTTCTCTGATGTGGTGTTCTGAAATATGATGCCCTGTATAGTAGTGGCATTGGCCTGTACGTCAATAATGGTTGTTCCGTTTAATACCACCCTGGCATTTGCAGCAGGCTCTATTGTCAATGATTTCTTGACAAGCGTGTAGCCTTCATCATAGGTTCCAGCCGAGACGGATATGGTATCACCGGCGGTTGCGTTTGCAATTGCAGACTTTACTGTAGGGAATTCAGTATCCAAATCACACCACGGCGTATCATCATCAGTATCTGGGCACGATCCATCCACGTCAATTACAGCTGCATGTGCGGAAGGCACTGCAACCAGCACGGCTGGTGCCGCAATCACAAATATCGCATATTGTAAGGCGGTGAATTTTTTCATAGAATACATGTGATCAGGGAAGTTAATAAACTGTTAGTTCTCCAGAGGCCGTTTGTTTTTGGCCCAGCTGCGGTGCATTCCGGCCTGATCTGCCTGAAGTGTAGGTTTTACCCCCAGGGGATAGAATTTCAAATCCCATCATGTTGATACCCAACTTGTCTTAAAACCAACCCTTCAGACGATATTTGATGATCGTTTGGATCCACGAGCTGTTGGTTTCCAAGCTGTACGTGAAATTCACCGAGATGACAGACAATGGGATGTGATGGAACCGTTGCTGCCAAAAGCTGCCGCCACAGGACGTCCAAGAGGCAACGACCGAACGGTCTTAAACGGAATCATCTGCGTGCCGGTTTCCGGATGCAGGTGGAGTGAGATGCCAAAGACATTCGGTGATGGTTCAGCTGCCAACCCAAGGCCAAGAGGATGGCAGGAGTTTGGCATATGGAAAAAGACTTTGGGACGTGCAATCAAATCCGCACATAAGTCGGGCAGGATTGACCTGCAAAAAACATCGGTTGACTCATCACCAGTTCCCTCCAAAAAGGGGGCAATGTGATCGGATTTGACGGGTTCAAGAGAGTCACGGGCACGGAATTGCATGTTGCAGTGGACGGTACCGGCCTGCCGGTATCAATCGTAATGAGCCCTGCAGACATTCACGACGGTACGAAATTTGCAGACGTGATGGAACCAGTTTCTGATTTTGCAGACGATTCCATGACAGAACAGATGGTTTCAGTCTATGCAGACAGGGGATACGGTTCAAAGCCAATCCGCAGTCATGCAAGGTCAAGAGACGTCATTCCGTGCATTCCCTTTGGAAAAAACGTCAGGACGGCAGATGATGCAGGCAAGGACGGTTACGACAGGACAGGATTCGTAGTGGAGAGGTTCTTTGCCTGGCTGAAAAACGGGTTTCACAGAACAGGATGTGAAAGAAACGCGGGAAACTGTCCCGGGCTGGCTAACATTGCGTCATTTTTGATGCATTGCAGGGTTTTAAGATGAGTTGAATATTTATCCGCAATAATGAATTAATCTCAGGCATGAATTTACTATAAAATTACCCAAAGATTAAACCCAAGTTTAGAATTCCCAAAATCAACACATGGACATTTACTCTAGTAAATTTGCAATAATAGTCATCATAGCATTACTAGGGATCTTGGGATTACAAGTGATGACAAATAGTAACGATGCCCAACTAATTGATGCAGAAACTTGTGAGTTATATGTCATGGATCCCAACATCAATGCTAAAAAATATCTAAATGAATTTGATCAAAAGTGTCTTGATTTTAAAAGTCTGAACCCATAGAAAATCAATTAATAAAACAAATTTTAGAAAAACACATGGAAGGGCCATCAGAATTAAATTCGGTATTCTGGAATGAAGAGAAAAAATCATGGGATTATAAAATAATCAAAGTTGAAGAATATTTTGGATTTAACGAATGCCAACAATGCAGAAAACCCATGTCACATAATGTAAAAACAGACGGAGAATTCAAAATGATTTATGTCAAATGTGGTTGTGCAGACAGGGAATAAATTTTCAGATTAGGGTTCATCCATGCCCAATACATCATAGTATGCTTTTGGAATCATTTGTTGACCCTTGAAAAGGACGTTATTTACAGCAGTATCCAAAACATATGTTTTTGCCCAATCCTCATCACTGCGGATAGACCTACCAAATCCTTGCAGAATTTTAGTTAAAGTCTGTGATGTATACCATAAAGGGAATTTGTTCATTTTTGCTTTTGTTCTTTTTTCAGTATAGTTTGGATAAGGTACTTTAGCAATTATTTGGAATCTTGATAAATCATCTTTCAAATCAACGCCTTCCCATAATGAAGATGAAAGTAAAACTCCTGTAGGGTCAGATGCGTGCTCAGAAATCACATCATCTTGGGATTTACCATCATGATTTTTACTATGACACAGTCTTATCCTAGAGGTATTTTTTGGAGAAAGATATCGAATAATTTTTTGACATCTAGGAATGGAAGAGGTTAGAATCAATCCACGTTCATCAGAGTGTTCATCCATTATTCTATCAATTGTTTTTATGACTTCCAATTCATCTTCTTCATTAGACCCATAACTTAATCGTCGAATATTAAGAAGATCAATACTCCTATTTTCAATTGGAAATGGAGATTTTGTGGTATCAACAAATGCAACATCATCAGGAAGCAATCCCATATTTTCACAAAAACTAGATTTGTCAATTGTTGCAGACATGAATAATTGGTATTCAGTTTCAAAAAAAGAATTTGCAAATTTTGAAACATCAATTGGCTTTACAGAGATAGTTCGAAAGTTACCATTCAAGTCTTTAACAGGATCATTTACGACAAAATTATCTTTGTCATTCACTATGTCTATTTTTGCTTGGGCAGAACGGTCATGCCTTCTCTCCAAACCAGTAATTAGCTCATAATCAGGATTATTTTGAAATGCAGGGCTTTCTTCGATATCTTTGATTTTTTTAGCATAAGAATAAGCCATGTCTTCAGTGAGCTTTATCATTGAATCCAAGTCACTAAAATCATATTTTTCAGAATTTAGATTACATTCATCAACCTGACCTGCAAAAATATCAAATCCAACAAACTGAATTATTTGGTCTTCGATTTTGTGAGCTTCATCAAATACAGTGACTTTTCTATCAAGATACTCTTCAAATAATTTTTTGTTAAATTTCATAATAGTAAAAAATGCATGGTAATTCCAAAGAGAGTGTTTTGAGACTAGAGCGTCGTATTTTTGCATATAGTAATGACATGATTGCACATCAGTAGCGTTATCTTCAACTTGAGTAATAGTAGGCTTGAACTTGCAAACTTCAAAAACTTCTTTTCCGTTTTTAGAGATTCTCTCTTGGCATTGACCTCGATTGCATGTCAATCCCAATCTCATAGCCCGACGTGTGTTGTCTACTTTTTCAGCCTCCATTAATTTTAGACATGGGAAATTTTGTTTGCCTTTTACAGGTTTTAGAAATGGAATATCTTTGATATATTGATCTTGCAGATGTTTTGAAGCAGTAACAGTAAAGGAGCTATCAAAATAATTTGAAATAGTTGCTCCAACTAAGGATTTGCCAACACCCGTGGGTGCACATAAAACAATTTTTTTGAATCCAGAGTTTATCTTTTCTTCAATTTGAGAAATGATCTCTTTTTGAATTTCTCTAGGAGTAAAATGATCTGGGAATTTTTCTAATAAAGACAGGATTACATTTTTTCTATTCAGTATTAAAAGCATAAGGGTTATTGGGGTATCATATACATTACAATCTAATTTAATATCTAGTGTTTCTAGAATAGATCATGGAATTATTAGATGATAAGATGAGAGTTTGGACAAATAGTGCCCAATATGTCAAATCTAGTCCGGGTGTATATGTTTTGTATAACAGAAGTAAAGATCCAATATACATCGGAGAAACAGATAGCTTGGAGGCAACATTTGCAAAATATCTAGATACGGAATTTGACGGGGATGAGTGTAAGCAAAAAACATCATCATATCAAAGAGTATTTGCAGACAATCCAAAAGAGATGCAGGTGCAGTTAATTGAAGATTTTAAGAATCAAACAGGAGCAATACCTGTTTGTAATGCAGAAATTAAGATAGAGACACATTAGAAAGTAGGCTCAATCAATCTAACAAATCCCGCCTAGACTAAAAAAATAGAGCAAAGGTAAGACTTTTTCAAATTCCGGGATGGATATACAAAAAAATGAAGAAACATCATGGGTTGGGTCGAGGCATTGTTGCAAAAATCACGTGATAGAACTCTTACAAAAGGAGAAGTTTTACACAGTCTGTTTCACATGATTGAAGTAAATGAAAGCACGTTAAATCAAATTGAGACAAACAAAACAGATTTTGGTCCAGAATTAGAAGAATTAAAACAGACAGAAATTAGAGATTTGAATTTTCATTTAAAATATTATAGAAGTTTGGTAAATTACATCAATTTAGTTCCAGAAAACAGAGTTATTGAAAATAGAACTTGAAATAAAACAGAAGTCAAGAGCGTAATTTTTTAAAAATTAAATCGTATTTTGATTGGGATTCAGCATTGTTGCCAAAATCAGTATCATTTCGATATTGCAGTAACCTTTCATCAAAAACACATTGTAATTTTTCAACTTCTTCATGTATCATTTTACCGGAATCTTCTTTTGCAAATTGTTTTCGTTGTTCATTATTCTGTCCCCTAGTGGGAAATTGTTTGTTGTAAAATTTATCTTCCAATACTGGAAGATTTTCACGTTTCACCAATTCAGCCAGATCAAAACACCCCTGCTCATGATTCAACAAATGATCCGTATCTTGTGATTGACGAACCCAAGATAGCAAGGAATGAAATTCTACAAACAGAGAAATCTTATCAATTAAAAAAACAATATCATCACCATTGATTTTATCAGAATTTACAATCCAAGTAAATCCATATTTTATTACGCTGTGACTGTCTTCAAAAACAGCAGGATTGGATTCAGCCTGGAAATCAGACCATCTTAATTTAGAAAAAGAAGTCCATTCGATAGTAGAATTATCACTCACAATACATTGCTGATTCTATTGCAATAAATTATTCTTCATATTCCACCAAAAAGAGGGATTTTGACGGCAAATGTATGAAGCCGTCAAACAAATGACTCTACAGTAAATAGAATGATGAGACAAAGGAACCGTGTGTGCAAATGAACAAATTCCCAAGAAAGAATTAATCTGAATCATAGGCTCAAAAAACATGGAATCAAAATGGATCATTTTTTCAACCCTTTTTGACCAAAAGTCAAGACACAATTAATTTTATGAATTTTTGAAAATACAAATCAATAAAATATTGAAAGCAAGGTGATTGCGGATTTGATATCTGATGTAACCCCCAAAGGGCCGATGAAAAGGATATCAGATTTGCTTGCTTTCTCAATTCTAAACTATTAATTTCAGAAAATTTCAAGACACAGACATGATGACAAAATTTTATGTCTGGATGGGCATTTCAGTAGCAGCATTAGTTGTAGGATTAGTACTATTATTTGGATAATTAAGAGACAATTTCAAAATTAGGATTACGTCCTAATTGGTTCAAAATGTCATTGATTTGATCAATTGATTCATTTTGTTGCAAAATCAAAGTATTGATTTTTTTGGTTTGTAAAGTCAACCCATCATAAGCTTGTTGTGCTTGTTCGTATTCCTTAGGAGGAAGCGTTTTTTCTTCATATGAGGCATGTTGTTCATAATATTCATCATACAAAACCTGTTCATCATATATTTTGGCATCTAATGATCCAATTTTTTCTTGGATTTCTTTTTCTTGGATTAATAATAATTTTTGGCCAACGTATAGCTCATCGAATCTCTCAGGTATTAAATATCCATTAGAATCAAAAGAAGTCTCAGGAGATACAGTTGAATACATCAAATGGTCTTCATCACCAGTGTGACCCAAACCTAATGCATGTCCGATTTCATGCATCAAAATATTAGCAACCATGTTTTCATCATTTTGAACAAAATCAGAGTTACAATCTTCTGCACCAGCAGAAATATCTAAAACACAATGGCTTAAAAGTTCAAATCAAACATTGTTACAAGTTGCAAGTCCGGTATGAGTGGGTGATGCGTATTTTTGCCATTTTATTTCAATGTTAGAATTTTCAGATTCTATAAATTTTAAATTTGGATTATGCTGTTCCCAAATTCGGATTGTTTTGGTTAATGCATCTATAGGGATTTGAGGATCAGGTACATCGACAACATATCAATAGTAGATTATTTGCTGACCATCAGGAGTGAGTACGTTGGAGATTTGCTGTAAATTTTCAATTGAAGGAGACATGGCATCAGATTGACTATCCAACGGCAGTAAATCCGCATACCAAGCATAACCAAAGATTCCAACAAGTACGGCTATAACGGCAATAGTTCTCAATACAAAATTCAATGAAAGGCAGTACCTAAAACTTTCCACCAAATCATCAGAGTTAGGCTCAATTGAAAATTTTCATAAAAATAGTCAATTTTTAACCACTTTTTTTATTTTAAAAGAATAATCAGATTAGAATTATTGCCATAGAATAGATGGATGTCGGTAATCGCTTTAAGGCAATTCGACATTGATTACCAATTTATCTGTGGCCAAAAGTATCAGTTAGGATGAGAACCAATGAGAAAATTTGATTTTTCTTGATCAGAATACAACAAAGGATTTTTTTCAAGTAATTTTAAAATATTTTCAAAAGCAGGACATTCTTTATCTACAGAAAAAGATTCTTCACAATGAGGACATTGAATCACAACATGTTCTCCCCAATCACATTCAATGGTTTCAATAACATCAAAAAACACACTTGTGCCACAAATACAATCAAGTTTATTTTGGAATTTTTCACTCCAATTCATATTAAAAAATTATTTGAAATCAAATATAATTTATTAGCAGTAAGAGTTTGATAAATTGCATAAAATTGACAGAATGTCCCACATGTAAACTGGCAATGGAATCACATTCAACAGATGAACTGATGGAATGTTGCATGAAGCAAATTGACGGAGGGTTTTCAGAAGAGGATGTAGGCATCTGTCCTAATTGTAAACATGATATCAAAAAACATTCAAGTAAAGAATTAGCAGAATGTACAATTGAGTTTCTCAAATCAGGAATAAACAACTGATTCAAGATAAGATTAAACAGTAGAAGAAAATTAAAAAAACATTGAATCAAACAACTAGAAATCTAATTCAAGAACATGTGCCAATGTGGACAAATAAACAGATTTGGGAATTTGAACAAATCAATGAAGAATTGACATTTGATACAGTTTATGCAGAACCCAATAGTTTTGAATCATGGAAAACAAAACTAGCCCATCCGGACTCAAACATACGAGATGTAGCAGTTAGAACCTTTGACAATTTTCTTGATGGCTATAAATTTTGGATTGCTAATAAAGATCAAGGAAAACTAGACACAAAATATACAGCATATCTCATGGCGGTTATGGCAGATATTATGATAGAAGAGGAAATCTGTCTCAATTTTAGGATAGAAAATGATAGTCTAGTAGTATCCATTGATGAGAAAGCAGACGTGATTGATTGCAAGGAATTTTTTGAGGAATTCCATCATCTGGCAACAGGATTTAATTTTGAAACAGATACAGGCATTCCTGAAGACGAAACAGAGGCTGAGATATACCTTGCCAGGCTACAAGAAGAATTTGATGAAAAAATGAAAAAGAAACTAGGAGACAGATACTTGCCAGGAAACAATGATCCAGATACAATCAACTCGTCTTAAAACCAACCATTTGGACGATATTTGATGATCGTTTGGATCCATGAACCATTGGTTTCCAAGCTGTACATGAAATTCACCGAGATGACAGACGGACAACGGGACATGATGGAACCGTTGCTGCCAAAACCTGCCGCCACAGGACGTCCAAGAGGCAACGACCGAACGGTCTTAAACGGAATCATCTGCGTGCCGGTTTCCGGATGCAGGTGGAGTGAGATGCCAAAGACATGCGGTGATGGTTCAGCTGCCAGTCCAAGGCCAAGAAGATGGCAGGAGTTTGGCATATGGAAAAAGACTTTGGGACGTGCAATCAAATCCGCACATAAGTCGGGCAGGATTGACCTGCAAAAAACATCGGTTGACTCATCGTCATCGATTCCCTCCAAAAAGGGGGCAATGTGATCGGATTTGTCGGGTTCAAGAGAGTCACGGGCACAAAATTGCATGTTGCAGTGGACGGTACCGGCCTGCCAGTATCAATCGTAATGAGCCCTGCAGACATTCAC
This sequence comes from uncultured Candidatus Nitrosopumilus sp., assembly GCA_951812645.1. Classification (GTDB taxonomy): domain Archaea; phylum Thermoproteota; class Nitrososphaeria; order Nitrososphaerales; family Nitrosopumilaceae; genus Nitrosopumilus. The sequence goes on along the minus strand of CATOSM010000001.1, from coordinate 266,480 downwards.
GACGGTACGAAATTTGCAGACGTGATGGAACCAGTTTCTGATTTTGCAGACGATTCCATGACAGAACAGATGGTTTCAGTCTATGCAGACAGGGGATACGGTTCAAAGCCAATCCGCAGTCATGCAAGGTCAAGAGACATCATTCCGTGCATTCCCTTTGGAAAAAACGTCAGGACGGCAGATGATGCAGGCAAGGACGGTTACGACAGGACAAGGTTTGTGGTGGAGAGGTTCTTTGCCTGGCTGAAAAACGGGTTTCACAGAACAGGATGTGAGAGAAACGCGGGAAACTATCCCGGGCTGGCTAACATTGCGTCATTTTTGATGCATTGCAGGGTTTTAAGATGAGTTGAATATATGCAAAGGATTGATCTAAAATACAAGATAAAGGAAGTAAAAATGATGTCAGAAAGAAAACGATTTAGAAATTTCAAAAAACGCGAACCAAGTTTGACAACGGAACAAAAAATAGAATCATTTGTAAAGAGAAATTCCCAAAATGGGTTCTTTACCAAAGTATCCACATTATCATACAAATTTGATGTTTCAGAAGATACGGCATGGAGTATTGTAGGCGAATTATTATCGGGAGGATCATTTGATTCAGTCCATGACGAATATACCGGAGAAATGAAATTATGCGAATCTGGAAAAGTATATTCTATTATGAATTTAGAGAAAAAAAGAAAAAAAGACAAGTACAAAAAAAATAATAAATTACAAGATAAGAAAAAAACCAAAGCAGACTCTTAATTTGAAATTAACTTTACACTAAATATGGATGAAGAAAATTTACCTGTTCAATGTCATCCAATTACAAAATCAGAAAAGAAAAAAGTAAAGGAAATAAAAAATGATACAGTGTAAATTATGTGGGACCCCCTTAGGAAAAGAACCAACTACAGAAGAATTAGAAACACATTGGAAAAAACATCATAATTGGCACTGGGAATCAAACAAAGAAAAAACTCCCGAAGAAGCACTATTGAAAAAGAAGTAAGGCGTCTTGGAATAGTAGTCGCCTATAGCATGCCCGGACTAAACGAAGGCGTCAAAAATCATTACATACTCAGATATAAAATAGAGATTGAATGTTTTTCAAACAATTGTTTAATTCTCTTTGATAAAGAATACTGATTTTTAGTATTTTAGAAAAGTATCAAATTTGTGTATGATTTAAAAATTACAAAATCGGTGAGTTTTTCATCTATTCAATAAGAAAAAACTTACTTTGAATCTGTAATACAGAATTTACCATTAAGGCACATGTCAAAAATATAGGCATGTGATATCAAAGCAAAGAAAAAAGTGTCAATGAAAAATCCACAGCCACATCTAATGAAAAATGGATCATTGGAATTAAAAGGAACTAGCTCAGAGACAGGAATCAATTTGTTCAAAATTGTAGGAAGACAAAAACCTGCAATTAATCAGTCAAGATTTGCCACATTCAAGAATTTGTTTACAAGTAGACAATGTGAATGTGAAAAACAATGCCAGTCTAATTTTTTTAGTCAGGCTCCAATTTGGGCATGATTTGGCAGATGAGTTTGATTAAACCTAAAAAAAGAAAATAGCATGTTTTATCCAATGCCTGCAAGATGCTATTTTCGTAAAGAAGATTGTAGATGTGAACATGACCAACTCATCCTAAAACCGATCATTTTGTAGATAATTCATGACAATCGGGATCCAAGAATGACCCTGCCGATGTATCTTTCATGATTCACAAAGAAATGTCAGACACTCAATGGAAGACGGTTGCATCACATCAGCCAAAGCCTGCAAAAACCGGAAGGCCAGGATGCAATGACAGAAACACAATCAACGGAATATTGTTTGTCCTAACAACCGGATGCAGGTGGGCAGACATGCCGGACAGATACGGTTCAAAATCCACCGCGCATCTGAGATTCTCAGAGCTGCAGCAAAAGGGAATATGGAAAAGGATTCTATCAGGACTGATCAAATCCGCACACAGGCAGGGAAAAACCAGCCTGGAAAAAATATCGATTGATTCATCGTCAGTTGCCGCCAAAAAAGGGGGGACAAAACAGGATATGACGGGTTCAAGAGGATCCTGGGTACAAAGATTCACGTTGCAGTAGACGGGACAGGACTGCCAATCCCAATCAGGGCCAGCCCTGCAAATGTCCATGACAGTACGAAATTCATCGATGTGTTAGAGAACATCTCAGAACTTGTAGATGATGATTTGATACGGCAGATCGTCTCAGTGTATGCCGACAGGGGATACGATGCGGCATACATCAGAGACTATCTGGGATCCCATGGGATTGACTGTTGCATTCCATACAAAAGGAACTCAAGGAACGTTGCACAGAACAGGAATCAAAGACATTATGGCAAGACAGGGTTTGTCGTAGAGCGGTTCCTTGCCTGGCTCAAGTGCGGGCTTCACAGGACGGCAGTCAGATACGAAAGGAACTGTGATGACTGTCTCGGGTTTGTGTATCTGGCATGCGTCATGATGCATTGGAGGGTTTTAGGATAAGTTCGACATGTGTCATGATGGAGATCATGAGACAGAATGCAAATAATTAGAACAATTCGAAAACATTATTTTGAATACAAATCAAAATAGATCATGTCTTTGGATATTACTTGGAAAAATAATTTTTACGGAATTTCTTGGGCATATGAAAAAGACAGATTGGTAGTTTCAACAGTATTTGAGGATAAAAAAGAAGCGACGAACATTGCACGAGAAATTGAAGATTGGAGCGATAAGTTCACAAGACTGACCATAATCGAAAAAGAGAACGACGAATTTGCAATATGTTGCTATCAAGATCCACAGATTTCAAAAAACGATAGTCACTTGGGGTTATTCAGAACAGGTATGAGACAGAGTGGAGGATATGAACAGGCAAAACCAATGATAATTGAAAAGCCTCCATTATTACAAATAGCATATGCAGCAGATGTCAGGGACATGAACACATATGAACAAATTTCACGACTAGTACCAATGAGAAAATGTAGAATCATATCTGAAAAAGATTTGAAAAGGCAAGAATACTATTATGAAAAAACTGCAAACTCTCAGAATTAAAAAATGTGAAGATTCAAAATGAATCAGGGATTGAATCCTCACCAGGTATGGTCGGGTAACAAAATTTATTCAAATTCGATATAAAGTATCACCGTTCTTTTCTACGAATGAATCGTACTAACAAATCGCTTATCTTCGTTAAATCGAAATTTTTAAGATCGTATCATATGCAAGATAACAATAATCAATGAAAGTGGGAAGAAGCAATAGGATTGTCTTGGCTTGTATCAGAGGATAAGGTGCCAGTCACAATATGCAGTCCAAATTGCTGGTCCCAAATAGAAAAATCAGAAAATATCGATGAGTGTCTTTAGAACTGTCTAAAGCACGTATTTTTTAATTCACAATACTCATAAAGTAATATTTTTATCAAGAAACATGAAAACGGATCCAAAAAAGATCATAATTGTTTTAATCATATCATTAATTGGAAGCGTATTAGAGATTTGGGGCGGCAGTTGGGACATTACAAGTCATTTGTTAGGAGTGCCTGAATCGTTTTTTACACCACCACATGCAGTGTTGTATTCGGGAGTAGGAATTGGTTTGATTGCAGCAATAGTTGCAAGTGTGATTTTGTTAAAAGATAAAGAATTACGTGACAAATCATTATCCTTTGGATTGAAATTAATCATTGCCGGCAGTGTGATTCAGATTTTTGCAGGCCCGAGTGATTATGCATGGCACGAAATGTTTGGGGTAGATGGATTGCTAAGTCCAACACATCTAACTCTAATCACAGTAATATTGATACAGTCAGTAGGAACTGTATTGGGATTAACAAGGTTAATTCCATATAATTTCAAAATTGTAAAACCTGCGACAGTCGCTTCATTTTCTACATTATGGTTTATCATCATAGCATTTTCATTCCAATTCGGATTGCCAATTTCTGAAGGAGAAACCATGGATTTGAATCCTGATCCCTACGTAGGAGGAGTAATCCTCAGTACAACCATACCATTTTTCACGACTTTGGTTTTTTGGGGAGCGGCAAAATCTATGAAAAAATTTGGATGGACAAGCAGTGTTGTAGGATTATTGCTATTTTTCAACACAACTGCAAATGTGATACCAGCAAAGAATTGTGGGTATATTTACCAATATTTGGCATAGTAATGATTGTGGCCATAGTTGCGGATGCGATCATAACAAATAAAATCAAGATCAATAAGTTTAGAGAAGAGATAGCAGGAGGGTTAGTGGGTCTACAGCTTTGATGTGTGGTATGCCATTGGTAGGAATGGCATATATCCAATTTTACATATTCAATGATGTGTCAGGATATTATTTACTTCCAGAATTCTCAGAAACATTAGTGACAGTGTTGGGAATAATTAGTATTCCAAGTGCAACAATTGACATGATTGCAGTTAAAATTGCAAAAAGGAGAATTTCAATCCCATTAGAAACTGCAATGAAAAAACAAGCAATAGATAAATGATGAATGAAAAAAAGTGCAAATATGCACTGCGATGATAAACGAACATTGTTTGTACTAAAAGAAGAAATTGAGAAAAAGTGGGAAATTCTAAAAGAATCTAATCTTGAGGATTCAAAATTAAAAGATTTTAGTGATTCATTAACAGAATATTTTGAATTAAAACAATCATCACAATAAAGGAATGCAAATTGTTAGAAAGTGAACATACCAAAGAATGCAAATATAGAATGAATAACGATATGCCACATACAAATTGCTATTGCAAGTGTCACAAAATAATCAAGGCCGAATCAGTCAAATTAGAATCAAGGACCTTTTGATTCAGGCTCAAAATTGTCAATAATTTCAGTCACATTGCCCAAAATGGTTTCTTTAATTTGAGTTTGAGACACTCCAGATTTATGCATAAGCTTCATCAAATCCATAATAGAAAAATGCACCCTACCTTGAAGATAGTCAACAATAGAAAATCCTTGTTTTGGAAATTCTGTGACAAACATGTCATGTCCAGATGAATCACCAGATATATTATCCATAGTCATGTTTATGAAAAACCAGTTATAAAATTTCCAAAATGTTCTTTAAACCAAACAAAAATGAATACAACATGACAGAATTTGTCCATAAACCATATAATAAGATCTATGTAAGAGACATGATAAAATTAAGTTTGGATGATCTGATAGGAATGATGTCATCATTAGAAGCAGCTAACGCATATTGGGTAGATGGAGTATTGTTTGCAAGTTTTGCAACGACGGAATCTGAAGAATTGGCAAAAAAAGAAATGCAAAATGAGATGTTTTTAGATAAAATAATTTTTGCAGTTTATGAGAATTATACAAAAACCGTAAAGTCATCTACTAATCTAGAAATCGGAGTGTTAAACATGCAAAAAAGTAAACTTTACCAAGATTTGATTGCATGGTTAAAAACTCAAGAAATTTGGAATAGATAATAAAAATAAGATCCATACAGTCAAGACTGGAATTAATTTCTGAGAACTAGATTTTCAAGAGATAATCCATAGTATCTACTATCAGCTGCATGTAATTTCTCAAGTAGATCTTTTTTCAAGATTTGAATTTCTTTTTTATTCATCACATTATTTGTTAAAACAAAGATAGAGATAATCTTCACTTTTTGATTTCTGTAAAGCAGTAGCTCGGGATCAATTCACTTTTTGGCATATTTGATTTAGAGATACATCAATAACCTGGAGTTCATAGAAAAATCAAAAAATAGTGATTATTGAGCCTAATCATAAAGCCACAGTCATAATTTTAAACGATATATAGAATCATATGGACTGATTCAATTCAATAAAGAATATCAGGATAAAGGATTTTTTAGGAATTTTTTCAACTCAAAAAAGCATTTTCACATACAATGAGTGAGTTAATTAACAGTCCAGATACATTCCAAACAAAAAAGGAGTGTTTTTATCACATATTCAGAATTGTCTTACATTAATTCACATCTGGAATTAGTAAAAAAATTCTTGAAGATCATAGTAAATCCAATTAAACTAGGTGAAGGTATTGGAAAACCAACTTGTCTTAAAACTAACCATTTGGACGATATTTGATGATCGTTTGGATCCATGAACCATTGGTTTCCAAGCTGTACATGAAATTCACCGAGATGACAGACGGACAACGGGACATGATGGAACCGTTGCTGCCAAAACCTGCCACAACAGGACGTCCAAGAGGCAACGACCGAACGGTCTTAAACGGAATCATCTGCGTGCCGGTTTCCGGATGCAGGTGGAGTGAGATGCCAAAGACATGCGGTGATGGTTCAGCTGCCAACCCAAGGCCAAGAAGATGGCAGGAGTTTGGCATATGGAAAAAGATTTCGGGACGTGCAGTCAAATCAGCACACAAATCGGGCAGGATTGACCTGGGGCTATGATGCGGCATACATCAGAAACTATTGCAGATGTCACGGAATCAGATGCTGCATTCCCTGCAGGAAAAATTCCAGATTCGTTGTGCCAGGGAATGTACAGAACGGGTACGGCAAGACAAGGTTGTGGTTGGGAGGTTTCCTTGCCTGGCTCAGGTGCGGGTTGGGAAGAACCGTAGCAGGGTATGAAAGGAAATGTCGGAATTATCCGGGATTAGTCCTGCCTGGCATGCATCATGACGTATCGGGATGAGTCGGTTATTTTTTTTCCAAGCGAGTCCGTGGCGTATCCCGTTGCGGCATCATGGCAAAAGGGGAAAACATACTGCCGTACCTTGGGGCCGTGCGGTCTGATTCCTAGCTGCAGGTTGCAGAATAGGTTACGGATTCCGTGACGGTGACACCGGCGCCCGTTGCAACACGTGTAAGGTCAAGCACAAAGCCGACCCGTGCAGGATCAGGGGATCCTGGGACTGGAAGCGCGTTTGATCCGATAAAGTCGGCATCATCAAAGTTGACGCCGGCAGGAGCAGTGGTGATGGGCGTATAGGATGTCGCATTGCCGACATCGGTGCCGACCCTGGATACGGCACCGGAAAGGGCAGTGCCGTCAGGCTTTAGCCATCCGGTAGAGGTGAACTTTATTTCCCCAAGGTCCTGGTTGCCGGCATTTTTGATCTGGTTTTCCACAATGCCAGACGTGGCGCCGTACTTTGCGTCTGCAAAGTCAATGACGTAGCTTCCAAGGGATATGGAGCACACGTCTGAGACGTCAAGGTCTGCAGTTGCCTTTTGTACCGTCCCCGTGCCGTCATCTACCAGCACCTTGAATTCCGGATCACCATAGTAGGGATTGTAGCGTATATTACCAAACAATATTGCCGTAAAGTCAGGCTTTGCTTCTCCGTAATAGTTGTGCGTTGCAATCATCACGCCTGCTGCCATATTCATGATATCAAAGCCGTTTACGTTATCAAAGGCATTATGAGCGAACAGGTTTGTATGGGCAATCTTTGTTTTTGGATCAATTATTGTGCCAGGAGTGGCAGCTCCAAGGCTATTAGCACTTACCGAACATACTCCCGTACAATAGACGATTCCGTTATTGCCCCCAGAGATGGTGTTGTTGGCAACAGTGAAATGAGTGAGACCATCATCTGCCCATACCAAAATAGCCCCTTCAGTGGTATCTTCTGGAACCCCATTAAGGTACTGTAATGCATTGTTTGCATCATCTATGTGATTGTCAAGAATCTTTATCTGGTTGTTGCCCGATGCAACTTGAATCCCATTGGCAGGAACACTTGAGATTGTGTTGTTTTGCACCAGAGTATTTTCAGTATTCTTCAGGTATATTCCGCCATGTGACGTAGTGTCAATGGTGTTGCCAGTAATTTTGGAATCTTGTATGATGACGTTATCTAGTTCAGAGGCAACATGTATTGCATTACGCAATATTTTGGCCTTACTATCAGCATTCAATCCAGGATCATAAAATGTTCCAATGTTCTTAAGCACGTTATCTGTTATAGACAGGCCTCGTATTGGAGTGTCAGGTAGAGCGGTTATAGATATTCCAAACGATCTAGTGTCTGCAAACGTGTTGTTGTGTATTGTTACATCAGGTGCGCCAATGGCTATTCCAGCCTCTGTGAGATTCTGAAATGTGATGCCCTGTATGGTAACATTGCCAGTAAGTACAGCGATCCTAGTTGTTCCATTAAGGATTACTCTTTCATTTGCGGCAGGCTCTATTGTCAACGGTTTGCTAACAATTATGAAATCTTCCTGATGATTGGTTGCGTTGGAGATGGATATGGTATCAGTTGCATTTGCTGCCGTAACTGCAGACCCTATGGTAGGGTATGTAGTGCCATCGTCACAAGCTGGTGTATTAGGATCAGCATCAGCACATCCCGGATTTACATCAACTGTGGCAGCATATGCGGAAGGCACTGCAACCAGCACGGCCAGTGCCGCAATCACAAATATCGTATAGTGTAAGGTGGTCAGTTTTCTCATGGAGTACCTGTGATCATTGTGGTTAATAACCTGTTGGTTCTGCAGAGGCCGCTTGTTTTTGATCCGACTGCGGTGCATTCCGGCCTGATCTGTCTGAAGTGCAGGTTTTGCCCCCAAGGATCAAATCGTCTCACGTCAGGATGTGCCGTACCATGCCCGACACTGTCAGAGGGTGCAGGATTCCACGCTGCACGCATTGTGAATCTGTCGGTTGAAATTTCACGAGAAGGTACAATGTTTGGCGATGGACAGGTCCCAGACGGTCATCGGAAACTGCCCGAATGGCCGGTTTTGGGATCAGTTCACTAATTGTTGTTGGACAAGTAAACAATGGTGTACTGGGGGTTTCATGACAAGTTCAACGTTAGAATAAATAATTAATGGAATTTGTGAAAAAATGAACCATCCTGAAAGATTACATAATTCCATTAAAGGATTATTTTTATTAGATTTTGCAAATGCGGTAACACAGCAACAATACAGAATTCACAAATCAGGAGAAATCATAATTTATCCAAAAAATGAAAAAAGGAAAATGCAGTTAAACATTAAAGACTTGGCAGATTATGTCATTCAGGCCACAAAGATTTTAGATGTAATGTTAGATTGGGCAAATGGAAAAATCAAAAATGATGATAAAAAAACAGAGGTTTTAGACAACGTGGCAAATGATCCAACAAATCAAATGAAGAACCCAGATAAGAAACTAGATAGTTTGTCATAAATATTATTGTAGATTATTTAGATGATATTTTTCAACGCGTTCCAACATTGGCTCGACATAATCATCACAGGTTTTTACAAATTCTTGTCTAGTGTTTTTTTCACTACTAACTAAGATTACCACTTGATTGATTTTTTCACCAGTTGCTTCTTTAAACATGTGGGCATAGCAAGTAGTTTGAAGGTAATATTCGTACATATGTTCATCAATCTGAGGTTTTCTTTTTGTTTTGTAGTCAATAATAGACAAAATTCCATTATATTCTGCAATCAAATCACTTGTCCCTGCCACTTTTAGTTCATCAGAATACATCCTCTGTTCAATACAAATGACATTAGAGATATTCTCCAAAAAAGGTTTCAAATTATTAAAATGCGCAGTAGGCAATAAATCAAATTCTTCAAAAGACAATACCTTATTTAGATAATCTTCAATCATCTTATGAGATTGTGTACCTATATCCTGAGCTTGTTTAGTAATATATTCATGGGCAGGTTCGTTTGCTTTCCAAGATGTTAATCCATTTTTTTTATCCTCAGAAGATGTTGCCGATAAGATGGTGCTTATTGAAGGATAAATTTTATCAAATTTTGTCTGGTACCAATGTCCGTCTTCCCTATCCAAAAGAGCAGGTTCACGAGCTTTTAGCATCTGGGTAAAACTTGCCACAAAAAAATTCACACATAGTAGTTATTGAATGATTTGGAGATCATGTCACTTTTTTGAATTTTTCAAATTCAGATCTTGTTTTTACAAATTGATCCGTTACAATATTTCCTAATGAAAGAAGATTTTCTAATGAATCACTGACGATATGAATAGATTCATTGAGAATTACAGTTTCAATAAATTCTTCATCAGGGTATAAAGTGTATTCAAAAAACTCTGTATTAGTTTGGATTTTTAATTGAAAACCCATAAGCAAACCTAACTCATCATGTTTATTTAAAAATCCAAATAGTGAGGCCTTTAGAGAAGGATCATTGGGCAGTGACCCGTACCTAGAATCATTTTGAGCGTCTATAATACATGCAATGGGATTGCCATGAAAATGTAGGACTTTGGAGATATGCGTTAAAACAAATTCATCAGGGTCAGGCATCTTATCTAGAGGCACGGGTAGAACTTGGATAATTTGATTAATAATTTTTTAAAATGAATAATTATTCTTCATCAGGCTCATTTGCATTATCACGTACTTTTTTCATAATACAAAACTTGCCCAAGGCTTTCTTCCATCCCATAATTGCAATAAGTCAGACATAGTCTTATACGTTTAGGTGAATCAAAATATCACTAATGATGTTATTTTACACCATTTCTTTCTTTGATAATTCTGGTAAACCTCTTTGACTAGATCTTCATCTTTTTTCACCAACTCTTGTAATTCTTTACGGTATTCCTCATCATCCCATTTATCTAATGCAAACATTTGTTTGACCAAGTTTACAACATCTGATTCATTTTTTGATGATCATGTTTGGCATTATCTAAGTTATTCATAACGTCAATCAAAATATAGAAACATCAGCGTATTGATAAATCTTGAATGTGATGTTCATCTACCAGTGAAATACGTAACAAACAAGATAGATGCTGCCACTATAGAAATTCCAATAATAATTAGCAATTCTTTTGTAGAAAACACGTTGGTCCTAATACTCATAAAATATCTGTAGAAAGAAGAAACTTAAGCGTATTGATTTTTTTATGAGATTACAAAAATAGAATTAATGAATTTTAACTGTGTATTTCCAGATTGTAAATTCAAGAAAAACAACACGGAAGAAGAATTTGAAGGACATTTGAAAAAAGAGCATTATGATGAAATATTCCAAATTTCAAAAAAGAAGATATTCCAGTTAAAATGGCAGAAATGATAGCAATGTCAGACTCCAAAGTATTCATCAATTCAGGACAGTAAGCATGTTCAACATAAAAGATGTCAATTTCAGAGACAGAAAATCAAAATTAATGTAAAATTTTTGTTTCTTATCGGTTCATTAATAGTAATTTTATCATAAGTTTATTCATGAAATTTTGCTCCAATTGTGATTCAAGACTAGTACAAAGTTATGAAGATGTAGGAGGGCCATGGATTTGTCCCAGATGTAATCCTGAGAAGATCATGGTAAAAAACCCAACTTATGGAGTGAATTATTCAGGACGTACAAGGCAGTGCTCTAAAGGATGCGGTGCAGAAATTTACTGGGATGAAGGATTCAAGTCAGATAGTGGAAAATTCATTCCAATAGATTCAAGAACAGATGAACCACATAGATGTGATGGCCCAGCAGAATCAGAAATAGGATACTATCCAGAGGAAATTAAAAAACATACAAAACCAAAACCGAAAGAGTCTGAAAACAAAATATCACTACCAGAAAACATACTGTATGATATTTCAAAAATCCCAAAATCACTAATTGACAATGATTCTATAATTCGAGAAATAATTCAAGGCCATAAAGAAGAATCACTGGCATTAATTCATTATGAAAGACTGATTGCCCCAGAAGCTGAAAAAATTCCAATTGAAAATCTAAAGGATGTATTGTCTGAAAATATCATAAAAGGATTAGAAAGATATGGATTTACAGGAGTGTCGCCATTTCAAGAAGAATCAATCAGAGCAATTCTAAAAGGAGAAAACACCATAATTTCTGCACCAACAGGTTCTGGAAAAACAGAGGCATTTGCAATTCCAATCTTACAAAAAATTTCAGAAAACCCCACACCGGGAGTTTTCACATTACTGGTCTACCCACTTAATGCATTAATCGATGATCAAGTATCCAAGATTTCAGATTTAATTGAAAAATGCAAATTGGATAACAAAATGGCAGTTTATTCTATTCACGGAGGTCAAAGTTCAGAGTATAAAGATATGATAATTTCAGATGCAACTCAAAAGTCATTGATCATAGCAACAAATTTTGATTTTATCAATTACCATTTGATTTTACAAGATAAAAAATGGAATCAGTTATTCAAAAATGCAAAAATCATTGTGATGGATGAGGCTCACTCCTATACCAGTTTTCATGGCTCTAATGTGTATCATGTGCTAAAAAGAATGAAAAGATACATGAATGAAATTCAATTCGTGGGATCATCGGCGACGTTGGATAATTCAAAAGAGTTTTTTTCAAATATGTTTGATTTGCCAGAAAAGTCATTCACATACATCAAAAGTCAATTTAGACGAAAGCAAAATATGCACATGTTTTTCATAATGCCAAGAAAATTCAAACAAAGAACCACCATGGAAATGTTATCGACAATTTGTCACAAAAACAAATCAACACAATTAGTTTTTAGTAATTCTCACAATGATGCAGAATTTCTTGCGTCAAATGTAGAAGATGCAAACGATGGAATCAGAATACAAATTCACAGAGGAGGATTGGATCAAAAGGACAGAAAGTTATACGAGTCTCAAATGAAGGGAGGAGAACTAGATGTTTTATCATGTACCCCTACATTGGAATTAGGAATCGACATTGGTCATGTAGATGTAGTAATTTCGGCATTCAAAAGTGAATTTGATTCGTTTGTACAGAGAATTGGAAGAGCAGGAAGAAAAGGACAAAGATCATATTCTATTTGCGTGTTTGATCCAGAGGATGCAGCATGTCATTATTTTGCACGTCATATTGACGAATATCTTTCACAAGATCACATCATTCCAATTAATAAAAAAAATCCAATCATATCAGAAAAACATGAAGAATCAATAGAGATTGAAAAACAATCTGCTGAAGATTCAGACAAGGCTCAATTCTTTGATTTTGCCAACAGTGTAAATTTACGAGGAGGGTCGGGTGAAATTTCAATTTACTATAATTCTAGAAAAATTGGCACCAGGGGAGTTCCTGTAGGATATTACCAACTACATCAAAATGCAATATACCATTTTAACAAACAAAATTACGTGGTAAATTCCCTAATTAAATCACAAAATGGGGCAAGAGCATATTTAGTAAAATCACAAGAAAAACAAAAGAGAACTATTCCAATCGTCAAAACGGCAATTATTCAAACGTCTGAAGGTAAAGCAATTCATAGAGAAATCAAAGCTAAAGATAAAAAAATAGCCTTGCGTTATGGGATAATTTCACTAGACAGAACAATTACAGGATACATGAAAGGAAATTACAATGAATCTGCAGACAATTATCAAAGATATAACGGGGCCAACATACCATCTTGGAAAAACTTTCATTGGAAATCAAAACATTCTGCAGTCAGTGTAACACCACCTACAGAATTTATTTCAAAACAAATTTCAGATTCAAAAAGCCCCATAATGAATGATCCTAAAATCCATACCGTATCACATGTATTAGTTAATGCAAGTAAAATTTTGACAAAAGCTGAATCAAGCGATATTGATGTATATTATGAAAAAGGAATCATATACATTTATGATAATTCTTCAGACGGATTTAATGGATGCAGTAAGATCATCTATGAGGAATTTGAAAAAATTCTCAGTACGGGATTTTCACTAATTAATGATTGTGATTGTCCTACAGACAAAAATCAAAAGGATGAAGAAGTTTGGGGCGGTTGTCCGAAGTGTACCTTTACAACGAATTATTGTCAAACAAAAAATAAAGAACTGGCTAAAAAAGAAGCAAAAGAGTTCTTTTCAATGTTTCAATCATCATAAGTGGGAATCAATTTTTCATGTGCATGCATAGTTCAAACATGACGATTTAGAAAGCCTGAACTAATTAATCGGATTTCACAGTGGGGCACTACCATGAATATACGATATCAGAAATACAATTAATCGTGATGGAATTTAAAACAAAATAATCATTCCAAAATGGAACACTTGATCGCAGAACTACTGCAATGAATAATGAACATCACAAAACAACACTATGCCATTAGGTAATGTTTTAGCAGTAATGCTATGACCATCTTCCAATCCTTTACCACAAACATAACATTCAACCTTACTCAGAGAAGTTGAAACTGTCTTTGATTCAACAGAATGCATTTTTTGCATAATTGTTTGACTAACCCGCTTCATGATGGTTATAATACGATCAACTAGACTATAAAGGTACCGTATTATACCGTAATAATTACATGCCTGGCATATCAATTATTTTAACCAAAAAAAGAGAGATCAGAATCATCTCATCAATTTAAATAATAAACCATCAGAATTTTGTTTATGGGTGGACACCTTTGGAAAGACACAAGCAAAAGTAATACCATTGGAATTATCTGAAAATCAATTTCAAATTTACAATAAAATTTCAAGAAATTATTCACATTCATTTCTTTTTGAATCATTAACAGGTCCCGAAGTATTAGCCGAAACTTCAGTCATGGGATTTGATCCAAAAATCATCCTCAAAGGATATTCAGATAAAGTAGAAATTGTTGAAAACGGAAAATCGACAACCGTACAAACAACAGATCCTTTTGCTGAATTAAAAAAATTGTTAGGGAAATCAAATGATCAAAGATACAGATATTTGGGAGGAGCAGTGGGAGCAGTAAACTATGATGCAATAAGACTGGTTGAAAACATAGATGATTCACATGGAGCATCACAGCCGTTAATAGAATTTGGAATTTATGATGATGGAATAATTTATGATAAAATACATGAAAAATTATTTTATTTTTATCATGATGAAAATAGATTTGATAAATTTGTGATAAGTGATGGCATGTTTGGGGAATTTCATGCAGGTGAAGTGACACCAAACATGGATGAATCAAAATATGCAGAAATAGTCAATAAGGCAAAAAAATACATTCACGACGGAGACATATTCCAAGTAGTATTATCAAGAAAATTTGCATTTGATACAAAGGGGGATAATTTAACGCTATACAAAACACTTCGAAAATTAAATCCGTCTCCATACATGTATCATCTTAAACAAGCAAAAAAGACAGTCATAGGAGCATCGCCTGAAATGCTAGTCAGAATCACAGGCAAGAAAGTAGAAACATTTCCCATTGCAGGTACAAGAAAAATTACAGACGATGAAGAAAAAAATAAAGAATTATCTGAAGAATTAATCCATGATGAAAAAGAATTGGCAGAACATACCATGCTTGTCGATTTAGGAAGAAACGATATTGGCAGAGTGTGTAAATACGGTTCAGTCCGTCCTGAATCACTAATGGAGATAAAGAGATTTAGTCACGTTCAACACATAGTTAGTCACGTAATAGGGGATTTAGCATCTGAAAACGACATGTTTGATGCGTTTCAGGCAGTATTTCCAGCAGGAACAGTATCAGGTGCCCCCAAGGTAAGAGCAATGGAAATCATTGATGAATTAGAAACTGAAGCAAGAGGACCATATGCGGGTGCAGTAGGCTATTTTTCATATAACGGATGCTGTGATTTTGCCATAGCAATTAGGAGCATATTCATTGAAAATGAGAAAGGATTTGTTCAATCGGGAGCAGGAATTGTTTCAGATTCTATCGCAGAAAACGAATTCAAAGAAACAGAACACAAAGCAGGAGCAATGCTTCAAGCATTGAAGGAGGCATCAAGTTGAAATTTCTAATCATTGACAATTATGATTCATTTGTATACAACATTGCACAGTATCTAGGAGAATTAGGGGCAGAATGTGAAGTGATAAGAAATGATAAGATCACATTGGAACAAATTAAAGAGAAAGAATATGATGCAATAATAATTTCCCCAGGTCCAGGAACGCCTGAAGACAAAAAATACTTTGGAGTATGCCCTCAAGTCATCAAAGACATGGGAACACATATGCCAATTTTAGGAGTATGCTTAGGACACCAAGGAATCATAGACGCATTTGGAGGCAAAGTAACTAATGCAGGATGCGTACGACATGGAAAGACAAGTCAGGTAAAACATTCAGAATCAAAGTTATTTAAAAATGTGAGAAATCCATTTAGAGCAACAAGATATCACAGTCTAGTCGGAGACAAAACAACAATTCCAGAAGTACTCAAAGTTACAGCATCGGCATCAGATGATGGGGAAATTATGGCAATTGAACATAAAGAATATCTAATTCAAGGAGTGCAATTCCATCCAGAATCAATAATGACCGAAGATGGTAAAAAAATTCTAGGGAATTTTGTCAGTCAAGTAAAGGAGAAAACAAAATGATTTTAGGAATTATTTCAAAATTGGAAAAAAAGGAAGACATCACATATGAACAAATGAATAAAGTCATGACAGACGTGTTATCAGGAAAAACAGATGATATTGAAAATTCAGAATTTCTAGCAAATCTTGCAAGCAAGGGGGAAACAGATGATGAACTATTAGGAATGCTAGATAAGATGCAAGAGTTTTCACTCAAAATTGAGGCTAAAAATCAAGGAACCGTAATTGACATGTGTGGTACTGGGGGAGACAAGCTGCAGACATTTAACATATCAACAACAGCATCATTTGTAGTAGCAGCCGCAGGAGGAATTGTTGCAAAACATGGAAATCGCTCTAGCTCGGGAGTTTCAGGAAGTGCAGATATTTTTGAATATTTTGGGTATGATTTGAGTTTAGAACCACATAGAATCGCAGAGATTTTAGAAAAATACAGAATTTGTTTTATGTTTGCACAAAAATTTCACCCTGCAATGAAACATGTGTCATCTGCAAGAAAGCAGTTAGATAAAAGAACAGCATTCAATCTTTTAGGTCCGTTATCAAATCCAGCAGGAGTAAAAAATCAATTGGTAGGAGTGTTTTCAATTGAATACTTGGATAGACTGCCATCGATTTTAAAAAGAAAAGGAGCTGAAAATATAATGACTGTACGCTCTGATGACGGAATGGATGAATTTTCTACCAGTTCATCCAATCGAGTATGTATGTTGAAAGAAGATAAAGTGTTAATGAATGCCATTGACCCTGAAATGGTTGGGTTACACAAATCAAAATTACAAGACATACAAATTAATTCAAAAGAGGAAGCAGTAAAATCATTTGTAGGAGTGTTAAACAATACTGCAAACCAAGCAATGATTGAAACTACTGCATTAAATGCTGCAGGGGGATTGATAGTTGCAAATATTTCTAAGAATTTCGAAGAGGCCGTAGAGCTTGCACTAGAGACAATAAAAAGTGGAAAAGCATTTTCATTATTAGAAAAATTTGTTCAAGATACAGGAGATGTTTCAAAATTAAAGGAGATTGATAATGGCTGAAAATATTTTACGAAAACTAGTGAATAATTCTCAAATGGCAATCAATGACGGAGTGTATGAAATTGACGTAAATTTACAAAAATCAACAAGGAACTTTCTCAATGCAATTAGAACAAATCCACACGCCACATTGCTTACAGAAGTAAAATTTTCATCCCCCTCATTAGGTAAAATCAGAACAATGACAGATCCTGTAAGCATTGCAAATCAAATGATAGCAGGAGGCTCAAAAGCCCTATCAGTTTTAACCCAACCACACCTGTTTCATGGATTACCAGAATATTTCATGAAAATAAGAGAAGCAGTAGATGTTCCAATGCTGATGAAAGACATCATGATTGACAAAATTCAGATTGATGCCGCAAAGAAGATTGGAGCAGATTACATGTTAGTAATACAATCACTATATGATCAAAAATTTCTTTCAGATATTGACGATTTTATCGACTATGGTCACAGGCAAGGATTACAAATTTTGTTAGAAGTACATACAAAACAAGAATTGAATAGTGCATTGGAGACAAAAGCTGATTTGATAGGAATAAACAATAGAAATCTAGATACTTTGGAAATTGATCTTAAAACAACAAAAGACATACTATCAGAAAATAAACAGTCAAGACCAGTAATATCAGAGAGCGGGATTAATACACCAGAGGACATCCAATATTTAAAAAAGTGTGGGGCTGATGCGTTTTTGATAGGTTCAAGCATAATGCAAAGCGACAACATTGAAGAACAAGTAAAAAAATTGGTGAATGCGTATTGAAATATCCTAAAAATGGCAAATTTGGAGAATTTGGTGGAAAATACATACCAGAAACATTAGTTCCAGCAATAGAAGAACTTGAGGAAAATTATCTTAAAATTAAAAATGATAAAAAATTTAAAAAAGAATTAGATTATTATCTTAAAATCTACGCCGGTAGACCAACTCCATTATATTACGCAAAAAACTTGTCTGAAAAACTAGGAGGAACAAAAATCTATCTTAAACGAGAAGACTTACTCCATGGCGGGGCTCATAAGATAAACAACACATTAGGTCAAGCATTACTTGCAAAAAGAATGAATAAAAAAAGAATCATTGCAGAAACAGGAGCTGGCCAACATGGTGTTGCAACAGCAATGGCATGTGCAGCATTAGGGATGAAAGCAGAAGTATACATGGGATACAGAGATACAGTTAGACAAAAACAAAATGTATTTCGAATGAATATGTTGGGATGTGACGTACACCCAGTAAAATCAGGCTCAAAAACACTCAAGGATGCAATTAACGAGGCAATACGCGACTGGATTACCAATGTAGAAAATACGTATTATTTACTAGGATCTGCAGTAGGACCACACCCATATCCAGTAATGGTTAGAGATTTTCAAAGTGTAATTGGTAATGAAATAAAATCACAAATGAAGAAAATCAGCAATAAAACACCAGATACTGTAATTGCATGTGTAGGTGGGGGTTCTAACGCAATAGGGACGTTTTATCCATTAGTGCATTCAAATTCTGAAATTATCGGCGTAGAAGCTGCAGGACACGGATTGAAATCAAAAATGCATTCAGCTACACTATCGGCTGGAAGTAAAGGGGTATTACATGGAATGATGACGTATTTGCTTCAAGACAAAGAAGGCCAAGTGACAGAAACTCACAGTATTTCAGCAGGATTAGACTATCCAGGTGTAGGTCCTGAACATTCGTATTACAAAGACACTAAGAGGGTAAAATATCATGCGGCAACAGATGCAGAAGTAATTGATGCATTTCTAACACTAACAAAAACAGAGGGAATTATTCCAGCATTGGAATCATCTCATGCAATTGCAGAAGCAATCAAAGTTGCAAAAAAGAGTAAAAAATCAGAAACCATTGTTGTCACACTTTCAGGACGAGGAGACAAAGACATTGAAGAAGTACAAAATTATTTGAGTAAACATGACAAGGATTAAAGAAAAATTTGCAGAATTGGATGCAAAAAATCAAAAAGCGTTGATAGCATATATCATGGCAGGATTTTCAAATGAAAAAGCCACAATATCCACAGTAAGAGGATTAATTGCAGGAGGAGTAGACATTATAGAATTAGGATTTCCATTTTCAGATCCACTGGCAGATGGACCTGTAATTCAAAACGCAAGTACAGTGTCTTTAGAAAAGGGAACCAAAATTGAAAAATTCTTCAATCTTGTAAAAAAAATCAGAAAGGAAACAGACATCCCATTGATTTTGATGACATATACCAATATCCTATACAGCAAAGGATATGCAAAATTTATCACAGAGGCACAAAAAGCCGGGATGGACGGATTTATCTTACCAGATATGTCAATTGAAGAATCAAATGAATATCTACAGGCAGCTAAAAACAAGGCAGATACCGTATTTCTAATCTCTCCAAATACCAGCAATGCAAGAATTCAAAAAATATCAAAAGCATCATCAGGGTTTTTGTATTTAGTAGCAGTGTTTGGAACGACAGGAGTAAAAACCGGAATTAAAAAATATACACTAGATGCAATAAAACAAGTTAAAAAACAAACCAAAGGAAAAATCCCAATAGGAATAGGTTTTGGAGTTTCAACGCCAGAGGATGTAAAAAAATACGTCAAAGCGGGAGCGGATGCAGTAATTGTAGGTAGTGCATATCTGAAATTAATTGAAAAAACACCTCAAAACAAATTAGAATCAAAAATTAGATCATTTACAAAAAGTCTCAAAAAACAAACAATGCTCTAAAAATCGTCAGAGTTGGCGGTCAAGTGCACAAATTTTCATTGGAGGGAACTCGATTTCGGTTATGGCCGCCAAACTTGAAGTTCTCAATACAAGATAGGCAAAGAAGAATAAAACCAAGATGGCAATAAAAACTGAAATTTATTTGAAAAGTGAATAAATTATTCACAAATGTAAAGATCGAAATCATCTAAACAGAGTAAGTTTTGAACGGGTTAAAAATAATGTTGACATTATACCCGTACTCAAAACAATCAATGCCAAAATTCCAAATTCTGGAATAACTTTGGTTCCGATTATTTTAATTTCTTTAGAATCAAACGTAATTGGAATAATCAGTTTGGTTCCAGAAGAAGTTATTTCAGATTCAAATTCAACCATATCCCCATCAAGGAAAACAGCATTAGGATTTTCAATTAATCCTTCAGGCAAGACAAAGGTGATTTGATCATTTCCACTGGTACCAGAAATAGCAAATGTCAGACTCTTGTCATCAGGATTTACATGAACTGCACGTTGTAGATTTACATCTAGAATGTATTTTACTTCAAAACCCACACCGTCATCACTAAGTCCAGAACCAACATTGTCAAGGGTTTGAACACTGCCAGGGTTTGAAACAACATGAACTACCCCAGTCATGTAAGGATGAAGGCTACAATAGTAATCAAAATCACCTAGATCATTGAACTGTCTAGAATAAGATTTTCCAGCAGTAAAAAATCCACTATCAAAAATGCCATCTTCTTCAAATGTACCATCAGCAGTAGTCGGAGCAATACCGGAAGTCACTGCATGAAATGCAGTATCTGCATTATGCCAAACAATAGTATCACCGGGATAGACGGTAATTTCACCGGTAGTCACCCCAGTAGATTTTTCAGACCAAAAGAAAGGCGCTCCGGGATCAGATGCGCCAGAAGGAATCAAAATATCATAAGTAGATTCAGCAAAAGCTAAACCACCTGAACTGATAACTAATACAAGTAATACAAGAATAACGAAAAGTGAAATTCTCATATGGGAATTAACAAACAGCCACTATTTCAACTAATCATGATCGACAAAACATACAAAAACCAGACATTCGTTAGTTTAATGTGCAGACGAAGTTTATTTTTGTCACAGGCGGTGTGATGTCTGGCCTTGGAAAAGGTGTAACAACTTCATCTATTGCAAAATTACTTCAATTAGCAGATCAAAAAGTGTCATGCATCAAAATTGATCCATATCTGAACTATGATGCTGGAACTATGAATCCAGTAGCGCACGGAGAAGTATTTGTCACAGATGATGGAGGCGAATGCGATATGGATATTGGAAACTATGAAAGATTTCTAAACCAAAATATTCCAAAAAGTCACAACATTACCACAGCACAAGTATATTCTTCAGTGATTGAAGCTGAAAGGAAAGGAGAATACTTAGGAGCATGTGTCCAAATTATCCCTCACGTTACAGATGAAATTAAAAATAGAATTACAGATATTGCAAAAGATGAGAAATTAGATTTTCTTATTGTAGAATGTGGGGGAACTGTAGGGGATATTGAATCTCTACCGTTTTTGGAATCTCTAAGACAAATGAGAGTAGAAGAAGGGCCAGAAAATGTGATATTTGTACATGTTACATTGGCACCCTCACTAGACGTAGTAGGAGAACAAAAAACAAAACCAACACAACACAGTGTTCAAGAATTAAGAAGGATTGGTATTCAACCAGACTTTTTAGCAGTAAGATGTGTTTTACCATTAGAAGAAAAAACTAAAAAGAAAATTGCGATGTTTACAAATGTTACCACTAAAGATGTGTTATCTTGTCACGATGCAAAATCAATCTTTGAAGTTCCACAGATGCTATATGATCAAGGAATAATGGATTCAATGTTTACAAAATTTGGCAAAGTCGGAATGGTAAATGCATCTGCCAATTGGGATAAATGGAATAACATAGCTCAAAACATGGTAAACCATGAAAACGACAAAGTCAAAATTGCAATGGTTGGAAAATATGTCACACTAACAGATAGTTATGTGAGTGTAAATCACGCATTAAAACATGCAGGAGCACAAATGGGTAAATCAATAGACATCGATTGGCTGGATTCTGAATCAATTACAGATTACAATGTACTTTCAAACTATGATGGAATTCTAGTGCCAGGGGGATTTGGCACTAGGGGTTCAGAAGGAATCATCCAAACTGCAAACTATGCAAGAGAAAAGAACGTTCCATATCTAGGAATATGTTTTGGATTTCAATTAGCTGCAATTGCATTTGGAAGAAATGTGTTAGATTTGGAAGATGCAAATTCTACAGAAATTAAAGAAGATGCAAAAAATCCAATTGTAGATTTACTTCCAGAACAAAAAGAAGTTTCAGATATGGGAGGATCATTAAGACTGGGAGCCAACGATGTAATTATCAAGGAAAACACAAATGCAAAGAAAATCTACAATGCATCTACAATTAGTAAACGTCATAGACATAGATATGAAATTAACAAAGAATACATCCCACAGTTTGAGAGAAACGGATTAGTATTTTCAGCAGATAGTGATGGAGGTAAGAGAATGGAGATGTTAGAAATTCCATCTCACAAATTCTATCTGGGAGTGCAATTCCATCCAGAATTCAACAGCAGACCGGGATTTCCAGAAGAGTCTTTTTCATCATTTATCAAGGTAGCATCTGAAAAATAAGATCATAAGAAAAGATTCCAGAGATGGAAATTTGGCAGATTACGTAAATAGATTACAAAAATAGCAAATATAAGTATGGCACAGCGAAAGGATTGTGATAGCAGATATGAGTTGGCGTAAAAGAACTTTGTTCAGAAGAGTGCTTTAGAAAAATATTCAGGAAGGAATCAATGATGCGACTGCAGATGAAAAATCACATACTAGTAAACTTTCAAAAGAAGAATCTTAAATCATTGAATTTTGGAAATTTCATAAATTCTCTGTCTAGCATCGCGAATTGAAACTTTCTTTTTCACATATCCTTTTTTCAACAAATGACTTAATGCCAATCTAACAGTTCTGTCAGGAAGCAATGTTTTGTTAGCCAAGTCTTTTTGAGTTAGCGCACCCTCATATTCCAAAGTTTTCAAAAGGAGTTTTGAGCTTGGAGGCATGCTTAGAAGTTCTTCAGCCAAATGAACTTTTTTAGCAAGTGCAGAAATTGCAGTAGAATCTTGTTTGAGTCGAATTATTTGCGCAGGTGGAAAAAACTGAGTACATTCAACAGTCTTGTTTACTTTGTATCTATCTAAACCATCTAAAACTGCTTCACAATGTAGACGGGCAGATATGTCGTCAATTTCAATAGAACTGTCATTTGATACAATGATGGGTCTACGAGTCACATCAAGGGAATTCACAGAGATGATTTCAAAGACAGATGAATCCTGAAATAAAACAGGGCCGCCAGCAGACATGGAATAAGCAGATGAGCCGATGGGAGTGGATACAATTATTCCATCACTGTTATCGTGCCAGACTTCATCACCATTTACGCGTAAAGTATGTTCCATCAACATTGCACTTTTTGATGAAAAAACAGCAACATCGTTTAGAACAGGATAAACATTTTTGCCATCGATTTTTACACCAAGTCGTGGAACTTGTTCAACTGTATAGTTTTGTTTTTTTAAGACATTGACGTATGTTGAAAATTCTTTTAATTCAATTTGCGCTAAAAATCCACTTGCTTCACCTTCACTGATACCCAATACAGGCAAAGTAGAATCAAAGGTACGATGAAAATAATTTCTTACACCCTTATCCCCACCAAGAACAACAACACAATCAGCTGGTTTTCCTTTGGATTTACTAACAGGGAAAGAAACAATTCCAGAATCATCTAGAATTTTTTTAATGGTTTTTGCAGCAGATGCAGTGCTACCAGAACCATAAATGCCTATTTGCATAGAAGAAACAGATTATTTTGCTCAATAAAAGAATAATGCATCATAAATCACGGAATTTTACTAAATTGTAAAAATATGAAGCATTGTTTTGAATTGCTCCTTTTTGAGGGATTTTTTGCAAACCCACATTTTTTGATTCCAAAGCAGCTTGTGCAGCACCACCCGCAAAACAAAGGGCCCAAAGGAAATCTTTCTCCTTGAGCATCGTACAAGCAAAGGCAGAGCAAAAGATATCACCTATTCCAGTAGTATCATGAATTTGTTGATTAGGTAAAGTTATGGAATAAATTTTTTCTTTTACCAACAATGAGACATTAACCTTGTCAGTCAACAAGACATATTCAACTCCTTTTTTCTGCAATGCCAACATCATTTCATCAGTAGTTCCATTAACAAGATGTTTACATTCTTCAGGATTAACTTTGATTGCATTGACTCCGGATAAATCAAGATCAGTTTGTTTCAAAAAAACATTATTTTCAGAGTCTTTACGTCTCAAAAATCCCCGAGGATCAACAGAGAGGAAATTAGAATCTTTTTTAATTTTTTTAAATATCTCATCAGATACTTCATGATAGATTGGACTCACCAAATGTCCATCTGCGTTAATTTCAGAAAAATTAATTGGATCACATTCATTTTCAAGTTTTAGTGTTCTATCTGAACCAGTAATGGATATGGCAAATCTTGTAGTATTTTTTTCAGATTCAGAATTTACAAGATTGATTTTATGTTCATTCAGATATTGTTTTGGGAAATCGGGTCCGAATTTTGTAAACAAATCTACATCAAATTTGAATTCTCTAGCAGTGATACCAGAATAACATGCAGTGCCACCAATCTGTTCATAATTATTTTCATTAATCGTTATAGTATCAATGGCACAATGAGAAAAAACAGCTAATTTCATTTTATTTGATTTTAGCTAGTATAGATTTAGTTTTTTGCATTTTTCTTATCCAGACAGTCTTGACAAATAATTTCTCCATGAACTGGAGTCACCTCAACTCCAGATCTGAAACATGTATGACATAGACCACGCATGATATATCATTAGAATTTATTCGATCTGTGATTAAAAGATAAAGGATATTTGTCTAAATTTTAGGCACAGATTGCCAAAAACGTGGAAAAATTCTACAAGAATATAAGGAGGCAAACCAGCCCATGTTCATGCCACTTAAGCGTGCAAGCAGAGGTCGTACAAAAGGAGGAAAAGGTTCCTCAGGAGTTGTACAATGTACTAACTGTGGACAAACAGTACCAAAAGACAAGGCAAAAAAAGTGACATCCAAATTAAATTTGGTCGAGCATACATTAGCCAAAGAGCTACGTGCACAAGGTGCATACATTGCATCACCAACAGTTTTGAAACACTATTGTATTTCATGTGCAATTCACTTCAAAATTCTTAAAATTAGATCAGCAGACAATAGAAGAAAACGTGGAAAACTACGTTAGAATTATTCTTTAATATTTTTCACAGTGAAGATCATTCTTTGTATCAAAGTAATTCCTGCAATTATTACTACAGTGATTACAGCATAATCCATAAAACCAATTATTCCAATTACTGCAATAACCAATA
Source organism: uncultured Candidatus Nitrosopumilus sp. (assembly GCA_951812645.1). Taxonomy (GTDB): domain Archaea; phylum Thermoproteota; class Nitrososphaeria; order Nitrososphaerales; family Nitrosopumilaceae; genus Nitrosopumilus. Next base: position 240,863 of record CATOSM010000001.1, on the reverse strand, counting down.
ATCTTTCAGCCCTTTCACCAATGCCAATACCCTGTAATTTGATATTGATGATGTCAGATTTTGATCTAGCATAACTGACTAACAGTGATAATGTGATTGCCAACAGTGCAAGATAAGGTTCAGCATAACCACCAACTAATATTCCTAAAAATATTGCAACTTCAGCAATTTTATCAAACATCGAATCAAGATATTCGCCTTTCTTCGAAATCTTACCAGTAATCCTAGCAACTTGGCCATCGACCATATCAAAAAATCCTGAGGCAAGTAACAAAATACCACCAATGACTAATCCGAATTCAATGCCCATACCGTAAACTACAGCAGAGACGAGTGCAAATCCTAATCCTACAAATGTCCAAAAATTGGCAGATAATCCAGTAGAAGCAAATCCTTTACCAATTTTTTCTAATGCAGGTTTGAGGGCAGTTCTCAGATTATTTAACACGAGATACACCCAAAATGCCATCTAATAAAGTGAACAGGAGTGAAAATGAGGCAAAATAGGCAAAAATCATCAAAATATGAAAAATCTAGAATGGATCCCATTATTCAAACTAACAGAACCGAATCTAATTTTTAGATAGATTAATTGCAATCAGAGTAGAAATAATTTTTGCAGCAAGTGATGCAGTTGCGCCATTATCATGATATGGATTTAATTCCACTATATCAATCCCAGATACTCTGGTATTTTGGAAAGTGCAAATCATGTCAAATAATTCTCTAGAGGCTATACCTACCGCTTCAGGATTACCAACGCCAGGAGCAAAAGCGGGATCTAAAACATCAAGATCAAAGCTGGAATATACAGAATCAAAAGTAGAGATATGATCTTTAAGAAGAGCAGGGCCTTGGCCGTCTCTAACTTGTTTGTCAGATATGGTTTTGATTTTGTTCTCAGTAAGAAATTCTAATTCCTCTTTGACAAAAGCTCTGGCACCAACATGTAAAATATTCTCAGAGCCTCTCTCTTCGACAATTCGTCTCAAGTAAGATGCATGACTCAATTTGATATCTGCAAATTCATCACGTAAATCATAATGAGCATCAAATACAACGTATCCAGTTTCTTTTGGGAAGCTGGTATACGTGCCATATGTAATAGAGTGCTCACCACCCAAAATGAACAGCTGCCTTTGTTTGGCAACAAGTTCAGTAGTGATTTTTTTGGCCATGTCAATCATTTCAGACGCTACAGCAGTATGACGAGTATTGCCTAGATCTTCAACATTTACAGTTTCTAAATCAATACCAAGGTCAGGATGAAAAATCTCAATATTGTTAAAAGAGTCACGGATGGCATCAGGACCAAACCTACAACCAGGTTTGTACGAGTGAGTTGCATCAAAAGGAATTCCAAAGATTGTCGCTACAGGCTCAGAATCATCATCAGACGAGGTAATCAAAGGATTATTGTTCATGTATAAATCAAGAAAACTCATTTTTTACACCATCAGTTTAGGTCTCTTTGAGAGATGCAGTGGTAGATTCAAACCAGAGAAAGGCTTTCCTTTAGTTTGTTCTTTAATTTCGGCAATAAAATCATCAAAAGATAATTCTCTCACATCACCGGTTTGTCTATCACGGATACTAAGATTTTGTGAGTTGGCCTCTTTTTCACCAATGACCAAAATATATCGAATCCATTCTTTTTCAGCTTCACGAATTCTTTTTCCAATACTTTCATTTCTATCATCAATATCAACGCGAACATCATTGGTGGAAATTTTCTTACAGAGGGATTCTGTAAATTCGTTAAATTCTTCTTTGAGAGGAACAATTCTAACTTGTGTCGGAGCTAACCAAAGAGGGAATTGAGGCTTTCTACCTTCATAGGAATCCTTGGCTGCTTTTTCTAATAATGCATAGATGATTCTCTCAATAGCGCCACTAGGAGAATTGTGTAAAATTATTGGATTTTGTTCAGTATTATTTTCGTCAATAAAATCAATACCGTATCGATTTCCATTTTCTACATCAATTTGATCAGTAGATAATGCAGATGCTTTTCCAAGACCGTCAACAAAGTTAAATTCCCATTTTAGTACAAAATAAAAGAATTTTTCTTTCCACATTTCAACTAAAACAGGCCTACCATGTTTTTTGACTAATTCTTCAATAGAAGATTTGTTCTCATTGTAAAAATCCTCAGTATACCTAATTGCCATATCATAATCATCGTCATTAATTCCTAATTCACGAAGAACACTTTGTGAAAGATCAAATCTAACTTTGATTTCATCAACTGCTTGAGGCATGTCTTTACAAAATGCATGACAGTCAGGCATAGTAAATGCTCTTAATCGTCTTAAACCAACTAATTCCCCAGATTGCTCACGTCTAAAGCTATAACGGGTCAACTCATAGAGTTTGTAGGGTAAATTCTTGTAAGACAACTGATATTGATTTGCGATTAGAAATTGGCCAAAACATGCAGCAAATCTCAAAAAGAGTTTTTTGCCTTCTGAGTCAATATTGTATTGTCTTGCAGGGAATCGATTAAAGTAACTAACCATACTAGGATGCTCTGAATCATACATGATAGGAGTTTCGACTTCATATCCACCATATTCCTTAACTCTATCAGTAACATAACGTTCAATCAAAGACTTGATCAATCTACCATTAGGATAAAATCTCATGTTACCAGAATCCGAAGCAGGTTCATAATCTGAAATCCCCATCTTTTTCATCAAGTTAACATGAGGTGGAGGTTGATCAACTTTACGAATTTTTGCAGATTCGTATTTTGCTAAAATTTCCAATTTTTTATGATTTGAAAAGTCAAAATCACCAATGTTAATCATTGTTCCATCGGGGGAGAGTATTTTCCAATAAGAACGAATTTTAGATTCACCTTTTAATGCATCAGATGTAATTTCCTCATCAGGTTTTGAGTCAGAAGAATCTTTTGTTACAACTTTAGAGCTTTCAGCAAGAGGATGTCCCTTTACTTGAATTTTATAAGATTTAGTCCAGCCAAATGGAGAATGAGAAACTTCAAGATCAGAAGAAGCAGATTCCATTTCTTTAAGTAAATTCATAGCAACTGCGGGTTTTGCGAGATTTGCACTAAGGTGAGCATATGGATATAGCAATAATTTTTTACATCCAATTTTACCCATTGAACTTTTTATTTGAGAAATAGCATTTTGTGCTACGGATGAATCATCGCCATCTTCAATTGCAACAAACACAACTACAACTTCTTCAAGTCTTTGGGTTTGAGGATTATCAATATCCTCAGCAGATTGTATCTCTTTTTTTGTAGGTGTGTATTCTATATGGTCACAATGAAGTTGCAATATGCGCATATTTAGAGATGTCAAAACGGGCATAAATATACGATTCCTAAAAACGGTGCATTCAAGGGAAAATGCAAGAATTAGTTCCTATTGAAATTTATTCAGAAATAAGGAAAAAATACGCATGAAAAGCAAGAGAGATGATCACAGATATCAAGAATTGCTGGAAGAAGAAAAAGAGTTGGAAAAAAACGGACCACGTGAGATTGATGAAATGAGAAGATGGAAGCGTTCTATGGGTAAAATCTCAGAAGAATTACAACCATACAGCAAATAATTAGAAAATATGTCAGAATTAAATTGGCTGTAATCATAAACCAGAGAGACAATGGATTCTTCAGATGTATTTAGAAAGAGAAATTTATCAAAAGTGAATTTTGAATATGAAGAATTAGTTGGCAGAGATTTATCAGATACCAATATGAAAGGAGTCAATTTACAAAACAGAGATATACATAATGCAGATATGAGCAGGGCAGATTTACGTGGGGCAGATATGAGTGCAGCCATATTATTTTATGTAAAAATGCGAGGGGCAGATATGCGAGAAACAAATTTGTCAAATGCCAAACTATGGGATGCTGATTTGTATGGGGCAGATATGCGAGGAGCAGACATCAAAGGAGCAGATTTGTTTTATGCAGATTTAAGAAATACAGATTTGAGTAATGCAAATCTAAACGGAGTCAATCTTAGACATGCAAATTTTGAAGGAGCAATTTTAGAATCAATAAATTTTCTAGACGCAAATTATGATTCAGATACATTAGATACAATGCCAGAAGATGCAAAAAAAGAACTGAAAAAACAAGGCAGGGAATGGTAACCATTTAACAAGATAAATTTAAAATAAAAAAGAAGATCATTCCTTTGCGTTTGAATCAGTTACTACATCGACAGTTGGAGGAATTGATTCTACAGTGATTATACCATGTTGAATCAAAGGAATTCTTAATCCAGTGTCCATGTTTTGGACTTTTGCAGTAGAGAATTCTAGTACAAACTCACCAGGAGAATCACATACGGGAGCATAATGTCCTCTCAAAACGATTCTAAACGTATCTCCACATTCCAAGGTTCCAGTACCATGAAGTCCAAGTTTTCCATTTACTGCTTTAACTTTCAAATCACGTGGAATGTCCATTCTCTCACCAACAGAGATTTCTGCAGAAGAGGCTACTTTCCAAATACAATTGTCTTGACGAACAGCATTTCCAGTTAGAAGTTCTATATCAGAAGAATAGGCTTGGCCGGCAAGAGCTGCCCATCCAGTAGTAATTCCTTTGAATTCAACTTCAGCAGGATGATCCAAGAATTCAGGGGATACATCTGAGTGCGTCAGTTTTTACTGATCAAACGTTATCAAGAACAAAGCTAGCAATTACATCTTCTGCAAAAGCATTTGTTGTGCCTATCGAACCAAAAACAAGCACTGCCAATACAGGTAATGCAAATAGCAAAGATTGTTTTTTGTTGGGTTGTTTCATAAAATGAAAAGTCTAAAAACCATACTTGAAGGACAAGCAGGAATCATCAGTGACAATCCCCTGTATCAAGAATAAAAAAATAATAAGTTTGGATAAATGTCAGATAATTACTGACTAGATTTTTCCCTCAATGCAATAACTGAACGTAAAATCAATCCAGAAATCCCAAGATTAGAAGTAAGAAATTCAGTTGCTCGAGATAAGGGATTGTCACCATGAAATCCTTCGTCATAAATCATTTCTATAGATCCCTTATCGGTTTCAACAAAGGAGGTGATTAAAGAAAAAGTGCCCAATTTCTCATCAGTTCTTTCTGAATAAAGTCTCAATTCTACTTTAGATATTTTGAATTCGTCCTGAATGAAACCTCCAGAAGAAAATAAAATCTCAACACCATCAGCGGGCTTATCGACTCGTGTAGGATCATGTAAATCTACAATATTCATGTTCTAATCTCGTGCTATTTTATCAAACACACAAGCTGCAGTTAGATCACCTGTGATATTAACCATAGTTCTAATCATATCCAAAATTCGGTCTACAGAAAGTAGCAACAAGATTCCAACGGGGGGAATGCCAACAGTAATCAGAATAGTAGACAATACAACAACTCCAGCTCCTGGAACAGCAGGGGTTCCAATAGAAGCCAAAAGAGAAGTCATGATGATTATCAATATGGAAAATACGCTTAATTCAATTGTAAAGAGTTGAGCCAAAAAGAAAACCGCAATGGCCTGATATAGAGCGGTACCATCCATATTGACGGTAGTACCTAAAGGAATTACAAATTTTGAAATTCGTTTATCGATTTTTAGATCCTCTTCGGCAGTCTTCAATGTCATAGGCATTGTAGCCATTGAGCTGGCAGTGGAAAACGCCAAAGTTTGAGGGTTACGGAATTTTGAAAATGTGGAGGATAGAGGTCTTTTTGCCACAAATTTGATAATCATTGCATAAACTAACAACATAGCTCCAAGACCAAGAATCACAGTACCCATGTACGCTCCCAGTCCACCCATTGTTTCCACTCCAATTTTTGCAACCATTGCAACAATCATTCCAAAAACTGCAAACGGTACAATCTTCATAGCCATGAGTAGTATGTATAACGTAATTCGTTGAACAGATTCAAGTAAATCAAGTAGCGGCTTAACTGATTCTTTTGGAAGGGCAGCCATTGACAGACCTACAATTACAGCCATAATCAAAATGCTAAACATTTGTCCTTCAAGATATGAAACGATAGGATTCCTTGGAATGATGTTTGAGATGGCACTTGGAACATCATCTATTGAAAAACCATCTGTAGATTTCAATTCATCTTCAGAGAGATCATGTGTTTCCTGCAGAGCAGTAAGATCCAAAATACTTCCAGGAGCAATAATTGATGCAAGGGAAATAGCAATGAGAATTGCAATTGTTGTAGAAATTACAAAATAGATGCCAATTCCCAATCCTAAAGTTTTGATGCTTTTGTCTCCTCCCAAATTAGTGATTGCCACAACAATGGATGCAAAAATTAATGGGACTATAATCATCATAATTACACTCAAAAATATGTTGGCAGGGATTTTGAGATATGTAGACATGGAATCTAGTGCATCATCATCTAATCCAATACCCACATCATCACCTAAAATCAAGCCAACTCCAAGACCCACAATTAAAGAGATTACGACCTGAAGCCATAAATTTTTGAAAAGATAATTCTTAAACGCCATATTATACACTGTAGATTTTAACACATTTAAAAGGATTAGATAATATTATGTACTAAAAAATTAGTTTTTCAAATATGGATCATCATGAATTTCGCGGTAAAGACATTCCTCACATAGAATTAGATCCAAAAATGACAATAGAGGATCTTGTGAATGTGTTTGCAAGTTCAGGATATAATGGACGACAGCTAGGTGAAGCAGCAAAACTGTATGCACAAATGATAGAAGAAGATGCAACAATTTGCCTGACAGTTTCAGGAGCTATGACACCAGTCGGATTTGGAGGAATTATCAAGACTTTGATTGAAAGAGGGTTTGTAGACTGGATTGTTACAACAGGCGCAAATGTGTATCACGAAGATCATTTTGCATGGGGCCTGCCAGTAAAACAAGGAAGCTTTGATGTTGATGATATGAAATTATACGAAAACGAGATTGTCAGAATTAGAGATGTCTATATTAAATTCAGTGAGACATTAGAAGAACAGGATCAAATAGTTCAAAATATGTTTGAAAATGAATTTTTAGATAAACCATTCACAACTGCAGAGTTTTGTAATTTGATGGGAAAGTTAAGTAAGGAAAAAGCAAAACACCCTGAAAGAAGTTTTATCACATCAGCGTATGAGTACGATGTACCAGTATACATTTCAGCAATAAAAGATTCTTCATTGGCATTAAATTTGGCAGTTCACAGACTGCAAGATAAAACATACAATCTGGATTTTGTAAGAGAAATCATAGAGCAAGCTGCAATTCTCTATGGGTCTGAAAAATCAGGGATTTTGGAACTGGGTGGAGGGGTGCCAAAAAACACAGCTCAGCAAACAGGTCCATTATTAGATCAAATTTTGAAAAGATCAGACGGAGGACAAGATTACATTATTCAGATTACAGATGCACGGCCAGACACAGGAGGATTATCAGGCGCAACACTACAAGAAGGCAAGAGTTGGGGCAAAGTACAAGATGCACATAACGGCATGGTCACAGTCTATGCAGATGCAACAATAGCATTTCCAATTCTTGTTTTGTATGTACTTAGTAACCAAAAAAAGAGAGAGCCAAAAAGACTTTACAAAAAATTAGATGGTTTGTACAAAAAACTTAGTGATGATTATTTCAAAAATCCAGAAACCTAAAACTTGTCAAATCTAGCACGCTCTAGATCACGATCATCTTTGGATTCTTTCTTGTATTCTTTATAGTGCTCTTTACAAAGAACAGTCTTTTTTCCAGTAGAATTTACACGAAGACCTGCATTTTCAACTTTGCTTGTGTTAAGAGAACGAGCACCATCCTGATCACAGCCTTCAACATTACATTTTGCGCCTTTTGACACTATTCCCATATAGAACAGTAATCAAGATGTTATTTATACTTGAAAATGATTTTGTGTTAAACGACATCGTTAAAATTCTAAGTAGAGTGTTCATCGTTTATAAGAGGAATATTTTTTTCATGAATTATGGCTGGAGCAAAAAAACCAACAAACAAAGACAAATCAGCAGGTTACAAAGACACAAAGAAAAAGAAAGACAAAGGTGAAGGAGGACCAAAGAAAGCAGAAATTACAGTCAAGGTTAATGAGCAACAAGGACTAAAAATTATTCAAAATTCCAAAGTTGTCACAGTTCAAGATCTTGCAAGGCAGGCAGGAGTTAAAATTTCTGCAGCAAATGCATTTCTAAAAGAATCTACAAGTAAAGGAATTGTGAAAAGAGTTGGCGGATATTCAGGCCATCATTTGTATCAAGCAGTTTCTTCATAGATACAAAGAACATCGCCAGATTTAACATCCTTTAATGCATCAATATTTTCAGTTAATTTTCCTATAGGAGTCATAGCTTTTGCAAATACTGCATCGTTAAGAAAAAAACACATACTTCCAGTCGAAGGCAAAAAGGCAACATCCCCTTTTTTGAATTCAGTTCGTGATCTTTCAATTCCAGAATCCACACTTGACTCAAAATACAAAATACTCTTTCCAAGTGAATGAGCATGTCCCTCTAAGGGCAATGACCTCATTATGGTTCCAACTGTCCTAGGAGACAAGTGTCGTTTTAGATCACATGAAATTTTTGCTCTTCCACGGATTTCTAAAAGTAGTTGTTTTCTGGAGACTGATGATGTGCCCAATTCGTACATTAAAATGATTAGATTATATAAGGTTTTAAGAAAATTTTCTTACTTGTCTGATGTCCATGAAACTGAATTGGTGGAAACACCACAACCAGAAGAATTAGAATCAGAAGTTGAGGAGAACGCAGGATTAAACAGAGCATTAGATACATATCGAAAATTAATAGACAGAAAAGATCTTGTCGAACCACTAACTGACAAAGAACAAGATAATCTTGAAAAAAGAATCAAAGAGATTGAAGAAAGGGAAGTAGTTGAAAGAATTGAGGAACATGAGGCAGCAGAAATTCCTTGTGAGAAAAATAAAATCACTATCGGACCGCCAACACTAACAAGATTTGAAAAAGCAAGAATTATGGGTGCAAGAGCATTGCAATTATCGTTAGGAGCACCTCCATTCATTCCAATTCCAAAAACAGCTAGAATTTCATTAGATATTTCAATGGAAGAATTAGATCAAAGAGTAATTCCAATTACAATCAGAAGAGTATTGCCAAATGGCGATTATCAAAATATCCCAATTGATTACTTTGAAAAGTGAATCAATGGTCGATAAAACTTAAAAGAACATAAAATTTCTAAATGTTGAATATGCTCATGGAGGAGATAAATGAACTGCACGGTCAAGAGCAGACCAAAACGTCTGATGAGGCCATCATGGATATTGGAAATTATCCAGTTATGCAGGCCGCACTGGACGTATTAACAATTTTAGGAAAAAGAAACAAAGTGGTTTTAAAATCACGAGGAAATTCAATTCCCAATGCTGTTGCAGTTGCAAATATCATTACAGAAAAGATGCTAAAAGGAAATTCTCAAATTCAAAAAATTAATCTAGATACAGTAGATGCAGCAGGAATTGGCAGTATGACATCAACAATTGAAATTATTTTAACTAAAAATTAGTAAACGCTTCCAGGTCCTTTTAGAAGCATGTTTTCGCATTCTTTGCATACCTGGTCATCAATGTTGGATTCTAAATTGTGGTGGATTTCACAAATTAACAAACTGGATTTGATGTAATTACACAATCCAATGAATTTAGAAAGACTAGATGGAGTGTATGCCATATCAGAAGAGAGATTATCGCACAACTCATTAATCATTATTGCAACTTGTTCTTCAGCTAATAATTTGGCAATCAAAGAAGGATCACCTCTAGTACCACGGATGTAATTACTGATTGCAGCTTGAGTTACTCCCAACATTTTTGAAATCTCATCTTCTCGGACTCCATGATCTTCTGCCAATTTTTTAGCAAGAATGGCTCTTAATGCAGGGATCAATGTCTTAGATTCAATTTCAGCAGGAAGTAACATTACATCTCAAGAATTCGATAAAGGATTTAAAGTTTGCAATAACGGATACAGAGAATTGGTTCAGCCTCAACAGGCATATCTATTTTAATTTCAAAATAACATCATAACTGTTGGAAGAATTTTCTCGTAACTTATACAATATCTTAAAAGAATCATGCGAGGATTCCAAAGCAAATTTAATTTCACTATCTGGAGGATTAGACAGCTCGATTATTTCGTATTTTTTAAAATCTAGAAAACCAAAGACAGTTACAATAATTGCAGAAGACTTTGTCTCAACAGATCTAACATATTGTCAGATGATTTCTAAAGAAATGGGACTGCCATTAACAATTTACAATGTTAAAACAGAGCAAATTCTTGAAGCAATAGAAGAAACCATTAAAATTTTGAAAAATTTTAACGATATTGAAATTCGCAATAACGTTGTAATGTATTTAGCAGTGAAATGGGCAAAGGATAATGGAGAAAAATCGATCATTACAGGAGATGGAGCTGACGAATTGTTTGCAGGATACAGTTTTCTCATCAACAAATCAGAAGAGGAATTAGAAAAAGAAACGAGAAGAATATCTTCAGTCATGCATTTTCCAACGCAGAAAATTGGAAATGTGCTAGGAGTTACAATTGAATCCCCATATCTTAGCAAAAAAATGATAGAATTAGCAGAAAAAATACCTGTAAATCTCAAAGTTAAAGAAGAAAATGAAAAAAGATATGGAAAATGGGTTTTACGTAAAACATTTGAGAAAAACATACCACAACAAATTGCATGGCGAGACAAATCCCCCATGCAAGATGGCTCTGGAACTGCAGGGCTAACCAATCTATTTGACTCAATAGTAGGTGAAGAGACATTTGTTGAGAAAAAACTAACGGTAGAAAAAACAGACAGTGTTGTAATTAGAAGTAGAGAATCAATGTACTATTATGAGATTTTCAAGAAATTCTTTGGAAGCCCAGTAGATTCTAAATCAAACGAAGTATGTCCATATTGTAGACACCATGTGGGTGAATCAAATTTTTGTAGAATGTGCGGAACATTTCCGATTTAGATATTGTTTTTATATTTACGTGGCTTTTTGAGAAAAATACGTCTGCATCCTGAACAGCAAAAATAGACATTTTTACCATCATGATCATGGATTAATGCTAAATCTTCATCCAACTCTATTCCGCATACAGGATCTACCGGCACAGATTGTCCACTAGTAATTTCAATTTATAGCTTCATCTAATAAAATACAAAATCAACTAACCAAAAGAACATTTTTGAGTTTTTTTGTAACTGCTGATGTTATGATAGACAGATGGTTAATTTCCAGACCAGTACTCTCAGAAGTTTTTAGAGAAATTATCGAGTCAATTTCTTCAGAGGCATCAAAAAATTTAGGATTGCCAAAGCAATCTTCGCATACAGACCATTCAAGATTTTGCAGAGTCAATGTATTTGACTTGTATTGTGTTTTGTATCTGGAATATGATCAGGATCACATAAAGTCATACAGACAATTCAAGGATTTGTGGACTTACTCGTTGAGAAGCACCAGATGAAAATTTCAAAATATGCTCAATATCAGAAGAAGGTAATTTTTCAAGATTATCATCAAAGGCATATCTGGCAATTGTTTGAATTTCTCCAGCCAATTCATAAAATGCAACAAAGTCAGAATCAAAAGTCTCGGCAATCATAAAGAAATATGAGAGTCATCATTAATTAAGAAGATCATAATGTCCCAAAGTTAAAAACGGCTCATTTAAGAGCTAACAATATCAATAATTTTCTTGGGCAATACACCATAATCAGTGTCAGGTTCAGATACAACATACAAAATATCATCATTGATTATTACACTGATTGCTAATGCACGTTCACGTGAAGCCATAGCAAAATTTACAGGCCCAAGTTGTTTATCAAATTCTTTTCGCATTTTAACACGCAATGCAAGTTCCATGAAAATCATCTCATCATCTTTTTCGTTTTCTAAAGGTTCAACGTCTTTTTTCATTCCGCCTGCAACCAAACGTCCCCGTTCATTAATTACACCAGCAAATCTGATTTTAGGGTCAATGTCAAATATGGAATCACAGATTTTTGAATAATCATAAATTTTGGCAGACAAATTACTATGATTCTAAATAGCACCTGCTTATTATCTTTCTATAATTTTTTGAGGCTAGAAATTAAAAATCATGAAGTTAATTTTTTGACCAACTCTAAAAATTCATTTTCGGGTATTGGAGGCACATTCATAATTTCAGTATTTTCAGATACATGTTTTGAAGATTTCTGACCAACTAACGGAGACAAAATTCCAGGAGATGAACGTATGAACTGTAAGGCACGCAAAGAAGGTTTCAAATCCCCAAATTCAGGCATTATACCCGGTTGCAACAATCTACCTTGCATAAATGGTACGCTGGTAAAAACTCCAATTCCCAATGTTGCTGCAGATTCTAAAATTGAAACTTGCCTTGAATTAACTGATTGATTTTTTGCAAGTAATGCTTGATCATAATTCATGTTGTATGGCAGTTGAATAAAACGAAATCCATGATTTTCACCGCCAAGTTTTTTTGCCATAGCAACTACATCTTCAAGAGAAAGATATTGAAGATTGTCAGATGTAACTCTGAAACACTCCCAAGTAGCCATTCCATAAAATTTAATTTTTCCTTCACGACGTTTTTGCTCGTATAATTCAAAAACAGATGCCAAATTTTCTAGAAATCTTTCTTTTGGGACATCTTTTATTTGTCCTTCAACAGCATTGTGGAGATACATCAAATCAAGACAATCAATATCTAAATTTTTTAAACTTCGATCTAATTGATCAGAAAGATAAGTAGGGGTCATGCAATGATAGCCAGATGTAACATCACCTTCCTTGATGACACCTTTTTGAGAATATTCTTTTTTAACATATGCCCAAAAATCTAGTTTTATATCAGCATCATTTGTAACATAACCATTTTTTGAACTGATAAAAATTTGATCTCTAGAAATAATGTTATCTTGAATTAATTCTGAAATTGCTTTACCAACAGATCGTTCTGCTTTTTGTGCTCTGTAATTTATTGCAGTATCAATGACGTTAATCCCTGATTGAATAGTTTGTTTTACAGCATTTGTCACAAGTTCGTCGGTTCGGGCATCAGCATCACCAAGATAAGTGCCCATGCCAACATTTGAAAGAAAAAGATTCTCAAATTTTTTGAAATTTTCTTGATTGACGCCTGAATTTTGAGCAAATTTTTGAGTTCCTCCAGCAGTTGCACATCCTGAAACCATACAATTTCTAATTTATTGCTAAATTTATGTTAAAGCCTTAGAAAGGAATCAAAAATCCAATTACAAATAGCACTCCAGTAATCCTACCAAACAACAAAGTAGAAGACATGTATGGAACAAGATTAGGAATAGAATCATAATTTTTTTGCAAACCCATTCCAGATTTTATCATCAAAGGAATACTCAATAAACTAATCAAAGAAAATATTGGAAACAGACTTGATGAAACCCCAGCAATTATTGCAGCATAGCAGACAAGAGGAAAAATCCAGAATAATTTTGTGGCCTTTTGTTTTCCTGCTACAATAACCAATGTTTTTCTTCCTTTAGATTTATCAGCATCATGATCAGAAAAGGATGCAATGAACAATACTAATGAAGATAATGCACCAACAGTAATTCCGGCTAAAACAGATTCAACAGATATTTGTCCTGATTGAATGAAATAAGTTCCAATAACAATCATAGAACCTTTTACTGCGACAAAGAATTCACCTAATCCAGAATCAACAATTTTAGTCGAATAAAAATAGATAGACAAAATTGCAAATCCCAAAATTATTGCAATTGTAATACCATCTGCAATTACAAAGTAACCACCAATAGCTGTTCCGATAATCAAGAATGCGACACCTGCACGATAAACTGAAGAAGGTTTGAGTAAACCTTCAGGCAATACACCAGTACCACCACTCATTTTTGTTCTTGTAGTTTTAGTATCAATTCCACGCTTAAAATCCCAAAAATCATTTAGTAAATCAACACTGGCATGCAATGCCATGACACCTGCAAAAGTTAGAAGAGCATTAAAAATATCAATGGGAGAATTTTGCCACCAATTCAGCGACAAACCAACAGACACTGCAATGACAGAGGCCAAAAGAAAACGTACACGAATTACCCTAAGCCAAACAGATAGCATCAAAAACACGATGGATTTTTCATTATAATATTCATGGTTTTGAGATTATGCTAGTGTTTATATCAAAATAAGAGAAAAACTGATTGTGATTATAGGTAAAATTGAGAAAAATGAAAAAACTGTTGGTTTCAATTCAGAAATTTGCTGCACCATATGCGGTAAACAAGTACCAGGAGGACTAAAAACAGGAGAAAAATATCATCAAACCAAAGAATTTGAAAAAGAGTTAACAGAATTTAAGAAAAATTATCTTTGTGGAATATGTAGAGACAAAAAAAGACTAGAAAACAACTAAAGTTCTTCCTCCTCTTCCAATTCTTCTTCCATTTGGTTTTTGATTTTCGTAAGATTATAAACACGGTAACTCCCATCATCAAAATTCCGCCAATTACAATATAGATAATCCATTCAGGCAATTCCAAATCAATTGCGTCAAGTGTTTGCTCAGTACCATCAAAATTTACGGTAAAACTATCTTTACCCTCCGCATATCCTTCAGCAGTTGCAATAACATCAAAAGAGATCAAAGGTCCAGCAAAAGCAGTCAAGACAGAAATCGCACTACCATCAGAAGCAGTTCCAACAACTTCAGGAGTAGTTAGGGCATCATCATTTACAAATGCAGTTATTGTAACAGGTCCTGTTTTTTGCCCATCAGCTATTTCGGCAGTACCAAAAGAACACGAACAAAGTATTCATCTACCATCAATAATTTTAGCTAAATCACCATCACTAGAACCTATATTGACAGTTTGAGCATAACCATTGCTACATTGATTTTCTTTTGCTTGTATAGGATAAAGCATTTCATCATCCATCCAATCTACAGTATACAGAATTCTTTTTTCAAATGACACTTGAGTATTATGAGAATATCAGAATCACCATCTAATACCACGCCTTCATCATCTTGTTCAGCACATTCAGGATGTATGTCTATCAGACTTCCATCAGAGCGAGTACCGTCATCACTGTCTTCTTCAATGATGTATAATTGGCATGTAAAAAATGCAGCAAAATTACTAGGAATTTGATCTAAAGCAAAAACATCAACAGTATGATCATAATCTTTGATACCAAATCCATAATCAAATATATTATGCATAGTTCGTTTAATGTTGTTTATTCCTTCAATAGACGTACCAACAGTTCTAAAACTATCAGTTGCAGTACCAGATACACCGATTAAAACATCATCACCAGGTAAACTCTGAATACTGAATTGTTCTTGAAGTAAATATCCAGATTCGCCTTTCTTTGTCATAGGTTTTTCAGATTTTACAAAATTCTCTAATTTTTCACCAATTGGGTGTCTTTCACTAGAAAAAAATCCAAAGTAATGTCATAAGGAATTTTTGTTGGATTTCCATCAGAATCAACCGCAGTTACAAAAATATCTAATTGGCGATTTATCTCTGCAAGGATTAATTTTGGAAATACGGATATTTGTAATGCCGCAGACAACGTAGATCAAATTTCAACACTCTTTACCACATCCAAACCAGAATCGATATGAATTGCTCTCAAGAAGGTATTTCCAGTTAGTTCATGTGCAGATAGCACGGTCAAAAACGGATTCAGACTAGGTAGATTCACAATTAGATGTAGTTGTGGATATAGTACTAGATGTAGAGATGAGTTTTGTGTACATCTTGCAAATAGCTGGAATGGTTTAAGAACTAATCACAATATCAGATAAGAGAATCATCACTAACTTCTATTGGTTTACGACCCATAAAACCAGAGTCCTTTTCATGCCAGAATTTTATTTCTGTTTCACCATATTTCCAACAGAGCCAAATTTCCTCATCAAACCGTTTAGAAGGAAAATCGAGTAATCCCTGTTCAATACTTTTAACCACTACGCCTGTATTTTCCAAAATTTCAACAGATTCATAAAATTTTGTAATTGCAGAATTTAGCTTTTGTTTTAAATCAACATACGATTCAAAGGAGTTGGAAGTTGAAATACTAACTTGTAATTCATGCTCTATTTTTTTGACTTCAGTATTTTTGGCTAAAGCATATTCAAATTTTTTAATGACGTCAGGTAATGCCGCATTGGCTTCATTTGTTGTAAAAAACGAGAACATGAATTTGATGATAAAAGAGAGATTAAAAATCTTGGGTGCAGATTTATTAAGAAACAGAATTAGAAATTATCATGAGTGAGGATCAATTAGAAACATTAATCGTTCAAATAATCAGCGGGGCAGTAACTACAATTCCATCATATCTAGAAGAAATTAAAGAAAATAAAGAGGTACTAAAAGTTGAAAATCCTCAAGAATTTGTATACGGTATAGTAATGGGAATGGCATTAGGAATGGGCGGAGCTGTTTTGAGTGCACAGAAAGAAATGCCAACACTAGAAGATCAAATGAGAATTAGAGACATAGTTTACAAACATATTCCTGAAATAAGAGAACGTATTTTCAATTGATAGAATATAACACTAGAGAAAGAGAGTTTTTAAAAGAATTGGAGCAAGCGCGGTTATCTACATCTCACAATGACATTCCACATGTAAAACCAGTTTCATTTGTGCTTGGAAAAGATTCAATTATAGTGGCAACAGATTATGAGACAAAAACATACAGTAATGTCAAAATGAATCCCAAAGCAGCTATAGCCATAGACGTTTACAAATCAGGAGGGTACAAAGCAGTGTGCATTCAAGGTAAAGTCAAAATCATCGAAGAAGGAGATGAATTTAAAAAATTATACAACATATTTTATGAAAAATTTGCATGGGTACGAAAAGATCCATGGATAGAAAAAGAAGCACCATTTTTGAAAATTATGCCACGCAACAAAGTTAGTTGAGGACTAACCTAGTACGCTTAACTTCTTGTTCAATTTTAGATAACAGTCCATGCACAAAGACTGGTTTTCTCAAAACAGAACGAATGCCCAAATTTAATAATTCTTGCTCTTGAGTAGCACTCATTTCAAGTGCACTTACTATCACCACTTTGGATAATTCTGTAGGCCTACGATGTTTTAGTTCCAAAAGAAAATCAGCACCGCTCTATTTTGGCATACATGTGTCAAGCAATATCAAATCATAATCTTTGCACACAACAAGCTCTAAACCCGCCCGTCCATCAGATACACTGTCAAAATCATAATTTTTTGTAGAAGGTATGTCTTCGAAAATTTGACTTATTTCAGGCACGTCTTCAACATGAAGTATCTTCATATAGTATGAGTGAAATTAAAATTGATAAAAATAAGTTTGCGCATTTGAACAGACTAGAAGATTTATGAAAAATAACAAAAATAGTATTTTACTTTTAAAATTTTGAATTAAAATAAACCTAACAAATAAAGAGACGAGTCAATTTCACACACACATGAGTAATAAAATAAAATGTTCTCACATTCTAGTTGCAAAACAAAGCGAAGCAATAGAAATTCTTGATAAAATCAAATCAGGTGAAAAATTTGGAAAATTAGCCAAGGAATTCTCCACAGACACGGGAAGTGGAAAAAAAGAAGGGAATCTAGGATATTTCACAAAAGGAATGATGGTCAAGCCATTTGAAGATGCAGCATTCAAACTTCAGATTGGAGAAATATCCGAGCCAATCAAATCAGAATTTGGATATCATATCATCAAGAGATTTGGATAGGATAATCAAGATTTTGATTCTTTAATTTTCTCAAAATCATCATCAATCTTTCGAGTTATTTTTTAAAATCATACCTGATTGCCTTACGTAGGTCTTTTTCTTTTTGAATCAAATCTTTGATTTCTTTTGATTTTTCAGATGACAACGAGGGTAATAATCAAAACTAGTTTAGAAGATCAATATCGATTCCAACACGTTAGAAACCAAAATAAAATACACAACATTTTTGTCGGCTAAATCACATCAAGAAACATGGTATTGGATGAAAAAACGATAGAGGAAATTTTAGAATATTTAGAAAAATCCATAAATAATTTAGCAAAGGATGCTTTTGGAAACTTGGAACTGGAGGGAGGATATCAGGAGGTTGAAGAATTTCTACAAAATCAATACGACATAAGGCTAGAAAATTTGCTTGTGGCAAAAAATAGCAGCACCCATCATTTAGAGTCAAATATGAAAAATAAGATAATTCAGAAAAAACAAAAAGTTTTCGATAGCATATTCAAGGAATATAAAACCTAGAGAAAAGCATCTAAACCTGATTTTTTAGATTCAATTTCTTGGTTTTTTTCTAAAACTTGAGTCATTTTGGCACCCATAGATTTAGCGGCACTCATTTTTCGTTTACCTATCCAATAATATGTCTCGTCAATAGTATTTTTTGCAATTAATACCACAAGTTTACCAGCATCTTTTCTTCCAGTGCGTCCACGTCTTTGGATGAATCTAACAGAGCTTGGAACGTTATCATAAAAAATAACTTGATTAACTTCTGCAATATCCAACCCTTCCTCACCAACACGAGTGGCAACTAATACACGAAAAACACCATCACGGAAATTTTGTACTGTCTCAATCTGTTTTTTCTGTTTTAATCCAGTATCTCCAGCCTTTCCAACCAGAATACCTGCAGAAATACCCAACTCAGTAAGTTTATTGTAAATTAAATCAACTGAATCCCGATAGCTTGTAAAGATAAGAGCTTTTCCAGGAACAGACTCAATGATTTCTTTGAGTTTTGGGATTTTAGAATGTTCTGTCCCTTTAGATTGTGCATCATGCCCCAATTGTACTGCCCTAGTAAAATTAGGATCAATTTCAAATAATTCTTTGACACCTGCGCCTTTCTTTGCTTTTGCACGTTCACAAAATTTTAGAAAAGGAGTCACACCATGAGCTTCAAGTATGTTCAAAGCATAGTGAATTCGAATTGCGGTAAAAAGAGGTTTAGCAGAGCGGCGATTTTGATTCAACACAGATTGCCTAATCCTCAACAGAGCAGAAAGCGATTGTTGCTCAGCCAGGCGAATACCGTTTTTACGTAAAATGTCATAGCGTTCGTCTAGTGCAGATTTTAATAATTTTTGAATATCCTTTAATTCAGGAGGAAGTTCTACGTTAATCCACTCAGTGTTTGTTTCCTGAGTGTAAGGTTTAACATCAGGACTGCCTTCTGTACGCTCTGCAACAGTTGAAATTCGTAGTTTTGTCAAAATCTCAGCAGCTTTTTCTTTTTCACTGGGAAGAGTGGCAGTCATCCCAACAATTCGTGCAGAAGAATTTTCAAAATATTCAGCAATTCCAGAATATGCATAATCGCCCGCAGTACGATGCACCTCATCAAAAACAACAAGATTAAACTGATCAGAAGTTACAATTCCACGAACCAAATCATTTCTTGCAATTTCAGGAGTTGCACAAACAATACTATTATTCCAAAGCTTAGTTCTTTTTGGGATTGGATCCTCACCAGTGATTAAGGAAATATCATCAAGAGTAAGATTATTTTTTAAAAAATCATAATGTTGATTGACTAAAACCCTAGTAGGAGCTAAAAACAAGATTCCTCCAGTACCCTTAGAGAGATATTCTGAAATTACATGTAATGCAACTGCAGTTTTTCCAAGACCAGTAGGCAAAACCACAATACAATTTTCATTAATGGCCTGATTTGCAAGATTAACCTGATAATCTCGTTTTTCTATGGAATTTTTTTTTACATATTTTTTTTCGACAAAGTCAGTCATTATACATACAAAGATCGTAGTTTATTGATTTTATGCTTTCGTATAGCAAAAAAACTATGCCATAGTCATTTTTCTTTCTAAAATTATTCATCATTTACAAAGATGATCGCCTAAGAGATTGCAGCTAGCGTGATCCATATATTGAACAGACAAAGAGGATTCATGTGAGTGAGTCTTTTGACAGACCAGATTGGGATGAATATTTTATGCTCCAGGCAGAGCTTGCCAAACTTCGCTCAAATTGTTTAACCAGGCAAGTAGGGGCAGTGATTGTGAGAAACCACAGACAGCTAGCTACGGGGTATAATGGAACACCCCCAGGAATCAAAAATTGTTTTGAGGGAGGATGCAAAAGGTGTCAGCTTAGAATGGAAGGTAAAGTCGAATCCGGAGCATCACTTGACAGGTGTTTATGCAATCATGCAGAAGCAAATGCAATCATGCATTGTGCAATTTTGGGAATTGAAGCGGGTATAGAAGGTGCAGTACTGTATACAACATTTGTTCCATGCCTAGAATGTACGAAAATGGCCATAACCATAGGAATAAAAAAATTTGTCTGTCTTGACTCGTATCCAGAAACAGATTATGATTTACTAAAAGAGGCGGGAGTAGAAGTTGTCAATTTAGACAAAAACAAAATTGCAGGATGGGCAAAAAAATTAATTAGTAAATACGAAAAATCAGGATGAAAAAATGCAAGTGAATTTGCCTGAAACAAAAAAAATTGAAACAATGCCACCATCAATGTTAGTATCAGCGGCATATGATAATAATTCAAGATCAGCTGTTTTGAAATTTTATGGTCCAGAATCTAAAAAATTATTTTTATGGAAAGATGAAACAGGTCACAAACCATACTGTTATTCAAGATTGTCACCAGATGAACTAGATTTTCTTCAAGACAGAGACGATGTTTTAGAAATTAAAACCATTCAAAGATATGATTTGATAAAGGATTCAGAAATAGACATGTCAAAAATTACAGTTGCAGATCCGCTTACAATCGGTGGAACAACAGGTGACAAAAGTATTAGAAATAAAATTGAAACATGGGAATCAGACATCAGATATTATGAAAATTATTTGTATGATAGAAGATTAATCGTAGGTAAATATTATGAAATTACAGAAGGGAAAATAAAACAACATGATTTAGAAATTTCTGGCGAAGTCAAACTTGCACTGAAAAGTTTGTTGTGGGACAAAGTAGATAGTGAGAGCATGGTAGATGCAGAAGAATTCAAAAAATATATTTCAGAATGGGCAGATTTACTAAATCAACCGATTCCAAAAATAAAAAGACTGAGTGTAGATATTGAAGTAGAGGCAGAAATCGGAAGAATACCAGATCCAAAGTTAGCAGAAAAAAAAGTCACGGCGATTGGTTTGAAGGGATCTGATGGTTTTGATCAAATTTTTGTACTCAAAACAAAAGATACAGAACAAGGAATAAACGAATTAGAGCCAAACATCAAAGTTACGTTTTACGAATCAGATAAAGAAAAAGAAATGATTCAGGACGCATTTGAAATTATCAAAACATTCCCATTTGTTCTAACGTATAATGGAGACGACTTTGATTTACCATATCTCTACAACAGAGCAGACAGATTAGGCATATCAAATTCAGAAAATCCACTATACATGATGAGAGATTCTGCAACACTCAAAGAAGGAGTCCACTTGGATCTATACAAAGTACTTTCAAACAGATCATTTCAAATCTATGCATTTAGTCAAAAATATACAGATTTTTCACTAAACAGTGTATCTAAGGCACTTTTGGGCAAAGAGAAGATAGATTATGGATTAGAATTTGATGAATTGACACTATACCAAACTGCAAATTATTGTTATAATGATGCGCTACTAACATACGAGCTTACAAGCTTTAACAAAGATTTGATGATGGACTTACTTGTCATCATTGCAAGAATTGGAAGAATGCCAATTGATGATATTGCAAGAATGGGAGTATCACAGTGGATTCGAAGTTTGTTGTATTATGAACATAGGCGTAGAGGTTGTCTTATTCCAAAAAGAGAGGAACTGCAAAGAAGATCTGAAGGAGTAATGTCAGATGCAGTAATCAAAGATAAAAAATACAGAGGGGGATTAGTTGTAGAACCAAAGGAAGGAATTCATTTTGATGTAGTAGTAATGGATTTTGCTAGTCTATATCCCAGCATCATCAAAGTTAGGAATTTGTCTTATGAAACAGTCAGGTGTGCACATGAAGAATGTAGACAAAATACAATTCCAGGAACTAACCATTGGGCATGTACAAAGAAAAATGGTTTGACTTCCATGATTATTGGATCATTGCGAGATTTGAGAGTAAACTACTACAAGAGTTTATCAAAAAAAGAAACATTGACAGAAGATCAAAGACAACAATACACAGTAGTCAGTCAAGCACTTAAGGTAATTCTAAATGCAAGTTACGGGGTAATGGGCGCCGAAATATTTCCACTATACTTTCTTCCAGTAGCAGAAGCAACAACTGCAATTGGCAGACACACAATTTTAGAGACAATCAAGAAATGTGAAGATGCAAAAATCGAAGTATTGTATGGAGACACAGACTCACTATTTATCAAAAACCCCACTGAACAACAAATTCGGACAGTAATTGAGCAAGCTAAAAAAGAACACGGAGTAGATTTAGAAATTGACAAAACATACAGATACTGTGTATTAAGCAATAGAAAGAAAAACTATCTAGGGGTAACAAAATCAGGTAAAGTGGATGTAAAGGGACTAACAGGGAAAAAATCACACACGCCGGCATTTATCAAGAATTTGTTTTACGAACTAATCGAAGTATTATCCAAAGTACAAACAATGGATGATTTTGTAAAGGCAAAACAAGAAATTTCTGAAAAAATTGCAACGTGCGGTAAAAAAGTAGAAGCAAAAGAGATTCCACTAGAAGAATTGACATTTAATGTAATGCTGAGTAAAGCGCCCTCAGAATATACAAAAACAATACCTCAGCACATCAGAGCAGCAAAACAGTTAGAATCAATCAGAGAAATAAAAAAAGGAGATAAAATTTCATTTGTTAAAATTTTAAACAAACCAGGAGTTAAACCAGTAGAATTAGCTAGGAAGGAAGAGATTGATTCTAAAAAATACATGGAGTTTATGGAATCAACATTAGAGCAAATTACATCTTCAATGGATTTGGATTTTGATACAATGTTAGGGAAACCAAAACAAACAGGATTAGAAGAATTCTTTTGGAGTTAGTGTGGATGGCAGAAGTTGATGGAACCATTCTAACCATATTAGGAATGGCAGCAGGAATTTTAATTCTTACAGGATGGGTAGAACAAATCTACAAAGGATATAAAACAAAAAGTTTGAAAGATGTTTCTAAATTTTTAATGATTTTTATTTCTGCAGGTGCAATCTTGTGGTTAATTTACGGGATCATAGTAGAAGACGTATTTGTAATAGGCACAAACATTGCAGCAATTGTTTTAATGATGATAGTTCTAGGCATGAAAAAAAGATATGATAAGCAATCTAAAAACAAACAAGTCCAATCAAGAATTAAATAGAATATAACAAG
Organism: uncultured Candidatus Nitrosopumilus sp.; assembly: GCA_951812645.1. Lineage (GTDB taxonomy): Archaea > Thermoproteota > Nitrososphaeria > Nitrososphaerales > Nitrosopumilaceae > Nitrosopumilus. Next base: position 217,427 of record CATOSM010000001.1, on the reverse strand, counting down.
TTTGAAAGAAGATGTTTGTAATTAATTGCAAAAACTATGAAGAGATTTCAGGAGATAAAATAATAAAATTTGTTAAAACTGCAGAAAAAATATCAAAAAAATATAAAATAAACATGGCAATATCACCGCCACAACATCTCATCGGAGTGGTTGCAAATAGTACAATTCCAATACTAGCTCAACACATCGATGATTCAAAAGTTGGAAGTACTACAGGATTTGTAATTCCAGAATTGTTAAAAAAATCTAAAGTTAAAGGATCATTGATCAATCACAGCGAGCATAGAATTTCAAGTAAGGAAATTGAAAAACTAATTTTAAAATTAAAAGAATTAAAAATGATGTCGATTCTTTGCGTAAAAGATGTTGCAGAAGTTAGAAAATATGTTAAATTAAATCCAGATTATATTGCCATAGAACCACCAGAGTTAATCGGTTCAGGTAAAGCAGTATCCACACAAAAACCAGGATTAATTCAAAAGGCATCTGACGCAGTAAAAAGAGGCAAAAACAGTACAAAACTACTTTGTGGTGCAGGAATCGTTTCAGGAGAAGATGTTTCAAAGGCAATAGAATTAGGATCAAAAGGAATTCTTGTGGCAAGTGGAATAATCAAAGCAAAGGATTGGAGCAAGATAATGACTGATTTTGCCAAGTCAATGGTTTAATACCCCCTTTCTAAGATTGCTTAATCGTAAAAATGAAACCAGTTTATGCGTTTGAAGAGGCAGACAGCAAAAAAAGAATGCTCCTAGGAGGAAAAGGAGCAGGATTAAGCGAGATGACCCGATTAAAGCTACCAGTCCCACCAGGGTTTACCATTACTACTGAAGTTTGCAACAAATACTATGAAAATAATAAAAAACTTCCAAAAGACGTGATGCCTGCAGTGATGAAAAACATTGCAAAAATGGAAAAAAAGACAGGTAAAAAATGGAATTCCACTAAAAACCCATTACTAGTTTCAGTTCGTTCAGGTGCAGCGATTTCAATGCCCGGAATGATGGATACGATTTTGAATTTAGGATTAAATGAAAAAACAGTGGAGGGATTTGCAGAACGGACCAAAAACCCACGATTCTCATGGGACTCATATCGGAGATTTATCCAATTGTTTGGAAAAGTAGTATTCGGAGTAAATGATGAGAAATTTGATCATGTTTTGGATGCAGCAAAAGAGAAACAGGGAGTTTCAGATGATAGTAAACTAAGCGTAGAATCATTAAAATCAATCGTGTCAGATTACAAAAAAATCTGTGAAGAGCGCACTAAAAGAAAATTCCCGGACAATCCAGATGAACAATTAGTCCTATCCATAGAAGCAGTTTTCAAAAGCTGGATGGGAGAAAGAGCAATCGTATATCGTGAAAAAAACAACATTACAAAAGATATTGCAGATGGAACTGCAGTTAATGTGGTTACAATGGTATTTGGAAACATGGGAGATGATAGTGCAACAGGAGTCGTATTTACAAGAAATGGCCATAACGGTAAAAAAGAGATAGAAGGAGAATATCTAATCAATGCTCAAGGAGAAGATGTTGTTGCAGGAGTAAGAACAGGAAAGAGCATAGAGATACTAAAAAAAGACATGCCAAAATCCCATAAAGAATTAAGCAATGCGTGTGCAAAATTAGAAAAACATTTCAGAGAACCACAGGATATTGAATTTACCATAGAACAAGGGAAATTCTATCTGTTACAAACAAGAACTGCAAAGATGAGTGCTGCAGCGTTAGTTAAAACATCAGTAGACATGGTAAAAGAAAGATTGATTGATAAAAATAGAGCACTAACAAGAATTCCGGCCCAACAATTAGAAGCATTGCTCCATAGAACAATGGATGAATCAAAAATTAAAGACTTTGAGCAGTTAGCCAAAGGAATTGCAGCATCGCCGGGAGCTGCAAGCGGAATAGTAGTATTTGATGTTAAAAAAGCAATAGAATTAGGGGATGCAGGAAAGAAAATCATTCTGGTAAGAAAAGAGACAAAACCAGAAGATGTGCCAGCATTTTTCTCATCAGAAGGTATTCTTACCAGTTTAGGAGGAAAGTCATCTCATGCAGCAATCGTGTCAAGAGGAATGGGTAAACCGTGTATTGTAGGATGTCCAGAATTAAAGATCAATTATGACAACAACACATGTACGGCAAATGGAATCACAATCAGAGAAGGAGAAACAATTTCGATTGATGGAAGTGCAGGAACTGTATTTGTAGGAGAGGTTCCAACGGTAGAGCCCAAAGTAACTAAAGACTTTGAACAAATTTTAGACTGGGCCCAAAAATCCAAGAAAATAGGAATTAGGGCAAATGCAGACACCCCAGAAGGAGCAGAGCTTGCAAGGAAATTTGGCGGTCAAGGAATCGGATTATGTAGAACAGAAAGAATGTTCAACGGTAGCGATAGAATCAACTTGTTTGTAGAAATGATCATGGCTGAAAACATTGAAGAACGCAACAAAATATTGACAAAGTTAGGCCAATTACAAAAGAGTGACTTTATGGAAATTCTAAAAGCAATGGAAGGGTACGAAGTGACAATCAGACTTTTAGACCCGCCATTGCATGAATTCTTGCCAAATCCTGAAGAATTGGTCGAGAAAATTCAAAAATTAGAATCAAGTGGAGATTCAAGCCAAATTAATGATGCAAGAATTGTTTTGAAAAGAGCAAGAGAACTTGCAGAAGTGAATCCAATGATGGGACATAGGGGGGTTCGTGTAGGAATTACATATCCTGAAATTTATGAAATGCAAATCAGGGCAGTATTTGATGCACAAGTAGAATTAACAAAGAAGAAAGTCAATGCACATCCTCAAATCATGATTCCACAAATCAGCAGCATTGCAGAATTAAACCACATTAAAGAAATCTATGACAGGATAAAGAAAGAAACAGAATCAAAACACAAAATGAAATTAAAAATCAACTTTGGTACTATGATTGAAGTGGTTAGAGCTGCACTTACCGCAAATGAGCTTGCAACTACTGCCGAATTCTTTAGTTTTGGTACAAACGACCTCACGCAAGGAACATTTAGTTTCAGTAGAGAAGATGTTGAAGGGAAATTCCTTCCAGAATACATGGAAAAAGAACTACTCGAAAGAAACCCATTCCAGTCAATTGATGTCAACGGAGTAGGCAGTTTGATAAAAATCGGTGTAACTGCAGGACGCACATTAAGACCAAACATGGAAGTGGGAATTTGTGGAGAACACGGAGGAGATCCTAGTTCAATTAAATTCTGCCACGGCGTAGGTTTGAGCTATGTGAGTGCATCACCTCATAGAATTCCTATCGCCATAGTTGCAGCAGCACAGGCAGCAATAGAGCAACCAAGAAAAACAAAGAAGAAGTCCAAATCAAAGAAAAAATAAATAATTCCATAAAATATCAAAATTATGGCAAAAAGTATTAGTTGTTCAGACGCAGGCAAGGATTGCAAATGGTCTGCAACCACCGAAACAGAAGAAGAATTGATGGAAAAAGTTACAGAGCATGTTATTGCCGAACATAAAGAAATCGAACTTGATGCAGAAGCAATTACAAGCATAAAATCACTGATTAGAGATATCTAAAGTACAATCAAAAGTATAGGTTTTAAAATGAATTGTTGGCATTCCATATGAAGTGCTTCCAAGAATCGAATCAATAAAGCAGATTAGACAGAAGATAGGCATTACTCAGAAAAAACTTGCCACAATGACAGGAGTGAGTACTTCGATGATCAATCAAGTAGAATCAGGAAGAAGCCAACCAAGCTATGATACAGCAAAAAAAATTTTTGAGAGCCTTACAAAACTAGAAGGTGAATCATCATCACATACAGCAGGGGATTTTTGTAGCAAGGACATTATCAAACTGAAACCAACAAACACGTTACATGATGCAATTAAAAAAATGCATGAATTATCAATTAGTCAAATTCCAGTGTTTAGTGCGTCAGATGTGGTAGGGGTTGTTTCAGAAGATGGAATTGTAAAACATTTGGCAGACATGGGAGAGGCAGAACTCAAAAAAGCAAAACTAGCAGATACGATGGATTCTGTTCCACCAATAGTAGATTTTGATACGCCTGCAAATGTTCTAGTCCCGTTGATCAGATATTCAAAATGTATTCTAGTTTCAAAAAAATCAAAGATAGTAGGAATTATCACAGCTTCGGATACTTTGAAAATGATGGAATGACTATTCTTTAGGATGAGAACAAAGTTCAGCCAGCACGCCATGTAATGACTTTGGATGGATGAAAGTCACTCTAGTTCCAGCAGAACCAGGACGAATTTTGCCAAGGAATTGTATTCCACAGCCTTCCATACGTTCTACCTCACCTTCAATATTATCAGTGTCTAATGCCATGTGATGCAATCCTTGACCTTTTTTATCAAGGAATTTTTTAATTGGGCTTTCATCATTTGTAGGCTGCATTAGTTCAACCCTGCCGTTTTCTAAATGAATGATTGCAACCCTAACGCCTTCTGATTCTACAGTTTCAAATTCAACGCTGCCAGCACCTAATGCTTGCCGGTATATTTTGGCAGATTCTTCTACGTCATTTACTGCAATTGCAATATGATCAATCTTCAATTAAAAGACCTCTTTTGGACGATACTCGCCAAATACTTCTCTGAAGGCATTGCTGATTTCGCCAGTAGTAGCAAATGCTTTTGCGGCAATCACAATGTATGGCATAAGATTCTCTTCCGTATCAGCAGCACTTTGCATTGCAGACAATGCTTTCTCCAATTTCTTCGAGTCTCGCTCTGAGCGTAATTTCTTCAAGGCTTTCTTTTGTTGGATCTCAACTTTACCACCAATTCGCAATAGATCAGGCTGAGTTTCCTCTTCGGCATACTTGTTTACGCCAACTAGAATTCTATCACCATCATCAGTTTCTTTTTTTAGGCGATAGGCATTTGCACGAATTTCAGATTGGAAAAATCCTTTTTCAATAGCCCTAACAGAGCCGCCCATTTTCTGGATTTTCCTTAGATATTTCCAAACGCCATCTTCGATTTGATCACATAATTCCTCCAAATAGTAAGAACCTGCAAGAGGATCAGCAGTTTTGGTAATTCCACTTTCATGAGCTACAATTTGCTGAGTTCTAAGTGCAATTTTAGCAGATTCTTCAGTGGGAAGTGCAAGGGCTTCATCCCTAGAGTTAGTGTGCAGTGATTGTGTACCACCTGCAACTGCAGCCATGGTTTGAATTGCAACACGTACGATATTGTTATCAGGCTGCTGTGCAGTTAATGACTCCCCACTAGTTTGAGTATGGAATTTTAATTGTAAAGAACGTGGATTTTTTGCATGGAACGTTTCTTTGAGAATTTTAGCATAGACTTTTCTTGCAACTCTAAACTTTGCAACCTCCTCAAAGAACTCCATAGTACAGCAAAAGAAAAACGATAAACGAGGTGCAAAGTCATCAATTTTCAATCCCTGATCAATACAGGTTTGAATGTACGCAATTGCATTTGCTAGTGTAAATGCAACTTCTTGCGTTGCAGTACAACCGGCTTCGCGCATATGATAACCAGATATCGAAACAGGATACCAAGAAGGAACATTTTTGGCACAATAGCCAATCATATCACCAATTAATCTCATGGATGGTTGCGGAGGATAGATGTAGGTATTTCTTGCAATGTACTCTTTGAGAATATCATTTTGAGTGGTTCCACGAAGTTCATGACTTTTGAAACCTTGAGATTCACCAACTGCAATATAATATGCCAAAAGGGTAGACGCAGTAGAATTAATGGTCATAGAAGAACTAACTTTGCCCAAAGGAATGCCATCAAAGGCAATCTGCATATCTCTGATTGAAGTAATGGATACGCCGACTTTTCCAACTTCACCTTCAGCCTGAGGAGAATCAGAATCATATCCAATCTGAGTCGGCAAATCAAAGGCCATACTAAGACCAGTTTGACCCTTTTCAAGCATAAACTTGAATCTCTCGTTGGTCAGTTTCGCATCACCGAATCCAGAATACTGTCTCATAGTCCAAAACCTATCACGGAACATCCCAGGATGAATTCCCCTAGTGAACGGGTATCTGCCAGCATCTTCAGATGGTCGTTTTTTAGAAGATTTTTGGTAAATTCGTTTTACAGGAAAGGTAGAATCTGTAAAAATTTTCTTTTCAGGTGTTTTTGGTTTTGTAGGTTTTTTTGCAGCCACATTATCACTTTACCAGAGTTTTAGTAATTTTATCACCAGCTAAGAAAGGATCAATGTCTTTTGATTGTAATTTTTTAAGGTATTTTGAAAAGGTTTTATCAGAAACCAACATATCATCAATCTTTTCTTTAATGTTATTTAAAACAATATCTTTGAGTTCAGTCTCAAGTCGTTCTTTATCCCTGACATCTTTGGTTTTATTTTTAGATTTCATCATATCTTTTAGAGTTTTAGCAAATACAGTGATTCCTGTGTTCTTTTTTACAGATGTTTTCAAGATTACAGGGCTCCTGTCAGAATCACCAATAAAATCACGAACAGCATCAAAGAGTTGATTTGTTCCACCAAGGTCACTTTTGTTTACAAGATAGATATCGCCGATTTCGGTTAGTCCAGCTTTGATAGTTTGTATACTATCACCAGTGTTAGGATTAAACACGACAACTGTAATATCAGCAATGTTTGAGATTTCAACTTCAGTCTGTCCTGCACCCACACTTTCAATGATAATTGGATTAAACCCAGCATATTCTAAAACACGGATACTATTTCGTAAGGAACGAGACACAGCACCAGTTGCTCCCCTTGATGCAATACTACGAATGTATGTTCCAGAATCAGTGGATTCACTCATTCTTACTCTGTCACCTAGAATTGCACCACCAGTAAGATGGCTTGTAGGATCAACTGCAAGTACAGCAGGCTTTGTGCCTAATTTTCTCATAGCGATGGCAGTTTTGTTTATCAGAGAACTTTTACCAGCACCTGCAGGACCAGTAATTCCAATAATCACAGAATTACCAGTATTTTTGAAAATTTTTTTTAATAGTTTTTTTGCCTCTGTTTGATCATTTTCAACTACAGTTATTGCTTTTGCAATTGCTCCACGTTTTCCTTTTTTTAGATCAACTAACAAATCCAATATATTCTTAACAATCTCAAGGTGCAATAAAATCTTGTGTTCGATCTAAGGTTGAGAATAGATAGTCACAGGAACAGGTTCACCGACAGGATGAATTTCGGTCTTTAGTTGAATGTGACCCAATTCCTCATGATCAATTTCCAAGACCACAGGATGAGTCGCCCATCCATATTTTGGTTCATTCTCAAATGGAACTATTTCAATAAATTCTGAATCAGAGTAAGATTTTTGAAATGTTTCATCCATACCAAGAACTTCCATCACAACAGATTCAGTTTTTGCAGAATTGTCAACGTATAAGATCTCAACATATCCGGCATCATAGTAAATTGCCTCAACAGTAAATGTTTGACGCAAAATATCTTTATCATCAGAAGCACCGCCAGTCAAGAATACCAAAGCAATTACAGTAAAGACCCCAAGAAAAATTGGAGGGCCCAATCTCTTAGCCATTTTTGAATTCTTGTCTCATACGTCTGAGGAATTTTGAGTTTATTCTAATTCTTTCCAAAGTTTGAGATTGAGTTCTCTCAGTTCCAGGAGTAGGATTATTTTTGAAAAAAGTCCTGATCTCTTTTTCCATAGAATCATCAGCAACTGCAGTAATGCTTGCTACAATTCTATTAAAGAGAGGATTTCCATGTCCGACTTTTTTGTTAATATTTTTCCAATTTTTCTTGAGCCACGTCCACAATACTCTGTCACCGTATGGATTGGCAGCGACTTTCATTATTGGCAATTGCATATTTTGTGAACGAACTTGAGAAGTTTGGGAGAAATCAAGAGATTTTAGGAGTAATTTTTTGTCTTTAAAGCCGCATAATGCGCCCAAGAATCGAAGTTTCTCTTCCATGGTTTTAGCATTTTTGTACAATTTTGTTAGTTCAGCATGGGTTTTTGAATTTCCATTCCATGCGGCAATAGAACAGATAGGTTCTACCAGATCAGGGGAAAGCAAACTAGGAGATTTCAGGAATTTTTTATAACGATTCAAGGCTTCTGCGGCAACTTCATCATCATTCATTTTTCCTAATGTCGAAATTACAAAACCACGTAGTAATGCATCAGTATGTTTATCAGATTTTTTCGGGTCCCATCCAATATTGGACAGTATTTTTCTAAAGTAATTTACAGCATAATCACGAATTTCTTCTGAAAATGATTCATCAAATGCACGGAAATACAAAGATGCCAAATTATGCGCAACGTTAACTGAGGCAAGGTAACTATCTTCATCAAAATACGCATCAGAGAAGTCAAGATAGTTTCTAACCTGCTCATCACCTGAAACACACAATGAAAACAAATCGTTTTGAATTGCCCACCTATCAATTGGAGAAATACGTTTTTCATCAACTAACATTTTCAAATCAAGTAAAATCCCTTCATCGTATTTTACGCGATAGAATCCCTTACGACCATAATTTGCGACAAATCCCAAAGTACTCTTTGGAAGCTTGACAGTCATTGCTTTTTTAGCAAATAATTTTTGAGAAATTTCAGATCCTAATCCTAAAGACATAGGAATGGACCACAGTCCTTTACTGAATTTTTTGCCAGGTTCCAAAAGGTATCTCTTTTGCTTTAATTTCAAAGTACCGCCATCTTGATTTATTTCAACAAGAGGAAATCCAGGCTGTTTTAGCCATGTGTTCACCATAGAGTAAACAGGCATTTTAGATGCCTTTCCAATAGCATTCCACAAATCTTGTCCTTGTGCATTTTGATATTTGAAGTCAGACAGATATTTTTTCAATCCTTTTTGGAAATTAGGCTCACCAACATAATGCTCAAGCATTCGAAGAACACATCCACCTTTATCATAAGAAATGGCATCAAAGATTTCACGAATTTCAGCAGGAGAGTTTACGGTGACGTCAATAGGATGTGTTGTTTTAAGGGAGTCAAGACCCATTGCAACGTTCATTGCATCCTCGACAAATTGATTCCACAAATCCCATTCAGGATAAAATTTGTCAACAAATTTTGTGGCCATAAAAGTTGCAAAACTTTCATTGAGCCACAAATCATTCCACCACTTCATAGTAACAAGATTGCCAAACCATTGGTGTGCGATTTCATGAGAGATTACTTCTGCAATGAATTGCTTAGTTCTAGTTGAAGATGTTTTAGGATCATAAAGCAAAATAGTTTCTCTGAAAGTAATTGCACCCCAATTCTCCATCGCACCTGCTGCAAAGTCAGGTACTGCAATCAAATCCAATTTAGGAAGAGGGTATTTTATTCCAAAATATTTTTCGTAAGATGTTAAAAGCTTCTTTCCCAAGTCTAAGGAGAATTTGCCTTTAGATTTGTTACCTTTCGTAGTAACTACGCGAATCCGTATTTTCCCAATTTTACTTGTAAGATATTCAAATTCGCCCACACCAAGATAGATCAAGTATGTAGAAACAACAGGAGTTTTTGAAAAATTGTAAAGTGTTTTACTGCCAGTTTTCTTTTTAGATTTGACAGGCATGTTTGAAACTGCAGTAAATTTGTTATCTGCAATTATTGAAATATCAAAAGTAGCTTTTGCTTCAGGTTCATCCCAGCAAGGAAATGCACGTCTAGCATCTGCAGCCTCAAATTGAGTTGTTGCAAGATATTTTATTTTGCCATTTTGAGCATATTGGCTGCGATAAAATCCCAACAACCTATCATTTAGAATTCCCTGAAATTCTAAATCAATTATGATTTGTCCTTTAACTTTTTCAGATAGTTTGATTTGCAATTCTTCCTTTTTCTCATTGGTCTTAGGTGTGGATTTGATAGATTTGCCTTTGTGTTTTACTTGACATGAAGTAATTTTTATCTCGGCACAGTCCATCGAAATTACGGTTGTGGATTTGTTGCAATTGGCAGTTATAGTTTCTACGCCATCAAATGTGAATTTTTTTAGATCAGGTTCAAAAGTCAGTTTGTAGTTAATTGGATTTACATCCATAATCAGATTGCTTCAGTTAGGCCTTAAGTAGATTTTCTATTTGGATTGTTTTCGGAGATCAGCGAGAATTATTTTACTGATTGTTCTGCCTTTAACCCCTTGTAACGATTTCGTATCGTGACTTCAGTCACACCTGCAGCCTCGGCAAGATCTCTTTGAGTTATAGAAACACCGTTTTTTACACATGATAGATAAAGCGCAGTTGCTGCTAGTCCCATAGGATCTTTTCCTGCAGACTCTTTACGTTCTTGTGCCTCTTTGAGCACTTTGACAGCATATCGCTTTGTCTTTTCAGATATCTCAAGTTTACTTGAAATTCTTGCAATGCATTGAATTGAATCAACCACAGGCATTTTTAGTTCTAGTTCATGATGAAGCAATCGATAGCATCTAGCAATGTCTTTGCGCTTAACATTTGCAGCATCTGCAACATCTTTGAGGGTTCTAGGAGTTTCAGTATCTCTGCATGCAGCGTATAGAGAAGCTGCAATCATTGCAGAAATTGATCTTCCACGAACTAGCTTTTTCTCCAATGCTTTTCTGTAAATATAAGCTGCTTTTTCTAAAACATTTGCAGGAATTGCAACCTTGTCTTTTAATTTGTTCAAATCACTCAGTGCTTGCCTCAGATTTCTGTCAACAGGAGCGTGAACTTGACTTCGACTATCCCAAGTTCTTAATCTTTCAATGGTACTTTTCATAGATGTTGAAAGTGGTTTTCCAGATGCATCTTTGTTTAATGGATTAATTACGGTGGATAATCCCATATCGTGAATCATAAGAGAAGAAGGAGCGCCGGTTCTTGCAGGATCTGCACCGCCATCTTTTTGAAATGATCTCCATTCGGGACCAGACTCTTGAGATTTTTCAGTGATTACATATCCGCATTTTCCACAAAACTGTTCGCCTGTAACTTCGTCAGTTAGAAGTGAATTTTTTCCACAGCGTGCACAAACAGGATTATCCATCAAGTCACTCCATTGTTTTGATCATACATAATGGCATTACAGCAAATAAAGACTGATTCTGACATAATTTAGAAGCGATTCTCATCTATAAGAAGGGTGGGGATATTCATAAAACGAGTTTCAATGATTTTACAGGTTATGAGACAACATTAATTTCTCGCTCAGACATGCCGCCATAGCCAGGATCAATAGTTTGCTTTGGATTCAAAGAAGTGTCATGATGACATGCTTTGTTACATACAGGACAAAATTTTCTATCAAGTACAATACATTGACAAATATGATTTTTCACATATGCTTGAGCAGCCTGATTCCATTCTCCCGTACCATTACAATAAACACAGATGTTTGTGGAGGAAGAGCCCACACCCTTGCAGAAATCACATACATCCTCAGTCATATCTTAACGTCACTATTGCGGCTTGAATCAATATATTTGAAGAGGTAAAGCATTCTAAATCGAATAAAGCTTTTAAAATATCCCAAAATACAACCATAATCATGAAGCAAAAGGCAGCATCGCGGAATATCAAAATTTTAGTGGCCAAACTAGGATTAGACGGTCATGATAGGGGGGCTCTCGTATTATGCAGAGCATTCAGAGATGCAGGGATGGAGGTAATCTATTCGGGGCTTTTTGCTACACCAGATAGGGTTGCACAAATTGCAGAAGATGAAGACGTAGATGCAATTGCAATGAGTTTACTGAATGGTGCACATGGAACATTGTTCCCAAGAGTAGTCAAGACGCTGAAAAAGAAAGGAATCAAAGATGTGCTAGTAGTGGGTGGAGGAGTTATTCCAGAAATAGACCACAAAGATTTAGTCAGATCAGGAGTTGATCACGTATTTGGTCCGGGTACGCCATTGCCAACAATTATTGATCATGTTAACAAAGGCGTTTCTAAATTAAGAGAAATATAAGAAAAAAGATTATTCTGTGGAATCAGGCCACATCATTTTACGCATCTCTTTACCAACTTTTTCAATTTGGTGTTCGTCATATACTCTCATATGTTTGTCAAATGCATCTTTACCGTTTTTCTGATATTCAGAGATCCATTCGTCATTGAATGTCCCATCCTGAATCATGGTGAGAACTTTTTTCATGTTTGCTTTACTTGCGGAATCCATAACCATTGGTCCACGTGTCAGTCCACCATATCTTGCAGTTTCACTTACACGTCTCCACATTCCATTGATTCCATATCTCTGAATCATATCTACAATGAGTTTGAGTTCATGTAAAACTTCAAAGTATGCAATTTCTGGTTGGTATCCTGCTTCAACAAGAGTCTCAAATGCGTTTGTTACCATAGAAGCTGCTCCACCACAAAGGTCTGCTTGTTCACCAAACCAATCAGTTTCTACTTCTTCTTTGAAAGCGGTTTTGATTAATCCAGCTCTTGCGCTTCCAATTGCTTTGGCAATACCCAATGTTCTATCCCAAGCTTTACCTGTAAAATCTTGTTCAACTGCAACAATTGCAGGAGTGCCAAAATTATCAAGATATGTTTCTCGGACTTTGGAACCAGGTCCCTTTGGTGCAATCATGATTAAATCAACATTGCTTGGTGCCTCAATCCATCTCCAATAGATTGCAGCTGCATGAGAAAATGACAATGCTTTTCCTTCTGAAAGATTTGGTCCGATTTCATCTTTGTATGCCTGGCCTTGAATCATATCAGGAATCAGTATGTGAACAATGTCTGCCTGCTTTGTTGCATCTGCAACAGACAGTACTTTGTGACCATCAGCTTCTGCCTTTTTCCAGCTGTTACCGCCTTCTTTAAGACCAATTACGACATTAAGACCAGAGTCTTTCATGTTGTTGGCCTGAGCATCACCTTGAATTCCATAACCAATTACAGCAATGGTTTGATCTTTAATTGGATCAAGACTGATATCGGTATCTTTCCATGTTTTTGCCATGATTTTGGCAAGAATGTTGCAAATATTAACTATGAATTAGATTTCAATTACTCTATCACATGAACGGCATTTTACAGTGACCTTATCTCCAGGAAGTCTAGCAAATCGTTTGGAACCGCATTGAGGACAAATTGGGCATGCACGCAATGGTTCTCCCATACAAAATCACAGTGGCTCATTTAATTAAATTCGTCTATTGTATTGAACCGCGGCCAAGTATTCGAATGGTTGCAGATTCAGGTTTTAAAATAACGGCAATGTCACCCTTCTTGCATACAACTGGTTTTTCAAAGGTCATTTTCAGAGGAGATATTGATGAGAATGTTGCAGCCTTGATTTGTAATCCAACGCTTACCAAACAACCTTGATTTTCAGCAATTTCACTTTTGTAAAAAGGGCTTTTTTGGAAATCAAGCTCAAGTTCAGTTTTTACATCGACTGCGCCCTCTACAGAGATTACATCACCGCGGCCAACTTCATCTGGTTTGGCGCCCTTTACAGCCAAACCGACTCTTGCAGGACAGACAGACTCAGTTACAGGATCGTCGTGCATTTGAATGGATTTTATTAAAACATCAATACCTGCAGGGTACAATTTCAAATTATCATATTGTTTTACCGTACCATTAGTTACCTTGCCCAAAATCACAGTACCAACACCCTTAACATCAAAACAATGATCAACTACCATTTCAGAAGGATCATCATTTGCAATGGGCTCTAGCTTGTCCATTTCTTCTTTAATTTTATCTTGATCAACTTTTGTATAATTTTCAACAACTGTTCCTTTTATCATCACGCCTAGTTTCGATTCATCAACGTCAAAAGTATGAGATAGGATTCCTTTTTCTTTGTTTAATGAATCAAGTGCAATAATTTGCTCGCCAGTAAATTTATCGAGTTTATCAACATGCAATATCACATATTCTGCCAAGTTGATAGCTTGGAATAGTGGTTGTATTTTTTCGGGAAAGCCAGTGGGAGTAACCCAAGTTTTGATAATGTCAGATTCTTTTCGATCATAAAGAGTGAGATCAGTCTCGGTGCCTTTTTTGCCAAAATCAGATGCAATATCTTGTTTGCCTAAAACTACAAAATTTACAGATCTGACCATGAAATGAGATGAAAAATGGATCTTATGAAGTTTTGAATTTTACATCAGCGTTCACGGTTTTTAATGCAACTATCACAAAACTCTGAGCCACATTGATCACGTGAGATCAATGGTACCGGACGATATCCAGCAAAACAGTTGTGACATCTAGTCCCATTCACAGAATATTTTGAAAAATCCAATCTAAAACCATGCTAGGGATTTAGCAAGGATACTCGGAAAGATCAGCATAAACGTCTTGTTGTTCATCCAAAATCTGAAGATGATACAAAATAGACTTGTTATCAGAATTATAATCAAAACCAGCACTCATAGTAAAGTATCAACATCGTTCTTTATATAAAAGACTAGCGAATGAATCATAGTAGACTTGGGCATTCAAGGAAATGAATTCAAAACTTGAGCATAACTAGCAAACCTGTGATTTTTTGGCTTTACTGATTTTTGACGGTATTTTTTTACAGGGGTGCCAACAGCGCCATTAAGTCCAAGTGGACCTTCAACGTATCTTTCTTTATTTGCCCAAAGAAGAACCTCATCTGTCGGAGCATAGTGATTTACAATTTTCGATTTAACTATAGTTTGAAAGATTTTACCATATTTTTTTGAAGAAGGAACATCTTCAGCAATCGAAGCCCCAAAGAGGTAGATGGCATGTATAATGTCAACATTTTGTTTCTTTTTAGAAAGATATTCCAGAGTGTTCAAAATTACCTGAGAACCCAAGGAATGACCCATCAATCGAATTTTGGTTTTTGGACTAGATGCTTTGAAATCCTCAATAAACTTACCAAGGTTTTTACCATTTTTGATTGCAATTTTTTGTCCAGCTGAAAGTGCACGTTTTGCGTGTTTAATCAAATGTGCGCCAGTAGTGTTAGAATCATAGCTGTATCCAACTACAGGATAAGAGTAGCCTAATTTCTTTAATTGTTTTTTTGCCAAGACAACCTTAGCAATAGCACCGGCATTATCATTTCTTAATCCATGAATCACAATAGTAAGTTCTTTAGAACAGATTAACTTTTTGAAATCATTTTTTGGGTACGTATAGTATGAATTGTTTTTTAACGTATCACCAGTCAAGAGATCATAGTATCCTCTAGTAGAAATTCGTGGTACAGGTTTCACGGTTATTCAGACAGTCCCAATTCGTTTTTGTGTTTTTCAATATCAGATTCTTCGACTTTAGCAAATATGGGAGATGCATTACCTAAAACATGATCAGGGAAAATTCCCAACACAGACATATCAGTCCAAGAAGATTTTTCAATAGAACTGTCCAATCCCAATTGATTCCAAATTTTTTGTGCGGATTCAGGCAAGAATGCAAACAGGGCAATGGACAAGGCACGTGCAGCATTTACAGACAAATAAACACAGTTTGCGGTTCCAGGACCCTTTTTCCAAGGCTCTTTATGCTGAAAATATTGATTAAAGAAGGACGAAAATTCCATCACTTTTTTGAGAGCCCTGTCAAGATGATTTTCCTCCATAAGTGGGCCTACGTCAGATGCAAGACTTTTGATTTTTCCTTCAGCCTCAGAATCTTGCTCATCAAAGGAATCGGGTTCAGGAACTTTACCATCGAAAGCTTTTTTGGCAAATCCAAGTGCCCTATTAACAAAATTTCCAAGATTTCCAATTAATTCTGAATTAATTCGAGTTGTAAAATCATCCCAGTCAAAATTCAGATCATCTTGGGAATACGGGTTAATAGAAACAAGATAGTATCTCAAATAGTCAGGAGGATAATATTCTAAGAATTGCTTTAATCCAATATACCAATTTCGACTTTTAGAGATTTTCTTCGATTGTAAAGTTAGATGGCCTCTAGTTGGGATGTAATCAGGAAGCTTGTATTCAGAATCAATACCCAATCGCATTGCAGGTAAGAAAAGATAATGATGGTATACAATGTCTTTTCCAATGAAATGATAAATGTCAGCAGAATTCCAGAACTCTTTTCCATCAATTCCTTTATCGTTAAGAAATTTCATTGCAGTTGAAATGTATGCCAAATGGTTATCAAACCAGCCGTAGAAGACCTTGCCCTCAGCACCATCAAGAGGTACTGGAACACCCCAAGGAATATCTCGAGTGATATCCCAATCAATCAATCCAGATTTAATCCAATTCTGAACATACTTTTTAACATCTTTTTGTAAGTGAGGACTTTCATCTAACCATGCAGTTAGCGATTCAGCGAAATTTTTGAGTTTAAAAAAATAATGATTGGTTTTTTCCTTAGTCGGGGGCTGACCGCATAGTGAACATTTAGGATCAGTGATTTCTTCAGGTACACGACCGCAGATTTCACAAAGGTCAGAATATTGATCCTCTGCTTTACAGTAAGGACAAATGCCTTTCACATATCTATCAGGCAGGAATTTTTCATCATTATTACAATAGAACTGAATAATTTCTTTTTCATAAATATGTCCAGAATCATTTAATTTTTTGAATACATCTTGAACAAATGAAATATTTTCCGAAGAACTTGTTTTGTAAAAGAAGTCAAATTTGATGCCAAAAGCCGAAAAATCGTCATAATCACGCTTATTCCAATGGGCAACGTATTGGGCAGTAGTTTTTCCTTCTTTTTCAGATTGAATCAGGATGGGAGTACCAAAATCATCAGATGCGCAAACATAGTAAGCCTCAACACCATTTAATTTTAAAAATCTAGTGGTGACATCTGCAGGAAGGTATGTTGATGCAACATGTCCTAAATGGATTTCACCGTTTGCATAAGGTAACGCACTTGTAATAATGGCTTTTTTGTTCAACATACTATCAAAACAGACATGATCTTAATAGTCTACTCATTTTGAAAAAAGATAAAAAATCATGAATTGACAATAATTTTTTTAGATTTATCAGGATCTTTAGGCAACATAATTGTAGACGTGGCAGGATTGTTTTTTGCCTGAATGACTCCACCATGATGCCCAACAATATTTTTACAGCCAGAAAGTCCCAATCCGGTGCCAGTTTTTTCAGTAGTGTATAAAGGCTCAAATATTTTATCGAACAAACTATCAGAAATTCCAGGACCGGAATCAATAACATCAATTACAACATGATTAAAAGTCTCTTCAAAAGTAATTGAAACAGTTCCATGTTGTGCCCCAATTGCTTGAATCACATTGTTAACTAAATTAGCTAAAACCAAAGCTGATTTTTGTAAATCATATTTTAATGTAAAATCATTTTCAGGTAGTTCGATATCCACATCATCAGGTTTAGCAACAGTTTGAATGACAAATAAAGTTAGATTTGAAACAGTAGCAACAGGATCTAATTGATTGGCTTTAACATAATTCAACATACCTTGAATTTGATCATCCATAAAATCAATCGATTTATCCATTGCCTGTAACCTTTTCAAAGATTTTTCATCTAATTTGGCATGATTGAAATAATGAAATAAATCCATTCAGCCTTGATTTTTGTAAGAGAATTTCTTAAATCATGGGCAATTTATCGGCATCGCCCTTGGCCAAAAGAAAACAATGCAGCGTATTGTTACCTGGAATTCCCATCCATGGCTTTGTGACGAACGGTCGTGCCATCAGAACTGCAGGGTACACGTACGGTCTGCCCGGCCTGAATACCTCCCCATACAAAGACGGCATTCCCGTCAAATACAAAACGCCAATAGGAAATGATTCACGTCTTATGTCGGCGGGGATTTTTACATTCACTTTGCAATGAAATAACGCCGTAAGGATCCCCGGCTTTTTCCGTTTGGATGGTTTGGGAATTGACCCAAAGATTAGAACCGGTTGTGCCCCCAAGTCTCAGATACTAGTGTTTCTTGGGTTTGCTATGAGAACGGCAGTTTTTGCACCATGACTGCAGTATTGTTTTGCCACGAAATATGCGATACCCAAAGACAAACTCTATATCATCATCATATACCCTAATGCCACATTTTGGGCAGGACTTTGTCTTTTTCAATGCATGTATTAGGATGTAGTTTATGAAAAACATGATCAGAAATACTGATATCCTATGAGGTAATCTTTTATGATCATGCCGATGGACGGCACTTTTTGCACCGGGCCTGATTGCTTTTCTGCCTGCGTTTATGCGGTATCCAGACAACAGTGTGACACGTCTTACACCTCTTACTGCCTTGTCATACTTTGGAGATTTTGCGCTTTTTGATGTGTTTGGGATGGGATGCAATTATACAGTCACAGATAAAAGTCTTGATCAAGTTGCTTTGGGGTGTTTTCACATCAATGCCAGGATCATCTTTGTATCTGTCTAATTTTGGCTTTGGAGATTTGTAAAGTTGCTCTGATTTTTCATTTTCAGATTCTAAAAACATAATTGGGGGTTTTAGTGATTCAGCATAATTCTTCCAGGAATCAAGATAAATTTGCAAGATTTTAGACCAATCCCGCCAGGTTGACAGAAACCCAGAATAAATATTTGAATTCACAGGATGCATTTGGATCAAAGTGATTTTTGGTTGGTTTTTTAAAGAAAAATGCTTTGTTTTGGCAGCCATGTTTTTTGTTGCACCTGTATTTTTTTCAGTAGACAGTGTATTAGCCCTAAATGATTATTGTTATTTTACGGTATTAGAGAAGGCATCTAATGGCAAACTTGCATGCGTAAAAGAGCATGCTGCCAAAAAACTAATTGAGCGCGGATGGGGTATGCCATACGAAGGCACGCAGGAACATCCACAAATTTTACATAAAGCAGGACTAGTACAATTTCGACCAGATGTTCAGAATTTACCACATCATTGTCCATGATTTCTTAATGGATGTGTAATAGCAGATATGGACGGTGGAGAAAGTTATGAGGGTATAGCAGCCAATGCAAAACCGTTTGAAGAACTTGACAGAAGATACGAGCCATACTGTGTCTTTTATGTTGATGGCTCGGAAAGTTACAGGTGTTTTGCAACATTAGATAAAATGCATCAATACGAGCAACAAGAAAAGGCTCACAACATACCATATTGCATCACTTATTCAAACGGTACTTTGGTGACTTTACAGGATGAATATATTCCACATTGGAATGAAGAATGCAAACAAAGTGATATGATCAAACCAATAGAAATTGACATCAGAGGCAAGCCATACTGCATTTTTTACCGAGATGACGGCTCTTTTCTGCGTAGATGTTTTCCAACAATGGAACCATTACAAACGCATAATCCTGACGTTGTTTTTACAGATAGAGCCATACAGTATTTTTTTATTTATTCCAATGGAACGGAAAATGGCTGCATAATGAAAAGTGCGGGCAATGAGGCGTGTTTTCACTCAATGCCATGAGTATGATGAGAATTAGTGAAAGATTTAACTGGCCTTGAGTTACAACGTTTCAAACATATATCTCAAGAATGGTTAGATCTTTGAAAGGCTATTTTTACATGGATAAAACCAGAAAGAATTTTCAAATATCTCTGGCTCATATTCAATTTATTTGCTCTTCGCGGATTACCGTTGGAGTGTTGTTTGTCGCCTTGGGATTGTCATTACGTGTATTGTTAATGAGTGAATTAAGCAAAGTAATGGATGGCGGTTCTTCAATATTTGATCCTGACGTGCTTGCCAAAGGGATTGACGTGTTTACATTAATTGGCTTCATAATGATCGTATCTTCCACTGTACTGTTTTTCTACCAAAACACGTAATTTAATGACAAGTCATAAAACCACTTTTATAATGACAATAATTGTCATCTATGTATTAATAATTTAGTGTCAGAACGTTTGGAGTTTTTGTAATGTTGAAAGCAATAATATTCTTACAGATTATTCCAAGTCATAAAATAATTTGATATTTTCCCATGGACTAAATAGTTTGTATTTAACACCTGCAGGACACATTTCAATATGTACTGGGCCTGTTGCATTTTTACCGCGTATTTCAGGATTTGCTTTTCCGGGTGTGGGATCAACTGTATGACTAGTGGTGCCCTTTGGCATCTGGCCAAAATACTTGAAGGCACCATCAATGTGTCCATATAGCTTAACATGCTTGTATGATGGCGGGTTTATCCAAGATACCGCAATGTCATCACCAATTATTTTGGCTTTATAATTTCTAAGATCATATGGCAATGGATTGGAAAATAATTTTTGCACATTGTATCCTGCATCTTCAAAATTGGATTTATGTCCATTACAGGAGCGGTCATCATGAAAGTGACATCTTGCGTTATGGTTTTTGTAATATATGCATTCGGAGCTGCGTGAATTATCTATACAAGGATTTTTTTTTTTTGGTATTATAGGAGGTGGTGTTTGGGTGGGTATTGGAGTAGAGAGTGTCGGTGTTGTTGTTTTGTACTTGTTTAGCTCAAGATGTAGGCAGTTTTTTGTCCTCAACCATGGCTTCTGCCATTGCCTTGCACGAGCCAAAAAATCCAGACTTTACGGGACTGCATGATTTTGAATAAAGGCTTTCATATGTTCGTAAGAGTCCGGGACTTACATGAGACTCTGGATCAATGTATGAACTTATCCTAAAACCCTCCAATACACCATGACGCATGCCAGATACACAAACCCGAGACAGTCATCACAGTTCCCTCCGTATCTGACTGCCGTCCTGTTAAGCCCGCACTTGAGCCAGGCAAAGAACCGCTCTGCGACAAACCCTGTCTTGCCATGATGTCTTTGATTCCTGTTTTGTGCAACGTTCTTTGGGTTCCTTTTGTATGAAATGCAACGGTCAATCCCATGGGATCTCAGTCTCTGATGTATACCGCATCGTATCCCTTGTCGGCATACACTGAGATGATCTGCCGTATCAAACCATCACCTGCAGGTCCTGGGATGTTTTCCAACACATCGATGAATTTCGTATTGTCATGGACATTTGCAGGGCTGGCCCTGATTGGGATTGGCAGTCCTGTATGCTGCGACGTGTATTTTTGTGCCCAGGATCTTCTTGAACCCGTCATATCCTGTTTTGTCCCCCCTTTTTTAGAGGGAATTGACGATGAGTCAACTGATATTTTTTGCAGGCTGATTTTTCCCTGTCTGTGTGCGGATTTTATCAGTCCTGATAGAATCCTTTTCCATATTCCCTTTTGCCGCAGTCCTGAGAATCTCAGATGCGCGGTGGATTTTGAGCCGTATCTGTCCGGCATGTCTGCCCACCTGCATCCGGTTGTTAGGACAAACAATATTCCGTTGATTGTGTTTCTGTCATTGCATCTTGGCCTGCCAGTTTTTGCAGGCTTTGGCAGATGTGATGCAACCGTGTTCCATTGAATGTCTGACATTTCTTTGTGAATCATGAAGGATACATCATCAGGGTCATTCTTGGATCCCGATCGTCATGAATTATTTACAAAATGATCGGTTTTAGGATGAGTTGTATCCATATTCGACTGTTATTGGCAAGTCATAACCTAACGCATATTGGATCTGTCCTTCTGTATACTCTATGCCTACTAGCTGTGCAATAAAGTGTATTCCCACTAGTCTGTCACCTGCAGTGTATGTAAATAAACGGAATATCAGGTACTACAAGATCTTCGGAGCTGTTCTGGTCTATATCATGATTTCAGTCAGTTCCTGGTGTGCATCCTTTAGCGCAGTCATGTTAGTTTCAGTATCGCCGTCATTGGAGGCATCAGCATCCACTCTTGCCAAGTCTTGCTGGGTAAACTCTGAATTATCACGGTTATCAAAATTATCTCCTAGCTGGTTTGAATTGGAAAATGCATTGTCGGGTACCAGTAATGCCAATGAAAAAATCAATGTGGCAGCTAGAAGAAGGGGTTCATAATGTAATGATCAAAGTATCATCTACCCTTTATCTTGATGGCAGATAATAAATCAAAATAACATATCAGAGTGCTTAAATGGTTTTTTAGATCGATATGAAAGGTATCACCCGCATGACTTTGAGGAATTATTCTCAGAAAACAAATAAAACACATGTAGCAAAAAATTTGGCATCATCTTGAGGGTACAGGCTGCCTGATAAAGCAGTGATCAGAGGCAAAATACCTTGCAAGGAATCTAAAACAAGAAAACATTACGCTGGAAATAAGGTTTCAAGGAGAACCAGTCCTCAAGTTGGGAGAAGATGCAAATCTCAAACTTGTAAAAATTGTTACACTAACCAGCAATATTGAGATAACTGATTTAAGAACACAAGAAATTGAGCTATGTACTCTAATAACAGTTAAGACATGTCAAAAAATGGTACTCAAATAGAATGGCCCAGCAATCCCCTGATACTACAAAAAACAAGCCTTACAGCATCATGGTTACAGGAGTATCTGGATTTATTGGAACGCGTCTAGTATCACATCTTTCTAAACTTGGATGTTCAGTAAAAGGAATGTCAAGACGAGAAATTCCTGACACTACAAATGTAAAATATGTCAAAGCTGATGTCTTTGATGTAGCCCAATTAGAGAATGCCATTACAGGAGTTGAGGTTGCATACTATTTGCTTCATTCAATGGAGGGAAGCAAAGATCAGTGGAAAGAATTTGCATCTCGTGAAAAGATTCAGGCCCAAAATTTCCTTGCGGCTTCAACCAAAGCAGGAGTCAAAAGAATAATTTATCTTGGAGGACTGGTAAATGACAGTCTTGGCTTGTCTCCACACATGAAAAGCAGAAAAGAGGTCGGAGAAATACTTGCATCAGGCAACATACCAGTAACAGAGTTGCGTGCATCATTAATCATTGGTGCTCAAGGGGGTTCATATGCCATGCTACGATACTTGGTGGAACGTTTGCCAGTCATGGTATGCCCTTCCTGGGTAAAGTCACTTGCACAGCCTATAGCAGTTGATGATGTAATAGAATACCTTGCAGGATGTATGATGCATCCTGATACAGCAGGAAATATCTATGAAGTCGGAGGAAAAGACAGGATGACCTACGAGGAACTCATGCAAGTTTATGCAAAATATTTGAACAAGAATCTATTTGTGATACAGATTCCACTCCTCACCACGCGGTTATCGTCATACTGGGTTGATCTAATTACCCCCGTTAAGGCCTCGTTGGCAAGACCACTTATAGACAGTCTGGTTCACGATACAATTGTCACTAACAACTCCATTACCCAAATTATTCCATTGCAACTCAAATCGGTAAGGGATGCAATAGATATTGCAACAAAGGAAATTAGGGGAAATCCTCCTGATGCTCCATTGCGAGAAGAGCGTACTGGATTCAAGATTAACCAAAGACTATTACTTGCATCTCTTACTGCAATGGCACTAGTTGGAACCACTTACTATTGGTTGGATGACAGACCCGAACTCTTTGAACCCATTTGGGTTTTGGCAGGAGTGCTTTGGTATATGACAATAATTGCTGCAATAGTCTTTGTCAAAAACAAAACAAGGCTAGGATTTCTCATTGGAGGGATACTGTCATGGATAACCTTGACATTTTGGCTCTTTGACAACTTTTATGTTGTGTTTGAAACCTCGCTAATAATTGACAAGCCCAATGAATTCATAACAATTAGAAATTTCATATGGGCTGCATTGTCATTTATCGCTGTAATTGCATCACACAATACGTTTCATAAAATAATTGACTATCAGCATAAGGGAAAACCGATCTGATTGTCAACTCGTCTTAAAACTAACCATTTGGACAATATTTGGGGATCAACTGGATCTATGAATAACGCAGTTTAAGGTAATCCCATGCAATTTCAAGAATTGACAGACAAGCAACGGGATGCCATAAAACCGCACATTCCAAAACCCGCCGGTACGGGACGTCCGCATAGTAATGACAGGATGATACTAGATGGAATCATCTGCGTGCCGGTTTCCGGATGCAGGTGAAGTGAGATGCCAAAAACATGCGGTGATGGTTCAACTGCCAATCCAAGGCTAAGAAGAGGGCAGGAGTTTGGCATATGGAAAAAGACTTTGGGACGTGCAATCAAATCCGCACACAAATCGGGCAGGATTGACCTGCAAAAAACATCGATTGATTCATCACCAGTTCCCTCCAAAAAGGGGCGGTGTGATCGGATTTGACGGATTCAAGAGAGTCACAGGCACGAAATTAAGCGTTGCAGTGGATGGTACCGGCTTGCCAGTATCAATCGTAATGAGCCCTGCAGACATTCACGACAGTACGAAATTCGTAGATGTGATGGAATCAATTTCAGATTTTGCAGATGGTTCCATGATGGGATAGTTTCAGCTTGTGCAGACAGGGGATACGGTTCAAAACCAATTCGCAGTTATGAAGATCAGGAAATGTCATTCCGTGCATTCCTTTTAGAAAAAACAGCAGGACGGCAGATGATGCAGGCAAGGACAGTTACAACAGGACAAGGTTTGTAGTGGAGATGTTCTTTGCCTAGCTGAAAAACGGGTTTCACAGAGCAAGAATCAGATATGAAAGAAACGCGGGAAATTATCTCGGGTTGGTTAACATTGCGTCATTTTTGATGTACTGCAGGGTTTTAAGATGAGTTGATCATCGCATAACCTGTTTTACAAGGTGGCATACTACCAGTACAAGGGCAAGCCAATCTAATGACCTTTGCGCAAAAATGGGATCACAAATAAACAACATTTTGATCTTAGGCTTGCTAGAAATCATAAACAAAACCAAGTAAGAAAAGATTCGCATTCTGTGACAATCGTAGGCCAAAACTCAATAGGACAGTATTTTTTTGACTGTGAAAAAATCTGGAGTCCTTGAAGACGGACTCTGGTAAAGCGTCCGGGGCTCGTGATTCAATCAAAGAATCCCTTACACTAGCTGAAAAATCAGCTGTAAATTCTGATAAAAGCTCTTTTCAAAAAAATTCGGCCTTTTTCTCATATCATTGGAGGGTATGTCAACTGGCTAATCGTTCCAGTTTGGAGGCATTATCAGATTACTACAATTCAGCATTTATGTTATTGAGATCTTCGCTTGAATTTCCAACAAGAAAGTTATTTTTAGAATATTTGGTACATGAGAAATTCAGGGATGACGCATGAAAGGACTGCCCACTTGCATATGCCAGTGACGGTTCTACAACGATACCAATTGACACAACGTCTGATAGGTCTCTTGCCTGTCATCTGAAGTGATCTGACTTTGATACTGGCAAATATTATCATCAGCGTGTCAGCGCATACTGATTGCCCTGATCCTTTTTGCAGCAAGGTATGTGCCAAGGGCCGGCAGGCCTGCATATATTGCACCGTTTAGTCCAATGACCAAAGCGCCCAGCGATATGACTGAGGCATCACCGTCTGCATTCTCCATTACGGACATGGTGGACAACATTGGCGTGATGAACAGTTTTACTGCCTCCTTGAACACCGGTGATTGACGCTGCATATCTGCAATGCCAGGCGAGAATACATAGTATATCCCATTGAATGATTCCATAAAGGATGTGCCGGATGCAGTCTGCATCAGCTGGCTGTCCCGTATCTCACGCAGCAGTTGGACCTGCGGTGCAAGCTCCGTGCCGTATGCTGCAGTAGCAATGAGGCATCCTCCCCCTTCGTTAGAGTCCTGCGGATTTTCCAGCACCATGCAGATACCGTTTACAAGCTCCGTGCCGGGGCCACATTGCCGCCTTTCAACGGGTTCGGGTTCGGGTGTTGGCTCGGGGTCCATGTCAGGGGTTCCTGACAGAACAAGGCCTCCTGTCCTTTCCACCGGCTCCTCAACTGCAGTCTCTACTGGCACTTCAGGCTCTTCAGGCGGCCTCTCCTCCCCGTTTTGTACAGTAATGGTAAACCTGTGAAAGACGCCAACTGCTGCGACGGATGCGCCATCAGAGGAGGGGGCTTCAGATGCCATAATCTCGGCCTCATACACACCGTTGTATTTTGGTGCCGCAATCTCAAATGATACCTCATAGGCACGGTTTGGCTCTATTTTCACAATGCTTTGGGGTACGGTTACAAATTCGCTTGCCTCCTGGAGAATGACAACGGTGGCATCGATCGAATCGGTAAGCGAGCGGTTTATGACAGTCCATGTATGCGTCTGGGTGGTACCGGCATCAACTGTTATGTTTTTCCCAAGCGAGTCCGTAATATATCCTATTGCGGCATCAGCAGGGGCAAGTTGCATCATGGCAAAAAGGGAAAACATGACTGCCATTGCAGCGATGTTGTTATATTTTGGGGCCATGCGGTCTGATTCCTAGCTGCATGTTGCAGAATACGCTACGGATTCTGTGACGGTGAGCATAGTTAGTGCAGCAATCGTAAATATTGTATATTGTAAGGTGATCAATTTTCTCAACATACATCCATAATCATTAAGGTTAATAAACTGTTGGCTCTGCAGAGACCATTTGTTTTTGGTCCAGCTGCGGTGCATTCTAGATGACCTACTGGGATGAAGGTTTTGCCCTCAGGTATCAACAACTCATCTTAAAACTAACCCTTTGGACAATGTTTGATGATCATTTGAATCTATGAACGGTTAATTTCCAAACTGGCCATGAAATTCACCGAGATAACAGACAATAGGACTGCCATTTTCGTGTTACAGGGCCTTGAAAAGAAAAAATAAAGAATTAAGAATTTTAGGGTTATTTGATCAAGAGAAAAAACGACTAAACACAATGGGCAAAAATTGCCTGGAAGAGAGACCAATAAAATTCAGTTAACTGAGATTATAAAGAACAACTAATTCTCAAGTTTGGATACTGTAATGTGGGGCATGTTTAACATATTTAATTTTTATATTGGTGAAAATCTCAATGTTTTGAATGAAAGCATCTGATCAGAAAATACAGGATATTCCAATAGAAAAACTGGAGGTATGGCAAGAAGCTAATGTCAGAAAAACCAACACAGATACCGATATTGAGGAACTGACAGAAAATATCAGAATTAACGGAATTGAAAACCCGCTACTGGTAAAAAAACAAAATGACAAATTTCTAATCTTTGCAGGACAGAGAAGATTTTTGGCCTCACGACAGGCAGGGATGAAATCAATTCCTTGCAGGGTCTTTGAGAATGTTACGCTAAAATCTGCCGTATCTCTATCACTCAGCGAAAATATCTTCACAAGGCAAATGACCACAGTCGATAGGGCAAATGCAGTTAAAGAACTCTTGGATATTCACAAGGATAAAAAATATGTCTGCAAGGTCCTGGGGATTAAATCACCAACATTGCAGGTTTATCTTCAGTACCATGGCCTGTCTGGGGAAATAAGACATTTGGTTGATGATGGCTTGATCAGCATGCAATTTGCCACTAATGTAATGAGAAAATTCCCTAAAGGAAACGCACTGGAAATTTTACGGCATGTCTCCTCTTTGAAAAAAAACACTGTTAGGCGAAAATTGCTCTTATCTGCAATTTCCAGAGCTGACAAATCCCTGACCATTGATGAAATTAAAAAGGACATCCGAAAAAACCCCGTGGGAATTACAGTCGTGCTTGATTCTGATGATTTGCTGAAATTGCAAGGTATATCTAACCGTAAGAATAAAAGTTATGACGACATGGCCTCCATTATCTTGAAAAATTCTTTGTCTAGATACCAAGCATGAATGCTGTCTGGTCTTATAAAAACTCTGGATGAGAAAACAAAAAATGACTTTTGAATGCAAAGCATAATCAGCATCAATAAAAAAATCGAGGCAGTTGAGGACAATCCTGGTTTGGATTTAAAGTCATACAAATACGCACAAGAAGAAGGACCTGACTTTATTGAAAAATATCGGCAACCAATGCGCAAGTTAGAAGATAAGAAAAGGCACATATCCGAATTACTTTAAAATGACATTGATGACAAAATAAAAGAAATTAAACAATAAATTATGCATTTAGATATAAACAAAGAAGGAATTTATCCCAAAGCCCTCCAGTACGTCATGACGCATGCCAGATACACAAATCCAAGATAGTTGTCACAGTTCCTTTCGTATCTGACTGCCCTCCTGTGAAGTCCGTATTTGAGCCAGGCAAGGAACCGCTCTGCGACAAACCCTGTCTTGCCATGATGTCTTTGATTCCTGTTTTGTGCAACGTTCTTTGAGTTCTTTTTGTATGGAATGCAACAGTCAATCCCATGGCATCCCAGATAGTTTCTGATGCATGCCGCATCGTATCCCCTGTAGGCATACGCTGAAGATGATCTGCCGTATCAAACCATCACCTGCAGGTTGAGATGTCTTCTGACACACCAATGAATTTTGTACTGTCATGGACATTTGCAGGGCTGGTCCTGATTTGGATTGGCAGTCCTGTCCTGCCTACTGCAGCGTGAATCTTTGTGCCCACGATCTTCCTGAACCCGTCATAACCCGTTTTGTCCCCCCTTTTTGGCGGCAACTGACGATGAATCAATCGATGTTTTTTGCAGGTTGATTTTTCCCTGTCTGTGTGCGGATTTGATTGAACTGGATAGAATCCTTTTGCATATTCCCTTTTGCTGCAGTCCTGAGAATCTCAGATGCGCGGTGGATTTTGAGCCGTATCTGTCCGGCATGTCTGCCCGCCTGCATCCGGTTGTTAGGACAAACAAAATTCCGTTGACTGTGTTTCTGTCATTGCATCCTGGCCTTCCGGTTTTTGCAGGCTTTGGCAGACGTGATGCAACCGTGTTCCATTGGATGTCTGACATTTCTTTGCGAATCACGAAGGATACGTCAGCAGAGCCATTGTCGGATCCCGACTGTCATGAATTATTTGCATAATGATCGGTTTTAGGATGAGTTGCTAATCTGTTTATTCATCTAAAAGAAGAACCGTTTCATTATAACGTTCAATCCAAACAGGGTCCTGAGCAGATGCAAAATTTCTAGCAGATCGAGTCAAAACTTCATCACAGTATCTGATATCTTTCACATGTACATCAACAGCAGATAAAACAATCAAAGATTCAAGAGAATTTGGAATATCAGAATGCAAAGGCATTGTTGTTTTGTCAACTTGACAGATTGTAATAATTCCAAAAACAGCAAAGAATGCAGATATAGTCAAGAAAAGAAAATAACAAGTTCGTTTGGAGTTTCATAAAAATGCCTTAAAAAATTACCATTTAAGCAATAGGATGCAAACAAAAAATACGTAAAATTATCGAGACTAGAAATTACCAGTTATTTGCATATTTGATTTGTTCGGGAGTTAATTTGTCAATTTTAACACCCATTGCCTTTAGAGCGTCAACTGCAATTTGTTGATCAATTTCTTCAGGGACATTGATAATTTTATTTTCCATTTTTTTATGGTTTTTAAGAATATACAAAACAGAAAGAATCTGATTTGAAAATGATTGTGCCATTACTTCAGGAGGATGTCCTTCTGCTGCAACCAAATTTGCAAGTCTTCCTTGACCTATAAGATAAACATGCCTACCGTTTTTCAATGTGCATTCGTCAAGACTTGGTCTTACTTCTTTGACCGATTTTGAAGATTTTAACAAAAAATTGCTATCAATTTCAACATCAAAGTGACCAACATTGCCCATAATGGCACCCTCTTTCATTTTCATAATGTGTTCTTTACGAATTACACCAGTCATTCCGGTGCAAGTGATAAACATATCGCCAATCTTTGCAGCCTGTGACATTGGCATGACTTCAAAACCATCCATATGAGCTTCTAATGCTTTGACAGGATCAACTTCAGTAACAATAACCTTGGAACCCATACCATGACATCTAGATGCAACACCACGACCCACCCATCCGTAACCTACAACTACAACACGTTTTGACGCCATAAGTAAGTTCATTGCACGCAGATATCCATCAATAGTACTTTGTCCGGTTCCATATCTATTATCAAACATATGTTTTGTATATGCCTCATTTACTAGAATTACAGGATAGCGAAGTTTGCCTTGATTTTCAACTGCACGAATTCTTGTAACACCTGCAGTTGTTTCTTCAGTGGCGCCAAGAACTTCCATGTCTTTGAATCGTTTATCAAAATGAGCCTTGATGTTCATATCAGCACCGTCATCAGTAAGAATAGTTGGTTTGTGTTTTAACACTTGATCAATACACCAATCATATTCTTTGACAGATTGTCCATACCAAGAATAAACACTGATTCCTTGAGAGGCCAAAAATGCAGCGATGTTATCTTGAGTTGTTAATGGATTTCCTCCACAGCAAGCAACAGTAGCACCCAATTCTTTTGCACCCATTAACAAAACAGATGTTTCTTTGGTGATGTGTAAACAGAATCCAAGAGTGACTCCTTTTAGAGGTTTTGCTTTTTTATATCGATTAATAGTATTGTCTAAAATCTGCATATGGGATCTGGCCCATTCATAGGAGAGTCTACCCTCTTTGATCAACTTTGGACTAGATTTTACTTTACTCAATAACTGACCACAGAAATATGAGTATAAAATTCTATCATGCGAATGTAAATAAATGACAAACATACCACAAAACCAATGGCTTGGAAGAAAATTGCAGATAAAGGAGCAGTCGCTGCAGGTAAAGGTAAGGCTTTCAAAGTTGGTGGTAAACAAATAGTAGTTTTTAATCAAGATGGCTACCATGCAATGGACGATCTATGTGTTCATCAGGATGGTTCAATTGCACCAGGAAAACTAGAAGGCAATATTGTAGAATGTCCATTACATTTTTGGCATTACAACATCAAGACAGGAAAATTGACAGATTATCTTAAAGATGTCAAACTGGAAACATACACAGTAGAAGCAAGAGATGATGGCATCTATATAGACGTTTAATTAAAAGTTAACATATTTCAAAAATAATTTTAGGTAACAAATGCAGAGAGACAAAGATATCCCCCCTATGCCAGACATGGGCTATGTTGGGCACAGATTGATCTTTGATATTACTAGACAATGTAAGTATAAGGAATAATGTGTGTAATTATAGGACTATCTACATTTGGTTATAGAATATGCTTTATTTTTGTGCATGGATTCTATTTTTTCTTCAGATATTTCGACATAATTTCATCTGCCATTTCAGCCACGTCGGTCCCCCTTTTTGCAGCCAAGCTGCGCAGTTTTCTTGCGTTTCCCTTGGTCAGCTGTATGGCAACCCTTTGCTGCAGCAGCCCTGCCTTTGCCTTTTTGAGCAGCTTTGGATGCGATGACTTTGGTGATCTGCCCAGGGCCTTGAGGTACGCTCTTCTCAGTTTCCGATCCAACGGAATGATCCTCTCTGCAACGGATACGGCCTTTGTTACGCTTGGAACTGCGTGATACAGTCTGACACAGTCATCACGAGACAGTTCCCCTGGGACAAACTGCCTTAGCCTGTCCGGAACCGCCGCAAACCCCAGGTATTTTCTCAGGGTTTGCGGTGAAATCCCCAAGGACTTTGCAGCCTTTGACCTGCCTACGGACTCGCTCAGAAATACGCATGCCGCAGCCATGTCCTTTGTGCTCATCCTGTTGCGGTGCAGGTTCTCGACGACTGATGCTGCCTTTGCATCCTCCAGGTCATACCTGGTGCTGTTTGTCAGCAGCAGTACGGGTATCTTTTTTGCCCCCAGCCTTTTCAGGGCTGCCAGCCTTCTCTGGCCCGACATGAGCAGATAGGAGTCCTTCCCGTTCTTCTGGACCATCGGGGGATTCTGCAGCCCCTCGTTTTTGATGGACCTTGCAAGCTCTGCAATGCCGTCCCTGTCCAGCCTTCTTGCCTGGGCATCACGCCACACCGTAATGTGGCCCACCGGAATCTCCCGCAGGCGATAGGATATCGGGGAACTGTACTTTCGGGCCATGACATCATGAGATTCCTTGTTTTGTTAAAATGGTAAAGTGATAATTTGTTGACAAAGGAGAAAGTTTTAGGCCAACAGTGCACGCGTGCCTTGGTCTAAAAAAGCCCACATTCTGCCTCAGGCTGTTGCATCTGTTTCCTGCCGTAACCCCTCTCACCCCCGAGGCATCAGGGATGCCCCTTTGGGCTGCATTCTCTCCGGTCCCGATGCATGCCAGGTACGGTGCGGCAGCTGCCGTGCCCGTCGGATCCTTGCCGGTTTACTTGCCTTTCTCCTGCGCATCCCCTGGCATTGCAGCTGCCATTCTCCCTGTCTTTTCAGTCAGGCCTGTCCTGCCTGCAATTCCTGCAATGCGTGATACCGGATCGGATACCGGCATCCCGATTTCCAGTCCACGATGCGGCATCCTGCAATCTCATTTGGCGTCCCGGGAGTTCCAGTGTCACGGCAGGCAGCATACAGGGACGCAGCAGTCAGTCCGGATATTGGGCGTCCTCTAACCGGTTTCCCCTCCAAAGCCTTTCCGTAAACTTATGATGCCTTTTCAGATACCGGTGATGAGGGCGGTGGCCTTTCCCCGGGGTTGTCAGGCCCCATGAGTACCTGCCTTAAGTTGCGGTCTGCAGAATCCCTTGCTTCTGCCGTCCCATGTGCGCAGCCGCTCAAACGCGCTTTTCATGGAACCAGATGGAGGGTTTCCCGATGCATCGCAGTTTGCCGCACCGATGCTTGTGGCAGGTCCCATGTCATGCACGGTCAGTGACGTTGGGGCGCCTGCTCCTGCAGAGTCCGTGCCGCCATATTTTGCAAAGGAATGCCGTTCAGGACCGGTGTTTTCGGACACTTCAGATGCCAGACCCGCACTTTTCACAGAATCTCCTGCCAGTGGCACAGTCAGTCAGGATGGAGTTCTTCCCACAACGGCTGCAAGTCTCTCCAGAATTAGTTTTTGATGGTACCATGATAATGTAAGATCTGAAATGCATTAGGGCAATAATCTAATTGACAATACAAAATAACAAGATAAAATTATCAACTGCATTGTCACAGATGCAATTCTTGGATTCGGATGTCGATCACAGTATCATGGCAACTGACCTGCTAAATGCAGGAATGGGCGATGTCGGCAGACTGCAGTTCATACAAGAATTCCTGCATGACGGCAAACCCCCATACAACACAGATGAGAGATGTTTGAAACGAAAGTACCGGGAACTGGAAGACAATCTGGAAATTCCATCAGGTGGCAAAAGAAAAAACCAAAATCAGCAATAACTGAGAACCATCTGGACAAAATTGTAGATGAGGGACTTGCAAAAGAGAAGAGAATCCAAAAACCATCCATTCAATCAAAACCTAAAGAAAAGTCATTTTTCAAGAGATTGTTTCGTAGAAAATAGCCATTTGAAACATACTAGTTTCCAATACCTCCATAAACCATCATTTTGTGTCTTAATTATGGTAAAAGGCAAAATTGGCGATCGTCCTATGGGTATTGTGAAAGAGGACGGAAAAATCAAAGCAATATTTCATGCATCGGCAAAAAATGTAAAACATTATCATGGAAGATCTTGCAGTGTACAAAATAATGATTAAGGAAACGAGTGGGGGATTTGCTGAAATTATACAAAAAACAAAAGATGATTTATTTCAGTGTGACGAATGTGGTGAAACACAGATGCATCGATTGATGATCACACGATATCTATGATTCTGATGGAAATGGTTCGGGCTTTGCAGACAAGAGTGGCAAAAAATGGCAGATTTGCATTTATTGTGAGAAAAGAATCCATCAGCGGTCACATTAAAATTCAAAACATGTTGATTAAAAATTAAAATTAATTTCCAGCAGGTACAAGGTTAAGTGGACGGGGGCAGAAAACGATACAATTTGTGGACTTGTGAATTTCACATGTATTTTTTCAGACTGTTTTTCTGGTAATGATAGCATCTTTGTTGCAATCAATACCCAATTCATCTTTCTTTGCTAGCTTGAGTGCCCTTACAAAGTCTATTGGGATTGTAACTTTGGAGGAATAGTATCGTTGAGTTTTGTGGACTTTGGTCAATCTCTGACCTGCCCTGACTGTGACGTTATCCTTGAGTTTTCTGGTGTATAGACGGATAGTCCCGGTTTTTTCAGAAACTGTTCTGTGAAGCAACGTGTTATCCTGCAGACTCAGTCTCTTAACTATGAGGGGATTGCAATATTATAGGAACCATGTATTTGTATGCCATAGTTTTCTTTCTTTGTCTTTGAGAATGCCTGAAGCTTGGGCATTATTGTATCAGTTAAATTTTGAAATTAAAGGGGAAAAATCCAAGATCAGTTGCTTTTTATTATTAGTGTTTGTTGTCATCAAATATGGTTATCTTGAATTTGTTTTTTCTTGAAACGTTTTGAAGTTCTCGGATAATCTGTTTAAGATATTGGCTGTCGGCTGCTGAATGAATTTCCATTTTCATAATTGCTTTAGAAGAAATTGAATTTAAATGGGGAATTAATTGGATCTGGTTGAAATTCCTAATTGGCCATCTGCCTTGATGTTGATTTTAGCTTCTCCAAGCTCTTTTGAGAGCCAATGTCTTTTCTGTATTCTAGCTTGTTTTCTTGCACATATGTGACATGGGTATCAATTGCGAGGTTTATGATCGATGACGCTATTTCTATGCTGTCTGCAATTGTGCTAAATGCACAAACTCTGGATTTTTTTAGAGTTTCATATTGATGTGTTCCAGTTTTAATGCATGATGCAAAGAATATTTTTATTCCCTTCTCAATAATTGCGCCCTCATCCATACTGAATGATGTTGCATTGTCACTTTGCTCTGGGTATTCTTTTGCAACCAGATATTTTACAACACTTGCCTTTTTGATAAATGAAACCACGTCTTCTGATAGGGTCTTGTTCCAAATGTGTATCAGCAGTTCTGAGAATGACCCCTCAAGAATGCTGAGAATATTTATTCCTTCTGGATCTCCAAAACGTCCGTTAAATTCCATGAACTTTATGCCCTGCTTGGTCTTGAAGAATCCTCCATTAAGCACACCATTAAAAAACAGATTTTCAGATCCCATCTCGTCAATTATTTTCTGCATGATGTATGTGCAGTCATCCAAATCCTTTTGGCTCATAAATGGCAGTTTCTTCTCTGAATCAGTAAAACAACCCATGCCGCCGGTCCCTGCACCACTGTCTCCCTCATATCTGAATGGATAGTCATAGCTTGCAGGCGATACCACAAGATGCTGCCCGTCTGTAATTCCCATGATTGTAAATTCTATCCCCTTTAGTTTTTCTACGAGTAATACTTTTTCATCGGGATTTTCCTCAAGAAGAGAAGACGCATACTTTGCACAATCCTGATATGTCAAGAGGTGTTCTGGCATCACCTTTACGCCCTTGCCACCAGTAAGCCCTTGTGGTTTTACCACCATCTCCAATCCCTTTGATTCAAATGATTTTATTGCATTTGGCAGTTCTTCAATTTTTGATATAATTTTGTAAAACGGAGTAAATTCAGGACAGGTTTTTTGCATCATTTGAATAGAGTATGCCTTGTCCCATTCTATGCGTGTTGCCTCCTTTGTACCCCCAATTGCCCTGAAATCATTTTCCAACAAGATGTCAATTACTCCATTAGCTAGCGGTTGGTCGGCACTCACAAAGGTGTAATCTATGTCATTCTCTTTTACAAATTTTAAAATTGTTTTTGGATCATCGACATCACCCACAAGATACTTTCCACCAGACTGCATCACACAGTCTATGATGAGTGGATTTTTGTGTGCCATAACCGCATAGACATGTGTGTCTTGCATTAGTCGCATCGCAAAGGCGCTTTCGCGTCCGCCGCTTCCGATAACGAGAAATTTTTCTCTATTCATCAGTAGTTTTTCGCAAATATTTTGAAGATATTAATCTTCAGTGATTTGTAGCGCCTGTTATTTTGGAATTATTGTGAAAATGATTTGTATTTGCAACTGATCCCAAAACCAGCCATTCAGACAAATTTTGATGATCATTTAGATCTATGAATGATGCAGTTTGGAACAATTTTATGCGATTTACAGAACTAACTGACAGACAATGCAATGCGTTGCAATCACATTTGCCAAAACCATCTAGAACCTGCAGGCCTAGGGCAGATGACATAACTGCAAACAATGCAGCAATGTTTGTACTGATTGCCGGTTGCAGGTGGATTGACTTGCCCATACAGTATGGCTCCAAATCCTCGGCTTACGTAGGATTCCAACAACTGCAAGAAAAAGGGATCTGGAAGAAGATTCTCAAAGGTGCCATTGCATCAGCACACAGACAAGACAAAACTAGCCTGCAAAAGATATCAGTTGATTCATCATCAGCACAGCAAAAAATGGTAGACGTGACAGGGTTGACGGATTCAAAAGAATTTCAGGCACAAAGATTCATGTTGCTGTAGAGGGCAACGGATTGCCAATCTCAATTGCGTGCAGTCCTGCAGATGTTCATGACAGTACAAAATTTGCTGATGCCATCGAATCAGATTCGGGTTTTTTAGATGATGATGCAATTAATCAGATTGTGATGGCCTATGTAGACAAGGATTGTGATGCTGCATGCATAAGAAACTATTGCTGATGCCATGGAATCAGATGCTACATTCCCTCAGGAAAAATTTCAGATTAGTTGTGCCAGGGAAGTACAAAACAGGTACAGCAAGGCAGGGTTTGCCGTTGAGAGGTTACTTGCATGGCTCAAGTACGGGTTGAGAAGAACTGTAGCAAGGCATGAAAAGAAATGTGAGGATTATCTGGGATTAGTCTGCTTGGCATGCATGATGTATTGGAGAGTGTTGGGATGAGTTGATTATGTTTTTCCCAAGCGAATCCGTGGCGTATCCTATTGCGGCATCCACAGACATCATGGCAAAAAGGGAAAATATGGTTGCCGTGGCAGCAATGCTGCCGTACTTTGGGGCCATCCAGTCGGATCTCTAGATGCAGGTTGCAGAATACGTTACGGATTCCGTGATGGTGACATCAGCGCCCGTTGCAACACCGGTAAGGTCAAGCACAAAGCCGACCCGTGCAGAACCACAGGATCCTGAGGCTCGAAGCGTGTTTGTGGCGTTAAAGGCGCCAGCATCAAAGGTGATGCCGGCCGTACCAGCGGTGATAGTGCCATAGGATGTCGCATCGCCAACATCAGTACCGACCTTGGATACGGCACCAGAAAGGGCAGAGCCGTCAGGCTTTAGCCAAGGGGATGGAATTTCAAATCCCCTTATGTTGATACCGTCTTTACCGGCAATCATGCCTGATACGAATTTTTCATGTATTGGTGCCTTGAACTTTTCAGTGATGATCGCATTAACCATTCCTGTCGTTCTTCAGATGTCAGTCCAGAGTACTTTTATCAAGTTTTGATTTTAGCTCTTTATTAATTTCAGATGAAAATTTGGTTTTTAATACATCCAGTTTGTTTGAAAACTTTTCGCTGATCTTGGCTAGTCTGTCCGGATTGTCAGAGAACTTTTCAGTTTTCTTCAGATTTTTCAATGACCTTTTCTATCTTGTTATATGGTTTCATGTGTCTATCATTTTTGTCATTTACTAACTCCAAGGATTCTTGAATTTTAGATATTTTTGACCCCAAGTTTGCAATTTTTTGTTCTCTTTTTGTATCAACCTCTTCTGCTAATGCAAAATCCATTGCAGTAAAAGGGAGAATCATTGCGGCAATAATCCCTGCAAACAGAAGTGTCCTCATGTCCTTGGAAGTCATTACTTCTTTTTTATTGATCATTGTCGATTAGGAATGTAACAACAATGTAAAGAATATTCAAATGCATGATATTCGTATTTGCGTTTGATATTTGAGTGATGGAATATGGAAAACTAAAATATTTCACATGTCATGCTGTGGCATGACAGGCTAGAAAAGGAAATAACAAATACCCTCAAATTTTCCAAGTAAACAGTATTGTTTTGTCATGTTTTTTGATCCATGCCGTTCAAACAGCAAAATGACTTTTAGTATCGTTGCAATCTTGTCAACTCATCCCAATACTCTCCAGTACATCATGATGCATGCAAAGTAGACTGACCCAAGTTGGAGGAATAAACAAAAGGATATTCTCTGAAATAAAAACAATTTTGTACAAGCTTGTAGGATGGGCTTGCAGAATCTGTTTTTGTTTAGGATATTTTTCTGGCTAGTTTATTGAAAATCAATTTCCCTATACTCTATTTCGTCCACACCAAGTAATTCCTTTAGTTTTTCTGGAATTTTTGGGGCAATTACAATAAACCTAGAATCAAATCTGCCAGACTTTTGTTCATAATCATTTTTGTATCCCAATATCTGTCGTTTTACACCGATTGCAGCTGATGGGTATTTCAGTTCTAATCCCACTGTCAGTCCGTTTCTGTCTCTGCATATAAAATCAATCTTTCCTGTTGCCAACTCGTACTCTGATTTTCAAGTAACAATCCATCTTCAACTAGATTCAAATTATTTTTTATGTATTCTTGATATTCACTTTCTTTTTTGATTGTACTGTCTAGTCTTTTTTGTAACCAGTCAGGATTATCTACATAGCTATAAATCCATTCATACTCAGGCAATAAATAAAATGCTGATATTTTTTTTGTTTCAGTAATTCCAATACTGTTTAATTTTTTTAAGAATTTTTCACAGCTAGATTTTGGAATACCTTCAGAAATAATGAGATCTTCTTCTGCATCTGGTGCCAATCCCCCATTCAATAGTCTGATTAGTTTACACTGCCAATTTAACGTCTTAATCTGTGACGAATCAAACAATGATTGCAACACTTCTATTCTTTCTGTCACTTCATCTGCACCCAACATCTTTTCAATTCTTTCTTTAAGATTCTCAAATTCTTCTTTAGATACGCTGTTTTCAAGTAAGTGATTATTTGCATACTCTGTAAGTGCCTGGGTTGCATTCTTAATCATCTCATCTTTTGTTTTATGCAGATCTTCAGTTGTTCCAAGCTTGAATTTGTCCATCTGCTCATCAATGTTTTCTTTCAGGTTTGTAAAATCTAAACAAAGTTTTTGCATGTTTTCTTGTACATATGTGACCTCATTTGTATGTGGCAAATTGGTTTTCAATGAAGTTAAATCATCATATGCCGTTTTCAAATCAGTTTCAATCCTTGATACATCATACTGTATTTTTGGATCTAAATTACTTAGCGGCTGTAATTTCTTTTTGATTGCAGATATGTTTCTTTGTGAAACACCGTAAAAAATTGCGCTAATTATGACTGCCACAATTACTGTTAAAATTATGACACCGCCTAATTCTGTCTGTAAAAATACATGCTGAATCAACACAAGATCTCAAAACATATTGATTTTATATGTTTATGATGATAGCATGGAAATTATTCTTATTTTTTGTTTTGAGCGGCCTTTTCCTGTCTGATTCTCTCTAAAAGGATTGATGCCGGGTCATCATCTGGATCCTGTGGAATCCTCTTGCTCTCAGAGGCTTTTTTGAGAGCGCTTTTTTTCAGTTGATCAATCTCGGTTGACGAATCACAAACTGGCTTTTCAATTGGTTCAATTTTGTCGGGAGTTGATCCAGTTCATAATTTGTTTTTGCCAGTAAGCATACATGCAAGATTAGTAATGTTTTTAATATTTTTGAGGCAGATGATAATGTGAACTTATCCTAAAACCCTGTAATACATCATGATGCATGCCAGATACACAAACCCGAGACAGTCATCACAGTTCCTTTCGTATCTGACTGCCGTCCCCTAAAGTCCGCACTTGAGCCAGGCAAAGAACCGTTCCACTACGAATCATGTCCTGTTGTAACTGTCCTTGCCTGCATCATCACTTACCGTCCTGCTGTTTTTTCTAAAAAGAATGCACAGAATGATGTTTCTTGATCTTACATAACTGCGAATTGGTTTTGAACCGTATCCCCTGTCTGCACAAGCTGAAACTATTTGTTCCATCATGGAATCATCTGCAAAATCCGAAACTGGTTCCATCACGTCTGCAAATTTCGTACTGTCATGAATGTCTGCAGGGCTCATTACAACTGATGTTGGCAAGCCGGTACCGTCTGTTGCAACATGTAATTTCGTGCCTGTGACTCGAATCCGTCAAATCCGATCACGTCGCCCCCTTTTTGGGGAATCGGTGATGAATCGACTGATGTTTTTTCCAGGTTGATTTTTCCCTGTCTGTGTGCGGATTTGATTGCACGTCCCAAAATCTTTTTCCATATGCCAAATTCCTGCCATCTTCTTGGCCTTGGATTGGCAGCTGAACCATCACCGCATGTTTTTGGCATCTCACTCCACCTGCATCTGGAAACCGGCACGCAGATGATTCCATTTAAAACCATCCTGTCATTGCTTCTTGGACGTCCTCTGGCGGCAGGTTTTGGCAACAGCGGTTCCATCATGTCCCGTTGTCTGTCTGTCATCCCGGTGAATTTTGTGTACGGTTTGGAAACTAATGATTCATAGATCCGAATGATCATCAAATATTGTCTAAAGGGTTAGTTTTAAGATAAGTTGGTTGTATCGGAACTGGTTTTCCAAAACTAATACTCATAAAATCTAATGTATAGTTTGCATTAGGATAGAACTTTTCAAGTTTTTGCCTTATCTCACTTTCATTTTGCTCAAATTTATCATGTATGGCAAAATGAAACTCGTTTAAATTATCAGAAGGTCCGACCAGTGTGACAATTATATCATTGTCCCAGAATTGTTCAATCTCTGAATCACCGATAAGTGACGTGTCATCAAATGTCAAGTAAATATCATTTAGCAGTTTGGCATTGGCATGTTCCTGTATAGAAGTCATACCATCATCACCAAAGTAGCGTATTACGTTCTTGTCTGTCAAACCAGGATATTGTTCGTCTGCGTATGAGGCCATGGGAATCATAGCCATCATGGTCATGACAAACAACATCATACTTTGCGTTTTTCCAATCATTGTGATGAAGATCCGATATTAATTAATAGTGATTGCTGGTTGGTACAACCAGTTTTTTGTAAAAAACTTACTCGGCTGATAAGTTTTCTTTAATCTAGTACAACTCTGTTGCAAGCGATGTATCGCTAATTTGTTTACCATACTCTGGTGTATCTGTTTGTAGCTGCCAGTTATTGGCCCTGTTGCATGTGATATCTCTGTCTCTTGTTTGCCATTTGCTTCCTTTTGAGTTGCAACGTACGGCTCAAAGCCCTTGGCGGTTAGCGGCGCTTGTTGGTATGATTTTACCGGCAAAAATGCGGCATCGACCGGGTATGAGATCGATCTTGGCGGTTAGCGGCGCTTGTTGGTATGATTTTACCTTGCTGCCAGATTTGGCATCATCTTGAGGGTACAGGCTGCTTTTCATGCAATAAAAAGAGTAATCTGCATTGACACTGGGGAATTAAACAGATGCCAAATTTTGGCAACAAATTACAATTTTGGCATATTGAAAAAATATAAGAAAATCTGTCTTATTTATAAAGATCAGAGATTTCCCTATCGTATTGCATCCATTGTTCTTCGGTCAATTCAGGGTACTCTGGTATGCCGTATTTTTTTTCAAGGCTTTGTATGAGACTATCATACTCTTCAAAGGCCAGATCATATGCATTATTATGCTCCATCCATTGGCCTTCAGTTAGTTCCGGTTGTTTTGGGATGCCATACTGTTTTTTTAGTTCCTCTAAATCCATTTCATATTGTTCAAAAAGCTGCTGGGATTTTTTGTCAAACTCTATCCACTGCTTATCGGTTAGTTCCGGTTGTTTTGGGATGTTATACTTTTTATCAACAAGTAACAGCTTGTTTGATAATTTTGTATTTGCATCATCTGTATCTCTGTCGTATTGCATCCATTGTTCTTCGGTCAATTCAGGGTACTCTGGTATGCCGTATTTGTTGTTGATTTCTTTTATCTTTTCATAAATACTTTCAACTAGCCCGTCTTGTGCAAATGAGACGCCTGTTAGTGGCACTAGTAACAATACGGCAAATGCGATTATTTTTGTACGCATATGTGAACGATCTTCGCAGTGGTTATTAATATTACTACGAATTCAATATAATTGAATTAGTTTAAAGTCGTGTTTAAATATTTTTTATATACGCAACTCATCCTAAAACCGATCATTATGCAAATAATTCATGACAGTCGGGATCCGACAATGGCTCTGCTGATGCATCCTTCGTGATTCGCAAAGAAATGTCAGACATTCAATGGAACACGGTTGCATCACGTCTGCCAAAGCCTGCAAAAACTGGCAGGCCAGGATGCAATGACAGAAACACAGTCAACGGAATTTTGTTTGTCCTAACAACCGGATGCAGGCGGGCAGACATGCCGGACAGATACGGCTCAAAATCCACCGCGCATCTGAGATTCTCAGGACTGCAGCAAAAGGGAATATGCAAAAGGATTCTATCCAGTTCAATCAAATCCGCACACAGACAGGGAAAAATCAGCCTGCAAAAAACATCGATTGATTCATCGTCAGTTGCCGCCAAAAAGGGGGGACAAAACGGGTTATGACGGGTTCAGGAAGATCGTGGGCACAAAGATTCACGCTGCAGTAGGCAGGACAGGACTGCCAATCCCAATCAGGGCCAGCCCTGCAAATGGGCATGACAGTACGAAATTTGCAGACGTGATGGAATCAATTTCGGATTTTGCAGACGATTCCATGATGGGACAGATGGTTTCAGCTTATGCAGACAGGGGATACGGTTCAAAGCCAATCCGCAGTTATGCAGGATCAAGAAACGTCATTCCGTGCATTCCCTTTGGAAAAAACGGCAGGACGGCAAGTGATGCAGGCAAGGACAGTTACGACAGGACAGGATTCGTAGTGGAGAGGTTCTTTGCCTGGCTGAAAAACGGGTTTCACAGGACAGGAATAAGATGTGAAAGAAACGCGGGAAACTGTCCCGGGCTGGTTAACATTGCGTCATTTTTGATGCATTGCAGGGTTTTAAGATGAATTGATTATGTAAAATAATGCAAAAAGTGGTACTAAGAACAGGGGTCTGCTCCAACAACACATAAACAAAACAAAATCAACGTGCAAAAGATATCCGTTGATTCCCGTGGAAATCATCCAAGACAGGC
The DNA here is from genome assembly GCA_951812645.1 of uncultured Candidatus Nitrosopumilus sp. Classification (GTDB taxonomy): domain Archaea; phylum Thermoproteota; class Nitrososphaeria; order Nitrososphaerales; family Nitrosopumilaceae; genus Nitrosopumilus. The sequence goes on along the minus strand of CATOSM010000001.1, from coordinate 174,543 downwards.
ATGCACCATGGCGTACCAAAGCGCAACAGATGACAAAAAAAGGATGTAAAGGTCCAGGCTAACTGCAGGAACCTGCAAATGATATTGTTTCGCGTATCTGACTGTCCGGTCCGGTTGCCTTGCCTGTCAGGTCAAGGGTGAACTGCAAATCCAGCTTTTCATCGGTGTCCGGTGCCGGAAGGTTGGCATTCATGTCGATTCCGTCAGCGTTGGTGCTTAGCAAGTCCAAAAAGTTGCCGACAAGTCTGTCAGCCACCGTGGTCTTTGCCCCATCTACCGGATTGTCTTTCTCATCAAGCCATCCGTCTGTCTGTATCTTCACCCCGGTAAGTACTATGTCACCTGTGTTGAGCACGGCATTTGCCTCTGCGGAGGATTCTGCTCCCCATGCGGCATCATCAAAGTACAGGTTGTACCTTTCAAGGCCGATTGAGCAGATGTCGGTCCGCTGTATGTCAGCAAGTAAATGCTGTTTGACAGGTCCCATTGCGCGAAGCTCACCTCCGACATAGTCGGCATAGTATGGCGAGTACTGTACAAGGCCGCTTATGGCGGCGGCAAAGTCAGGCTCTGCTTCTCCGTAATAGTTGTGGATTGCAATTATCGTACCGACTGCATAGTTGACGATATTAAAGCCCCCCACATTATGAAAGGTATTCCCGGTAAACAGGTTTGTCTCGTCAGTGTTTCGTGCCGAATTAAGCGCACCCAAATTCTTTCTGGCATCTGCCAGCTCCTTTTCATCCACCCCACATGTTCCAGGACAATAGACAATTCCGGTATTGCCGCCGGAGATGGTGTTGTTGATAACGGTAACATGGGACAGGCCCCCTCCTGCCCACAACACGATAGCTCCCCGATTGGAACCATCCGGAGTTGCATCGGTGACCTTTGCATCATAGTTTGCATTGTATATCTGATTGTCATGAATCTTTATATGCTTGCCACCCAGTGCGACTTGAATTGCAAACTCAGGGACGTTTGAGATTGTGTTGTTGGCCACCAGAGTGTTTTCAGCATTACCCAGGTTTATTCCAGCATATGTCGTGGTATCAATGGTGTTGCCGGTAATTTTGGAGTTATTCAGTCCCAGGCCCGGGTTTGCATGATTGGCAACAAGATGTATTGCAGTATACCTTGTATCGGCCCTCCCATCACGGGCTTCAGCAAACGTTCCAATGTTCCTAAACAGATTGTCTGTCACGTGCAATCTGTCCATTATGGATGCAGATGGCGGTGATGCCTGGATCCTTATTCCGTGTCCATGGGTATCCCTAAACGTGTTGTTGTGTATTGTCACGTCAGACATACCGTTGGCAATTGCAATTACAGGCGCAGGGTGAAAAGTTCCCGATATGTTTCTTGTGGTATTTGCAAAGGTGATGCCTTTTATGGTCACATCGCTGGAAGCTACCAGAATGCTAGATCTTCCGGTAACGGTTACTTTGTCGCTTGCAGATGCAGGCTGTATTGTCAATGCATGGTTAATCCTTATTGGATGCACCTCTTTATCATAGGTTCCACTTGAGACGGATATGATATCATTTGGATTTGAGTACCTGGTTGCACCCCAAAGAGTGTGATAGTCTATGCCGGCATCACGGCACTGGCCATTGCCAATAATCTTGTCACTACATGATGCGTCTACGGTGACTGTAGCGGCATATGCGGAAGGAACCGCAACCAGCACGGCCAGTGCCGCAACCATAAACATCGCATATTGTAAGGCGGTGAATTTTCTCAACATACACCTGTGATCATTGTGGTTAATAAACTCATTTATGAAATTAGGGTGATTAATAAAATATCATATTACACAGGAAGGCAGAATACAGATGATGCATTAGCCATCCTTGCCACGTCTGAGAATCCATCTGCTCTTGGGGTTTACAAATCAGGATGAGGATATTTTCATACGAATTGGGTCGCAAAAATAAAATCGCATACTCTATTCAATACAGACAAGAAACAGTGGAATTACTCCGAATATGCGGCCACAAGTCAGTCTACGGCAAAGACTAGATATGAATTATAAATACAAAACAAACAGTAGAAAAAATGAAAAGCATGAACACAAGAAAATTCACTATACAGGTAATCAAATCATCAGAACACGGATACACTGGACGATGCCTTGAATTGCCTGCAGCAATCAGTGAGGGAGACACAATGAAGCAGCTAGAATCAAACACGAAAGAGGTTATCTCACTAGTTCTAGAATCCATTGAGGAAAAAGCAAAACCAGATCAAAAGATATTCGTAGAGATTCCGAATTGGGGCTAAAACCACAGTTGGTGCGATGTCATAAAGGCATTGAGCAAATTTGGGCATTATACAAAGAGGAAGCCACATAATTTTACAAAACAGTGATGGCAACATTGTTCCAGTTCCAAGGCATTATCCAATAAGAGTCCACCTTGAAGTTGATACTAGAACAAGCTGAAATCCCAAAAGAGGACTTTTTACAACGAACTTATCCTAAAACCCTCCAATACATCATGACGCATGCCAGATACACAAATCCAAGACAGTCATCACAGTTCCCTTCGTATCTGACTGCCGTCCCGTAAAGTCCGCACTTGAGCCAGGCAAAGAACCGCTCTATGACAAACCCTGTCTTGCCATAATGTTTTTGGCTCCTGTTCTGTGCAACGTTCCTTGAGTTCCTTTTGTATGGAATGCAACAGTCAATCCCATGGCATTCCAGATAGTCTCTGATGTATGCCGCATCGTATCCCTTGTCGGCATACGCTGAGATGATCTGCCGTATCAAACCGTCATCTGCAGGTTCTGGGATGTCTTCTGACACATCGATGAATTTCGTACTGTCATGGACATTTGCAGGGCTGGACCTGATTGGGATTGGCAGTCCTGTCCCGTCTACTGCAACGTGAATCTTTGTGCCCAGGATCTTCCTGGACCCGTCATATCCTGTTTTGTCCCCCCCTTTTTGGCGGCAACTGACGATGAATCAATCGATATTTTTTGCAGGCTGGTTTTTCCCTGCCTGTGTGCGGATTTGATCAGTCCTGACAGAATCCTTTTCCATATTCCCTTTTGCTGCAGTTCTGAGAATCTCAGATGCGCAGTGGATTTTGAACCGTATCTGTCCGGCATGTCTGCCCACCTGCATCCTGTTGTTAGGACAAACAAAATTCCGTTGATTGTGTTTCTGTCATTGCATCATGGCCTTCCGGTTTTTGCAGGCTTTGGCAGATGTGATGCAACCGTGTTCCATTGAGTGTCTGACATTTCTTTGTGAATCATGAAAGATACGTCAGCAGGGTCATTCTTGGATCCCGATTGTCATGAATTATTTACAAAATGATCGGTTTTAGGATGAGTTGTTAATATCATATATTGCAAATAACAAAAATTTTGATTTTGGTGCGGCATATTTAATTTATGACCCAAACAGTAATTTACAATACATTGGCCATACCAACTCCCTGCACAAAAGAATGCAAGAGCACATGCTAGGAATTGCAGCAGGCAACCTGCTATCTAAAATAAAAAGAAGGCCTAGCTTGTCACAGAGAATTGAGCATTACAAAGTAAAATACATTACAATTGAGGATTTCAGAGAGAGGTGCTTTTCTGAGTGTACGCTGTTGGGGGTATACAAACCGCCACTGAACTTTACACGTTAGTGATTATTTTTGCTCATACCTGGCCTCTAAATCTTCAATGTGGGCATCAGTAGTGCAGGGGATATTCTTTGCATGATGTGTGATTGCACACCCGTTTCTGAGAAAGTTGCGAGGATAGTCCTCAGAGCGGGCAACTTTATCTTCTATCAGGTAGCAAAAAGAAAAAACCAAAAACAATGCTGTCTGAAGACGTGTTGGATGATACTGTGGATAAGGCACCCTACCGAGAAAAACAGACTCCCAAGACAGTCACATCGCAAAGACTGAAAAAATCCATCCTCAGGAGGCTGTCTGCCAGAAAATAACATCGTGCATTGTTGTGACAAAATCTAACAGGATTTCCTCTTTGCGGCATATTTTACAATTTCATCAACTGTGCATACGCCAAGTCTTGCACCGGTCTAGGTTGCGGGAGAATACACAGGGACCACTACCCAGACAAAGGAGAGAATCATCAAGTCCGGCCCCAGTCATGCCTTTGATTTTGGGAATTCGTCAAGTTGTGCAGTTTGTGCAAAATTATCTTTTGTAAAAATTTCGCCAGACATATCCCACAGATAACTGACAAACAAAACATGTGCAAGTATAACGGTTGCATGCAGTGTTGTTTTGGGGTCGTATGATTTTTTCACAGACTATAGAATGTGAATTCAACATAACACAAAAATTTTTATGGTTGTCTTAGTCCCCTTTTCACACATTCGTTTAGAACCTTGCTGTAACTGACGGACCCGGACTCCCTTTCAATTCTCCTTGCCTGCAATGTTCTCAATTTGCGGTCCAGATCATCGTCAATCATTATTGTTACTCTTTTTGCCATTGTACTATAACATGATAATTCGTCATTAAAATATCTTGTCCAGACTTTTTACAGATATTTGCCAAAAGTTATCACGATGCTGTTATATCAAGTCAACATATTTTCATATGCACAGATAATTCTTATCTGAATTAAGACAAGCGTGTTCGGAGGATTTCTTGAGTTCATCTATGGCTTGATTTCAGGCAAATAGAATATCTTTTTAGGGTGTTTGCAAATTCAAAAAATATGGAGCAATGCAGGCACAACTTCATTTACGGAAAAAAGGGTTATTTTTGCAGAAAATGCGGATGTTTTCCCGGTGGAAGGGCATATGATGTCGATGCAAATAACACAGACGCGGCAAAAGGAATTACTTTGGTGGATGAAACCGCTTCAATCATAACAACAAAAAATGCACAGAATAACCGCAAATCAGAATTCGTAGCCAGTATTGTGCTTGGCTTGTCTGTCTCGCTGTCAGTAGGACTTGCAGCGATACTTTTGCTTGTGTTACACCAAAAATAAAATTAAAATAAAATTACTGTTTCTCTTAAGATATTTTGATCAGAACTGTTGATATTTTCAGAGATTCTTTTGTCTAATCATCATGCAGAGATGTCAGAACTGCAATGAGCTAGTTGGCGCAAGGGAACTGTATGAGTTTAACACGATGCAAAAAGACGAGGTTTTGCGCAACATAAGAGATATTGAGAGGGTCATCATATGCCCCATGTGCGGGGAAGAGTATTGCTAGAAAATGTAAAACTCACTCTTTTATGCAGACTGTTTTCTGAAGGTCATGGATTCAACGCCATTCAAGGCAAAGTTTCAGAATCACTCCTGCATAGTTACGGTGTCGCCTGAGATGATATCCTGCAAGGATGAAAAGTCTGGCCAATCATACTTTGAGGTGCAACAGGAGTCAATCTGTCTTTTGAGAATGTCATCATACAATGCGGTTCTTCTGAACTGGAATGACGATTCCCGGATTCTTCACGTCACCGTTTCAGCAAAGCATGCAAGAAACATTCACGACTCCATCAGGAACATGTTGGGGAAATAATCTCTTTTTTTATTTTAGTTATTGTGCAGTCTGGCTTAATTCCGCATGCTCTTTCCATTTTTTGTGTTCTTCTATTGGCATATCACAGTAAATTGACTTGTTTTTGTGGCCTATCTCATACTCTTTTTCGCACATTTTGAGATTTCCGCCAATCCATTGCTCTGACTCGGTCTCATAGATTGCTGGCTGGTCATCAGTCTTTTTGTTTCGTGTCTGCAGTCTTGCCATGACTATCTCTTCTGTAAGCATCTCATCAGTCATCGTACACAAAATATACCATACAGTTTTACCATCTTGGTTTGTTGCTGCAACTACGGGATAGCCAAATCGAAATTGTATCTTTTCATTTTCAACTATAATTCCGGCATCAGTTCCCATCCCTTTGTCGGATTCAATTTGGATGCTTCTTGAATGTTTTCTGGCAAACTCAATGTGCCGCTTGCTAAAGGTAACAAATCCGTTTTGCTTCTCATCATAGTAACAGTCATTCCATGCATTGCTTGTGTCAACACCTGAGGGAATCTTGTAGGATCGTACCACTGGAATCTCTCCGATGTATTGCATGGCATCTTCGTATCCTCTAATCTTTTCCTGAGACTCGCTGATTTGAGCTAGTATGTCCAGCTTCTTTTTTGCCTTGTCTGGATCATCATCTGCAATCTCATCCATCCTTGGTTCCAGAGATGCGACGGTACTTTTTTCAGATTCTATCAGAATATCAAAATATTCAACTCTCTTTTCTCTTGCCGTATTGATTTCAGATTCAGACAATGCTATGTGTTGTGCGGAACTGTTCCTGTAGTGAAATGTTCGGTTAATTTGCTCTGCCAGCCCCTGTGCGGATTCAGCACCAGATTTTACCTTCATGGAATAGTCATATTTTCCGTTTGCCTCGTTCCAGGATACTGTGATCTTGCTTTTGTGTACTGTAAGTGACTCTATCATTGGATGAACCAGATGCAGGTAAATTCCCTCCTTTTCATGGATAAAGAAAAGCTCCAGGTTCGTAACAAGCAGCCATCCATCACCCTTTGGTGTCAGTACCCTTTCAGATGCAATGACGGACTCGTTGTCTTTGAGGACATAGCCTGACTTGTGAATTCTGTCCGGGCTTAGCGTTACATGCTCCTGTGAAGCGTTTTGTTGAGGGCTATTGTCCCGAACCGATTGCTCTTTCTTTTTTCCAAGTCCAAACATCATGCATCTACGCTCCCAGCGTCTGTCTTTCATATAACGCTCATTTTTTCTGTATCCAGTCCTCCAGTGCCTCTTCTAATGCCTTAACCATGTTGCCCTTTCGCATTCCCATTTTCTTGTATATTCGATCTCTGAATTTTTTCTCCAATTCATCACTTACGATAAACGTCATCTGTCCCACGCGTTTTCTATAATATACAAAGTTATAAAGTTATATCATAAAGTTATATCATAAAGTTATATCATAAAGTTATATCATAAAGTTATATCATAAAGTTATATTATAAACATTATATAATAAATAATACAAAACATGCCGTGGGCAGATGGTTTAGCATGACAGAACATTCATTTGAAACTCGAACGTCCTTGGGCTCAAATCCCAACCAGTCCACATCAAAATAATAAAAAAGGGCCAGTCTAGCAACTAGCAAAACTCGTTTGAAACTCATTATATCGGCAACTCATCATAAACCCGATCATTTTGTAAATAATTCAACCGGATGCAGGTGGGCAGACATGCCAGGCAGATGCGGTTCAAAATCCACCGCATATCTGAGATTCTCAGAGCTGCGGCAAAAAGGATGAATCAACTGAAATTTTTTTGCAGGCAAATCCGTCCCTGTCTGTGTGCGGATTTGATTGGTTCTGATGGAATCCTTTTCCATATTCATCAGTTGCTGGCAAAAAGGGGGGGTTATGATGCGGCATACATCGGAGACTTGCAGATGTCATGGAATCAGATGCTGCATTTCCTGCAAGAATTCCAGATTCGTTGTGCCAGGGAATGTACAAAACAGGTACAGGCAGGATTTGCCGTTGAGAGGTTTCCTTGCCTGGCTCAGGTACGGGTTGGGAAGAACCGTAGCAAGGCATGAAAAGAAACTGTGGGAACCATCCAGGATTGGTCTGCCTGGCATGCATGATGTATTGGAGAGTAATGGGATGGGTCGGTTATGTTTTTGCCGAGTCCGTAATGTACCATATTGCGGCATCGGCACCATGGCAAAGAGGGAAAACATACCGCCGTATCTTGGGGCCGTGCGGTCGGATTCCTAGCTGCAGGTTGCTGAATACGTTACGGATTCCGTGACGGTGACATCGGCACCCGTTGCAACGCGGCTAAGGTCAAGTACAAAGCCGACCAGTGCAGAACCGGAGGATCCCGAGGCCGGAAGCGCGTTTGGTCCGATAAAGTTGCGATTATCAAAGTTGACGCCGGCAGGAGCAGTTGTGATGGGTGTATAGGATGCCGAACTGGCGACATTGGTGCCGACCCTGGATACGGCACCGGAAAGGGCAGAGCCGTCAGGCTTTTGCCATCCGGCAGAGGTAAACTTTATTCCCCCAAGATCCTGGTTGCCGGCATTTTTGATTTGGTTTTGTACGATACTGGACGTGGCGCCGTATTTTGCGTCATCAAAGTCCATGATGTAGGTTCCAAGGGATATGGAGCACACGGGTGACACGGCAAGGTCTGCAATTGACTTTTGTACCGTCCCTTTTTTATCATCTACCAGTACCTTGAGTTCCGGATCATTATAGTATGGGTTGTAGTTTATTTCTCCGGACAATATTTTTGTAAAGTCAGGCTCTGCCGTCCCGTAATAGTTGTGCGTTGCAACCATCACGCCCACTGCCCTATTGATAATATCAAAGCCCTTTATGTTATCAAAGGTGTTATGGGTAAACTTGATTGTGCCGTCAATCTTTGTTGTTTCATCAGTGATAACAGGAGGTCCGCCCCTTCCCGGATTGTTTACCCCGCAGATTCCCGTACAAAAGTAAATTCCGTTATTGCCTCCAGAGATGGTGTTGTTGCTAACGGTAACATGAGACATGGGCTCTTCTCCCCATAGCCCAATGGCCCCTCGAATGCTAGTGCTATTATGTCCATTAAGGAATTGCAGCGTATTGCTTGCATCACGTATGCGATTGTCAAGAATCCGTACATTCTCACCTGCTCGAAGAACGATTCCGGTTGCCGGAACATTTGAGATTGTGTTGTTTTGCACCAGAATGTTTTCAACGCCGGCCAAGTTTATTGCAACCAATGTCGAGGTATCAATGGTGTTGCCGGTAATTTTGGAGTCCTGCACGCCGCCCAGGGTTGAACTGAGAGTAACAAGAAATATCGGAGTCTTCAGATGGTCGGCCTTTTGATCAAGAGTGTATCCAAGGGGATAAAACGTTCCAATGTTCTTAAACACGTTATCTGTAATATTCAGGTTTCGTATCAGGGTGTCAGCCGTATTGGCCGTAAATATTCCATGATTTCTAGTGTCTGCAAAAGTATTGTTGTGTATTGTTACACCAGATGCGGTTTTGCCAATATGTATTGCATAGTGTGATGTGGTATTCTTAAACGTGATACCCTGTATGGTAACATCATCAGAATTTACGTTAATCCTGGATGGTCCATTAAGGATTACTCTTTCATTTGCAGCAGGCTCTATTGTCAACGGTTTGTTGACATTTACGGTACCTGCCTGATGATTGGTTGCATTGGAGATGGATATGGTATCACCATCAGCTGCTGCCGTAATTGCAGACTGGATGGTAGGGTATGTAGTACCATCATCACAAGCTGGTGTATTAATACCAGTATCTGCACATAATGGATCCACATTGACTGTATCAGCATATGCGGAAGGAACCGCAACCAGCACGGCCAGTGCCGCAACCATAAACATCGCATATTGTAAGGCGGTGAATTTTCTCATGGAATACCTGTGATCAGCGGGGTTAATAAACTGTTGGTTCTGCAGAGGCCGTTTGTTTTTGATCCAGCTGCGATACATTCTGGCCTGATCTGTCTGAAGTGTAGGTTTTGTCTCAGGTATGAAATCGTCCCACGTCAGGATGTGCCGTACCATGCCTCATCCTGGACCGTAGGATAATTATTCCACGCTGCACGCATTGTAAATATGTCGGCCCTTGAAATTTCACGAGAACGTACTGTGTTTGGCGATGGACAGATCCCAGACGGTCATTGGAAACTGCCCGAATGGCCGGTTTTGGGATAAGTTCGAGACATTGTTTGTCTTTAAAAAATTTGTTTTCACTTTCAGGCATGGAGACTATTTTTAGAACCATCTCCACTGTTTCTAAACCCTTCAAGCATGTGTCCTGCTGCATCGGGGTTTTGTTTTACCTGATTCATTATTCCGTCATTGAATCTTGCCTGCTTGTCTGCAGGTAACGAGTCGAATCCTCGAACTTTTTGTTGCTGATGATGCAGAAATTCCTGCTGCGTATGAGGGTTTGACATTATATTTTGTCCCGCATCAAAAGAGCCAGAATTGTCAGTCATGCTGTTTAGCATACCGCCAGGTGCCGACATCATTCTGCTTGTGGTTCCCATATGTGTTGAGAATCGCTCAGTAGAGTAAGCCTCTTCAGGGAGATCAGGAGGACTGTGCTCTGCAAATGATTGGGCCATGTTTTTTACAGTACTGTCCACCATAGCATCCTGTCCTATGCTGAGACCCTTTGATGCAATTTCCCGGTTTATGGAATTTGACGCCTCCTTTCCAAGTCCCGGCATGCGGGCCTGCGATGAGACTGACTGTATGGCACCTCCTGCCAGACCTCCGGCAGCCCCTGCAGTTGCAGCCTTGCCATACACCTTCATTTTATCCATGAATCCAATGTTGTTTCCAGATGTAAGCGAGTTTGTTTCCTCTGAGCTCATTGTATTTCCAGATCCAGCAGCAGCTCCTGCGGCTTTGCCTGCAGCGCCTTCCATTCCTGCTGATGCCAGGGACAGTCCGCTCATGACACCTGCCGTCATGCCGCCACCCATCATGGTCATTCCCTGCATTGCAGTGCTCACTGTCTGTCCTACCTGGGTGCTCAAGAATCCAAGCATCGGGGCCAGCATTACAGGGAAGAATATCGCCAAGAATCCTATGGCCAGCGTTGCAAACCAGTCCTCAATTGCAGATAACTGCTCTGCCTCCAAGTAAGCCATTCCGACAGTCAGCACAAGTGCCGAGAATATCGGGGCAATGCACAGCCCTGCCAGATTCTTTAGAAGCATGTCTGATACCGAACTGAACATCGGAATCAACCTGACTGCCAGAATTATCGGCATCGATATTACGATGATCATCGTCAATTCTATCCTGATTACTGACAGGACAAACATCATTGCAGTCATGAACAGCACTGCAAATGCCTTGAACAGAGCCATAAAGACGTTTTTTACAATTGCCTGGCCAAACTCCCCAGGACTAGATAGTGCCTGACTCCAGCTGTCAAGGTCAAGTGCATCAGGAGGCACTGTTGCACCAATCCCTTGCCACAGTTTTGCAGTCTTTTCAGAAGGAGAACCTGTACCAAACGGATCCATCAGATACAGCGAGCTGCTCTGAATTGTTATTGCAAACATGTCCCATGCCAGAGGCAACGGCAGCAAAATTACCAGATACAGTACAATCTTGGATAATACGTCAAATGCAATTCCTTTCCTGGCTATTCCAGCATCCTCAACTAGCCATACTGCGATTGCGCCAATTGCAACAAATACAAAAACGATTACCGCACCAGTCGATAACAGACGATATAGTTCTGTCTTTTCATTGGGGATTGGATTTCCATCCTCATCTTGCAGCTGCTCTCCTGTCTCCTCATCATACTGGTAAAATGTCGGCATGTCAGATAGCAGTTTGGGAACCACTGGGCCGCCCGCATACACTACAACATTCGATACTGCAATTATTCCTGCCAGAAATATGATGCCGACTCCGAACATCATGGGAATGCTAAATAAACCGAGTACTCCACGTCGATTCTTTGGAACCAGCTTTGGATGCACTACTCCAAGGCAACGGTTTGCTTTTAAGCGGTAAAATTATCTGAAACTGTCCATTTTATTCTACAGCATCTTGTTGACATGCAAAAAATAAACCACGCGCGCCAAAAGAACCAGTCCAGATATTTCCAAGTGCGATACTCCCAGAGACATCGATGCAACCATGGATAATACAGACAGTGACATCACAATATGAGTTGCCATCATCCCGTTTCTTGACGGCCTTGACTGTTCCACAGAAACAAGGGACTGATTTGCTTTAAGGCGTGTCATTGCGGATCTGCATACAGAACATCAATTCCGTCTGTCCTGTTTAGTGCAAAGAATGCCGCAAACCTTGTTATTTTCTCAGAGTGCCTTTTCATTTTCTTTTTTGTCACACCATATTGTCTTAAAAGATACCCTTCGATTTCAGGTGGAAATGCAAACTCTATTCCAGAGGTCATGGCAAAACCGTCAAATGCAATGATCCTGCAAAATACCAGACAGCCTTTCTGCATCGAAAGTGCCAGATGATAGTCAAATATCCTGACTTTTGAATCGTTTAGCACGTCATGCAACAAGACGGTATGGCTTGCGGTACTTGTCTTCTCTACTCTAAACAGAGATGTGTGGGATACGGACATGGCATCCAAAACATCTTCTTCGGCCTTGCCTGCCACGTCAATGTCTTTTTGGTATCTTTGAACAAGGTTTTTTCCTCGATTCTGCACATCGTATATTGCAAAATCCATCACATAGCTGACCTCCTCTTCAGACTCAAAAAACACGCGGTTTTTATCCAAACTTATTCCCAGCAGCCTTGCTGCTTTTTGATAGTTCTGCTTTGTGATGTATTTTTGAATTATTTTGGAGTGAAGCGACTTGTTTATTTTACGATATGATTTGTATTTTTCAAATGACACTGCAAGTAGTAACAATATGGACGTTATTTGGCTTGTGGTTGGATTGCTTGGTTTAGCTGGTGTCGATCTCAAATAGTTTCCCAGACTCGGTTACAACCTGCACGATGTCCCCCACGCCTGAGATTGTCATCGTATACAGGCTCTCAGGTTTCATCGTACTCGATGCATCACCGCCCTGATTTTGTATTGTATAGGACGCATCAACGCCGTCAATTAGCACTGCAAATACTGTCACATTGTAAAATCCAGTGTTTGCCATTTTCACCGTTGTTGTGGCACCATCCTTTTGGATGTGATTGGCCAATATTTCCTGAGATGCCCTGATTTCTGACTGCTCTGCCAAGTCCATCACGCTCCTTGAGTTCTCAAAGATTCTCTGCTCAGAAAAAACAACGACTGGAACTGCAATGATTAGCGATGCTGAAAACAATGCCATGTAGGATATTACCTGGTTCACATGATACAGATGTAATTTTAATTAAAAGAGACTACCATGCGCTATACGCAACTCATCTTAAAACCCTGCAATACATCAAAAATGACGCAATGTTAACCAGCCCGGGATAGTTTCCCGCGTTTCTTTCATATCTGATTCCTGTTCTGTGAAACCCGTTTTTCAGCCAGGCAAAGAACCTCTCCACCACAAACCTTGTCCTGTCGTAACTGTCCTTGCCTGCATCATCATCTGCCGTCCTGCTTTTTTTTCCAAAAGGAATGCACGGAATGATGTTTCTTGATCTTGCATAACTGCGAATTGGTTTTGAACCGTATCCCCTGTCTGCATAGACTGAAACCATCTGTTCGATCATGGAATCATCTGCAAAATCCGAAATTGATTCCATCACGTCTGCAAATTTCGTACTGTCGTGAATGTCTGCAGGACTCATTACGATTGATACTGGCAAGCCGGTATCACCTATCGCAGCATGTAATTTTGTGCCCGTGACTCTCTTGAATCCGTCAAATCCGATCACGTCGCCCCCTTTTTGGAGGGAACTGACGATGAATCAATCGATATTTTTCCAGGTTGATTTTTCCCTGTCTGTGTGCGGATTTGACTGCACGTCCCAAAATCTTTTTCCATGTGCCAAACCCCTGCCATCTTCTTGGCCTTGGATTGGCAGATGAGTCATCACCGCATGTTTTTGGCATCTTACTCCATCCGCATCCGGAAACCGGCACGCAGATGATTCCATTTAAAACCGTTCGGTCATTGCCTCTTGGACGTCCTGTGGTGGCAGGTTTTGGCAGCAGCGGCTCTATCATGTCCCGCTGCCTGTCATCTCGGTGAATTTTATGTACAGCCTGGAAATTAACAGTTCATGGATCCAAATGATCATCAAATATTGTCCAAATGGTTGGTTTTAAGATAAGTTAATCATAGGATATGTCTGGATGGTTCTGCTGGGAAATCTTCAGGTGTCTTTTCAGGTAAAAGCCATCGGGGTTGGCATCGTTTGTGTTTATTCCGATTGTTGTAGTGGAGCTGGGTTTTGGGTTGACAAACTTTTTGTTTATTTTTGAATAAATGTCAAGTACCTTTGGTGCTTTCTGGACATTAAAGGACAGACATACGATGTCTCGGATTTCGTCTTCCAAAAATGGAATGTTGTTTTTTCTACAAACATGATATATTGCAAAGCACGCAGATTTTGCCTTTGAAAATGATGCCTTTTTTCTCAGTATGTTATAGAGATTCCATATTTCAGTGGACAGGGAATCTGTCAGACTAAGTTTTGTGCAAATATCTGATATCTGGGAGCTGTCCGATGAGTGAATGTGGAGTTTTCTGATATCTTTTGGTCTGTCAGATGGATGTCCCCCATTCTCAGTTCTGAGATACAGGTTAAGATGACTTGCAGTCAGAGTCTCTTGTGTGTTGTCCGTGCCAAACACGACACCGCATGTGGAACATACTATCTCATTTTCAATTGTAACTTTTTTTGATTTTGGACAAAAGCACTTGTCACTTGCCAGAAGAGTTTGAGGAGATAAAGGTTGGTTTTGCTGTTTCACATCAGAAAAAAATCCACATCTGTATTTAAAGACAGCATGTTTTTTGGGCCAAAGTGTAACCCTAGGGCAGCTGCCCTAGGGTAGCTGCCCCAAAGTTTTAGAAAACTTAGTTTGGTTCGATTAGTTCGTCACCCGTCCAAAAACGCCACCTCTTGTTGATTGGAATTAATATTTTGCAGGTAGGACACGATTTGATGATCGGGTTGGATTTTGGTTTGTCACGTCTAACGTAACCTCGCAGTGTGATCAAATCCCTTGCACTTTTACAGTTGGGGCAGCGAATCAGTTGCTTTTTCATCTATTCAAAAAGAATCCAAACGCACATCAATTCCAAATGTGTCAGAACCAATTACGGTATTAGTAAGACAAATTTTTTTGTCTAGTCTAATTCCATCCCAGCGAATCCCAATATGCCTTTGGTACAAACCGCTTCATTTTTGAAAGCAAGGCGTGACAGGATTCATCCATCACGTGGGTCTCTGCATAGTCGTTTTCGTTTCTAATGGATCGTCCAAATCCCTGCAATAGTTTTTCCACCGCCTTGTTTTGGTACCACAGCGGATCACGTTCTGCCTTGACCCTTGTTCGCTTGTCTGCCATGGATGGATATGGCGCCTTGAGAATTATCTGAAACCTTGACAAGTCGTCTTTGAGGTCAACGCCGTACCAAAATGAGGGGGATACTAGCACGTTTGGTTTTTTTGTCTTTTTGTGCTCTTCTAGAATTTTCTCTCTTTTTCCGTCTACCCCCTCATGCGCAATTGTCATTCTGTCACCTAACTTGTCTGCAATGTCTTGGCAATGTTTCTTGGTTGTTGTGAGAATCAACCCCTTTTCTTTGTCATAAAATTGTATGATCTCTTTTGCCTTTTGATATATCGCATTGTAATCGTCTTCTGTGGATCTATAGTTCAGTCTTTTTGTGTTGTGGAACTGTATCTGCCTGTTTTGTGCAGGAAACGGCGATTGTTGCACCTCGATGAATCCACACTCGTCTTCAGGAATAGACATCGTTCTGCAAAACATCTGGCGGTTGATTGTTGCACTCATGAATACCTGATGCTTCCTGTCAAAGAACTGTTTTGTGTATTTTCCAATGTTTATCGGCTTTATTGAGACTGACGTTAAATTTCCCGAGATGTCCTTGTTTTGCTGAATAACAAAGTTTTCCGGATTGTCCCGGATTTCATATTTTGTTGCATCTATCTTGTCTCGTCTCTTCCTGTAGGCCTGGTACCGCTTGTCTTCTGCATTTTGCAGACGTCGTGTCTCCCTGGTGTACTGGGCCCCCAGAACATCAAGCAGTTCTATTACTCCATCAATATCGTTTGTAATGAAATCCTCCAGTTTCATCCCTACATCTGTAAGCGTCCTTGACCTGATGTCGTATCCGATGTAACCAATAATCTGGTCTTCAATCTCATGTGCCTCATCAGCTATCAGACAGTCTCGTTGCAGTAATTCCTCAATTCCTTGCGAGTACAGCCTAGTCTGAAAATATGATGAATAGTTGAAGAGGGCATGAGTCGAAAGCAACGCTTGGAATTTCTGGTTGTAATAGTAGCATTTTTGCTCGTCTGGTTCCCCAATTCTTTCTTGCTCTGTTCCCATGCCATGCCTTGGAAACGATTCTAGTTTTGGTTTGAACTTGCAGTACATGGTCTTCTTTTTTCCATCAACGTTTTCCTCCCATGAGCACTGTCCCATAGAACATGCCAGTTCTGGATTGTCTTTTGCAGAGCCATATGGTATTTTGTTGTAATCATACAGGTTGATGCACGGAAAGTTTGATTTTCCCTTCATCGGATGGATGAATGCAAAATCATTCGTATACTGGTCCTGCAGAATCTTTTGAGCAGTTACGATAAATGACGTTCCAAGGGATTTTGCCACGGTTACTGCAATATGTGACTTGCCAACACCTGTCGGAACGCATAGCAGGATGTTGCGATAGCCAGACTTTACAGCAGATTCAATCTTTTCAATCACATCTTTTTGGGTGTCCCTTGGAGTGTATTTTTGTGGGAAATTATTCAGGAATGCCATTGTACCTCCCCCATCATCAGAGAACTTATCTGTTCTGAATTTGCATCGTATGGCCAAATACTCGTTTCAGATAGTTTCCAAAGGAATCCCATTGTTGTTTGACTTCCTCTGAGATTTCCGTCTTGAATTTTACTTTTTTGACATGCATGCTGTAAAATAAAAATCATCTTCTACTTTGTCTTACCAGGAGCAATCTGTGTCTTTCCTGCGTTCCTTTGGGCCTGGTTCTTAGCATATAGTTACAGCATGGACAATGCTTGCCATCATATGCCATGAAAATATCACATACTGTACATCGTTTCTGTCCTGACTCGTATCTACTAGAGCCAAACGGCTTTTTTGCTTTATATCGATGACAGATTCCGTTACAACCCACGATGAATTTTTGTAAAAATTCCATTATATGTATGAAGGGTTTTTGTAATTGATCTTGTATTTTTGACAAAAATGATTCACTTTGATTTTATATCTTTGATTTGCTCCAAACGTAACAAATGATTTTTAAAATTCGCAACCCAAAATTCCGTATTCTCTTTTGTGATGTGCAACTCATCCTAAAACCGATCATTTTGTAAATAATTCATGACAATCGGGATCCAAGAATGGCTCTGCTGATGCATCCTTCATGGTTCACAAAGAGATGTCAGACGTTCAATGGAACACGGTTGCATCACATCTGCCAAAGCCTGCAAAAACTGGAAGGCCAGGATGCAATGACAGAAACACAATCAACGGAATATTGTTTGTCCTAACAACCGGATGCAGGTGGGCAGACATGCCGGACAGATACGGCTCAAAATCCACCGCGCATCTGAGATTCTCAGGACTGCGGCAAAAGGGAATATGGAAAAGGATTCTGTCAGGACTGATAAAATCCGCACACAGACAGGGAAAAATCAGCCTGCAAAAAATATCAGTTGACTCATCGTCAATTCCCTCTAAAAAAGGGGGGACAAAACAGGATATGACGGGTTCAAGAAGATCCTGGGCACAAAAATACACGTTGCAGTAGACGGGACAGGACTGCCAATCCCAATTGGGGCCAGCCCTGCAAATGTCCATGACAGTACGAAATTCATCGATGTGTTGGAAAACATCTCAGAACCTGCAGGTGATGATTTGATACGGCAGATCATCTCAGTGTATGCCGACAGGGGATACGATGCGGCATGCATCAGAAACTATCTGAGATCCCATGGGATTGACTGTTGCATTCCATACAAAAAGAACTCAAGGAACGTTGCACAAAACAGGAATCAAAGACATTATGGCAAGACAAGGTTTGTCGTAGAGCGGTTCTTTGCCTGGCTCAAGTGCGGACTTTACGGGACGGCAGTCAGATACGAAAGGAACTGTGATGACTGTCTCGGGTTTGTGTATCTGGCATGCGTCATGATGTATTGGAGGGTTTTAGGATAAGTTCGTGATATGTGTTCTCATTTGGATTTGTTTTTGAAAGATAAGGGTTTCTCAAAAGGATAGACATGCAATTTTTTACATTATCATAGGATAACTCCGCGTATAATGCTGCAGTCTTTGGCGTAAAGTAGATGACAGGCGGTCCGGTCCCCTCTAAAGCAGGAACGTTTCCTGACACAGAGTTTTTGAATAAACTAGGAGGCATGCACTCATGGTCACAAAACATTGGAGTATGAATCAAAAGATTAGAATCGTAATGGGGTCAATTACAACTAGCATAGATGCACCGCAATTATGCAGAAAATACAATTTATCGCCTAACACTTTCTACCCTTGGAAAGAAAAATTCCCGGAAGGTGGCAAGGTAGCACTTTCTGGTGTAAACTGTACATCAGAGAAAATACAACAAAAAGAGATCGATAATCTAAAAGGAATCATGGCAGAGTTAACCATTGCAAATGAGGCTTTTAAAAAAGCGTTGTAGTGAAAGAGAGAACGAGTGTGGTGAAAGAGATCATAAAGCAACCAAGTTTGAGAAAGGCATTATCACTTACAGTAGTAACAAATACCAAATGGCATTGCACCAAACAAAGCAGAGGCATCAAACTAGATCCTGCAGTGTCTGAGACTGTTCAAAGAGTTGAAAATCAAAGACCAGCTATGGGACCACTCCACAGGATTTTGTAAAAACAGGCCCATAATTTTTGTACGTGTTGGAGAAAAAGGTGTTGCCCTGTACTCATGTACGATATTGAGAATAATTTTGTCTTGAATATCTCCAATCATATAAAACAAAATTGGAATCTGAATGAATTGTAGCCTTTCAGTCATTAATCACAGGCGATCGTGTCTTTGCATTGAGATTCTAGAAAAATTCAAAGATTGCACCCTCATTACTGCTGCAAATATGAAAAACATTGCCCATGGCAAACTCTCAAAATCACCACAGTCATCTTTACAGCATCCGTGAATGTGCACCATTGCACCAAACAGGCACAAAACAGATTGCAAGAATGGCCGTTCCCCAGAAACCAAAAAACACAATCCGGGAATATGGAGGAAACGGAATCTGTTGTATTGCATGTGGTGTAAAAACTGAGAGTCCAAAATATGTCAGAATTACGCCAGCAATTCCAAGTGATGCGGTTAACTTTTTGTCGTTTTTGCAGCATGATCTTATTTGTGATGTGTCATTACTGGAGTCATTATGCTTGTCTTGAGATATCGGTGATTTGTCAAAAACGTATTTTCCTAATTTGTAAAAAATTTCTCGGTAAGGTTAAAAGAAGCACTGACATAATTCCGAATTGTTCCATTTAAAAAAACAGTGTGCTCTTCTTCCCGTCATTGTCTTTGAAAGTTCTCGTAACTTTTTCCAAATGTTTGACAAAAGTCTGTAGTTTTTCGTATAGACGATACAGCATCCATGCTTGCAGGTGTGTTAGAAAAAGAGGAATTCATTTCCTCCATCGATTCACTTGGAATCTCTTTTGAAAAATCATCCATACCTCCCATCTTCACAGCATCAGCATTTTTGCTGCACGTGTTACTTGTTTGCAGGTCTGAGAAAAATCCTGCCAGTGTACGAGCGGTACCAAGGATGCAATGCTGGACGCTTTCCATCAGAAACACGCCAGTATTTTGACGGCATTGCACAAGACAATTAGTGAAATTTGTTATGGTTGAGGATATGGTACGCAAACCATGGCATTCTCCCCATATGCCATGCATCAACTGTACCCTGATGTTATCGCCTCTTACAGGAGGCAATAATTCAGCAATACAGTTGATTGGAATCCTAATAGACACGATATACCTCCACAAAATTTGGAATTATGTAACCTTGAGAGATAGTTACTTTCTTTGATGCAAGTAATGATACCAGCATAGCACCAAACGACACATTGCGATATTCCCCTGTGAAAAACTCTTCAAACTCTTTTATTGTAACAGATTTTGATTTAGAGTAAAAATCCAGCCAGGTGCACAGGATATCAACAAGGGATTTTCCAAATTTCTCAGAGTGTTTTTGGTGTAAATTAAAGGCTCTTTGCTGTCTTTGTGTGAGCTTGTGTATTTCTTGAGATTTTAAGATTGATTTACAAACAGTGCACAGCTTGTCCCCGCTTGTTGCATGTCGTACTAATGAACTATCATCCGTAACCGAGTTATTTTTACAAAGGCTTGCAGTGTCCATAAAATAATGCGTACTGGCATTTCCGGGAATTGTAACCGTTGCCCAAATCAAAGCATAATCTCCCGTGTTAAAAATCGCCCCTCAGAAGCAGTTGCAACACTGTTTCTGATTTGGATTATTCCATTTGATTGTAAAGTTCCAATTGCATTTTTTATGTCATGTGGAGAAATGGATTTGTGCTGTTTTCTTATCGTGTATATTACACTTTGGATGAAGCATTCCAGTTTTGCCAATGATGTTATGATTTGCCATATCCTGTCTGGCATAGTGATGCTGTCTCCACATAATTTCCAGACTGGCCTGTTATTGATTTCAGATTGTTCTATTTGGAATTGTTCTGGTAGTAATTCCAATCTTGCTGCAATTCCAGGGATTGTAAATTCTGCATCGGGATATTTTGATGTCAGTCTATTGGATATGTGCTGCAGGAGATCTTCTTTTGTGGTATGATGTAGTTTTAGATGGCGTAAAACAACCCCGTCAATGCCTTTTGTTATGTTGCTCATGATTGTTCCTCGGCGATTATTTTACAAGGTGGATTCTTTGATTGCACCATGGAATGTGTGACGGGTTTTATTTTTGGTAGTGTTGCGTCGTTTTTCTTGGATGTTATTTTCAGATAATCATAAATTCTCTTTAATTCGTGAAATTCCAGAATTATTCCAGTCATGTTTGTCGTCTCCTGAGATATTTTCCAAAGTACGTCTCATTCTTTGGGAATGGCAGAATCTTTATCCTGTGGTTTTTCCTAAGATGGTTTGGTGCACTAGCGATATTTCGTTTATAGAAAATACAATTCAAAAAAATCATGACGAGGCCCCATTAGCGAGAACCGCAGGAAATGGCTCCTGAGCATGTGGCATTAGCCAGAAAGACAGGGCAAACGTATGGTCTGGTCGGATCACATGATTTTTGTCAGTCTGGTTAATTGAAACAATATTTGAGAAAATCAATCCTCTTCCCCCTTTTTAGAATTTATCCTTGCGTGACACTCTTGACATCCTCTAGTTTTTGTCACATCTTTTTTCCAAGAAAGACAGATTGTTTGTCGGACATGCTCCTTCCACAGGCGTATCTTGCCAAACTCGTCATGCTGCATGCTTGATTCAAGACAGAAGGCACGTACGCTGACTGTCTTTGTCTTGTCAGCATCAGAATATGTTATGGAATAATCAGGATTGTTTTCTGTGCAGCATCCGTTTTGATGCAGTGTATCTAAGATACTCATGATGAATCCTCCTTGTACTTTTCTTGGTAAATTTTCTCGAGGATTTTTTTACAAGATTGCAACGTTGTTGCTCTCTCACAGATGGAAGGGTTTTCTTTTAGAGAATCCAATTTGTTCAGAATGCTGCAGAGGGCTGACGTATGAGGGGTGCAGTTGTGACTGGTGTCTTTTGATTGTCCGTCAAGATTCCCTCTTCAGATAATTGTAAACTATTTTTGAATTTAGATGATGGCATTATCTTGTCAATTGTTTTTGCTGTTTGTATGGCAAATTGTGCAGATGTAGTTGTCTGTTTGTTGTCTTTTAGCCCAAGTTTTATTTTTGGGAAATTGGGATGGAGTGTTTCTGCCAGTTTGTCGGTCGATATTTTGTTTCTGCTTCTGCGGAAAATTTCAGGACAGATTGCTTTTGGATTCTCAAAAAAGGGGATAACTTCACATTTTGTAAACATGTTTTTGTTGGTTGTACATCCCCCTTCCTCAAGAAAAGAAACTACAGGATGTTCAGAAATTATCTTATCAATAATGAGATTTGAATTCTGATTGATGCATCCTGAGATTCCAGTATCGCCTTTATTTGACATGTATTGCACCCCACTTTTCAAATAACATCTTTCGCATCTGAGATTATCAGGTATTAGTATAAAAGATGATTGTGAAATCTATTGGCTGAATATTGGCACAGATATAACGGACTGTCGTAATAATACTGTCTGATGTGGCCTTGAGGGAAATTCCCTCTTTTCGAGACATCTTTCGCGATTTGTTTTCGAGGCCCTCAGACGTTTCTTGTTCTACAAATAGGATTTTGCTTAAAAGCCAAAATTTTCATATCGGAATTATATTTAAAGTTGCGATCATCTTTTTTAAATGGAGACATAATTTTTCGGATCAAAAAAGATACGTTTTTCATGCTTGGTAGTACGGTATAGATCCATAAAAGTAGAGCCATGTTTGATTTTGGCAAATTAAACAGTAAAATAAAATATTAATCATGATTTTGTTTTTTTAGTGTTTTACAATAAAAATAAAGAATTTTTGTAAAGTTTTTGTTTATAAACAAACAACATAAAAGTCAAGTAAATCAGTACAAAATTCTAACTTGTGAACAAACCAATTATTTTTCTAGGAATTGGATCTGCAGCTGTTGCAGTAATTGTGGTTGTTGCATTATCAGGCGATGCTGTAAAATCCATGACATTATATGAGATATTAGAAAACAAAGACTGCACAGAACTTGAAAGGTGGGGAACTGAGAGCACGTAAGGAACCAAGCCTAACATCGGAGCAACGGAAAAAACCTGTTAAAGTTGGAATGTAATCCGGTGTAAAGGCATTCAAGAATGCATTTGGTACAGATACAAAAGATGTTGTTGAAAAACAAGATAGAGCTGCAATCATCACACTTGACAAACGACAGTACAGAGTTGAATAAAGGGTGCAAGTAGATGTTACCACAATGCCAAAACATACGCTAGGCACGTGATTGGAATCGACAGTTCTGGTGAAAACAGATACAACTCGTATGATTATGATGGAGATGGAAAACATAGCAAGTCCATCATTGTCAAGGACGGGGGTTTGGGAACACATGAAGTGAATCTACGTAGTTCAGTTTCAGGATATTGGGGCAAATCCGTAAGATTTGAAATTATAGAGCGATCAAAATGTTTGGAAAGAAAAACAACAATGAAGCAGCAGATGAAAAAGAATCAGCAAAAACCAAAGAAAGACTAGATTCTGATGAGAGCATCAGTGTCTGTCAGGCAATCAAGGGCAGACCGGGCGGTGCTGCAGTACCAACACCAAACACGATATTTCTTGCAGAAAAACGTGTCATAGTAAGGAATCCTGCAAGACCGGGTTTGGAAGGGCATATTGGGGGATATCACCATCGCCGGATAACAAATATCAGACTGGAAAAAGGCCCTTTTTCTGCATCGTCGATGTTTGTAATTCCAGGAATGACCGAAATATCAAAACCCGAAAGAAAGATGACGCTACGGGGAAGAGACAGTTAAGGGGTGGTTGATGCAGTACCAAAAGACGTTGCTGAAAAAACGATGGGCATGTACTTCAGAAGATAACTGAGGCAAAGGCAAAAAAGGAAAGTCCAAACGTAATTGCGGCTGACGATCCACTGAAAATTCTAAAGGCAGGGCATGCCAAAAGTGAAATCACAAAAGAAGGGTTTGAAGAGATGAAAAAGAATTTAGAGTAAAACAAGGTTATTTCACATCACAGATTTGATCTTTTCGTCGAAATCAGTTTGATAACTCTTCCTCGTAGATCCTCCCCATCTTGCTTCCACATGCAGGATGCCTGCTTTCGCTGTGGACCAGCTGACAGTCAATGCAGCAAAACTCTAGTTTTTGCTCACCAGATTTTAATTTCTCAGTTTCTGCCTCGAGGTTCTCTATTGTCTTTGCACTGCTTTCGGAATTCTCAAGTATTTCGTCCAACGTCTTTTTCTGGGATTCGGCAACCGTGTTGTTTCTTGCCCGTGTGTTGTATTCTGATTTTTCCTGTTTGGGCCTTCTGTCCAATTCTTGCATTTTTTGATTCAGCCCTGCACGCAACTCGTCTGTATCATCCTTGCCTGATACAACATTTGAGAATTTTGCAAGTATGTTGAATCTGGTGCTTCAGAGGGTTCTTTTCGCAATGTCTCAGGACATAGCTTTGTTTGTTTTTCATAAATGTCCTTAGGCATGTGGCCAATAGCATGATCAGCAGGATATTCTTTACGCCCTGAATCAATCAAAGTGGATTTTAGCAAGTCTCGAACTTCATGTGAACCTATCAGATATTTCGTATGCTTGTGTTGGGACACAATTTTTTGAACGAAAGACATGCTTGCAAGATCAAAAAATGGCACGTAATCCAACTATTTGACATAGGATTTCCAAGTTTGTTTACAAATGATGCTTTTCCTAAAACTTGATTTTTTGACTCAACAAAAGCCAAATAATCCTGTTTTCCCAGTCAACATTTTCACTGGTCCGTTCAGAGACAGACTTGGCATCCCCCTCATCCTGTTGCCGGTCATATTTTGCAGTAGGATCAAATTTCATTTTGAGGATTTGTTCATCTTTACCAGAATAGGACGTTACTGCACTAAATGTGGCATTCGTTCCTTTTGGTTTTTTTCCTTCATGCATTGGATCAATTAGAAATTTTTGGCGATTTTAATTGTGTCCGATTGTTTTGCAAATGGACTGTACAAAGTTTTGAGCAACGCCTCTACATTGGAAAATGCGTGTTCAAAACTAACTCTTCTGATTCCAAATATGCATAAGTTTTATTCTCACATATTCCCAAAAACCATGATTGAACCAAGACACCATCAATGAAATCAAGAATCAGGATTATGAAAAAATCATCGAAGCAGTTGAAAATTTCTTGATTGGACAGATAGAAAAAAACCAATCAAAAGGAGTCATTTTGGGATTAAGTGGAGGAATAGATTCAGCAGTATTGGCCCATATTTGTAAGCGAAGATTAAAAGATAAAACGATTGCACTGATAATGCCAGACACCGCAATCACGCCAAAATCAGAAACAGAAGATGCATTAAAAATAATTTCGTTGACAGGCATAGAGCATAAGCTAATTGACATCAATCCGATAATTAATGAATATTCGATGCATTTGGAACCAAATGGGAAGGCAAAAGGAAATCTCAGGGCAAGGGTAAGAACAAATATTTTGTATTACTATGCAAATATCAAAGACTATCTTGTATTAGGGTCAAGTGATAAAAGTGAGCATATGATTGGTTATTTTACAAAATTTGGAGACGGAGCATCAGACATCACTCCAATTGCATCATTGTATAAACTACAGATCAGAGAAATTGCAAAACGATTAGGAGTGCCTGAAAGCATCATTGCAAAAAAGAGCAGTCCTCACCTGTGGAAGGACCATAAGGCAGAAGAAGAGTTAGGAGTGCCATATGAGGAAGTCGATTCCATTTTGTATTGTTTGTTTGAGAAAAAGATGTCAATGGATGAAACTGAGAAAACCACGCAAATCAAAAGAAGCACAATAGAAAAAATTCAACGGTTATACACAAACAGCGAACATAAAAGATTGCCACCCCAGAAACCAAATAGAGAATAAAATGAAACTACAAGACACATTATCAAAGGTAGAACAAGAGGTGGATATTTCAAAAGAGGTTAAGATTTACCTCTGCGGAGTGACGGTTTATGACGAATCACATATTGGACATGCAAGAACAATCATAGTTTTTGACGTATTACGTAAATATTTGGAAGATAAAGGAATTGAAATCAAGTTTATTCAGAATTTTACAGATGTAGACGATAAAATAATTAAACGAGCCAATACAGAAAATAAAACAGCACAGGAAATTAGCACACAGTACATTGAAAACTATTTTAGTGATTTTGATGGATTAAATGTTAAACGAGCAACCAACTATCCAAAAGCAACAGAACACATCGAAGACATTATCAAGTTTATTGGAAAATTAATTGAAAAAGATACAGCATATGTCTCAGAAAATGGAGTTTATTTTTCAGTATCTAAATTTTCAGAATATGGAAAACTATCAAAAAAGAAAATAGACGAATTACAGTCAGGGGCAAGAATTGGGATAGATGAAGGGAAAAAAGATCCGTTGGATTTCGCATTATGGAAATTATCAGAACAGGAACCATCATGGGAGAGTCCATGGGGTAGAGGAAGGCCAGGATGGCACATAGAGTGCTCAGCGATGAGTGTAAAGTATCTAGGCGAAAATTTTGACATTCACGGAGGAGGACGTGATCTCATTTTCCCACATCATGAAAACGAAATAGCACAATCAGAATCATACACGCGTAATCAATTTGCAAAAATCTGGATGCACGTAGGAATGGTAACAATCGAAGGAGAAAAGATGTCAAAATCAATTGGAAATGTTAAATCAATAAAACATGTTTTAGAGAACTGGGGACCAAACGTCATCAGATTGTTTTGCCTATCAGGACATTATTCAAAACCAATTGATTATTCTGAAGAATTACTCAAAGAAAACCTGACAAAATGGAGGCAGGTGAGGACATGTCATTACGAAATAATCCATGCAGAAGATCAGAAAGAAGGGGAATCCGGTGAATTCATCAGTAAAATAGGCTCGGAATTTGACAATGCATTAGACAATGATCTTAACACCCATTTGGCATTGTCTGCATTTTTTCAGCTAGTCAAAGAGACCAATAAGTTAGCAGCAGAAGAAAAACTAGGAAAAGAAAATGCAGAGAAAACCAAAACAGAACTCGGGAGAATGTCAAAGATTTTAGGATTAAAAATACCGGAAATAACTGAAAAAGAAAAAGAAGGAATTGATAGATTGATTGCAGACAGAGGACGTGCAAGAAAAGAAAAACAGTTTGAAGAAGCAGATAAAATCAGAGATAAACTAAATGAATTGAATATAGAATTGATTGATCATAAAGGAAAAACAATTTGGATGCGTAAGGAAAGAATCAAAGCTGAAAATTAAAAATTAGCTTATACTGATTAGCGCACGCTTACACTTTTCACGCGTAAAAAAATTAGGACGGTCTAATTAGGATGATCTAATTTTCGACGTGTTTAATAGAATCAAAAACAGACGGAATACATGAACGCATGGAGTAAGTTTTGGCAGTGGTATGAAAATAAAATTCTAGGTAGTGTGATTCTAATTGCAATCATACAGTTTATTCAAGTGCCACACATGGTATGGAACGCAGACATCATGTTGGAAGCGGGAATCGTCTCAAGAGTGCATCCAATAATTGATTGGTTCCTGTACGGAGTTGATCTAAT
Organism: uncultured Candidatus Nitrosopumilus sp.; assembly: GCA_951812645.1. GTDB lineage: Archaea > Thermoproteota > Nitrososphaeria > Nitrososphaerales > Nitrosopumilaceae > Nitrosopumilus. Next base: position 147,385 of record CATOSM010000001.1, on the reverse strand, counting down.
TGAGATTGTTTCGATTGTAAATGTTGGAATGATAATGTTTAGCCTGATCAAAAAGAAAAGGGCAGAGAGAAAACAAATTCAAAAAATGGCATAGTTACTCTTTTCCATCCCAAACTACACGCTGAGGGAATGGTATTTCTATTCCAGACTTGTCCAAGGCACGTTTTATTGTAGTCAATAGTATTGGCTGTGCCTGGCTCCAATCATCCTTAGGATGCCATACCAAAACTTGGATACTTACACTAGAGTCCCCTAATTCCTCTACTCGAAATTCAGGCTCAGGAATACGGAGAACAAACGGCATAGTAAGTTGAATTTCATTTTTGATGACAGAGATGGCACTATCAATATCTTCCTTGTAGGCAATTCCCACCATCGCTTCAGCTCTTCTCACAGTAGAGACAGTAAGAGAACGAATGTTGGAGGTGAAAAATTTCTCATTGGGAATACGGATTACAGTCCCATCAAATTTTCGTATACGGCTAGAAAAAGTTGCAATATCTAAAAGAGTTCCGGATATTCCCATATCAGGAATTTGGATAGTATCACCGTGTTTTGCAGGCTTTTCAATCATCAGGAAAACTCCAGAGATTAAATTAGAGACAACAGATTGAGTTGCAAATCCAATAACCACCGCAAAAATTCCACCAGCAACTAATAGTCCAGAGAAATCAAGACCCTGACTAGAGGTAAACGCAAGGAATGCAATAACAATGATTCCAAAATAAACAATCTTTCCAAAATTCTTTGCAGTGTCATTGGGTAATGTCGGAGCGTAATATTTGAAAAAAATAATTTTGGCAATTTTTGCAGCAATGATTCCTGCAGTCATGATAATTCCTCCAATCAACAAAGAAAGAGCAGTTAATCCACCAACAATTTCCATTTCAGATAACCCTTGGAAAGAATCCAGAGAAATCATTCCAAACCCATCTCCATGGAAGTATTGGCAGTGCCATCTTCCCATGCTGGGGATTTAGTCCAATCAGTATTGGCAGGGTCTGTTTGCACATCAGCAATACTCACAACAGCGCGTTTTTTCAAAGTGACTTTGATTCCATCAAGAATAGATTTAGAGTTTTCATAATACAGGGAATTATCGGTGATTGGAAATATTACTTTACTTACAGTCTGACCAGAAGCTAAATTATTTTCAATGACAATTTTCATGACACCTTCAACATACGGAATAGAATCAGAGAAATCAGTAGCCAATGTGACTTCGGCATATTTACACAAAGTACCAGAATCAGGAGAGCCGTACAGACCAAATCTAGAATTCAAGGGATTGCAAGTAATCCAATCCAGGGATTCTCGTTTTGAATTATGAATAAGAAAGACACCAACTTCAATTGGACAGTGAACAAAAATACTTGCAGCAGAGTTTTGACTCAGATAGATCTCTTTATCAAATTTTAAGAAAACATACCCAGTACGTCGTGCAGGATGATTCAGAGGTCTAATAGGGGCCAATTCAATCCGCAATTCATTTGATTTTGCAGGAATCATTTTTTCGACAGTCTTGCCTTCAGAATCTTGCCTAAAATACGAGAAAGCACGTTCGCCAATTCTTTCAATTTTAACAAGAGTTTCAGGCAAAGACAGTTCAAGACGATCGGTTACGTCATATACGCCGTATTTGGAAAATTCAGATTCCACAGTATCTTCACTCATTGTTTTATTTTTTTATTCAAATCCAGAATTTATGCCCTCTCATTCAGATAGATCAGAAGAAATCAGAGATTGCTTTTTGTCGCATCAAATCAATGATATTTCCATGAGACAGCCACTCAGATTTACCAATACCCATTTTTTGTGATGCCAAATGCAGTGCATGATCAAAACTATCTGCAAATACAGGGTTTTGGGTCATAGCCTCACGAACTCCTTCTCGAACTTGCCAAACACCCACAGGCATAGCATATTCGGGACGAATTTCACGCAAAATAACAACACCAGCTTGAACTTTCATTTTATGAAGATATTCTAAAACAGCTAACTTGGCTGCAAAATATGCACCTACAATTGAAGGGGGATGATCAATGCCACGAGCGTCCTCATAATCAGAACCAAAGCCCAGCACTCCGTTTGAATACCATGCTTCAATCATCTCATAAATCCACCGATGAGGAAATAGCACAACAGCGAAAACATTGCCCAGATGTTCGTATGAAAAAATTCTATGTGAATCAATCAAGCTGTAATCTAAAACATCACAGGTTAGATGTCTGCAAACAATATCATCAGTGGCAGTGATACTCCATTTTGTAGGAACCAGTTTTCTTTTTTGGCCAAGCATGCCAATACTAAAACATTTTTGGATTTTGGAGATATCAATTCCAGAATTATACAAGTTCAATACCGCATCCTGGGCTTTCAAGTCTCTGTCATAGTATGTTTTTTCTATTGGTTTGACAGAACCAGTTCCTGAAAATTTTGCAGATTTAATTTCACCGACAGGGCCAAACGGGGCACTTTCACCATCTAATGAAACGTTAGGAGAAGTAGATTTATGAAAAATCAAATCCGAATCAACAGGTTTTGAAGACATTGCAACTTCCTGAAGATTTTCAATGTATCTGCCATCGGTTTGTTCGATAGGGATTTTTTGGATTCCTCGAACCAAATTTAATCTAAAGTTAACAATATCTTCTAGAGACTTGCCTTTCCATTGTTCAGGACTATCAAGTAAACCTGTGTCACCATGTATTGGGGGAACCATTGGTCCGACAAAGACTTTGGGATAATCATAAGAACCAACAAAAACGGAGGGAGGACTTGTCCCACTTACAGAATCCGAAGAGAACAGATTCCCATGTTTTGAAAGAGATTCATGCCATTTTGATAAAATGGCACGACGAATAGTCTGAGAGTCAGAAGACATGGTATTTTGTGCCTAAATAGGCCTATTAATCTGCCTAACGGTAAAAATTGATTATCAACTCATCCTAAAACCGATCATTTTGCAAATAATTCATCATAATCGGGATCCAAGAATTACTCTGCTGATATATCCCTCATGATTCACAAGGAAATGCCGGACATTCAATGGAACGGTTCTATCACATCTGCCAAAGCCTGCCAAAACTGGCAGGCCAGGATGCAATGACAGAAACACAATCAACGGAATATTGTTTGTCTTAGCAACCAGATGCAGGTGGACAGACATGCCAGACAGATACGGTTCAAAATCCACCGCGCATCTGAGATTCTCAGGACTGCAGCAAAAAGGATGAATCAACCGAAAGAAAAAAATTTGCAGGCAAATCCGTCCCTGCCTGTGTACGGATTTGATTGGTTCTGATGGAATCCTTTTCCATATTCATCAGTTGCTGGCAAAAAGGGGGTGATTATGATGCGGCATACATCGGATACCTGCAGATGTTATGGAATCAGATGCTGCATTCCCTGCAGGAAGAATTCCAGATTAGTTGTGCCAGGGAATCTACAAAACGGGTACGGCAAGGCAGGTTTTGCCGTTGAGAGATTCCTTGTATGGCTCAGGTACGGGTTGAGAAGGACTGTAGAAAGGCATGAAAAGAAATGTTGGAATCAGCCGGGATTAGTCCTGCCTGGCATGCATCATGATGTATTGGAGAGTATTGGGATGGGTCGGTTATGTTTTTCCCAAGTCCGTGACGTATCCTATTGCGGCATCATGGCAAAAGGGGAAAACATACTGCCGTACCTTGGGGCCATGCGGTCGGATCTCTAGCTGCAGGTTGCTGAATAGGTTACGGATTCCGTGATGGTGACATCGGCACCCGTTGCAACACCGATAAGGTCAAGCACAAAGCCGACCGATGCAGAATCAGGGGATCCTGGGGCCGGAAGCGTGTTTGGTGCGTCAAAGGCGCCAGCATTAAGGGTGATGCCGGCCGTACCGGCGTTGATAGTGCTATAGGATGCCGAACTGGTTACATCAGTGCCGACCTTGGATACGGCATCAGGAAGGGGAGTTTTGTCAGGCTTTAGCCATCCGGTAGAGGTAAACTTTATTCCCCCAAGATCCTGGTTGCCGGCATTTTTGATTTGGTTTTCTACAATACTGGATTCAGAACCGTATTTTGCGTTTGCAAAGTCAATGATGTAGGTTCCAAGGGATATGGAGCACACGTCTGACACGTCAAGGTCTGCTATTGACTTTTGTACCGTCCCTGTTTTATCTACAAGCACCTGGAGTTCCGGATCACTATAGTATGGATTGTAATGTACGTCTCCGGACAATATTGCCGTAAAGTCAGGCGCTGCCGTCCCGTAATAGTTGTGGGTTGCAACCATCGGACCGAATGCCTGGTTGATGATATATCTGCCCCCTACACTGTCAAAGGTGTTGCGGGTAAACGTGTTTGTGCTGTCAGTCTTTGTTGTAGTATCAATTATAAAACCAGGTTTGGCATTTCCCAAAAGGTTTGGAGATACGCCACATGCTCCCGTACAGTAGACAATTCCGTTATTGCCGCCAGTGATGGTGTTGTTGCTAACAGTGACATGAGTGACATCCTTGGCCCATAACAGAACGGCTCCCTCAGTGACATCTTCTGGAACCCCATTAAGGTACCGTAATGCATTGTTTGCATTACGTATGTCATTGTCAAGAATCTGTATATGGCTGGCACCCAATGCAAGCTTAATTGCACCGGCAGGAAGATTTGATATTGTGTTGTTCTGCACCAGGATGTTTTGACTGCCGGCCAAGGTTATTCCGGCAAATGTCGTAGTGTCAATGGTATTGCCGGTAATCTTGGAATTCTGCAGCCCGCCTATGGCTGACTTGCTAGCGTCAAGATATATTGCGGTCCTCAAATTTTTGGCCTTTCTATCAGTATCCCAATAATCAAGATAAAATGCTCCAATGTTCTTAAACACGTTATCTGTTATAGACAGGTCTCGTATCAGGGTGTCAGCCGTATTGGTGATTTCCACCCCATGGTCCAGAGTGTCTGCAAACGTGTTGTTGTGTATTGTTACGCCGGATGGGGTCTTGTAGAGATTTATTACCCCATGAAATGCATTGTTGTCCTCAAAGATGATATCCTTTATGGTAACATCTGATGATGTTACGTTAATCCAAGATTTTCCATTCAGTACCACCCTGGCATTTGTTGCCTGATCGGACTCTATTGTCAATGTTTTGTCAACAAGTATGGAACCCTCATCATAACTTCCAGCTGAGATGGATATGGTATCACCATCAGCTGCTGCTGTAATTGCAGACTGTATGGTAGGGTATGCAATGCCGTTATCACAGGCTGGTGTGGTATCATCAGTATCTCGGCATGATCCATCCACATTGACTGTGGCCGCATATGCGGAAGGAACCGCAACCAGCACGGCCAGTGCCGCAATCATAAACATCGTATATTGTAAGGTGTTCAATTTTCTCATGGTATACCTGTGATCAGAGGGGTTAATAAACTGTTGGTTCCGCAGAGGCCGTTTGTTTTTGGTCCAACTGCGATACATTCCGGCCTGATCTGTCCGGGATGAATGGCCGGTTTTGGGATCAGTGCTATTTGTGAACGTATAGCGTTTAAAGGATTATTTCAAACAGACGATATGGGCATAGAAAGAATAGTATCGTTTTTGCCAAGTGCGACAGAATTACTTTACGAATTAAAAGTTCAAGACAAACTGTTTGGGGTAACCCATGAATGCAAATACCCAAAAGAAGCAAATTCAAAACCAAATGTCGTCAATACTGTGATAAATTCAGAGGAATTATCAAGTAAGGAAATAGATACAGCGACCTGTCAATTACTAAAAGAAGGCAAAGACATTTTCACTTTAAACGGAGAAAATCTAAGAGAAGCAAATCCGGATCTGATAATATCTCAAGAAACCTGTGAGGCTTGTGCGGCATACACAAATCAAGTAAATAAGGCAGTAAGCATTCTATCTAAAAAGCCAATATTACATTCCATGGATCCTCACAACATGAATGAAATCATATATTCGGTAAGAGAGTTGGGAGAAATTTTAGAATGTCAAAAAAAGGCAGAAGAGATTGCAAAAGATCTTGAAAAAAGGATTGAGGCAATTAGAGAATCCACAGTAAAAGAAAAGCCAGAAATTTTAGCAATAGAATGGATTGAACCTTTTTTCACAGCAGGACATTGGGTGCCAGAAATGATAGAAATTGCAGGAGGGATAAGCATGGCAAGTAAAACAGGGGAACGTTCCAGACGGCTAGACATGAATGAAATCATCAACACAAATCCAGAGATCATAATCTTAATGCCATGTGGTTTTGATACCAATCGAACAATTTCAGAATACAATAAAATTTTAAAAGACGATGAAAAATGGAATTCGTTGGAGGCAGTCAAAAAAGGCAAAGTGTTTGCAGTGGATGCAAATTCGTTTTTTAGTAAACCAAGCACAAGAACAATTGAAGGAATAGAAATATTAGCAAAAATCATCAATCCCAACGAATGGGAAAATATCCAAATTACAGAGAATTCATTTAAAATAATTGGTAAAAACCAAGCTTGGGCATGAATAGAAAGACCCAGATATTGGAAATATTTTAGGCATGAGGACATAAACTCAGGCGTGAAAATATGGTTGTTGCATAGCATCACACTACTTGCTATGTCCAATTTTGGGAATGGAACAACATGACGGGAACCCTTGCCGGAGATCAGAAAATCGACGGTTTGTTAAAAATGACAGACGTCATGCTGATGAAATTAAAAAAGTCCAATGACGGGGTCACTTTTTAGAAGCAGAAACTAAAGAGACCACATCCCTATCCCTTAACTGATAATCAACAGGCAATCTCAGATTATATCGTAAATCTTTTCCATAAAGCAGTCCCTTGGTTAAATCAGAGTGAATCTCTTTAGCAAGATCATTTATGGTTGCACCGTCTTTTAACAGAATCAAATCAGGCAATACTCTTCCCTTTTTATCAGCAAGATTTGTTTCATCAGCTACGGGATAAATTGAATTCATTTTGAGCAATTTGAAAACTGCCACGTTGATTGCAAATTGGACGCCTGTTCTCATATACTCTCCCATGATTCCTTGCTTGATGAAATCCAAAGCGTTGTTTTGTTTATCGTTTAATTCATCAGGTTTTAAAATTTCAAATGTTTCTGAACCGGGAGAATATTTAATCAGGCCCTTTTGTTCTGCACGTCTTAGAACAAATTCGCTATCGCCACTTACAGGGATTGTAATTGAATTGTTATAGCGTTCTCTTAATCGTGCAAAATTTTTATCGGCACCTTCAACGTCGACTTTGTTTGCAACGATTAGTGTAGGTTTTGAGATTTTTCTAAGATATGATGCAAATTTCTTGCTATCAGCCGCATCAAAACCATCAAAATTTTTCCCTTCAAGATCAGTAGCGCGGAATGCTTCTTTAACATGGGACTTTGTCACGCCAATGCCACGATAAAGATCAGCAATGGCATCAGAAACACCCATGCCAGTCTTAATCAATTTTGAAACTTTATCCCGATTGCCTTCTAAAATTTTATGGTACCACATTATCAACTCCTCTTCGATGTCTGCAAAGTCGGATATAGGATCCCCAGTTCCCACTTCAGTTATTTTGCCAGTGGAATCAATACCGCCAGATGCATCAACTACATGGAGTAAAGCGTCAGATTGTGCGGCAATGGACAAGAATCGGTTGCCCAAACCTTTTCCCTTCCAGGCATCTTTGATTAGGCCAGGTAGGTCAATTAACTCGATTGGGATGTATCTCCAACCGTCAACGCATTTGGAATTATTAGGATTGTCTTGAATTTTAAACTCAGGATGCACGCACAGAGTAATGGCATTGGCAACTCCAGATACAGGAGATTTGGTAGTAAAAGGATAAGACGAAATTTCTTCAGAAGATAAAGTTGCCGCATTAAAAAAAGTGGTTTTACCAGTATTGGTTTTACCAATTAACCCAATTTTTATTGGCATGTAATAGAGATCACTGTAGAATATTTATCTCTGCCTAGGATTCTGATCGAGTTTTATTTTTTCCAACGTCTTGGTAATCTCGGCAATTGCCCACTCAATATCAGAAAAATCTTCTTCGGAGAGGGATTCTTTCCATTTCTCTAAAACGCTATTTGCAATTTCAGAGCAGTTGCATACCAGATTCCAATAAGGATGATGTTCCGCAGTTGCATATGCTAGTTCTGTAACATCGTTTAATCCATTTTGGGCCCTAGACAAAGATGTGATTTTTTCCCCAAAGATTTTGACAATATCGTTTTCAGGATCTTTTTCTATTTTCAAAGGAACGTTTTGATGCTCATATTTTTTAGCAAATTCCAACAGACCATGGTAGAAATTTTCAAAATCAGTCATGGTGATAGTCTCTGATGCTCTGCCAACATACATCGATTGAAAATTACAGCAATTCCAGATTTTCTGGCCAACTCCTCAGCTTCAACATTATGAATTCCTTCTTGAAGCCAAATTACTTTGGGATTTTTTTTTTATTGCTTCTTTAACCACTGGGAGAGCCTGATCAGAAGGTCGAAAAACATCAACAATGTCAATTTCCTGTTCAACGTCAGAAATACTGTGATAGCATTTTTTGCCTAAAATTTCACTAGCGGTAGGATTTACAGGGACAATGTCATAGCCATTATCAGACAGATATTTAGGCACGTAATGGGCGGCTTTTGAGGAATTTTTAGACATTCCCACTACGGCTACTTTCCTTAAAGACAGAATTTCACGAATTTGTTGATCTGACAAAGAATCTCGGTCCACATAAAGTGGCTCATCAGGCAGAATATAATTTTTGAATGTAGGCAATCGCAAAGGATTTTTAGTCGCATATAAAACAATGAAGCATGGAATCAGAACCCAAGGATCTAATTGTTTTAGGAGCGATCAAACATGGCACAAAAAAGTTTGATAAGATTCAAAAAATGACAAAAATCGATCCGGATGAATTAAATTCAATTTTAGAGGGATTGGAGAAGAGAGGATTCATCAAAATAGAAGAAAAAAAGGGATGGTTAGGAATGAAAATCGAAATCAAATCTACAGAAAAAGGGGATAACGAGCTAGATCAACGCATTCATGGATTGCAAACAAAATGGAATGAAATGTCATTATTGTATAAAACAGGAAACAAGGAAAAATTGAAAGAAGCGATGGAAAACAACAAATCATTTCTTCCAACTATGATGTTCTTTGGAATTATGGACATGGTGATGTTTTCAATGATGTTCAGCATGATGGGAATGGCAATGTCAGATTATGTCGCACCAGAGAGCATGCCAGATACAGGAGAGCCAGGAATGGAAGGTGGAGGCACGGATGGCGAAATGCATGACGGAGGGTTTGATTTTGACATTGGATTCTAGTGTGTGTTTTATACTCGAGATTAAAACAAAAGTCAGTTGATGTACAGTTCATTTGATAATCCAGGACTAGTCAAAGTATTGAGGTTTTTACAGACACACAATACAGAATACCTGTCAGGTCAGGATCTAAGCGACGTATTGCGAATTAGCAGAGTTGCAGTATGGAAACATATTAAAAAAATTCAAGAGTTAGGGTATGCTGTAGAATCAAAACAAAAGCTAGGATACAAACTAACAGCAAATTCAGAGTTGTTACTACCCTGGGAGATTACATCCAATTTGAAAACAGGAATTGTTGGAAAGCAGGCATATTATTTTGACACAGTAGACTCTACACAGAATCAGGCATTGAAAATGGCTGAAGATGTTGCAAAAGACGGGGCAATAATTGTAGCGGCAAAACAAACCGGAGGTCGTGGACGATCGGGAAGAAGGTGGATTTCACCAAAGGGAGGAATATGGATTTCAATCATACTACATCCAAAATTCGATATTTCAAGAACGACACTGTTTCCTATTGCAGCATCACTTGCATTATCAATTGCAATAGAAAAAACATTTTCAATTCGGCCAGAATTGAAATGGCCAAACGATCTGACAATCAAGGGTAAAAAAGTAGCAGGAATGCTTGTAGATGTTTCACTAGAATCAAATAAAATTGAAAAACTGGTACTGGGAGTAGGAATAAATTTTGATCTAAATGTAAAACAAATTGAAAGAGCACTCAAAGGAACCCAAAATTTCTACGGGGTCGCATCCCTAAGAAAACACAAGCAAGAAGTAAAACCAATTCATCTAATTCAGACTTTTCTAGTCGAATTAGAAAAAATATACAAGTCTCTCAATGCAAAACAAACAAAGAAGATAATATCAGAATGGACCAAAAGATCATCGACCATAGGTAAAAATGTGGTATTGGATACGACGGAGTCCAAAATCAAAGGAAAGGCAATCAAAATTGATGAAGACGGAGCATTGATAATTTTGGAAAATAAAAAATCTCACAAAGTAATCGCAGGAGATGTAATTCACTTAGAAAAGTGACTTATTTTTTCTTGGGTTTTGCTTTAGGTTTTGTTGATTTTTTTGTTGAGATTAATGAAGATTGTTCTTTGAGAATTTCTTTGAGATCTTTTTGAATGTCAAAAACGGATTCAAGTAACTCTTCAAGAGATTTGGAATACTGTTCGTATGCAAAGAGCAATTCAGTCTTCTTTTGATTGGTAGCTGAAAGATATTCGTTTGATCGCAAAAGATTAGTAGATTCAATCATTTCAGGCATGTCAGATACAGGCTCGTCAATTTGCCTTAGATCAGACTGAATTTCTTGAATTTTCTTACGTAAACCATAGATGATTTCACCTGCGCCAGTGTTTGTCAATACAAAATCACGTGATTGTTAACGAATTAAAGATTTTCTAAAAAAGAACATTATTTGGAGAGAACGGGGATCAAAACAAGCCCAGAAGTACAAATTAGAAATAAACTATAAACAAAACAAGAATATAAAAAATTCATGAAGGGGCTTTTGTATTTTTTGTTAGTCATTTCGTTTGGTGCAAGTATTGTTGAAGGTACAGCGTTAGGACAAGCAGAGGAAGATGCAGAAACTATGTTCAACGAAGCCCATGTCCACTTTAAGAACGGGCAATACAAAGAAGCAATTGCAATTTATGATGACATATTAGAAATTATTCCAAACAACGTTTCAACGTTAAAAATGAAAGGAATTGCTCAAAGCAGTCTGGATGATCATGGTAATTCGCTTAAGCAATTTTTCAGAGTCTTACAACACAAGCCAGACGATGTCATATCATTGACAGGAATGGGAGTGGGTTTTGGGAATTTGGGAGAATATCAAGAGGCAATGGCATATTTTGAGAAAGCATCAAAAGAAAAACCAAACAGTATTGTAATAAACAATTACAAAAATTTCATAAACGATGTTATTTCAAAATATCCATACACGCCAACTGAAAAGCCAGTCAATACCAAATATTCTCAAACAGCAATACCAGAATGGATCAGGCCAATCGCTAAATGGTGGTCAGAAGGAGACGTACCAGATTCTGAGTTTAATTCGTCATTGATGTACTTGATTGAAAATAAGATTATCAGCATTCCCCCTGTAGAAGTAGTAAATCAATCAGGCGGGAAGATTCCAGACTGGGTTAAAAACAATGCGGGATGGTGGGCAGATAAGCAAATTGATGATGATGCGTTTGTTACAGGAATTCAGCATCTAATCGAAAACGGAATGATTACGGTGAAAATAGAAAACGACATACAAAAATCACAAGAGGGTTTAGATCATGAATCGTACTTGTTTGAAAAATACCTCAGAGATATTTCAAACAACATATCTAAAGAAAAAAGATACATAGAACATCCCAATCCCAGTCAGGATGTCATTAAAAAGTTCCTCAGAGATTACACCAAATGGAATTTTGAGGAAGAAGCAAAAAAAGCATCGTCAAAATTCCCAGATCCAACATATCAGATTAAGGATGGAGCATACACAATCAGTTACAAAGTATACATCAATGAACAGCCAACAGGATTGCCATTAGATCATGTAAGTACATTAGAAAATTCTTTTGATTTTTGGGAAATGCAAGAGTTATCAACCAACAATCAAAAAGCAAAAATAAAATTTGAAGTTACAAATCTAAAACATGAAGCAAATGTTTGGGTAACATGGGTAGTTAGAAACATCGGAGAAGGGGTATTAGGACACGCACATCTTGGAAAAGGAATCGTAGAAGTCACATTGGGAGATTACGACTGCGATGGAAGCTTTCAACTGTACGATGTGAAAAGCGTTGAGACGATTATGACTCACGAGTTAGGACATTCAATCGGATTACAACACACGACTGATCAAACCAACATCATGTATCCGTCATACACTCCAGCATACGCATATTGTTTATTGAGTTAAACTCAAAAAAATGGATCCCATTCTAGTTTCTTAGAATAGGAATTAGCTTAACCTACACACAATTAACCTGCAGATATTTGGTAAAATGGATAATAAGGTATTTTTATAATCATGCGTATCATGCTTAAAAATACAGTGATGAAAGGTCCAAAATGTCCATCATGCGGAGATAAAAAAATGGTCACAGATCAAAACACTGGAGAACTTTTTTGCAGTAAATGCGGATTGGTTGTCACAGATAAAATTGCAGATACAGGTGCAGAATGGCGTTCTTTCTCAAATGATGAAGGAAACAAAGCTAGGACAGGTGCAGGTACATCGTTGACAATGCATGACATGGGGTTGTCCACAGTCATTGGTGCTGCAAATAAAGACGCCACAGGCAAACCCCTGGCTGCAAGTGTTAAAAGTTCAATCGAAAGACTAAGAACCTGGGACAGCAGAAGCCAGGCGCATTCCTCTGCAGACAGAAATTTGAGACAGGCATTAAACGAAATGGATAAACTGAAAGACAAACTCGCGTTAACGGACGCCGTAATTGAAAAAGCAGCTTACATTTACAGAAAAGCCATGGAAAAAAAACTGGTCAGAGGTCGTTCAATTCAGGGATTAGTAGCGGCATGCCTGTATGCATCTTGCAGAAATACAGAAACGCCTAGAACGTTAGATGACATTGCAAAAGGCATCAACATCCGAAGAAAGGATGTTGCAAGATGCTATAGACTGATTTTCAGAGAGCTTGAACTCAAGATGCCAGTAGTTGACCCAGTTAGAGGAATATCACGAATTGCAAGTGTTGCAGAACTAAGTGAGAAAAGTAAGCGCAAGGCAATTTCAATTTTAAATCAAGCAAAAGAAATTGGAATGGTGGCAGGTAAAGACCCAATGGGCATTGCAGCTGCTGCATTATACCTAGCATGCATCAGTACAGGAGAAGTAAAATCACAAAAGGACATATCCGTTGCATCGGGAGTTACGGAGGTAACCATCAGGAATAGATGCGCAGGATTAAGACAAATGTTAAAAGACGAATAAGAACCAACTATTGTTTTGAATCTCCAAATCCTAACTCATCCCAAGGAAAAACAACATGTGAGTCACCATCAGTCTGCGTTCCATAAATTAATTGTGAGGGATGATTCTTCGCCGTTCGTGCAAATAAAGTTACAAAAAGCAGTCTTTCAGCATCGCCAGTTTTGTTCATGATATCGACAAACGCCTTGCCTGAATCAAAGATACCATCTACAGATAACGAATCATGTGGGATGAAATCTTCATCGACAGGGATTTTTTTGTTTCCAATTGATCTGCAAGTAGTCCAGATGGAATTAACCCCCCACGACTCAAAGTACTGATTTTAGAAAGAGTTCTGGATGGTCTTTTAATAGCATCACCAACAATCAAGATTAAAGAATCGGTTTCAGACCAACTTACGTATTGTCGCTCAGTCACATTTAGAGATCTAAAAGGGGGAATCAGGCTGTCGGGGTTGGAAAGTTCCCATGGGGGATTTTTTTAAGCGGTTCGATAATTTTGAGAACTTCAAAAGGCAGTTTTCCAAAATCAACATCCTTTGCACAAGATAACAGCAAGACATCGTCATCATTCAAGGGAAAACTCGTGACAGTGACTTTGTCCCTATAAGACATCGAAAAATGAGCTTCTCCAAATTCCTTATCAAACTCATGCCGCATTCTCACACGTAATGCAAGTTCCATGAACATCATTTCATCCTGTTTTTGATCTTCAAGTGAAAGGAGTCCCTCTTTCATGCCACCAGCTGTAGGATTTCCCCTACTGTTGATGAGCCTGGCAGAGCGCATTTTTGGGTCTAGTTGAATGACAGTTTGGCACATCTTTTCTAATTCATCAACGCCATCCATTGGGTGAGGATAGTAATCGAACTGTTTATTGCGATCCGTAACTGCAGATATCTGTGCAGCAGGATTCGTCAAAAGACATTACAGATTATTACAAACACTTGTCGTTATTTTGGACGGACATTGTGCATTTGATGTCAAGTAAACCGCAAGCACTAACATCTGCAGGGCCCATGAGAGCATTTGCAGCCAATTCAAAAAAAGTAACGACGGAATTAATTGAAATCAATGAAGATTTGTTAGAGTTTAATCAATATCTAACCGAATATTATAATCAGCTAGCAAAAGCGTGGGAAGTTGCTCAAAAAAAAGTCAATCTAAAAGCTCCAGAAGTACCACAGGATGTAGAACAGATCGAAGCTTTCAAAAGAATTTGGATAGATATCTTTGACAATGATTTTACAGAATTATTTGATTCAAAGAAATTTGGAGAAAACTATGGAAAACTGGTTTCAAAGGAATTAGAACTGACAAAGCATTGGAACAACATTTCAAATGTAATTTTACAGTCAGTAAATTTACCAAGTAAGGAGGAAATAGATGAGGTATACAAAGAGCTTCATTCGTTGAAAAAAAGAGTGGGCAAACTGGAATTGGAATTAAAGAAAAAGGAGACAGGTAAAAAATGAACCCAGAATCCAGAATAGATCCCAAGATAATTGAAGAAGTCTTGAAATTTGGTAAAAATGTCATGGATGCTCCAAAATTGGTTGCAGCGCCAGATGAAATTAGTTTGGAAGTGACACCACATGAAACAGTTCATGAGTTGGATAAGACAAGATTATTGCGCTATAAACCACTTACAGAAAAACAGCACAAAACGCCACTGCTAGTTTCATATGCACTAATCAACAGATATCACATACTGGATATTCAACCAGAAAAAAGCTGGGTAAGAAACCTGCTTGAGCAGGGATTTGATGTGTACATGTTAGATTGGGGAACGCCAACAAGTATGGACAAGTATCTTGATTTTGATGATTACGTAAACGGATACCTGGATTCAGCTGTAGAACATATTAAAAATGAGGCATCAGTTGAAAAAATCTCATTACAGGGGTATTGTACGGGAGGAACGATTGCAGCTGCATACACAGCGCTGCATCCAGAAAGCGTAAAAAACTACATTGCTACGGCACCAGTAATCGATGGATGGAGAGATACGACGGTGATTGGCAATCTTGCCAAACATATGGATGTGGACAAAATGGTGGATACTATAGGCAACATGCCACCAGAATTCATGTATTACTGCTTTTCCGTGCTCAAACCGTTTGAACAAGGGATAGAAAAATACGTAAAATTTTTCAAAAATATAGACAATGAAAGATTTGTAGATAGCTTCCTCAGAGTTGAAAAATGGCTAGGGGATACGCCTCCCATTCCGGGAGAACTATTCAAACAGTGGATAAAAGGCATCTATCAAGAGAATCTGCTAATACAAAACAAAATGCACGTAGGAGGAGAACGGATAGATTTGAAAAAAATAGACATGCCAACGTTTACCCAAATTGCAGTAGGGGATCATCTGGTATCCCCAGAATGCAGCATGCCGCTACATTATGCAATTGGAAGCGAAGACAAGACTCTAAGAATGTATCCAACAGGACACGTGGGAATGATAGCTAGTTCACTGTCTCAGAAGAAGGTATTACCGGAGTTGGGTAATTGGCTATCAGAGAGATCATAAGAAATTAAAAACAACTAGTTTGTTTTAGAGGCAAACACGGCAATCCAAGACTGTAAAATATTTTTGTTAAGATTCGTAAAAGATTTCACGTTGTCATTGAATGTTTTGATGTTTTGCTGTACCGTATCAATGGATGCAAGGGCAATTTGGTTTTGAATGGATGCGGCTTTTACAAGTTCCTCAGTTGCGTCATGAATCATTTTTAATGCTAATTCAGGTACATTTGCCGCAATGCCAATTTGCTGTACAAATTCTTTTTGAAGGGCAATGGTCGAATCAGCAATATTTTCACATGCTTGCAGATATTCTTGTTGAGTATTGGTGATTGATTGGTGGTACTGGGGGACTGACTGTCTAACACCAGCAAAGAGTTTATCGACATTGTCCTGATAGACAGAAAAAACATCCTTTGAACTAACCCTTGTCTCACTTTTACTCACTGTTCTGCCTCCCTGTTTTTTGATTTTTTTGCAATGGGTAGAATAATGACTTGCACCAAATCTCCATCGCCCAAACCAAGTGCGTTTCGTTCAGCTTCGGGAATTGAAATTCGGCCATTGCTGCTAATGGTAGTCTTGTAGGCACCCCAATTCATAAAAGAAGGAAGCATTTGGCCGATAGTAAACATGGCATCCATACTTTTACTTTGCATGTCAGACACGTTATCCATTACATCAGATTGTGCCTGTCGGGCGGAATCAGATACCCCCCTTAGGGTCTCTAAAGGATTGAATGCTTTATCAGATTGACCAGACATTAAAGAGCCAAAGTTTTTCATAAACTCCGCCTGAGCACGGCCGCCTTTTTGGATCCAAGATTTAAACATCTCAGAGGGATCATAGGGGTTTTGATTACCACTCATAGGCAATAGCCGGAATATTTGTTATTTAAATGATGCTAAGCACTGCCGAGGAACTCCAATACCTTTGATGCAAAAGTATGAGGATCTTGAACGTATGGAGCATGTCCACAACCGTCCATCCTATAGAACCTACAATCCCGGATTGCAGAGACAAAATCATCTGCATAATTAATCGGGATTACGGGATCATTGGCACCCCAAACAATCAGGGTGGGTGCGGAAATAAATCGTAATTTTGAGGCAATGGGTTCGGAATTTTTTAATCCCAAAAGAGTGGACATGAATGCAAGTTTTGCATTAGGCAATCGCATTCGTTCCACAAACCCAGTAACAATATTTTTCTCGACATTTTTTCCAGAGCCCTCCATCATTTCAAATGCATTTTTTGCACTTGATTCATTTGGATATAATGCGGCCATGATGTATGCATCAAGAGCAGGAGTAGACTTTTTCATTGTTCCGGCAGGGGATATTAAGATTAGTTTCTCAACATCGCCGGAATGGGACGAGGCATATTCTGCAGAAATCTGCCCACCCAACGATGAACCCATGATACTGGGACGGATTATTTTTAATTCGGCAAAAAATTTTTCCAAGAAATCAGAAAAAAACTCGGGAGTATAATCGGCAGTGGGTTTATCGCTATACCCAAATCCAATCAAGTCGGGGACTATAACACGAAAATCACTTGCAAAAAGAGGAAAGACACGGCTCCATCGCTCAGCGGATGCACCTAAGCCATGAATTAGAACAAGAGCGTTTTTAGAAGTGCCAGATTCCAAATATCTGATTTTATGTCCATCGATTTGAAGGAATTTTTCTTCCACTATTTTAGCAACAATTAGCATCACTAGATAAGTTTTGGTGAATTTTGCGATCAGTGAAAGAAGGATCACAGATTGTCAGAGCATTGAAAATCGCAAGTATGTTTTTTAACATCAAAAATTAACGGTCAGCATGATAAAAAGGAAAATTTCAAAAATACTGGTACCTTTGGATGGATCTAGAAACTCTAGACGCGGATTAGAAACGGCCATCGCATTGGCCAGAAATTGCGGAGCCACAATAACAGGGGTTTACTCAATTTACGCACCTCCGCATTCAGAATTTAGAGGAGTGGGCTCGGTAGAAAAATCACTAAATATTGAAGTTAAAAAATTCATGGAAGAAGCAAAGGTATTAGCGGCAAAAAACGGAATAGTGTTTAATCAAAAAGTTGCCAGGGGGGAGATAGGATACAACATTGTCAAACTGGCCCAAGAAAAAAACAAATTTGACATGATTGTGATCGGATCAAGAGGAAGAAGTTCTGCAAAAGAGATATTCTTTGGAAGCGTATCAAACTATGTGATTCACACAGCAAAGATTCCAGTATTGGTTGTAAAATAATCTAAGTGAATCCCTGTTTCTTGAAATACTTTTGATGGTATTCCTCTGCTTTGTAAAAAGTAGGAGCAGGAACAATTTCAGTTACAATGGGATCATCATATTTGTCTGATTTTTCAAGAGACTGTTTAGATGACTCAGCAATAGTTTTTTGTTTTTCATCATGATAGAAAATTGCAGACCTATATTGAATTCCAACGTCTGGACCTTGTCTATTCAGGGTGGTAGGATTGTGATTTGACCAAAAAACATCTAATAATTCTTCAAAAGAAATCTCACCGGGATCATAATCTACCTCTACAGCTTCTGCATGTCCGGTTTTATCAGTGCAAACTTGCTCATATGTAGGATTGGGCAATTCCCCTCCAATATAGCCAACAGAAGTAGATTTTACGCCTTTGGTTTTACTAAGCAAGTCTTCAACATGCCAAAAACATCCTGCACCAAACGTAGCCTTCAATTTGATTTTTAGTAAACGAGACCGAATTAAAACTATTTGTTAAAGAGAAAATTTAGCTAATTCTTATAATTCCTTTTTTGATAAGATACTCTAAAGAATTGATAAAATCAGATTCAGAAATTAAATCCTGTGACCACCAATGGGCATTGTTTCTAACCCAATCAGGAATTTCTTCAGTGGATGGGTTTCCAGAAGAAGAAACGCTGGAAACCATAATGATGTTATTTTCCAGCATGAATTGAAGGCAGGCTACGAATTGTGAATCACCAGCATTAATCATTTTTGTAAAACTTCCATCAGTATTTGGAACAACACTGTCAACATGCGCCATACCAGATCCACTAGGAGTAATAACCTGAATCCTGATTGGAAGGACAGGATTGTCATAAACAACACTTCCAGAAATTTGCAGAGTCATCTGTTTGATAAAATCTTTTATCAGTAGAAAAATCATTAATTTCAGCAAAGATGGGGATTGTAATAATAGGAATTAGTAAAAGTAAGAAAATGATTGGAAAAAAGACTCATTTGTGGAGATAGATTTTTGTATAATTAAAGAATTCGTTGAAAAGTATTGTTAGATGACATCAGTGAAAATTTCTACAACTTTTTTTGCAAGATTTTCAATATTTGCAGTAGGTTCTGCAGAGATTAGCAACAGAATTTGAGTGATCGGAAATGGAAAGCTTACTAAGACAGCCTTATCTCGTCTTGCTGCAAGATAGTTTATCGGACCTAAACTTTCATCATATTCTTTTCTGATGGAGGCTTTAGAAACAAATTCCAAAAAAGATTGTAACCTAGTCTCATCACCTTCGTGAGGAACAAGACCGTCTTTGAATCCACCAGCAATTAACTGTCCATCTTTATCTACAATTCCAGCAAAACGAATCTCAGATTCAGTTAGTAATTGATTACATTTTTTACTATATAGATCTAAATTGGCATCAGGGCTAGACACGATATTTAGATTCACAATATCAAAAATAAAAACCTAGTCAATTTAGACAAATACAATTCATCCTAAAACCGATCATTTTGTAAATAATTCATGATAACCGGGGTTATGATGCGGCATATATCGGAGACTTGCAGATGTCACGGAATCAGATGCTGCATTCCCTACAGGAAGAATTCCAGATTCGTTGTGCCAGGGAATGTGCAAAAGGGGTACGGCAAGGCAGGGTTTGCCGTTGAGAGGTTTCCTTGCCTGGCTCAGGTACGGGTTGGGAAGAACTGTGGCAAGGCATGAAAAGAAATGTGGGAATCAGCCGGGATTAGTCCTGCCTGGCATGCATCATGATGTATTGGGATGAGTCGGTTATGTTTTTGCCAAGTCCGTGACATATCCTATTGCGGCATCATGGCAAAAGGGGAAAACATACCGCCGTACCTTGGCGCCGTGCGGTCGGATCTCTAGCTGCAGGTTGCAGAATACGTTACGGATTCCGTGATGGTGACATCAGGTCCCGTTGCAACGCCGGTAAGGTCAAGCACAAAGCCGACCAGTGCAGAATCAGGGGATCCTGAGGCTGGAAGCGTGTTTGATCCGGTAAAGTTGGCAGCGTTAAAGTTGATGCCGGCCTGATTAGTGGGGATAGGAGTATAGGATGCCGAACTGGTGACATCGGTGCCGACCCTGGATACGGCATCAGAAAGGGCAGAGCCGTCAGGCTTTAGCCATCCGGTAGAGGTAAACTTTATTCCTCCAAGATCCTGGTTGCCGGCATTTTTGATTTGGTTTTGTACGATACTGGACGTGGCGCCGTATTTTGCGTCATCAAAGTCCATGATGTAGGTTCCAAGGGATATGGAGCACACGGGTGACACGGCAAGGTCTGCTATTGACTTTTGTAATGTCCCCTTGCCGTCATCTACCAGCACCATGCGTTCAGGATCAGCATAGTATGGATTGTAATGTACGTCTCCGGACAATATTTTTGTAAAGTCAGGCACTGCCGTCCCGTAATAGTTGTGCGTTGCAACCATCACGCCCACTGCCCTATTGATAATATCAAAGCCCTTTATGTTATCAAAGGTGTTATGGGTAAACTTGATTGTGCCGTCAATCTTTGTTGTTTCATCAGTTATATGCAGAGGATTTTTGGTATTACCCAGTTCTTTTGGAGATACCCCACATTTTCCCGTACAAAAGGCAATTCCGTTATTGCCACCAGAGATGGTGTTGTTGCTAACGGTAACATGGGAGGAATCCTTGGCCCATAACAGAATGGCTCCCTCAGTGACATCTTCTGGAACCCCATTAAGGTACTCTAATGCATTGTTTGCATTACGTATGTCATTGTCAAGAATCTGTATATGGCTGGCACCCAATGCAAGCTGAATTGCAAATGCTGGAACATTTGAGATTGTGTTGTTTTGCACCAGAATATTTTGAGTACCAGACAAGTTTATTCCGGCAAATGTCGTAGTGTCAATGGTGTTGCCGGTAATATAGGAATCCTGCAGGCCGCCTGCGTTTGATCTAGCAGTCACGAAGAACATTGCAGTCTTTAATGCCTTGGCCTTTTGATCAAGGGTTGATCCGGGAGCGTAAAACGTTCCAATGTTCTTAAACACGTTATCTGTCACATTCAGGTTTCGTATCAGAGTGTCATCTCTATCGGCCGTAAATATTCCATGGCCTCTAGTGTCTGCAAACGTGTTGTTGTGTATTGTTAGATCAGATACGCCGGGATCCATAAATATTGAATAGTCTCTTGTGACATTCTGAAATGTGATACCCTGTATGGTCACATCAGTGGAATTTATCCTAAAAGCAGATGTTCCACTTAATGTCACCTTAGCATTTGCAGATGCATCAGACTCTACTGTCAATGCTTTATTGACAAGTAGGTATTCGTTAGAATAAGTTCCAGTTGAGATGGATATGGTATCACCAGCGGTTGCTGCTGTAATTGCAGACCTTATGGTACGGTATGCAGTAGGATCATCACAAACTAGTGTGCTACGATCACCATCAGCACATCCTGGATCCACCTTAACTGTGGCAGCATATGCGGAAGGAACCGCAACCAGCATGGCAAGTGCCGCAATCATAAATATCGTATAGTGTAAGGCGGTGAATTTTCTCATGGAATACCTGTGATCAGTGGGGTTAATAAACCGTTGGTTCCGCAGAGGCTATTTGTTTTTGATTCAACTGCAATACATTCTGGCCTGATCTGTCCGGATGCTGGTTTTGCCCCCCGGTATGAAATCGTCTCACGTCAGGTTACCACGCCCATCGGCAAGCGTGTTGCCCCGACCATGGTTTTGCCCCCCGGTATGAAATCGTCTCACGTCAGGATGTGCCGTACCATGCTCATCCAGCACCGCCTGATAATGATTCCACGCTGCACGCATTGTGAATCTGCCGGCCCTTGAAATTTCATGAGAACGTACTGTGTTTGGCGATGGACAGATTCCAGACGGTCATCGGAAACTGCCCGAATGGCCGGTTTTGGGATCAGCCCGTCATTGCAACAGAATTGGCCTAAAAAAAGTTTTAAAATTTTTTCATGTACATGTTTTGATTGGTTCGACTGTTAGAGGAATTTTTAATTTGTTACTAAAAAATAAAACTTTTCTTCCTTGACGTATTTTATACGCAGCATGCACCAATGAACATTCTTTTTTCCTGTGAACTTATCCTAAAACCCTCCAATACGTCATGACGCATGCCAGATACACAAATCCAAGACAGTCATCACAGTTCCCTTCGCATCTGACTGCCGTCCCGTAAAGTCCGTATTTGAGCCAGGCAAGGAACCGCTCTACGACAAACCTTGTCTTGCCATGATGTCTTTGATTCCTGTTCTGTGCAACGTTCTTTGAGTTCTTTTTGTATGGAATGCAACAGTCAATCCCATGGCATCCCAGATAGTTTCTGATGCATGCCGCATCGTATCCCCTGTCGGCATACGCTGAGGTGATCTGCCGTATCAAACCATCATCTGCAGGTTCTGAGATGTCTTCTGACACACCAATGAATTTTGTACTGTCATGGACATTTGCAGGGCTGGCCCTGATTGGGATTGGCAGTCCTGTCCCGTCTACTGCAGCGTGAATCTTTGTGCCCAGGATCTTCCTGAACCCGTCATATCCTATTTTGTCCCCCCTTTTTTGGCGGCAACTGACGATGAATCAATCGATATTTTTTGCAGGCTGATTTTTCCCTGTCTGTGTGCCGATTTTATCAGTCCTGATAGAATCCTTTTCCATATTCCCTTTTGCTGCATCAGAATGTTCACAATGGTTGCAGGCGTTTTGCTACCTGACAGAATCCTTTTCCATATTCCCTTTTGCTGCAGCTCTGAGAATCTCAGATGCGCGGTGGATTTTGAACCGTATCTGTCTGGCATGTCTGCCCACCTGCAGCCGGTTGTTAGGACAAACAATATTCCGTTGATTGTGTTTCTGTCATTGCATCCTGGCCTGCCAGTTTTTGCAGGTTTTGGCATATGTGATGCAACTGTGTCCCATTGAGTGTCTGACATTTCTTTGTGAATCATGAAAGATACATCAGCAGGAAGGTGGAGTTTGTGAATTTGTTATAAATGACAAAAAACCAGTCGTCTCTGTTAATGTAACCAATACGTCTTGGTGTAAAGATTCACCACACGATACAGACCAAAATCGTTACAAAGTATTTAGTAAATGGGAAAATGTTAGAGAGATATTTGATCTTCAATAACCCCCTCTTTTTTTATTTAAAAAATAATTATTTACATACAACTTATCTTAAAACTAACCATTTGGACAATATTTGATGATCATTTGGATCCATGAACCATTAGTTTCCAAACTGTACATGAAATTCACCGAGATAACAGACAGACAACGGGACATGATAGAGCCGTTGCTGCCAAAACCTGCCGCCACAGGACGCCCAAGAAGCAATGACCGAACGGTTTTAAATTGAATCATCTGCGTGTTGGTTTCCGGATGCGGATGGAGTAAGATGCCAAAAACATGCGGTGATGACTCAGCTGCCAATCCAAGGCCAAGAAGATGGCAGGAGTTTGGCATATGGAAAAAGATTTTGGGGCATGCAATCAAATCCGCACACAGACAAGGAAAAATCAACCTGGGAAAAACATCGATTGATTCATCGCCAGTTCCCTCTAAAAAAGGGGCGACGTGATCGGATTTGACGGGTTCAAGAGAGTTACGGGCACAAAATTACATGTTGCAGTGGATGGTACCGGCCTGCCAATATCAGTTGTAATGAGTCCTGCAGACATTCACGACAGTACGAAATTTGCAGACGTGATGGAATCAATTTCGGATTTTGCAGATGATTCCATGATCGAACAGATGGTTTCAGTCTATGCAGGCAAGGGATACGATTCAAAACCAATCCGCAGTTATGCAAGATCAAGAAACATCATTCCGTGCATTCCTTTTAGAAAAAACAGCAAGACTGCAGATGATGATGCAGGCAAGGACAATTACAACAGGACAAGGTTTGTGGTGGAGAGGTTCTTTGCATGGCTGAAAAACGGGTTTCACAGAACAAGACATGAAAGAAACGCGGGAAACTATCCCGGGTCGGTTAGCATTGCGTCATTTTTGACGTATTGCAGGGTTTTAAGATGAGTTAATAATCAAGGTATGGTCACAAATGACATTTTAACAAAATGTATTCAATAACGTTGTCTTCAGATGCTTTTTTCATTTTTTGAATAGATTTGAACAGTATTTTTTCAACATATGAAGAATAGTTTTTTAGAATTTCAACTTTAAGTGCATTCCTATTTGCAGAATAGTAATCAGCAAGAGGATCATATACGTTTGAACCAATTAATTTTTCTTCAGAAATTATAAACCCAAAAGAAGTGATCAAATTTTTCAGATAGTCAATAGCATAATGTTCTGAAGACCAAGTAAATTTCAACAGTCCTAATTTACCAATAGAAGAATCGTTTACAGTTACTGGAACGGCCACAACAAGAAGACCGGATTTTTTTAAAACTCGTTTAGATTCAGAGACAAAATCAGACAAGGGTTTGAAATGCTGAGCAGACTCCAATGCCAAAACACGATCAACTGAGGCATCTGAAAAGGGTAATTTTGCAGATGTGGAATTCAAGAATTCAATGTTTTTTTCAGAGCCAGAGCAAACCAATTGGTCGAAATTAATATTTACGGCATACAGACGGGCGTTAGGAAACTCGTCTCGCCATAATTTAGAGGGGGCCCCCAAACCGCTGCCAACATCAACAACGGTTGTTGCAGAAGACAGATCGGCCATATCTGCAAAAACCATACAGAGATTGCTTTGCGCAGACATAGGATCAGCGTGATCCTTGGACCAAAAGCCAAAATTCAGCATATTGCCACCAGTAGCTGATTGCATAACAGGAGACAAAGAAGTGTAGAGATTGACTACGTCTTTTTCATTTCTTCTAAAAGTCCATAAAAATAGATCGAGGGGGTTTATCGCTACCAAAGATAGTTCTAAAAAGATTTGGAGATCAGACTATTAATTTCTAAGGCAAGCCTTCAGAGTCTTCAACAGGTTTATGGACCCAGTTTTCATCTTTATTTTTTGAAATTTCTTTTCCAGGTTGGATCTTATCCCCACAAGATACACACGAGATTGCAAATTTTGCTTTCATAATTCATGACAGATGCATCGTGATAAATTTACTATGTTGGAACAGGTGTTAGCCAATGATTAGCACGTTTTATTAATTTGTAATAATTAGTGGAATCAGAAAGAAGGTGGATTCCGAATTGATCTTGGCAAAATGGACTGATCGATTTTTTGCATGGATTGTTGATTTTATTATAATTTCAACCGTTTCAACTGCAATGGTTTTTCTAGTGTTTGGTACGACATACTATGAATCAGACGGAGGCATATGGGCTGAAAATACACAGTACATTCCAGCAAGTGCTTTATTTTTGGCATATTGGATAATTTTAGAATACAAAACAGGTCAAAGCATCGGTAAAAAGATCCTAAATTTGAAAGTGGTTTCATTAAAAGGAGGAAAACCAAGTTTGAAAGGGATTATCCTAAGCAGTTTTGGGAAATCGTTTCTGTTGCCAATTGATGTCATAGTTGGTCGGATATTGACAAATCAAAAACGCCAAAGGATTTTCAATAAATTGGGAGATACGATAATTATCAAAATCAAAGAAAGAGAGGACGGTTCAGGCACAGCGCATTTGAAGGATTAGGTTTTTGTCATATTTTCTTTAATTGTTGCTTTGAAGAATTAACCAGCAGATCTATCAGATACAAAAGGACTTTTTTCCAGTGTCCGAGAATCAAAAAGAATGGTGGCCAGGATTACCAAAAGGGTTGCAAAAAGATAGAGTCAGAAGAGCAGGATATATTTTCCAGGCTACACGGTGACGAACGTAGTGGGTTTGGTACTTACAGACACGTTTCCACCATGTTGTTCAATGGTACTTTTACAAATTACTAATCCAGTACCAGTCTTTTTCGTAGTAAACACAGGCTCAAAGATTTTAGCCACATTCCCATCGGAGATTCCAGTCCCGAATCCTTGCTGTGATATTTTCAGCATCAGAGTCAATTTCAGCACCGATTTTGCCTTGCCCGTCTAAGGCTTGAACAGCATTGTTTGGCAAATTTGCAACTACGCCCTCAATTTTTCTTGCATCACATAGAAAAGCAACGTCGTTTTCAGGAAGACTAATTGTAATTTCATAGTTTGTTTCAACATGATCCGTAGAAAGGCGCAGGATGCTCAAGGTGGAAGCACCTTGTTTTTTGATTTCGGTTGTTTTTGCAAAATCTAAAACGTCTTCGATGATTCCGTTCACATCAAAGATGGAATTTTGTAATCCAGACCGCTTCTCTTTATCTTTAGGTTCAAGTTTTGAGAGAATCGCTGGGGTTAGCATATCAGCATATGTTTCCATGGTAGTCAATGGGTTTTTCAAGTCATGCGCTACACGGCCTGCCATTGTTCCAATGGCTGCAAGTCGTTCAGATTTTACAAGGTCGTCACTTTTTTCTGTCTCAGCAGGCTTTCATTTTGTTCTAAAAGTTGTTTTTCTAATTTTTCAAGACGCTCTTGTGGTTCTTTTCCTTTTGAGGTTCCAACACTCATGACATAGTAAAAAAATTCGTTTGACACAATACGGCCTGTTGCCTGCTATTTTCAGTTACAATGTAAAAAAGTCGTGCATGGCTTACGCTGTGTGTGATTTAAAATGAAATCATCGTACAAGTCGTGCATGTGTTCCACTTGATGATGTGAATATGATCATCGCGCATAGTCTCTATGTAAGTGGCTGAACCGATGTGTCGGTCTATTAGTAAAGGCTGGCTCACCACTCGCCGAAGCTTGTGATCTACACCACCTTCCTATCAACGCAGTATTTTGCTGCCGACCTTCATCTTACGAAAGAATAACTTGTCTCGGGATGGGATTCGTGCTTAGATGCTTTCAGCACTTAGCCCAAACGGCTTAGCTGCCCGGCCTGCCTTATCAGACAACCGGTAAACCAGTGGCCACGCTGCTCTGTTCCTCTCGTACTCGGAGCAACTTCCCCTCAGTTATTCACGCTTCCATTAGGCAGAGACCGACCTGTCTCACGACGGTCTAAACCCAGCTCATGTTCCCTTTTAATAGGCGAGCAGCCTCACCCTTGGCCCCTGCTGCAGGACCAGGATAGGAAAAGCCGACATCGAGGTACCAAACCGCGGGGTCGATAGGAGCTCTCGCCCGCGACGAGCCTGTTATCCCTGGGGTAATTTTTCTGTCACCTCCGGGCCCCAATAGTGGGCACACGAAGGATCGCTAAGCCAGACTTTCGTCTATGAATTCCGTGCGTTTGGAAATCCATTCAGTCGAGTTTTTGGCTTTGCCCTCTTCAACGGATTTCTGCCCCGTTTGAACTCAACTTTGGGCCCCTTTGATATCTTTTCAAAGGGGTGCCGCCCCAGCCGAACTGCCCACCTGCACGTGTCTCCGGTCTTCACCGGATAAGTGGCACTGCAAAAAGAGTCTGGTGTTACATCGTTGCTTCTTAACACCCCGGAGAGTGTCAAGCATGGCTCCCAGATACCCTGTGCAATTCTTACTATACCACAAGCACAAGCTGCAGTAAAACTCCACGGGGTCTTCTCTCCCCAATGGAAGTTGATGGACTGTTCGTCCACCTTATGTGGCTTCACCGGGTTGTAGGCGGGGACAGTGGGGCTCTCGTTGTTCCATTCATGCGCGTCGGAACTTACCCGACAAGGCATTTGGCTACCTTAAGAGAGTCAGAGTTACTCCCGGCGTTAACCGGCCCTTAGCTCGGTTGAACCCAAGTTTTAGGTACCGGCACCGGCCAGGATTCAGCGACTATACAAATCCTTTCGGACTAGCAGTCGCCTGTGTTTTTATTAAACAGTCGAAACCCCCTTGTCATTGCAACCTGCGGTCCCCATTCCTCATGAAGACTGCAGGCATCCCTTATACCTAAGCTACAGGACTAATTTGCCGAATTCCCTCGCCATACGGTATACCCGTAGCACCTTAGCTTTCTAAGCCAGCGCACCTGTGTCGGTTCTGGGTACGAGCTTGCATCTTGCTAACTACACAGTCTTTCATGGTCTCCTGGATTCGGGAAAACTTCGCTAACGCGAAGCCATTCCTACCTCGGATGAGTTCTCGTCATTACGACACTCCCCCACCCTCGAATAGTTGGATACAACGATGGTTGTACAGCCCCTATCCGGAAGCGAACCATATAGCTCAAACGCTTGATGCAAGGTACTAGAATATTAACTAGTTTCCCATTCGGTGTACTCTGTTGAGGTACATCTTAGGATCGACTACCTCCAGGCTGATAACGCATTGCCTGGAAACCCTTGCGCTTACGGTGTTATAGATTCTCACTATAATATGCTGTTACTGCCGCCAAGATCTGCAATAGAAACCGGTCCACAGGACGTTATCGCCCTGCTTCGACCCAATCACTACGCCAACCTACCACGAATCATCCTTTGATGATTATCTAAAGTATCGGTACTTTGCTTTAGCCCCGTCCGTTTTTGAGGCATCCCCCCTCGGCAGGTAAGTTGTTACACACTTTTTAAAGGATAGCTGCTTCTGAGCTTACCTCCCTGCTGTCTTGGCGAGAACACGCTCTTTAGCTTGACACTTAGCAAAGATTTGGGGACCTTAACTTCAGTCTGGGTTAAACCCCTTTCGGTCATGAGCCTTACGCCACATGAACCCGTGTGCTTGCTTCTGCGATGTATATCCGTT
Organism: uncultured Candidatus Nitrosopumilus sp.; assembly: GCA_951812645.1. Taxonomy (GTDB): domain Archaea; phylum Thermoproteota; class Nitrososphaeria; order Nitrososphaerales; family Nitrosopumilaceae; genus Nitrosopumilus. The sequence continues at coordinate 118,590 of CATOSM010000001.1, read as the reverse complement.
CGGAGTTTGAATGAGAGGTGAGGGATTTCTCCCCCGCGCCCCTCTATCAGTGCTCTACCGGAAACACTATCTCCACAAACCACGCCCTGCGAGACGCTTCGGTTGGAACTAGCGAGCGCCAGTCTAGATTGGTTTTTGACCCCTATTCCCAAGTCACAACAACGATTTGCACGTCAGAACGTCTTAAGACCTCCAGCGGGCTTTCGCCCGCCTTCATCTAGCTCAGGAATAGATCGACTGGCTTCTAGCCTAGCCGCCATGACTCTACGCACTTTCACACGCTTCCCCTGACTACTTGCGTAGCTGCGAGAACTCGGTTTCCCTTCGCCTACACTTTGAAAGTTTAAGCTTGCCATGACAGTTAGCTCCTTGGCCCGTGTTTCGAGACGGAACGCGTAACACTGATGATTTGAGCATCAAATCCTCAACCCTATTGCTAGAATCTCCAATCTGAAAAAATCACCTTCCATGCCACGCACGTCTGTAAGTAATAGGTTTCATGCACTTTTCGCCCCCCTTCCGGGGTACTTTTCAGCTTTCCCTCACGGTACTAGTCCACTATCGGTCTTGAGAAATATTTAGCCTCGGATGCTACTTTCACCCGTATTCATTGCCCACTACCAAGGACAACTACTCGGGTATGAATAGGACCCTTCTCACTTCGCCTAAGGGGGTATCACCCTCTTTGCCAGAACTTTCCAGATCATTTCAGCTGTGTTCCAGGATTCCACATTATCATACCAAAACACCACATCTCCCGAAGGATTCGGTTTGGGCTGTTTCCTTTTCGTTCGCCACTACTTGGGAAATCTCAATTGATTTCTTTTCCACGTGGTACTAAGATGCTTCAATTCCCACGGTTCGACTTCCAATACTAGCGTACTGGAATGTGCATAAGCACAAGATTCTCATTCGGACATCTCGGGATCATAGGATGCGTGCGCCTACCCCGAGCTTATCGCAGCTTGCCACGTCCTTCGTCTCTCCTCAAGCCTAGCAATCCACCTATTACCGTCTTTACACCGGCATATTCAGCCACATATTACACGACTATGCACGACGATCATTGCAAGTCCCCTGACAGGGAGCCCGCTACATCCTTCATACATCACTTTTGGTGATGCATTGCATCGATGATTCAATGTGAAGATTATGCACATCCGTACACTTTCCATGTCTAAGGAGGTGATCCGACCGCAGGTTCCCCTACGGTCACCTTGTTACGACTTTTCCCTTGTCACGAACCCCAAGTTCGATAACGCCAATCAGACGTCACCTCGCTAAGAGCTCACTTCAATGAAACGACGGGCGGTGTGTGCAAGGAGCAGGGACGTATTCACCGCGCGATAATGACACGCAGTTACTAGGGATTCCATATTCGTGAGGGCGAGTTGCAGCCCTCAGTCATAACTGTGGTAACGTTTGAGGATTACCTCATCCTTTCGGATTTGAAACCCATTGTCGTTACCATTGCAGCCCGCGTGTGGCCCCAGAGTTTCGGGGCATACTGACCTGCCGTGGCCCCTTCCTTCCTCCGCATTAACTGCGGCGGTCCCGCTAATTCGCCCCACTACTCCTGGGAGTAATGGTGGCAACTAGAGGCAGGGATCTCGCTCGTTACCTGACTTAACAGGACATCTCACGGCACGAGCTGGCGACGGCCATGCACCACCTCTCAGCTTGTCTGGTAAAGTCTTCAGCTTGACCTTCATTCTGCTGTCTCTCCGGGTAAGATTTCTGGCGTTGACTCCAATTGAACCGCAGGCTTCACCCCTTGTGGTGCTCCCCCGCCAATTCCTTTAAGTTTCATACTTGCGTACGTACTTCCCAGGCGGCAAACTTAACGGCTTCCCTGCAGCACTGCATTGACCACAAGTCAATGCATCACTGAGTTTGCATAGTTTACAGCTGGGACTACCCGGGTATCTAATCCGGTTTGCTCCCCCAGCTTTCATCCCTCACCGTCGGACGTGTTCTGGTAGACCGCCTTCGCCACAGGTGGTCATCAATAGATCAAAGGATTTTACCCCTTCCTACCGAGTACCGTCTACCTCTCCCACTCCCTAGCGCTGCAGTATTCCCGGCAGCCTGTACGTTGAGCGTACAGATTTAACCGAAAACTTACAGCGCCGGCTACGGATGCTTTAGGCCCAATAATCATCCTGACCACTTGAGGTGCTGGTTTTACCGCGGCGGCTGACACCAGAACTTGCCCACCCCTTATTCATCGGTGTTTCTAGGACCGACAAAAGGTTCGTTTAGCACAAACCACTCGGATTAACCTTGTCGTGCTTTCGCACATTGCAAAGTTTTCTCGCCTGCTGCGCCCCATAGGGCCTGGGTCCGTGTCTCAGTACCCATCTCCGGGCTACTCCTCTCAGAGCCCGTACCTGTAATAGTCTTGGTGGGCCATTACCTCACCAACAAACTGATAGGCCGCAGTCCCATCCTACGGCGATGAATCATTTGGAACACAAACCATTCCAGGTATGGTGTTCTATCGGGCATTATTCTCAGTTTCCCGAGGTTATTCCCGTCCATAGGTTAGGTTGACTACGCGTTACTGAGCCGTCTGCCTTGTATTGCTACAATGACTCGCATGGCTTAGTATCAATCCGATAGCAGTCAGGTCCGGCAGGATCAACCGGATTCTGAATTTATGATTTTGATTATTGAAGTACATTTGTACTTTATTTGGAATTGACGGATGCACATAATCTTCACATCTCAGATATTGATCACTTGATCAAATCCTCATTTTTGTATGCGTAACTGGAGGCCCATGAATCACAAAGTGGCATCTTGCCATACTTCATCACGAGCGCCGCCTATTGCGTTACGTATGCAAAAGCAGTCAAGGCCAGAATCCATATAAACCATACGTGAAATTATGCCTGATCGTGTCAAAATATTGTAAAAATTACATATTTTTCACGGCTAGAATCAGGCAATCCCAAAAACTTGTCAATAGTTAAAATGGCAGATCTGATTTTAAAAATTACTTTTGGATGGATATCTGGCAGAGTACAAAAAGAGGACAAGGACGTCTGCAAAAATATTTGCAAAGTCGTCAAAGCTTCACGTAAATGGCGTTTCTCATAACATACGATTCTATGAACCATATCCGTTTGTAGTAAAAAAATCATCGGGAAAAAATCTGACGGATGTAGATGACAACGACTATGCAGACTATTGGATGGGACACTGGAGTTTGATTTTAGGACATGGGCCAAAGCAAGTTAAGGAATCCTTGAAAAAACAAATTGAGAAAAGTTGGATGTATGGAACGGTAAATGAGCAGACGATAAGATTGTCAGAGTTAATTTCAAAAGCAGTCCCAGTAGCTGAAAAAATTCGTTATGTCACTTCAGGTACGGAAGCTACAATGTATGCAGTTAGGCTAGCACGTTCTGTTACAGGAAAAGGGATCATTGCAAAAATCGACGGGGGATGGCACGGATATACATCAGACTTGTTAAAAAGTGTCAGTTGGCCATTTGCAGAATCAGAAAGCAGTGGAATGGTAAATGAGGAAAAAATTGTTTCAATTCCATATAATGATTTGGAGGAATCCTTGAAAATATTAAAAAAACATTCCAAAGATTTGGCTGGCGTAATTATTGAACCGGTCTTAGGAGGAGCGGGATGCATTCCAGCAACACGGGATTACCTTAAAGGAGTTGAAGAGTTTGTTCATAAAAACAAGTCATTGTTCATACTGGATGAAATAGTTACAGGGTTTAGATTCAGATACGGATGTCTGTATCCCACGATGAAACTGGATCCTGATATCGTAACGCTAGGCAAAATTGCGGGAGGAGGAATGGCAATCGGGGTAATGTGCGGCAAAAAAGAAATAATGGGATTTGCCGACACAGCAGGAAAGAAAAAATCCGAGAGGTCATATGTAGGAGGAGGAACGTTTTCGGCAAATCCGGCCTCAATGGTTACAGGATATGCCACCCTGAGCAGCCTGAAATCAAAAAAATCAGTTTATTCAAAAATCAACTCCCTAGGGGAATTTGCCAGAAAAGAGATCACGAAGGCCTTTGATGGCAGAGTTGCAGTTACTGGAAAAGGATCGCTATTCATGACACATTTTCTTCAAAACGGAATTTCAGAGATTACCAATTCCGCCCAGGCCTCAAACTGCGACACCCAGACACTCCAAAGATATCACTTTAAGATGATTGCCCATGACGGAATATTCTTTTTGCCAGGGAAGTTGGGCGCAATCTCTGATGCACACTCCAAGGAAGACATCAAAAAGATTGTTCTGGCATCGGAGAATTTCTAGTTTTGTGAATTTCCAGGGAAGTTGATTTTTCGCCATTCTATCATTTTATTGAAGACGTCAAGGTAATTTTCAGATTTTACCGTGATGTGAACATGTGCAAAAAGTTTGCCAAATTGGGACTCGAAGATTATTCGGCATTCGGGTTTGAAGAAGGGTACTGAGATTCCAATTTTTTTCAAATCAGTAAAAACAGTGTTTTGAATCTTTATTGATTTATCAAAAACGCGGATATTTTTCATTTCGGAATTTTTGTTAATTGACTCGTCCATCTCCTGCTTGGCAGCCTCACCCCATAACGGCGGATCGTGAGGCCATCTGTGAACAAAGACTCTTTCGGATTGAAAGGAGATTTCAGAATCCGTCAACAATCAAAACGTTCAGCTGAACAAATTAAGCGTATCCTTGGATCTCAAGATGCGGTACATCGAATTTTCCACGAGGGGCTGCACCTCCTGTCGCCATGTTTTTTATCAGACACATGTGATGACTGGTTTTTCAGGTCCAAGTCTTTTTTGGTTGTAATTTGGGCCTGGAATGAATTAGGAAACAGGGTTGCAGGCTGCCTGGTTTTGAGAGTTGTTTTTTATTAGCTTAGCGACTTGTAGCTTGTCCTGTAACCCCTTAGTTGCAGGCTGCCTGGTTTTGAGAGTTGTTTTTTATCCTGGTACATGCCGGCTGTTTTCCATCAGGTACCGCACTACCTGTGATCCGTCTGGATACGCCCCCTCATTTTTGCGAAGATTGTTGCGAGTCGTATAGATGTCATCCAGTGTGATGTCCGGCTTGGGCAATACGACCGCAACATCCCTTGTGTTCTTCCTTGTAATGCCTGAGCTTGCGTCCCTACGCTGAGGCGTGCAGTTTGAGGCTCTTGCATTGCCATCAAGCGTCATACTGCACCAGGATTTGGTCTTTCCAAAGTAAAGGATGTTTTCAAGTATCTCTTGCAGGGTTTTTGCCTCTTCGCAGTCCATGCTAAGATCAGTCCAGATGAACTGGACTGGTTCTTCCCCGCATATTGTGCCGTATGGGCATGCTTTGTGGCTTCTGTCATCACGTGTTGGGCCGATGCCATGCTCGTATCCCGATATCATCGGTGGCAGATGGAACTCAGGACTGCCAGATGCCAACTTTCTGATCAGTCCACGTATGTGCTCCTCGCCGATATGCGGGGCATTGTACTTCCATGATGCTACAATTGCCCGAAGCAGCCTGTACGGTGATGGAGGCCATTCTACTGTGCTTCCCTTATTTGCCGTCCACGGCCGGGCATAGTACCTGCCTGTTGTGAATCTGATGCTGATTGTAATCACCGTCTTTGACTCTGTTTTTTGCCTATATCTTGTTATGTTCGTGTAAAAGCCACCCATGTAACACAGCCGGCTGCGTACTCTAGGGAGGGTCGTGAAAATTCGATGTCTTTGGATGCCTTAACGATGTCTACCGGGAAGGAACAAGCAAGCCCAAACCAAAGTGCGATCCGTGCCCGAAAGACAACGGCCCTGTCATATCCTTGTCAAATTCTATCTTGACATTGTATGCTCCAAATCCTGGAAGCCTGTCCTTTCTCCACCTCTTGAACTGTATCGGCATTATGCCCGTCCTCATCCTGATCTTGGCACCGTCTATTTTTAGACTCTTGACCTTTATTTCGTCTCCGAACCTGTTTCTTATCTCATCTCTTAGCTGATCTTCTGGACCATCTACGACAATCTCTCCATTGCTGCCTCTGAACTTTGTGTGTTTGTTGAGTACAAACGGCGTGACAGTCTCCCACTTTTTTGAAGATTCCAATATTGGAATTTCAGCAAAATCCTTTAGGTTTCCACGTGACTCGTATATGACTTCAAACGGATTTGGCGAGTATCTTATTTTGTTCATTATGTTTAGCGCGCCAAGTTCTTTTTCATCAAACGGCGCTTTTGCAAATATCGTAACATGATCCAATATGTTGTCATTATCTTCATCTGTTGGGAGGTAAAACGCATGGCTGTGCCCTTTTAGCATCTCTTTATTCGAGTCCTTTCCCGACAGTGTTTCTGATATTTCTTTGTTATTGTTTTGGCCATAGACTGACATTGCGGCCCTTTTGATGATGTCAGCTACTCTGACTGTTTCCGTAATTTTTGGCCTCACGCTTCCTGTGATGACATATCTGACTATCTTTACACCTGTATCTGTATTGGCATTGTTTGTCGGCACGTGCGTAAGGCAGTCCGGCTCCCTTACATACTGTACAAATTTACTTTTGTCTGGATGTGATTTTTTATTCTCATGCATGTCAGAGACTCTCATGCACAGATCATCCAAAGTTGAATCTGAGGCAGGTGTGATAACTTCTATTATGTCTTTATTTTTAAAATTATCCCCTTCCAACAGGACGCAGTTTGGGTTGATGCCTTTGTCTGTGATTCGGACCTTGCACCACGACTCTGCTCTGCCCAGATATTTTATCTTGTCAGTTATTCTTCCCAATATTTCCTTTTGTTCTTCTTCAAGTTTCAAGTCGTTCCAGTGGGCATAAAGGCATTCGCCTTTATCCGTCATTACAAACGAGTCGATCACTTTTTCGGTGCTTTTTTTGATTGGCATATAATGCCGCGTATGTGCCTGTATTGCCTTTGGGATCTCAAACGATACATGGGACTTGCACATATTTTCTATTATCGGCCTTACCTTGGAATCCTCAATCTCACTGGCATGTGTTTTCCATGCTGAAATCACAGCCCTCAATATACGCCATGGTGATGGTGGCCAGTCTATCAATCCCTCATTGACATTGCGTCCCCATTGCGTGGCATGATACTGTCCTGCTAAAAACTGGAATTCTAACGTAAGTCCTGTATTTTCCTTGTACTCCTCACTCATTTCTTAAGACACCTCGTTACAGGATCAGGTGTTGGTGAGGACATTTTTTATCTTTACCTGATCTATTTATTTTGTTTGATTATTGTTGGTTCAGGTAAACTGTCCTTGCATTTTTTGATCAGATCCTTGACTTTTGAATCAAGGGATGCCTTGTCTGGAAGAGAATAATCTTGGGGCTCTGTCACTGTAACGTCCCCCTTTATTTTGAGATCACATGCGGTGCGTAATCTTAACCCTGTCTCCAGGAATGTTCTTATCTTCCATAATGCGATATTTATCAGTAATTCCGTTTGATCTTTGTTCAAACCGTAATTCCTTATCTGTTCCAGATCCAGGTTAAAGTATGCGTGAATGGATTCTGACGTGTATTCTATGCGTGAAAATGGTATGTGTCCCTGACCTTTCTCAGAGCCACCGTCTCCGTCTTTGGATGACGATGGGTTCACATTGTCAAACTTTACCCCTCCACTTATGGCATCATTAACGTTGTCTGCCTCAATGAACGCAGACAGTGCACGTGGAACCTTTATTCTTCCTGATTTAATCTGAGATGCCCAAATACCGTGCAGTAGTGAATTGACATCCAATCTAAACAGCAGTTTGGCCGTCTCTTTTACGTCAACACCGTTGGTAAACTTGTTTTCCAATTCTGTTAATTTTTTATTAATTTCTGTATCCTTCTCAATTATATAATATGAGCATATTCTATGTGCCTCTGATACAGAGTTTGTGACATGCTTGCCGTCTTTATTTGTTACCCTTACCATTGTTAGCCCTTGTAACGGGTCTGCAAAATCATCTTTGTTTTCATTAAGACAGACGTCCTCTAAGCGATTTGCCATGCTTTGGGCAGACTCCACAAGTAATGATCTGCTGTCTGCGTTTAATTGGATCTCTGCTGCGCCTAGATCCGGAAAACCCGTAGGCTGAAATCTTTTCCCTTGAACTGGCTCCAATTCTACTTTTAGAAGAAGTCTGTTACATCCGTCTAGGCTATCCATCTCCATGATTCAAAATAGTTACTTATTAACTTACTGCTTGCCAGCAAGTCCTGTCTACTGTAAATTATGTTCTGCTGAAAGCTATTGCTACTTCTGTATTGACTTTGCAGGCATATCTTCAGATAAAAACAATTTGTATTTGTAGATTCCTAGAGATCATCTACAAAACTAAGACAAAGACGATACGTACTTTCTGTGACAACAAGCCAGTATGCAATACGACCAGCTCTTTTGTCCTCATGATGTTATTGTGTGGCTCTGACTCTGATCCGAATATTCTCCTCATTACGGAAGACATTGCTTCAGTTTTGTCTCTCTGAGACAAGGACACCGTTTGCACGCGGCCCAACAGAACTGATTACGGAAGACATTGCTTCAGTTTTGTCTCTCTGAGAGCAGATAATTATGTCAAATTCTCTTCTCATCGTTTTTCCGTATTTGTCCTTGATTGAGCCATCCGTATCTTCTCCCCCTCTCCCTACCGGAATCACTGGGAGAATGTCCTGCCTCGGATTTTCTCGTAAACTGATTCTCTCGTAAACTGATTCTGCATCATATCCCTTGTAACGCATCACGGTACTCATTGGAAAGGTTCCAGACGTTTGTCAGAACAGTCTTGAAAAATTTCTGCTGTCATGAGATACGGTATGATACTGAATCACAATTGCACAGATTAGTTGTGATTTCATGTCTGATTCTGCAGACACTGGCAAATGAGTGCCTGAGATTGCACCTGTAGGAATAGGTCAAAGAGGTAGAAAGAAGGGCAACAGCACGTTTGTTTTGAAATATACCCAACAATATCAAAGATCGAAGATGTGCACAAAAGATTTCAAAGTGGCAGCAAGTATGTTTTCAAATCCAGTCGCATCAATTCCTGCAAATATTTTTCTAGGTGATGTAATTTGGATGAATAGTCATATTGCAATATGCAATCCCTCGTTGGTTTGTACTGCTACCTTTTGCAGTGCTGTAAAATATGGAACTGCCTTTGGCTACAATGGAGTTGCAATTTCAGTTTCAACTCATATCCGTTCAACAAATTACTCGTAGTCTTGACTCGCACTGTCTGAGTACCTGCAGTACGATGATGTGTTGAAAATGCGTGCTTTGATTTTGGGTGCAAAAACGACGCAACGCTCATTTTCTTTAGAATCTGGCACATAAGGGAGATCATGCATCATACTGTGGGGCAAAACCCGCATTTCAGCCAGAACAGAATCAGCTAGAATTGATGATTAATGGGTCAAAATGAGTGGTTTCTACAGAACCAACAGGATCATTTATCTTAAATTCTTCTGTTGTAAGATAAACCTCATACCCAACAACGTCAGCCAATACGACAAATATGGGCAGTTTATTCAAAATTTAACGTACAGGTTTACCTACACGTCTTTAAATAAATATCCAACTCATCTTAAAACCCTGCAATACGTCAAAAATGACGCAATGTTAACCAACCCGAGATAATTTCCTGCGTTTCTTTCATATCTTGTTCTATGAAACCCGTTTTTCAGCCAGGCAAAGAACCGTTCCGCTACAAACCTTGTCCTGTCGTAACTGTCCTTGTATGCATCATCACTTGCCGTCCTGCTGTTTTTTCCAAAAGGAATGCACGGAATGACGTTTCTTGATCTTGCATAACTGCGGATTGGTTTTGAATCGTATCCCATGTCTGCATAGACTGAAACTGTTTGTTCCATCATGGAATCATCTGCAAAATCCGAAATTGATTCCATCACATTTGCAAATTTCGTACTGTCGTGAATGTCTGCAGGGCTCTTACAGTTGATGCTGGCAGGCCGGTGCCATCCACTGCCATCCACTGCAACATGTAATTTCGTGCCCGTGACTCTCTTGAACCCGTCAAATCCGATCACATCGCCCCCTTTTTGGAGGGAACTGACGATGAATCAGCTGATATTTTTTGCAGGTCAATCCTGCCCGATTTGTGTGCGGATTTGACTGCACGTCCCAGAATCCTTTTCCATATGCCAAACTCCTGCCATCTTCTTGGCCTTGGATTGGCAGTTGAACCATCAGCAATGTTTTTGGCATCTCACTCGACCTGCATCCGGAAACCGGCACGCAGATGATTCCGTTTAAAACCATTGGGTCGTTGCCTCTTGGGCGTCCTGTGGCGGCAGGTTTTGGCAACAACTGTTCCATCATGTCCCGCTGTCTGTTATCTCGGTGAATTTCATGTACAGTTTGGAAACTAACAGTTCATAGATCCAAATAATCCTTAAATATTGTCCAAAGGGTTAGTTTTAAGATAAGTTGATGATAATAAATCAAATATTGCTTTAGCAAAATAATCAGGGTAAAGCCCGCATTTTAGGCAGATCAGAGTCAGCTAGAATTGATCACAAACGGGTCAAAAACGAGTGGTTTCTACAAGGCCAAGAAATATGCAACTGCTGATGTAGACCTCGATGATTAGTTTGATGAATAATCAGGTAAAATCTTGATGGTTTCTAGTAATCTGGATTTGTGTCTTAACCAACTGTATTGGCTGCCAGAGCCTGATTCTGTTTGAGAATTTTTTTAAGTATCTCTTCTTGTTTTTGCTTACTTGATGGAAATAACAACGATGCCGATATCCTATCCATCATATGTTTGGGTTTAGTTGATACATGATTTGTTGCATTGCAATACGTGCTAACACCGTATCCTGTTATATGAAGACGGCGTCTGGTTATATGTGCTGCTTTGCCCATCATCCCTGCTTTGAGCAATCTTGGCACTGAAGGTTCAAATAATGCATTTTTTGATATGCCTGCATTTTTGTACGAGATTGGAGGAAAGTTGGACTTTAAGACAATGTACGGTTCCGGTACAAAGTCCGGCACATCCCACAACTTTCGTTCATTATGATAATCCGGAAGAGGAACATTCTCGTAATTTACAATGGATAGTGGGAGTAGCAGATCGTATATTCTGTGATAGTTGATTTTGCCTTCTATGAAATCCACTATGTCTTTAATTGGGGCATGTATTGTGGAATTCAGAGGTATTTCGGATTTTGACATCTGTGCCTCCATGCATCTTCGCTCTAAAATCCTGATCATATTGCTTATTAAACTCGAGTTTCTCCACACCATACTGGGACTTTTCTCTCTCCACTCTATTTTGTTGCCGTTGATCTTGACAGATTCTAGATTGATTCTTAGTCTTTTTTGGCTTCCTGCCGACATTGATGCAAGCGACACTGCAAGCCTGAATTCAGGCGTTCCGTCATAACACGCCTGTATCCACATGTGAGACAATTCTGGCAACGGTTCGATCTTATTATTGTAGTTTGATGACTGGGATACTGCCTTTTCCATCTTCCCGACAAGTATCAGAACCTCTTGCTGGTATGTCGATGTGCCGTACGTGCAAAACTTTATGATTGCATTATCTATGCTCCGCAACAGCGAGTCTATGGATTTGGATGACTTTTTTGCTCCATCGTGTATTTGACGAATCCGGTTAATCCATCCCTCTATGTCTGAAAATAATTCCACATTTGGCTCATCATTTGTCCTTATTCTACCTATGCTGTTTGCAAAATATGCTTGCCCCTTTCTTTCAAATAGCCCAAATCTCTGAAACTCCGACAACCCTCGTTCTGTTCCTAAACTTGCTATTGCTTTGGCAAAATCTACCCCTGAATTAGAATTCTTTGATGATGTCTGTCCCCTTCCTTCGTTAAAGGTGTATTTTATTTCATCATATGTGGCAGGATTTTTCCATAGTGGTATCCAGATCTCACCTCTGGTCTTTTCTTCACATGCAGTTCCATATCCTGCAGTAGATGAATCCGTGCTAAATGGAAATGCTGCACGCCTTGAATTTGAACGGCGTGATATGCTTCCTGCAAAGATCACTGTCCCCTCCATAGTGAGTATGTAATCCCAAGGATTCACAAAGGTGGTTTTGTTTCCATTTACTGATTCACTTGTGTATGCACCAGGATGAAAATATCCAAAACTCCCAGATTCTAATTTTGTCGTGGTATTGAAAAAGGAATTACTGATACCCTCCTTTAATTCTGCATGTTCTGTGTGATTGATTAATCTGTTTATCCACTCCATGAAATTGCTTGAAAAATCCATGTTTCCGTCATTTCCACCAGAACCCAATATTGGCCCAAACGTGGGTTTGGCAGAGGTTACAACATATGCCGTATCCATCCATGGAACAACACTGTTGTCTAGCCTGTTGCGGCATTGCCTTAATAATAGTTTTTTTTTCTTCTCATCGTTTATTCTGATTTTTTTAGAGTCTTCTTTTAAGGATCCGTCTTTTGGCGAGCCTTCTTTTATGTTCTGATCTCTTCTTTTGATAAACTCTGCGTATTCTGGAGACATGTCCTTCAAGATCTCTTGGCACTGGTTTAGAATTTTTCTGTATTCCTCCAATCTCTCATCTTTGGATTCTTTTATCTCATCAATAATGTTTTTTTTATCATCATAAAAGCCGCTACCATTATTCCAAGGCGATACAAATGGCGTAGGAGCATATCTTTCCAAAAAGAATTCGATTAATTCCCCCTGTGTCATTTTTGTCTGCAGCACAAAAACATCTCCTTCCCAGTAGGCCGTTACATCAGGATCTGCCTGTTCTGCCATGATGCGAAATATTCCCAACGCCTTTAGATTAGATGCTAGTGGATTGGGCGAGCAACCATCAAGCCGTATCTTGTTCAACATTTCCTCACTTACTCTCCTTTGCACTTGCTCTGGTGTCTGCTGCACGAATTATTGCCTCAAGAAACGCTAATTTGAATGGCCCGTGGTCTTTTAGCAAATTTAATGTGATTTGCAGCCATGACTGCCCTCCATCATCTGTATTTCCAACCCTTGCAATATCTACAGTTATCCTTGCCTCTTTGGGCACCGTTTCTTTGATGATCTCTTTCTTGCTGTTTTTTGTTTTTAGGTTCTTATCTGACAAAAATATCGGCACCGTTTCTCCATTTTCCATGTCTATTCCTAAAAGATACCTCCTGCCATGTTTTTCTCTGTTTCTTTTTGTAGGCATTGTCCTCATGGACATTCGAACTTTTCCATGATGTGATGCAATCAGGTATGCTACAAGCTCCAACCTTGATAGTTTTGGATATATCTCCAGTACTGCCAAAGCGCTTATTGCCTCATGACGATAGTTGTCAACACCGTGATATGATCTGCTCTTTTCACCTCTCTTTGCCCAGTAATCCTCGCATGACTCCAACTCTTTTTTTGTATTTTTTATCATTGTCTTTTGAAATACGTGATGTGCTTTCCCAATGTCGTGGTATCGTGCAACACTTAGCAAAGCAGACTCTAACTCATCAAGATAAGGGATATTCTTTGTTATCGTTTCTGTTTCTTGGATTACGTTTTGTGTGTGATCGTTTAGCGTAACCCATTTTGTACTGTACGATGTGATATCGTCATTCCCCCCTTCTTCGTCTTGTTTGTTTTCGTCTTGTTTGTTTTCGTCTTGCACTTCTATACTTTCAGTGTGTGTTGGATACCATCCTAATTCCATAGAGTATCCTCCATCATCACTATGAATCAAAATCCTTTGCCCTGCGTGTACAGTCTTAGCATTTTCCCACACTCCGTCTTGGGCATTAAATGCATAGATATCCCTTCCCTGTTTGGTTTTAAAGTTCTTTATTTCATGTATTGGTACGCTGCACATCTCACCATATGATATCCTGTGTTTTGGAGGATGAGACTTCTTCCTGTCCCAGTTTCGCCAAATAACCGATACGTCTGCGGATTCTTCAAATGATCGGACATACATGGAAATATCCGTGTAATTTCCAGACGTGTCCGGACTCGTATCAAACAGGCCTATAATGTCCGGCTCCCTAATCACGGATTCATGCATGATCTCTTTTTCCTGTGATCCTATTGTGGCCGGTGATACCGAACGGTTGTATTTTTGTGCCAGTATCTCCAAAGCATCTTTCATGTCCTCATCCTCATACGGTTTGTACCTCTTTGGATCCAATTTTATTATGTTGATTGTAGACTCGTCATGATCACCTTTTCTGTTACACCTTCCAAATCTTTGCACCAAACTTGGCCATGGTGCAATCTCTGTAATCATTGTCTTGGCAGATATGTCTACCCCTGCCTCAATTACCTGAGTGGATACGATTATCATGTTTTTTCCAACTGATTTTGCTATTTCTTCCAACTGTGCATTCAACTTTTCTCTCTCGCTTTTTCTAAATCTTGAATGTATCAGCATGCAGTCATTCCCCATGCTTTTTTTAATCTCTTTGAACATACTCTGTGCCCTCTTTACTGTATTGACTATGATCAGGGTTACTGTTCCATCAACATGCTTTTCTTTAATCAGTGCCACGTCACTTTTTGTGTAATTATCCTCGCTTATGGTAAGATTCATCTCCACAAGTTTCTTGTTGGCCTTGTTTCTCTTTTCAAGTTCTTTATTCTTTGAATCCTTGTCGCTTAATTCAAACTGCATGCATTTCTTACTGTCAAAATCTATTGTGTCTAGCCATTGGGGGTTTACTGTTGCAGACATCCACACTGTCTTGTGCGGCCCATATGTCCCCATTTTGCTTCTGAATGCCTCTAACTGTACAGATGTTGCAAGACCATTGCGCATAAGCTGGATTTCATCCATTATCCACAGACAGTCGTTGTTTAGCAATCCAAAATCCCTTGGCCACTGATACGGGCTTGCGGCATAGCCTCTGTTAAGGGCCCTTGAGAGAAGCATGTCTTGGGTGCCTACGACTATCATGTTTTCTTCTGGATGCATTATGTAATCTTTATCCACACTGCCGCCCATCATCGGGACTACTCTGACTGTGTCTTTCAGTCCAAGCTTGCCTATCCATCCCTCTATTCTTTTTACGGTCTGTTCTACCAATACGCGCATTGGCAGGCAGTACACAAGTCTTCGGGATGTATTCTCGCGTACTTTCTCATCGGAATTTAAAATTCTCCACAAGTATAATCCTAAAACTGTAGCTTCTGTTTTTCCCGCACCTGTAGGGATATTGAGAATGTCCGGAATGCTGTCCAACCCTGATAATTTCTGCTGATAGGGATATGGGGCAAAACCTGTGGCTTTTTTAAAAAATTCCTCAAACGTACCTTCATACTTGCCCATATTTTTTGTCTTTTTATATCCAAAGATAAACTTTATGCAGTGTATTGACGAACTGATCCCAAAACCGACCATTCAGGCAATTTCTGATGATCACCCGTATCTATCCATTCCCAGACACAGCATGCTTTCATCAAATTTCAAGAACCGACAGATTCACGATGGAGTATCATTGTACCGCATCTGCCAAAACCCGCAACAGCTGAAGGCCAGGAAGTGACGGCTGTACGACAATCAATGCAATCATCTTTGTACTGGTTGCTGGTTGCCGGTTGCAGGTGGATTGACCGGCCTGCAATGCACGGTTCCAAATCATCAACAGGCAGGCGATTCCAGGATCTGCAGAAAAGAGGAGTCTGAAAGAAGATTATGTCCGAACTGATAAAATCTGCACACAAGAAAAACAAAATCAACCTGAAAAAAATATCCGTTGATTCCTCATCAATTGCTGCCAAAAAAGGTGCAGCATGACAAAATGTTACGGGTTCAGGAAGATCAGGGGTACAAAGATTCATGTCGCAGTAGAGAGCAACGGTTTGACAATCCTAATTGCGTGCAGTCCTGCAAACATTCATGACAGTACAAAACTCATCGGTACCATGAAAAAATTTCAGAACCTGCAGATGTCAGTACAATCAAAGAAATTGCTGCAGCCCATGCAGACAAGGGTTATGATGCCGCATACATTAGAAACTATCTGAGAGGTCAAAGGAATCAATTGTTGCATTTCCTGCAGGAAAAATTCTAAATTCATTGTATCAGAGAATCAGCAAAATGTCTGCAACAAGACAGGATTTGTTGCTGAAAGGTTCCTTGCCTGGCTCAGATGCTGGTTGGGAAGAACTGTAGCAAGGTATGAAAAGAAATGCGAGAACTATCCTGGATTTGCGTATCTTGCATTTATAATGATGCATTGGAGAGCATTGGGATGAGTTGGACGTACATTCCACAGAGCCGATTCCGTAATTTTAAAGACACAAACCACAGTGCTGATCATGTCAAAAGACACTAGCTTAAACTGCCAAAATACCATCACACCTTTGCAATCTTGGCATCGCATATGCCCTTATACGGGCACAACATGCACGCCTTGTAACTTGGCGTGGGTTCAAAGTTCTCCCTTAGGATGTCCCGGACTGTGCCCTCTATTGCGGCAACTGCATCCCTTACTGATTCGTCAGTCACATCGTACTCTACTGTCTTGTCCTTCTCAACATAGAACAGCGTGGCCTTTGCCGGAAGCTTTCCCTTTAGATTCCTGACTGCCACGGCATAGATGTTTAACTGTATGTCTGAGGCCGCATCCTTTCTTGCTATTGACGATGAGCCTGTCTTAAAGTCGACCACTTCAAAGTCTCCCTTGGGGTTCACCTCCAACCTGTCTATTCTTCCGGTAAACACCACGTTTCCGATTCTTACCTCAAATGGCATCTCTGTCTCTACCATCGTGTTGTGCCTTGACGTTTCCCATTCCACATACGTGCCAATCATCTTCTTGGCGCGGTCCATTGCATTGTCCTCTGCCGTATGATTGGGATAGGTGCGAAATATCCACCTTTCTTTTACTATCTCAAGTGCCTTCTCCCGGGAAACTGTCTTTCCCTTTGCTTTCTTCTTTGCAATCTCATCCACCGCAGAATGAATCACCGTTCCGAGATGAAGTACGGCACTTGGTGGCTGTGGAACGCGCAGTATCTTCTGGAACTTGAACTTTAGCGGACAGTCATTATATGCCCTTATGCTACTTGCAGATGCCGTAAACGATTCGATGTCAATTAGCGGCGGCCTTTTTTCGATGACGTCCGATGACAAGTCCAGCTCCTCAACGTCGACATTCAGAATGGCAGTCGGATCAAAGCCTGAAAGATTTCCGTGGTCCTCGCAGTACCTGATTCTTGACAGCTCTACGATTCTGTGCACTGCCGTGGCAAGGTGTCCCTGGCCGATTGCGCCTGCAGCTGCCATCTGAAGAGACTCTTTCTTTCTCTGAAGCGCGTCTTCGGACCCTGTGCCAAATGTCTCCGACTCCTCAAACTCTACGGTCTTAATTAGGGGGTTGTTCTCATAGTCCAGCTCGCAGAGAAACTGCGATGGCTGCTTCTCATTTACATTGCCTGAGTACCTCTTTGGATAGAGCAGATACAGTTCGTCCATCGCCCTGGTCACTGCAACATAGAACAGCCGCCTTTCGTCGTTTGTGTGCAGTGTCTTGGAGTCCGGGTCCCTGGATTTGTTGCTCATCAGTTCCACCGGTATGCTAAAGGCAGATTCCCTCCACAATCCGGGAAACCTGCCGTCTGCCAGGTCCGTAACAAATACGATTGGAAACTCCTTTCCCTTGCTTTTGTGCATCGTCAGGACGTTTACGGTGTCCTCTGATGCGTCATCCTCTATCTCCACCTCAAATCTTTCAACGATTGACAGGTACTCTACAAACTCGGACACCGAGCTTGCAGGGTTGGCGTCCTGAAACTCTTGGGCAATCTCGTAGAACTTGTTGAGCAGCAGGACGTTCTTTTTATCATATGGCTCTTCTGATCTGATGGCCTTTTTGTATACTCCTGAGATCTCAAATATCGTTTCGTAGACCGTCTGGCTTGTGGTGTACCGTCCTGCAATGTCCCTTACCCTGTCAATCTGCTTGATCAGCTCCCTTATCTCTGTCTTTTGGGTTATCCTGAAATCCATGTACTGCCTGACGGTGTCCAGTACAAAGTCAGCCTGTCCGTCATAGACATGCCTTGCCTTTTTGTGTGCGGCGCCTGTAAGCACTGCTATGTTCTGCTCAGATATCCCGTGCCTTCTTAGCAGCCTGTAAACCTCCACACCCGAGGTTGCAGGCGAACCTGCAATCTTTAGGAAGGCCGCAACATCCAAAATTGCCCTGTTGGCAAATATGTCCGTCTCACCTACAAATGCAGTAGGAATCCCAAGTGACCTCAGCGTGTTTGCAAACTTTTGACCCTCTGCGTTTGTTCTTGACAGGATTGCAATGTCCTTGTAAGTGAGGGGCGATGTCGACCCGTCAGATCTACCCAATTGCCTGCCCAGCATGGATCGTATTGTCTTTGCAACAAACTCCATCTGGCCCCTGTCAGTCTTGACGGTGACCACCTGGATGGGCTTGCCATCCCTTTCTTCAGAGGTAAGCAACTTTGGCTCTCTGTCCTGAACCTGATCTAGAATCTGGCCTGCAAGTCTTGTGATGTTTCTTGTGCTTCGATAGTTTCTGGTGATCTCGATCTTTTTGAAATCCGGAAAACTATTCTGAAAGTCCCTAAATATTCCAAAAAACGCACCCTGGAATTTCATAATGCACTGATCATCGTCCCCTACCACCGTAACGTTGCCTCCCTTGCCCAGAATCTTGATGAGGGTTAGCTGTGAAAAGTTGTTGTCTTGGAACTCGTCGACCAATATGTACTTGAACCTGTCAAGATATTCCTGCAGAATCACCTCGTCCTTTTCAAGTATCCCTATTGCCTTGATTACCATATCATCAAAGTCAATCAGGCCCTTTTCCTCCCGATACTCTTCGTATGCAGCATAGACTTTGTTGAACTCACGCAGTCTGTGGATTGACTTTAACTGTTCTTTTGCTTCTTTGTCGCCCTGACCTGACCTTTCTAGCATTTTCATGCTTTTCTGGACGTATTCCCCAAGCTCACCCGGACTTATTTGCTCCTCCTTAAAGAAGCCGATGGCCCTAAGAACCATCGTGTATGTCTGTATATGGTTGCTTTTGATCATGAGATAGTCAGGGTTAAAGCCGAACCGGTCTGTGTTTTTAACGCACCATACCATCTGGGATATCTTCTTGAAAATCTTTGCATCCCTGCTCAGACCAGACTCCATAAAATTGTCTTCGAGAATCTCCTTTGCAAAGGAGTGAAACGTGCTGACTTTTACATCAAGTATTTCTGATCTCTTCAGACGGCGATTCATCTCGCCTGCCGCCTTTTCTGTAAAAGTCATGCACAAAATGGACTTTGGCTCAATTCCCGCCTTGACAAGATTTTTGATTTTTTCGGTAAGCACAAGCGTCTTTCCGCTGCCTGGTCCTGCAACTACCTGCAGCGGTCCGTCCGTATGTAGTGCAGCCTGCATCTGTTGCTGATTAAGTTCAACCATGTCGTTATACGAATAACGGGATACTAAAAGATTGCATCATGCATGCTCTGCCATCGCCGTACTTGTACCTGATGGCAAACACGCAAGTCTGTGTTGAGTTATCTGGACGCAAGCTTCAATGGGGCCGTAACTTTTTCGTTACGGAAATAAGAATCGTACCGCAGATGCATAGACGCATTACTGCGGGCTTCAATGGGGCCGTAACTTTTTCGTTACGGAAATTTGCATCGGACAGGTCGTCAAGCTTTTTTGCCGACGACAGTCCGGAGACCTTTGAGCTTGGCTTCAATGGGGCCGTAACTTTTTCGTTACGGAAATCGCAGACGATGCTCACACCGTATGACAATGACCTACGCTTCAATGGGGCCGTAACTTTTTCGTTACGGAAATCACGTCAATACACTACAGCACAGGCAACAGCTGAAGCCAAGCTTCAATGGGGCCGTAACTTTTTCGTTACGGAAATTCACTTTACGTTGAGATTGTTACAAAAGGAGGGAAGAGAGCTTCAATGGGGCCGTAACTTTTTCGTTACGGAAATCGGAATCGCAGAGTACGTCGAGATGCTAACGGACAGGCTTCAATGGGGCCGTAACTTTTTCGTTACGGAAATCGGCACGGCTTGGCAAAAGGCAAGGGCAATCGAAATCGCTTCAATGGGGCCGTAACTTTTTCGTTACGGAAATAAGATAATTCGAAATCGACACTGCTGGACAAGGTCGGGCTTCAATGGGGCCGTAACTTTTTCGTTACGGAAATCTGCGAATTTCTGTCGGCTTGCCTCTAGTTGGCTTGCTTCAATGGGGCCGTAACTTTTTCGTTACGGAAATCATATGAACCGAGATTGGATGAGGAAATTCTATGGTGGCTTCAATGGGGCCGTAACTTTTTCGTTACGGAAATTGCCATTCTGGCCCGCGCTACTAGAAGCTTCGATTCTAGCTTCAATGGGGCCGTAACTTTTTCGTTACGGAAATTGCGTTTTCGGCGGTGACGGTATACGCAGCGTATGGAACGCTTCAATGGGGCCGTAACTTTTTCGTTACGGAAATGCCGACATTGCAGCTGCTGCCGAAGAGCATCTGGCCGCGTTGCTTCAATGGGGCCGTAACTTTTTCGTTACGGAAATTACACGTTTGATCAGCAAAGCAGATTATCATATTCGGGCTTCAATGGGGCCGTAACTTTTTCGTTACGGAAATTTGGGAAAATCAATAATCAAGCCACCGAAAATCAAACGCTTCAATGGGGCCGTAACTTTTTCGTTACGGAAATCTTGATTGGGCATATCAAAACAGCAAGGCACAATCTGCTTCAATGGGGCCGTAACTTTTTCGTTACGGAAATTTCCGTGGGAGGTGGTCGCATCGGCATCGGGGGAACCTGCTTCAATGGGGCCGTAACTTTTTCGTTACGGAAATTCACGTATGTAAATGAGAACATCAGCAAGTGGAGGGACGCTTCAATGGGGCCGTAACTTTTTCGTTACGGAAATCGGAATAGGCATGATAGTGTTCCTGATACAGTTCATGCTTCAATGGGGCCGTAACTTTTTCGTTACGGAAATAGACGCATACCTATCCGAGGCAACAGAATTATTTAGAGCTTCAATGGGGCCGTAACTTTTTCGTTACGGAAATCAGCTCGTTGAGGACACAATGAAGACCGAGGATTTGCGGCTTCAATGGGGCCGTAACTTTTTCGTTACGGAAATTTGTGCTCCGTCTCCGTCGTCCACTGTTCGGTTCCGGCTTCAATGGGGCCGTAACTTTTTCGTTACGGAAATCATCGTGCCGACCATGAGGCCCGCAAGGGCAACAAACTGGCTTCAATGGGGCCGTAACTTTTTCGTTACGGAAATTTGATATCGATGGTGCTGCCTTTGCTATTGACAGTGTGCTTCAATGGGGCCGTAACTTTTTCGTTACGGAAATGAACCGATGAGAATGTTACCACGCGTGCCGAAATCAGGCTTCAATGGGGCCGTAACTTTTTCGTTACGGAAATCAGGTACGTCACGATACACTACGACCCCGAAAAAAGCTTCAATGGGGCCGTAACTTTTTCGTTACGGAAATCATATGAACCGAGATTGGATGAGGAAATTCTATGGTGGCTTCAATGGGGCCGTAACTTTTTCGTTACGGAAATTTGACACAATAGATGGCAACTGGACAGGAGATGAACTGCTTCAATGGGGCCGTAACTTTTTCGTTACGGAAATGCGTTACTTGCCACGTTCACAGCACGTCCCCTTTTCGAGCTTCAATGGGGCCGTAACTTTTTCGTTACGGAAATCACCTCTGAGATATCCTTCATCACAGTTTGATGGCTTCAATGGGGCCGTAACTTTTTCGTTACGGAAATAACGAATCCGTAAAAGCCGGAACAATCAAGTGGACACTGCTTCAATGGGGCCGTAACTTTTTCGTTACGGAAATTGGTATCTTCTTATACGATCAACATTTGCTGGATCCGCTTCAATGGGGCCGTAACTTTTTCGTTACGGAAATCCCGTGACGGCGTGTCGCTGCGGAACCACACGCCGAGCTTCAATGGGGCCGTAACTTTTTCGTTACGGAAATTATTATTATTATTACAGTTACTGGCTCCGCCAATTATGCTTCAATGGGGCCGTAACTTTTTCGTTACGGAAATTATTCCCGCCATCGAGTTCATCTGATCCTCCAGTATGCTTCAATGGGGCCGTAACTTTTTCGTTACGGAAATAGCGACAGAAAAGAAGTCATCCAGTCCCTCAAAGAAGCTTCAATGGGGCCGTAACTTTTTCGTTACGGAAATATACCTTTGGGCTGCTGGGACGACCCCGGGAGCCTGCTTCAATGGGGCCGTAACTTTTTCGTTACGGAAATGATTCGAAAAACAAACCGGAAGACCTATAAGTTTTTTGCTTCAATGGGGCCGTAACTTTTTCGTTACGGAAATATGCCAGCGGCTGAATCGTACTAAGGAACGAGCCGTTGCTTCAATGGGGCCGTAACTTTTTCGTTACGGAAATTCTGGACAGCCACGAGATGGCAATCTTTCTGATTATGCTGGCTTCAATGGGGCCGTAACTTTTTCGTTACGGAAATAACGCCAAAAAAACTCAACGTATATTGGACACAACTAAGCTTCAATGGGGCCGTAACTTTTTCGTTACGGAAATATTTCACTTTGCTTCTCTTCTTGATTTCCAACTCGGCGCTTCAATGGGGCCGTAACTTTTTCGTTACGGAAATTATCAACCAGATAGGTCCTTACAACTGTGTCACCATGCTTCAATGGGGCCGTAACTTTTTCGTTACGGAAATTGTCTTCCCGCGATATTTTATCTCCCTCCTAAAGATTCCGCTTCAATGGGGCCGTAACTTTTTCGTTACGGAAATCCCATTTTTTCTAATTCTAATAATGACGAGATACTGAGCTTCAATGGGGCCGTAACTTTTTCGTTACGGAAATGACATCGAGAGTCAATTTATCGACTCTGATGATGAGGCTTCAATGGGGCCGTAACTTTTTCGTTACGGAAATGGCATACAAGAAGTTCATGACACGCAAGACGCGACTCGCTTCAATGGGGCCGTAACTTTTTCGTTACGGAAATGAGATACGGCCTGAAAGCAAGTATGCATCTCATACAAGCTTCAATGGGGCCGTAACTTTTTCGTTACGGAAATTATGTCTGAGACTGCCAAGAGTGGTTTCACAAGAAGATGCTTCAATGGGGCCGTAACTTTTTCGTTACGGAAATGACTGATCAGGATCTTTCGTGAGACGACAGGAGATGTAAGCTTCAATGGGGCCGTAACTTTTTCGTTACGGAAATTGTCTGAGACTGCCAAGAGTGGTTTCACAAGGAGACGCTTCAATGGGGCCGTAACTTTTTCGTTACGGAAATTAGGAAACACTGGAACCTCATTTTTCGGACGTGACTGGCTTCAATGGGGCCGTAACTTTTTCGTTACGGAAATCCCATCTACAGGGACCGCAACGGGCATGAATTTTACAAAGCTTCAATGGGGCCGTAACTTTTTCGTTACGGAAATCGGTGTATATCTCGCCCTTCCGCCATTTTACGCTGCCCAGCTTCAATGGGGCCGTAACTTTTTCGTTACGGAAATAGGGAGCAAATCTCGAAGTATCATGTGAGATGATGGTGCTTCAATGGGGCCGTAACTTTTTCGTTACGGAAATAAGATGACCCACGAGGAGGCGTTGCAGCATTTTAAGCTTCAATGGGGCCGTAACTTTTTCGTTACGGAAATTCTTCCTAAGTAAACCTGCCTTCTCTAAAATTGCCTCGCTTCAATGGGGCCGTAACTTTTTCGTTACGGAAATCCCATTTACAGGGACCGCAACGGACATGAATTTTACCAGCTTCAATGGGGCCGTAACTTTTTCGTTACGGAAATCTGTACCTCGTACTCGTTTGCCATGTCGACGCCGGAGCTTCAATGGGGCCGTAACTTTTTCGTTACGGAAATCAGGCGTATCAGACATACCTGCAGAGTGATGCACATGCTTCAATGGGGCCGTAACTTTTTCGTTACGGAAATTGGTGCAACCTGTACCTCACCGAGAGACACGTAGGAGCTTCAATGGGGCCGTAACTTTTTCGTTACGGAAATTAAGGATATTCGGTCCGACCGGAATCACGGAGGTTCGGCTTCAATGGGGCCGTAACTTTTTCGTTACGGAAATTCGGTAAAGAAACTGAAACTGAAACACGGCACCGACATCGAGCTTCAATGGGGCCGTAACTTTTTCGTTACGGAAATAGGCATACAACATATTCATGAAGCGTCCTACGCGACTAGCTTCAATGGGGCCGTAACTTTTTCGTTACGGAAATGATCATTCCATGACGGTTACGGCGGTACTGTATGTACGCTTCAATGGGGCCGTAACTTTTTCGTTACGGAAATTTTATTTTTTTAAAAATCATGACTCCCGAAGAAAAAGCTTCAATGGGGCCGTAACTTTTTCGTTACGGAAATTTGCTATATGTAGTTCTCCAACCTATCTTCGCTCTGTGCTTCAATGGGGCCGTAACTTTTTCGTTACGGAAATTATGACGGGCAGGAAACTGACGTGGGAAAAATCAACACGCTTCAATGGGGCCGTAACTTTTTCGTTACGGAAATTTTTCGATTTGGTCGTCGTCGAGTTGGTATTCGCTGCTTCAATGGGGCCGTAACTTTTTCGTTACGGAAATCTGCGTACCTCGTAGTCAAGATAGCCACTTGGGTCAAAATGCTTCAATGGGGCCGTAACTTTTTCGTTACGGAAATGCATTCGGTAATCCCGATAGTTTTCGGGACTGTCATAGCTTCAATGGGGCCGTAACTTTTTCGTTACGGAAATATACGACATGATTGACTATGACGAGTGTTATTATATGCTTCAATGGGGCCGTAACTTTTTCGTTACGGAAATTTCTCTATATTCTGATTCGTGTCGAATGTTCGTGATGGCTTCAATGGGGCCGTAACTTTTTCGTTACGGAAATAACAAAATTGCTGCTGAGACTTCCGCTCAACAATGGGACGCTTCAATGGGGCCGTAACTTTTTCGTTACGGAAATATGTCAACAAAGTGGATTGAAGAACTATGTGTTCAACTGCTTCAATGGGGCCGTAACTTTTTCGTTACGGAAATCTCCACCCCACCAGTTGTAACCTTGTTTCTTTTTTGAAGCTTCAATGGGGCCGTAACTTTTTCGTTACGGAAATCCCGACATCAACAGACCGATGTTCCCCTGCACGCCACTAGCTTCAATGGGGCCGTAACTTTTTCGTTACGGAAATTTGTGTCCTCAACCAACTGTATGCTCTTGATGCCCCTCATCGTTATCATGCTTCAATGGGGCCGTAACTTTTTCGTTACGGAAATAATGCAATCGAAAACAGGACAGTACAGCGTCCAACGCTTCAATGGGGCCGTAACTTTTTCGTTACGGAAATTATCCCATTAATGCTTGGAATGAAAGATGGTTTTATGGAAGCTTCAATGGGGCCGTAACTTTTTCGTTACGGAAATCACTAAGTTTCGACAGTGCAAGTGCCACCAAAAGTTACGAGCTTCAATGGGGCCGTAACTTTTTCGTTACGGAAATTAGAAGAAGGTACAATCGCAGAGATCTGCAGGATTGACGGGCTTCAATGGGGCCGTAACTTTTTCGTTACGGAAATAGCGACATCCTTTTGACGGGATGAAAGTGCGTCGTCTGGCTTCAATGGGGCCGTAACTTTTTCGTTACGGAAATATAGAGATGGCGTATGAACGCAGGAAACAAGAACTGTTAGCTTCAATGGGGCCGTAACTTTTTCGTTACGGAAATTAGTGAATATAGTGTATGTCTACAAAATGGATAGAAGCTTCAATGGGGCCGTAACTTTTTCGTTACGGAAATGAAATTGTCGGAATGGGTGCCGGCACAAATCCTATCTTAGCTTCAATGGGGCCGTAACTTTTTCGTTACGGAAATCCTTAGGGAAGAAAAGCGAGCCACGAAATTCAGTTACGCTTCAATGGGGCCGTAACTTTTTCGTTACGGAAATTCTCAAACGGGGTTCCGGCCTGCTCAAAGTTTCCAAAGCTTCAATGGGGCCGTAACTTTTTCGTTACGGAAATTTTAAAGAACAAACAGGGCAGCCAATGTCATTTTTGCTTCAATGGGGCCGTAACTTTTTCGTTACGGAAATTGGGACCGCAAAAAGGTAACAGCAGTGCACAGGGAAGTGCTTCAATGGGGCCGTAACTTTTTCGTTACGGAAATGCACTGTCCCCCGCAAGCAACGCGATAACGTATGCCGTGCTTCAATGGGGCCGTAACTTTTTCGTTACGGAAATTGCTCGTCATACATCATCAGCCACTCCTGTATCTCGTTGGGCTTCAATGGGGCCGTAACTTTTTCGTTACGGAAATCAGGTATACGAGAATGACCTACCTACAGACAGAACGCTTCAATGGGGCCGTAACTTTTTCGTTACGGAAATCCCTGTTTGCCCTTGCTTCCAAAAAAGAGACATCGTCGCTTCAATGGGGCCGTAACTTTTTCGTTACGGAAATGATTATTGATTTTCCCAATCTTATTTTTGTTTCGGAGCTTCAATGGGGCCGTAACTTTTTCGTTACGGAAATCCGGCACGCGTCAATTCGTCATATTGCAGATAATGTGCTTCAATGGGGCCGTAACTTTTTCGTTACGGAAATTCCGACACCGATTTGAGGAAGAGGTACGAGGCAAAAGCCGCTTCAATGGGGCCGTAACTTTTTCGTTACGGAAATGCTGTACCTCGTACTCGTTTGCCATGTCTACTCCACTGCTTCAATGGGGCCGTAACTTTTTCGTTACGGAAATAAAAGTTGAGTCAACAAGTAGGAAGCTACTTATGGAGGCTTCAATGGGGCCGTAACTTTTTCGTTACGGAAATCACCTCACAGTCAGGATACATAGAAGGGTCCAGATAGCTTCAATGGGGCCGTAACTTTTTCGTTACGGAAATCTTCTCAACGAGACGCTGGATTCTTCTGGACGTGACGCTTCAATGGGGCCGTAACTTTTTCGTTACGGAAATTTGATGGTGCTGCCTTGCTGATACTCAGTGTCAGTGCGTTGCTTCAATGGGGCCGTAACTTTTTCGTTACGGAAATTACAAGGCATACATGCGACATATCAGGGCACAGATGCCGATGCTTCAATGGGGCCGTAACTTTTTCGTTACGGAAATCCTTAAATGCTCAATGTAACTGTAATTACTCCATAAGCTTCAATGGGGCCGTAACTTTTTCGTTACGGAAATAGGTCATTTTCGCCATAGACATGCTGGGGCACGCCGCTTCAATGGGGCCGTAACTTTTTCGTTACGGAAATTTGCAGCACGGACACCGATGAGAATCGAGATAAAAAATGCTTCAATGGGGCCGTAACTTTTTCGTTACGGAAATGTCACGACCTCGACGACCAAGACAATCGGGCAACGCAGCTTCAATGGGGCCGTAACTTTTTCGTTACGGAAATCGGTCGGATTCCCCGGAGTGTCTGACACCTTTCTCACATGCTTCAATGGGGCCGTAACTTTTTCGTTACGGAAATTTTACGCAAGACTCATCGTATATATTACAGTAAGAAGCTTCAATGGGGCCGTAACTTTTTCGTTACGGAAATTAGAGGTACATGCTCGACGCTTTCGGAACAAGTTTTTTGCTTCAATGGGGCCGTAACTTTTTCGTTACGGAAATGACCCGGTTGGCGTGTTTGCCAAGCAAAACGGATACGAGCTTCAATGGGGCCGTAACTTTTTCGTTACGGAAATTACATCTCAAGGCCAGAAGTGATTGAGAAACGAAGGCTTCAATGGGGCCGTAACTTTTTCGTTACGGAAATGTACCGGGGCAAGACGCAAATAAGGTACAAGTTGCCAAGCTTCAATGGGGCCGTAACTTTTTCGTTACGGAAATTCGTGCCGACTCGTATCACCTGTACTGCTTCAAATGCTTCAATGGGGCCGTAACTTTTTCGTTACGGAAATCCATGAACTCGGCCCCTGCACGCGTATGTAGATTTTCGAGCTTCAATGGGGCCGTAACTTTTTCGTTACGGAAATGAGGCATATCAGGGCACAGATGCCGATACGCGAGTACAGCTTCAATGGGGCCGTAACTTTTTCGTTACGGAAATTTGAAGGACACCTACACATTCAGCACAGCAGCACTGGCGCTTCAATGGGGCCGTAACTTTTTCGTTACGGAAATTTGCTGGAGCGAGGTTTCGAACTTTCTAGTTGTGCAGCTTCAATGGGGCCGTAACTTTTTCGTTACGGAAATCGTCAGTATACCGCATCACAGGCAACGGCCGAAGCTAAGCTTCAATGGGGCCGTAACTTTTTCGTTACGGAAATCCCGGCAATCTTGATGACAGAGGACGAGGCATACAAGCTTCAATGGGGCCGTAACTTTTTCGTTACGGAAATGAGGTCATTTTCGCCATAGACATGTTGCGGAATGCCGCTTCAATGGGGCCGTAACTTTTTCGTTACGGAAATAATTCGGACCAATCACGATTACAGGAACTGGCAAAATAGCTTCAATGGGGCCGTAACTTTTTCGTTACGGAAATCACTCTTAAAGTCATGCTTTGTGAGGGTAATTTGTTCATCGCTTCAATGGGGCCGTAACTTTTTCGTTACGGAAATTCGACCAGTCGGATTCCCCGCGATTTTTCAATTCCGCGACGCTTCAATGGGGCCGTAACTTTTTCGTTACGGAAATCCAGCCAAATGGGTAAACAACGAGAGCAACAAGGCAGGCTTCAATGGGGCCGTAACTTTTTCGTTACGGAAATTTCTGTTAATCGTGATTCCCACCTGAACGGGGGCGTCGCTTCAATGGGGCCGTAACTTTTTCGTTACGGAAATCTCGGGCCAGAATGGCTCTCCCGCTGTATCGCGGAACCGCTTCAATGGGGCCGTAACTTTTTCGTTACGGAAATGCGTCCGCGGTATCCGCGGATTTTGCGACTCCGACGCTTCAATGGGGCCGTAACTTTTTCGTTACGGAAATGCGGACAAATACGCAGATAACTACGACCCCATCTACCGCTTCAATGGGGCCGTAACTTTTTCGTTACGGAAATATGGCTGATGATGTTTGATGAACAGATTACCCTCACGCTTCAATGGGGCCGTAACTTTTTCGTTACGGAAATTACGACATGATTGACTACGACCAGTGTTACTACATGCTTCAATGGGGCCGTAACTTTTTCGTTACGGAAATGTGATTAGAATCTTCAAAAGGTTCTGCAGTGATATTTTTTTGCTTCAATGGGGCCGTAACTTTTTCGTTACGGAAATTGGCAACATAGAATATGACGTGACGGCGGAGGTGACGGCATGCTTCAATGGGGCCGTAACTTTTTCGTTACGGAAATGCCAGCGGTTGGATAGTTGAAAGGAACGAGCCGGTGCTTCAATGGGGCCGTAACTTTTTCGTTACGGAAATATCCGAATCTTTTATTTTTAGGGTTATCGTATGTGTGCTTCAATGGGGCCGTAACTTTTTCGTTACGGAAATCAATTGAGATAGCGATGGCATGCAGATATGCGGATAGCTTCAATGGGGCCGTAACTTTTTCGTTACGGAAATAGGTTGGAGACGCCATCGCTGCGACAGTATCTGTTTCCGCTTCAATGGGGCCGTAACTTTTTCGTTACGGAAATGATTCCGAATGAAATTCAGGAGTGGCTCATGATGTTTGATGCTTCAATGGGGCCGTAACTTTTTCGTTACGGAAATACATAGACCGAAGTAAGGCACTGTTAGAGGAGGCATCGCTTCAATGGGGCCGTAACTTTTTCGTTACGGAAATCCTGATTTTATTTTGATATACGTACACAGTTCTAATGAATCAGGCTTTATTTTGATCATGTGTGCTCCTTTTCGGTTCAGAATTGGGCGTCCCGACCTGCATGGACATATCATACTTATGCAATGCGCAGTTGCCTTCAGGTATGGACATCTCCACCTTCGCACTCGCAGGCTTTGATCATATCACAACTGATGGTTCCTCCGTTTTTGATTCCATGGGTATGCCTATGGTGGTTGTCTTCTTGTCTGTGTTTGCTCCTACAGGACCCATATCAATTATCATGACTCTGTCTTCCTCATGATTAAGTATGTTGCCAAGATCTTCTTTCATGTATATTAGTTCTTTTAAGCTTAGGCGGCATGAAAACACAGAATATTGTACACGCTCACCATAGCCCCTCATTGTCTTGTACGTTTGGTGCAATCGCTTTGAGTCTGTTATATCATAACACACCATGTACTGATTTCTCACGGCATCATCTTGTCCTAAACGGCGGATATTCTGGTATCTCATGCAGAAGATGCCTTGAAAGCAGCCTCATCTGGGTCTCCATTATCCTCCTATAGCTTGCAGAATAGCCCAAAATGCGGTGAGTGACTGTAGAATCCATCCTCCTTTCATACGCTTCAATTACCTTGCGCCTCCCTGTCCCGGTCAGACTAGTGCCAAAGTCGGTGACAATGACATCGTTTTTTGTTATCTGGCCATTGTTAATCAGTGTGATGCATGTAGAATCTGCAATGATTGATCGAAATTCCTCTATCATGTCAAGTGCAAGCGCAGGCTTGCCGTATTTTGGCATGTGTAAAAATCCAAGATACGGATCAAATCCCACAGCGGTTGCAATCGTCACTGCCTGCCTAGTAAGCATGGAGTATAGAAACGAAATTATTGCATTTATCGGATCCTTTGGCGGCCTTCTGTTTCTCTGTGTAAAGTCGAATTTTTCAGGATTGTTTTTTATCATGCCGGAAAATTCCGAAAAGTATATCCGTGCCGCCATACCCTCTAACCCTAGCAGTGCATCATACCCCCTTACACTGCCTACCTTTGCCGCAATCCTGTCCATCTCCCCCATTGCAGATACCGGCGCATCCTTGTGATTTCTTCTCAGCATTGTCATGCTGTTTTTTATCTTTCCCCAGACAATACGGCGCGCTATGTTCATGGATGAAGATTTTTCCAAGTGTGCCTTGTATTGCTGAATCCTCAAATCTATGTTCTTACTTGATGCACCAGAGGTGATTCCCTCAAACCATCCGCCATAGCTCATATAGCATATTGGAATTCCATGTTCGCACATTTTGCGTATTACATTTGTGGTGATCTGTACATTTCCAAATACTGTGATCTCCGAAATATCCATGATCCTGATCGCTTTTGTTTGCCCTTCCTTTGTTTTTATGTTAATGCACTCTCCAGATAATGTGATCCTTGTTCCCTGTTCCTGAACGTAGACTGGAATTGCATCGCTTCTTATCGGATACATTCTTCGCACTTGATCTTTTCGTACGTTTGAATTTCTGTCTGAAAGTAGATTTGTCTCATCCGGCATGCAAATGCCTACAAGCGAACAGCGTGGACACTTGGGACTGTCTACCAAAGGAGGAGGAATCACACCTTGTCTCATCATGTCTTTCATCTGTATGAGCAGTTTGGAAGTCTTTGCGATTAGATTTTCATCTATTGTGATCTCTATGCGTTGCCTTGATGATATGTAGTATATGATTCCGGTATCGCATTGGTATCCGTTTGCACGCAGGAGCATGGCTTGGGAGCATAGCTGTATAATGTGATCCTCATATGCACCATCAGGTATGTCCGGGGCCTTGCCTCTCTTGTACTCTACAGGCGTTACATGGTTTCCGCGTATCTCAAGCAGGTCTGCCTTTGCCACCAAGCCCAGAGATGCATCTGATACCATTACAGACCTTGCATGTATGGATTCATGCTCGCCTCCATCTGCCAGTTTTTTGTTTCCAGATGTGATGTCTACGTTCCTGTGAAGGTACTTGCCCTCTACCACCTCCGCATTGTGTGCAAACTCCCCTTGCACCCACTCCATGTATGACAGACGCTTGCAATATGCAAACTGCGTAAACATTCTGACTGGTATAAGATCAGGTTCCCTGCTCAAACTCATTATGTCTCCCACCTTAAAAAATGATAAATAAAAACTTTCATACTGTGGATTTCGTAGACATTCATCTCATCCTAAAACCGATCATTTTGTAAGTTATTTGTGATAAGCTGGATCTGACAATGACGGCACAGATACATTCTTCGTGATTCATAAAATGCCAGGCATACAATGGAACGCAATCGAGCCACAACTGCCAGAACAAGGCGTCTAGGATATGATGACAGAAGTACAACCAACGTAATCCTGTCTGTGTTGGTACGAGATACAGATGGGCAGGCATGTCAGACAAGCAAGGTTCCAAACCTACGTAGCGTCTTAGATTCTCAGGACTGTGGCAAAAGGGAATTTGGAGAAAGATTCCCTCCAAAATACGACCACCCTCAACCCAATCGGGTCCTTTAGAGCATTCATATGTTTTGGAGTGCTCTTCTAATGTCGAGAATTCCATCACATCACAAGAATGCAGTGCGGCAGGATAGCCAACATCAATTTCTCTTTCTGTATGCCTTGCACCAATCCCAAGATCAAAGAGTTTGATTATAACCGACCATTTTAAATGATCAATGTTGGTTTTCTCAAATTGTGTGTTTGAGAACGGTTTGTAATTTGTCTTGCGTTTACCACATCTCAAATTCCATCCCTGTTCGTCAAACAGTATTTCTCATAATTGCAGTTTTGCCAACCAATCCTGATGCTGATGCTGAATCGTTTGCGCAGTAATTCCAATCATGTTGATTTGTCCAAAACTATTTTTGATAATTAGATAAGATTGACTCTCTTTCCCAATAATTAGGCAGGTATGGTTTGGAGGCATGGGTTTACAGTCACCAAAATCAGACTTTTATAAAATCATGCTTTCATATGGTTATGGAGAAGAAGAAAGACGAAAAAGAAGCATATGCTACAGAAGATCCGACAGACACAACTGCAAAAGACCGGGAAGACATGGCCAAAGAAGCAATAAAAAAATTCAAATCATGGGGTTAAGCCAAACTTTCATTAGCAATATCATTTTTGAGAAATTATGGGATTGTTTGGTTCAAAGAAAAATGTGGAGGATTTGCAATATGATGCAATGTCATTTATGGAAAAAAATCAGCCAAAAGGAGCAATAGCGTTATTTGGTAAAATTCTAAAACAAGAGCCAGAAAACATACCAGCATTATTCAACAAAGGACTTGCACTAAACCAGATAAGGAAATACAGCGATGCAATAACATGTTTTGATAAAATACTAGAGATCGATCCTAAAGATTCCCAAGCATGGAATAACAGAGGAATTGCAATGGCTGAGAACGGCAATATGCAGGATGCTGCAGAATGTTACGATAAAGCGATTGAGGCGGATTCAAAAAATGCATCAGCGTTATTCAACAAAGGGGTCCTATTGGATAGGTTGCACGAACAGGAAGAGGCGTTGAGAGTCTTAGACAAAGCAATTACAATTGATCCAAGAAAACCAAATGTTATGATATACAAAGGAATTGTGTTGGGAAAAATGAAAAGGCATGAAGAGGCGTTGAATTGTTTTCAGAGTGTTTGTAAAAAATATCCGAACAACCAAGATGCATTCTTCCAAAAAGGGGTACAATTGGCAGAGTTAAAACAGCACAAAAAAGCAATAGATGTGTTTGATGATATCCTAAAGAAATTCGAAGGCAATGTAAATGTCATTTATGCAAAAGCACGAAGTAAGGCAGCGTTAGAAATGTATCCTGAATCAATAGAACTACTAAAACAGGCGATTTCAAAAAACCCCAAAGTCATTCGAGCATGGGCACGGGAGGAACCCATTTTTGCAAAACTACTTGACAATAATGAATTCAGAAGATTGGTCAGGATGTAAATTAAAATGCAGATTTACGATTAAAGAGAGTTTACAAATTCACGCAATTTTTGGGTTTTTTCTTCAACGGATAATGGCAATAATTCTTCCATCATTGATTTCATTTCTTGCTTTTTGGCATCTTTTTCTTCAGCAGTTAATGATTCGAATTGTACCTTCATAGTCATAAAATGCATAATCATTTTTGCTCTTTCATCAAGAGATAGTGCAAAGAAAGCATCCCTTACCTCGCCCCATTGCTGTTTTTTTATCTCTCTTTGTTCAGGAGTTAAATCAGAATGGTGATCTTTCCATTTTTTGTGGGATTTATCATCAGAATGCTTCCAGTTATCTTTTGACACACCATCAGAAACGTAAAGTGCCTGACCGTTTCCGGCATCAATTATAGATTTATGGTAAACATCATCGTTTGCCAGAATGCCAATTTTGTATACTAGAAATCCTTGGACAACATCAAGCTTGCCCCACATTGCTTTTCCATTTTCTACAGAATTTTCAGCTACTGCCATGGCAACAGACAATGCAATGGTTGAATCTGCAGGATAATCATCAATAGAATCCACAGTGATTGTTCCAGAAATTTGAGGCATGGTGGATTCCTGATATTCTGCACTCACATCAACAGGAGAATACGAAACCAAAGCAATTGAAAATATTCCAATTGCAAATAAGACAGGCAAGGTAATTTTTGTTTTAGATAGTTTCATCAAGTAAGAAAAACCTGAATTTGATTGAATATAAACATCTCTACTAATGCCAACATAGTGATAAATTAAGAGTAAAAAGAATTTTTAATTTTCCTAGTGGTAACTGATTGGTAACATTATTTGAAATAAAATAAGGCATTAGCAGTTTACAGGGGCCAAATACCAATTACGCCACCTTCAGGGTCTAAGACCCGAGCACAGGCCCAAATTCACCGACTTTGATTGCAGGCATTACGGTTTTTCCACAAGCAGACTCTGCTTTTTTGGGATGTTCTTCAGCTGAAGGAACGTCAATTACAATGATTGGATGTGGTCCAGTGAAGGATCTTTTGGCAACAAACCGCCGCCGATTGAACCCGGCTCAGTAGGTTTCATTTTCTCATCGCCAGGAGTGGCTGTGACCATATGATAAATCCATGTCAGGAAATTTTGAGATTTGCCATCCAAGTGCATCATGATGGAATTTTTGTGCCCCGCATTGATCATCGTATTGGATTTCAGTGTACCTTGTTGATAAATTATTCAAATATTGATTACTGATAATCTTTTGTCCAAATAGACTAAGACGCTTAAAAAATCACAGTATTTTCTTTCGTATTGCATCAATTCTAATTATCCCTACTTTTTTCTTTGGGCCAATTAGCCGAGCTTCAAAAACAGGAATGTAAATTTCAGATATTTCGCGCAATACGAATTCTTCGTTGAGATTTCTGACGTCGGCCTCCATTGGTTTTTTCAGTTCCAATTGTAGTTTTTTGATTGCCGCATCATGAGTGATTTCAGGCTTTTTTACATTTGAAGGGTTTTGTTCCAGTAAACGTTTGGGATAATTTTCCATAGTTTTTGAGTTTATTTTGAAATGGAATTTGATATCACGCCCATGATGATCAAAAGTTAATTCGTCTTCTTCCTCAACAAATACATGTTCCTCTAATTTTAAATCAATCCTATTTTTACCACGCTTTCCAGCAAAGGCTTTGGTAATACCAGATTTCGAACGGATTGGAAAAACACCACTGCCTAAAGCAACCTCATGGACGTTGGAATCCACGGAAATTGAATGGTTTGCTTTTCTAAAATAATCGGCAATGTATTTTCCTGAAACCATCAAAATACACTCATAGTATAATCTCAATGAATGAACATGAACGTCTTCTTTTTTTGGTCTAGAAAGCAGTGACTTGAAAGGATTGGTTTTCTTTTGATTAACTATATCCATCGCTTCTTTTTCATCAACATTCTTCCTTAAGACAACAGTCTTTACATCATCAGTCTTTGCCAAAACTATACAAATTATGCAATTCCATCTATTAAATCAATTCAGGCAAGAAAGAAATAATACGTTTGAAAGTCATACAACAACCATGGCAACTAAGAAAGGAGGCTATATCGGTAAATTTCTCAAAAAAGCAGACAGAGCCATTCAGGAAGGGGTAAGAAAGGCAGATGAATCTCTAGAAAAAGCAGCAGAGTTCGGATCAATGACTGCAAAACAGGCAGCCAAAACAAGTAAGGAGTTACGCAAACAAGCAAAAAAAGAAAAAGAGGCATTGCAGAGAAAAGGAATTGAAAAGATTAACAAAGGGCTAGATACTGCAAAGAAAGCTACATCAAATACACAAGATGATTTAGAAATATTGAAAAGATTGGGAAAATTAAGAAAGGCAGAAATAATTACGGAAAAAGAATTTCAAGAAAAGAAAAAGAAGATACTAGGGAGGGTATAATTTGAAAAAGACAAACATTTCAGGTACAGGTGATAAAAGAAAAGTGAATCCAGATTGGTTTACAGACAAAACATGGATGAAAGTGTTATCAGAGAAAATCAAATCAAAAGATCAAGATATCTACCACGTTCATTTTGAAAAGGGTTCAAGAACCAGACTCCATCGGCATAATGGAAATCAGGTGTTAATTGGGGTAAGGGGAAAAGGGAGTTTGGAGATATTTAGAAAACATGGAACCAAAAAAACCAATTTTAAAATAAAAAAAATTGAAAAGATCGGCCTCAACGAGGGAGACGTTGTTCACATTCCGGCAAAAACACTCCACACACATGGCTCAATTAACAAGAAAAAAGAGTTTTCACATATTGCCATTAACATTTTGCCGAAAAAGAACGCAGCATACAAAACAGAATGGTATGAATCAGATTTTAAAACCCAAGTTACAAAAATCATCTAATAATGTCAATACGCAAGGATTCAGAGGTAGAGTCGATTCAAGGTAACGAAGGAACAAAAGTCAAACAGTACTTTCATCCACACGATACGCCAATTCGAATAAGCTATAGTCTGGCACAATTCACATTGGAACCAGGAAAAAAATCAAGATTACACAAAATAAAGTCATCCGAAATTTACTATATTTTAGAAGGTACAGGGATAATCCACATTGATGATGGAACATATCCGGTAGAAAATAACGATGCAGCGTACGTTCCACCCAATGCCAAACAGTTTATTGAAAATTCAGGAAATCAAGATTTGAGGTTTTTATGCATAGTGGAAACAGCATGGAAAATGGAAGATGAGACGTTGTTGGAATGATTAACGGGCTCACTGCAAGCAGATGCAATTATTTTTAACACATAACAAATGTCTAATTCTAGTGAACACATACCAGGCTCTTCGAATATTAAATGTGGATTCTAGTTCGTCACAGAGTGAGATCAAGGCAGCGTACAGAAAATTGGCCTTGGAGTTGCATCCAGATAAAAAACAAGATAAGAAAGAAGACACAGAATTTAAAAAAATTACAGAGGCATACAACCATCTAAAGAAAAATCACAATCAGAAAAATACAACGTACCAAGAAACAACTCAGAATAGACCAAAAAGTGATTTTAAAAGAAAACCGCAGTGGGGAGCACCAGATGATGGGAGCATTCCAGAACAAGATTGGGGCAAATACACACGTGAATTTGAAGAAGGAGATCCAGAATTTTGGAAAGAATACGAAAGAAAGTTTTGGGAAGACTACAATGCAAGAGTAAGATCTGATGGCAGAAATGGGGAATATGAAAAGGCACAAGAGCCAAAAGAACAGCCAGAATTATCTGTGCAAGTCGATGAAAGCCTGTGCATAGGCTGTTGCAGCTGCGAGATGATTGCGCCGGGGGTTTTTGAGATAGACAAAGTCAGCAAATCAAATCCAAAATCATCAGTGATTAATCAAAGGGGAGCAGGGGTAAATAAGATAATGAACGCAGCAGAGACGTGTCCAACCAAAGCAATCAGAGTAGAAAATACAGAGACTAAAGAAAGATTGTTCCCATACTAGAGTTTTAGTTTGTCATACAAGTCATTCATTTCCGAATCAGATAGATTAACCGGAGCAAACATACTGTGGATTGGCCCTGCAGAATCAGTTTTGCTTCGCGGAACCAGATGTACGTGTACGTGAGGAATTTCTTGTCCTGCATCCTTACCATTGTGTGCTGCAACCAGAGTCGAACCGGTAATTTTATCGACATTTGAAATCATTTGTTGGACAAGAGAAAACAAATCGGAGTTTTCTTCACCATCCATATCTTGAATTTTCTCATGATGATTCTTTGGAATGACTAGGACGTGCCCAGATGCAAGAGGGGATGCATCCAGGAAAGATACAGAGTGAGGGGTTTCTTTAAGGAATTTTGATTTGATTTTGCCAGAAATGATTTTACAAAAAACACAATCCATGATAATGTCAACAATGTTTTAAAATATTAAATCACCTATCAGGGTTCAACAATTGTAGCCCAAGCAAGATCTTTGCCAAACTTGACAGTAACGACATCGCCAGATTCCAGAGTACAGTTTTCGATGATTTTGGGTATGGCATCCACAGTCTCAACATAACATACGCCGTCATCATTAGTTAGAATGGTTACCTCTTCAAAGACGTCTTCGCGAATCAGATTCCAAAACGGAAAAACAATGGTGGATAAAACAATTCCGGCGGCAAGAAAAGCGCCAGCAAACACAAGAGCGGTTTTTTGGCTTGAACTGAGTTCCATTTACCAAGTACCGCCATCGCCTGCATTAGGATCCAGTTTCTTAGCAGGTACGTTTCCATGTGCTTTTTTCACATGTCTTTTTAGTTTCTCCGGATCATGCAAGTCAGTTCCACACACATCACACTTGGTTTTGTTTTCATCCTTTTTTTTACGGTTAAACAGGCCCATTAGTTCACAAATTTTTGAAATACATTATAAAGGATACGGGATTTCTCATTTATTGTGACAGTAAAAAACATCACAGTCTTGGGTTCGGGAGTCATGGGGCACGGTATTGCCCAGGTATCAGCCGCGGCAGGATATGACGTGGTTTTGCGAGACATTAAACAGGAATTTCTTGATAAAGCAATGGAGAAAATAAAATGGAGCTTGGACAAGATGGTGACCAAAGAAAAAATATCCAAGGAAGAAGGCGACGCCATATTTTCAAGAATAACGCCAATCGCGGATTTGAATGAGGCGATAAAGGATGCAGAGATGGTGATCGAGGCGGTTCCAGAGATCATGGATTTAAAAAAATCAGTTTATGCGGAATTGGACAAGGCTGCAAAGCCCGAGGTCATTTTTGCATCAAATACAAGTACTCTACCAATTACAGAAATAGCAAACACGACATCACGTCCTGAAAAATTCATAGGAATTCATTTTTTCAATCCTCCACAGCTGATGAAATTAGTCGAGGTTATTCCGGGGGAGAAAACAGCACAGGAGGTTACCGATTTAACTCAAGAATACGTAAGATCAGTCAACAAACAGGCAGTGCTATGCAGAAAAGATGTTCCAGGATTCATAATTAACAGATTGTTCATCCCAATGGTGCATGAAGCATGTTTTATCAAAGACAGAACGGGTGCAACTCTTGAAGAAATCGATTCGGCGGTAAAATTCAGGTTGGGATTCCCGATGGGCATATTTGAATTGGCAGACTTTACAGGAATGGATGTAATTCACAAAGCAACCGTGGAGATGCATTTGCGGGATAAAAAGGTCATCAACCCGCACCAGCTAGTAGAAAAAATGTCTGATGAAGGAAAACTTGGACAGAAATCAGGGGAAGGATATTACAAATATTCTGATGACAAATATCAAAGAGTTGCACTGTCAGAAGAATTGGCACAAAAATGTGATCCCATTCAACTAGCTGCAAATATTCTAAACAACGCAGCATGGCTTGTGACAAACGGGGCAAGCGACATGGAGGAGATTGAAAAGGCGGCACGGTTAGGACTGGGTCTCAAAAAACCGCTATTTGAGACAGCAAAAGAGATCGGGGTTAAAAAAATTGTTGATGAATTAAACAAGTTAGCAGATGAGCATGGGGAATTTTACAGGCCAGACCCGTTGCTAATATCTATGCAATAGCACATTCTGATTAACAACTCGTCTTAAAACTAACCATTTGGACAATATTTGATGATCATTTGGATCCATGGACTGTTAGTTTCCAAACTGTACATGAAATTCACCGAGATAACAGACAGACAATGGGATATGATAGAGCCGTTGCTGCCAAAACCTGCCGCCACAGGACGCCCAAGAAGCAATGACCAAACGGTTTTAAATGGAATCATCTGCGTGTTGGTTTCCGGATGCAGGTGAAGTGAGATGCCAAAAACATGCGGTGATGACTCAGCTGCCAATCCAAGGCCAAGAAGATGGCAGGGGTTTGGCATATGGAAAAAGATTTTGGGACGTGCAATCAAATCCGCACACAGACAGGGAAAAACCAGCCTGCAAAAAATATCGATTGATTCATCGTCAGTTGCCGCCAAAAAAGGGGCAACGTGATCGGATTTGACGGATTCAAGAGGGTCACGGGCACGAAATTGCATGTTGCAGTGGATGGTACCGGCTTGCCAGTATCAATTGTAATGAGCCCTGCAGACATTCACGACAGTACGAAATTTGCAGACGTGATGGAACCAGTTTCGGATTTTGCAGATGATTCCATGATGGAACAGATGGTTTCAGTCTATGCAGACAGGGGATACGATTCAAAACCAATCCGCAGTCATGCAAGGTCAAGAAACGTCATTCCGTGCATTCCCTTTGGAAAAAACGGCAGGACGGCAGATGATGCAGGCAAGGACAGTTACAACAGGACAAGGTTTGTAGTGGAGAGGTTCTTTGCATGGCTGAAAAACGGGTTTCACAGAACAGGAATAAGATGTAAAGGAAACGCGGGAAATTATCCCGGGCTGGTTAGCATTGCGTCATTTTTGATGTATTGCAGGGTTTTAAGATGAGTTGTAAAAACACATCAAGCATTTTATGATAACTTTTTAATGTGACCAGCGCCATCCGCTGTAGCACGATCAATGGCATTTTGCATCTCATCTTTGCAATTCTCATAATCAGATTCAACTTTTGTAAGAATGCCACGTTCCTTGATTGCAGGTAATTTTTTGAAATTACGATATTTTTCACAAGTCAAATAACAAACCAATTTTATCAATTTATGCAGGATTGAGAATGGAAAAGTCTTG
Organism: uncultured Candidatus Nitrosopumilus sp.; assembly: GCA_951812645.1. Taxonomy (GTDB): domain Archaea; phylum Thermoproteota; class Nitrososphaeria; order Nitrososphaerales; family Nitrosopumilaceae; genus Nitrosopumilus. The sequence continues at coordinate 77,610 of CATOSM010000001.1, read as the reverse complement.
GATGTTGTTTGGAATCAGCATTCGGATGGGATTTGCATTTGGCGTTCCAATTCAATTAGCATTAGGAGAAATATATGGAGAACTTTCCTAAAACCCTCCAATACATCATGACGCATGCCAGATACACAAACCCGAGACAGTTGTCACAGTTCCTTTCGTATCTGACTGCCGTCCCGTGAAGTCCGCACCTGGGCCAGGCAAGGAACCGCTCTACGACAAACCCTGTCTTGCCATGATGCTTTTGATTCCTGTTTTGTGCAACGTTCCTTGAGTTCCTTTTGTATGGAATGCAACGGTCAATCCCATGGGATCCCAGATAGTCTCTGATGTATGCCGCATCGTATCCCCTGTCGGCATACACTGAGATGATCTGCCGTATCAAACCATCACCTGCAGGTTCTGAGATGTTCTCTAACACATCAATAAATTTCGTACTGTCATGGACATTTGCAGGGCTGGCCCTGATTGGGATTGGCAGTCCTGTCCCGTCTACTGCAGCGTGAATCTTTGTGCCCAGGATCTTCTTGAACCCGTCATATCCTGTTTTGTCCCCCTTTTTTTGGCGGCAATTGACGATGAATCAACCGATATTTTTTGTAGGCTGGTTTTTCCCTGTCTGTGTGCGGATTTTATCAGTCCTGACAGAATCCTTTTCCATATTCCCTTTTGCTGCAGCTCTGAGAATCTCAGATGTGCGGTGGATTTTGAACCGTATCTGTCCGGCATGTCTGCCCACCTGCATCCTGTTGTTAGGACAAACAATATTCCGTTGATTGTGTTTCTGTCATTGCATCTTGGCCTTCCGGTTTTTGCAGGCTTTGGCAGATGTGATGCAACCGTGTTCCATTGAGTGTCTGACATTTCTTTGTGAATCATGAAAGATACGTCAGCAGGGTCATTCTTGGATCCCGATTGTCATGAATTATTTACAAAATGATCGGTTTTAGGATGAGTTGGGAAATTTGGTATCAATTCCATCAAGCATGATCATTTCAATCTATGCTGTAAGGCATTTTGCAATAAAATACAACGGAGAAATTAAACCGTTTGACTAGAAATCAATTCTAAAATTTTCTGCACTGCTTCTTGAGCAGTGTCAACTCCAATTATTTTGATATTTTTTCTATGGTCAATGTATCCGTCAATGTATGGATCAACAGAACTGCCAAGATTTTTGATTGCGACCATCGGTTTTTTGTACATATAGGAAGCACATGCCTCAGAAAGGGTGCCAGAACCACCACCAATTATGACAACACCGTCTGCACTCAACGCATTAAGATAATCTCTAGTAAGGCCCATTCCAGTAGGAATTACGATATCGCAATATTCATTGGCAGCAGTAGAATAATCCTGAGGAATAATACCCACAGTTAGCCCTTTGGCATCACTGGCACCATGGGATGCAGCTGCCATTACACCACCTAGCCCGCCATTGACTAAAACAGAGCCAGATTTTGCAATCTCCGATCCAACATCATATGCGATTTTTTCATGTTTTGGAGTACAGCCATCAGCATTGTTTCCGATTACCAAAATCTGACGTTTCTTTACCATGCATCAAATGGTGAAAATGGATTCAAATATCTTTGCAAGAAGTACAATGAACACAAGGGAAAGGGATATTAGTAAAAAATACGACTGTTAGTCATGGAAAGTCGTTCAATGCCAGTATGTTTTACTGCAAAACAATACAGAATGATCGAGGAATTTGCCAAGAGAAACGGCATGCTCAATGCAAGTCAGGCTCTTGAGAAAATCCTAGACGAATAAGCATTTTTTGTTATTTTTATTTTATTTACATTTATAGAATATATCATATGATCAGGATCATCGAAAATGGGATTATTTAGCAGAAAACCATCGTTTTGCAGTGTTTGTAATAAAGAACTGACCCACAAACACAAACCAAAAAGAGAATGGAATGTCAAAGGTCCGTTATGCGGGGACTGTCATTTTGAGAAGTCAAAAGAATACTATGAAGGCAAAGTCAGACAGCCATGTGTCGTGTGTGGAATTACACAGAAAATTACAGATTTGTGGGAACCACGGTGGCAATGGGACATGGATGGACTGTTATGCAAAAAGTGCTTTGATCAAAAAGAAGAAGACCGCGGTAAAAAGAAAAACTTTTGCTCGTTATGTGGAGGAAAAATGGGGTTGATTAGATACAATCCAAAAGGATCTTGGAAGATGGAAGGGCAACTATGTAGAAAATGTTGGGATGAAAAGAAAGCAGAGTTTGGATAAAAGTGGGATTTTTTAAAAAAATTAAATGCGATATTTGTGATAAGAAATTTTCAAAAGAAGAAGGGATGATGAATCACAAACAAATCATACATGGAAAAGACTTGGAGTATGATTGCAAAGAGTGCAACGAATATTTTTCAAATATGGAAGATATGAGAACCCATCTACAGAGAGAACATAGCTACAAAAAAGACAGATAGCTAGATTGCTTTTACTGTCTTGACGACCTGAGGTCTTGCCTTGGTAAATACCCTGAATCCACAGATACATTTGATTTCAGGCAATCTAGATAATTCAGTATTTGAAACAGTGGTTCCACATCTCAAGCAAGAATAGTTTACCTCAAAAGTTTCCACAGGTGCTTCTTCTACTTCGTCAATTTGTTCTTCAACCATGTTTATCACCAAAATTTCTATAATTTAAGGATACCAGATCATGTTAGAGATAACTCGATGTAAACATCATCAGGAATTTTGAGTCTCATTAGTTGCCTGATTGCTTTATCATCGGCGTTGATATTGATTATCCTTCTATGCATTTTCATTTCCCATTTCTCATAGGTTTCTGTTCCACTGCCACATGGAGATTTTCTAGTAGCGACATGCAATCTCTTTACAGGAAGTGGAGTCGGACCTTTAACTTTGACACCGGTTTTTTTACCAATACCCATGATCTCGCCACACACGCCATCCAATTTCGGAAGGCTGGTTGAGGTGAGTTTAACACGGGCGGTTTGTGTCATAAAATCCGCCTATGGTTTGTACTCTTCGGTAATTTCCTTGACGATGCCTGCTGCGATGGTTGCACCCATATCCCTAAGGGCGAATCTACCCATTTCAGGGAATTCCTGGAAGGTTTCAATGCAGGTCGGTCTCACAGGTCTAATCTTGACAATTGCCGAATCACCTACTTTAAGGAATTTTGGATTTTCTTCCTCAACTGCACCAGTTGCCGGGTTGATCTTTTGGAGGAACTCGGTAACAGTTGCTGCAACTTGAGTGGTGTGTGCGTGCATTACAGGTGTGTAGCCAGGAGCAATTGCTGTTGGATGGTGAATTACAATGATTTGTGCTTTGAATTCTTTTGCAACGTTTGGAGGTGCATCAGGACTGCCAAGAACATCCCCTCTCTTGATATCCTTCTTTTCAACACCCCTTAGGTTGAAGCCAATGTTGTCACCTGCTTCTGCAGATGGCATTTCGGTATGGTGGGTTTCAATGGATTTGATTTCACCGGGTGCGCCTGAAGGCATTACAACAATTTTGTCTCCCGCTTTCATTACACCCGTCTCAACTCTGCCTACCGGGACAGTTCCAACACCGGTGATAGTGTAAACGTCTTGAATTGGAACACGCAGTGGTTTACCGACGGGTTTTTCAGTGACGGTAAAGTCATCAAATGCTTCAAGCAAGGTCTTACCTTTGTACCAAGGCATGTTCTCGGTTTTCTTTACCAAGTTGTCACCTTTCCATCCAGAAACTGGAATGATTGGTACGTTTTCTAATTTGTAACCTACAGATTTTGCCAGGCCTTCGCCTTTTGCTTTGGCTGCATTGAATGCATCTTCTTTGTATTCGACTGCATCCATTTTGTTGATTGCGATGATTAGTTGGCCCACACCAAGTGTTTTTAGCAAGAATGCATGCTCTCTTGCCTGTCCACCTGCTGCAATTGCGGTATCGGTTTCACCTTCTTTTGCGGAAAGTACTAGAATGGCCGCATCTGCTTCAGAAGCACCAGTAATCATGTTTTTAATAAAGTCCCTGTGACCAGGGGCGTCAATCAAAGTAAAGAAGTACTTTGGAGACTCAAATTTCTGGAAAGCAAGATCGATTGTAATACCCCTCTCTCTTTCGTCTTTAATGTTATCCATAACCCAAGCATACTTGAAAGTATCACCTTTTCCGGTCTTTTCGGATTCTGCTCCGTGAGCAGCAATTGTTCTTTCATCTACAACCCCAAGATCCATCAAAAAATGACCCATAGTAGTTGATTTTCCATTATCAATATGTCCTGTAACAATCAGGTTCAAGTGTGGTTTATCTGCCATATGTGATGCGTCGCTGAGGGCATTTATTAGCGTTATGAATTTTTGAAGAAAAAATAAAAAATATTCAATTTTTTATGGATCATAAAACTTTGCTAAAAGCACATAAATCAAAGGTGCAAAAATGGAAACTATGAAAATTACAGTTTCGGTTATCAAGGCAGATGTCGGCGGAGTAGGCGGACATACAAAACCAAGTGACGGACTGATCAGGGCAATCAGGGATACCGTAGGGAATTCAGGCGATTTACTAATTGATCACTATATCGGATATTGCGGGGATGATACCCACATCGTCATGACCCATACTCACGGAGTGGACAATCAACAAATTCACAAGCTAGCATGGGATGCATTCATGGCAGGAACGCAGGTAGCAAAGGAAGAAGGGCTGTATGGTGCAGGACAAGACTTGCTGAGGGATTCCTTTTCAGGAAATGTAAAAGGAATGGGCCCAGGAGTCGCAGAAATGGAATTCGAAGAGAGGCCAAACGAAGCATTTACAGTTTTTGCAGCAGACAAAACAGAACCAGGCGCATTCAACTATCCCATTTACAGAATGTTTGTAGACGCACTTAGCAACACGGGATTAATTGTCAACAAAAGCCTTGCAAGAGGAGTGACAGTAAACATCATGGATGTAGAAAAAGCACAGATTGCATCTTTGCAATTATGGGAAGATAAGCCGACTATTGAAGCTGCACTAATGTATCCGGGAAGATATGTTGTAGACTCTGTATGCACGAGGGACGGAGAGCCAATTCTTGATGCGTCAACTGACAGACTGCACAACATAGCAGGAACTTATGTTGGAAAAGATGATCCGATTTGCTTAGTTAGAACGCAGAAGAATTTTCCAGCAACAGAAGAAGTAGGAAGCGTGTTTAATAATCCACACTATGTTGCAGGAAACACAAGAGGCAGTCACAACATGCCGTTGATGCCTGTAAAACTAAATTCGGCAGCTACAATCAACTTTTGCATTCCAATTGTTGAAGCACTTGTCTTCAGCATGCACAATGGCAAACTGACAGGTCCATTTGATGGATTCTCAACACCGGATTGGGATTACATTAGAGAAAATGCAACAAGGAAGGCAATTGCAATTAGAAGCCAAGGATTTATTCATCCAGCAACACTTGTACCTTCAGAGTTGGAATATGCTGAAGGGTATAGAGCAAGAATGGATGTTCTTGAAACCAAGATGAAGCCAATGGAAGACGCATCGTCTGGGGAAAAGAAAGAAAGCTATGAAGATCCAGATTAGCGATGTGAGAACTTGCCAACCATGGGAAATAGTTAAATCAAAAAAGTCCGTATTCATTGCAGGTCATGAATGCTTTTCAAAAGATATTTGATTGGAAAACGTATATTTTCACAGCCTTGGCAGTCATCTCTTTCTCAAGTTTTGTTGCAGTGTTGTTTGGACAGACTATTCCCAACGTGATTTTAGCATTTTTCAAAATTGCTGGGGAATATGTGATTTTAGGAACGGTGTTTGTTTTTGCACTTGCGTGGTTTCTCAGAGCAAGGCCACATAATCGTCCAAAAGAGTATCAAGTTGTACCCTTTGATGTGTATGGAAACAAAAGCGAGATTGACGGGATTAGAACAAATTTCAAGACACATGATGTAGCATGGAGTTTCATGAAGCAATACAAGGAGGCATATCCATTTTACAACTTTGCGCTAGTTGCAGATATTCCCAAGTCAGACAAGCCAACAATCTTCAGATACATCTAATTCATAGTTTATTCAAGATCGGGCAGATAAAGGAAATGGAATTTTCAACGCTGGCTGAGTCATTTAACAGAATGGAATCCACACGAAAGAGATTGGAACTGACACGGTTTCTTGTAGAATTATTTGAAAAAACACCACACGAGGTAATTTCGAAAATTGTGTATCTAATTCAAGGAAAGTTAAGACCGGACTTTGAAGGAATCGAGTTAGGAGTAGCTGAAAAACTTGCAATAAGAGCAATTTCAAAATCATCAGGGATTCCAATAAAGAAAATTGAAGGTGAATATAGAAAGGGGGGGGACTTGGGACATGCAGCATCGATAATACTGGAACAGAAAACACAGACTACGTTTTTGATGGAGGATATTACCGTGGAAAGAGTCTACGAGACGTTATTCAAAATTGCAAAGCTGGGAGGGTCTAGATCTCAAGATATGAAAATGAAGTACATATCCAGTCTGCTAAATGATGCAACCCCATTAGAAGCAAGTTTCATTTTGAAAATATTACTGGGTACGTTACGGCTAGGAATAGCAGAAAATACAGTGATGGATGCATTGGCCATTGCGTTTTCAGGAAACAAAGAAAATAGAAAAAAACTGCAACATGCATACAACGTATCAAGCGATTTAGGAAAAGTTGCTGAAACGATTGCAACGAAAGGTTTGGAGGGAATTGAAAAATTTGAAATCATTTTGTTTAATCCAGTCAGGCCAATGTTGGCAGACAGAGTAAAAAGCGAAGCAGAAGCAACTGAGAAAATGGGAGAGAGGTTTGCAGCAGAATACAAACTGGATGGGGAAAGGGTCCAATTGCACATAGAGGGAGAAAAAGTAGCATTGTTTTCCAGAAGCTTGGAAAATATTGGGAGTTATTATCCAGACATCGTAGAAAAAATTCCTAAAAACATTCAAGCAGATAACATAATTTTGGAAGCAGAAGCTGTAGCAATAAACGAAAACACCGGAGAGTTTTTACCATTTCAGGAATTGATGCACAGGAGAAGAAAGTACAAAATAGAAAAAGCGGTGGAAGAATATCCAATCACTGTTAACTTTTTTGACATATTGTATTGCAATGGAAAAAGCTGTGTGGAGTTGAGCTACAAAGAAAGAAGAGAAAAGCTAGAAAAACATGTCAAAGAAGACGGATATTCAAAATACATTCCCATGAGTGTTGTAAAAAACGAAAATGGGATTGAAGATTTTATGGAAAATAGCATCAATGCAGGAAGTGAAGGACTGATGCTAAAAATGCTAGATAAGCCATATCAGGCAGGATCAAGAGGAAGCCATTGGCTCAAACTAAAACGCGAATATAGAAACGAGTTAGGAGACAGCTTAGATCTTGTAGTAATTGGGGGGTATTTTGGTAAAGGAAGAAGAACGGGAAGTTATGGAACACTGCTACTGGCCACATATGATGAAGATGAAGATGCGTTTCCAAGCATTTGCAAAGTTGGAACAGGTTTTTCAGACGAATCATTAGATCAATTATATCAAATCTTGCAATCCAAAGTTTCAATCAAAAAAAATCCACGCATCATAAGTGAAATGGAAGCAGACGTATGGTTTGAGCCAGAACTAGTAATTGAAGTGGTAGCATCAGAAATCACACTTAGCCCAATTCACAAGGCAGCGATGGATGTAATCCGCAAGGATGCAGGATTGGCATTAAGGTTTCCAAAATTTACGGGGAAAATCAGAGTAGAAAAAGCAGTAGAAGACGCATCAACAAATGAGGAAGTTCTCACATTATACAAGGGTCAGAAAAAAGTAGCACATGACAAAAGTTTGATGTAATTTGTGCTCAGCATAGTCCAAAAATCCTAGAGGATTTAAATTACCTCAGGGTATTCTCAGTTTTGTTATGTATAGCGGAGAGCTTGAAGTTCAAGCAAAAAGAAAGGCCATAGCAGTTTTACAAGACGAAATCAATAGAATTCTAAATGCATCCAGAGAGCTTGCAACACTTCCTGAACTAATGATGAAGAAAGACAAAACTGGAATAAAAAACACGCTAGAACAAATCTCAACAATCGAAGAAGAGGTTGAAAACTTGAGAAGAAAAATCACACGTGAAGTTGCAGATGTCGGGGGATTAATCATGAATAGGGAGAATCTTTTGAACACAGCATACACCATGGATGAAATTGCAGGCTATATCACAGGCATTTCGTTCAAGCTATCAAATGTGAAGATTGCGACATTGAAAAGCGCGAAACTGGATAAAGACATTACAAAGCTGATCGAATTGGTTGTAGACGAAGTTTACAAACTAAATGAGATCATCCGTAGTCTTAACACAAACACTGCAAACGCCATCGAATTGGCTCAGGAAACACAGACAATTGAAAGAGAAATCGATATCAAATACAGACAGGCAACATTAAAGCTGCTAACAGCAGTGACGGACACAAAGGAATTGATGTTAATCAAGGATGTGATTGAAGGGATAGAAGAGATGGCAGATAAGTGTCAAAGGGTTTCAGATTCTTTCATATTATTGGCATTAAGCCTATAAGCCAATCAAAACTCCCACCACTTTTACTTTATTTTCAAACCAGAGTAATTTTACACGCCAATAAAGAATTCATATACGGATACCATATCACAATGGCATGAAAAGCGAACTAATTGAAAATAGAATCATAGTATGGGACATCGAGAATTCAAAAAAGCTTTTCAGCCAAGGATATTATGGAAAGCCGATAGGAATGCCAAAACCAAAGATTGAAGAGATAGATGCGCCGTTAATTTTAGATTTGATAGAAGGGCTATACCTGCTAGAAAATAAAAAAATTACAATTACAAAATCAAGACAAAAAATTACAGTAGAACAGTTAGTTGAGATTTGCAAAAAGGAGGTTTTTGAGTTTGATAAAAAATATCTAGTGTACAAAAATTTTAGAGACAAAGGATACATTATCAATCCGGGGATTAAATTCGGTTGTGACTTTGCAGTTTATGAAAAAGGCCCAGGCATTGATCATGCGCCATTTCTGATTCAAGTGTATACAAGAAGTGAATCAATAACAACAACAGGAATTGTGCTAGCAGGAAGACTGGCAACCACGGTTAGAAAACAATTCATTTTAGCGATACCAAAGGGCAGGGATAAAGTAGACTTTTTAGCCTTAGACTGGTGGAAGGCCTAGATAGATTTTATGTGACCGGCAATCCGGTCATAGATTTCAAAAAGTTCTTTTGTAATTCCAAAAGCAATGTGGTTATCCCATTTACCCCTAATTCTTACTGCCACATCTGTAGGCTCTACATAGATGGTTGCATCTTTAACAGATTGTTTGGCAATCATATCATTTAGTTCGGCATCAGCATTTAGTTTTGATGCCAAACTGCCAGAACCGTTCCATTCTACCCTGACGACAGCTTTGGATGCAAAATGACCTTTTGTGGCAAGTTTAGTTTTTGCAACATAGTTTGAAAATCCAGAACCGGCAGACTTTCTAACTATGAATTGAGCCTGGAATCTATCCGATGCGCCCCATGGTAGTGGATTTGGATCTTGCATATCTATCCCTTTTGAATGATTTGCACTGCGTCAATATTTGAATTCTTGACATCAATACACCCTCTGTTAGTTACCATTCTAGGTGTTTGAGCAAAATACCTACTGTAATAATCGTCATTTTCAAGTTCGTCAGTTCCAATTTCTTTAGATTCGGAATCCACACCGATCTCCTTTAACATGCTAGAGAATTTTTCAGGCCATGATTGATAGACAAATGTGTCTGATTCTGTATCATGCATTAAAAATCCTGAATCATACCCACAAATAAAGATATCAAGAAAAAATTTGCCTCAGGGATCAATCCAAATAAATATCATAAAGGATTGGAGACTTCATCTATGCTAAAATTCCAAAATAAACTTGCTCTGGTTACAGGTAGTGGAACAGGAATTGGTAAAGCCATCGCCACTAAATTTATCGAAGAGGGTGCCAGCGTGGTAATTCTTGGAAGAAGACAGGCACCATTAGAAGAGGCGGCAAAAGAACTTGAAGGTAAGATTCCACGGGACTCTAATGCAACAGTGAGGATTTTTGCAGGGGTGGATGTTGCAGACGAGGGTGCAATCAACAGCATGTTTGACACATTAAAAAACGAAAATATCACTCTAGATTATATCATTAACAATGCAGGGGTTTCTGGCCCTGTAACTTGTTTTGCAAACTCCCCACTTGATGAATTCAAAAGTACTATTGCAATCCACTTGACTGGAACATTTTGGGGCTCAGTTCAGGCACTAAAAGTAATGAAAGAAGGTGCAAAAATAATTACAATATCCACATTCTTTACAGAAGAGAGGCCACTGGAACAAAGACCTTACAGATTTAGAAGTCCATATACAGCATCGCAAGGAGCCAAAAACAGACTAGCAGAACTGATGTCATGGGAACTGACAGACAAAGGAATCATATCAATTGCAACAAACCCAGGACCGGTACATTCAGACAGAATTTACAAAACAGTTTATCCAAAAGCTGCAGCAGAATTCGTGAGAGTCGGCGGATTTGAGGACATGACACCAGTGGAAGTTGAAGAAGCTAAGGATGACTTGCTAGAATGCATCCTAGCCGATGGAATGGATAAAGAAGGAATTGCAAAGACAGCGGAAAAATTAGCAGACGGAAAGGATGTTGCTAAACTTACTGAGACATTTACTAACTTACTAACTAAAATTCAGACAATTGCAGAAAAAGTTCAAAGCAACACATCACATATGATTGCCAATCAAGAATTTTTATCACAAACACAAGTTGCAGAATCAGTTCTCAATTTGTGTGATGATGAAATTGCAAAAATAATCAACGGCAAGGTCATTCCAGGAGACAGAGTGTTTTATCCAGTTAAGGCACATATTGGAACTGCCGCTCCGGGAGTTCATCAGCCAGACTTTGGTGGAAAAGCTGTAGTATTTACAATAGATGCAACTGACAAGACAGATGCAGATAGGGTAGAATTCTTGGCCGGTCATATTGAAAAGAACGGTGGCAAAATCGCATGTTTCATCTCACAGTCAACACCGGCCAATTTACAAGATCAAATCAGTGGAAAATTCCACTCACACGTTGTAGATATTACAAGCCCTGAAGAAGTTGCAAAATGGTTAAACACCGCAAAAACCAACATCGGTGAAATTTTAGGAGTGATTCACGTTACAGGAAAACTCCCAGAAGTTGGAAAATTGACCGAATTAAACAGGGCACGATGGGAAGAACTAGTTGCAAAATTCATCTCAACTCCTGCAACAGTAGCACAAGGGGCACTGGAACAATTTGTTCCAGGAGGAGGCAAAGATCCTAGACTCTTCAAAGACAAATCAGGTTCCATCATGATAGTTGGTCCGGATCTTCCAATTGGAAGGAAAGTTACAGGAACGCAAAGGGCGCAAGCTGAAGTATTCAGAGGGGCACTAAGACCATTTACTACAACAGTAAATCAAGAATTAAGCGATGTTCTAAAATCAAAAATCAGATTATTTACAATATTCCCAGGTTCAGTCACAGGGGCAGAGCCAAACAATGAAAGAATTGCAGAGGCATTTAATTTCCTAGTTTCAGATAGTTCTGCTTCATCATCAGAAGTAATTTTCTGTGTTGATGAATCAAGATAAGAATGAAAAAATTTCAGAGTTCAGAGTGGGAGACACGTTTCATTCCACATGCAGTATTTCAGAAAAGGAATTAGAAGAATATTTGAAATTTTCAAGAGTGATAAATGCGTTTTTAGAAAATAAAAAGAAAGGAGAACGACAACTAGTTTCAGGAAGAGCCGCACTGCCAAGAACGGAAGGGGAATTTACAAGATTAAGTCAAATATATGGAAATGAGATTGTTTTTCTAGGTACTGATGGGGATTCGGAATGGGAAAATGGAAGCACAAGATTCCTTAAGCCATCATACACAGATCAAGTACTGAAGTTAAAATTTACAAAAATAGAGATACAAGGTATTGGTGAACAGTTCGGGAAAATCAAAATAGATCATGAGGGAATAGGCCAAGATGATGAGACCGCCATATTTGCAAAGAAAAACACCTACGGGATTAAAAAAGACCCATCAAGATAGCTTTATGATAAAAGATTAGTCCTCAAATTCTTCATCATTTCTTCTAGAGGGTCTTATCGGAATGTATATTTTTGACATGAAGTTAATTTACAAAATTCCTATTTAATAAAGACGTAGAAATCATACTTTTGTAGAATAGCAACAGGGGGGCCGACCAGTCTCTCCCGCCCTTAGATCATAAGACCTAATGAACAAGATACATTGCAAAATCAGTATAAAAGCGCAAAAAAATTGTTGATGCTAGAATACCAAAAAAGAATTTCCAAATAATGAGTCATAAAACATTTTCAGGGCAGCAATCAAAAGCACAACAGAGACAAGGATTTGCAAATATCTTTCCTTGATTGTAATAGATAATTTAGCGCCAACAAGCCCCCCAGCAAAGGAACCAATTGAAAGCAGACCAGCTTGAAGAAAATCAGGATGTCCGAGTACGCTGTGCACGATTACGCCAGATAAAGATGCAAAAAATAGGATCAGTTGAGAAGTGGGTGCAGCTTTTTTCACAGTCAATCCCATACCAACCACCATCAAAGGCACAAAAACAACACCTCCACCGATACCAAAAAAGGAAGAAATCAATCCAGCAAAAAAACTTGCACCAATTGCAAAAAGAATCGTTTGTTTTGAAATTATTTTTTCCTTTGACTCAATTTTTTTTCTTAGGAATATGTATGCGGCAGATGCAATCAATACAAATCCAAACAAAATTTTGAAAACATCAGAAGTCACATCAGTGGAAACAATTGCTCCCAAGACAGTTCCAGGAATTGAAAGTAGTCCAAGTTTGAGTCCCAAAGAGTATTCAATTCGTTTTTGCTTAGAATAAGAAATAGCAGATGCGACAGCATTGCTTAATGCGGCAAACAGACTATTACTTGCAGCCACGGTGGGGGGAAAACCCAAAAAAGTCAATACAGGAACAACAATAATCCCACCGCCAAGGCCAATCATAGAGCCCAAAATTCCAGCTGCAAACCCCAATAAAATTAGCCACAATTGATCTACCATCGTAATGTCAACCAAAGAATTTTCTATCATATAATCAAGCTATTTCAAAATAATCAAAGTTTGTAAAACGGAACCATCCTTTGAGGTAATTTCAAAAAATATTTCAGTCACCCAGATTTTCAATGTGAGATTTAATGTTTCGACCGTCAGAATTACGGTGAAAATCATGGACAGCGGTTAGCCATGAAGAAAGAGTTTCATAATCTTCAGATTGTTCTTCTTCCCAACAGTCACAAACCAGGGTTTCAATCATGACTTCAAATACTGCAAAAACAGCGTCTTGATTGGATTCTAATGAAGAGGTTTCAAGATTGGCTATGGCCATAATAGGAGAGACGGCATCACCCCCAATGTTGATATTTCCAAGAGTGTTACCCATAGAATCCGCCACGGCAGTAGTAGTGCAATATTCAACAGTTCGGGGAAGACCGTTCTCAAATAATATGCAGTATTCCTTAATCGTATGATCAGTTATTGCAGTAGGGGCAGAGACGAAAATGTTTTGCTTTTTAAGATTGTTTTGAATAGTTTCAATATCATAATATGTAAATCCAGTCTCATATACAGGAATAGGTTCAGCAGCATTATCACCGGCTATCAAAAATGGCACAGACACAGCAACACCAACAGCAAGACCTAAAATTATGACAAACTTGTTCACAATGCATAAAAATATTATTCAAAGATAAGGCTTTGCAATATCAGATAGAGATTATGGTTAGCTTAGAATCTACAGTGACATTGTTCATATCGATAAATCCGGCAGTCACTTCAAGTACATATTTTGCAACATCATCAGGAACGATGCTTTGACAGGCAGCAATTTCTAAAGCAGTCTTACAAGGAGGAACGTTTTTTTCTATATGCACAACATTTCCGTCACTGTCAAACCAAATCATATCCAACGGGAATTGCATATTTAGCATCCACAAGGAATGCAACCCAGGTTCATTAAATACAAAAATCATCCCCTGATCAAAAGGAAGTTGATCTTGGAACATCAATCCCCTAACACGCCGTGGTTCAGAATCTGCGATTTGTACTTCCAAAGCAGCATCATCTATCAAAATGGTACCACGTGGAAATTCAACAGATTCTAATTTACTATCACTAGGAAGAGTCAGCAATCCGATAACTCCAATAATGACAGCTGCAATTGTGACAGGAATTAGTGCTTGAGCACGGGTAGTCATACGAGTGAATTTGTACGAATCCTTTTAAAAACTAAGAGTACTACATTACAGAGTTTTTAAAATCACTAATTGCAGACATGTTGTTTTTCGTTTGATGTCCGATATCATGAAGAGTAGAGCCATTGTATTTTTTATCAAGATAACGTCCTGCAACGATCATGGGCCCGCCAATAGCACATGTGACACCGGTGGGTTCAGGTACCCATAACATCAAAAATCCAATTTTTTGTAATTTTTTCCCGGGAGCAGGGGCTTTTTGTAAAGCACCTAAAGAACGAGCAGTATGTTTATCATCCATGGTAGAAATCTCACCATACAAATTTGCCCTACGTTTAGCAGATTCGGAGAATTTTCTCAACTTGTCTAAACGTGCCTTTAACGGGTCAACCATTCCAACTTAGGTTTAGAAAAAATTAGTTAAGAAACAAAGATCAACTGCGATTACATCCAAGTCAACAAAGAATAACCAAAATCCCATCAAAAGGACACCCAATTATACCGGATTTAGCACAGATTCAAAGAAGAATGAAAGGCAAGAATTCAAAAAGGCTAGATTCAATCAAAGCAGCACATCAAGTAGAAAGAACACGTTCAAGTACAAGAATGGAGGATTACCTAGAAGTCATAGCAGAACTGGTAGAATTGAAAGGATATGCAACGACATTAGACATTTCAAGATACATGAATGTCAGTGCACCAAGCGTAACCAAAATGCTTCAAAGATTAGATGAAAATGGATTTTTGGAATATGAAAAATATCATGGAATCAATCTTACAGAAAAAGGAACAGAGATAGCAGAAGGAATTAGACAAAAACATGGAATACTGTTAGAGTTTTTTGAGATGCTGGGGATTGGTTACGACACTGCCAGTCAAGATACGGAAGGCATAGAACATCATTTGAACCCAAAAACAATTAAGCAATTAAGAAAATTCGTAACTTTTCTAAAGGCAAATCCAAAAATTATTGATAATTTTAAAAATCTTTAGGATAAATTTTGATATCGCTTTGGGAAGAAGTAAAATCCGTCAGAGATCTTGCAACATCAGAGCGTTTTGGGATTTTAATTTGACCTTTTTTGCCAATTCTGACAGTAGAAATGAATTTTTCGTTAGCATAAAGATCAGCATGCATGGAGGCATACTCTCGATTTACTGTAAGCAGTAATGCAGTTTTTGATTCTGAAAGACCGAAAGGCAAACCATCAGAAGTAAATGATGCATCATCAGAAGGTTTTTCTACAACATCAATGTGTACCTTAAGAGATTTTTGAATTTCGTTGATGTTGGAGCCGCCTCTGCCAATTATGGCTGCAATATTTTGTTCATCGACCATCACTTTGACTCGGTTATCAGATAAAATCTCAACTTGCGCATTCGAATCATAACTTCTGAATGTCTCTTTAATTTTTTCTTCAGCTAATTTTTTAATTCCGACTTTCTCGGGTTTGTTTCCCACTGGAACTATGACGTTCTCTTCTCCAAAAGTGTAAATTTCATGTTCTAAAACATCATCTTCAAAATTTCTAATTTCAATTACGGGTCTGGCCAAATCAGATTCAGTCATGCCAGTAGGGACTTTGACCTTTAATTCCAAATCATATATTTTTTGAATTCCACCATCCTTAACGAAAACTACAGTATCCAAAACGTTGGGAATGATTCCAAGTTCAATTTTTCCAATAAAACGCTGAATTGCGTCCAATGGAGAATTGGCATGCACAACGCCAACCATTCCAACACCCGTCAATCTCAAATCGGCAAAGGTTACAAAGTCCTCTCGCCTTCTTACTTCATCAAAAATTGTATAATCAGGTCTAACAAGTAATAAGATATCTGCAGAATTATCAAAACTGCCATCTAGCTTACCATACTGTGTTACTCCGGAATCAACTTGTAAATCACGTGGAGACTCGAATGTTTTTACAATTTTTCCCTTTTGATGATAAAAATTTGCCAATCCAGACGCAAGTGTACTTTTTCCTGAACCGGGAGCACCGGAAATAACAATGCCCTCTGCGCTGTCAGAAAATCTTTCCATTAACTTTTCGGAAAGATCATAATCGTCAAGGGATAATCGTACAATTGGATGGACTATGGTTATTTCAAAAGATTCGGAGAAAGGGGGGCGAGTAATTGCAATCCTATAGTCCTCATGCTGAACTACAGATGCACCGGTTTTGGACATCTCCAATGTGGTAGCATCAGACACATTTGCTAGATCTGAAATTTGAGAGGAAATCATTTCCAGATAATCTTTTGAAAGAAGATTATCACTTAATTTTGTCAATTCGAATGTTCCAGGCTTGCCTTTTTTTGCCAAAGGATACTGATTTTCTTTAAGATGGACACTCATGGTTTCCGAGTCAAAGAATTTTAGAAATTCTAATGATTCATTTTTAATTTCAGATTTAAGAAAAACGGTCTCAATGCCTTCAGCTTGTGCAACTAAATGTTGTACACGGTCAGAAGTGTATAATATCGCACCGTTATGTTTTGCCATATCAACTATCAGAGAATCTATTCTGCCACTACTTGCAAGTTTCACATCATCTGAAGAAGGATGAATGCCATCTACAACCACAGTCAACCCGTAACTTCCGGATAAGGATTTAAGTTTTTGAATTTTTTCTAGACCAGTAAATCCTTGTTCTTTTTTCTTTGACGCTTGGGATTGTAATTCATCAAAGACAGCTTGAGGTATGACAATCTCAAAATCTCTAACGTTTCCAGATTCTATTTGAGATACAAGTTGACCATTAATGATTACGCTAGTATCAGCTACAATTTTTGACAATTTCTCAATCAATATCATGATTATTTTATAGCCTAAATTGCTTTCTCAAGTCAGAGTCCTGACAGATTCTAAAACACCATTAAAATCAAAAGGTTTTGAGATGTATGAAGATGCACCATGCTGATAAGAGATATAGGAAGATTGGATAGAGATTACAACAGGCATAAATAAATTGCAGAAAGGATGTCAGAATGTTCTAAAATAATCGGCCAACAGACACTGCTAATGTACATAGGAGAAGATATGGATTCAAGCGAACAATTAAGAGAAAAGAGGTCTAGAATACTAGGTAGGAATTAGCAAATCATTACAAATATCAACATCACGATTAGATGTCGAGAGCACAGATGGGAAACATGAAGATTTAATTGCAATACCAAGAGAAAATTCTGAAGCATTGGGGAAACTGGACCCATCATGGGAATCAATTCGATCTAAAATTACAGTTCTGGAAGAAAGATCATTGCCATCACCAGAATTTAGTATTGCAAAAGAAGAGATGTGAATCCATAAAGAAATTTCACGTTCAGGTATAGGTATGATCTTAGAAGATTGGAGTGCAGTTATTTCAAGTCAGGGTTCGGAAGAACAAACAGTGATTCAAATAATTCGGGTGACAGATATCATTGTATTTTTCGTCGTGTTAATTGTAATCAGAAAATCATTGACGCCCTTAGCATCAATCACTCAAGCATTATCAAGAGTAAAAGAAGGAACGTACGGAGAGAAAATACAGTGTGCAGGCACAGATGGGATTGGACAATTAGCTTCCAACTTCAACATAATGTCAGATACAATCAAAGTAAAAGAAGAAGAAGCAAAGAAGGCAGATATTGCAAAGGATGAATTTCTTGCAATGACCACATACGGATTCAAACACCGCCAGTCCCAATTTAGGGATATTCAGATATTTTACTTGACGGACATTTAGGAAAGTTCACAGATAAACAAAAGGAAAGAAAAGGCATAATCAGAACAAGATCTGAATCATTGTTATCAATTATTTCAGACTTACTTGACGCACAGAAATTAGATTTGGGACAACTAAGAATGGCAAAACAGAAAATAGACATCAAAGATACGATTACAAAAGCAATTGAAACGCTAAGACCAGAAACAGAAACAAACAATGTTGAAATTATCTCCAATGCAAGCAGTCTAACAGTAGAACATGATCCAGAAAGAATCAGCCAGGTCATTACAAATTTAATTAAAAGCAGCACAATTGCAATTCAACCAAACCAAGGTAAAATTGAAACAAACATCGAATACAAAACAAACGAAGTAAAAATTTCAATAAAGGATATCGGAGTAGGAATTCCACAAGAAAAACAAAAAGATCTGTTCAAAAAATTCTACAAAGTAGATGCAGCATCTACTAGAGAAAGAGGAGGAAATGGGTTAGGATTAGCAGTTTGTAAAGGAACCGTAGACAATCATTTAGGAAAAATTGAAGTTCATAGTGTGCCTAATCAACGGTCGACATTCTCATTTACAACTCCAAAATAGGCACAAAAAAAATTTTGCTTAAAGAAAACAAACTCTCAGAACTAAAAACACTCACACTCTTAACAAAATGGATAGTGGGATAAAGAACAGTATGGAATTGGCATCTGTGAAAAATGAAGAGTTTTATGAAAATTGTACCAAATACTTTAAATTTTTACGTATAAAAAACATAACGGATTATGAATTTGAAGATGAATATTATTTCACCATGCCTGCAATATCAAATCATTAGATGGCAGAAGGTTTACGGGCTACATGGAATTGGGCATAGTGCGGACTCGAAATTGCAAGATCTGGCAGACAAAGCAGTAAAATACGCAGAAAAAGAAGGAGGCCCAATATTGCGATGCAAGAGCAGAACAACATGAAAGAGAATCAGCATCATTAGAAAATAAAAATATCGAGCATGTTAGAGCAGGTGAGGATGGAGGAACAGGGATAAGATTAATCAAAAACAACACATGGAGTTTTTGTTCTATAACACATCCCAAAACATTTCAACAGATTAAAGATGCAACAGATAATTCATTAAAAAATACAGCAGACAGTAATAAAAATAAAATTGGACTTTATCAAAACGATTTAAAAAAAATAAAAACCAACTATCCAGTGACTAAAAAACCAGAATTAGACGAAATAATAAAAATTGGAGCTGAATGTAGTGAAATCATTTCAGATGCACCAAAAATTGTCAAGTCTATTGTAAATCCACGGTATACAGAAAATTCAAAATATTTTGTAAGTTCAGAGGGTTCAGAAATTTTACAGATACGATAATAGAGATAATATCTGCTGCGGATGGTTCAGGAATAGCGCAACCAGTAAGCATTGCAGAAGGAGGCAGGGGAGGACTAGGACAGGTAATAAGTAAAGCACGACAAAGTGCAAAGGACATTGCAGTAAAAGCATCACAGATAACACATGCAAAACCAGCTAAAGAAGAAAATGCGACAGTGGTAACGAATCCTGATTTTGTATCATTGCTCACACATGAAATACTTGGACATCCATCAGAAGCAGATAGAGCGCTAGGAAAAGAAATGGCATGGGCAGGAGGAGCATGGTGGAAAAATAAACTCGGGGGAAAATAGGATCAGAGGTTCTAAACGTATTTGATGATCCTGCAATAAAGGAGAGTTTAGGATGGTATCAATTTGACGATGAAGGAGTTGAAACAAGGAAAACAACTCTTGTAGAAGATGGGATTTTAAGAAACCACATGCATGGTAGAGAAACATCACAAATATTTGATTCAGAACCCACAGGAAACATGAGGGCGACAAATTATCGATTTATGTCATTGATACGTATGGCTCGTACATGTATTGATAGAGAAGATTGGAATCCATCAGAGATGATAAGAGAAGTCAAAGACGGGTGTTTGATTTCAAATATGAAAATACCATCAATGGGTACGAAGAGATGCAGTTGGAGCATCTCTTGCCAATATGCACAAAAAATTGAAAATGGTGAAATCGCCGATTTGTTACGGGATGTAATCGTAATGGGTGCTGCACCGACATTTTTTGAGTCAATCGATGCATGTGGAAATGACTTTACGGTAAGACCAATAACTGATTGCGGGAAAGGAGATCCCATGCAATCAGTGATAATGGGGAATGGAGGACATACAATAAGAGGAACGGCAACGGTGAAAAGTGTGAATTGAAAATGAATGAAAAATTAGAAACTGTCAAAAAAAACGTAATCGAATGCACAAAATGTGAACTTGCCAAGACGAGAAATAATTCGGTTCCAGGTAAAGGTAACTTTCATTCCAGTGTGATATTTGTTGGAGAGGCACCTGGAAAGAATGAAGACATGCATGGTGAACCATTCATAGGGGTTGCAGGAAAGAAACTATCACTGGCATTAGAAAGGGCAGGAATCACAAGAGAAGAAGTATACATTACAAATATCGTAAAATGTAGACCGCCAAAAAATAGAGTTCCAACAACGATTGAAAGAAGCACGTGTCAAGAGTATCTAAGACAAGAAATATCAATAATCAAACCAAAAATTATTTGCATACTTGGAAACACTGCATTTAATTCACTCTTAGGAGGTTCTGAAATTACAAAATTCAGAGGAAAAGTAGTTAGAAAAGATAATCAATTATATTTTTTAACGGTACATCCAGCAGCTACTATTTACAACCAAGAATTAATCAAAACATTACAAAAAGACATCAGAAAACTATTTGATTTGGTTACAGAATTAGAAAATAGCAAAAAAGTGAAAATAGACATTGACTATACTACCTAGGGAATTTTATTCGAAAGATACAGCAACTGTGGCAAAAAACATACTAGGAAAAAAACTAGTAAGAAAATTAGGAAAACAAGAGGTATCGGGAATAATTACAGAAACAGAGGCATATGGGCATACAGATGATCCTGCAAGTCACGCATGCAGAAACATTACAGACAGAAACAAGGTAATGTTTGGACAGGTAGGCTTTGCATATGTCTATTTCACCTATGGAATGTATTTTTGCTTTAACGTAGTGGCAAAAAATCCGAAAAAAGCGGCAGGTGCAGTTCTTATTCGCGCAATGGAACCCGTTAAAGGAATTAAAACTATGGAGAAGAACAGAGGGATATCAAATTCGAAAAACCTTGCAAATGGACCTGCAAAACTAGCACAAGCACTAAACATTACAAAACAACAATACGGAGTAGATTTGACTAAAAAGTCCGAAATATTTGTCACTGAAGGAATCAAGCCAAAAAAAATTACAGCATCGCCAAGAATAGGAATAAGTAAAGCAATAGGCAAAAAATGGAATTTCAGAATGGAAGTTTAGTCTTCTTTGTTATTCTCATCCAAAGTCCACGGTGCAAACTTTCCAAGGATTTTAGCCCAATCCAATCTTAACAATAAGACAATGACAGCAGTCATCATTGCACCAAAAATAATTATTCCTATATAGATAGGAGTTGCATCTTCCACATTTTCAAGAAACGGTTCAACTAAAGACAAACCCAGATGATGCGAAATAAAAACAATAGAATAGCTTAGAACAATTTTTCCAGTTAAAGTTGCAATAAAAAATCTCTTTGGATTGTACTTTGCCAATCCCAGTGGAACATAAACTAGATCATCAGGTATAGGAGTGGCTGCAGCAAAGAAAGCAGCGCCTGCGCCATATCTTTTGATTAATCTTTCAAAGGGACGCATTCTTTTTCTTGTTTTCTCGTTGATTATTTTTCGTCCACCATAACTCACATAGAAAATAATCTGCTTTGCAGCAGTGGCAGTAATAGCAGAAATCAATGCAAGAATATGCAAATCATACTGATTACCAACAGACATTGTTGCAAGAAGCAAAAATCCAGGTAAGGGAATGAAAGGTACCAAAGAACCAAAAAAGTTTAGCAGTGCCAAAAGAGAATAACCCACATCGGGGGCAAATGGAAATATGTCAACAAAATCCACAAATCAAACTGTTTTCAGGCTTTATTTAATCAAATCTAGGATGAAGGACTTGCAATTCATTAAAATATCATCTTTTCAGAAAGATATCAAATGACAAACAAAGATTATGAAGAAATTTGTGATTCCATAGCATCAATTAGTCCATTTATCAGATTTGCGGGCGTAATTGGGGAGAGCGGTGAGTTACTAGCATACAAACGAAGAACCGAACTAATCCCATTATTAGATGAGAAGGATACCCAGTATCAATTCTCACATATTGCAATTAAGACAGATTTGGAGGGGTTTTTTGATAAGAATCTAGGAGAGATTGAATTCGTATGGGAGGAAAGAAAGAAAGTCCAGACCATTTCATTTGCAATCAAAAAATCTCGAGTATGGGTATCAATTGATAAAAAAGTTATCAGATCAGAAATGCTGAGAATCATTGATTCATGCTTACCAATTGTAAAAAAACATTCCTAATACATGAAATGTCCATATTGTGAAATAGGCTTGGATTCACCAAGCGTGACAGACTTATTAAAACACATACTAGAACATAAAAAATATCCAAAATTAACATATTTGGGCAATTTTAATTTCAAATATGCAAAAGTCAGATAAAATTGAAAAATTATTGGTGAAATAAGTTTTAGAAAGTCAAGTGCAAGAAATTATGAGAAAATGAAAGATGAGGAAATCGGCAAAGAACCAGGAGAGATAATAAAGTTTGAGCAGGAATCATTTAAAAAAATTGAAGAGTTTGAAAAATCTGAAAAAAATCAAGAAATGATTGAATATGCAAAGATGATTAGTAAGAACGCAACAGGTCGTAAAATTGCACAATTACAAGAAACATACTTGAAAAAAATAGATAAAGAGTTTCTTAATAAAAAATAAAACTAATTTTCGTCTTCATACAGCCAACATCTAACATAACCAGTATCAGTTTCAAATTTTGGTGGAAGTTGTTTGCATTTTTCAATAGCTAATGGACATCGTTCGATGAACCTACACTGTGTTGGGGCATCAAGTAGACTAGGTGGAACGCCTTTGATGTATTTTGGAGCATTGCCTTTTAGGGTAGGAATGGATTCTAAAAGTCCCCGAGTGTAAGGATGTTTTGGATTTTTGTAAATTTGTTCAGCAGAACCGAATTCAACCATTTGTCCTCCATACATTATGCCAATTTTATCTGAAATTTCAGATAATACGGCTAAATCGTGTGTAATTAGCATAAATGACATGCCATTTTTTTTCAAAGATTTTAGCAAGTTGATGATTTGAGATTGAATTAAAACGTCTAATGCGGTAGTTGGCTCATCAGCAATTACAAATTTTGGTTGAAGTAATAATGCCATTGCAATGATTACTCGCTGTTTCATACCACCGCTTAGTTCATGAGGATATTTTTTGAGAATATTTTTATCAAGATTGACAGAATTTATTGCATCTAAAATTATTTTATCTGAATCATCAAAATGGTGTTGTTTTAAAATTTCTAAGAACTGTTCATTGATTGTAAACACGGGGTCTAAAGAATTCATTGCACCTTGAAAAATCATAGAGATCTTTTTCCACCTAAATTCATCATCAAATTTAGATTCAGCAATATCCAATATGGAAACATCGTCAAATAGAACTTCGCCTTTAGCAGTACCGCCAGAAAGCATTCGGATTAAAGACAACCCCAGAGTACTTTTGCCACATGCGCTCTCACCGGCAATTCCCAAAGATTCGCCATCGTCTAATTCAAAATCAACATCATCTACAGCATAGACAGGCCCTTTTGATGAAGAATATCTAGAGGTCAATCCGGTGACCTTGAGAAATGTCATGATAATATTAGATCCAATCTAGCATTTTTGCTTTGTACCAAGGGATATAAACAACATTATTAGAACTAAAAGGTCGATTTAAATGAAATTACCAATATGTGGCTTTGATGCAAAGAACTCAATTCTATGTCCACAGTGTGAAAGCAAAGTAGAGTCAGGGGAATTAACAAAGGCAGACGTGGAAGCGTCAATAAATCTTGCAAAAATTGCAAAATCAAACAAGGAAATTGAGAACTTTGCATTATACGCTTGTAAAGAGTTTGAAGGAAATTTTGTGTTATCCTTAGCAAAAAACGACATCATGATAATTAGACAAAGTCGAACATTGTATCGAACGTTGCAAGAGCAATTCAAAGGGAAAATCTGGCTTGTAGAGGCAGATGAAACAGACAAGCGATTCATAGAAGATTTGTTCTTTCCGACCAAAATTCTATCAATTAACGCAGTATGGGCCCCAGGAGAAGTACAAAAAACAAAAGCAGTAATCTCAGGTAAATGGACGCCTAAATTTCCAATCGATACAGAAAAGGTAGTGCAAATTGTTCGAAATGCCCGAAACCTTGACATTGAGATAGAATTTGAGGATAAAAGATAGAGAGATGGCTTTTGTAAAAACTCACGATATTTCTGAACTAAATCAAGAATTAATTGGAAGACAGGTAGTATTGGGTGGATGGATTGAAGATTTAAGAAAATTAGGAAAAATGTCATTTATCACGTTGCGAGACATCTCAGGATTGTCCCAAGTAGTAGTAAAGGGGGAACTCAATGACAGTTTGGGAGAGATTAATCGTCAGAGCGTCGTAAGTATCAAAGGAATTGTACAAGAAACCAGAGCTCGAGACCTTGCATTTGAGATTAAAGCAGAAGAAATTGAAGTGCTAGGAAAAGCAATTCACCCATTACCGGTGGATCCAATTGGAAGATTGGAAAGCAATATCGATACAAGGCTAAACCATCGTGCATTGGATATGAGGAATCAAAAAACAGCTTCAATTTTCAAGTTACGTCATCATGCATTACAATCATTAAGAAAAACTTTAGCAAACGAAAAATTCTTAGAGATAACAACACCAAAAATTATTGGAAGTGCAAGTGAAGGCGGTGCAGATTTATTTTCATTGGAATATTTTGGAAAGACGGCATATCTTGCTCAAAGTCCACAATTATACAAAGAACAAATGACAATAGGACTAGAAAGAGTGTTTGAAATTTCAAACTTTTACAGGGCAGAAAATTCTCACACTGGAAGACATTTGACAGAGTTTACTAGCATAGATATCGAAGCTGCATTTATGGACTATGAAGATGTCATGAATGTTTTAGAAACACTCGTCTTATCAGTGTACAAAGACATTTCAGAGAAGTGTAAAACAGAACAAGAAGTGATAAAACACGCCATAGAAATCCCGACAGCACCGTTTGAAAGGGTAACATACACACAATGTGTGGGGGAATTGAAAAAGGCAGGAGAAAAAATAGAGTTTGGGGATGATCTACTTGATTCGCATCTTAGAATGATTGGAAAGAATCACCCAGGATTTTTCTTTTTGACTGACTGGCCAATGAGACTAAAACCATTTTACATTAGAGAAAAAGACGAGGATGCCACATTATCGCGTTCATTTGATTTGCAGCATGGATTTTTAGAATTATCTTCAGGAGGAACTAGACTTCATAATCCAGAAATGCTCAGATCAAGACTCAAGGAGCAAGGGCTAGATCCTGGACAATTTGAAGACCATCTTAAGACGTTTGATTGGGGAATGCCCCCACATTCAGGATGGGGTATGGGATTAGACAGGCTGATGGCCACGCTAATTGGAATTGATAACGTGCGTGAGGTTGTATTATACCCACGAGACCCAGATAGGCTTAGCCCATAGGAGTGAAAAGATGACATTATTCTGTAAACAATGCAATGAAAGAAGATTTCCCATAGTACAACAAAAGGACAAAGCTCCACTATGGCTATGTGAGAAATGTGAAAACTTTGCAGATGGGGAAGACGTCATCATCAGAGAATTAACAGAAGAAGAAATGAATAAAAAATTGCAAGGCCTTGAGGATGATACCCTATTAAACGGAGAGAAGTTAAAAAGACGAAAAGGCGTCAATCAGACATGATTGAGCAAGAAGACGCAAAGAAGGTTGCAGAAGTAATTGGGAATAACTTGATTGGGGTATCGCATGATTCAGATAGTTTTGGAAAATTACCAGACTCGTTTTGGGGATACTTTGCAAGAGGTCATGACAAAAAAGGAACGTTCGGAGTTATTGTAACATATTCAGAGGAAGGCAAGGATGTAGATGAATTGATTAAGATGTATGAAGAATGGGCCGCAAAAAATAAAACAAAGTCAGAAGACATTACTTAGTTTCTTTAAGTAATTTACGATATCCAGCACATTCTTTGCAAATAGGTTTTCCTTTGTATTTAGGATTGCCATCAGTGATTTTCAAAGTGCCCGGAACAGCTTTACAAATACAGCAATCAGCCATATGTAACAAATAAAAAAACTAATTAATAAAAATTGGTGATTTTAGAGATTATCAGTGATTTGTTTAGTAAATTCTGAAGTACTGTTATCTCCACCAATATCTCTAGTCTTCACACCTGTTTTCACTAAATCAAATATGGCGGATTCAAGTTTTGCTCCAACTTCAAGACATTTGGAATCATTATGCTTGTTTCCTAACCAATCAAGCATTAATTTGATAGAAAGTAAAAATGATGAAGGGTTTGCAATATCTTTTCCTGCAATATCAAATGCTGCACCATGAACGGGTTCAAAGAGTGCAAAATTATCTCCAATGTTTGCAGCTGGCGCCATTCCTAAACCTCCGACTACTTGGGAGGACTCATCAGATAAGATATCTCCAAACAGATTTGTTGTCACAACGACATCAAACTGTTCAGGCTGCCGAATTAGATTCATAGCGCATGCATCAACATACATTTGCTCAAATCTGACATCAGGATAATCTTTAGAAACTTCAGTGCAGGCTTTTGCAAACAAACCATCTGTAACTCGCATCACGTTTGATTTATGGACGCATGTCACTTTTTTCATAGAGTCACGTTGTGTGGCAGATTCGAATGCATATTTTGCAATTCTTTTAGACGCAGATTCAGAAATTATTCGTAATGCAACTGCAGAATCGCCTAAACTGAATTCTTTACCAGCGTATAGATCTTCAGTGTTTTCTCTAACTATCACCATGTCAATATCATCACGCAGTGCAGGCATGTGGGGATAGGATTTTGCAGGTCTGATGTTTGCATACAGATCAAGCATACGTCTTAAAACAACAATTACGTCAGCTGCGCTTTCACCAACAGGGGCTTTCATACATGCATCAGATCGTTTTATCGCATCCACAGTTTCATCAGGGAGAGATTTACCAGTCTCAGATAATGCTTTATCACCAGCAGATAGTTTTGTAATATCAAATTTCAAATCAAGTTTATCATGAATGGTATTTAACACAGAAATTGCAGATTCTGATAATTCAGGACCAATGCCGTCACCAGTAATTAACGAAAGTTTGTACATAAAATCACGTCGTAACAAGGGAATTTTAGGATTTAGTTAGCCTGTTTTTCATTTAGCATTTTTTTGAGCATGATTCTATTAATTGCGTCAATTACGGCCTTTACCGAAGTAGTTACAATGTCTTCGCCTACAGATTTTGCAGAGACTTTGTTTCCCTGAGGATCTTCAACCTTCACAGTAACATCACATAATGCACCAGAACCACCAGAGATGGATGCCAATCCATAGTCTTTGATTCTGATCTCAGAAATCTTTCCGGTAATTTTTTGAATGGCATTTAATGCAGCATCAACAGGGCCAACACCATAGTCAGTTCCGATATGATCCTGACCATCAATATTTAATTTTACAAATGCGTACGGCATGGTTCCAATTCCAGTAGATACAGAAAATCCAGATAGTTGAACAATTCTTTTGAGATCTTTTTCTCCCAAGACTTCGCTTGCCATAGACAGCAATTCCACATCGGTAATTTGTTTTCCTTGATCACCAAGAAGTTTTACTTTTTCTAAGATTTGTTTTGCTTGTTCTTCAGTTGGTTTTAGACCATATTCTTCCAACATTGCATTCATACCATGAACTCCTGCATGCTTTCCAACCTTAAGCCATCTTTTGCGTCCAACCAATTCAGGACTAATTGGTTCGTAAGTGAGAGGATTGTTCAATACACCATGAGTGTGAATGCCAGATTCATGTCCAAATGCATTTGCGCCAACAATTGCTTTGTTTGGCTGAACGATTATTCCAGCAGTTTTTGAGATAAACCTAGATACATCATAAATTAATTCAGATTTGATATTAGTTTCATATTTTTGTTCATAAGGTAAACATTTCAACGCCATTGAGAGTTCTTCCAATGAAGCGTTTCCAGCTCGCTCACCAATTCCATTAATCGTCACATGTGCACATGCAGCTCCTGCATGAATACCGGCAAGTGCATTTGCAACAGCTAATCCAAAATCATTGTGGCAATGTACGCTGACAGGTAATTTTGTAGCTTCAATGGCATCTCTAGTAATTTCGGCCAAATATTCAGGAGTCGAATATCCAACAGTGTCAGGAATGTTTACTCTGTCAGCACCTGCTTTTGCAACATCGCCAAAAACCTTTTTCAAAAACTCTCTATCAGTTCTAGAAGCATCCTCGGCTGAAAATTCAACTTGCAACCCACGCGACTTTCCATACTCTACGGCCTCAATTGCTTTTTCAAGCGCTTGTTCTCTAGTCATATGTAATTTGTGTTCCAAATGAATATCAGAGGTTGCAATAAAGGTATGAACATAATTTAATCCCGTATCAACGGCTACATCAATGTCTTTTTTGATGGTTCTAGTTAATCCACAAATTTCAGAAGACAAACCAGCAGAGGTTATCATCTTAACTGCTTCCATTTCACCTTCAGAAATTACAGGAAAACCTGCTTCAATGGCATCAACGCCTAATTCATCGAGTTTTTTTGCAATTGCTAGTTTTTGATCAGGAGATAAAGATACGCCGAGTGTTTGTTCGCCATCCCTTAATGTTGTATCAAAAATTCTAACATTTACCATCATACACCACTTCGTTGTAATCCAGCTACCCCAGTTCTTGCAACATCAAGGATTTCAAACGGCTTTGCCAATTCTTCAAATGCTTTGATTTGATCAGGGGTTGCAGTCAATTCCACCATGATCGAGTCTTTTTTTACATCATGGACTTTACCGTCATATGCATTTGCCAATCTGTTAATCTCCATGCTATCATTAGCATTACGTAGTTTTATCTTAAAAATACTAAGTTCTCGAAATACGGTTTTGTGCTCATCTAAGCGCTCAACTTTTACAGTGTCGATCATCTTATCGAGTTGTTTTACAACTTGATCAATTTGCTTTTCATCGCCATATGTAGTGATAGTCATTTTAGAGTATTCAGGATTTTCAGTAATTCCTACTGAAATGCTATCAATATTGAAATTCCTAGCTCTGAAAAGATGAGTAACCTTGAATAAGATCCCAGGTTTATTTTCAACCAAAATAGAAAGAATTGCCCACATCATCAATCACTAAGAAGGTAAAATCATATCCGATAACGAAGTTCCAGGAGCTACAAATGGTAACACGTCTTCTTCAGGATCAATGGGAATGTCAATTACAGTTGCGACATCACTGCTCAATGCATCTTTGATTGCTTTATCAAGATCATCCATTGATTGTGCCCTGATTCCTTGAGCGCCATAAGACTCTGCTAATTTAACATAATCAGGACAACTGTGTTGTTCAACACCGGTCATTCTTCTATCATAGAAAGTTCTTTGCCATTGAGCTACCATTCCCAATGAAGAATTGTTCAAAAGAAATACAATTACAGGAATATCTTCCAACACTGCAGTTGCAAGAGAATTTTCAGTCATGCTAAAACTACCATCGCCTGCAATATCTACAACAGGCACGTTAGGTTTTGCAACTTTAGCACCAATTGCAGCTGGGAATCCCCAACCCATAGTACCGAGTCCTGTAGAACTAAAAAAAGTGCCAGGTTGTATTACATCATAAAATAATGAAGCCCACATTTGATGCTGACCCACTTCAGTAGTGATAATAGATTCTTTTGGCAATAGTTCGCGTAATTTACGTAAAAGTTTAGCGGCACCCATTTCACCTGGATGAAGTTTTAAATTTTCTTTCCAATAGGTTTTAGTTTCTTGGACATGCTTGAACCAAGGAGTTTCTTCTGTTTTTTTAATTGCTTTTTGTAAAAGTATCTTTACCATAACTCTAAGATTCACTTTTACATCACCAACTACTGCAATTTGCGCATTTTGATTTTTACCAATTTCTGCAGGATCAACGTCCATATGAATAATCTTTAATCGTTTTTCAAAAGCCTCAAAAGTCCCAACAGATCTGTCAGAAAATCGGGTTCCAATAGCCAATACGCAGTCAGCTTCTGCCATCATTTTGTTGGCCTCTGCATGTCCATGCATACCTATTGGACCTAATGACAAAGGATGGGTTTCAGGAAATGCACCCTTGCCTTTGAAAGTTGTAACAACAGGAAGCATAAGTGCTTCTGCAATAGATTGTAATTCAGCAAATGCAGATGAAATAATTACACCACCACCAGCTAAGATGACAGGTTTTTCTGCATGAAGTAGCATGTCGATTGCTCTTTCAACATTAACAATATCAGGATCAGCCCATGGATGATATCCTTGAATTTTAAATTCGTCTGGAAAATTCATTGGTTCTTCATTTGTTTGTACGTCTTTTGGAACATCAATTAAAACAGGCCCAGGTCTTCCAGTTTCAGCAATGAAAAACCCTTTCTTTACAACTTCAGG
Source organism: uncultured Candidatus Nitrosopumilus sp. (assembly GCA_951812645.1). Classification (GTDB taxonomy): domain Archaea; phylum Thermoproteota; class Nitrososphaeria; order Nitrososphaerales; family Nitrosopumilaceae; genus Nitrosopumilus. The sequence goes on along the minus strand of CATOSM010000001.1, from coordinate 46,836 downwards.
AACTTCGCTAGCTGCACGGGGTTGAAATGCATATTTTACAGCAGGGTTTGCCATACCAATGATATCACTTTCTTGAAAGGCATCTTTGCCAATCATGTTTACAGATACTTGGCCAGTTACTGCAACCATTGGTGCAGAATCAGCTTGGGCAGTTGCAATTCCAGTTAAGATGTTAGTAGCACCCGGACCGGAAGTTGCAAAACAAACTCCAGGTTTTCTGCTTACTCTACCAAAACCATCAGCCATATGAGCTGCGGATTGTTCGTGTCTTACCAAGATGTGCCGTATGTCACATCGATTAAACTCATCATACATTGGGAGGTTTGCACCACCAGGCAAGCCAAATACTTGTTTGACGCCTTCTTTTTCCATGGCCGTCATCAAGGCCTTTGCTCCAGTCATATTTTCCATTTTATTCATCAAATTTCTCCCCATAATTTTAAGCTAGTAGAATAATTGGCACCCTTTACAGCAGAATTATCACTGGCACAACTTTGCCAAATGTTCCTGTAAATTCCGTACTCATTGAAATCAGAAAAATAATCAGACTATAACTAATAAAGATTCTCAGAAAAATAATCGGAGCCTAGCCCCAAAAATACAGAAGACTTAAACTGATATTTTTTCATTTGAAGTAGAGCATTTTGAGTGATAATGAAGAAATAATCAATGTCATAGAAGCGTTGTTTCAAGCAGGAGTTACTAAGAATTTAGAAACACTCAAAGAAATTCATCTTAACGATCCAAAATTCTCTAGTTTTAGTGATTTGTCACCATATGATTTGAAAGATTACCAAACAACGATAGAATTAGAAGAATTGAGGTTTGTAAGCATATCAGATTACACATATGAAATTAAGAATCCAAAAATTAGCATATTTGGAGATGCTGCAGTTGTTGCATTAGAATTAATTCAAAAAGGAATGCTAGTAGATAACAAAGCATTCACAGGAGAACACATGGTGATGACAGGACGTGCAACATTTGTTTTGGTTAAACAGCCAACGTGGAAAATTGCACACATTCACCTATCAAAAATTGATGGATGATGTTTATTTTTTAGAAGGACTTGGCTGGTTTGATTTCTTTTGATCAGGATTGTTTGCTGGCTGGTTTGATTTCTTTTGATCAGGATTGTTTGCTGGCTGGTTTGATTTCTTTTGATCAGGATTGTTTGCTGGCTGGTTTGATTTCTTTTGATCAGGATTGTTTGCTGGCTGGTTTGATTTCTTTTGATCAGGATTGTTTGCTGGCTGGTTTGATTTCTTTTTAGAAGATTTTTGTTTTCTTTTAGGTTCTTCGCTAACTAATTTTTTGTATAATTTGAAAGCTTGATCAGCATTTAGATTTCCATGTATGATTGCTCTAGCAGCTTTTATCATAGATACAGGATGTTCAGATTGCCAGATATTTCGACCCATATCAAGACCTACTGCACCAGCTTTGATTGCATTATACGTCAATTGTAATGCATCACGTTCAGGAATTTTCTTTCCACCTGCAACAATAATTGGAACAGGGCATGATTGAACTACTTTTTCAAAATTATCACAATAGTAAGTTTTCACAATATGAGCGCCTTGCTCAGCAGCAATACGACATGCCAATGAAAGATAACGAGCATCTTTACCAAGTTCTTTTCCAACAGCAGTTACTGCTAACACAGGTAAACCGTACTTTTCAGCCTCATTAACTAATTTTCCCAGATTTACAATAGTTTGATATTCATATTTTGAGCCAACAAAGATAGACATTGCAAGACAGCTTGCATTTAGTCTAAGTGCCTCCTCAACAGATACAGTAATGTCTTCTTGAGATAAATCATCACCAATAATACTAGAACCGCCAGAAACTCTAAGGACCATAGGGGTATCGACAGTTGCAGAAACAGATGTTCGTTGAACACCTCTTGTAAGCATCAAAGAATCACAATGCTTCAATAGAGGAGCAATCACTTTTTTTGGATTTTCAAGTTTTTCAGTAGGACCAAGGAAATATCCATGATCTACAGCTAACATCAATGCACGATTGTTGTTTGGCTTGATGATGCGAGAAATTCTATTTTTTAATCCCCAATCCATACCTCTACAAATTTGAAGGAAGAAAAATCCCTTCTTAAGCCTTTCTTATTTTGTAATAATTATTTTCATAGCATTTTCACCAGTACGCGCTTGATCAAATGCTTTTTGAGAATCAGAAATGGCATAGGTATGAGTGATTAATTGTTTAACATCAATTTGAGAGGATTCAATCAAATCAAGGGCTTCTTCAGTATCTGAATCAGATGCAGCATAACTTGTAACCAAAGTAATTTCTTTTGAGTAGATTTTACTCATATCCAAATCCAATTTTGCACCCTTGGAAGGAACGCCAAACATCATTACAGTTCCCCCTTTTCTAGTCATATCTATTGCGTCGTCTATAGCTTTGAGACTACTTGTAGCAACAATTGCAACATCAACTCCCTGTCCATTAGTATTATCCAGTATCTTTTGTTTTCGATCTTCATCCATAGAAGAAATAGAATCAGTAACGTTGAATTTTTTTGCAAAATCTAATCTAAAATCATTTACGTCAAAACAGAATATCTTTGAGAATTTTTTTGCCTGAGCTAACATCACATGCATCATGCCAGTCGGACCAACACCAAAAATGGCAGTAGAATCACCTTCATGATATGAAAGTTTAGCCCATGCTCTAACACAACATGCCAATGGTTCAATCATTGCAGCCTCTTCATAACTTAGGGAATCAGAGATTTTTAAAACTCCACCATGGGATACGTTCCAAGCAGGAACAACATATTCTTCAGACAATCCACAGGGGGAAAGATTTGTTTCATAATATTTTTTACACATTGTCTCATTTCCATGATTACAAAAATGACAATCATGGCACGGAACATGATGATGAGTAAATACCCTATCTCCTTTTTTGAATGCAGCTACATCAGAGCCAACCTCCAATATGATACCAGATGGTTCATGTCCTAAACGCATTGAAGGTTGTCCATATTGTCCAAAAACTTTTTCTAAATCAGAACCGCAAATTCCACAGGCTTGCATTTGAACCAGAATATCGCCAGAGGATAATTCAGGTTTTTGAGTTTCATCTACAGAAATTATAGAAGGTTCTTTAACAGATGCAGTTTTCATGGTAACACATCAACTGATTGGTTATAAGAAGATTAAACGCCGAGGATTTTCTTTAACATTACTCTATAATCAACTTCGGATTTTTCACTGTCAGCTGCAGGTAATGCAAACACCAGAGTAGATTTTTGAGCACGCAGTGCGGTTAATTCATCATTAATAGATTCTGTGATATCATCACTGACTAAAACAAGACCGACATCAGAATCATCAGTTAAAGTTCTAATTTCATCTAGTGCTTTTTGAGGACTTTCAGAAATTTTTCCCGGGATCCCTGCCAATTGAAAACTAGTTACAAATGATTTGCTGCCAACAGTGAAGATTTTCACAGTTGAAATTTTTCCGCATTCTAATTTAACCCTTTTTGGTACAATTGGATCAGGAAGGTTGATTTAGTTTAGAAAATGAGAGAACATATGGCAGAAATTGATACTCAAAAAGATGTCTATTTGTTCCTACACGGACGGATGGATCTTAAAGAAAAAGCAATGAATGCGTTAACTGCAAAAGGATTTGCAGCAGACAAAGTCACCGTGGCGGCACCGACCAAGGTTGGGGAAGTAGGTGAATACATGGCAATGTTGTGGATGCCTCCAAATCCAGATCACATAAAAATTCAACAGATTACCAAAGTTGAACAAGTAGAACCAGAAGGAATGATCGGATTGTGGAAAGGAGTATCCAAAGACGATATTGACACCATCCCATTAGAGCAGGTTTAGCTGAATCCAGCACCAAACTCACTACCTTTTTCTAAAACATCTCCAGAATCAGAGTTTTTTAATTTTCTGTAAAGTAATGTTTCGTAAACTAATTTTAGCGCACTCTCATCATCAAGATTGCAATCAGTTTTGATTTGATTTTTGTATTTTTCTAGTTTAGTAACATCTTGTTCATCAGGGGAAATATCATCATGGACCATAAGATTGGCTACTTTCTCAATTTCTAAATTTTGTTGTTCATCATTCATAATTTCATAAAGAATTTCTAGTTATTAACAAGTTCGCATGGCAAAATATTACAAATCAGAAATCAGTCCTCTAAGAAAATCATTGAATTCATCATCAGAAAAAATAATTTTTTCAACTTTATTTTCATCAATAGCAACCTGAGCGGATTCAAGATGATAACAGGTAGTCTTGCCATTTAATTTACCAAAATAGAATCCAGGACAAGAGCAATAATTAGAATTAGGATCAACCCAATGTTCCTCACCCTTGCCTACAACAGTCCAGATTTTTCTCTGTGTCGGAGTAAAAATGTGTAATTTAACACGTTTTTCAGAAACGACAGATTGGATTCTATCCGGATCTTTATTCATAACCATTTAATCACACATCTGCAGTATAACTTTGATGTTACAAACAAGGATCATTCCATCAAAACCAGCTTTGATCTTAGAGGGTCAAAGAAAGAATATCATAGTGACAGATGTCCACATAGGATTTGAAGACAGCATGGCATCAAATGAAATTTTCATAGGAAAAAATTCAACAGTCAATGAATCAATTCAAGAATTATCTGAATTAATCGATTTGGAAAAACCAGACTCTGTAATTTTGTTAGGAGACGTGAAATCAAGCATCAAAAGCATATCAAAAAGCGAATGGGATGGAGTGCCCTTGTTTTTTAAAAAAATTAGAGAGAAATGTGATGTTGTCTTAATTCCAGGAAACCACGATGCAAATATCCAAAAACTAGTACCAGATAATGTATCGATGATCAGTTCAGCAGGCATGGTTGAAGAAGACATATTGTTAACACACGGACATGCAATGCCATCAGAGAATTTTTCACATGTAAATAAAATAATAATGGGACATCTTCATCCGGTTTTCTTCCAAGAGGATTCAATAGTAAATGGTCAAAGAGTATGGGTTTCAATTAAAACAGAAAAAGAAAATATTTTTCCAAATAAATCAGGAGAATTAGAAATAACAATCATGCCATCATTTAACAGGTATTTTTATGCAACACACAGAAAACAATACAAAAAATCAATCTCGCCGATAATTAACAAAATTTTAGAAATTACAAAAGCACGTGTCATCACATTGGATGGAACGATTATCGGGAACGAGTCAAATATCAATCAGGTAATTTAATTAAATAGTTTTAAAACAAAAATTTAGCCATATTCATCATAGGGTTCAATTGGGTCTTTAGTAGTTTCATTATCTTTTAGCCACTCCAATGTCTTGACAAAAGAATCAGCCAGCTCCAACGTAGTTAAAACAGGAACGCCAAGCTCAATTGCTTTTCTTCTTATCTGATATTCATCATCAAGCATTCCAACGTATTTTTCCAAAGTAGAAGTACTTGGAATGTTTATGATAAAGTTAATCTTACGTTCATAAAGTAAATCAGCGATGTTTGGTTTTCTTTCAGGCTCGGAAATCTTGTGAACTGTTTCAACACCTCCAATCTTTTCTTCAAAGAATTCCGCAGTATGTTCAGTTGCAAGGATTTTGAATCCAAGTTGTTTTAGTTTTGCAATGGAGGACAGTAATTTTTCTTTATTTTGTGCACCCCCAGCAGTAACAAGCGCAGAACCCGTTTGAGGTAAGTTATACCCAACAGAAATCAAGCCCTTAGATAGCGCATCATAGAAACTAGTACCAAAGCATGCAGCCTCACCTGTGGACTGCATCTCAACTCCTAGTGCAATATCTGCACCATCAAGTTGCATAAAGGAAAACTGAGGAACCTTAATTCCATAATTAGGTATTTTTTGCCATTTGTTTTCAGGAATTTTAGGCAAAGGTTTATCCAAAATGGCCCTAGATGCAAGGGAAATTAGATTTGTTTTGACTAATTTGGACACAAAGGGCATAGAACGAGATGCACGGATGTTAAGTTCAATCACATACACATGATCATCATTAATTAAAAATTGCAAATTAAAGGGCCCTTTAACATTGAATGTTAATGCAATTCTTTTAGTATGCTCATTTATGGTCTCAATTATTTTATTGCTTAATCTCCACGGAGGAATACACATCATTGCATCGCCAGAATGCACACCTGCACTGTCAATGTGTTCAACAATGGCACCAATTACAACTTCTTTACCATTACTAATTCCATCAACATCAACCTCAAGTGAATTTAACATAAACTTTGAAATTACAACTGGATGATCAGGTGATACATCAGTCGCTTCTTTCACATATGTTTTTAATTCTTCTTGAGACCATACGACTTTCATTGCTGCACCAGACAAAACATATGATGGCCTAACAATTACTGGAAATCCCACTTCTTGTGCAAAGATTTTGGCTTCATTGAGATTTGAAAATGCTTGCCACTTTGGTTGACCAATGTGAAGTTTGTCAAGTTCTGCACTGAACTTGGAGCGGTCTTCAGCTCTATCTACATCATGAGCTGATGTCCCCATAATGTTAATTCCACGCTCAGCAAGTCCAGGAGTTAAGTTGTTGGCAGTTTGTCCACCAACACATGTAATTACACCTTTAGGATTCTCAAAGTCAGAAATATCAAGTAGTCTTTCCTGAGTAAGTTCTTCAAAGTATAATCTAGTGCATATATCATAATCGGTTGATACGGTTTCAGGATTACAATTTACAACTGAAACATTTTTTTCGCCATTTTCTTGCAAACCCCAAACCATATTGACAGTGCCCCAATCAAATTCTACACTACTGCCAATTCTATAGGGACCTGCACCAACGACGACAATACCTTGGTCATCCTTTGGAATAACAATATCATCAGAATGTCCACCATAAGTAAGATACAGATAATTGGTTACAGCAGGCCATTCAGCCGCAAGGGTGTCTATCTGCTTAACAGACGGGATTACGCCTAATTTCTTGCGTATATCGCGCACTTCATCAGGGGTTTTGTCCCTTACACGGGCAATTTGCTTATCTGAGAATCCTAATTTTTTTACCTCCCACATCAAAGATTCGTTTAATTCAGATTCTTTGAGTTTTGTTTCAGCATCAATAATATTTTGTATCTTTTGAATAAACCAGGGATCGATTGCAGAAAGTTTGTAAATTCTATCAGCAGAAATTCCCATTTTTAACGCAATTGCAACATTGTATAGAATTTGATCATCATGATGTGAAAGTTTTTCTTCAATCTCTTCCTCATCGTGTTTTTTTCCGTTGACACGATTCAATACAAGGCCATCATTTCCAATGTCAAGCATTCGAATTGCTTTTTGTAAAGATTCTTCAAATGTACGTCCAACTGCCATGACTTCTCCAACAGATTTCATAGTAACACCAAGTTTTCGATTGACTTGATCAAATTTGGAGAAATCCCATCTAGGGTGTTTACAAACAACGTAATCAAGGGAGGGTTCAAAGCATGCAGTGGTACTTTTCGTTATTCGATTCACAAGTTCAGGTAAATTATAGCCCAAACCAATTTTTGCGGACATGTAGGCAAGGGGATATCCAGTAGCCTTACTTGCAAGAGCTGAAGAACGGGACAGACGAGGATTGATTTCTATTGCAACGTATCTATCAGAATCAGAATCCAATGCATATTGAATATTACATTCACCAACAATTCCAACATGCTTTGTTGCACGTAGAGCTGCAGAACGCAGCATGTGATATTCGTGGTTGTTAATTGTTTGAGAGGGTGCAACTACAATATTATCGCCAGTATGTACCCTCATGGAGAGTACATTTTCCATATTACAAACAATCACATTGTTACCGTCATAGTCTTGCATTACCTCATATTCAATTTGTTTCCAATGGCCTATGTATTCCTCAATTAGTACCTGACCAACAAGGCTTGCATTAAAACCACGTTCAACAATTTCATGTAATTCGATTTCATTGTGGGCAATTCCTCCACCTCGGCCACCAAGAGTATAAGCCACTCTAACTATGGCAGGATAGTGTAGGTCTTCGGCGATTTTCTTTGCATCATCGAAATTTGTAACAGTTTTACTCTTCAGCACAGGAACGCCAGCCTCGGTCATTTGATCCTTGAATAGCTGCCTATCTTCAGTATTTTTGATACCTTGCACTTGAGTACCAAGGACTTTGACATCATATTTTTGTAAAATTCCAGCATCCTCTAGATGGACACCGCAGTTTAATGCAGTCTGACCGCCATATGCCAGCATGATCCCATCGGGTCTTTCTTTTTCTATTATGGATTCAACATATTGTGGGTTTACAGGTTGAAGATAAACCTGATCAGCAAATCTCGTATCTGTCTGAATGGTTGCAATGTTTGGATTTATCAAGACACTTTTGAGTCCATCCTCACGAATTGCTTTAAGACATTGACTCCCAGAATAATCAAATTCGCCAGCTTCACCAATCTTAATTGCGCCACTGCCAAGAACAAGAATTTTGTTTAGTGATTCGTTTTTTGGCATTATTGTCTCTCCATCAGTTGTTTTAGTTCTTCAAAAACAAACTTGCAATCATAGGGTCCAGGTGCAGCCTCTGGATGAAATTGAACTGCAATGCAACTTTTTGTTTTGTGTTTTATTCCTTCAACGGTTTTATCATCAGCATTTGTAAACCATAAATTAAAGTCGGATGTTTCAAGGGATTCGGGAATTATTCCATAACCATGATTCTGACTTGTTACATATACTTGGTTATCATCTAAATTAACGCAGGGTTTGTTTTGCCCTCTGTGTCCATACTTTAGTTTGTAAGTTTCAGTTTTTCCTGCAATACCGATGATTTGTGCACCAAGACAAATGCCAAGTGTCGGAATATTATTTTCGATTAATTTTTTTGTCGTCTCAATTGTTGCAGGACAATTCTGTGGATCCCCAGGACCACTACTAAGAACAATTCCTTTTGGATTATAGGACATTATTTTTTCATATGGGGTATCCCAGGGAACCAGGATTACTTTGTAGCCGATATCTCTAACATTTCTCAAAATTGCAAATTTTGCCCCAGTATCAATAACGACTACGGTTTGAGCGTCATCTCCATAGATTTTTTCCTCTTTGGTTGAAACAGAATCCATGAATTGTTCATCATTGTAATGAGTGGCCTCAGAAAGTTGCTTTTTTACGATTTCAGCATCAATTTCAGAATCAGAAACAACAAGAGCGGCCATCATGACACCACTAGTTCGAAGTTTCTTAGTTAATTCCCTAGTATCAACTCCAGCAATGCCGGGGATTTTTTCATTGTGCATCCATTCATCCAGAGTCATGGACAGATTCCAATGACTTGCAGTGTGAGATAATTCATGAACCACAAGACCTCTTGGCTGAATTTCGTCTGCTTCAAAGTATTTTGGAATGCTATCTTCATCCACAATTTGTGGATCTGGTACACCGTAATTTCCAACAAGAGGGTAAGTTAGGGTAAGAATTTGACCTTTGTAAGAGGGATCAGTCAAGGCTTCTGTGTATCCCACCATTCCAGTATTGAATACGATTTCACCAAAAACAGTGGCAGAATGGCCAAAGCCTTCACCTTCAAGAACGGTGCCATCATCAAAAACCAGCTTTCCAAACTTGTTTGCGTGGTTTGATTTCTTTGTAGTAATTGTGACCCTCGTTAAGTCCGCAAGAATGTGAATTTAAGTTTTGTGCGTAATAAAAAATTAAAGGCTTGATCGCAATTGAATTAGAGGGCTTGGAATTCCTCGCTCCATTTATGATAAGCTCGGATCATTTCAGTTGAAACGCTAGGTTTTCTTCTTTCCATGATATTCTTAAAATCGGCGGTGGTCAGTGATCTTGGTTGAACAGGTTCCTCACCGTCTATTGGTTCGTGGTAATCTGGAGCATTGAAAATTTCGTGAACTGTCTTAATTTGTGCAGCTTGACAAACATCTTTAATATCACTTGCACTGTATCCGTCAAATAATTTTGCCAAAGAAGCACTGTTAACACTCATCTCCTTATTTAACTTGGCAGTGTATTGATCAAAGAGATTTTCTCTTGCTGCCTGAGTGGGTAATGAAACATATATTCTCTTTTGGAATCTTCTTAGAAATGGCCAATCAAGACTCCAAGGTTTATTTGTAGCGCCAATTACATACAACATCAAATCCTTACCCTTGCCATTAACTCCATCCATTTCAGTCAAGAATTGATTTTTAGTTCTGACTTCGCCTCCAACTTCACTATTTCTAGAGCCCAATAGGGAATCGACTTCGTCCACAAACAAAATAACAGGCTTGCCTTCTTTCTCAGCATATTGTCTTGCCATAGAAAACAATTTTGAAACATTCTTTTCTGCCTCACCTAGCCATTTACTCATCATTGAAGATGCATCCACATTTATGAAATAACCATCCATTTCATTTGCAGTTGCTGCTGCAAGCATTGTTTTACCAGTGCCAGGAGGACCATAAAGTAACATTCCTTTTGGCCATCCAAGAGGAAACAAATCAGGTCTTTTAGTAGGGTATACAATGGATTCACGTAATGCACTTTTAGCGTCATCTAAACCGATTACCTGCTCCCAGGTTACATCAGGTTTTTCTTTCATTATTAATTCTTCAAAATCATTTTCATTTTCTTGTCGCTGAACAGATTTCTTTTGATCCGATTCAGAAGCTTTTGGATCAACTGCAGGCTCAACACCATGAGCCTGCTGTAACGCATTAATTCTGCCATGATAAGAATTGCATCGTTCTTTATAGATTTGATTTAGCTTACTGTTAGGATATAATTGTAATAATTTCACTAGGGCGTCAATTGCCTGTTGGTAATGTGTAATTGCCATACCACGGGCACCTTGGGAATCAAATTTGATGGCTTCAGAAGCATATTTGCTTGCCGTGTTTTCTAATTCCTGGGGGGCCAAACTCATCCTAATTACCTACGCAGTATCCTCTAGAATTTTGTTGGTATTCCACAGTGTTAATCTCTGTCACAAAATTGGTTAAATTAATTCCACTTGTTTCGTGTTCATCATAGTCAGGTCCATCACGGTATTTTTTCTTAAAATCAGATTTTTCAGAAATATTGGTGTGCATGTCCTTTACTTTATTGATAGAATCCTCAGCAGAGATTATCAGTTCAGATACTTCATCATCTAAATCTTCAAGAGAATGAGCAGTATCAGCAATAATTGAAGTAAAATGCTTCAAGATAGAACACATTTCTTTTTTATCAGCATATTTGCACATCATAAAATCAGCAATACTCACAATTTTATCCAAATCTTGTAATTCTTCTAAAGATAATTTGTCAATTTTTGAATCATTAGTTGGTTTTATCTCAGATAATTTTTTGTCAATTTTTGAAGAAATGGATTTTATGCGCTCAACATCCTTGGAAAAAATTCGTTTTTGTTTTAACATGTCAGGTATTGCATAATTTTAAAAAATCAAGATTAGGATACTGCTTACTTAATTTAAAGTCAGCCATCAACTTTACTTCATTAAGCAAAGTTGAGGATTCATGGTTTGATTGACTAAAATCAAATCTAGCAGTAGTAAGAGCAGCAGAATCCATCACAATACTGCCTAAATGAACAGATAGTTCAGATAATTTTTGGCTACAATTAGGAATTAAACTAAATAATTGGGCGCTTACTGTTCTAATCATAGGAATAGAAGAGGGAAGAATTTCAGGAATAGTGCTAACGTTAGAAATCCTCTGCATATTCTTTTTTACATGCAATAGAATCTCTAAAGAAAGCAATACAAGATGTTCTAATTTCAATCCGTCAATTTGTAATTTATCTAGGTCATCAAAAGAATAAATTGAATCTTGATTGATTTCTTTTAACTCAATTCGTTTAGCAAATAATACATCAGTAATATCGTCTAATAGATTTATAGAATATTCTAATCTAGGAACAATAGTTACAGAATGAGAGATGTTTTCAGTCTCAATTGAAGGAATATTACATTTTACCAACATGCCAGACAACATTGATGAATTTTGTATTTGAGGGCGATGTATCAGATAATTTAGTAACCACAGTTACACCTATCAGCAGATACAATTTTGAATTTTTTTGAGCATTTGTGTAAAGGAATTTAGCTCTCAATTTTACCTAATAACAAATCAAGGTTAATCATGGTAAATGAGCATGTTTTGACTGTCAGTTTGGAAGAATTTGGATTAAGCAAGTATGAAGCACAAGCATATGTAGCATTGATTGCAAAGGGTACAATTTCAGCAAGCGAACTGGCATATTATTCAGAAATTCCACGAACCAAAATTTATCCGACATTGTTAAAATTAGAGGGTAAGAGACTAGTCATCATTTCAAAAAGTAAACCAATTATGTGTACCGCAATTGCTCCTGAAGATGCATTTGATGGAATAATCCACGAACAAATTAACAAAGTTAATGCAATGAACACGCTAATTTCAAATCTAAAAAGAGCAAGCGAAGAGAGTAGAAAATCCAGAGGTTCGGAAGAAAAAAGATATTTTCATTTGAGTGCAAACAATGTATTGCCACGACTACAAACGATGATTGAGGGATCAAAATCATCAATTAAGATAATGGCTGATCAGTGGGGTTTTGGGTTATTGGCAGAATGTAAAGAACAGCTATTATCAGTGTCACGTAGAAATTTAGATGTAAAAATTCTAGTGACTCCATCTCAGATATGTTCTGAATCATACAGAGCAATTCCAGACGGAATAGAAATTAGGGCATCAGACGTTTCACAAAATTGTTTTATTTTTGATGAAACGGAACTACTGATGATAAATAACGATAATGGGAAAGGTGCGATTTTTTCATCTACGGAGATTTTAGGAATAAATCAGGAGAAAATATTTACAAACATTTGGAAAAATGCAATAAAAACCAAGGCCTTAGCAGACATGACAAAAACAGAAGCACAGGAGATTTACAAAATTATCAAAACAGTCAACGACTCAGGTTTGACATATTTGTTGAACTCTACAATGATATCAAATAAACCAGAAGTAGACATGTTCAAATTGTTAGAGAAAAACGGAATATCATTAAAAACAAAAACATTGGATGACGTAATTGAAATTATAGATGCAGTAATGGAAATCACATGTTCAGGACATGTTAATTTTGAAGCAAATACAAAAAACATCACAGTTGAATCAAAATTAAACAGTGGCCACTCATTACCATGGGTTTCAATTTTAGATGGATGCTTACAAAAACAAGGATACAAGACAAGAACAGTGTATCAAAACAATTCCAACAAAGGCGAAAAAGTCCACATAAAAATTAGTAGGAATTAGTTGCTACAGCCTAAAATAGGGAATCATTAGGAATTTTTATCAGACTCTGTAAGCAATGTAAGAAATAAATCAGCAGTAGTGTGAAAAGGAGTATTTCCTTTAAGATTTTTTTCTATAAACACAGGGATTTTTTTGCCAATCGGACATCATCAGTCACTTTGATATTCCTCTTGGAGTGATTCAATAGTTTTGGAATTAAATTTAGCAAAACATTTGGTTAGTTCTTCCTCATCTAATTCTTCATCATGAAATGGCACCTATGATTTTGAATTAGGATAAGATATTGATTATATTAGAAGGTAAGAAACATGCACAGAATACTCAGTTTTGAGATCTTAAAATCACATGCAGGCTCAATTATTCATAAAATTTTAGTCATCACCAATAAATAATTCGGAATAAGGAGAAAACCATGCAAACAATTTCAATTGAATATATTTTGGAATGTATGAATGATGGAAAAAATTATTTTGGAGACTTGTGGCAAAATTGTTTGAATGGCAAGAAGAGATTCAATAGATCAAAACTAAAAGAGATTTTAAAGAAAATGGAATTGTTAGGTCATATCAAGAAACATGGCTACAAAGATGATGCATATTTTGTAAAGCATTGTCATTATTCACGTGAGGAGAATATAGGATTTGTCAATAATATTATTTTTACATATGAATCTGAAATAAGTTCATCAATGAGACGTTTAGAAAATAAGAAAATTTTTCTAGACATATCAAAAGATCTTAGTTCACACAAATTTAGTAAACATGCAAAATCAGACTATGAGTCATTAGTAGCAAGCATGACAGGAATGTTTGAAGTAGCATCTTCAATTCTATGGACTAAAGAAAACAGTGACGATAAAGAACTGAAAAAAGAATTAACAGATTGTTTTAATCAAATTAATGAATTCATGGAGGAAATAAATCATAAATTGTTAGAAGGAAGAAAAACACAAGAGAGAATCATATTACAAAGAGAATTCACCAGTAAAGTTCCAAAAGCAGGATATCTCAAAATTTGAAAACATCAAATGTCACTAGAGGCATTTACTAGATCCTCATCATAAAACATCCCCAGTGACAACATAGACTAGATTTGTACACATATACAATATTTTACAAATCTCAAAAGAACAAAGAAAATCAGACTAAAAACTAAAATCATGCTAAAATTAAGCATCAGAATGATGATTGAAGAAAAACTAGAATCAATAGGAATCAGACTTCCAAACCCACCCACCCCAGCAGGATCATATGTTCCGGCTGTAAAAACAGGAAATTTGCTATTCATTTCAGGGCAAATTCCGATGGAAGAAGGTAAAGTGATATTCACAGGTAAAGTATCTGAAAATAATTTAGAGACTGCTCAAAAATCAGCCAAGATGTGTGCAATCAATATTCTTGCACAAATTAAAAGAGAGTTAGGCAGCTTGGATAAAGTTGCAAAAATTGTAAAACTCTCAGGATTTGTAAACTCTACACCAGAATTCACACAGCACCCAAAAGTTATCAATCCAGCATCAGACTTGTTTTTTGAAATATATGGTGAAAAAGGAAAACATTCCAGAGTTGCAGTAGGAGTGTCTTGTTTGCCACTGGATTCAATGACTGAGATTGATGCAATTATAGAATTCTCATAACAAGTAATTTGGAAATTATCTTAAATAGATTTTTAAAAGAATCCGTTCATGCAACCCATCCTAAAACCGATCATTTTGTAAATAATTCATGATAATCGGGATCTAAGAATGACTCTGCTGATGCATCCTTCATGATTCACAAAGAAATGCCAGACATTCAATGGAACACAGTTGGATCATATCTGCCAAAACCTACAAAAACTGGCAGGCAGGATGTAATGACTGAAATACAATCAACGGAATATTGTTTGTCTTAGCAACCGGGTGCAGGTGGGCAGGCATGCCAGGCAGATGCGGTTCAAAATCCACCGCATATCTGAGATTCTCAGAGCTGCGGCAAAAAGGATGAATCAACTGAAATTTTTTTGCAGGCAAATCCGTCCCTGTCTGTGTGCGGATTTGATTGGTTCTGATGGAATCCTTTTCCATATTCATCAGTTGCTGGCAAAAAGGGGGGGTTATGATGCGGCATACATCGGAGACTTGCAGATGTCATGGAATCAGATGCTGCATTTCCTGCAAGAATTCCAGATTCGTTGTGCCAGGGAATGTACAAAACAGGTACAGGCAGGATTTGCCGTTGAGAGGTTTCCTTGCCTGGCTCAGGTACGGGTTGGGAAGAACCGTAGCAAGGCATGAAAAGAAACTGTGGGAACCATCCAGGATTGGTCTGCCTGGCATGCATGATGTATTGGAGAGTAATGGGATGGGTCGGTTATGTTTTTGCCGAGTCCGTAATGTACCATATTGCGGCATCGGCACCATGGCAAAGAGGGAAAACATGGCTGCCGTACCTTGGGGCCGTGCGGTAGGATTCCTAGCTGCAGGTTGCTGAATACGTTACGGATTCCGTGACGGTGACATCGGCACCCGTTGCAACGCGGCTAAGGTCAAGCACAAAGCCGACCAGTGCAGAACCGGAGGATCCCGAGGCCGGAAGCGTGTTTGGTCCGGTAAAGTTGCGATTATCAAAGTTGACGCCAGCAGGAGCAGTGGTGATGGGTGTATAGGATGCCGAACTGGTTACATCAGTGCCGACCTTGGATACGGCATCAGGAAGGGGAGTTTTGTCAGGCTTTAGCCATCCGGCAGAGGTAAACTTTATTCCTCCAAGATCCTGGTTGCCGGCATTTTTGATTTGGTTTTGTACGATACTGGACGTGGCGCCGTATTTTGCGTCATCAAAGTCCATGATGTAGGTTCCAAGGGATATGGAGCACACGGGTGACACGGCAAGGTCTGCTATTGACTTTTGTAATGTCCCCTTGCCGTCATCTACCAGCACCATGCGTTCAGGATCAGCATAGTATGGATTGTAATGTACGTCTCCGGACAATATTTTTGTAAAGTCAGGCACTGCCGTCCCGTAATAGTTGTGCGTTGCAACCATCACGCCCACTGCCCTATTGATAATATCAAAGCCCTTTATGTTATCAAAGGTGTTATGGGTAAACTTGATTGTGCCGTCAATCTTTGTTGTTTCATCAGTGATAACAGGAGGTCCGCCCCTTCCCGGATTGTTTACCCCGCAGATTCCCGTACAAAAGTAAATTCCGTTATTGCCTCCAGAGATGGTGTTGTTGCTAACGGTAACATGAGACATGGGCTCTTCTCCCCATAGCCCAATGGCCCCTCGAATGCTAGTGCTATTATGTCCATTAAGGAATTGCAGCGTATTGCTTGCATCACGTATGCGATTGTCAAGAATCCGTACATTCTCACCTGCTCGAAGAACGATTCCGGTTGCCGGAACATTTGAGATTGTGTTGTTTTGCACCAGAATGTTTTCAACGCCGGCCAAGTTTATTGCAACCAATGTCGAGGTATCAATGGTGTTGCCGGTAATTTTGGAGTCCTGCACGCCGCCCAGGGTTGAACTGAGAGTAACAAGAAATATCGGAGTCTTCAGATGGTCGGCCTTTTGATCAAGAGTGTATCCAAGGGGATAAAACGTTCCAATGTTCTTAAACACGTTATCTGTAATATTCAGGTTTCGTATCAGGGTGTCAGCCGTATTGGCCGTAAATATTCCATGATTTCTAGTGTCTGCAAAAGTATTGTTGTGTATTGTTACACCAGATGCGGTTTTGCCAATATGTATTGCATAGTGTGATGTGGTATTCTTAAACGTGATACCCTGTATGGTAACATCATCAGAATTTACGTTAATCCTGGATGGTCCATTAAGGATTACTCTTTCATTTGCAGCAGGCTCTATTGTCAACGGTTTGTTGACATTTACGGTACCTGCCTGATGATTGGTTGCATTGGAGATGGATATGGTATCACCATCAGCTGCTGCCGTAATTGCAGACTGGATGGTAGGGTATGTAGTACCATCATCACAAGCTGGTGTATTAATACCAGTATCTGCACATAATGGATCCACATTGACTGTATCAGCATATGCGGAAGGAACCGCAACCAGCACGGCCAGTGCCGCAACCATAAACATCGCATATTGTAAGGCGGTGAATTTTCTCATGGAATACATGTGATCAGCGGGGTTAATAAACTGTTGGTTCTGCAGAGGCCGTTTGTTTTTGATCCAGCTGCGATACATTCTGGCCTGATCTGTCCCGGATGAGGGTTTTGCCCCCAGGTATGAAATCGTCCCACGTCAGAATGTGCCGTACCATGCCTCATCCTGGACCGTAGGATAATCATTCCACGCTGCACGCATTGTAAATATGTCGGCCCTTGAAATTTCACGAGAACGTACTGTGTTTGGCGATGGACAGATCCCAGACGGTCATTGGAAACTGCCCGAATGGCCGGTTTTGGGATAAGTTCATGATACAAATGTGTAAAGAGTTATGTGAGCGATTAAAACCTACATCGTTTACAAATAATTTACGTTACAAGATTGGACAAAAGGGATGTTCATTATGTGCATTGTTTTTCTTTACAGAAGAGAACACATCTCCCTGTTGTAAAACAAGATTAAGAACCAAAGCCAGAAGTAAAAAACATGGATTACCAAGAATGTAACCATAACAGCATCATTTCAAACATAATAAAAATCAAAAAGATTCACATCATCTAAATATTAAAACAATAAAAAATCATTGAACAATGTTTGATTTAGAAAAAAACAAATCAGAAAAATACGTTTCACTTGAAACATACAAGAAAAATAATCAAGCTGTAAAAACACCAGTATGGTTTGTAGTTAAAAACAATTTGATCTATGTGATAACCCGAAGTCAAACTGGAAAGGTCAAACGTCTTAGAAATAATCTACAAGTAAAAATTGCACCATGTACTATGCGAGGAAACGTAACCGGAGAATGGGTTTCAGGTACTGCCAAAATCTTAACAGAAGAACAAACCAAAGAAGCTGTAAAATGGAGAGATCAAAAATATGGTTTCATGGCAAAGATAGCAAAGTTTGCTAGTAAAAACAAAGGAGAATTCTTTGCAATTTCAATTAAAATGGACTAAAGGGGTTTTTGCAATTTCTGCTCTTTTCTTAGTTTGTATGCAGTTAGTCCAGAAAAACCAAAAATCATGACCAACCCAGCATATGCCAGAACATGACTGTATTCTATAAGAATCGCAGACATCCCAGTTCCCACACACCTGGAGGTAGAGATAACACATACGGCCACCAGCCACAACAACCCAAAGGAGCTAGGGAGAAAAACGAAAAGAAAGAGGTCGCAGCAGTGCTACCAGCGTTTCCACGAAATGCTTTTTGTTTAACTGATAGTTTGCATCCCAACAATTTACTCTGTTCAGAAAGAAAAATTTGTAAACCAATTCCATCCCCATTCCAATTATGACAATTGAATTTAGTTGGAATGCCGCATTGATTGCAGATAGTGGTTGACTCGTATGAGTAGAAACTATATCAGCATCAAAATCAACTTGAAATAAAATAATTAAAACAGTAAGAATAGCACCAGCTACGGTTAGAGATGCAAATAATTTTGAATTTGAATCATTTTGATCATCGAATTATGAAAAAATTATTCCAATTTTACGAGTGATTTGGATAAACTCTTTTAATGAATTTCAAAATTGTGTATCCATGAACACCGAAGCCAACCTAAAAGGAAATGTGTTACATGACATTACCCATTGGGGAATTAGCGCGTCAATTGGAGCTATTTTCATAGTTCATAGTTTAAAGAAATTTGATCCTAGCTGGCAAGAATGGTTAGTAAGCATAGGCATTCCTCCAGAACTACAACTACCCATTGCATTGGCAGAACTCATTGGAGGTATTTTGTTAGTAGTTGGAGTACTAACTAGAATAACAGGTTCCATATTTGCAGTGATTTTACTTGGTGCGATATTTCACATCAGATGGGAAAATGGATTTTTTGTTTCCAAAGGAGGATGGGAATGGGATCTTGTAATGCTAGCAGCAGTTCTTGCAATTATGGTGGCAGGCCCAGGTAGAATATCAATGGCACATGCAGTGAAAAAGATCCCTAGATTCTTACAGTGATTATTTTATTTTTTTGTTTAATTCTGTAATGAATTTCTTTATTTTTGGTTTTGGAACTACGGCGCCACATGCTTTATCATGACCGCCGCCAGAGCCACCAAGACTGGCAGCTAAAAGATTTACAATTTTACCCAAATGAACTTTACAATTCTTTGAACCTCTAACTGAAACAGCATAAATTCCGTGGTCCACGCGTTCTTTGTACGCAACGCCAACATCTTTTCCAGACAAGCCCATAACAAAATTAACGGCGCCACTAGCACCAGAATCCAAAATTTCCATATGTCCAAGATTAGTCATCGTCTTCATCCCTTTCTTGACTTTTGCAATCATTTGAGAGAGTTTTTCTACTTGAATTTGGGCAAATTCAAAAGTGTTTGGAATATCATGAGGGAATTTAGACTCTGCTAATTCTTCAACTAAATATTGCAAGTAATCAGGCTCTTTTTGATGTCCTACAATGTTATAGGTCATAACAGTTGCGCTAATCAAAGCAAACTGACGGTCATAGATTTGAAGCAATTTGGAACCAATGGGTCTATCTTCCATGTAATCAGTGATTGCAGCACAAGTTGCAACAAATGATGCATGATCATTTAATTTTGATTTGTAAGCATTGTAAACTTGAACTGTGGTACATTCGTCAATATCATGAATAACTTTTACTTTGATTTTTTCTAATGATTTTACAACAGTGGGATCAACATCATGGTGATCAATGTAAGTAACAGAAACTTTGTTTTTTCGTAATCGTTGCATAATATCAACAAATTCATCTTGTGTTTTTTTACTAAGACCTAAATCACAAATGAATAATGATTTTAGTTTCTCATCTAAAACAACTTGGTTCAATGCTTCCATTTGGCCAGGATAATCAACCAAGATAGCATCGCCGCCAAATGCTTGACGAATAAGTGCTGCAGAACTAATACCGTCACAATCTTCCTTGTGAGAAATACAAATAACTTTGGTACGTTTTGTAGTGGTTTTTTTAGCTGCTGTCTTTTTGGTTACTTTTTTAGCTGCCGCCTTTTTGGTTTTAGAGGATACCAATATGGATTCAAAAATCACAAACCCTCATTTAAATGAAGAATGTAAAATTAAGATTTTCTAAAAGGCTTCTTAACGCTTTGATTCACTAGTGAAGTAGAATCAACATACACATCATAAAAGGACAATCCATCCATTTGAGTTTGATTGTCCATCTCTTGGATTTTTTTTAGTTCCTCAGATGATGCGTTTAACACTAAGTCATCTAGCTTTTTCAAATGTTCACGTTCTTTAGGAGTCATTTAATTTTTGATTAAAAATTCTCATTTATGACCAAAAGTTGCCATATTAGACTAATGCATTCACTTTTCCTAAGCAAAGTAATAGATAACTTCATGAGATAGGCTCAAAAATAATAATAAATCACTCCGTAAACAACACTCGAAAGGAAAACGAGCAAATTATGATCACTAAAACAATTGCTGAATTGAATTTTAAAGATATCAAATCTTTGATGGATTCAAAGATACCAGAAAGTGGAATTTTAGATTATAAAATTGAGATGATATCTGATGATGAATTAATAAAACATGTCAGTGCATTTGCAAATACTAGTGGGGGACATATTGTTTTTGGAATTAAAGAATCAGGAGAGGGCGGACATCCTATCGAAATCCAAGGAATAGACCCAAAACAAATCAGTAAAGAAAAAATTGAACAGGTTATTTTATCAAATATTTTCCCACGCATGCAAATCAGGCAACATGTTATTGATCATGAAAACGGGAATCAGTTTTTAGTACTGCATGTACCAGATAGTGCACATAAACCACATTTTAATGATAAAAAACAAAAATATTTCAAAAGATTTCAATTTGAATCAGTCCCAATGCAAGAAAATGAAATTTCTAATATGTATAGAAATCGTTTTGACACAGCCCACGAAGTGAAAGAGTATCTTGAAAAACCATCTTCTGAATTCAAATTTAAAGAAATATTACAATTAGAAATTACCATAATCCCAACCAGATTAGACAGGCAATTAATTGATGTAACAAATGAAAAAACACATGAAATGTTAAATTCAAATACAGCTGATTACGTACCTTCAGGGCTTGTTTATGCTCCACAACGTGGATATCTTCGTTCATATCCAAAACCAAATAGATTTGGAATTTTGTTTAATGATGAAAAGACTTCAATTTATTTACATAGAAATGGATGTATTCAACATGTAACAGACATGGGATATGAAAGTGACATTAACCAACGGCAAGGACCGACATCAGCATGCGGTATTCAATATCGAATATTTGCAGTGAAATTAATGCAGACATTACAATTTGCCGAAGATATGTTGTCTCATCACAATTATTTTGGAGATGTAAAATTATCAGTGAAACTCAGTAGTACAAAACCAACATGGCTTCTAAAATTGGGCGACGGGAGTGGAGATCATACATTTAGGTTATCTATAAACATTTCACACTTGATTATTTTGTGTATACTTGTAAAATAGCATTTTAGCACTTGGATCAAAAATAGTCGTATTTTTTAAAATAAAGTTATGGATTATTTTGCTTAAATAATGTATTCGAACCTAGGCTAATTACTAAACTTCATAGACACGATTTTGGCCAAAATATAATAGAAGATTTCCATGTAGGCTCAACATGGAGACAAAAAATATCGGTCTACGAGGAATCGAAGTAGCGGATACCAAGATTTCAAACATAGATGGGGAAAAAGGCAAGCTCATCTATCGTGGATTTGACATTTTAGATCTTACAAAAAACTCAACATTTGAGGAAACAGCTTATCTGTTACTATATGATCAATTGCCAAATAAACAGGAATTAGACGAGTTTAATGCAAAACTAGTAGATGCAAGATACATTCCAAAACAGATGCAAAAAAACATGGGAAACTGGAGAAAAGATGCAGATCCAATGGATATGCTTCAAGCCTTTGTGTCAGCATTGGCAGGGTATTATGATGAGGAATTTTCAAATAAAGATGCCAGTTATGAAAAGGCAATAAACCTGATTGCTAAAGTGCCTACAATCATTGCGAGTTGGCAAAGAATTAGAAACGGTCTAGACATTATAGATCCAGATTCATCACTAAGTCACGCAGCAAATTTTCTATACATGATGTCAGGAGAGAAACCAGATCCAGAAGTTGAAAAGATCTTTGATGTTTGTTTAATTCTTCACGCAGATCATACGTTTAATGCATCAACCTTTACAGCTAGGCAAGTTGCATCAACAAGAGCTCACATGTATTCTGCTGCAAGTGCAGCGATTGGAGCATTAAGTGGAGAACTACATGGAGGGGCAAACACCGAAGTAATGAAGATGTTGCTAGAAATTGGAGAGATCAACAAAGTGGAAGGATGGATTAAAGAAAGAATGAAGGCAGGAGACAGAATTATGGGAATGGGTCATGCAGTTTATAGAACATATGATCCTAGAGCTCAAGTACTAAAAGAATTATCAGGAAAACTTGCAGAAAAAACCAAAGAACCATGGTTTGCAATGACAGAAAAAGTTGAAACCACAACAATATCAGAAATGAAATCTCAAAAAGAGCGAGACATTTATCCAAATGTAGATTTGTACAGTGCATCAATATACTACATGTTAAAAATTCCAGTAGATCTTAACACGCCAATTTTTGCAATTTCAAGAGTTGCAGGTTGGGCTGCACATATCATAGAGGAAAAATTTGCAGAAGCTGCACCAAAGCCTGCATTGTATAGACCTAAAGCAGTATATGTTGGAAAATATTGCGGACCTGAAGGTTGCGAATACAAAACACTAGATTTGAGAAAATAGATTAATTTCGTGTACTAAGCCAATCTTTGGCTTTTGAGTTTACATCATGTTTGTACAAAACTTCAAAAACCATATCATAAAACGTGATACCTTTTTGCTGAGCCTGATCATCAAGCCACTTTATGCCATCTGCCAATTCCGGATCATATTCTGAAAATTCCACTAACTCATCCACCATTTTTGAGAAAAAGGCGTGAGATTCAAGCATATGTACACCTTTCAATCTATGATCATAAGCAAGGAATTCAAAATATATTAACAAAAGACCCCTTTTTGGTTGACAATTGGACCATGTTTTCTATCTAGACGGTAATACAAAACGTGTCTCATGGATAATTCAAACAGATAATTCAATTTCCAAACAAAATAGAGAACATGCAGATATCTACAAAGATAAGATTTCAAATCTGCAATCAAAATATGTTGCATTACATATCGGATTATTTTGGGGCATAGGGGCATTCAAAATAAAAAACGAGGGGAGTGTAAGAATCAAATTAGACGATGAAGTGATGTACAAACAATTAACCACTAGCATGATCATAAAAGATGAATTTGTCAAGAACAGAATCAAATTTATAAATCAACTAATTGCACAAAGAAAATTAAAAATTCAATATGAAAGAATTGAGTCAAAAAACAATTTAGCAGATAAAATACTAGATGCAAGAGAGCTTGAGACCAAAGACGATTAGTTGCTTGGTGAGAGCTCATTTGCAGTTTGTAAATCTACCAAGTATGATGATAAAAAACAATTGTTCAAATTCATTGACAATGCATCATCCTGAAATAGAGCGATCATGTGAAATTTTCAAAAGATATGAAATTATTTTGAAAATATTTCAAGAATAAGGGCTAATGAAAATTTTAGGCTAACGTTTGGAACGATTAGATTTATTTAGCATATTACAGGCCATGGATCAATTATGGCAGGTATAGACAAAGCAGCAATAGTATTCTCAATTGCAATCACACTAGTAGGTGTAGGTATTGCAGCTGTAGGGGGTTCTATTGACAATTCTCCGTCCACCTCTGCTCAGGTAGCTTCTGCTCCAATGGTTTCAGAAGAAGCCTCAGAGCCAGAACCACAAGCAGATACATTTGCAGACATTTCTGAAAAAGTAAAGTCTGGAGATGCAATGATGGAGAAAGAAGAAACTGTAGAACTTGAAGAAGTCGCCATGGAAGAAACTCGTGAAGAAGAAACTCGTGAAGAAGAAACCATGATGATGGAAGAACCGATGGTCGAAGAACCAGCGGGTCCAACAACACATGTTGTTGATATGCCAGCAGGAACTTCAGTTCCAGGATGTGAAGAGGACAATGCATGCTACACACCGCAGGATATCACAATCAATGCAGGTGACACAGTAGAATGGGTTAATGTCGACACAGCGGCACATACAGTTACTGGCGGTAGTCCAGCTGATGGTCCATCCGGCGTATTTGATAGTAGTCTAGTCATGGCAGATGCAGTCTATGCATTTACCTTCAACGATTCAGGCAACTACGATTACTTCTGTATGGTACACCCTTGGATGGTCGGCAGTGTTACAGTGAACTAACCAAAATTTTTCCTTTTTTCTTATTTTATTTGATTTTTTCTTATTGTTCGATTATATGCTACACCAAATCTATGAGTTTCATCTCTAGCGTGTTGTAAAATTTTCAAAGATGAATTATATTTTGGAATAACAATAGGTTTTTTGCTTTTTGGAGTGTAAATTTCTTCATTTTCTTTTGCTAAAGAGATACAAGGCAAATCCAAACCAAGCGATTCCAATGCATCAACTGCAGAACCAAGTTGTCCTTTACCACCATCAATTACAATCAAATCAGGTAGTTCAGAATTTTCTTCTAATAGTCCATAGTAACGTCTTTTGATTATTTCGTTGATCATTGCAAAATCATCTCGTCCAGAAACAGTTTTGATTTTAAATTTTCGATAACCGGGCTTGCTTGGAACGCCACCAACAAATCTAGCCATTGAGCCTACAGCAAAATCTACACCATGATTAGAAATATCAAAACATTCAATCGTATTTGGAATAGTGGGGAGATTGAGAATTTCCTTTAGTTCTACCAACCCAGGATCTCCACCTTTGGAATGAATTAAGTTAATATTTTTTAAAATCAGGTTGATGATATCCTTTTTCTTACCTTTCGAAGGAGATAGAATTTGTACGTTAAAACCAGATTGTTCAGAAAATAACGATTCTAACAATTTATGATTTTCAGGTAATTCGCTAACAAAAATAAATTTAGGAATTTTATGAGTAGAATAGTACTGATACAAAAAATTTGAAAAAGAATTATCCCCGACCAAATCAAAAAAGAATTTATCACTATCCCTAATCACGCCATTAATCATTCTAAAATTCATGACAGATGCAGATTGTTCCTGAACGCCTATTCCAAAATATTCCTCATCAGAGTTTTCAACATACTCCATTTTTTGTTTAGTCTGCAAGCTTCCTAGCCTAATCAAAGTGTCGCGAATATCTTTTGCACGCTCAAATTGCTGGGATTTTGCTGCTTGCTGCATCTCTTCCTCTAGTTTTTCTGTAAAAACTTTAGCGTGATTTTTTCCTTTTAAGACATCCTGTAATGCAGAAACATGTTTAGGATATCCATCTTGAGCATCTTTAAATTCACATGGACCCTCACAATTTCCCAAATGATACTCCAAACAGACTTTTTTTGGAAGTGTTTTACAAATTCGAATTTGAAATGCTTTTCTCAGCGTACCGATAGTCAACAGTTTTGAACTTCCTTGAGTGAAAGGACCAAAAGTTTTTCCTTTACCTAAAAATTTTCCAACCCTGGTACGTCTTGCAACCAGCAATCGAGGAAATTTTTCATCAGAAATTCTAAGATAGGTGTATCTTTGTTGATCTTTTAATTCAATATTAAATCGAGGGCGATGTTTTTTGATCATGTTTGATTCTAAAAGAAATGCCTCACTTTCATTATCAGTTAAAACAAATTCGATATTAGAAATGTGCTCAACTAATTTTTGTGTTTTATAATTTTGATTTTTATTGAAATAAGATCTAATTCTGTTTTTCAAATTTTTTGCCTTACCAATGTAAATTATTTTTGCATCAGAATCTTTCATCAAATAAATTCCAGGATCTGTGGGAATTGTGAGTTTGGAAATATCAAAAGTCATTTTTTAATAGTTTCTTTAGGTATTTCCCAGTATAACTTCCAGGAGCTTTCGCAATATCTTTAGGAGTGCCAATAGCAACAATCTTACCGCCTTCATCACCACCTTCAGGTCCAAGATCAATTAACCAGTCTGAATTTTTTATCACATCCATATTGTGTTCAATTACCACCACAGTATTTCCAAGATTGACAAGCCGGTTTAGAACATCTAGCAATTTTTGCACATCTGCAAAATGTAATCCCGTAGTAGGCTCATCTAGGATGTAAAGGGTTTTTCCAGTTCCACGCTTAGATAACTCAGATGCAAGTTTGACTCTTTGAGCCTCACCGCCGGAAAGAGTTGTAGAAGATTGTCCAAGTTTGACATATCCTAGTCCAACATCGTGAACAGTTTGCAGCTTACGCTGAATTGCAGGAATATTTTCAAAGAAATCTAATGCCTCATAAACAGTCATATCTAAAATATCAGAAATATTTTTTCCCTTATACAACACAGATAATGTTTCAGTGTTGTATCGCTTTCCTTTACATTCATCACATTTTACATAAACATCAGATAAAAATTGCATTTCAATTTGTTTTACACCATCACCGTCACATGCGAAACATCTGCCATCAGGGACGTTAAATGAAAATTGTCCCGGGGCATATCCACGTTCTTTTGATAACGCAGTGTTTGAATAAAGTTCGCGAATAGGAGTAAAAGCACCAATGTAGGTGGCAGGGTTTGAACGCGGAGTCCTACCAATTGGGGATTGATCAATTGCAATTACTTTATCAATATTATCTAAACCGGAAATAGTCTTATGCATTCCAGACCTAACTGTAGATTTGTAAAAATGATTTTCAAGAGATTTTAATAAAATATCGTTTATCAAAGTGGATTTTCCAGAACCAGATACGCCGGTAATAGAAACAAAAAGCCCCAAAGGAATTTCAACGTCAATGTCTTTTAGATTATTTTCAGAGGCTTTCTTTACAATCAGAGATCCAGAACGATTACGAATTTTACCATCTAAATTTATCAAAGAATTATTTTTCAAATATGCACCAGTTACAGATTGAGTATCTTTGAGAATTTGATTTACTGTGCCTTCAAAAACAACATTGCCGCCATGAACACCAGCACCAGGGCCCAAATCAATCATCCAATCTGAATTTCGTATAACTTCTTCGTCATGCTCTACAACTATGACTGTATTTCCCAGATTTCGTAGCTTGTTTAGCGTTTTAATGAGTCGAGTGTTATCTCGTTGATGCAATCCAATCGTAGGCTCGTCAAGAACATAAAGCACTCCAGTCAAATTAGAGCCGATTTGAGTTGCCAATCTAATTCTTTGAGACTCGCCTCCAGAGAGAGTTGAGCTTAATCTATTCAAAGTGAGATAATTTAATCCAACATTCATTAAAAATTCCAGACGTTCTTTAATTTCTTTTAGAACATCTCTAGCAATGTACTGTTCATTTGAAGTTAATTTCAAGGAAGAGAAGAAATCAAAACAATGATCAATGGAGATGTTACATACTTCCATTATCCCTTTTTCGTTAATCTTAACTGCAAGGGATTCAGGTTTTAATTTTTGACCATTGCATGCGTTACAGGGAGTATCCCGCATGAATTGTTTTAGCCATTCTCGCTTAGATTCAGAATCAGTTTCCATAAAGGTACGTTGTAAATTAGATAAGACGCCTTCAAAACTATTAGTAGATTTCCAAGAAGAATCACCAGATTTTGAGCGATAGGTAAAATCAATCAAATCATCTGTACCGTGTAAAATTATTTGAAGATGCCTGGGTTTTATTTTATCAAAAGGAGTCATTAGATCAAAACCGAATTTTTTTCCAACTGCTCTTAATGCTTGTCGTCTAAATGCAGAAAATCTTCCACTCCATGGAACAATTGCACCATCCAAAATCGATTTAGTTTTATCGGGTACGACTAAATCAGGATCAAATTCCATTTTTACACCTAAACCATTACAAGTTTTACACATGCCAAAAGGGGAATTAAACGAAAATGATCGAGGTTCTAACTCACCCACAGTTAGTCCACAATAAGGACATGCATTGTTTTGAGAAAATATTTTTTCAGATTTTTCGGTTGCAATCATCACGTCTCCTTTTGATGCTTTAATCGCAGTTTGTATAGCCTCAAAAAGCCTAGACCTCTCGGATTTTTCTGCGGTGATTCTATCTACGATGATTTCTATATTATGCCATTTTTGTCTATCAAGGGGAGGAATTTCTTCATCCAGGCTCAAAATTTCAGCATTTAGGCGTATTCTAGAGTAACCATCCTTCTTGATTTGTTCAAATAATTTTTCATACGTACCTTTTTTTCTCTGTACAACAGGAGCCAGAACGAGAATTTTTTTGCCTGAAAAATCTTTGAGTACAGAATCACATATTCTCTCGATTGATTGAGTTGAAACCTTACGCCCACAGTTGGTGCAATACGGAATGCCAATTCGTGCAAACAACAACCTCATGTAATCATATATTTCAGTTGTAGTTCCAACAGTAGAACGGGGATTTTTACTAGTAGTTTTTTGCTGAATGGAAATTGCAGGAGAGAGACCTTCAATAGAGTCAACATCAGGTTTATCCATCATCTCTAAAAATTGACGAGCGTAGGCTGAAAGAGATTCCACATATCTTCTCTGGCCTTCAGCATAAATTGTATCAAAAGCTAAAGTGGATTTTCCAGAGCCAGACAATCCACTAATTACGATTAATTTATTTTTTGGAATATCGACATCCAAATTTTTTAGATTATGATGTCTTGCACCACGAACTTTTAATTTATTTTCGGTCATTTTTAAATTCAATCTCCTTTTCTATTCGTTTGATTTTATCTCTACATTCAATTGCACGCTCAAAGTCTAAATCTTCAGAATGTTTTTTCATTTGGGCATCTAGATCAATCATTTCAGTTTTAAGATCATGTATTGATTTTAATTTTGAATCATCTAATGCAACTTCTTGAGATGGGACTGATTTGATTATAGTTTTTGGAACGATGTCATGTTCTTTATTATATTGAATTTGTTTTTCTCTACGACGTTTGGTTTCGTTAATTGCATTTTTCATTGATTGTGTTGTATTATCAGCATACATTATGACAGTTCCATTTGCATTTCTTGCTGCACGTCCACAAGTTTGAATTAAACTTGTAAAATTTCGCAAGAATCCTTCCTTATCAGCGTCTAAAATTGCGACAAGAGAAACTTCCGGAATATCAAGTCCTTCTCTGAGAAGATTAATACCCACTAGAACATCAAATTCGCCTAAACGTAATTGTCGAATTATCTCAGTTCTCTGCAATCCTTCTATTTCAGAATGCATGTATCTAACCCTGACCTGCTTTTTGGAAAGATATTCAGCCAAATCTTCGGCCATTCTCTTTGTCAAAGTTGTGACCAAAACACGCTCAGAATTAGCAGATCTTTTGTTAATTTCTTGAATCAAGTCATCCATTTGATCCTTTGTAGGCCTAACCTCAACTAGAGGATCAAGTAATCCAGTAGGGCGTACAAGTTGTTCAGCAATTTGAGATGAGATTTTTTTCTCATATTCGGCAGGAGTTGCAGACACAAAAATAGTATTTTGAAGATATTCTTCAAATTCTTCAAACTTTAATGGGCGATTATCAAATGCGCTTGGCAATCTAAATCCATATGTAACTAATTCATTTTTTCTAGAATGATCACCTTTGTACATTCCGTGTAGTTGAGGTAACGTAACATGAGATTCGTCAATTACTAAAAGATAGTCGTCACCAAAAAAATCCATAAGACAAAATGCCTTCTCCCCAGCTTTTCGTCCATCAAAATGTCTAGAATAATTTTCGATTCCAGAGCAATATCCCAATTCCTCAATCATTTCTAAATCATATTTTGTTCGCATCTCAAGTCTTTGTTTTTCTAACTCATTTAATTCAGGTAAACGAGATTTTAGTTCATCGCGAATTGATTTAACCGCTTTTTTACGAATATCTTTTGCAATAAGATAGTGCTTTGCAGGAAAAATTTTCATTTGAGATACTTTACGTTTTTCTGTTAATGAAACATGATCTAAAATAGTAATTTTTTCTACCTCATCTCCAAACATAGAGATTCTAACTAAATCTTCAGAGTATGCAGGGGTGACATCGATGGTGTCACCCCTTACTCTAAAATTTCCAGGAGCAACCTCAGTATCATTTCTTTCATATCTAGCATCTATGAATTGTCGGATGATTTCACTTCGTTTGATTTCATCTCCAGTGTCAACAGTAATAGCTAAATCCTCCCAATCTTGTGGATTGCCAAGAGAATAGATACAAGACACGGTGGATACGATAATCGTAGGCTCTCCAGAAAGCAGCATGGCAGTAGCC
The DNA here is from genome assembly GCA_951812645.1 of uncultured Candidatus Nitrosopumilus sp. GTDB lineage: Archaea > Thermoproteota > Nitrososphaeria > Nitrososphaerales > Nitrosopumilaceae > Nitrosopumilus. The sequence continues at coordinate 16,051 of CATOSM010000001.1, read as the reverse complement.
TCTAATCTTAATTTTTCAATTTGTTCGTTAATTTGAGTATCTTTTTCGATATAGGTATCGGTTTGAGGCAGATAACTTTCAGGTTGATAATAATCATAATAGGATACAAAGTAGCCGACATTGTTTTTTGGAAAAAATTGTTTTAGTTCAGAATAAAGTTGTGCGGCAAGAGTTTTGTTATGAGAGACTACCAGGGTATTTTTTCCAGTTCTTGCAATTACGTTTGCCACTGAAAAGGTCTTTCCACTTCCAGTTACACCAAGTAAAGTTTGAACAGAGCCCCTATTCACACCATCGACTAATGCATCAATGGCCTGAGGTTGATCTCCGGTTGGAGAGTAATCAGATGCTAGTTCAAAGGTGGCAATTTGGTCCAACAAATCAAATCATTAAAAACTGAATTTAAAGCAATGGCGATATCGGAATAAAATTACCATGCGGGTTCGTCAACCATACGTAAACCAGTCTCAGTTACTTCAAATCCCATAATTTTCAAAGTTTTCAAAGCATTTGGGGAATTTCGTTTAAAGATTTTTTGAGCTAGGGTTTGTCTGTCATTGGGTCGCAGGTGTTGACCGATCTTATATTTTCCGTGAAGTGTTTGAGGAGTAACTTTAATCACGGTTACAGCGTCTAGAACTCGCATATCAGATCGGAGTGGATCATACTGTCCCTCAGGCTGATATTTTTCCATTAATCCATTTAGTGCAAGAGTTTTTTCTTTTCTATCAGAAACAAACGAGGCCATTCCTTTGATTACAACACTGATGTACAATGTATCAGCTAAAGATGCATTATGGGGATCTTCAAAATAGGACGGTAAAAATTCTAGTTCTCTATCGGCTTCAAAACCAACCTTTCCATGTCGAGAAATATTATCCAACTTTTCTCCCTTTACATGAGAATGCATGTATATCGCATCATTGAGAAATACAAAATTCATAGGAATGATTTGAGGGAAATTATTTTCGTCGATAGTAGCAACACGTCCTATATGTTCTTCGTGTAAAAATTCTTTAATTTTTTCACAAGATTTAATTTGAAGAATTCCAGTGAGTTGCATAAAGTAAATCAATTAAAATAATATTATAAATCCAGAGCATGGAAATCTCTAAAACATGGGATGAATAAAAAACCGTTATGAATGATCCGTATCTTAACGAATTAAGAGATGATTTTGAGGGATATTCCAATCAATTAAAAAAACTAAAAAACAAGTTACTAAAGACGAGTTCGCCAGAATTACAAGCAAAAATAATCAAACAGATTGATTCTGTAGCAAATAAAATGGAAGGTAATCAAAAACAGTCAGCCAAGGTAACAAAATCAAGAATTAAAGAAAGGAAAACAAAATCAAAGGGAAAAAACTAGTCTTCCTCATCCATTTCTTTGGCCATTGCTTTGATTTCTAAAATTCTGCATTCTAATTCATTGCATTCAGTTTTGTAGTCTGTGCTCATAAGGCATAGTTACAAAAATAATCAAAAACAAAGAACATTCTAAAACTTGACTTTTTTCATCCAAATTCCTTATTAATGTAAATTGCTAAATTCAGGATGAATTTATGGTAGTAAATGATTGAAATTGGTGAAGAAAGAGAAGAAGCCACCAAATTAACAGTGGATACTTTAGAGGAATGGGGATCAGAATCCAGATTCATTTGGTTTAGAGAATTACATAGAATAACTGACATCGATAAAGGATTACTTCGTAATATTCTCAATGAATTAAAAAAATCAAAAGAAGTTAAAGAGATGCATGGGACAAACAATAGAATATTTTTTTGTCTTAAAAAATACTATATCAAATGCAGGGATGTTGAATTTCGATTTAAAGGCAAAGAAATTATGTTAAGAGATGGAAGTAAAGCAAAGATCATTCAGGGGGAAACAAACGCAACTGCACGTACAAGAAAAAGATTAGAAAAACAAAAAAACAAACGCAAAGCAAAATTAAATAAAAAAACAAGTAGACATTAAATCAAAGAGTCTTCTGCTTGACGTCTTGCAAGATTTGATTCTGCACGTTTTAATTTTGCAGATTCTGCAACATCTTCAGTCATATCATACAGATTGTGTAATTCCATATCAGGTGTGAGTTCATCTTCTTTTTCATCACCCAAATCATATTCAAGATTGGCCAAAATATCCACATTTTCCTCCAGAATCTCCAGGCATTTTTTTACAGATTCAGGCAAATCTTCATCCATCATAATATCCAGGACAAGGTAAACTAAATGATTTGCCGTATGTGACAGAAAGCTACGTCTTATTGTCTGGCTTTTTCACGTAGTGCAGGCATTACATGACTTGCAAATTTATCAATAGAACCGAAGTAATTCTTACCCCAGAATCTAATTACAAAGTGATTGACACCAACATCCATGAACCTCTCAAAGGCAGGAATAATGTCTTCAGGAGTGCCAACTGCAGTAGATGAACGTGCAACAGCGTCAGGAATTTTGGTTGCAGCTTCCCTCATCTTTACAATCCAGCTTTGATCAGACATTGAATATTCTGTAAAGTATTTTACGAAATCAAAGCCTTCAATTTCTTTTAATCCGTGTACTCTCAAAACCTCAGGTTTGAATAAACTGACTTTAACAGCTTCTTTCATTTTAGCCCAGGATGCTTCTGCATCTTCAGAGAAGTAGACATCGATATCCAAAGCAAATTCGAAATTATCTTTTTCTTCTTGCGTTCTATTGTTTGTATCCATGGAAACTTCAATCTGTTTTTTGTGATCTGCAAATAATTCAGGAGTATAGCCAATTGGCAACCATCCATCACCGAGTTTGCCAGTTAATGCAAGTGTTCGTTTACCACCAGATGCCATGTAAGTGGGTGGGCGAGGTTTTCTAATAGGAGGTGCTTGCAAACATGCACCATCAAGTTGATAGTACTTTCCTTTGTAATCTACTGTGTTATCAGGAGTTGATTTGTATAATGTGTGAATAGTTTCAATTTGTTCTTCCCATTTAGAAACAGGTTTTTCAAATGGAATACAGAATTCTTTTAAATTTTGTGCTTCGCCTGCGCCGATTCCAAGTATTGCCCTACCTTTTGAAACTCTGTCAAGAGTGATTGCAGCTAGTGCAATGTTTGAAGGATGTCTTCTGATAGCATCGGTAACACATGTTCCAAGTTCGACATTATTTGTTACTGCAGCAATTGCAGACAACATAACCCAAGGATCCAATACAGTTGCATTTTTCCATTGTGGAACATTGGTGTGGTCCATATAGAAAACAGAATCATATCCAGTTTTATCGGCAAGCATGCATGCTGTTAAAATTTGATCTTCAGTATATCCGGCTCTTGCTACATTAAGGCCATTTTGAATACCAAATTTCAGTTTTTTATCAGCCAAGTACGTTTACACCAGATTATTACAATAAAAAGTTTAGTCAAGCTGCCAATTTCGCAGTTTATCAATAAAATAGAAAAAAAGTAAAAAATATTGAATTTTTTACAAATTACCTGCTTTGATGTCTTCAAGGCATTTTACAACATCGTCTTTGGATATTGGAATTGGGTTTGGATTCAAATGTCCTTTATCAGTCATTACGGTATCAGCAGCTTCAGAAACATCAGCTTTGAGTTCTAATTTATCAAAGCCCAGTTTATCCATAGCTTCCTTGAATCTATCATAGAAGATTGACTTGTTATGTTTGTGTGCAACAGCAGTACAAGAAGATAAGGAATATCCATGAGGTACACCTTCATTTGAGAACACATAGGACAATGCATGTCCAAGAGTTGTAGAACAATTACCAAATCCCATTCCAGACAACATTGAGCCGTAAGGATAGTTTTCTGGTTTGTCGTTCATAATTGCATCGTACAGAATATCAAATGCTTGTTTACATAACGTTCTAGTCAAGTCATTACCGAGTTTGCTATCATAGCCTTCGGTTGCTTGAGCACATGCATCACAGACAGAATTTTTGATAACTTGTTCAGGAGTGCCATCCATAAAATATGAATCAACTACTGCCATGTCAGCCAAAAATTTGTCTTCACGTAACAATTTCTTTTTACCATCAAATTTGAGGACACAGTAAGTTGTCATTTCAGCTCCAGTTCCAAAAGTTGTTGGAATTAAGATTTTGTCTTTTTTCATCTCAGGTGCAGCATATTTTACTACATCCATAGAACTTCCACCACCTAGTCCAATAAGACAAGATGGATCTTTGTCTTTGTATTGTGAAATAACAGCATTAACATCGTCAATTGATGGTTCAGGTTTTACTTGGTCATACAACATGTAATCCAGGATACCCATTTTTGCCAACCATTTGTCAGATAGTGCTGGCGGAACGGTTGTGACAACTAGGGCATTTTTTGGATACTCTGTTTCACCAAGTGCATTTTCTCCAAAGTTGATAACTTTTGGAATGCGAACTGTATGCATGAGTCAAAGGCATCATTGATTATTATTATATCTTGCATTGTTGAGGGACAGTATGATTATCCAGAATTTTGAGGATTTGGCAACAACGGACAAGAAAAAAGATTGTTTAGAAATTCTAGACTCAGGATTACAGGCAGCAAATCCAGAAAATATCATTCAAAAATTTGTCAGACCAAATGAAATTGGAATAAATGGAAAAATATTTGATCTAGATAGATATTCTAGCGTCTATTCAGTAGCTTTTGGGAAAGCAGGGGATTCTATGACTAGAGCGTTAAATGCCATAGTTCCAATCAAAAGCGGAATTATAGTGATTCCCAAAGGCTCAAAATCAATAATCAGAGGTAAGAAATTTCAGATTTTTAATTCCGGACACCCTAAACCAGACCTAACAAGCGTAAAAGCTGCAAAAGAGGTCATGAAATTTGTTCAAAACAAGCGCAGCGATGAGTTGATAATTTTTCTAGTGTCAGGAGGAGGGTCGTCATTACTTGCAATGCCAGATAGCATCACATTAGAAGACAAAGTCCATGTGACAAATGTTTTACTCAAATCAGGAGCTACGATTCAAGAGTTCAATTGCATACGAAAACATCTCTCAAAAATCAAAGGAGGAAAACTAGTAGAAAACATGAAGTGCGAGGGTGTAAGTTTAGTGATGTCAGATGTTGAAGGAGATGATCTTTCATCTATTGCTTCAGGAACCACATACGTGGATGATACGACATGTGCAGATGCATTAGAAATAATTGACAAATACAAAATTAGATGGAAAATGCCACAAGAAGTTTTAGAGTTACTAGAAAAAGACAAAAATGAAAATAAGGAAACATCAAAAAAAGCTAAAATTGAAAACATGGTAGTTGCAAACAATAAGGATTGCTTACAAGCAATGAAAATAAAAGCAGAAAAAAGAGGTTACAAAGTTCACACCATGCAAATTTTTGGAGGCATTAAAGAAGCGGTAACTAAAATTCTTGAAAAAATTTCAGAAGATGAAAAAACATGCATAATTTTTGGAGGGGAGACAACAGTGAAAGTTTTAGGCAAAGGGACAGGGGGACGAAATCAAGAATTGGTTTTGAGATTATTAAAAAATACTCAAAAATTAAAAAAAATGGTCATGGCATCAATTGGTACAGATGGTATCGATGGAAATTCAGTATTTGCAGGGGCAATAACAGAGAATGTCAAAACGGATGTAGATCTAATGAAAGATTTTCTTAAAAATAGTGATTCAGGGAGATTTTTTCAAAAGCAAAAAGGAAACATCGTTACCAATGCAACCCATACAAACCTCATGGATATAGGCGTGATTTTACGATAATTTATGAAAATATGCCTAAAAAATATCAAATTTTAGAATTAAAATTAAACAAATGTCTGCTTGAAAAGAGTGTCCTTCAAATATCATAAATGACTAATTAAAACATGATAAAAAATGATCAAGGGTTTTGCAATGATGAATCCTGTAAATGTGACTGTCACAAGGGATCAATTTTTAGAAGAGGAAACAAAAAGAGGCAATATTGTTAGAAAAACAATTCAATCCAGAGATACTTTACAATAGAATCGTTCATTTCTATATTGACAAAAAAGGATATTCAAAAGACAAAGCAAACGAAATTGCTCAAACAGTAGTACAAAAAGAAGCCCAAAGAAGAATATGCAAAAACGAAAAATGTAAACACTTTTCACATGATCATATTAGAAATTCAGAAGCGTGTCTTGCAGAGGATTGTAATTGTATGGAATTTATCAAGTAAAATCATCTAAAGAGTTTTCTAATAAGGGTTGAGCGTTAATTCCACGTTTTCTCAAATCTTCTGCAAATTCATCAACAAAACCATGAATGGTGTAAACTTGGTCAGCTTCAGATTTAGACACTATCTCAATTAATTCATTATAATCGCAATGATCACTCATAGGAAAAGAATAGTCAGTACGCCGTCCAAAAGAAAATTTTGTTGATTGGGCCCACCCACTAAAACCGACAGTAACTGCACCATATTTTGATTTCATATCCTGTACAAATTTATTTTTACCAGATAACATAGGGGCAACCATAATCCAAGGTTTCTTCTCAAGTAAACCATTTTTTTCGGCTTCAGTATGACCGATGCCGTCATTAAGAGACACGCCAAATTTTTGATGAAGTGAATTCATATCCTTTACAGAATCATGCAGATACAAAGGTCCCCAATGACCAAAAAATTGAGTTATAGTTTGAGCCTTACCTAGTTGATATCCCATCAAAATTACAGGGATTCCTTTCGCATAAAGTTCAGATATCAACTCATTGGCTTGCTTTAAAATCTCATCAAGTTTTGGAAATACAAATTCAGATAACCCAAAAGTGCATTCAGTAATGAGAGTTTTACACGTAGGGATTTTTGCACCCTTGAGAAATCCCCTGTTCCTAGTACAAATATCGCCAGTATAGAAAATATCATCAAACCAAAGCCCTTTTGCACCAAGAATATGACCACTGTCAACTAGAGAAAAATCATCCAAAGATTCAACGTGATTTTTCATTTTGAATCCACGAAGATTGGATATTTCATTGGTTTCAATAGAGGATAAAATGATTCCACCATTTTTTGATGGCAGATGATCAGAATGAGCATGAGAGACAAAATTAATTCCAGACGCATCACTGTTTTTTGGATCCAAATAAACTCGCTTTTCACCGACTTCACACAGGATTCCATTTTTAGTCATCCTGACTTTTCTAGGCAATAAAAAAAGAGACATTTGGATTTGATATAAATTGCAGGTTTGATCTAATATTGACTAGTTGCTAAATCTAGGAATTCTAATCTCAGGTCGTGGTAGTAACATGGAATCTATTCTGAAATCAATTAAGAAAAAAAAGATCCCAATTAATCCAGCTGTTATAATTTCAAATAAATCAGATGCAAAAGGATTGGGAATTGCAAAAAAACTAGGAGTGGCAGTCGAAGTAATAGAAAGCAAAGGATTCAAAGGCAGTAGAACTGAATACGACAAAAAAATAATCAAAGTTTTAACAAAATACAAAGTTACCCCAAAGAATGGATTAGTTTGTCTTGCAGGATTTATGAGAATTGTCAGCCCAGAATTTGTCAAAAAATACAGAAATAGAATCATCAATATTCATCCAGCGCTATTGCCCGCATTTCCAGGATTAAATTCACAAAAACAGGCACTAGATTACGGAGCCAAAGTGTCAGGATGCTCAGTTCATTTTGTGGATGCAGGAATGGATACAGGTCCAGTGATTATTCAAGCAGTAGTCAAAGTAGATGAAAAAGATACAGAAAAAACACTTTCAAAAAAAATTCTAAAAGAAGAACATAGAATTTATCCTGAGGCAGTTAGTCTATTTGCTAGAAAAAAGATCAAAGTGTCAGGAAGAAGAACCAAAATCAGCTAAGAATCAGGACCGCCAAAAAAATACAAAACTTTGAGTTCTTTTGTGTTTCCATGAAAATAATGTTCAGCATCTTGTGCGACAAAAAACAATTTATCTTTTGAAACCTCGTAGTCTTTGTCTTTAATTTTCAAATACCCATTGCCAGAGAGAATATAGTATACCTCATCACTGTCATGGGGAGCCTGTGTGTCTTCTTCTCCAGGTTTTAAAATCAAAACACCTGCAGCTAAACTAGCCTTATTGATAAAAGTATGAAAATAAGAACTTTTATTCTTTATTTTTTTAACGTATGCATCCAAGTCATGCTCTAGTTTCAATTTTATTCGGCAGCTACAGTGTAGGTTTTTCTTTGAGGTTCTCCACTCATGAAAGAATGCCCAGTAGGATGAATTTTTTCATGTTCTGGACTTTGATGCATTTTGATGAAGGTCTCTTTACTTTGATGCTCTACAAGAATTCTATAACTTCCATCAGAAGATTTTAAGAATTTTCTAGAGATAAATCCAGGGAAATTGCAAAGCACTTTGTTTGACTCTGCAAACCATTTTTTGAAATCTTCCTCAACGCCATCTTTGAGCTGAATATCTGCAATCATTACAAACATGACATAACTAGAAAAATAGCCATTTAATTTCTTTTCTAAGATTTCCAGTAATGATTCCAAGAATTAAATATCTACAAATCAAAAACAGTGCATGACAGGAGTTAAAATTGACGGTAAAATTATTGCCCAATCAGTCAAAGACAGAGTCAAAAAAGCAGCAGATGAACTCAAAAATCAAGGAATATCACCCTGTCTAGCCACAGTATTGATTGGAGATAATCCAGCATCTGCCACATATGTCAGAAATAAGCACAAAGCATGTGAGGAAGTAGGAATTACTACAAAGGATCGCAAACTTGATGCAAACATTACACAGATGGAATTGGCAAAAATTATCGATGAACTAAATACAGACAATTCAGTTCACGGAATACTAGTACAATTACCATTACCAGAACAATTAGATGAATTTGCCACAACGTCAGGAATTTCACCACTCAAGGATGTGGATGGCCTAACACCTCACAATGCAGGGTTACTTGCAATGAAAAAAGCCGCACTTGTTGCATGTACACCGTCAGGAGTAATGGAGATGTTTGATTATCATGATATCGATTTAGAAGGAAAAAATATCGTACTGATCAACAGAAGCAATCTAGTCGGAAAGCCACTATACCATTTATTGTTAGAAAAAAATGCAACGGTAATAACATGCCATTCTAAAACAAAAAATTTAACAGAATTATGTCAGGGAGCAGATATTATCATATCAGCAGTAGGAGACAGAAACAAATTCACATTAACGTCAGATATGATTAAAGAGGGGGCAATTGTGATAGACGTAGCAATCTCCAGATTCCAAGAAAAACTAGCGGGGGATTCAGATTATGAAGATATAATTCAGAAGGCATCATTTGCAACACCGGTTCCAGGAGGAGTAGGACCAATGACGGTTGCAATGCTGTTAAAAAACACAATAACTGCAGCATCACTGAGTAGTCAAATTGGAAAGTAACCCAGAAAAAGAATCTCTTCGAAATTTACTTTTGGAGAAAAGAGACAATACATCATTTGATTTGTTGAAGATTGCAAGTAAAGAAATTCAGAAAAAAATAAAGAAAATTCATGCATTTAGAAATGCCCAAAAAATTGGCGCATATTATCCAATTGGGAGTGAAATGTTTACACAAGACATCATACAGGAATTAATCAGTCAAGGAAAAGAGGTATTTTTACCAAAAGTAATGGGAGAAAAAATGGAATTTAGAAAAATTACAGACTTTTCAAGCCTAGAACAAGGCAGCTTTGACATCATGGAGCCAAAAGAAGACTGTCCTGCAGATAACAAACTAGATGTAATTCTTGTGCCAACGGTTGGAATTTCACCATCAGGAGTAAGACTTGGGTATGGACATGGATTTTATGATAGATTTTTAGCAGAAAACAAAACTACTGCAATATCATTGACATTGGAAAAACAGATAATCAAAAATATTCCAAAATCAGAACACGACATTCTAATAGAATGGATAGTCACTGAAGATCAGACGATACAGACTCGAAGATAAGAAAGGCCTTTTTTACCAATATCAGTTCTACTGTATTTTTGAGACCATGTAATTTCATCAGTTGCCGCATATGCATTATCTATTGCAGAAGCTAAATCATCACCAAGTGCAGTAACACCTAGAACACGTCCACCGTTTGATAAGATTTTACCATCAGACTTTTTTGTTCCAGCATGAAAAACAAATGCGTTATCCGAAATTAAATCAAACCCAGTTATCTCATCATTTTTCCGGTATGACTGAGGATAACCTTTTGATGCCAATACAATACAATACAATACAACACAAACAGCAGATTGGGATTTCCAAGAAGCCGCAGGTAGTGAAGAAAGAGTGCCATCAACACTTGCTGCAAAATAATCATACAGATCAAAATCCATCCTCATGGTAATTGGTTGACATTCAGGATTCACCCATTCGAACATTATACTCCAAGACATAGGGCTTACCATCTCTGATCATGATACCTGCATACAAGAATCCCTTAAACAAAATCCCCTCACTTTTCATTGCACGAATGGTTTTTTCAATAACTTCTTGAATGGTTTTTGCCAGACTATCATCGACTATAGGAGTTGGAGAATATGCGCCCATACCACCAATGTTTGGGCCTTTATCACCATCAAAGATTCTCTTATGATCCTGACTAGAAGCCATGGGAATAGCAGTATCGCCATCAGACAATGCAATGTATGATGCTTCAATACCATCAATTCTCGCCTCAACAATTATCCGATTTCCAGCATCGCCAAAAGTTTTCTTTACAAGAATAGTTTGAGTCTCATCAACTGCCTCATCATTACCATTACAAACAACCACACCTTTTCCAGCAGCCAAACCATCTGCTTTTACAGCAACGTCATAATCAAGGGATTTGACATATTCTTGAGCCTTTTGAGGATCATCGAAAATTTCAAAGTGAACAGTAGGAATATTATTTCTCTTCATGAAATCTTTGGCCCATATCTTACTTGATTCGAGTTGAGCAGCTTTTTGAGAAGGACCAAAAACTTTGAGACCAAGTTGGGTAAATTTATCAACGATTCCTAAAGCCAAAGGGTCTTCAGGACCAACAACGGTAAAACAATTATTTTTTTGAGCAAAATCAGCTAAAGCATCCAAATCATCAACTGGGATAGATACGTTGTTTTTAGTTCCTCCATTTCCAAGAGCAGTGAAAACAGTTTCAACTTTCTCACTTTGAGAGTTTCCAAGATAATGCATGTTCTCGTCCACCAGAACCAATTACCAGTACATTTACCAACAAAGATATCTTTTACCCAATTATATAATCCAAGTCTAACCAAACCAATTTAGCTTTATAATGCCACAAACATACCAAAATTCAGATGGAACTTTCTACAAAGTTTGATGCAAAAGCAATAGAGGCAGAAATCAAAGAATATGTCAAATCAATTGATTTGGAAAAACAAATTTTTGCGTCAGACAAACCTGAAAAAATACGATTTGTTGAAGGCCCACCTACAATGAATGGAATACCTCATGCAGGACACCTAAGAGGCAGAGTAATCAAAGATTTGTGGTATAGATTCAACACGCTACAGGGGAAAAAAATTGAATTTAATGGAGGATGGGACACGCAGGGGCTTCCAGTAGAATTGCAAGTTGAAAAAGAATTAGGGGTTACAGGGGGGAAAAGCCAAGCAATCAGGGAATTTGGAATGGAAAGAATCGTTTCAGAATGTAAAAAAGTTGTAGAGAAATTTAACAAAACATGGGTAGAAGTAGATGATTTGCTTGGAATGTCATTTAATCATTCAAAAGCATACTGGACTTTTCGGGATGAATTTATTGAAAGAGAATGGCAAGTTCTCAAAAAAGCATATGAAAATAAAATTTTAGAAGAAGACTTTACAGTAATTGCATATTGTCCAAGCTGCCAGACATCACTTAGTCATGCAGAAGTAAATCAAGGATACGAAAAGTCAGAGACCCGTCACTATACTACAAAGTCAAACTAGCAGGTGAAGATGCATTTTTGATCGTATGGACCACCATGCCGTTTACACTGGTTACTGATGCAATGATAGGACTGCAACCAGAAGAAGACTATGCATATATCAAAGTAGAAAATGAAACATGGGTAATTGGCAAAACAAGATTAGAAGAATTGATGGTGGAATTAAAAATTGAAGATTATAAAATTGGAAAAACTGCTAAAGGTTCAGAATTTGAAGGTAAGAAATACATCCACCCTTTGTTGGATTTAATTCCAGAATTAGATGAAATTTCAAAACTAGATAACTACCATGTTGCAGTATCAGAGACGTTTGTTGATGCAAGTACCGGTAGTGGCCTTGTCCACTTGTCACCTGCGAATGGTGAGGAAGACATCAAAATTGCAAACAAAAGAAAAGTAAAGATTTTCAGTCCAATTAATGATGAGGTGAGATTCACAGACAGGGCTGGAAAATATCAAGGAATGTTTGTCAGAGAAGCAGACAGACCAATTGTGGAGGATCTAAAGGAACACGGAGCCTTGGTAAAAATTGGAAAAATCAAACACAAGTATCCGCTGTGTTGGAGGTCTCACCATCCAATTGTTTGGCTTGCTCGCAGGGGATGGTTTTACAAATTAGACAGACTAGAAAACAAAGCAATAGATGCTGCAGAGAGCGTAGAGTATTTTTTTGAGCAGCCAAAAAATAGATTTCTTGGAATCGTAAAAGAGAGACATCCATGGTGCATATCTCGTGAAAGGATTTGGGGATGCCCAATCCCAGTTTGGAGTTGTGAAGATTGTGGTGAAAAAAATTGGTTCTTTACAAGAAAAGAGATTGTAGATTCGGCAGATAAATTACCAGATGGCCCTGACTTTGAATTACATAGACCATGGATTGACAATATCACAATCAAATGTAAAGAATGCAGTGGAGTGAATACAAAGCGAGAAGAGTATGTTTTAGATACCTGGCACAACAGCGGCTCTGCACCATATTCATCATTAACAGACAAAGAGTATTCTGAAGAAATTCCAGCTCCATTTTTCACAGAAGGGATTGATCAAACCAGAGGATGGGCATATACTCTACTTATCGAAAATGTGATTTTGAATGATGGCCCTACACCGCCATACAAGGCATTCCTGTTTCAAGGACATGTGTTAGATGAGAAAGGAGGCAAGATGAGTAAGAGTAAAGGCAACGTGTTAGATGGGGCAGAATTATTAGAAAAATATCCAGCAGATTTGATTAGATTTTACTTTATGTGGAAGGCAAGTCCGATTGAACCGCTTAGTTTCAGTACGGGTGAATTAATGTCAAGACCATACCAAGTGATCAATACATTATTCAACCTACACCTATACTTTCAACAGAATAGTCAATATGACAAGTTTGATCAAACCAACACAGTTGAATGGGCAAAACAAAACGATTTACTCACATCACCGGATATTTGGTTATTATCAAAACTTCAAAAATTAATTCGGATATTAACTGAGAAGAATCAAAGTTGTAAATTCCATGAAGGGGCAAAAGCAATCGATGACTTTATAATTAACAATCTAAGCCAGACCTACATCCCAATTACACGTGGGGAATTGTGGGATGAAGAAAAGAAAGATAGAAGATTGTCAATTTACGCAGTTTTGAGCGAAGTGCTAAAAACTCTGGATATTTTGATTCATCCATTTTGTCCATTTACAAGCGAGCACCTGTATCAGACAGTATTTCCAGGAAAACAGAGCATACTACTTGACAAGTGGCCCAAATACCAAGAGAGTTTAGTGAATGAGGAGATTGAAGAATCATTTGATATTATGAAAGATGTGGTATCTATTTCATCATCTGCAAGAATGAAAGGAAAACTAAAGAGACGATGGCCATTAAATGAAGCACAAATTTGTGTAAAAAAAGGTCAAAAAGAAAAACTCGAATCATTATCAGAACTATTACAATCACAACTCAACGTGGAAAAATTCAACATGATTGAAACAGAAAAAGAATCAGGATTGGAACAGGTTTTAGAATTAAAACAACAAGGATTGCCAGTCAAAGGTGTTGCAGAGTTGGAGAGAAAACGAATAGGACCAAAAGCTAAGCAATACATGGGAAAATTGGTTTCAGCATTTAATGAAACAAATCATGAAGAAATTATCTCATCATTGCAAAAAGAATCAAAATATGAGTTTGATTTTGATGGAGAGAAAATTTCATTAGACAGTGAAGATTTCATCATAGACTTTGATGCAAGTGAAAACTATGCAGTTGCAAAAAGAGACAACTGCATTGTATTTATTTCAACATCAAGGAACAGAGAAACGATGGCAAGGGGATTAGTCAAAGATATTGCAAGAAGATTGCAAGCATTACGAAAAGAAAGAGGACATACTCCAACTGATGTATTAGAAATAGCATCGATTTTAGAACTTGATGAGGAATCATTGGAAATGATGAAAGAAAAGGCAGAAGAGTTGGCATTTTTAGTCAGAGTCAAAAAGTCAACTTTGAGGAATCCTGTAAAGAATACAAAGAAGATGACATTGATGGTCAAAAAATCAGAATATCTGTAGAATAGATTGTAAGAATTAGTGTAATATTTTTATTACAAACGCAAACTGGATGATCAAATGTCCGAATCAAATCCAAATGTTGTTGGAATTAACGTTCTAAAACAAAATGGCCTAGACGTGGATGAATTGGTTAAAGAATTAATCAAGAATGCAGCAGTGGAATTTACTGCGTACTATTACTTTACCAATCTCAGAGCACATTGTACAGGCATAGAAGGTGAAGGGTTGAAAGGAATTATCGAAGATGCAAGATTAGAGGATCTTAGTCACTTTGAATCATGTCTTGAGAGAATCTACCAATTAGGAGGATCTCTTCCAAATGATGCAACTGAATTTATTAAAATTTCAGGTTGTGAATTCCTACAACTTCCTGCAAATCCAACGGATCATAGTGCGATTCTAGAAAAATGTCTCAAGGCAGAGCAAGGAGCAATTGTCAACTGGAATAAAATTTGCCAAATGACATTGGGAAAAGATCCTGCCACATATGATATTGCAAAAGACATCCTATCTGAAGAGATCGAACATGAGTCCTGGTTCTTAGAGTTGATCTACGGAAGACCATCAGGACACATGAGACGAAAGTATGCAGGCGAAAGACCACATACAAGAAAACATTCCAGAGCATTAGATATGGCATAAGTGCCAAATCATTTTCTTTATTTTGGATTTACAAACAAAGTGACTTGTTGACAAGTTGTGAAGATGCGCTGTTTTATCACGGTTAAATAGAAAATCCAACTACTGCAAGGAGGGTTTTATGACCATCAACTCATCTTAAAACCCTGCAGTACATCAAAAATGACGCAATGCTAACCAGCCCGAGATAATTTCCCACGTTTCTTTCACATCTTGTTCTGTGAAACCCGTTTTTCAGCCAGGCAAATAACGTTCCGCTACGAATCCTGTCCTGTCGTAACTGTCCTTGTCCGCATCATCACTTGCCGTCCTGCCGTTTTTTCTAAAAGGAATGCACGGAATGACGTTTCTTGATCTTGCATAACTGCGGATTGTCTTTGAATCGTATCCCCTGTCTGCATAGACTGAAACCACTTGTTCCATCATGGAACCATCTGCAAAATCCGAAATTGATTCCATCACGTCTGCAAATTTCGTACTGTCGTGAATGTCTGCAGGGCTCATTACGATTGATACTGGCAGGCCGGTACCGTCTACTGCAACGTGTAATTTCGTGCCTGTGACTCTTTTGAACCCGTCAAATCCGATCACACCGCCCCCTTTTTGGAGGGAATTGACGATGAATCAACTGATATTTTTTGCAGGTTGATTTTTCCCTGTCTGTGTGCGGATTTGATTGCACGTCCCAAAATCTTTTTCCATATGCCAAACTCCTGCCATCTTCTTGGCCTTAGGTTGGCAGTTGAACCATCACCGCATGTTTTTGGCATCCCACCCCATCCGCATCCGGAAACTGACATGTAGATGATTCCGTTTAAAACCGTTCGGTCATTGCTTCTTGGACGTCATGCGGCGGCAGGTTTTGGCAACAACGGTTCCATCATGTCCCGCTGTCTGTCTGTCATCTTGGTGAATTTCATGTACAGTTTGGAAACTAA